>PMUP01000030.1 GCA_003166865.1 Bryobacterales bacterium
TTCTGGACCACCGACATGTTCATCGAGGCTGTGTACAAAAGCCTCAGCGGGAAAAAGTAAATGCGCACTCGATTGCTGGCTCTTCTCGCCATCGGCTCTGCAGCACTTCTCGATCAGAGCCTGTTCGCACAAGGCGTGCCACCGCCATCTGGTATCGGCGCGCCCCCTGGGCCGCAGGCTCCGAAATCCGGACAAGCGGCCGCGCCGGTGGACTTCACCGGCTACTGGGTATCGGTGGTCTCGGAAGACTGGCGCTGGCGCATGGTGACGCCCATCCGGGGCGACTTCGCCAGCATTCCGTTGAACGCGGAAGCGCGGCAGATCGGCAATGCCTGGGACCCGGCGAAGGATACGGCGGCCGGCGAACAATGCAAGTCGTATGGCGCGGCCGCGATCATGCGCGTGCCGGGACGTTTGCACATTAGTTGGGCCGACGAGAACACGCTGAAGATCGAGACGGACGCCGGAACGCAGACCCGGCTGTTTCATTTCCTGCCGGCTACTATCCTCGGGGTCGGCCCCGCGCCGTATAGCACGGAGCGAACCTGGCAAGGACTTTCCTTCGCTAATTGGGAACGGCCGGTGCGCGGCTCGGGATTTCCTGGCTTCGGACTGGGCGCGACCCGGGAAGGCGCCCATGGAAAGTCGCTGGAAGTGGTAACCAGGCAATTGCGCGCGGGTTATCTACGCAAGAATGGCCCGCCATATAGTGAGAACACGGTGCTCAAGGAATATTACGACCTCCACAAAGAGCGCAACGGCGACACCTGGTTCACGGTAACCACGGTGGTGGACGATCCCAAGTATCTGACCGAGCCTTTCGTCACCAGCACCGATTTCAAAAAGATTCCCGAAGGGGCCGGATGGAGTCCCTCAGCTTGCGTGGCAAAATGAAACTGGAGATACGCCAATGATTCGCAGATTTCTGACTCAAAGCGTCACAGCCGCGCTGCTCGTGATCGCACCCGCGACCATGCACGCGCAGTTCGGTGGTCCCCCGCCCGGGCCGCCGCGCCCGGCTAAGACGATCGCGCCCGAGGATTTGACCGGCTACTGGGTTTCGATCGTGACCGAGGACTGGCGCTGGCGCATGGTGACTCCCGCCAAAGGCGACTACGCGAGTGTGCCGCTCAGTCAGGCTGGGCGCAAAGCTGCGGACGGCTGGGATCCGGACAAGGACATCGCCGATGGCAACCAGTGCAAAGCCTACGGCGCCGCCGCTGTCATGCGCGTGCCTGGGCGCGTTCACATCACGTGGACGGATGACAATACGCTGAAGGTGGAGACCGACGCCGGCACACAGACACGCACGTTGCACTTCGGAGGCAAGCTTCCGGCGAATGAAGCGCCGAGCTGGCAGGGATATTCGGTCGCGAGTTGGGATGGCCTGAGGCCTGCTCCTCGGGGCGGCGGCGCGCCTCCTCCAGGCGGCTCGCTGAAGGTTATCACCACCGACATGAAACCCGGTTACCTGCGCAAGAACGGCGTGCCCTATAGCGGCAACGCGGAACTGACTGAATATTACGACCGCACCAATGAGCCCAACGGCGATTCGTGGCTGATCGTAACCACCATCGTGCACGATCCGGCGAATCTCAACCAGGACTTCGTCACCAGCACGCATTTCAAGATGGAGAAGGACGGGGCGAAGTGGAGCCCGTCGGCGTGCGAAGCAAAGTAACGTCCAAACTCGTTCTGAGAGCCCCCTCCCTTATAACGAAAGGGAGGGGAGATTAACAAAGCAGATTTTAGGGTTTGTGTGGCTTCTGATCCGGCCGCTGGTTCTGGCCTTGGCCGCGCTGTTCTTCATCCCTATTCTGACCCCGCTGCGGGCTATTCGGATTCTGGCCGGGATTCTGCGAACCCTGTTCGTGTTTCCGCTGATCCTGACCCTCCTGCCGCTTTTGGGCATCCTGCTGTTTGTTCTGTTGATCCTGTTCGGTTTTGGTAGCAGACATTGCGTACCTCCTTCGCTAGTGGGACGCAGCCAAATCGCGAATCTGTTCAGGTAACGAACAAGGAAACCGTTACGCGGAGGTGACGTTAGCTACTTCGCGCTCAGGCTCTTGTAAGCCGCTTCCACGAACATGTCGGTGGTCCAGAAGCCTTTGGTCGAGCCATACACCGGATCGTAATCGCGCGTGGGACGTGCGGCCTTGACCTGTTCCAGCGTCATGCCCTTCTTGATCATGTCGCGGATGCGGTCGCGAAGAATGGTGACCATCTCCTGATAGAACACCACGTCGGCCTGATCGCAAAGACGGCCGTGGCCTGGAATCACCATGGTGCCGCCTTCCTGCTTGCCGGCCGGAATGGTGAGAGCGATCAAACGGTTCAGTGCATCGATGATCCCTTGCAGGCTGCCGCCTCTTGAGAGATCGATGATCGGATAGCCGGTGGTGACGAAGATGTCGCCGGTGCTGACCACATCCGACCGGCGGAAGAAGACGAAGCTATCGCCATCGGTGTGCGCCGCCGGTTCATGAATCACCTGAATGCCCTCGCCGTTAAAGAACAGATCCTTTTCGTCGGTGAACGTGTCGGTCGGCCAGGCGGCCGAGGGATACGCGGCTTGATTGCCGTCCTTCGCGCTCATCCGATCGAGGAGAGTCTGGTGCGCGATCACAGCCGCGCCTTTGCCCGCATCGGCGATGTCACCGGTCACGTTGCCGCCCACGATGGTGCTTCCCAGGCTCGCGATTTTCTCATTGCCGCCGATGTGATCGGGATGCACGTGGGTGTTGACGACGTAGCGGATGGGGCCATCGGAGATCTTCCGTATAGCGGCCACCACTTTGTCGGTCATGTTGGGCAGGCCCGTATCCACCACCAGCACGCCCTCCGGGCCCACTTGCAACGTGATGTTGCCGCCGGCTCCGCTCAACATGTAGACGTTGCCCTGCACGTGCTGAGTGTGGATTTCGCCGTCATTGACAATGGTGTTCTGCGGAGCATTCTCTTCACTAGGAGGCGGCGCGTCGGTTTTTGCGATCAATGCGGCCGCGTCGATGTTGCCGGGGGCCGCTTTCAATGTCAGCCTGTATTCGGGATACATGGTTGCAGCGCCGCCGCGGGTCGCCGGGAACGGCAGTTTCTCGCGATTCGCGAACTCGGTGAGAAATGTGTTGTCGCCCGGCAGGTGGTTCGGCACGGTTCCGCGAGGACGCGGCACTTCAATGACCGACTCGCAGGGGTACGGAGCGATCTCCTGGTGCGCGTCGTAGAGGAAATCAGTGGTACGGACGAACGCCTCCGTAAGATAGTCCGGATCGTTGATGATCACCATCACCGTCAAACGGTCGCCATGCCGGAACAAGTGCTCGGTCACGGTAGCGTTCTCACTGCGCGGGATTCCATTGCGGCGGATCCAGCCCTCCTTGAGATGCGTGGTGGTGATGGTCAAAACGTCGCCGTCCCATTTTCCCGTGGAAAATCCTTGCCAGGTATGCGCGGCGTCCGCCGGCGGATGCGGACGGCCATCCATCCAAATGGTCCGCTCGGGGGCTTGCCAGGAGATGTGGGTGTGATAAGCGATCAGCTTCTGCGTGTCCCGGTCCACTTCCTTCGAGATGCGCAGGTTCGCGGGTCCGCGCCAGGCGTAATCGGACGGGTGCGGCCGGCATTGATTCTCTGGCAGCGTGAGCAGAGACGCGTCCCAGCTATCTCCGCGGAGGCGCGCCGCGTTGTTGATCGGCAATCCCAGATAGTCGCCGATATCCGGCCCGGGAATACGCTCCAGAAAATCCTCTTGGAACTGGGGCGCCCACTCGCCGGACGGATCCATCTGGGCGAAGCCAGGAACACTGGCCAGAATCGCCGTCAGCAAAAGCAGCTTGGCATTTCGCATCGCACACACCTCGCGTTGGTTCACATGCTATCACGCGGGTGTTGGCATGGCTTGCGGGAACCGCACTCTCAAGAACAGAATCATGACACTGCCGCTGGCGCCACACGACGAACCAGGCGCCGAAGCCCAAGTTTATCCTGCCTCGGCGCCCGCTCATCCATATAACAGCTATCTCCGAATACAGCTATCTCCGAACAAAGCCTTCCCGCCCTTCGGTAAGAAACTCGAATGGCGCGAAGTTGAACAGCTCGAACAAGTCGCTGATCGCCGGAGTATTGTCCGGCACATACGGATTGGCCGGGCTCACGGTCGGGTTGGGGAAATTGTCCCGGCTGCGGCTGGTCACGGGACCCACATTCCAGTTCCTCTCGATGAACTTGAGGATCGAAACGTGATCCGAATAGTCGTGCGTGATCGTTCCGGGTGTTGTATAGGGGGATACGACGATTAACGGAATGCGCGTACCGTCGCCGAAGTAGTCGAGCGGCTGAACATAACCCGAGTCGTAATAACCGCCGCCTTCGTCGAAAGTGATCACGATGGCCGTCTCGTACCAAAGCGACGGGTTGGCCTGAACCGCGTCCACAATCTTCTTCGTGAAGCCTTCAAAGAGGTCCAGTTTCGAGGACGATGGATGGCCGTCCACGAGCCCGCTGGGCTTGACGAAGGAAACCGCCGGCACCGTTCCGAACTGGATATCGGAGTACAGATTGGCCGTGTCCTGAATGTGGGCCGCGAGGACCGCGGGGTTGGCCATGATGGAAGTGTCGTACTGGAATGGGTTGCAAATGTTGCAGTACTCGTCGCTGTTCGCGCCCATTGCCGCATAGTTGAGCTGATAGGGGTCTGGCACATAGTTATTCCACTGATCGCCGTAATACTTCCACGAAATGTTGGCGGCGATGAGCGAGTCGCCAATGCTCGGCACCGACGATGGTGGAATCGTGAATGGGGTATTGGCCGGGTTGTTGTCCGTGTACGCGTTGTTGCCGTTTCCGAAATAGCCTGGATTGTAATTGTTCAGCAGGTAGTAGTGGCCTGGTTCGCAGTTGGGATTGATCGGAGTGGGCAGAGAGCTGAGGTAGTCCAGAATCTGACCGACTCCAGGCTGGGCTCTGTCGGCGCAGTTGGTGTAGGATCCTCCGCCGGAAACCGCTGCGGCCGTATAGGGCGGAGGATAGCCGGCGTTGTTGCTATTGCCGTACCCGTCTTCGGCGTACCAGTTGTTGGTGCCGGCAGCCGGATTCGGGTTTTCGATTTCATCTACTGTGCCAGCGTCAGGCGTTCCCGTGTAGACCTCAACGTTGTGAGGTGGAGTGGCGGCGTTACCATTGCCGTCGCTGAACCAGATCGCATCGCCATGGCCCAGCATGATGTGATTCGCGCCAGTGCCGCCCAGGACGGACTGATGGAAATTATCGCTCATCGCGTAATTATCGGCGAGGCTCTTGAAGTAGGGCACATCGCCGTTTTGGACGTTGTAGAAGCCCATGGATGTCGAGCCTTCACCGGTTGTCTTCGCGGTGGCCGAATATTCGGTACTGAAGTTGGACGGCTGTGCCTCGCCATTCGTGCCGGCGCCCACGGTAACTTCTACCCAGGGGAACAAGCCGGCATAGCAACCGGAAGGATTCTCATAGGTGGAGTTGGCAGCGCTGCATTCCAACTGTTGCCGCATCTGGTAGAAGCGATGAACCGGGCTTGCGGCGTAGGAGTTGTAAGTAAAAGTCGACCCGTTCGTCAATTGAAAGGGACCCGGCGGTAATGCATTGACGTTCGTAATCCGAGTGTCCGGAGTATGGGACGTTAATCCGCTGCCTCCGGTAATCAAATATCGATAGTAATTGGACGGTAGCCCGTTTTCAGATTGCTCAGCAAGAGTCAGGTCGTCGCCTTTAACGTAGGAATCTTTAGGACCTCCCACCAGGGGCGCCGGCAGAACATTGTTCGGGAACGGGGACGTGGGCGGGCTCAACAGGAATGGTTCGGGCGCCACATCTTTGGCGGCGTGCTGCTCCGCATAGCGGAAATTGGGGCCGGGGGTGCCATCGGCGTTTACGATCCCTTCGGAAAGCAGGTTCCAGACTGCTTGCCCTGGCTGGGGCACGTACGTGGCAAAGACGTGATCGAAGCTGCGGTTTTCACCGATGATCACGATGACATGCTTGATGGGTGTGGTGGTGTCGCCGTCCCCGGTTTGCTGAGCGTTCAAAGACATGGCGGCTATGAGCTGCAAAAGCGCAAGGGATGCCATCCCCATGCGTAGGCGCGGCCCGGCACTGGATGCAACTTGTTTAACTGACATTCATTCTCCTTGTTGTGTGTCGTTCTGATAAACAAACGCAGCCCATAATAGCCGCGGGATTTTCAAATCAAATGTAAGTTCCGTGAATTTAGAATGACTGCGAACTCTCGGCTGGCTCCACGCGGATGAGACCCATCATTCCGCCATCCTCGTGTTCCAGGAGATGGCAATGGTACACGAATGTGCCAACGGCGTTCGGATCGCGAAAGTCCATTCGTAATCTGACGCTCGGATACACCAGCATGTTGTCCTTGTAATAGGGGACGTTGACGGTATCGCGGAGAAACGGTTCATTCGCGGGCTTCCCCATATAATCAAGCAACAAAAAGTGCAGTTGATGAATGTGGAATGCGTGCAGTTCATTCGAGCGGTTCTCGACGATCCAATCTTCCACCGTTCCCTGCTTCACAATGATGTCCGGCATGCCCGATTGTGGATTGAACAGCGTGGGCGTTTGCCCGTCTAAAGTGATGTAGAACTCAGTTGCGCTGTTGGGGTTGTTCGGATCGGTCAGCTTTTCGGAGAAGTACATCTTCCGGGTACGTACAGGAGCCACGTTTCCGAGCCATGTCACGGGCGATGGAGGAAGCGGCTCGGGCGCGGCGCCCAGCTTCGAGCGCGGCTCGGGCGCGTCTTCGGAAGCTTTAATTATTGCGAGCGCGCGGTTGGGATCGTTTTCGCCGCCCGGTCCCGTATCCACGGTTCGCGTTACAAAGAGTCCGCTCTTGCCGGAAGGAGGTCCCTTGACGATGAACTCCATACGCGCCCCGGGCGGCACTCCGAGATGGGTTTGCCAGCTGACAAAATCTCCTGAAGTTCCGTTTTCGTTCAGTGGCACGCCATCCAGAGCGACCAGGCCAAGTGGTTGCGGCTTACGATTGAACAGAACCTCCAGATTGAGATACGTAATGGCCGAGGCATTCAACACGCGCCACAGTTGCCGTTCCTCCGGTTTCATCTCGATAACGGCAGGCGGATAGTCGGGATACGGGACAGGCACAAAATTGATGGAGAGATCCTTGGCCGGCTTGCCGAAGCCCGTACCGTTGTTGGCTGCGTCTCCATCACGATCGAGCAGCAGCTTGGGCACAACGGGCTCCGATTTCGAGGGCGGCGCATTCGGGTTCAGCAAGTCTTGATCGCGAATAATCAGCACTCGCTCCGGCAATCCCGCCGCTTCCTTATTGGCACGCTCGATTCCCTCAATGATGAGCGCGCCCGATGCGCCACCCAGAACTTGCGCTTTACTGAATCCATGGATGTGGGGATGGTACCAATACAATCCAGGCGGCTCGTTTGCGGGAATGCGAAACCGATACTCGAACGGCGGATCGCTGGAACTGATGGAGGTCTTCAGAACATCGTCTTGGTGGCAAACCGGCGGAATGGTCAAGCCATGGAAATGAAGGTTGGTGGATTTGGATGTCATGGCACCACTCATGCACGGACCCGTGTTCTTTTCGGCATGCATGTGAGCATGAAGACGGTCTGCCGCGGCGGCCGCGGGATCAGAGACCCGCAAATCGTTCTTTAAATGCAGGATGAGAAGGTCGCCCGGCTTCAGTCTTAAATTGGGCGATTGGTTGCCGTTTCCGCCAATGTAACAGTAGCGAGTTGACCCGTCCGCCTCGGCATTGTGAATCGTCAGATCGACTTTCAGCACCCCGTTCCGGCTGCGCAGATCTTCCGGTTCTGTGATGGCGCTCCCTGGTGAGGGGCGCGGGCAGATGTTGTTGGGCGGTTCTTTGGCGTGCAGGGCCGCGGAGCGGAAAATCGCAAGCGCGATTAAAACGAGCTTCTTCACTGCGCAATCAGGCTCAGAGGCCTAGTCTGCGTTATGCAAAACAATTCTTGATGAACGCGATGTGAATCCTGAATGTCTAACGGACGACGTCTAGCGCAGAATCATCGCGACGGCGGTGATTTGCTCGTCGAAGATGCCGCCGGTCGAGAGCGGCTCCAATGCCTCGCGCATGGCTTCTTCAAAAGCTGGACGCCGGTCCCCCAGAACCTCGGGCGAGGTTGTCGACATGGAGAGCGCGCGGCCGATCAAATCGGGGATGGTCACTTGATGACTCTCCCTCACTTCGATATCTTCTACTTTGCGGAATCGTGAACCGCGGAACCACTCCTCGTAATTGATGTGGTAGCAAGTCTCGTCCGGGTTGGAGGACCAAGCGCGGCGGATCTCGTGGAATTTGCCGTTGAAGCCGTGGATGGCCGCGCCGAAGGCCTTGGCGCCGCAAATTGCGATCCAGCCATTCGCATCGACGATTCGCTCCAGCACAGCGATGGCTTCGTCCCGATCGAACCAATGCAGCGCACGGCCAATCGTGACCGCTTGAAAGACGCCGATGTCGGAGGGCAATTCCTCGATACGCGCCTGAATCCAATCGACGTGCACACCAGCCCGAGCCGCTTCCACGCGCGCCGCCTCGAGCATTTCGGTTTCCACGTCCACGCCCACCGAGGATCGCACAAAAGGCGCAAAGCCAACTGCCAGCGAGCCCGGCCCACATCCGATGTCGATCAGACGTTGGTTGCCTTCGAGTCCCTCACGGCGCGCGACTTCTTGAAAGAAGCTGGCTGGGTAGGGCTCGCGATATCGCGCGTAGAAGGGAGCGGTAGAATCAAAGCGTCCCACGGCAATCGAATTCTAACAGAGCCAGAGGCTTCCTCCATTTCCAAGATCGCGCATATCGACACCGGGAAAGATTTCCGCGGCGGGCAAGAGCTACTGTTGTCGCTGGCCCGAGGCCTTCGACGGCGGGGACATCATCAACTGATTGTTTGCCCGGTTGGCAGTCCGCTCGCCAAACGCGCCGCAGCGGAACATTTCGAACTGGCGCCAATTGGTGCGGGTGCGATCACCGCACTACGCCGGCGCTTGTCTTCCGAGCATTTCGACATCGTGCACGCGCATGATGGAAGGGCCCAGAACATTTCTGCCCTGGCCTCAGCCGGACTGCCGCTGCGGCGCGTGGCCAGCCGTCAGGTGGCATTTCCACCACGGCGTCCGCTGATTCATCGCTGGAAATATGCCAAGACATGCCATGGCATCATCGCGAATTCGGAAGCGGTGCGGGGAGTGTTGATCGCCGCTGGAATTCCCGCCGCGAACATCGAAGTGATTCCGCCTGGAATCGAATTGCCCGCCGAGCTTCCTAACGCTGGCTTGCGTGCTGAAGCGCGGGCGCGATGGGGTTTTTCGAGCGAGGATTTTGTGATCGGCCACGCGGGCGCGTTTACGCGGGAGAAGGGGCAAGACGTCGCGCTGGAAGCGGCTCGCCTCTTTGCGCCAAGACTTCCACACGCCCGAATGCTTCTGGTGGGTGACGGACCCGAACGGCGCAATCCGACCGAGGGAATTGCGATCCTGCCGGGATTTCTGGATGACTTGAACGAATTTTACGCCGCTCTGGATCTCTTCATCATGCCCTCGCGATCCGAAGGTTGGGGGCTCACGGCGCTTCGGGCGATGGCCAACGGGCTCGCGGTGATCGCAACCGATGTGGGCGGGCTTCGAGAGCTAGTAGAGCAGGGTAAAACTGGCTGGCTGGTGCCACCCGATTCGCCGCCGGCGCTGGCGGACGCGGTTGAAGCCGCGGCGTCGGACCCCGCGCGTCTGTGCGAATACGGCCGAATCGCGCGCGAACGTGCGGCGCAATTTTCCATCGAGCGCACCGTGGAGCTGACCGAGCAATTTTACACGCGATTACTCGCAGCTTGCCAAACCGCCACGTAGCCGCAGCCCATCACCGCGAGAAACATCCCGAGCACTTCGCTGTTGTTCAGGTTCCACGAGTAGAACCCGCTCACCAACACGGCAATCGTCACGGCCACCGCCGCGTACAAGATCCAACGCTCCGCCGCATTCGGCGGCAAGCGCCGCAGAGCCCGCAGAAAATCGAACAAGGCCCAGCCGATCATCCATAGCAATGCCAGGGCGGTGGGCACGCCGCGTTCGGCCGCATACTGCAGATAGTCGTTTTCCAAGTGGCCGTAGTATTCGGTGGCGCGCGGGCTGGGCATGTCCGGGCGAATGTAATTCTGATACTGACGCGAGACCTGTTCGGGTCCGACACCCAGCCAGGGGTGCGCCTTGATCATCTCCCAGCCGATGCGGCGCAACTCGGCGCGATGCGCGTTCGAATCGGTCTGGCCTGCGTGGGGAGAAACGGCCGAGAAGGCGCGCTCGCGAAGACTGAAGGGATTCACCAGCAGGACGAACGCGATGAGCACGGGCAGGATCAGCAGCGTCCACGGTTTCCAATACCAGATCAAATACACGCCGCCGCAGAACGCGCCCAGCCACATGCTGCGAGTCCAAGTGGCGGCGAGAGCGGCGGCCACGGGGAGCGCGGCTGCGATCAGCCATCCGATCCAGGTACGATCCGTCGCGAAGAAAATCAGAGCTCCAATCAACAGGAGCGCGATCATCAGTTCGCCGCCTAGCGTCATCCAATGGCCCATGAAGCCGGTGATCCGCGCGTCCACGTAGAAGGTGTAGAAGTCTTGATGCGCCTGCTCGGCAGCGCGATATTTTTGCAAGAACTGCTGCAGCGCCCACAGCGAGGAAAGAGCCGCGGCCAACGCCCAGCCCAGCGCGACCCAGCGGACTTGCCGTACTGTTTCGAACGCGCTGGTTACCAGAAACAACATCAGATACACATAGAATTTTCTGACCTGCGGCAGCCCCTCGCGAACGTGGCCGGACGCGGCCAGCGACACCAGCGTGCCCAGCAGGAACAGCGCTAAGGGAAGCCAGACCGGCGGAAGACGCCATCGGCGGCGCGTGACGATCAGCGCGAGCAGCGCCGCGGCCATGAGGATTTCGAAGGCGCGGATGGAGACCACGGTTGTGACCGCGGCAGCACCGGCGAGATAGAGCGGCACGTCCTTGCGTTGAAATACCGCCATGGCAGACGCCCCATGATACTGCAAGATTATTCTGAGCCGAGAGCGCGTGAGATATTTGACAATGGAGTTGAGACCTTGAAGACATCTAAGCGTGCAATTAAGCTCGCCAGTACCCCGGGGATGGGCGGGCACGCCTGGCAAATCCAAACAGCCAAGGCGCGCTTCAGCGAGGTATTCCGGCTGGCACGAACTGAGGGGCCGCAACTGATAACTCGCCAGGGCAAAGAGGGTGTCGTCATGATTTCGGACGAGCAATGCGACCGCCTTATGGTCCAATCGCGCCAACCGAAAAGCATTGTCCAGTTCTTTCGGGAGTCGCCGCTGGTCGGCGTCCAGCTCCATTTGGAGCGGGACAAGGATACGCGACGCGATATTGAGCTATGAGCGGGTTTCTGCTCGACACCACCTGCATTTCCGAGCCTATCTGGCCCGAAGCCTGAGCCGCGGGTTGTCGCAAACCACTGGCAGGGCTCCCTCAGGGCAAGCGCAGAACCCGTTTGGAAACGTGGCTGGAGGTGGAACTAGGCGTAGAGGAAAGGCTTTCCCAGTGATTGACGGCTTACTTGCTGCGACCGCGCTCCACCTCAATCTAACTGTCGTCTCGCGCAACACCAGCGGCTTTGCGAATGCACAAGTTCAGCTCGTGAATCCCTGGCACGCGTAGTTGGCAATGACGCCTACGAACCGGCTTTCTTGAAGACCATTTCCCTGTGGCCGCCGCGACTGCCGTCCATGGTCAGCTTCAGCGCGCCGCCCGAAAGCGAGCCCTTATACTTCTGCGTGACGCCGCCGGCACGGACGACCGTGAACGATACTTCATTGCCCTTGATCACTCCGTCCGAAATCTCCAACGGGCCGCCGCGGCGTTGCACTGAACCAGTCAGCTTGTTGCCGGCCGATTTAAGCATGAGGACTTCCGTCAGCTCACCACCTTTGACGGTCTGTGTCTCGGCCGTCCACTTGCCATCAATGTCGGCCGCCGAAGCTAGCCAGGATGTCAGCGCCATCAAAACCAGGAGCGCAAGTATTTTCATTCTGTTCTCACTTTCCTTGAGATACGATACCAGATAGTAAGTGACTCCGAAAAGGGGTTACACGGTTCGAAACAGCAGCAGATCCAGACTGAACGTCACTCGCATAGCTTCGGGCGGCTGCGTTCGCATCGGCCTATAAATGGAAAGCAGTACGTCGCCAACGGCTGCGGCGTCGAGGTCCGCAGCGGTGGTGACGCGGCGCTGATCGGCGAGCGTGAAGCCGTGCGCGAATGTCTGGACGGTGCGAGCCACCCGATCGCGGCCCGCGCCGCGCAGCTCCCCCAGATCGTCAGGCGCTGGAAGAGCGACGATGAGGCGTCCGCCGGCCCGCAGAACACGCCGGAATTCGCCCGAATTCATCCGCGCCGTAATGGACAAGACGACCGAGAACGAGCTGTCGGAGTACGGCACGAAGCGATCGGCATTAGCTACGATCCATTCGCATCCGGGATAGCGCCGCGCGGCGGCATCCACAGCAGGAGTCGAGATGTCGACGCCATGCGCATCGAAGCCGGTCAGCCGCGCGAGACTGCCGAGGTAGAATCCGTCACCACAGCCGGCATCCAGAACGATGTCAGCGGGCGATGCGGCCATCATCTCCGCGATCGCGTGGAGCAGCGGTTCGGTCACGCCGCGATCATGCAATCGCCGCCGGGCCGCCGCGGCAGCCGTTGTGTCGCCCGGCGTCTTGGATCGCCGCTCCTGCGGCTGAAGCAGGTTGATGTATCCGCTCCGCGCGACGTCGAACGAATGCCCGCGTGGACACAGCAGCCGCCGCGCGGCATCGCTCCCAACCTGGCGCGCCAGGGCCATGTGGCAGCCGCGGACGGGGCACAGGAGCATGCGTCAAGTGTAGTGGAGTGCGGGTTGGGAGAGAATAGAAACATGCGAAAGAGAATTGCCGGTTCGGAAGGGTCGGTTGCCAGGCCCGCACCTGCCTCGCGCTGGATGGATCTCGGTGAGATCGCGACCGTTGAAGTCACGTCCGAGGATCCCGAGTTTCCCATCGAATCCGTCTTTAGGGCCAATGCAGGTTCCGGCTGGCGGGCTTCCCAAAAGGGCGAGCAGCAAATCCGCCTCATCTTCGATGAAGCTCTGGCAGTGCATCGAATACAACTTCATTTTCTGGAGCCCACGCGCGACCGCCTGCAAGAATTCACCGTTCGTTGGTCGCCGGCGGACGGCGGGCAGCCCAAAGAGATCGTGCGGCAGCAATGGAATTTCAGTCCCGCGGGCTCGACTAGCGAGCTCGAAGACTATGAAGTTAATTTGGATGGCGTGTGTGTGCTGGAATTAGTGATCAGGCCGGACCTGACGCACAATGACGCGCTGGCGACTCTGGCCGCGTGGCGTGTGGCCTAATCGCGGCTGTTACTGCATGCGCGCCGCAGCCAGGCGCACAGATTGGAAGAAACCCGAGGAGGCGTGCGAGTTGCTCGATAACTCCGGGCCAAGAGCCGCTTGCCTACGCCGCCGAATCCACTCAACCATCCAGCGGGTTCCCTCATAAGCGCGCCAATACGGGTTGGTGCGGAGCAATCCGTTTCGCGCGCTCAGGACTTGGCGGCGCGCAAAGCGCTGCAGTCCGTCGCCGTGTTCGGGAAGCGGCGTGGCGTCCACGGTCTCGGTAGAGAGCCGTGGCGCATCACAGTCATTCAGCTCGACCACCACCATGCGTCCATCTGAAATTATGGGATCGCCCGTGGCATTGCGCGCGGATCGCGGAAAGTCTGCCCGATCCGTCCACTCCAGGAGGTTCCCGCAGGACGTGAATGCCAAATCATAAGCGACTTTGTCGCGCTCCTGGTCAACGTCCTCCTCGATTTTATGCGAGAGCCTTCCACCTTTCCGCAAGTACGCGAAGTGGATATCGCGAGTAGCGGCTCCAACCCACATCTCCTGGCCGCGCCAGGTAGTGTCTTCTCTCCACATCCGTATATGGTGCCGCTTGGAAACATCATTCAGGCCTTTTTCCCAAGACATATCCGGCTCGGCTCCATTCAACAACAACACGGACATCGGCGCGGCGACATCACCCCGGAGTTCGCCAGCCGCCCGGATCCAGTTTATGCGGCGGCGAAGGGACGCCGGATTCGCTTGCGTCCATCCTGCGGCGGAAAACGCAGCCGCTATTTGGTCGTGAGAGCCAACAAACAACACATTCGTCAGATCCGATGATCGGCCGGAGCTAGGAGCTTGAGTCCGATACGGCATGGCTGCAACGTCGCGCGCCAACTCCTCGCGCTGGTCGCCGGTGAGCTGGCGGGCAACCTGCTCCCCAGGGCTGAGTGGCGCATCCAGGGCCACATCCAGACTGAGGGGCTGGGTTAAGGTCAGTGTTAGTTCAACGCCGGCAGGATAATAAATCTCCGGCTCTGGAAGTTCCATGATGAAGGATCTGATTACCCAATCAGCGAGTTCCGCGTGCACTTCCCACTGCAGTGCCGTCCTTATGTAGCCGCTCACTCTGTAACATAGGCTGCTCGTCGAGCGTACTCCCTGAATGTGGCCATCCCGAGTCACGCGTTCGCGGCTGTTGTCCACCTCCGTTACTTGCGCGGAAATGAGCCTGGCGTTTCCGTCCAGCGGAGTGAGTTGGTTGAATTCCAAATCGAGTCCGGCTGTTTCGTGGCGCACTCCGAAGCCCACCCGGGTAACCGCCTTCACTCGCCCCGACAACGTGCTGCCTGCTTCCAATACCGTTTCGCCGTCCATCGTTACTGGCGCGATCAGAACTGCGCTGACGAGTGACCCCGGCGTGCTCGCATAGGAACCTACCGTGGTCGTTAACCGGATATGAAGTGGCGTGCCCTCCGGCAAAGGGCGGATCGACAGTGCGGCAATCGCTAATAGCACACTCAGGACTGCGGCCATTATGCCAGGAGGTCCTCTTGCGGGCGCCGCTCGCGGATCATGGGCAATTGTACCCCATGTGCGGTGCTCGTCATGTTCAATATGGAACACTTGGAGCGCGCTGCTGCTAATGCCCGCTGGATGGCCTAAAGTTCCAGCTGGCCCTGGAGCTGCATCTGGTCGGTGTAGAAAAACTGGGACACAAAGAGCCGTCCGATCTGCGCCACGAATAGGAGCCTTACGTCCTTCTTGGTGATCTCCACCTTACGCGGAAACAGGTAAACAATGGTTGCCGTTCCGTCATTCTGGCGCAGGATTTCGACACGCGAGGGCTTCAGATCCTTTTTATTGTCGCGCTTCAGATATGCGACACCTCTCAGCTCGCGAGGCAAATTATATCGTTTGGGAGTAAGAATGTCGTAGACTACGATGGCGTAATGGTCGCTGTCCACCATGGGAACACCGGTCTCGCTTACCTTTTGCTCCGCGGCACGGACAGGGAGGGCGCTCTCCCACCGAACCACTACCGCATTGGGCGTGGGTTTATAGTGAGCGCGCGCTAAGGCTTCGGCCTGTCTGCTCGGGCCAAGCACGCCGAGCCCGGCCAAGCCGACGCCATGTCCGATACCGGCCTCCATGTCGCCGCCACTTCGCCGTTCGTCAGGGCTCAGATCGCGGACATTCTGCGGGGTGACGATTTTCACCCATGGCGAATCGGCCAGCACCTGTTTCGCGTCTTCCTCGCTCCACTGCGGAATGGGCTTGTCTTTCCACGCTTGATCCCCGGCAGCCCAAGGGGAATCGGTGGCTATCAGCAGAACCGTGACGAGAGGAAGCGAGCACAGGCTCAACGTCCGATACATACGCTTGTTGGACCTCCCTAAGCCCTTCACTCATTCTAATCACTTGAGACCGGCTCATATACGACCGCCGCGCTGCGCTTGGCAGCAGGCGTTATGGCTAGGAGCAGAATTCCTCTAGCAGCTAACCCTCCGGCATCGCGTTGAGCTGTAAAATGGTGTCATGAGCAAGGCTCGATACGTCCACTGGCAAGACGGCGAGATGTGGCTCGGCTACTTCGAGGAGTTCCCGGACTATGTGACTCAGGGCGAGTCGCTGGGAGAACTCGAGGAGAACCTTCGGGATCTCTACCGGGACCTGACGAGCGGTGAAATTCCCGGCATCCGCAGAATCACCGAGCTGTCCATCGGATGAAGCGGATCGACTTGATCCGCACGCTGTAGGAATCCGGATGCGTCTTCATTCGGCACGGCGGGAAACATGACTGGTATCGGAATCCGAAGACGGGCATTTCGCAGCCCGTGCCCCGCCATCGGGAAATCAAAGAGTTTCTTGCAAAACACATTCCGAAGAAACTTGGGACATAAGCGGGAGCAATACCCCGCGACACACTTGCGTACACGCATCCAACCTCGTCGCGTCCTATCCGGCAACCCTCCCTATTTCGCGCCAATCCGTCACACTTGCGAAAGAAATCGCGACGGCAATTGGGCAAGATCAGGGTCGTGAGACAGCCGCTTTCGCGACTAGATCCTTCAGCAGTTTCGCCGTTTCCGGAAACGAGGTCGGCGGCGCATTGACACCACCCCCGAACGCGGGCTTGTAGTTGCCGCTCGCGAAATCCAGTGGCGTCTTGCCATCGCGATCCTTGGGTTCGAGCTCGGCGCCGTTCTCGGCCAGGAAGCGAATAGTCGCGTTCCATCCCTTCAGGGCCGCGCCATGCATGGCGGTCTGTCCATTGGCCGCGCGGCGATTGATATCCGCACCGGCTTTGAGCAGGATCTTGAGGGCCTCGACGGCATCTTCATCGGTCTGGTAACGCCCGCGCGTCGGATTGCTCCCATGCCCCATGCCGGCCGCGATCATCAGCGGCGTGATTCCGTCGGCCGTGGGCAGGTCGACCAGTGCACCATGCTCCAAGAGCAATCGCATGGCGGCGGGATTATCACCCGCTTTTGAAGCGCGCAGCAGAGCCGTGGCGCCGGTGGATAGAACCTGATCGCCTCCCCGATCGAATACCACGTTGCGATAAGGCGGACGCAGCTTCAACTGGAGATTCGGATTCGCGCCCTTGTCGAGCAACATCTGCATCACCTCGAGCGCCGTGGTCTTGTCGGTTGAAGGAGTGTCGGGACGGCCGCCTGTCGGCAGTGTTGATAAATCGACTGCCATATAGAGCGGCGAGCGCCCGTACAAATCCCATTTATCGATATCCACGCCAGCCGAGATCAGGTACTTGGCCAGGTCGAAATGCTGGTCCTCCAAAGCGAGCACCAGCGGCGTTTCCCGGTCGCGCGTGTAAAGGTTGATGTCCGCGCCGCCTTCGATCAGAGCCTTGGCGCACTCCACGCAGCCTTCGCGCGCCGCATACAGCAAGGGAGTGAACCCGCCGATGTGCCGGTCCTTGGGACGAGGCTCGGCGGTGATGCGAGACTGCCAGTCGCGAACCGCGCCCCGTGCGTTTACCTTGGCGCCGTACTCGATCAAGAGGCGGATCATCGCGGGCTGGCTTTGCGCGGCGGCCCACATGAGCGCCGACTGGCCGCCGAAGCTCTCGATCGCATTCACCTTGGCGCCAGCGACTAGCAGCAACTTGGCGGCGGCTACGTTACCTGTTCGCGCCACCACCATCAGCGCGGTTTGTCCTTCGGCATTGGCCGATTCCACGTCGGCTCCCGCGGCCAGCAACATCTTGATAATTTCGGCATTGCCAGTGAGCGCAGCTTCCTGCATCGGAGTGGAACCGAATTGGTTGACCACCGACACCTTCGCGCCGGCCGCGAGCAAACGCTTCACTAGCGCGGCATCCTGCTGATAGACCGCCCAATGCAGCGGCGTGGTGCCGTTGGCTTCCGGCGTGTTGACGTCGGCCCAGGCCGAGCCCGAACCGACAAGGGCCAATATGGTGGCGATCCAGGCTCGAGGCATTGCCGGACTAGACCTCGGTCATCAGGCCATTGCTGTCGCCGATATGGTCGATCGGAATGCCGCCGCGATCGAGCAGCGTCAACATGAGATTCGCCAGCGGCGTGTCCTGCGGAAATTGCACATGCTGGCCGCCCTTGATCTTTCCGTAGCCGTGGCCGAGCACGGCGGATGGCAGCGGATCGTGATTGTGCAGATTGCTGTTGCTCATGTTGCTGCCGTACAAGATGATCGAATGATCCAGCATGGAACCGTCGCCGTCCGGCATCGCAGCCAGCTTTTTGATGAACCGCGAAAAGACCTCGGTGTGATACGCGAATACCTTGGACAGGCGATCGATGTTCGCCGGGTTGTTGCCATGATGCGATAGCGGATGAAACGCGTCGGAAACGCCGATATTGTTGAACGTCCGCATGCTGACTTCCCTGCCCATCATGAACGTGAACACGCGCGTCAGATTGGCCTGGTAGGAGATGGCCAGCAGATCGAACATCAAGTTGAGGTGCTCGTTGAAATCGTTGGGAACGCCGACCGGCGCGTCGGGGACGTCCAGGCTTGCGAGGTTGCTCTTCTCCACTGTCTGGATGCGGCGCTCGATCTCGCGTAGCGAGTCGAGATAGGAACCGACCATCGCTCGGTCGCGCGCGCCCAACTGACGCTGTAATGATGCGGCGTCGCCCAAAACGGAATCGAGAATGCTCTTGGTCTCGCCAACAATGGCGCCGCGCTCTGCAGTGGTGTCGCCCTGCCCGAAGAGCTGGTAAAACACCTTGCGCGGATTGTATTCCATGGGCAGCGGCTGGGTCGGAGTGCGGAACGAAATCGTGTGGCCATAACCGCAACCGAAGGTCGGATCGCAAGTAGTGCCGCCCTCGGTGGAAAGTTCGAGCGAGGGAAACGGCGTGTCCTGTCCGATGTGTTGTGCGGCAATCTGATCCGTACTGGTTCCCGCGAGCGGGCTCTGCTGGGCGGCTGGATGGACGCAGCCGAGCCAGGTTCCGGACGTGATGGCGTGCGGCGCGGGGCTTTCCGCTGCCTTGTTTCGCAACCCGCTCACGATCGTCAGGTGGCTCTTGAACGGCTCCAGCGGCTTCAGAATTTGCGGAAGCTCGAAGGCTGCTCCCGTGGTCTTCGGGGACCAGCGGTCCAGCACGGAGCCGTGCGGAACATAGATGAAGCCCATCCGGGGAATCGCCTTGGCCGCCGTTTTGGATTGCGCCGTCGCGGCCGGCACCATCGCATCGAGAAACGGCAGACCGATGGTCACGCCAAGACCTTGCAATACGGCCCTGCGGGATAAATGTTTCTTTGTGATAAACATGGGCTTCGCTCTCTCCTCTATTTTAGCGCCGCAGTCTGAACGGGCACGGCAGGTTTGTCGCCGTCGGTTACTTTCTTGAGGCGGAACGCATCGCTCGAGACGATTCCCATCACCAGCGAAGAAAATCGATACTTCTCGGCAGCCGCCGTGTGTAAGATTCTCCGAACCGTCGGCATGTCGTAATATTCCAACCTGCGGCCGAGGCCGTACGTCATGAGCTTTTCGGTCAGAGTCTGAACAAACTGCTCCGGGTTCCGCAGCAGCGCGGCGCGCAGATCGCCGGGACCGGCCAACTTCGTTCCATCCGGGAGGCTGCCCGTTGGATCGATCGCGGTTCCGGCAAACATCTCCACAGTCCGCCAGCGCCCGACCGCGTCGAAATTCTCCAAAGAGAATCCGATTGGATCCATGATGCCGTGGCACTGATTGCAGCTCGCCTTGCTGCGATGCTCCGCCATCCGTTCGCGCACGGTCTTGAATACTTTATCGCCGACCTTGTTGTCCTTGAGGAGCGCCGATACGTCCGGCGGAGGAGGCACCGGCGGCGTGCCCGTAATGTTTTCGAGAATCCAGGCGCCCCGGCGCACGGGAGAAGTCCGGTCGGGATAGGACGAGACCATCAACACCGCGCCTTTGCCGAGCAGGCCGCGACGCATCGGATCGGCCAGTTGCACTCGGCGGAAGCTGTCGCCCTTCACGTCGCGTATGCCGTAGTGAACCGCCAGACGTTCGTTAAGGTAGGTGTAGTCGGCTGTCATGAGGTCCACCACGTTGCGGTCCTCGCGGAACACGCTTTCGACGAATAGCTCAACCTCGCGCACCATTTCGTCGCGGGCATCGGCGGCTGGAAACACTTTCGGGTCGGGAACGATCTGGTCGAGATCTCCCAACTGGAGCCACTGGTACGCGAAATTGGTGGCGAGAGTTTGCGCGCGCGGATCGGCGAGCATCCGGCGGACCTCGCGTTCGAGCACGGCTGGATCTTTCAACCGCCCCGCTTCAGCCGTCTTCAGCAATTCGTCATCGGGCACGCTCGACCACAGAAAGAACGACAGCCGCGAAGCCAGATCGACATCACGGACCCGGTAAGTGGCTTCGGCGATCTTGTTCTCTGGGTCCGTCGCGGTCAGGCGATACAGGAAATAGGGACTGGCGAGAATGCGCGTCAGAGCGCTGCGAATGCCCTCATCGAAATCTCCCCGCTTACGGCCGGCTTCATAAAACGCGAGCAAGCCGCGCATGTCATCATCGGACACGGGACGTCGATAAGCCCGGTGCGCAACGGTCGAAATGATCTTGGTGGCACAGGCTTGCTCTTCCGATGCCGCCTTCGGATAGCAGGTAAAGATGCGTTGACGGCTGGGAGTGATGCTGAGTCCGGTGGGGTTGTAAGGGCCGCGGATCTCGAAACTCGACACTCGCGCCATGCGGTCAAACCCGGTGCTGTCGCCCTGGCTGATCAGCCTGTCATCCGACTCCGATAGGGTTTGCGCCAGAAACGTCACGGCCACTTGATGCGGACCAGCCTTGGCTTTGAAGCGGATGTTCTTCACCCTGGCGATGATTTTTTCCTGTGCCGGGGACTGATCGATGTCAAGCGCGCGCTCGTCCTCGGGACCGCCGATGGTGGTCTGGTAGACCTTGGCGCCGTCCAGCGTGACGATAAGCGTCGACTGGTGTTCGATACCGATGAACCAGATTCCACGCAGCGGGCTCGGCAGGTTCATCTCGTACTCGCCATCGGCCGGGAACAAATGTTCCACTGCGAATCCGCCGCGCGTGCCCAGCGGCAGACCATCGACATGGAACGCTTGCGCGCCCTTGTTGGGATTGAAATAGGTCTGGCTTCCCGGCCGAGGGTCGGGCTTGCCCACCGCCTGCACTGCTACCGATCGCGCCGCGGCCACGTACTGGTTGAAAAACGCGGGCGAGGTTTGAAGCACGTCGGCGATGTTGTCGAAGCCGTCGCTCTGAGCGTCCTGCGGCAACAGCTCGGAGGCGTCCAGTTTGAGGCCGAGCAGATCGTACACAGCGTTGGCGTATTCTTTCCGATTGAGGCGATGCAGTGCGACATCGCCCGGGTTCGGATTGAGCGCGGCTGCCGCGTCCAGATAGCCTTCCATCCACGCCACGAAGGCATCCGATTCGGCGTGCTCGGGACGGCGCATACCGGGAGGCGGCATCATGCCTCCGCGCAACTTGCGGACCACTTTTTCCCAAGTCTGCGCGTGCTCGGGAACGCCGGCTGGATCCAGTTCATCGAAGGCGATGCCTCCGTTTCGCAATTTGGCATTGTGGCAAGCCACGCAATAAGTCTTCAGCATGCCCCAGTGCCGGTCCGCCTGCGCAACGAACGCGGACGTGGGCGCCGCGGAGGCGCTGCGTCCCAGGCAGAGTATGCCAATTGCAAAAACGAAGCCAATCCGTCGTTTACGCATAGGGGGTTTACGCATCGGGCGTAAAATGCCCCCACATGCTCTGGAAGGCCAATCGAATGAAGTCTTTAGGGTCTCCCATGCGATCATTATATTCCTTGGTAGGCTGCGCGGCGATGGCATCGTCCACGTTCTTGCCACCGAACATAAAGGTTCGCAAACGTTGGGAAATGTTACTGAACATCTTGTGTTGAGTCTCCAGGTCGGCCTTGGTTAGTACCGGACCCTGGCCGGCAACCACGCGGGTTTGGTCATTGGCCACTTTCAGGAGCGTCTCGAGACCGCTCACGATACCGTTGATCCAGCCTCCGGTCCACCAGTCGATAAAGGGCCAACCGGCCCCGGAAATCACGTCACCGATCACGAGCACGTTCGCTTGCGGGAAGAAGACGTAGATATCGCCGTCGGTGTGGGCTTGCAGCATGTAGCCGTATTCGATGCGCTCACCGTCGACCGTGAGCGCGTCCTTGTCATAGAAGGTCTTATTCGGAAGCGCTTCTTTCGGCAGCGGCCGATACGTCGTGGTTTCCCCAGGCCGGGTGATGTCGGTGGTCAACCACAAGCGGGTATTTTCGTGCGCAATAATCGTGGCGCCCGCGCGGCCCAGGCTAAGGTTGGAGCCAGTCTGCTCCGGATGCCAGTGTGTGTTGAACAGCGTCCGAACGGGCTTGCCTCCAGGCAACGCGGCCACCGCCTGCGCCAGATTTGTCGCGCGTTCGGCTAAGCCTCCATCCACCAGCACCACGCCGTCCGAACCGGTTCTCGCGACCACGTTGGCGCCGGCTCCGGTGAGAAGGAAGAGGTTGTCAGCAAGCGGGGTGGTCGCGATGGCGCCAGCAGTTCCCTGCCCTCTGAGCTGCGACAGGGCAGCCATGCCTCCTAGGGTGGTTGTCAGGAACGTCCGGCGACTGGAAGTATATGAAGCCACTCAAGCCTACTATACCGCCGCCCGGTTGACTGTTCGCGCCGATGGGCGGTGTTTACCGGTATGACGATTTATCTAAGCCCTAGCTGGTTATCTAAGCCCTAGCTGGAGGCTCTTATTCAACAGGATGAGAACACGGGCGCTCACGCGAATTCCGCCCTCAGCCGCTGAAGGAACGTCCCCACCTCGGCGACCCCGGACAACCGGTAGCGCGCTTCGCTCCGGCAGGGAGGCCCCACTCGCACCGTGACTCCGGTTCGCAGAGCGGCGAAGGCCGGCTCGTCCACTTGGTCGTCGCCCAGGTATATCGCAATGGAGCGGCCGCCGAGAAGAGCAAGCTGCTGTTTGACGGCCGCGCCCTTGTCTTCCAGCTCCCACGGCAGAACTTCCCACACGTTCTTGCCACACTCGATGCGGAAGTGTTCCGAACACGGTTCGGTGACGCAGTCGAGAATCGAGCGGGCACGGACCCTGTCGGATTCGGCGACGCCCGCATAGTGAACCGCGAACGCATACTCCTTGACCTCAATCCACAGGCCCGGAACGTCCGCGAGAGCGCGCTCGAGCCGAGGCAAAAGGCATTTCAGACCACGCAGAGTTTCCGCCCCCAGCGCGCCTCCTCGTCCTTCCCACCCGTGCAGGCCAAGATAACGAATACCAGGAATACGAATCCTGTCACGGACGTCGGCTTGCCTGCGCCCGCTGATAACCCAGACGCGGAAGCGTGGACTTCTGGCCAACGCGGTTAACGCTTGTCTGACGGAACCATCCAGCGACACTTGCTCCGGCCGTGGACGAAGACGGGCCAGCGTGCCGTCGAAATCGAGAAACAAGGCGATTTTCGGGACGGACCGCAAGCGGCGGCTGACCTGGTTCCAGTGATCGAACAAGTGGGGCATGACGGAAACTCGCGGCTCGGAAATCACGGCCAGCCGGCGGCGGCGTGAACCGAGGGCGCTTTGGGCGCGCTATGGGTCGGCGCCTTCCGCGCGCCGTGAGTGGTCCGGACAGCGCACAGCTCGCCGATCAGGCTTCCGGCCCAGCGGTAGATATTGCGTTCCCGAACTGTCGCCCGCATGCGCTGCATGCGAACCCGCCGCTCGTCAGGAGCCATCTCCAACGCGCGATGGATGGCATCCGCCACTTCCTGCGTATCGTAGGGATTGACAACCAGCGCATCGGTCAGCTCGTGACTGGCTCCCGTGAAGCGGCTCAAGATGAGCACGCCCTGTTCATCCTCGCGCACCGCGACGAATTCCTTGGCCACCAGATTCATGCCATCGTGCAGCGACGTCACCAGGCACAGGTCCGCGGTCCGGTAATACGGCAGGATTTCGGCGTGGCTGTGCTGGCGCGGCAGCAGGACGATCGGCTTCCAACCGTTGGTCTGGAAGCGGCGGTTGATCCGCTCGGCTTCCTGCACCACCTCCTGCATGACGTCGTGATAACGCGGGATCTCGGTGCGGCTGGGCGAACCAATCTGCACGAAAGTGAATTCGTTTTTGTAGGCGGGACACTTTTCGAGAAAGGACTCGATGCCCCGAAAGCGCTCGGGAATTCCCTTGGTGTAGTCGATGCGGTCCACGCCTAGGCCCATGAAAGTGGCGTGGACGCCCAGGTTCTCGAGCAACGCCGCCCGCTCCAGATGAGGCAATTTCTCATAGGGCGCAGCGGAGTCCGCGCGATCCATCGCGACGCTGATCGGGAACGGCTGGACCAAAGTAGAATGGCCCTCGCGGCTGACCGCGAAACGCTCCCAATCGATTCGCGATTCCAGCGCGCGATCGACCGTCTCGAGGAAATTGTTGCAATGACCCTGAATGTGGAAACCGATCAGATCCGCTCCCAGCAGTCCATCCAACAGTTCGCGCTGCCACGGGCAAATTCCAAAGCCTTCGGAATTGGGCCACGGAATGTGCCAGAAGATCGCAACCCGCGCATCCGGCCGCCTTTGTTTGATGATCCGCGGCAAAAGCGCGAAGTGATAGTCTTGCACCAGGACTACTGGATTTTCTTCCTCCGCGATTTCCTCCAGCACTGCTTCGGCGAACTTTTCATTCACCGCCTGATAGGCCTCCCAATCATCCGCGCGAAACGTTGGCCGCGTATGCGCAATGTGGCACAACGGCCAAAGGCCCTCGTTGGCGAAACCCAGGTAGAACCCGCGTTCCTCCTCCGCGGTGAGCCATACTCGGCGCAGCGTGTATTGGGGATGGTCGGGCGGAACCCGCACGCGGCCCATCTTGTCCACCATTTCGTGATCCGCATCGCCGGTGGCCTGCGCGATCCAGGTGCCGGCACAGGCCCGCAAAACGGGTTCGAGCGCCGTCACTAGACCGCTGGCGGGCACCACGCATTGGATTCCCTCCGGCCGGCGCATGTGCTCGTAAGGTTCGCGATTGGACACCGCGAACAGCCGGTCCCCGCCCAGCCGGCTTTGCACGAAGACGCGCAGCCGTTCAGCGGTCCAGTTCGATTCCGCCGTTTCCCGCAAGCGCGCTTCTTCCTCGGCGGAGGCGCGCGCGGCCACCAGGCTGGATGCCAGGCGGGTCACTTCCTCGGTCAGGGGTTCGAACTCGCCGCGTTCGGTGATCTTATGGCCCGCGGTTGCAGCGCCCGTGCGGAGCTCGTGAAGCCACTGCGTCATGCGCGCCAGGGGCCGGCCAAGACCCCAGCGGATGGTAAGCAACGTGATGCAGCCAATCAGAAGAGTCTGAATGGCCACGCCGATCAACGCGCGACGCCACAGCGCCGCAGCCTGCGCATCGATATAGGCCGTGTCATGGAAGATAGAAAGATTTCCGATGACGTTCGGATCGTGGCGCAGCGGGAGCGCGACAACATGCATGGGATCGCCGCTCAACTGCAGGAAAGCGGCGTGCGTTAAGCCATCGCCCAGCGACTGCACAATCGGCAGCGGCACTCGGTCCAGGCGCGCGGCGAGCCCGGAGGTAATGGCTATGAGCCCACCGCTCGCGCTGTACACCGCGATGCCGGCGATCTGCTCACGATCCTTGAAACGGTCCAGCAGATTTTGGAGTTCGCCATAGGAATTGCTTTCCACCAAAGGTTCGGCCGACTTGGCGACGGACTCAGCCAGCACTACCGCATCACGATCCAGCTCGTGATGCAGACTCCGCGTATCGGCGCGAGTCTGGTAATACGCAAGGATCAACGACACCGCAGCTACGCTACAGATGAGGGAAGAAGAGAGCCGCGAGGTAAGGCGCATTCTGGGCTGCTGGAACGAGAGCAAGTGGGAGTCCAGACTTAACGTTCCATCCGTATGTGCTTGAACTTGAGATACTTTGGCTGGGGCCGCTAATAAGAATTTACGTTACCTAACGGTATTTTTTCCAACCATCTCCACGGCTCTGGCGTCGACGGTAATAATTACTAACCCGGGGAGGTTGCGGCGGCGGCCTCGATTCGTCTATAGTCGCCGTTAATGAGAGCGTTCCAGTGGAGAGAATGACCATCAGCCGCCGGAGGCTGTTCGCTGGCGCAGCCGCGGCCGCGCTTTCCAGTATTTTGGGAGCAGCCGATCGCGCGGATCCGTCGCGAATGATCGTCCGGTCGCCCCGGCCGGAAGATCTCGAGATGCCGCTGGACGGCTTTACCGATTGGATCACACCGATCGATCGATTCTTTGTCCGCTGTCATACCTACACACCCACGGTAAATCTAAGCGGGTGGAGTCTGAAGGTAGATGGCGTAGTCGAACACCCGATAACGCTGACGATGGACGATCTCAAAAAACTTCCGCGAGTGGAGCTGGTTGGCGTATTGGAGTGCGCAGGCAATGGAAGAAGCTTCTACCAGCCGCGCGTTCCGGGCACGCAGTGGGCCTTCGGCTCGGTCGGCAATGCGCGCTGGGCGGGAGTGCGCCTTCGGGACGTCTTGAAAAAAACGGGCCTCAAAAGTTCCGCCCAGCAGATTCTGTTTGACGGCGCCGATGTCCCAATCGGCAAGATGCCTGATTTTCAACGTACCATCCCCACGGCCAAGGCGCTCCATCCCGATACCTTGCTGGCCTACGAAATGAACGGCCAAAGCTTGCCCGTCCAGCATGGATTTCCGTTGCGGGTAATCGCGCCCGGATGGGCGGGCGCTTCGTGGGTGAAATGGTTGCAGCACATTGAGGTGCTCGATCATGAATTCGAGGGCTTCTGGATGAAGTCGGCCTACCGGCATCCCACGCGCCCAGTCCCCCCGGGCACGGCGGTTGACGCGTCCGAGATGGTGCCAGTCACCGATCTCAACGTCAAGTCCGTGATCGCAACTCCCGCCGGTTGGGCCAAGCCAGGGCCGGTGCGCGTTCGAGGCGCGGCATGGTCCAACACTTCGCCTGTCAGCAAGGTCGATGTTTCCACCGATGGTGGCCAGAGCTGGAAACAGGCCAAGCTCATCGGCCGGCAAACTCAATACGGCTGGCGAATTTGGCAATATGATTGGAAGCCAGCCGAGGGCAGTTACACGCTCATGTCCCGTGCGACGAACATGGCCGGACGAACGCAGCCGCTTAGTCAGGAATGGAATCCCCCTGGCTATTTGTGGAATGTTGCCCAGCCGGTCGCTCTTACCATCTCGGCCCAAGCTCCATCCAGCGCGGTCACCGAATCGGCGGGGCCACAAGCCTCCTATCCGGATGGCTATCAGGCCGCTTGCTTCGGTTGCCATGATGAGCACCTAATGCAGCAGCAACGTCTAACCGGCGCACAGTGGGACCGCGAGATTAACAAGATGACAGGCTGGGGCGCCCAAATCAAACCCCAGGATCGTGACGCGATTCTAAACTATTTGTCCAACCGGTTTAAACAGTAACCAGTCCAATCGGACCCCGAAACGGCCGCCCGAACCGCAAAAGTCCATGATCCGCTGCTCGGAGTTCGGTACTTTTTGCGGCCCTCACCGTATAAGTCTCGTATCTTCTTTAGGGGGCTCGAATGCAGAATCTGTCCGGCACGCTTCGCTATACCCTGCGACAGTTCCGGCTCTCGCCGGTATTTACTACCGCCGCCATATTGACGCTGGCCTTGGGAATCGGCGGCACCACCGCAATCTTCACGTTGATCCATGCGGTGATGCTACGCTCTTTACCCGTTTCCGATCCGGCGCTTCTGTATCGTGTCGGTGACGGCGACGATTGTTGCGTGGAAGGCGGCCCGCAAGACCGGTGGGGAATGTTCTCTTTCCCGCTGTATGAGCGCTTGAAAGCAGCGACACCGGAATTCGAAGAAGTGGCTGCGTTTCAGGCGGCCGGCAACCGGGTAAGCGTGCGCCGGGAGGGGGCTACAATGGCGGCCAAACCTCTGCGGTCCGAGTATGTCACGGGCAACTATTTCTCCACCCTGGGCGTGAGGGCGTTTGGAGGCCGTCTTCTCACCTCGGTCGACGATCAGCCGTCCTCGCCGCCAGTGGCAGTAATCAGCCATCAAAGCTGGCAGACGGACTATGGGGCCGACCCTTCGGTGGTGGGTTCCACGTTCGTTGTAGAGGGGCATCCGTTCACCATCATCGGCGTGACTCCGCCGGGATTTTTTGGCGACACGTTGCGGAGCAATCCGCCCGATATCTGGATGCCGGTTCAACAGGAGCCTATGATCGCCGGCGACAGCGCGCTGCTGCATCAATCCATATCCGCATGGTTGCGAATGATCGGCCGCCTCCGTCCAGGCGCTTCCACTGCCGGCATGGCGCCGCGCCTAACCGGAATCCTGCGGCAGTGGATGCAGCATGACTCGGGCTATCCCGCCAATTGGATGGCGGGCATCATCCAAATGCTTCCCAAGCAAGTGATCAACGTGGTTCCCGCGGGCGCCGGTGTCGCGGAGATGAAGGAAGAGTATGGCCGCAGCCTCCAGATTTTGCTCGTCGTCTGCGGTATGGTCCTGCTGATAGCCTGTGCGAATGTGGCGAACCTGCTGCTGGCTCGCGCGGTTGCGCGTCGAACACAAACCGCTCTACGAATCGCGGTCGGCGCCAGCAGGCGGCAGATCGTTGCACAGGCGCTGCTGGAAAGCGTGCTGTTGGCAGTCGCCGGCGGCCTGGCGGGCCTCGTGGTTGCAGTAGCCGCCGCACGGTTGCTTCTGGTTCTGGCATTCCGAAGCTCGCACTTTCTTCCCATCAGCGTGCTTCCGTCGCCGCTGGTGTTGGCGTTTGCCTTCGGCGTGGCCCTTTTGACGGGAATCATTTTCGGCGCTGCTCCGGCCTGGTTCGCTACCCGGACCGATCCGGTGGACGCGTTGCGCGGTTCAGGCCGCAGCACCACGGATCACTCGGGGTTCGCTCGCAAGGCGCTGCTGATCGTGCAGGCGGCTTTGTCGGTGGTCTTAGTGGCCGGAGCAACCATGCTGGCGCGCAGTCTCAATAAGCTGGAGCACCAGAGCTTCGGATACCGGACGGAAGGGCGCGTCGTAATTTCGTTGAACGCACCGCCCGCTACTTACTCCCTGCCAAAGTTGCAGGCCCTTTATCGCCGGCTAGAGGAAGCCTTGAACGGGCTCCCGGGCATAAAAGGATCTGGACTCGCTCTGTACAACCCGCTGACTAACAACTGGGGCGAGATGATTCTAGTGTCCGGCCATCCCGCGCCCACTATGAGCGAAGAGGATGACGCCTCTTGGGATCGCGTCAGCGCCGATTATCTTCAGAACTTCGGGATGACAGTGCTCCGCGGGCGAAACTTTAGCATGGCGGACAACGAAACGACGGCGCCCGTGGCAATCGTCAACGAAGCTTTCGTCAAACGCTTTTTCAAGAGCGACGAAGATCCACTGGGGCAGCATTTCGGCATGGATCTACCGCAGAACGCTGGAACGTTCCGCATTGTCGGCATCGTGCGGGACGCGAAGTTCGCGAGCTGGGCGATGAGAAGACCGGCTCTTCCGATGTTTTACGTGCCGCTGGCGCAGAACGCCGCTTATACAGACAGGATCATGAAGAGGGTGGAAGTGCAGTCCCATTTCATCGGCGGAATGATGCTGGTGACCGAGGTCCCGCCCGGCGTGCTTGAGCCGGCGATCAAGCGCATTTTAGCAGGACTCGATCCCAACCTGACGATCAACAGCTTGAGGACCATGGAGCAGCAGGTCTCGCTGACCTTTGATCAGGAGCGCGCCGTGGCCAGCCTGGCCGAACTGTTTGGGGTCGTTGCTCTGCTGTTAGCTGCTGTTGGACTCTATGGAGTGACCGCCTACACGGTTGCGCAGCGAACCAATGAGATCGGGATTCGCATGGCGCTCGGCGCCGACCGCGCAAACGTGGTTCGATACGTACTGCGTGGAGCTTTTGTTCGCGTGGCAGTCGGGCTTGGGCTGGGCCTCCCCTTGGCGATCGGCGCCGGACGCCTGATCTCAAATCAGTTGTACGATGTTTCTTTCTGGGACCCGCTCGCGTTGACACTAGCTGCGACCGCTCTCGCCATTTGCTCCCTGGTCGCGGCCCTGATTCCAGCCACCGTCGCCGCGTCCATCTCACCAATGACCGCGCTCAGAGCCGAGTAGTCGCGGCCCGCTGGCAACTAAGAGTCTTGATTTGCAACTGGTGCGGATGAGAGGACTTGAACCTCCACTCCCTTGCGAGAACTAAAACCTGAATCCCTGCGGCATTGTATCCTCCACGCGCCTGGGCTCGCATCGCAATGGATTTGCGCTGGTGCCGGTTGCGTCCATTTGCTTCAGGTGGCGTGGTGACAAGTACAAGCTCAAGTAAAGTACTCTGCCCCAGCCCGCGGCCTTTCCGCCCTGCAAGCGACCTGACCTTGACGCCCGTTGACGCATTTTTGCTAGTGCGCGGAATGGTGGCCTTACCTCGCACAATGGCGGCGGGGATCGCTTCATTGTCGGAGGGCACTTCGCCCTTGCCGGGAATCATGCCAGCATCCTGTTGGGGGTGCTGCCGCACATTGTGGATATCCGCAAAAAATCGGACAGGGCAGCAATGCGCTGGTCTCTGGAGCGGATGATGCAGGAGTTGCGCGAGCCACAGCCGGGCGGCTTTCTGGTCGCACAACACCTCAAGCCCGCTATACCAATCAAATCGCAAGCTTGCGCGCATCAGCAAGAGACATTTCCACAGTCATCTGGCGACTGATACCGGGAGTGTCTTCCGGTGTCACGGTTCCCTCGTATGTGAAGTGAAACACCTTCAGTGGTATGGAGCACAATGGCGAGGATCAGTTTTTTGGCTTCAGTCGTTGGCATCTAATCCTCGTGCCTTGCGCTCTTCGTGTGCTTTTACTGCACGCTTCGCTCTGTCAATGATTTCAGGAAGGTCAAAATCAGCCTGGACCTCGGCCATCTCTTTTGGATGGTTTCTAACCCATTCGGCGATGTCGCGCGTTAAATCAGGATCGTCAATACCAAGTTCTTGGAGAAAGGCGGCATCGCGGAATCTGGCATCCCAGTCTTCAGGTGGCATAGGTGCGCCCTCCATAGCGCTCAACTCCATTTTAATTTTGGCCCCGCCGCGAGGCGCTCATTTACAATCCTTACGGGGCTCGACCCGGTTAATCTAATCCTTTAGCTCAACTTTTACTGGGAACCTCAAGAATGACGTAAGAAACCGAAGCACCGTTTCGTACACTTGAATAACAAATACTTATCGGCTGCCGTGCCATGCTTATGGCCCCAGGAGCACGGCTAGCATTACATTCATCAGTGCGAACGCGACTTGCAGCAGTATCGTTTTAGTCAAGTGAGGAATTGCTCCAATGAGCCGTTGTATGGCAACCCCCCGAGAGAACGGATCACGGCGGAGGCGATTGCCTCCAGTTTGGTCAAGATGGCTCCAAGTTTCTCTCGATCATGGGGTAACTTCCCATCGTGGACGAGATCCGAGCGAGCGCCGAATAAACTACCAAGGCCAAGTTTCGCTTTGACTTCAGTGGTTGACCGTCCGGTCAACTGCGAAAGGTATTGGCTGATCGCTCCAATGTCCGACGTATCCTTCATGGGAAATACTTCGAGAACAGTCCATAGCCAGAGGAAGCGCTCTTCTCCTGGCTCCGTCGCAATTGCGCGAGCAAATAGCTTCGCCATCAATGTGAACCGTGCGTCGATGTCTGGATCGGCGCTCACGGCGCGTCTGAAGGCGTCGATACCACTTTCCAGGTTTTCGGGGCGAAACTTTACCGGGTTAGCCGTCAGGACCCACGAATCTCCGAACAACTTAGTCGGATCGCACAACCATCCACTCCACACCTCCATCTCGAATAAACGCGGTGACAGAATTGCAGACATCTGGGCGATCACCCGATCAATGTGATCCTCGCAGTATTGCCGCTTACCAGGCTGCTCCTCGCTCCGAGCAATCAAAGCCAGGTATGTGCGTCCTTCAGGAAATCGGATTCGCTGGTGCTGAAGAAGAGTGCTTGCTGCTCCGGAGGCCACAACACGCGGTCCAACAAGTGCGTCGTATTCGCGCGGGCCAAGGAACACCTCGATTTTAACTGGATCAACAATCACTTTCCCGTAGTTGCTCTGGACCAGGTTGGTCCAGTACAGCTTCATGTACCTGAAGTACTGCGGCATGGGTCTAAGGCTAGCATTACACCCTACCTCAAGTCCGAGCTGCTAACCGCCGAAGAAAGAATGTACGGAGGCCGGGTTGGGCTATCTGGGGAGCGGAGGCAAAAGGATCATGACTAAGGTTTTTCTTTTCTTGCTTGGCATCGCGCAGGTATGCTTCGCACAGGTATGTATACCGGAAGTGCAGCCGCAACCTAATAACCCGTACTCATACATCAGAGGTGAGATCAAAGCACTCAAATGGATTCGGTACGCTCTAACGGAAATGCAGAAAATCCAGTCGCCCCTAGACGGGAACGACCAAGAGCGACTCCACAAGCTCGTCAACATGTACACAATCGCGGAAGCGGCTTCTGATGACTATAGCTGCGCGGCGCTGCTGCTTAAGAACTATAAGGACAGCAAAGACGACACGGTTGCCGACAGCGCTCAGACGCTGTTAAAGGTCATCGAAACCAGCACCCAGATAAACACAAAACTCGTAGGGACAATGGAGGCGCTATATAAAGCCGAAAAGTCCGAGGAGATCGATCAGGTGGGAATTGCGAAGATGCTTGCCAACGTCCAGAGCCTCCAAAAGGACGTTCGGAACCTCACGATGGTAGGGGTCAAGATGAGTACGTTCTCTGTTCTCCGCATACAGGGCGAGGACGATAATGCAAGGCCTGTAGCCTTCACAATATCCGAAAAGCAGCGCGCGGCCCTCTTGGGGGAAGCGCAAGAACTGCGTGCGGAGGGAAAGGATCAAAACTCCGTCGTGGATGGTTGCGCCGACATCCTCATCAGCATTTTGAAGAGCCAACTCCCAACGTCAGACCATTAGAAGGAGAGATCCCTTAGCGCCCAGTAGGGTGATCTCAGATTAGTAACCAGCAAGGATGTTCTTTTTAGTATATGGTGCTGATATGAGGGATCGAAGATGTCGGAGGGCTTGATAGGTGGCGTGGTCGGTTCACTACTCACGATGTTTGGGAACTTTGTTCTCCACTGGTTGCAGACTCGGAATGCAACTAAACTTGATGAGGTGCGGAAAAAACTGCTTCACCGAATGTTGGGTACAAGGGACTGGCGTAAGCTTTCCACCCTATCTCGCGTCATTGGGGCGGATGCCAACACAACAAAACGGCTGCTGATCGAAGCCGGAGCACGCGGCTCGGAGCAACCCCGCGCTGATACCGAGGAAGTCTGGGGACTGATCTCCAAACATCCACTTGACCAGATCTCTGGCGACGACTAGCCCGACGCGCAGCACGGCGATAACCTCGGACCCTGGATCGATCCCGAACCGGGGCTGCGGATTTTGCCTAGAATTGAAGAATGGCGCAAAGGTATTTCTGCGGCGAGTACGACCTGATCACGGGAAAGCAATGCGGCTTGGAATCGAAGCGCGTTCACGGCGGGCACGACTTCGCAACGGAGATAATCCTGCCAACCGGCAAAACCCTTGAAGAAATGCCAAGGAACCGAAAGGTTGAGCCGTTGCCGCTAGGCGTTCAGCACTGCATCCTGATTGAGTGTCCGGTGCATGGCCAAAAGTACCTCCTGAAGCCCACCAGCCATCATGTGGACAAGAAGTACCTGAAGTAGAATCCAGTAAAAGCGTTGTCCCGAATTGCCAGAGCGGAACACATGGTCGGTGACGGTTCCGCACCGTGATCCGGCAACGCGAAGCGGCAGGCCGCCAGTAGCAAATCCGAGCGCCGATCTGCTACCCGGCCCAAAGATTTGCTACCACATTTGCTACCCGCTTCAAAAACGCCCTCCAGTGACGGAGGGTATTTTCGTTGCAACTCTTTTTTTTTCTGTTGGTGCGGATGAGAGGACTTGAACCTCCACTCCCTTGCGAGAACATGAACCTGAATCATGCGCGTCTGCCAATTCCGCCACATCCGCAGGATGGTGGGCCGATCTTATTGTCGAGTAGGCCGCTTGCGGCTGTCAACCCGCACGGCAGCCGTTACCGTCTCCGACCCCACCGTCTTGCGCGACCGCAGCCGCTCAATCAAAACCAACACGCGCCGCTCAATCTCATCGCGCACCTCGCGGAAGACTTCTTCCGGCTCGCCGATCGGATCGGGAACGTCCCATTCTTCCACCGCCACCGGATTTCTCAACTGCAGCTCGTAACCAGACATGTTGATGATCAGGTCCACGCCGTCCATGCCGCCCCCGACGCGATCAATGCCCCGGCCCATCTCCTTGGGATAGAAATCGCCTAAGTCGATATCTTTTTCGAGCATTACCACGTGCGTGAGCGGGGCCACAGCCAGCGCTGGCGCAAGTCCAGCGCTCTGCGCTTCCAACACGTCCGAGCCGTGCGTGCGCGCGAAAGCCTCCGCCATTGGGCTTCGGCAAGCGTTGCCGAGGCATACGAATAACACCCGAGTAATTGCCACTGATTATTAGTCTACCGGAGCACGCGCACTTCTCAGCCGTCTAAGGGATTTTCTCCAGGAACATAAGGTGAACGCGGGCATCGCCGGTGAGTTCCGGATGAAACGTCGCGGCCAAATGCCGGCCTTGCTCCACCAACACCGGATCGCCCTCGTAACTCGCAAGCACCTTGGCGTCCCTGCCAACCCGCCGAATAATCGGAGCGCGTATGAACACTGCTTCCAGACCGCCGTCCATTCCTTGAGGATTCAGATGGGCGATCCGGCTGTCGAGCTGGCGGCCATAGGCATTGCGCTCCACCTGGATGTCCATCAGCCCGAGCGAAACCTGCGGTGAGTTGGCAACATCGGTGGCGAGCAGGATCGCGCCCGCGCATGTTCCAAAAATCGGCCGCCGCCGGCCGAACTCGCGCAGAGGATCGAGCAGCTTCTCTTCTTCCAGCAGCTTCACCATGGTGCTGCTTTCGCCGCCCGGAATGATCAGCCCCTGAACGCCCTCCAGATCGCCGGCGGTGCGAACTTCCACCGCTTCCGCGCCCGCGCGCTCGAGCGCCCGCTGGTGCGCCTGAAAATCCCCTTGCAGCGCGAGCACTCCCACGCGCTTCTTACCGGCCATCACCAGCCTCGCGTTTGCAGCAGCTCCGACTCCGGCAACTTCGCGATGTCGATTCCAAACATGGCCGCCCCCAGCTCTTCGCTGGCTTCCAGCAGTTTGGCGGGATCGTTAAAGTAAGTGGCCGCCTTCACGATCGCGCGGGCGCGCGCTTCGGGATCCGACGACTTAAAGATCCCCGAGCCGACGAACACCGCCTCGGCGCCCAGTTGCATCACCAACGCAGCGTCGGCGGGCGTGGCAATGCCTCCGGCCGAGAAGTTGGGAACCGGCAGCTTGCCGTGCTTGGCTACGTATTCAATCAGCTCGAGCGGCGCTTGATGCTTTTTCGATTCGGCCACCAATTCCTCGTGCCCCAGCACCGTGAGCTGTTTCATTTCCTTCACGATGGTGCGGATATGGCGCACCGCCTCCACGATGTTCCCCGAACCCGCTTCGCCCTTAGTGCGGATCATGGCCGCGCCCTCGGCAATCCGGCGCAGAGCTTCGCCCAGATTCCGCGCTCCGCACACGAACGGCACTTTGAAGTCCCGCTTGTCGATGTGGTGCTCTTCGTCGGCCGGCGTCAGCACTTCGCTTTCGTCGATGTAATCCACCGCCAAGGCTTCCAGGATCCGCGCCTCCATGAAATGACCGATGCGAGCCTTGGCCATCACCGGGATGCTGACCTGCTGCATGATCTCGCGGATTTTCCCGATCGGCGCCATGCGCGCCACTCCGCCCTCTTTGCGAATGTCGGCGGGCACGCGTTCCAGCGCCATCACAGCGGTGGCGCCGGCCTTCTCGGCAATCACCGCCTGTTCGGCGTTGGTGACGTCCATGATCACGCCGCCCTTGAGCATCTCGGCCAGCCCAGCCTTCAGGCGAAAGCTTTCATCCAAAAACATAACGTTCTCCTCTCCTATACGAGCGCCGTGGCTTCGGCCAGCGGCGTATGCGCGCGCACGCGCTCCAATTCTTCTTGAAATATACGGCCTAAAATCGTCAGCCCCGAGCGGATTTCCTCCGGCGTCATCCCCGCAAAGCTGATGCGCAGACCATTCGGCTGCGGTCGCGACACCGCAAAGTATCTTCCCGGCAAATACGTCACGCCTTCGCGCTCGGCGCGCGGCAACAATTCCGCGGCATCCAGAGCGCCGGGCAGTTCCACCCACAAGCTCATCCCTCCGCGCGGACGCGTGAATTTCGTGCCGGAAGGGAGATACGCGGCGCAAGCCTCAAGCGCGGCCTCCAATCGCTCGCGCCCGGCCACCAGCATGCGCTGTCGATGCTGCTCCAAGCGACCCGACTCGGCGAACCGCAGCAGCACCGCCTGCGAGAGCTGATCGGTGTGCAGATCGCTCCACTGTTTCGTCTCCGTCAGCCTTTCAATCAGCGGACGCGGCGCGATCACCCATCCCACGCGCAGCCCCGGAAAAGCCACCTTCGAAAAGCTGCGCAGCAAAATCGTATCACCGGTATCGTCCAGCCGCTTGATCGCGGCGATCGGCTCGCCTTCATAAGCCAGCGCGCCGTAAATGTCGTTCTCGATCACCATCACGCCCGCGGCCTGCGTGATTCGAAGCAGGCTCTTGCGCGCGGCCAGAGGCATGGTGGAACCCGTTGGATTCTGAAAATTCGGAGTCACGCAAAGCAGCAGCGGACGCTCGCGCGCAATGGTGCGCTCGAGGACTTCCAGGTCCATCCCTTGACGGCCCACTGGAACGCCGATCAATCGAGCGCCCGCGCGCTCAAACACACTGCGAGCACCCGGATACACTGGGTCCTCCATCAGCACCGGGGTCCCTTGACCGATGGTGCGTTGCAGCAAGTCGAAAGCTTGCTGGCAGCCGCTGGTGATCAGGATGTCGTCCGATTCGCGCGCCACGCCTTCGGCACGCGCTTGTTCCAGCAGATAGCGCCGCAGCGGCGGATAGCCGGACGGAGAGCCGAGCTGGAGAATAGACGCCGCGTCATCGCTCGCGATCACTTCAGCGCAAGTCTTGCGAAACTCCTCCAGCGGGAACAGCAGCTCGGAAGGACGCGAGCGCGAAAAGCTGCTGGGGCCCGAGTACGCCGCCGCGCCGTTCCAACTGGCCGCACTGCCGTGCTCGAAATTGGTTCCGCCCGATACGAAGCTTCCCCGCCCTACATGACCGGTGATCAAGCCCTCGGACTCGAGCAGCGCGTAGGCCGCCGAGACCGTTGTCCTGTTCAGTCCAATCTGGCCAGCCAATTCGCGAGTGGCTGGCAAGCGGCTACCCCTGGAAACGGCCCCCGACTCAATCAACCCCTTCATCTGAGCGTGGAGCTGACGGAAAAGAGGGGTCTTATCCCGTGGATTCAATGGGGCGATCGGAAGCATGCCAAACCATCCAAAGCATATCACATTGGTTGGCCGGCGGGTGCGTCAAGTCTCCGGCGTGGCCATCCACGACCAACCCCCCACCTCCCCGAAAACGGGACCTCTGGCTCGGATCGAATACCCCCTGTGGCGGGCCATAGATAACCCATAGCCAAGCCGACGCCTATGTTTCAGCTAGCCTCAGACACGCGCAGTCTCGATCGCAAGAGCGATCTCCCTGGTGGCACATCGCTTCGGCTGTATACTTCAAACGAGGGCCTCATGCCGAAGCAGCCAAGCACAACCTCGCCTCTCGATCGACGCCAACGCTTCAGAGCATTCATGAAGCGATTCAACCCAACAGCGTCGGCGAAGGTTGCCATCGGGGAGGGGCTAATCTGCCAGCACGCTGGACGTTCTGTATTCAAGAAGCTTGCGGCAGGCGCCGACTTGACCCTCGGTAGCCAGCAACTTCTGGTCGGTGGAATCGGCTCCGGCAAAACCACGGAGCTAATGCTCGCCGAGCGAGAGTTGGCTCGCAACGAGAGTATGTCGCCTCTGTATATCGACGTGTCGGCTGAAACCGATTTGAGCACCGTGAATTCAGGCGCACTCCTGGCGAGCCTAGGAATGCATACCTGGAGGGCAATCGCATCGAAGTTCAATCCTCCCGAAGGGCTGTCTGAGGTTTACACCGCAGTCAGGAACGCGGCCTTTGGGCATCAAAAGCAAGTTTGGGTGGAAGATTTCCCCGAGCCCGATTTCGACGACTACGATCGGCGCGAAGACTACGACGAGTCAGGACACTGGAAGACGATCAACGTGCCCGGGAAGCTCAAGCCGCCTTTTCCGGCATTTCGGAGAGACGTAAAGGACCTGGCGGGGCTGGTGTCGAAGCTAACAGGTTTTCTGAAAGACCAGGGAACCGAACTCGTTGCCGTGTTTGACGGTCTAGATCGTCTGATAAAGGCTGACCAGTTTTGGTCCGTCGCGGAACAAGACTTCCGTGCAATTAGGCCGCTTGAGGTCTCGGTATTGGCTGCTGGCCCGCTCTCGATCCTTTACGGCCAAGGTCGACAAGTCAAGGACTATTTTGACGAGGTCCATTACCTGCCACCTGCCGTGGCCGATCCGAGAGTATCGTCCTTCCTAATTGACATTCTCCGCGCAAGAGGTGCCGATGAACTGATGCGTTTCGACCTGATGCAGAAACTTTGTCTGGCATCGGGTGGCGTCCTGCGCGACCTGATCTCGCTCGCCCGGAATGCGGGAGAGAACGCATATCTAGAGGACGCTGATAATATCGAGGCATCCCACGTAGACCGGGCAATTGAACAACTCGGTAACAGCTATCTGCTGGGTCTTGGTACGCGCCAAAAGGTGGACCTCAGAAAACTGTTGCGGGGAGATGGTTTTGCTCCGTCTGATTCAACAAGCATGGAGCTATTGATCACCAGGCGGGTTCTGGAGCAATCCGAGTCTAGATACGAAGTGCATCCCGCATTGGCCACGGTTCTGTCGCAAACCTCGAATGATCCGGAATGAGCTTCAAGTCGGCTCCCATATTTGAAATAGTTCGGCTGATCGACCTTCAACCGCCGGGCGAGACCGGATTCTGCATGTTAGTTGACGCGTCCTCCGAGCCACGACTGGTCCGAGACCTCCAAGAAGAGCTGGCCGTTCAGAATGCAGGATCTCTGGGCGTCATAGATGTCAGGGACGAAACGGTGCCCGCCCTGGTCGAGCAACTACGCAAGATACAAAACGCCGTAGTGCTCATGCACGGCTTCGACGGATGGAACGAGGGCACATTTGCTTCATTGGACGTCAATCGAAGTAGGCTCGAAACCGGCAGTTTTCTCGTGTTCAGCGTCGACTTGGAGACAGCCGGCCGGTTTCTTGACAGCGCACCTAACATACGTAGCTTCTTGGGATCGAACATCTTTGTGGCCGCACCCGATCCATCAGCGATGGGCCCCGAAGAGATCGCTGATCGTCTGGCTCAGCTAAGAAGGTACTACGACCTAAGCGACGCAGAGGTAATTCAACGAGCTGCAAATAGGGATCTTCCTTCTGAGCCACACTTCATAGAATGGCTGATCCTCTTGGGGAGAAGCGAGCTTGCCCGTTAGGCCTTGGAATCGGGTAGAAGCGGCCAAAGCCTTAGAGGCAAGAACCGAAGCAGACCTAGCCAACATCAGCCTCCCCCCACCGCATGAGTACTTCAGGGATATTCGCATTTACCGTCAGCGAGCCACCGACGGCGGGCGTACCAGAAACGGTGTGCACGTCCTGTCACGGCACAGTCTCGGAAACGGCGACACCCAGATTAACGCTGGTCCCACGATTTTCCGCGACCCGTGCGAGAACTGCATCCAGTTCCGTTCAGGCGCACAACTCGCGTTCGGAGTCACGCTACGTTTCGACGGCGCACAAAGCACTCTGCTTGCGTACCGGTTTTATCTCTCGCTTCTTCCAGCTAGTGGTCTTCGATTCGTTCGGATCGACCTCAATGCCCCAAAGGAAACTTACGATCCACTACATATGCCCCGGTGCCATATGCATCCCGGATTCGAGGGAATTCATATGCCTTTCCCCGTGATGACGCCCATCGAAGTTCTGGACCGCATCGTCCATGTTATCGAACCGCATTTCACCCCGTAAAGTCCAATCTGACCAGCCAATTCGCGAGTGGCTGGCAAGCGGCTGCCTTTGGACAATTCACCCGACTCAATCAACCCCTTCATTTGAGCATGGAGCTGACGGAAAAGAGGGGTCTTATCCCGCGGATTCAGTGGCGTGATGGGAAGCATGCCAAACCATCCAAAGCATATCACATTGGGTGGCCGCGCGAACTTGCTTGACAATAACTTATTACTTATATAATCTACTAACTATGCAGATGACGTCAAATCTCGATGCCGCCTTCTCTGCCCTGGCCGACCCCACGCGTCGTGCGATTCTTGCACGCCTTGCCCAAGGAGAAGCCACGGTGATGCAACTCGCGCAGCCGTTCGAAATGACGCAACCGGCCATCTCGCAACACCTGAAGGTGCTCGAGCAGGCGGGACTCATTGCCCGTCGAGTCGACGGGACCAAGCGCCCTCGCCGCCTGGTTGAAGCAGGTATCGAAGCCATGGACCAATGGCTCGCGATGGTGCGAACAGCTCTGACGAAAAACTACGACCGGCTGGACCAGGTTCTGGCCGCTATGGAACCAGAGAAAGGAAAGGAAACGCGATGAGCAAGCTGACGCTTAAGACAGAAGGCGATACACATATTGTGGTGACCAGGCGCTTCGCGGCGCCTCCGGAAGCTGTGTACCGCGCGCACACCGAGCCGAAATTAATCCAGCAATGGTTGCTCGGTCCCGAGGGATGGACCATGCCCGTCTGCATCAGCGATGCTCAGACGGGCGGAAAGATCCGCTACGAATGGACGAACGGCAAAGGTGGCGGATTTCATCTGACCGGTGAATATCTGGAACTCGAGCCTTTCGGCAGAATCGTACATGTGGAACGGATGTACCTGCCCGACCCGACGCCGGATAATCACGTGGAAACGCGTTTCGATGCGGATGGCGCCGGAACGTTGATGACGCTGCGCATGACCCTGCCCGATGCCCAAACGCGAGCGGCCATGCTGGCTACCGGCATGGAGCTCGGAATGGAAGTGAGCTACGTTCGGCTGGAGAACATTACTTGCAAAACTTAGTTGCAAGTTTTCGCCTCGACGGCTCATTCATACCTAGGAACGTACGAGAAAAGGGGCGACTAACGATGCACTTGCGTGTTGACTGCTGTGTCTTGTGTACTGTTTTGGTGTTTGGGCTCGCCGGCTGTGGCGGAGCGGGCTCCGAACCATCCGAAGCACAGATGAAAGACGCGATGGAGTATGCCATGAACCACCCGCCGGGCGTAGTCAACAGCGAGCCAATCAAGATCACCTTTTTCAAGAAGGAGGCTTGCGACAAACCGGCTGAGCAGGGTTTCCGATGCACTTTCACCGTGATGGTCGCGTCAGCGAATATCGGCGCCGGGATGTACAACAACATATCCATGGGCTATTTTTATAAGGACAAGGATTCAGGCAAGTGGATGATGCGGCCGCCGTTCTAAGAACGCAGAGCTCGGGTACTTGCCGGCTCGGCCGACACAATGTCCGCTCCAAGCGGGTCAGGCTTACAGCTCCGCACCTGAAGGTTCCAGCACAATTCAACCGCGCGGACTGCACGCCTCGGCAAGCCCGTGCGGGATTGGCCGAGAGCGCCGCTCGCTGCGCGGAGATGCTCGCTGAGGCGCTCGGCGGTGCTGGGGGCCGCGTCGCGAAGTTTCTCAGAGACGGCTGGGCGCGGCCTTGGCCGGTTGGCCTGGAAATGCTGTGCTACATGCTTTCTCACGAAGCCCACCATCGCGAGTCGCCTGGCCTGGCGAGTGCGCCGTAAACCATGCTCCGTAAATCAGGCGCTATCCGCTTCCCGATCGGCTACACTTAGCTGAATCAGCGTATGCCGCTCCTGCGCGATCCGGATCGTATCGCTCGCTTCCCGCTCCCGCTAAAGGAAGCGGTTGCGATCTCCAGGCAAATCATCGAAGGGCTGCCATCCACACGTTGAAGATTGCGGCGTATTGCGTCTATCTCGCGGCTTGGTTGGTATTCGCCATGGGCGCCGTGGCGGGCGCATTGCCGCGGCTACGCAGGCAGACCGCCGCGACGACGGCGATCACAGCGCCGGTGCTCCTCGGCAGTCTGCTGCAGGCCCTCGCGGCATTCGCGGTTACCAGGTCCATGGGCAGTGGACCGCTACACCCTCGGATGTTTGAATTGGCCGGTGCGCTCGTGCTTGCACCACTCGGCGCGGCTCTATTTGTATGGGCGCTTCGATCCGTACCCCGGAATGCTCACGGCGATACATTGGTCACCGGAGGCGCCTACTGGTGGCTGCGCAACCCGATCTATCTGGCTTTCCTCGCGATGCTGCTGGCCACCGGCTTCCTCATTTCGGATGGCATCAAATTGATCCCGCCGGTGCTGCTGTACCTGGCTGGGTCGGAGTTGCGGATCGCTTCCGAAGAACGTGAACTCGCCCAGAAGTTTCCGCAGGATTATGCGATGTACCGGAGCCGGACACGCTGGCGTTATCTCCCATGGTTACGGTGAAAATCAGACGTTGGCCAGCGCTCCCACAACCCACCTCCCGCCCGGCTTGCGCAACGTGCGCACCACCTGCTAGCATTCGCGTGTGAGCGATGCTGCTTGGGTCGCAACTTCCGACGCAGCCGTCCCAGCCAGGACGGTACCTTCGCGGCACTCTGCCCTCGTCCGCGTCACTCATTGGATTGCCACCCTGAGCTTTCTTGCCCTGCTCGTCACTGGAGTCGAAATCCTCATCTCTCACCCGCGCTTTTATTGGGGTGAAGCGGGCAACATAAACACTCCGGCCCTCTTCAAAATTCCGATCCCCGCCTCCAGGTCATCCGTGCCCACCGGCTACGGCTACGTGCTGCCGGACCAGAACGGCTGGAGCCGCTATCTCCACTTTCAATCTGCCTGGGTCGTCGTACTCACCGGCTTACTGTACATAATCTCCAGTTTCTTTAGCGGACATTTGCGGAAAAACTTGCTCCCAGATCGGGCCGATCTTTCGTGGCGGACCTTCTCAACTACAATCGCGAACCATTTGCGCTTCAAGCCGCCGGGTGATGAAGAAGCCTGGTCGTATAACCTGCTTCAGCGGCTCACCTACCTGTTGGTGATCTTCGTTCTGTTCCCCTTGGTCATCTGGACGGGCCTGGCGATGTCGCCCGCCATCGCGTCCGTGTTTCCCACCGCCGTCAGCGCGCTGGGCGGCCAGCAATCCGCGCGCACCATTCATTTCTTCGTCTCGGTGGCCCTGGTCCTTTTTCTGTTGGTTCACATCATGATGATTTGCCTCGCCGGGCTAAGGAACCGCATGCGCGCGATGATCACGGGCCGATATAGTACAGATAAGGAGCGCGCATGAACCCTCTTTCACGCCGCAAACTCATTACCACCGGGATCACGGCAGCGGCGGGCGCATCGGGCCTGGCCGTCGCAGGCGGTCTTGCGAAGCGTTACGGACTGATCCCGCCGGATGCTGGCGGTCTCTATGGCGTGGGCGAAACGCTGACCTATGCAGCGCAGCGCGTACTCACCAGCCACTCGATGGCCCGCGAGTTTTCTCCCAGCCAGATTTCGAACCCTCCGTTCGCGAACGAAGTCGCTCCATTAGGCGGCACGTTCAAGCGCCTTCAGGAAGGAGGCTTCGCTGACTGGAGGCTCGCGGTGGACGGCATGGTCGCCCGCCCAGCATCATTTTCGATTGCCGATCTCAAGAGCCATCCTTCCCGCAGCCAGATCACTCACCTGGCCTGCGAAGAAGGCTGGTCTTATATTGCGGAATGGACCGGCGTGCCACTCTCCCACGTCTTGGACGTGGTGGGGATTCTGCCGCAAGCCAAATATGTTGTCTACTTCTCGATACAGCAAGACTGGTGGGACAGCCTCGATATGGCCGATGCCATGCATCCGCAGACCCTCATCGCCCACAGCATGAATGGCGGTGAGCTTCCGGTGGGCCACGGCGGCCCTCTGCGCATGCGTGTTCCACGCCAACTGGGCTACAAGAACGTGAAATACATCACGCGCCTGACGGTAACCGACGATCTGAAACGGTTCGGCCAGGGCTTGGGCTCCTCGTCGCCGGAAGGCGGTTACGCCTGGTACGCCGGCATCTGATTCGGCTAATGGCCGCTGACCTAAACGTGAAAATCGCGCTGGCTGGTTGCTATACTGCTCTACGTAGTGCATCCACCGGGTAGTGGACACCGATTCCAGGAATTTTCGCGCAACGCAACCCGGAGATAGCCTCGCATGCACACGCACCGTATCGCCACGATCACTGCAATTCTGTCGACCGCGTTAATCGCGGCTCCGCAGAGCACGCCTGCTCCCCAGCAACAGACTTTGCCGCGCACGGCCGACGGCAAGCCAGACCTCGAAGGCATCTGGCAGGCGTCCAGCACCGCGGCAGCCGATCTTCAGGATCACGCCGCAAGCCTCAACATGCTGGCCGGCCGTTCGGTGATCGGCGGAAACGAAATCCCATATCAGCCGTGGGCCGCCAAGCAGAAAGCCGAGAATTATCAGAATCGGCAGACGGCCGATCCGCTCTCGAAATGCTTCTTGCCGGGCGTCCCTCGAATCATGTATCTGGACTTTCCGTTTCAGATTTTCCAGACGCCGAAAGCTATCGCGATGGCCTTTGAATGGGAACTGGACTACCGCCTGATCTACACCGACGGCTCTCCTCACCCCACTGACGCCGATTCCTGGATGGGCGATTCACGCGGCCATTGGGACGGCGACACCCTGGTTGTGGACGTCGGCAACATCAATGACAAAACCTGGTTCGATATGGCGGGGGACTTTCACAGCGACGCGCTCCACGTGGTGGAGCGATACCGCATGACCGGCCGCGACAGCATTCAGTACCAAGCCACCATCGAGGATTCCAAGGTTTTCACTAAGCCTTGGACCATCAACATTGCCTTGCAGCGCCGAACGGATCGGGACAGACTGTTCGAGTACTCCTGTCAATCCGAAGTCGAAGAGGCGAACGGCGCGTTCACGCGTGAGGAGCGAACCTGGTATCCGGGTAGCGGAACAGCGCCCCCGGTGGCCATGGCCGCCTCTTCGCATGTGCCCGCCACTCCGCCGCGAGTTGTGGCGAACCTTCGGCGGACGAATGGCGACAAGCCAGACCTGCAGGGCTTCTATGAATCCAAGGCCGAGGGCGCGAACCAGGCATTGGAAAGACCGGGCGCGCCGGCCGGACAAGCCCTGATCATCGATCCACCGGACGGGAAACTTCCGACGCAGCCCTGGGCCGTGGACGAGCACGCCAGCCGGAATTTGAGCGAGCGCGGTTACGACGATCCGACGGCTCACTGTTTCCCCCAGGGCGTCCCTCGATCGATGTACATCCCGCAGGGAATTGAACTCATTCAAACCTCCGATTACATCGTCTTTCTGTTCGAACGCATGTCCTGGCGCATAATCCCGCTCGTCGATCAGGAGAAAGCGGGGCGTGCCCACCTGCCGGACAACATTCGATTGTGGGAGGGCGATTCGCTGGGACATTGGGAGGGCGACACGCTGGTTGTCGACACGACCAGCCTCAACGGCAAGACCTGGCTGGGTGAAGGCGGCGAAATTGTGAGCTACGCCGAACACGTGGTGGAACGATTCACTCCGGCGAGTCCCGACGCTATCAACTATGAGGCGACCATCACCGATCCGGTGGTGTACACGCGGCCGTGGACAATGGCCTTTCCAATGAAGCGCGAAAAGTTCCAACTTACCGAGGCGGCGTGTCACGAGGAAGATCGCGACCTCCCGCACATGAAGGCCATCAAAGACGCGGCCGCCGGGAAAAAGAAATAGGACCGAAACGGCGCTCCAGACACGCGACGAAATAAGGCCAAGGAACAGCCGCCCGTCTTCGCATAGGGAGATAATAGGGTAGTGCGCACTCCAGCCGGAAACGTCAATCAGGCCGAGCTCAGGGATGCGGTAGACCAGGCCGCTGAAGAACTTGATCCCCGTGAAGTCCGAGAGGTCCGGTTCACTCTAGGATCTGATTCGGGCGGAGAACCATCAATATTCTTCGGCATCCTGCTGACCCCCTACGCCAGCCACCAATCCCGCTTGGCGCACGTAACCGGAAAAGTGGCAACGGCGCTATTTGATCAACTTCAACCTTACAATCGCTGGGGACTCCAGCCTTACTTTAACTTCACCTCTGATCAGGCGCACTTCCGTAATCCAGGCTGGATGTAATCGATGGCGTTTGCTGAAGATCTTCTGAAGCAGGCGTTCCTTCTCCTCAATAAGGAGCCCAAAACCCCGACCCAAGCAAGTCTTCGAAGATCTGTTTCCACAGCCTACTACGCTCTTTTTCACCTACTGATACAGGACGCTTCCGCCAATTGGAGCCGATTGGATACGCGCGATTATCTTGCGCGGGCATTCGAACACAAGACCATGAAGGAGGCATCAACGCGGGCGGAAAACGCCACATATGATGATCCATCAGTCCCTCCGCAGGTGGTGGCCAAGTTGCGCTCGGTTGCTAGGGCATTCAGGGAGCTTCAGTTTCAACGCCATCTTGCAGATTACAGCAATGCGACTAGGTGGGATAGGATCAAGGCGTCATCCAAAGTTAATCAATCCAAAACCGCTTTTGGTGACTGGAAGGCAATCCGCAACGAGTATGTTGCTCAGCGATACCTCATCTCTCTTCTCAGTAACTACAAAGACGGGTGACGACGTGGGATTCGAACGCTGACCCATCGGCAGCTCCGCCGCTCGAGGTCTGCAATCCGCGTTCCCCCGCAGTAGCATGATCGACAGCACCACGGGATAGCCCAAGGCATGAGCAACCGCGAGATCGCCGGGAAGCTGCCGATGCCTATTTCTTGGGCGCGCCCTGGTCTCCTGCCTTATAGAAGGCATGACATACGGCGCATGCCTGGTCAACCTCCTCGAGTTGTTTTGTGAATCCCGCTGTGTCGTTGGCCGCAGCCAGCGCAGCCAGCCGGGCTGTCGCGGACGCATAATTGGCCGCAGCCCGATCGAAGCCGGGGCGGTCTCGCCAGATTGCGGGGAGCGCCTGCGAATCCGCAGACGTCTCACCCTCGCCGGTGCCAGGCGGAAACATTCGCGGAAGAGCCTTGGCCCATTTGGCAAGGGCAGCCGCCGGATAGCCTTGACTCTTTGCCTCGCGTCCCGCCTTCATGGCATCGCCCATCGAGCGGAACGTGATGGAGGACATATCCAGGCTCGCCTGCCGCGCGGCGATGGCATCCAGGCCCGATATGCCTGGGGTACTCTGCTGGGGCGAGCCGGTCGCAGCGAAGACAAACGATGCGCCGGACAACACGATCAGGCTCTTGAATCGCATGCGGGTCAACCTCCTGCACTCTGCTCCCTCGGCCGCCGCCCGGATTGACAGAGTGGCTCTTCGATGATACTTTGTTATCCAAGGCTTGGCAAACAAGGTCATGGAGATCGACCGGCAGTTCCTAAAGGGCAGCATCAGTTTACTCTTGCTTCATCTGCTGTCGCGGGGTGAAATGTACGGATATGAAATTCTTCAGGAAGCCTCGCGCCGCAGTGCCAATGCTTTCGAATTCAAGGAGGGCACTCTTTACCCCGCGCTGCATCAACTTGAGAAAAGGGGTGAGATCAAGTCCCAATGGCGCACGGCCGAAAACGGCAGGGAACGCAAGTATTACTCGCTGACCCCCAAAGGCAGGAAAGCCGCCGCCGCGTATGAAAAGCAGTGGCAGCATTTGACCGGTGCGATCACGGCGATACTGGAGAGCAAGTAAGTGCACGCGGCGGATGAACTGATCGACAGGATCGTGAACCGCTCGCGGATTCCATCGGCGAAACGACGGCGTGAGATTCAACGCGAGCTTCGCTCCCACATCGAGGATTTCGCTGTCGCAGCGCGCGCGGCTGGCCGGGACGAAGACGAGATCGAGCGAGCGGTGCTGGCTAACTTTGGCGATCCCGGCCAGATCGCCCAAGGCTTTGCCTGGGTTTACCGGCACGAACGGCGAAGACTTCGGGTTTTCGCATACACGCTTTCCACCGTGCTCCTGGCGAGCTCTCTTTTAGCGGCGATTCTGGCAATGCAGACCGGTCTGGCGTTCGGCTTTGGCACGCCAATCATGAACGTGCTCGCGAGCAGGCATACGGTAATTGAAGCGCTCGACATCTTGGCGTCCGTGGCTGCCTATCTGGGCGTGACTTCGCTTGAAAATCTTTTCAAAAGCCGCCAGTTTCAAAAAGCAGCTTTCCTGCTCGCGGTAATCTTCACCATCCTCATGGCGTCGTGTGCCGCAGCGGGTCTCCACACAACCTTTCTTTTCTATGGACTCGTCAACGCACTCTTCTTTCGGGCAATTCAGCTATTCGTCAATCCGAAGGTCGCGCGTGTCGGCATCGTTGTGGTTTGTTTTTCGCTGGCCGGACTCGTTTCCGCTCTGCTGCGGGCGCCGGTTTCACAGGTTACCCTCGCGGCAACTTGCGTCAGTTGGCTAGCTATGGGGGCTGGCTACCAACTCATGACTCATCTCGCGGCGCGTGTCGATGCAGCGCTTCTGAACAGCCTCCAGCGGATTCAAGCAGGTTACTAGTGGGAGAGATCAAATGAGAACCCTGACCATTCTGCTTGGGGGCTGCCTGCTGTTCGCGCTGGCGCCGCGCGGCGTCGCGCATTTCAGACTGCTCGAGCCCGCATCCTGGCTTCAGGAATCGGAGGAGCTTGGCGATCCACAGTGGTCGGCTCCGTGCGGAGGAACGTTAACTGACCCCGGCAAATCCACCGGCGCGATTACGAAAATCCAGGGCGGTGAAATGCTTCACATCCGAATCCGGGAAATGGCTTTTCATCCTGGCTTTTACCGCGTGGCCCTGGCCGTGAATTCGCGCAACGAACTCCCTCCGGATCCCGAAGCCACGAGCGGGCCGGGGACCGACGGCCGTCCACGGTCTGTTTCGGGAGCCGTTCACTATCCGCCGTCACCGCCAGTTCTTGCCGACGGCTTGTTCATGCACGTCGCGCCTTTCGAGAAGGAACAGGAAGTCGATGTCGAGATTCCGAACATCAGCTGCGAGAAATGCACCTTGCAGGTGATCGAATTCATGGCGGCCCATGGCTGGAATAAAGACGGCGGCTACACCTACCATCATTGCGCCGACCTCCAGATCCGCGCCAACCCGAATAAGCCGATCGATACAAGGTTTCCAGCCGAAAACAAACAGCGCTGAGATGCACCGCTAAGAGCGCCTGGAGCCGTGTGCAATGCCCCGCGCCGAATTCTTTCAGATATGACCGCCGGCCGAATCCTCATCGTGGATGAAGATGCTCGCCTCCGAGGCACGTTGGTTGAGCTCCTGGCAAGGGAGAATTTTCAACCCGCGCACGCGTCGAACGGAGCAGCCGCTCTCGCTTGTCTTCGCCGCTGCGATTTACCCCGGGATGATGTCGGCCACGTTCGAAGGAGTGCCCGTGCGGCTGACCACCGCCGAGTTCATGGCGCTTGAGGCTCTCGCCCGATCCGCCGGGCGAGTTCAGAGCCGGGAAACTCTGACTTATCAGGCGCTCGGACGCCCGCTCCAGCCGTTTGATCGTAGCATCGATACCCACATCTCGAACATCAGGCGCAAACTATGCCTCGATCCGGGGCGAGGCATCGAAATCAAGAGCTCGAGGGGGCACGGCTATGTGCTCACCGTTCCCCGCTGGTGCGCATGACTAATCCATCGGGACGTCGGCATGTCCCTCGATAACCAACTCGGCTAACCCGATTCTTCATCCGAATCAGATACTTACGCTGTCGCCACCCACCCGTGTATCCAGCTATCTTGTACTCTGTTCTTGAAGCTGATCCGCGCTCCCTCCCCTCCCGTTCCATCCCTGCGACCAGCGCCCGTCTGAAGAGGAAGCAAAAAAACACGACCAAACACAAAAGTAGGCCACTTGCGCCACCCGGCCGGCGGCCCGAAAAATTTCGCCGCTCGCCGCACAACACTCCCCACCTCCCACCACCCACCTCCCACCTCCCACCTCCCACCTCCCACGCAAGTTGGACAATTCTGCCGATAGCCCCCTTAGAATGAATAGATGGAAATTGTGAAGGTTACAGGCCGCGAGATCCTCGACTCGCGGGGCAATCCGACCGTTGAAGCCGATGTGCTCCTCGCCGATGGAACCCTCGGCCGCGCGGCCGTGCCTTCTGGCGCCTCCACTGGTGAACACGAGGCAGTCGAGCTGCGCGATAACGACCCCAAGCGTTACCTCGGCAAAGGCACCCGCAAGGCCGTCACAAACATCTTGAAGAAAATTGCTCCCGCCATCGTGGGCATGCAAGCTGACCAACAAAGCGCGATCGATCACACGATGATCGCCCTCGACGGCACTCCGAACAAAGCCAAGCTGGGCGCCAACGCGATCCTGGCGGTCTCCATGGCGACCGCCCGTGCTGCCGCGCAATCCGAGATGACGCCGTTGTATCGCTATTTGGGCGGAGTCGGCGCGAACCTGCTGCCCGTTCCGCTGATGAACATTCTCAACGGCGGCGCGCACGCCGACAATTCGGTGGACCCGCAGGAGTTCATGATTGCTCCTTATGGCGCGACGAAATTTTCCGAGGCGCTCCGCATGGGCGCCGAAGTGTTCCACACACTGAAGGGCGTTCTGAAAAAGCGCGGATACTCCACTTCGGTGGGCGATGAAGGCGGATTTGCGCCGAACCTCAAGTCCAATGAGGAAGCGCTCGACGTCGTGCTCGAAGCCATCACCAAGGCCGGCTACAAGCCCGGCACCCAAATCGGCATCGCGCTCGATCCCGCGGCCAGCGAGTTCTACGACAAGGAGAGCGGCAAGTATGTTTTCAAGAAATCCGACAAGAGCCAGCGGAGCTCCGATCAAATGGTGAAGTTTTGGTCTAAGTGGGTGGAGCAGTATCCGATCGTTTCCATTGAAGACGGCATGGCTGAAGACGATTGGGACGGTTGGAAGACCATGACAGAAGTGCTCGGCTCGAAGATCCAGCTCGTGGGCGACGATCTGTTCGTCACCAACACGGAGCGTCTGGCGCAAGGCATCGAAAAAGGAATTGCGAACTCGATTCTGATCAAGGTGAACCAGATCGGCACTCTCACCGAAACAATGGACGCGATGCAGATGGCCGCAGCCGCGAACTACACCAACATCGTGTCGCACCGGTCGGGTGAAACCGAGGACGCCTTCATCGCAGATCTCGCGGTGGGAACTCGCGCCGGTCAGATCAAGACCGGATCCGCCAGCCGCACCGATCGCATCGCCAAATACAACCAGCTTCTGCGCATCGAGGAAGAGCTGGGCGACGCCGCCAAGTTCGCCGGCCGAAAGGCATTCCACCAATAATGCTCGGCCAAAGAAAGCCGCTCGTCCTCACCATCCTGGACGGTTGGGGTTATTCCGCCGCCACGGAGGGCAATGCGATCGCCGCCGCGCGAAAGCCTACCTACGACGCGCTTCTGCGCGAATATCCGAACACGCTGGTGCGCACCTCGGGGCCTTCTGTTGGGCTACCGGAGGGACAAATGGGCAACAGCGAAGTGGGCCATTTGAACATCGGCGCCGGCCGCATCATTTATATGGATGTGACGCGCCTCGATAAGATGATCGCCTCCGGCGAGTTCTTCAAGAATCCGGTTCTGCTGGATTCCATGCTGCACGCTCGTACCCATCGCCTGCATCTGATGGGCCTCTGTAGTGACGGAGGCGTGCATTCGCTGCTCACTCACCTCTACGCGCTGCTGAAGATGGCCAAGCAGCAGCAAGTGGAGCAGGTTTTCGTGCACTGCTTTATGGATGGGCGCGATACGCCTCCGGAGAGCGGCGCGGGTTTTCTCGAACAAGTACAAAAGGAGCTTCGCCAAATCGGAGTTGGCAAAATCGCGACCGTCTCGGGCCGCTACTATGCCATGGATCGCGACAAACGTTGGGATCGCATCGAGCGCGCATTTGGCGCAATGGTGCTGGGCAACGGCGTCGCCTCCGATGACCCCGTGGCCGCGGCGAAGAAATCCTACGAGCATGGCGTTACCGACGAGTTCATCGAGCCGGTGACCATCGTCGATAGCAGCAAGCAGCCGGTGGGCCTCATCCGCGACGACGACGCCTGCATCTTCTTCAACTATCGCGCCGATCGCGGCCGCGAGATGACCATGGCGCTCACCGACCCCACGCTCGAAAAACCATCGCGGTCTCTGGCGCCCAAGAACCTGCACTTCACCACCATGACCGAGTACGACAAGAGCTTTTCCGTTCCTTTCGTGCTTCCGCGCGAGCATCCCAACAACATCCTGGCGGACGTGATGGCGCGGCTAAACTGGAAAAACCTGCGCGTCGCCGAAACCGAGAAGTATGCACACGTGACTTACTTCTTTAATGGCGGCAACGAAAAACCTTATGACGGGGAGAGCCGCGAACTGATCGCCTCGCCGAAGGTTGCGACCTACGATCTGAAGCCCGAAATGAGCGCGGCCGGAATCACCGAAGTAGTGGTCAAGGCCATCGATCAGCGCAGCTTCGACGTCATCGTGATGAACTACGCGAATGCCGACATGGTTGGCCATTCGGGAAAAATGGCTCCCACCGTGCTAGCGGTGGAGGCCGTCGATGCTGGCCTAGGTGAGATCTACGCCGCTCTGCGCCGCTCCGGTGGCTCGTGGATCATCACGGCCGATCACGGCAACGCCGAGATGATGATCGACCCAGTCACCAAAGGTCCGCACACTTACCACACCACCAATCCGGTGCCATTCATTTTGGTGAACGAAACGGGCGCCCGGTTGCGCTCCGGAGGCGCGTTGCAAGACATCTCGCCGACCGTGCTCAGCTTCCTGGACGAAAATCAGCCCAAGGAAATGTCCGGCCGCGACCTGCGCCTCTGACAGAACCGCGACCGTGAGGGAGCGGTCCCCGGTTACACTGAAACTATGTCCAAGCAATATTCAGCACCGCCCGCGATGGCGATTGATCCGGCCGGCAAGTACACGGCGACTCTCGATACCTCGAAAGGAAAAATCATTTGCGAGCTCTTCGCAAAAGACGCGCCGAAGACCGTCAACAATTTTGTATTCCTGGCTAAGGAAGGCTTCTATGACGGCACGGTGTTTCATCGCGTCATCAACGACTTCATGATTCAAGGCGGCGATCCGACGGCCAGCGGCCGCGGCGGTCCCGGCTACAAGTTCGAGGACGAGACCAAGAACAATCCGCATCGCCACAAGATCGGTTCACTGTCCATGGCCAACGCCGGTCCTGGCACCAATGGCAGCCAATTTTTCATCACGCACATCGCCACCGATTGGCTGGACGGCAAGCATACCATCTTCGGCCAAGTGACCAGCGGTCAGGACGTGGTCAACAAGGTGAAGCAGGGCGACCAGGTGAAGTCCGTCACCATCCAGGAAGGCTGAAGCGGTGGCCTTTCCGATTCACCGCATGCGGCGCCTGCGCGCGAGCGAGGCGCTGCGGAATCTGGTGCGCGAGACGGTGCTCGATCCCGGCGATTTCATCCTGCCGCTGTTCATCTGTCCGGGCGAAGGTGTGCGCCGCGAGATCAGCTCCATGCCGGGGCATGCGCAGCTTTCGGTGGACCGGCTGGTCAAAGAATGCGCCGAAGCGCACGAGCTCGGAATCGGCGGCGTGATTCTATTTGGGATTCCGGAAACGAAGGACGAGCTAGCTTCGGGCGCTTTCGCCGACGATGGCATCGTGCAGCAGGCCGTGCGGGCCCTCAAGCGCGAAGTTCCGAAGTTGCTGGTGATGACCGACGTTTGCAATTGCGAATACACCAGCCACGGCCACTGCGGATTGGTTGTGGATGGCGAGGTTCAGAACGATCCCACGCTCGAGTGGCTGGCCAAAGCCGCCGTGTCTCATGCCCGCGCCGGGGCCGATGTGGTGGCGCCCAGCGACATGATGGATGGGCGCGTGGCCGCCATTCGCAAGGCACTCGATACTGCCGGCTTCACGAACACGCCCATCGTTTCGTACGCTGCTAAGTACGCCTCGGTTTTTTACGGTCCGTTCCGCGAGGCGGCCGAATCGACGCCCCAATTCGGCGATCGGCGTAGCTATCAGATGGACCCGGCCAACTCGCGCGAAGCCATGCGCGAGATCGAGCTGGATATCGAGGAAGGCGCGGACGTGATTATGGTGAAGCCGGCCATGCCGTATCTCGACGTCATCCGCGAGGCCCGCCAGCGTTTTCCCACGCCGCTCGGCGCTTACCAAGTCAGCGGCGAGTTCAGCATGCTGACCGCGGCCATCAACAACGGCTGGCTGGACCGCGACCGGACGATCCTGGAATCGCTGACCGCCATCCGCCGGGCCGGCGCGGATTTCGTGCTGACCTACTTCGCGAAAGACGCGGCCCGCCTGCTGGCCTGACAAGCCGCCGACCTTCACTGCCTCACGAAAAACCCCGAGGGCTCTTCCAGCGCCGCTTCGGCTTCATCCACACCGCGAACTTCGGCCCAGCGCGGTCCTTTCCACAGCAGTCCCGCGAGTTCGGAAAGCTGGGCGTGAGTGCCCACGGCATACACCTCCACGCTCCCGTCATCGACATTGCGCACCCAGCCTCTCACGCCGAGCGCCTGCGCCGACTGCTCGACGAAATAGCGAAAGCCCACTCCCTGCACCTGTCCTCGCACACGGTACAGCCGGGCTTGTTTCTGGACGCTCAAGGTTTCGCTCAAGGCTTCTTGACGAGCGGATAAACAACGATGCGGCGGAACTCCACGGGCCCACGATTGCCCTGCAGTAGAATGGGCCCAGGCTCGGCCTCGTTGAAGTCGAGCGCGATCGTAGTCGGACCCTCGATGCTTTGCCGATTGATCACGCGGTTGCCGTTCAGTATCACCGTGACTTCACGGCCCACCAGGCGAACCACCAGCATCTGCCACTCGCCGGCCGGCCGCTCGGCATTCAACGTGGGAGCGATGCGGCCCAAAATTGAACCGCTCGCGCGATTCGATACGGGTCGATCGGCATCGTCGGTAATCTGGACTTCATAGCGTCCGCGCAGGGCAATGCCGCTGTTGCTGTGCGGTTCAATCCGGTATTCGGCGTCCACCACGAAGTTGAAAAACTTCTTGTCGGAAATGAGATCCACCGCTCCCGGCAGCGCCGTCAGAGCTCCATCCTTCACAACCCATCCCGCCAGATGCGCGGGCGGCGCGGCCTCCCAGCCTCCCAAATCGCGCCCGTCGAACAGCACCACCGGACCGCCGAGTTTCCACGAGCCATCGTCTCGATCCGGCAGCGCTGGTGCTCGCACGCCGGTCCATTCGAGATACGAAGACGGATCGCCCTCGATTTCAAATGTTCCCTTGAGCTTGCCGTCTTCCAAGCGGGCCCAGTAGAGGCCCTTCTCCGGGTTGCGGTCTTTCGCGAAGCGGGATTCCAGCGCAAAACGAAGCTCGCCTTCCGAAATGGAAAGCTTGGGGATCTCATCCAACAATCCGATGGGAGAGCCCAGGAACTTGCCCTTGAGATTGTCCGTTCCGGCACCCGACACTTCCAGCCACCAGCCGTGCGGCGCGGCCGGCCCGTTGGTGGTGATGTCCCAGCGGCCGTTAAATTCCTGATCGTCCTTGGAAGCAGCAAAGCAGCACAGCGCAATGGCTGCGACGAAAACGTGTCGCACTGCGCCTACTTTACCAAAATTTACGTTCACCGCGCGTCCGTAAATCTCAGTGCCTCAGCTCTGCTCGCGTCTGAAGAAATTGCACGACGTTGGCCCGCGTTATGATTCCATCCAAATGGCTGCCGCTGACCACCGGCAACTGGTTCACGTCATCGCGCCCCATGGTCTCCAGCGCTTCCATCACCGGCGTCACGGGCGTGACGGTGTGGATTTGGTCCAGCGGACGCATGACGTCGGCGAGTGTCATGTAGGGCCAGCGCGGCCTCTCCAGTTCCTTAATCTCGTGCGGAGTCACCAGTCCGGCGATCTCGCCATTTTGCTGGACGACAAAACAGCGGCGTCCGGATTTCAGCAGGTAATTTTCGACAAATTGCTCCACGTTCATGTTGCCGTCCAGCGTCACACAATCGCTGGTCATGATGTCGCGCACCTGCACGCCTTTCAGCCCTTCGGTGAGCGCAACCGAGCTGGCGCTGGCCGTAGCCGCTTGCAGCAGAAACCATCCGATGAACGCGATCCATAGGCCGCCAAACCCGGCGCCACCAAAGAAGCGGAAAATCCCGAACGCGATGAACAGCAGCGCGATCGCTTTGCCGACAGTCGCGGCGCGTCGCGTTGCAACCTGGACATTCCCTGAGCTCAGCCACAAGATGGACCGCAGGATGCGGCCGCCATCCAGCGGGTAACCCGGAATCATGTTGAACGCCGCCAGCATAAGGTTGATGTATCCAAGCCAAACGAACATGGCGTGCAGCGGCGTTTCCGGCGCCGCGCCCATGCGCCATCCGAGCGCCCACGCCACAGCCAGACAGAGACAGCCGATGACGGCGCTGGAAAACGGCCCCACGATGCCGACCAGGAATTCGGTTTTGGCGTCCTCCGGCTCTTTCTCGATTTGGGCCACGCCGCCCAGCGCGAACAGCGTGATGGCTTTCGTGGTCAGTCCGCGCGTCCGCGCCACCAGCGCGTGCGACAGCTCATGCGCCAGCAGAGTGACGAAAAATAGCAGCGCGGTCAGAATCGAGAGCGACCAGATCACCGTCGATCCCCACTCCGCGTGGCTGGCCTGGAATTGCGAACCCAGGGACATGGTGATCAGCAGCGCGATGATGAACCAACTGTAGTGAAGACCGACCTCGATGCCGAACAGGCGCCCGAGTCGAATGGAAGAGTGCATCGACCACCTCTCTCCATTCCTACCACGTACCGAGCCGCGTCCGTGACGGGGCGGGCTAAGATGCCGCCAGCAGACCGGAGCGCGCGAGCAGAGCGTTCGGATCGGGATCGCGGCCCATGAAGCTGCGATACAGCTCCGCCGGATCTTCGCTGTCGCCCCGGGCGAGGATTTGTTCGCGGAATCGGCCACCCACTTCGCGGCTGAAGATTCCGCCGCGCTGAAATAACGTGAAAGCGTCGGCGTCCAGGACCTCGGACCATTTGTAGGAGTAGTAGCCGGCGCCATAACCCACCGGACTCGAGAACAGGTGCGTGAAGCTGACGATCATCGCGTAGTGTTCCGGCAGCTCGGCCGCGGAGAATTCCTGCAGAATACCGCGCGCGAAGTCGAGCAAGTCGACGCCGGACTTTGGATCCACATCGCGATGCAGCGCCAGATCCACGAAGGCGAATCCGAGCTGCCGCATTTGCAGGTTGGCCGCCCGGAAATTGCGCGCGTTCCGCATCTTGTCGAACAGTTCCGCCGGGATCGGGGCGCCGGTCTGGTAGTGCCGGGCAAACAAATCCAGAGCATCCCGTTCCCAGCACCAGTTCTCCATGATCTGCGATGGCAGCTCCACGAAGTCCCAAGCCACGTTCACACCCGCCAACCCCCGCAGTTCCACTCTGCTCAGGCAATGGTGCAACAGATGCCCGAACTCGTGGAAGATGGTCTGCACTTCACGGTGCGTCAAAAGCGATGGGCGATCCTCGGCAGGCGGAGTGAGGTTGCCGCAAATCAGCCCCAAGTGTGGATCTTGGCGATCGCCGTGCGGTAGGCCGGTGATAAATGCATCCATCCATGCACCACCGCGCTTGTTCTCGCGCGGAAACCAGTCCGCGTAGAATGCTCCTACCAGGCGGCTGCCGGAAGCATGGCTTTCGTCGTAAATCTCGTAATACTTCACTTGCGAATCCCAGGCCGGCACGCCATTTCTTTCCACCACGCGGATGCCGTAAAGCCGGTGCACGATCTCGAACATCCCGTTCACAACGCGATCCAGCGGGAAATACGGGCGCAAAGCTTCTTCGTCAAAATCGTACAGAGCCGCGCGCTGCTTTTCCGCATAATATGCGATATCCCACGGATATAGTTGCGCTTTTCCAGAGAAAGCCAGTAGCTCGGCATTCTCTCTATGAAATTGCGATGCCGTCTTGTGCTTCAGATCGTCGAGGAACTGTTGGGCCCGTTCACCACTGCCGGCCATGCGGTCCTCGAGCACCAAGTCCGCGAAATCCCGGTAGCCGAGCAAGCGCGCCTTTTCACGGCGGAGTTCCAGGATCCCCCGCAAGAGCGGCCGGTTGTCGTACTTTTCTTCCGTCGCGCGATTGCTGAAAGCCTCGTAGACCTTCCGCCGCAGCTGGGGATCGTCCAGATACGTCAGCACGGCCAAATAGCTGGGGCCTTGCAGCGTGAAGCGCCAGGACGGTTCCGCCAGGCCTTTGGAAGCTGCGCTGGAGCGCGCCATCGCTCGCGCGCTCTCCGGCAAACCCGCCAGCTGGCGTTCATCGGTGATCACCCACTCATATTGATTGGTCGAGTCCAATACGTTTTCCGCGAAGCGAATGGTCTGCTTGGTCAGCTCGACGTCGATCTCGGCGATGCGCTTCTTCCCTGGCGCGTCCAATTCAGCCCCGTGCCGCCGGAAATTGTCGATGGTTTTTTCCAGGAATCGTTTTCGGACGCCGGCCAGATTCCGGGCCTCGCCCGTTTGCGAATAGCTCTGCACGGCGCTCCACAGTGCTTGGTTCAAAGGCAGCGACGAATAGAATTTGCTCACCTGGGGTTGGACCGCGTTGTAAGCGGCGCGCAACTCGGGCGTCGTGGCAACCGCCTCCAGGTTGCGGATGATCTGCATGGCGTATTCCAGGCGCTCCGTGAGATCATCCAGCCGCTGCATGGTATTGGCAAAACTGCGTGGCGCCGGTTCGGAGGTGAGCCGGTCCAGCTCCGCGCGCGTGTCCGCAAGCAGTCCGGCGATGGCCGGCTCCACGTTTTCCGCGCGAATCTGGTCGAACGGGATTTGAAATTGAATTTGAAGCAGCGGGTTGGCAATGGTCGGAGATGTCATTCGAATTATTTCTTATTCTACGACAGACACGGAAGCATTTAGAAACTATTCAGCACCCGGGGTGCGGCGGCCGGATTTTCCAGCTGCCGGGAACAAACCGCCGGCGTTCCTGCGTATCCTAATGAGAGTGGACTCCGAATACGCCATCGAAACCCAGGATCTCACAAAGATCTACCATGCGCGATGGTCCGGTGGCGAGGTCCGGGCCATTGACGGTGTTTCCCTGCGGGTTCCCAAGGGGACCATCTTCGGCCTGCTGGGGCCGAACGGCGCTGGAAAAACAACCTTTGTGAAGACGCTGCTCTCGGCGGTCCGTCAAACCCATGGCAGCGCCCTCATTTTCGGACGCGATGCCAGTGATCCCGAGGCGCGCCGGCCGATCGGATATCTGCCGGAGAACCATCGCTTCCCCACGTATTTTACGGGCGCCGGAATGCTCGATTTCTACGCGTCTCTTTCGGGGGTCAGCGCCTCTCGAAGAAAGAAGCTGATCCCGGAACACCTGGAGCTGGTGGGCCTCAGCCAATGGGGCGCGATGCGTATTGGCAAGTACTCCAAGGGCATGCTGCAGCGCCTGGGGCTGGCGCAAGCGCTGATTCATTCGCCTTCCATGCTGATCCTGGACGAACCCACCGACGGCGTCGACCCGGTGGGCCGCCGCGAGATCCGGGAGCTTCTGGTGCGCTGTGAATCCCAAGGCGTGACGATTTTCGTCAATTCGCACTTGCTCGCGGAAATTGAGACCCTGTGCCGGGAGATCGCGATACTGCACAAGGGAAAAGTGGCGCTCACGGGAAAAATGCACGACCTCACGGCCGGCAAAGGCTACCGGTTAACCGTTACCAAGCCAAGTGATGCTCTAACCGAGGAATTGCGCGCTAAAGCAACGTCGATGGCCGCGCGCGACGGCCTGATCGACTTTCAATTCCCCAGCCGCGAGCTGGTGAACACCGCGGTGGATCTGCTACGGGCGCAACAATGCGAAATCGAGTCGCTGGCGCCAACCACCAGCACTCTCGAAGAAGTGTTCGTTCGAACCGTGGAGAAAAAATAGGCAATGGTCACCCTGGCACTCGTTCGCGATACGTTCCGCGAAGCGCTTACCCGAAAGATTTTCTGGGTCCTGTTCGGCTTGTCCACCCTGATGATCCTGTTCTTTCTGTTCCTGCTGAAAATCGATATTGTTGCCGGCGCCACCGCCACGGTATCGCTGTTTGGCCGCCCGACCCGCGGGAGCCCGGACGTGAACCGCATGGTGCGCGGAGTCTACGGCGGCATTGCGACCTTTCTCTACACCTTTGGAATGTTCCTGGCGGTCTTCGCTTCCGCCGGTCTGGTTCCCAGCGTCCTCGAACCGGGCCGCATCGAACTGCTGCTCTCGAAGCCGCTCTCCCGCGCGCATCTCCTGCTCGGACGCTTTCTCGGCAACATCTTGCTGGTCTCGCTGAATAGTATCTATCTGGTGCTGGGCGTGTGGACCATCCTCGGCGCCAAGACCGGCATTTGGTCACCCGTTTTCTTGATCGCGATTGCCACCACCACCTTCATATTCGCCGTCCTGCTGTCGGTTGTCGTTCTGATTGGCGTGACTTTGGAAAGCGCCGCCGCCGCTACCATGATCACCGTAGCTCTGATGATCATCAGCCCGATTCTGGCGCAGACCAATCTGATGATGCGCCTGCTCTCTTCGGAATGGTCACGCAACCTCTGGCGCGCTCTCTATTACACGTTCCCCAAAGTCTACGAGCTCGGCAAGATGACCCTGGACGCGATCCAGAGCGGGACCTTCGCCGGATTCACGCCCATTTGGACCTCGGCGCTGTTTGGAATCCTAATGCTCGGGGCGGCTCTGTGGATTTTCCAGCGGAGAGATTTCTAGTGCGGTGCGCCGCGGCGGTTGCACTAGTGGCATTAGCACTCAGCGGTTGTCAGCCCAAGAAATCGGCTTCGCTGCACGTGAGTCCGGCGCTCGAAGCGTTGGTCCCGTCCGACACCGTGGTGGTGTTGGGCGTGAATCTGGCCTCAATCGGCGCCACGGCCATTTATCAAAAGCTCATAACTCGCGTTCCTCTGCCGCAGCTTGACGAATTCGAACAGCAGACCGGTCTCGATCCGCGCAAGGATCTTTCGGAGATCCTGGTCTGCTCCAACGGGAAGAACGCTGTGCTGCTGGTGCGCGGAAAGTTTCGCGTCCCCGATTTGCAGGCACGCTTCAAATCGAAAGGCATCACGCCGTCGAACTACAAAGGGCACGACCTGTTCGGAGATGAGCGGGCCGCCATCACGCTCTTGGACGATTCCACGGCCGCCGCCGGGTCACCCGCCGCATTGCGCTCCCTGATCGATCAAGCCGGTTCCAAAGGCGGCGGTCTTCCGCCGGAGCTCCGCGATCTTCTGCGCACGCTTCCTGAAGGCGATCAGGTGTATGCCGCGCTCACCGGCGGCGTCGAAAACTTGAATTTGCCGCTGCCGCGCGAAGGCAACCTGGGAAACATCCTGGACGCGCTGCGATCGGTCGACAGCGCCACGCTTGGCATGAACCTGAGCAAAGGCATCGACGCAGTGGCGGTTGTAAACTGCAAAACCGCCGGCGACGCAAAGTTCGTTCACGACCTGGTTCGCGGCCTGGTCGGATTCGGACGGCTCAACACTCCGGACAACAAGCCTGAGATGCTCAAGCTGTACGACGCGATTCACGTGACCCAGCAGCAGACGCAGACCAAGGTGATCGCCGATGTCCCGCAGGAGCTTGCGGACCATTTTTTAGATCTGTGGTTAAAGAAATAGCGGACGTTACTTCTTGCCGACCGGCGCTGGAATCGCATCGCCCAGGTTCATGGAACCGCCGCCTTCGCTGACGTAATTGATGTTCCACGACGGGATCTCCACCTCGACGTCGCCTTCCACCACGCACTGGCAACCCAGGCGCGATCTCAGCGTGAGGCCGGGAGCCATCTGGAGGCGATCCCCTTCTTCGTCCTCGTCCAACTCGGAAAGGTTTTCCATCCCCTTGGTGACGATCACGTGGCAGGTGGTGCAGGCGCAGTTTCCGCCGCAGGCATGTTCGAGATGCATTCCAAAGTTCAGGCAGACGTCCAGAAGCGATTCGGGCTTTCCGTGCTCGTGATAGGGCAGTTTTCCCGACTCGAACTCGACTGTCTTACCGTCGATTGTAACCTTGGGCACGTCCTATTATAACGTGTGCATACTGAAAGGACGTGTTTCATTCCATCGAGAAGAACATTTCCGCGCGCGTCGCTGAGTATGTCCGGACCAAGTACGGCGTGCAAGGCGCTGGCGCGCTCGAGCAGCCCAAGCAGTCTTCCTTCGGCGAGTTGGCGATTCCAGTCGCGTTTCACTTGGCTCGGCAATTGAAGCAGGCGCCGCGCGCGATCGCGGCCGAGCTGGTGGCTGGCTTGGGATCGATCGACGGCGTCGCGGCCCTCGAAGTCGCGGGTAACGGCTACATCAATGTGCGGCTGGATCGCGGGGCGTATGGTTACGCCGTACTACACACAGCGGACAAAGCCGGCGAGCCGGTTCCCGGCAAGATCATCGTCGAGCACACCAACATCAATCCGAACAAGGCCGCGCACATCGGTCATCTTCGCAATGCGGTGCTGGGCGACACGTTCGTGCGCATGCTGCGCGCGAGCGGCCGGACGGTGGAGGTGCAGAATTACATCGACAACACGGGCGTGCAGGTGGCGGATGTCGTAGCCGGGTTCGAGCACCTGAGGCCACAAGAAGATGTTGAGACGCTCATCAAAACTACCCGTTTCGATTACTACTGTTGGAATCTCTACGCTGAAGTCTCGTCACACCCAGAGCTGAAAGAATGGCGTCGCGAGACGCTTCACTCGATCGAACACCGCACTGGGCAATCGGCGTTCTTGGCCGCACTTATCAGCGAGACCATCGTGAATTATCATCTCGCAACCATGCGCAAGCTAGACATTTCCTATGACTTGCTTCCTCGCGAGAGCGAGATCCTTTACCTCAAATTTTGGGAGACGGCCTTTGAGCAACTGAAAGAGCGCCAGGCCATCTATTTCGAGACCGAAGGAAAGAACAAAGGCTGCTGGGTGATGCCGGCCAGCGCATTCAAGGAACAAACCGGCGAAGATACTGACGACAGCAAAGTGATCGTGCGTTCCAACAACACCGTCACTTATGTCGGAAAAGACATCGCCTATCAGCTCTGGAAGTTCGGGTTGTTGGGGAAAGACTTTTACTATCGCCCGCTGCGAGAGGTCGACGGTCATATCGTGTACATTACGACCGGCGAGCCACAACCCCAAGCGCCTTCGTTTGGCCACGGCGAATGGGTCTACAACGTAATCGACTCGCGCCAATCTTATTTGCAGGACGTCGTCGTCGCCGGCCTGCGCGCCCTCGGTTACAACCAGCAAGCCGACCGGTCCACACATTTTTCGTACGAGATGGTCGCGCTCACGCCGGGAACTTGCGTCGAGCTGGGCATCGAGCTTTCTGAAGAAGACAAGAAAAAGACTTACGTCGAGGTGTCGGGCCGCAAGGGGTTGGGCGTCAAGGCCGACGACCTGATCGACAAACTGATCGAAAAGGCGCTCCAGGAAGTGGACTCGCGGCACTCTGAAGCGCCCGCGGCCGAGCGCCTCCGGATCGCCACCGAGATCGCCATCGGTGCCCTGCGCTACTTCATGCTGAAGTTCACGCGCAATTCGGTGATCGCCTTCGATCTCCAGGAAGCTCTCAGCTTCGAGGGCGATACGGGACCCTACGTGCAATACACGGCAGTGCGCGCCGGCAATATCCTGCGCAAACTTGCCGAGCGCGGTGAAGCATTACCCGATTTCTCGGCGGAACTCGACCAGGACGCACTCGCGCGTCAGCTCGCCTTGGAAGACTATTGGCAGCTGCTCCTGATGGCATCGAAATCCGAATCAGCCATAGAGCGCGCCATCGTTTCGGGCGAGCCCGCGCATGTCGCCAAATACGCATTTCAGCTCGCGCAGGCATTCAATAATTTCTATCACGGCACGCAGGTCCTGAGCGAAGAGAATCGCGAGAAGCGCGTCTTTCTTCTTTGGATGACCCACTATGTCCGGCGGCAGCTGGAGCGCACGCTCGCGGTGCTCGGGATCACCGTGCCCGCATACATGTAGGGATCGCCGTAGAGGAAGACACCCGGATACTAAGGTTCAAGAACGATCTTGCCACGGGTATGGCGCTGCTCAAGCTCTCGATAGGCATCGCGAACCTGGGCCAGAGGATAGACCCTGGCGATCGGAATCTCAAGGTGGCCGGCGGCTAGCAGCCCAGCAAGTTGCGCGAGCACGTCCGCAGTGGCTGCTTCATAGCTACCTTCCGTCTTCACTCCATATTTTGCCGAGGCGGCGAAGTCGATGATGGTGTCGATTCGATTCGGAGCGACGCCCAACTTGAGTGCAAGTTCGACGTATCCACCGCCGAATGTGTCAATGAAGGCATCCACTTTCCCCGCGAATGCAGCGCGGATCCGATCTTCAACCCCATCACCATAGAGAACAGGAATTACGCCGTGATCGGTGAGCCACTTGTGATTCGTGGCGCCGGCCAAGCCGATAACTTTGGCCCCGGCATTCCTGGCCAACTGCACGGCGATGGAGCCTACCTCACCCGCGGCACCGGAGACAACCACCGTGTCACCCGCGCTCAGAGCGACGCTCCGCACCGCGGCGTATGCCGTGGTGCCGGCCACGAACAGGGCGCGGCTTGCTCCCACGGCACGTTTCGAGGACGCGGCACGAGGTTGCCGGATTCGACGAGCACGAACTCGGCTTGGCTTGATCTGTCGTTGGTGAATCCAATGCCCTCATCACCCACCGCAACATTCGCCACCCCCGGGCCGACCTCCTCCACGATGCCAGCGAGATCGCTGCCCTGCCCTGAAGGAAATGTTGAAGGCCACCGGTCGGCAAACAGTCCTTTCCGGATCGAGGCCTCGCCCGGATTAATGCCCGCGGCTTTGACCCGGACAAGGACCTTCCCAGGCCCCGGGGTCGGGCGGTCGACTTCCACCACTTGCAGAACTTCGAGCCCGCCATACTTATCGAATCTCACCGCATGCGGCATAAGACTTTCTCTCCTCTCAAGAGCAACACTGCTAGTAGATTCCATTCAACCTTATCGGATCGGTAACCGAAGTTCTAGGCCCTCCAGCGTCTACAATAAAATAAATGCCACAGTCGAATAGTTTTGGAGCCGCTTCCACTCTCACCGTCGGCGGCAGCCAGTACCGTTACTACGCGCTGGAGGCGCTGGAGAAGCGCGGCGCGAACATCTCACGCATTCCTTATTCCATCAAGATCCTACTCGAAAACCTGCTTCGCACCGAAAACGGCGCGACCGTGAAGCCGTCCGATATCGAATACGTCGCGCAATGGAAAATCGGCGCCCAGGCCCAGGAGATCAACTTCAGCCCGGCGCGGGTGCTGCTCCAGGATTTCACCGGCGTTCCCTGCGTGGTCGATCTCGCGGCCATGCGCGACGCGCTACGCGAAATGGGCGCCGATCCCAAGCGGGCCAATCCGCTGATCCCCGCCGATCTGGTGATCGATCATTCGGTGCAAGTGGATCAGTTCGGCTCGTCCGGCGCATTCGCCTTCAACGCGCTGCTCGAGTTTCAGCGCAATCAAGAGCGCTATGCGTTCCTGCGCTGGGGTCAGAAGGCCTTTCAGGATTTTCGCGTGGTGCCGCCCGACACCGGCATCGTGCATCAGGTGAATCTGGAATATTTGGCGCCGGTGGTCTTCACGGACCAGAAGCAGTCGCCCGTGCTCGCGTATCCCGACACGCTGGTGGGAACCGATTCGCACACCACCATGATCAACGGCCTGGGTGTGGTCGGCTGGGGCGTCGGCGGCATTGAAGCCGAGGCTTGCATGCTCGGCCAGCCCATCTCGATGCTGCTTCCGGAAGTGGTCGGGTTCAAGCTCAAAGGGCGGCTGTCCGAGGGATGCACCGCGACCGATCTGGTGCTCACCGTCACGCAAATGCTGCGCAAGAAAGGCGTGGTTGGAAAGTTCGTCGAGTTCCATGGGCCGGGCGTGGCCGCGCTGCCGCTCGCCGATCGCGCCACCATCGGCAATATGGCGCCGGAATATGGCGCCACCATCGGATTCTTTCCCATCGATCATCAGACGCTTGACTATCTGCGGCTCACCAATCGCTCCGCCGAACTGATCGCGCTGGTGGAGGCTTACGCCAAGGCGCAGGGCCTGTTCCTCACTCCCGATTCGCCCGAGCCCGAGTATTCCGATGCTTTGGAGCTCGATCTGGGGACCGTGGTTCCATCCATGGCGGGTCCCAAGCGGCCGCAGGATCGCATCAACCTTCCGGATGTTAAAAAGAACTTCCTGGACACATTGACTGCGGCACAGAAGTCGGCAGAAGTTGCTACAAATGGCTCGAAGTCGACGATTCACGACGGCTCGGTGGTCATCGCCGCGATCACCAGTTGCACCAACACCTCCAATCCGTCGGTCATGATCGCCGCTGGTTTGCTGGCGAAAAAAGCGGTCGAGAAGGGACTCAAAACCCAGCCCTGGGTGAAGTCGAGTTTAGCGCCCGGCTCCAAAGTTGTCACCGACTATTTGAACGATGCGGGCCTCACGCCGTATTTGGAAAAGTTGAAATTCAATCTGGTCGGCTACGGCTGCACCACTTGCATCGGCAACAGCGGGCCGTTGCCGGAACCCATCGCCGACGCGGTACAGAAAGGAAAGCTGACCGTGGCCGCGGTGCTGAGCGGCAATCGCAACTTCGAAGGGCGCATCAATTCGCTGGTCCGCGCGAACTATCTGGCTTCGCCGCCGCTGGTGGTGGCGTACGCGCTGGCCGGCCGCGTGGACATCGATCTGGTGAGCGAGCCCATTGGCGCGGACTCGAGCGGCCGCAGCGTTTTCCTCAAAGACATCTGGCCCACGCCCGAAGAAGTGCAGGCCGTGGTGAAGCGTTCGGTGCGCGCCGAAATGTTCCAGAAGGAATACTCGGAAGTCTTCCAGGGCGACGATCGCTGGAACTCTGTGCAAGTTCCGTCGGGTGATCTGTACGAGTGGACCGAAAAATCCACGTACATTCGCAAGCCGCCGTATTTTGACAACATGGTGGACCCCGCGACTTCGGTGAAGGATCTCTCGGGCCTGCGCGTGCTCGCGATGCTGGGAGATTCGGTGACCACCGATCACATCTCGCCGGCCGGCAATATTCCCGCCGATAGTCCCGCCGGCAAGTTCCTGATCGAGCAAGGCGTGAAGCCCGGCGACTTCAATTCCTATGGCGCGCGCCGCGGCAACCACGAGGTGATGGTGCGAGGCACGCTCGCAAATATTCGCCTGCGCAATATGCTCGCGCCGGGCACCGAAGGCGGCTGGACCACGCACGTGCCATCGGGCGAGAGGATGTTCATCTACGACGCGTCGGTTCGATATCAGCAGGAGGGCACGCCGCTCGCGATCATCGCGGGCAAAGAGTACGGCTCGGGATCGTCGCGCGATTGGGCCGCGAAAGGCGCGCTACTGCTTGGTGTGCGCGCCGTAATCGCGGAGAGCTTTGAGCGGATTCATCGCTCGAATCTGGTCGGGATGGGCGTATTGCCGATGCAGTTTCTCCCCGGCCAAAATCGCGAGTCGCTGGGATTGACGGGCTTCGAGGAATATTCGATCACAGGCATCCCTGAGGCGATCGCGAAAGGAGCCAAGGCGCACGTTCGCGCGGGCGACAAAACTTTCGATGTTGTGGTTCGCATCGACACGCCGCAGGAGGCCGAGTATTACCGTAACGGCGGCATCTTGCCGTACGTGGTTCGCCAGCTCGCGAAATCTTGATGAAGAGCCGGTTTAATCGAGTACGCGGATGAATTCGGCGATGATGCGGTATTTCTCTTCGTTCGCATCGAGATTCCAGTCTGGATATTCCCGGTTCAGGGATTCCAGCCGAATCCAATTGTGCCGCCATTCTTCCGAATCGGTTTTGTCGCTCTGGTAGCGTTTCACGGCGTAGCGATTGTTGCCGCCGGTTTCGAGATTCTCCGCCAGCACTAGCCGGCCTTGCCTGGATCCGGTGACGCCGTGCCTGAAGACGCAGAGCGAGCAATCCGGTATGGTGGGTTCCATGGAATGACCGGCGATCTCAGCCACAAACATATCCGGCCCCAGGCGCAAGTTTTCCGGAACCTCGATCCAGCCCTCTGCGGTGACTTCCTGATTCTCGAGAAATTTTCCGGCTGCGGCCCGAAGCGAGTATTTCGGAAGATGGGTGCGGAATTCGAGCACCTTGCTGGGGACGTGCTTGCGATACAACCGGTCGAGCGCGCGGTCGAAGTCCGACACCAGCACTTCTTCGCGATCGGTGATGCGAATGGCGCCTGACAGCGTGCCTTCCAGGTACTCGAACAGTTTTTCCGCGCCCAACTCTTGCGCTTTTTGCGCCAGGTCACCCGCCAGCGCGCGCAGAACGTCCAGGTCTTCGTTTGCCACCGACTCGAGATCCCTACGGAAACGCAGGCGCAACGAATCGGCCTGCGGATCTTGCAACAGAATGCCGAGCTTCACCGTCCCTTGCTCCGGCGTGTCGGCCTCGACGACGCAATACTTGCCCAAGCGGGTTTCGAAAGTCTCAGCGGTCGCCATATTCGCTAAGTTGATCTTATCGGCCAAATCGGGGAAAGCGTCGCTAAGAGCACAGGCCGGCTTGCCGCCCCGCCAGGGGCCCGCCGGAGGCAGTTGCCGCCCCGCCAGGGGCTCAAGGCGCGAATGGGTAGTATCCCTTCCTCGCCCGCACCTTCACGTTCGACAGATTCACCTTCACTTCAATATCCCGGAACTGCTTTTTGGCATCGGTCGAATTCGGAACGTAGCGAATGATGTACTGCGTGGTCACCTCGCCCACCACGGCTTCGACCGCGCGGTACATGCCGTTCGCCAGCTCGGCGGCGTATAGGCCGGTGCCCACCTTCAGCGGGTAATTGCCTTCGTCGGACGGCGTCGATATAAATCCGGCCACGTCCTTGAACACGTCTTCCAACGGATATTCCACGCGGCCCCCGGTCTCCTCCGCCAGCCGGACCAGGTTCTTGGCGTCTTGGTTTGCGAAGCCGAAGGCCACCGTGCTGACGCCATAAATTGTCACCAGATTCCGTTGCGCGATTTCCAGCGCTTCGTCCAGCGTTTTCTTGCTGGCGTTGTCGTGCCCGTCGCCGATGATGACCAGGATGCGCCGCGGCTCGATCGGCTCGCCCTGAATCAGCTTGCGGCTGGTGCAAGCCATATAGATGGCGTCGTACAAGGCCGCCCCGCCGCTGGGTTTCATTTTTTGGAGCTTTTGCACCATCGGCTCGGGATCCGTGGCGGTGTCCAGCAGCAGGTCCGCGGTATTGGAATAGCCGATCAGATAGCCGCTGAACTTCGGATTGTCACCCGGTATCAGGTTCTGCACCAGCTCGACGGCCGCGTCCTGATAGTTCTTCCAATGCAGGCGGCTGGCGTTGCTCAGATCCACCAGGAATCCGACCACCACCGGCTGGCTGCGCTCACGGGTGAAAAACTGGATCTCCTGCTGCTTGCCCTCTTCAAAGATGGTGAAATCCTTTTGATCCAAATCCGATACGAAGCGGCCCTTTTCATCTGTGACCGTCACCGGAACAATAACTTCATTGACCTGGACCTGAATAGGGGGCGGGCCCTGATTGGCCGAAGAAGACGGTTGGCTATTGGGGGCCACGTCCGGCTTCTGTGCAATCGGCGTCGGCGACTGCCCAAACAGAGAAATCGCGATCAAGGGAAAAAGCGCGAACCGCAGGTACATGATTTGCCTTGCTCTGATTATAAGGCAGAAGTGGCGGCGCTTCCAGCGGCTCGTGAAGCCGGTGAACAGCGGCGACACCAGGACCATCGGCGCCTATAACTCTCTTGTAACGTTAACGATCTTCGATTACACTGAAAGCGTTAGAAGAAACCCGCACCGGGGACCGGCTGGTGAGGACCGTCGAAGCGGCCGGTTCCGGTGCGGTCAAGATCTAGCGTCGGCACGTCTGGCCGGAAACTAACTTGCAGCTCCATCCTGGCGAGGCCCGCGTCCTGCTATCCCCGCCACGAGCGCCACACGCCGCCGAAACCATTCCGAAATGAAGACGGATCGGTTTCATGCTGCGAAGCGACCCAAAAAAATCCCTCTGTTGCAACTCGCCGGTCAGAGCCTAAAGCGGTTGCAAATCTCTTAAGCACCTGGTTCCCGCAAGCACGCCGTTCACCAGCCCGCTCATGACCCCGTCCCACGCGTTGCAAGCAGAGGGCAGGTTTTAAAGGTCACTTCATCAATTCGGCTGCTCCAAATGCACGCCGCCCGCCACCGGTTTTCCCTTTGTTTTCAAAACGCTCTGAGGACTTCTTGGGGCGGCAAGCTGCCAGGACTGTGTCAGTGTGACACAATTGGCAGTTGGTGATTAGCGATTGGGTCACACGCTTTGTCGTGCTCGCTTTCATCCTAACGCCGTCCCTGCCTGCGCAGGAAGACGAGTTCCGCGTCTACACCGAACATCCCCGGCTGATCTTGACCACCCAGCGCCTCCGGCTGCTCAAGCGCGAGCGCGAGCGCGAATCCCAGCGCTGGCGGCAGTTCGATCTGTTGGTGAAAGGGGCGGGCGCCTGGCCCGAGCCGGGGTTCGCGCTGGCGCTCTACTATGCGGTCTCGGGCGACCAGGCGGCCGGCAAACGGGCCGTGGAATGGGCCTTGGGTCCAGCGGACGACCTCAGGCAACTGGCCCTGGTCTACGATTGGTGTCAGCCCGTTCTCAGCTCCAAAGAGTCCGCGGCGCTGGCCGCGAAGATCCGCCAGCTTATCCAAAAGCGAACCGGCAATGACATCGCAACCCGGCGCGATCGCATCCTGGCTCTGATTGCAACCGCCGATGACGCCGAGCATTCCGAGGAAGTTCCCCTCGAACAAGCTGTGCGCCAATGGCGGTTGGAATACGGGCCGGCGCTGGATGGCGGACGCACCACGCTGGAGCTCCCGGATGTGTACCCGTTGCTCGAAATCCTGCACGCCATCCGCGACAATTTGCAGATCGAGCTGCGCAACGCCGCGCCCGGCTACTTCGCGCATCTGGCGAAGTATCTCGTCATGGGGAACTATCCGGCGCCGTACCGCGCGCCCGAAAACGAATTCCGCATCCCGATGTATCTCGGCGGCATTGAATCAAGCGGCGTGAAATCAAGTCGCATTGAATCAAATAATGCCCAGCCCGATCTGAACCGCGCAGCGCTGGCGCGGGCGGCTGGCCTGAGCATGGTGGCGTACGATAACAATGCATTGGACAATCAGTTCCTGCAAGGCTGGCTGATCCAGGATCGTTTCTCACTCATGACGCCCTTAGGCGCGCCGTACGAGTACCTGTGGGCCAATCCCTACCAGCCGGGACTCAGCTACTTTCAGCTTCCGCTGGTGTTTCATGACGAGAACTCTGGAGCGTTGTTCGCCCGATCCGCTTGGGACGAAGACGCCGATTGGTTTGGACTGTATGGGGGCGAGGCGGAGCTGTTTCATGATGGCCGTATTACGGTTGTGAACCAGGCCGCGGGCGCGGCGGCTCCCAAGCCGGTTGAGATCGGGGAAACCAGCGTCGTTGTTGGACGCACTCCTTTGCAATTTTCAATGGAAGGAGGGACGGTATTGGTGATCGGATTGAAGCCGCTGTATCCATATTTGGTCGAGACGGACGACGAGGAGATGCGGGAGGCCGCAACGGATCGGGCCGGGACTCTGGTTCTCGAATACCCCTCCAGCCGGATGGCCGGCGTGCGTATCCATACCGGAGCACTTATCCAGTGAGGAAAGCGAGGGGAGCTCCGAGGGCAACCCAGAGGCCAAACATGGAAAAGGCGGAGCGTGAGTTTCTGCTGCTGTATCTGGCCGCCAGCCGCGAACGGCTGCTGGAGAGCGTGGAGGGCTTGAACGAACAGCAGCAGCGCTTTCGTCCCGCCCGGGACCGGTGGTCGGTGGCCGAGTGCGTGGAGCACGTGTCCATCGTAGAGCGAGGCGTGCTCAGGAAGATTGAGGCGCTGGTGCTCGCGCCCCAGCCCGAGATCCCGCCCCACGCCCAACCGCCGCCCCGCGCGCGCGTGCCAGACCAGGTGATCCTCGCTCGCGTGCCAAACCGGTCCTCGCGCGTCACTGCTCCGCCGGAAGCTCTGCCCGGCGGGCGCTGGACGGATTTTGCGGAGTTGCTGCGGGAGTTTGAAGCCGCTCGCGAGCGCAGTCTGCGCTTCGCCGCCGTCACCCAAAGCGATCTGCGCGGCCATTTCTTCGCGCATCCATATTTGGGCGAATTGGATTGCTACCAGTGGCTCTTGTTTCTAGGAGCGCACTCGGAGCGGCATGCGCGGCAGGCCGAGGAAGTAATCGCGTATCCCAACTTTCCCGGCGCGGCCGATTCGGCGACGGCCTGAGCGCCTGAGCCGCGCCGCCAAGCCCTACTTGATTTCCAGAACCTCTTTTTCCTTGGTCTTGACGGCCTGATCCAGCTTCGCGATATAGCCGTCCGTCAGCTTCTGGATTTCATCGTGCGCCCGGCGGTCCTCATCCTCGCTGATCAGTTTGTCCTTCAACAGCTTCTTGATGTGCTCGTTGCTGTCGCGCCGGATGTTACGCAACGCCACGCGATGGTCCTCGGCGATATGGTGCACCTTCTTGACCAGCTCCTTGCGGCGCTCCTCGGTGAGCGCGGGAATGGGAACGCGAATCAGCTTGCCGTCGTTGGATGGATTCAGCCCCAGATCGGCCGCGCGAATGGCTTTTTCGATGATCGCGATCTGCGACACGTCCCAGGGCTGCACGCTGATGAGCGTGGGCTCCGGCACATGCAGGGTCGCCAGCTGATTGAGCGGCGTCAGCGTTCCATAATAGTCCGCGCGCACGTTGTCCAGCAGGCTTACCGAAGCGCGCCCGGTGCGCACACCCGCCATTTCGTGTTGCAGGTCCGACAGCACTTTGTCCATCCTGGTGTTGGCGTGCGCATCCACATCTTTGACGCTCTGAAAATTGTGAGCGGTTGGAGTAGTTGTTTGAGGTTCGTTTTTCATAGGCCGGCCTAGTGAATGAGCGTCCCAATGGGTTCGCCCTTCGACATACGCATTATATTGCCGAACACGTTCAAGTTGAAAACCACAAGCGGAAGCTGATTGTCGCGGCACATCGCGACCGCGGAGGCGTCCAGCACCTTGAGCGCTTTTGCCAGGACGTCCTGATAACTGACCTCCGCGTACAGCACGGCGTCGGAGTGCCGCAATGGGTCCTTATCGTACACACCGTCCACGCGCGTGCCTTTGGCGATCACGTCGGCGTGGATCTCGAGCGCGCGCAGGGTGGCCGCGGTATCGGTGGAGAAATAGGGGTTCGAGGTGCCGGCCGCGAATACAACAATGCGGCCTTTCTCGAGATGACGGATGGCCCGGCGGCGAATGTAGGGTTCAGCCACCTGCTGGATCTGGATGGCCGTCATCACGCGCGTGGGCACGCCCGCCTTTTCGAGCGCGTCTTGAAGCGCCAGCGCATTGATCACGGTGGCCAGCATGCCCATGTGGTCGGCCGCGACGCGGTCCATGTTCATGGCCGCCGCCGCCACGCCGCGGAAGAAATTACCGCCGCCCACCACCAGGCCGATCTGCACGCCGGTGCTGGCGACCTCGGCGATCTCTTCCGACAAGCTCTTGACTCGCGCCGGATCGATGCCGAAGGAGCTTCCGCCGGCCAGAACCTCGCCGCTCAGCTTGAGAACAATGCGCTGGTATTTAGGCATGTGTGCATGTTAACTGAGCCGCGCGCGTGAGCAAGCGGTGCTTCAGCATCCTGCCTAGGCCTTGGGCGCCGAGTGTTCCGCTGTCTCCTCAATTAGCGCGGCTTCCCCGACCTTGAAACGGACGAAGCGCGAAACCGAGACGTTCTCGCCCAGCTTGGCGATCGCGGATTTAATCAAATCGCCGATCGTGGTGGCGTTGTCGCGGATGAAAGGCTGTTCGTAGAGACAAATCTCCTCGTAAAACTTGGCCAGCCGTCCCTCCACGATCTTGTCCGCCATCTTCTCCGGCTTGCCTTCCTGCAAGGCGCGGGCGCGCTGAATGTCGCGCTCTTTGTCCAATACGTCGGCGGTGACGTCTTCCTTGCGGATGAATTGCGGATCGGCCGCGGCCACCTGCATCGCCAGATCCTTCACCAGTTGCTGGAAGTCATCGGTGCGGGCGACAAAATCGGACTCGCAGTTCACCTCCACCAGCACGCCCAGTTGCGAGCCCGGGTGAATGTAGCTGCCGATGATGCCCTGCCGCGTGGTGCGGGTGGCCTTGGTTCCGGCCTTGGTGATCCCCGCCTTGCGCAGAATGATCTCGGCTTCCGGCAGATTGCCCTTGGATTCGACCAGGGCTTTCTTGCACTCCATCATGCCCGCGCCGGTCCGGTCGCGGAGCTCCTTCACTAATTTCGCGCTGATTTCCATGATTTGGTTCAAATTGACTTCGTTCAAGTTGACTGCGTTCCCGCCGGCTTGCTGCCGCCGTTATTCTACCGTCTGTGAGGTGGTGCCGACTTCTTCGGCCGCTTCCGATCCCGGACCCTTACGAGGCAGAGACGTCGAAGGCAGATCTTCATCCGACAGCCCTTCCGACATGAGCTGATCGAGCTGCTGAGGATCGAACTGCGTGTACTCCAGAATCTCTTCGGTCGGAGTTTCGTCGGTGATGATCTTCTCGGCCGCGAAATCCTGTTCGGTGGCCAGTGCCCGGCCTTCGATGACGGCGTCGGCCACCTTGGTGGTGAACAGTCGAATGGCCCGCAGAGCGTCGTCATTGCCCGGTATCACGTGATCCACTTCGTCCGGATCGCAATTGGTGTCCACCACCGCGACCACCGGAATGCCGAGCCGGCGGGCTTCCTTCACCGCGATGGCTTCCTTGTTCGAATCCACCACGAACAGCACATCCGGCAGTCCCTGCATATCCTTGATGCCCGCCAGATTCTGCTGCAGATGTTTGCGCTCGCGCTCTAGCCGGCTGGCTTCCTTCTTGACGCGGCCTTCGTAGCCTGCGCCCTCGGCCGCCATGATATCCAGCTCTTTGAGCCGCTTGATGGACTTTTGCACGGTCAACATGTTGGTGAGCAAGCCGCCCAGCCAGCGCTGGTTCACGTAGTATTGGCTGCAGCGCGTGGCCTCTTCGGCGATGGCTTCCTGGGCTTGCCGCTTGGTTCCGACAAACAGCACAGTCTTGCCTTGCGCGGCCGCCTCCGCCACATACCGCATGGCGTCTTTGAACAGCTTCAGGGTTTTTTGGAGATCGATGATGTAGATTCCGTTTCGTTCGCCAAAGATGTACTCTTTCATCTTTGGATTCCAGCGCTTGGTCTGGTGCCCGAAGTGAACGCCGGCTTCGAGCAATTCCTTCATGGAAATTGATGGCAAAATGCCTCCTTTGTTACTGGGTCACTGGTTCGCCCGATCGCGTCCGCGCACACGGCCCAAAGCGGAATTTGTGTGCGCCGGACTGAACCGGCCGTGAAACTCTAGCGTTCACACGAGTGTGAACGCGGCACGCACGAGTGCGTGCGCCACTCACTAGCGTTTGGAGAACTGGAACCGCTTGCGCGCGCCCTTCTGACCGTACTTCTTGCGCTCGCGAGAGCGCGGGTCGCGGCTCAGCAGTCCCAGCTGCTTCAACTTCGGACGCAGCTCGGCGTTGAATTCCAGTAGCGCGCGGGCAATGCCCAGCCGCGCCGCGCCGGCCTGGCCGTGAGGTCCGCCGCCGTCTGTCAAAATGAGGATGTCGAACTTGTCCGCCACCTCGGCCGCCAGCAGAGGCTGGCGCACTAAAGCGCGCGCTGCTTCGTTGACAAAGTAATTTTCGAAGGTCCGCCCGTTGACCGTAATCTGGCCTTTACCCGATCGCAAAAAGATGCGAGCGACCGCGGTTTTCCGGCGGCCGGTTCCTAGATGCTGGATTAATCCTGCCACTCAAATACCTTCCTTGCTGGTTGCTGTTGGGTTGTAAGTTGCCGGCCGCGGGAAGAACATTCTGAACATTTACGACTTCGCGAGCGCCACCGGCTGTTGCGCCTGGTGGGGATGCTTGTCCCCTGCATAAACCTTCAACTTGCGGTACATTTGCTTGCCAAGCTTGGTCTTCGGGAGCATTCCCGCGATTGCGTGCTCGATCATTTTGGTGGGGCGAGTCGCGCGCAGTTTGGCGGCGCCAACTTCGGTGAGGCCGCCCGGGTACCCGGAGTGGCGGCGATAGAGTTTTTGCTGTTCCTTGCGGCCCGTGAGCTTGATCCTCTCGGCATTGATCACGATGACGTGATCGCCCGTGTCCAGGAAGGTGGTGTAGGTGGGCTTGTGTTTGCCCATCAGGATGAGCGCAGCCGCGCTGGCAACCCGGCCGAGCACTTGATCGGCGGCGTCGACAACGTGCCACTGGCGCACGATTTCCCCCTGGGACGGAATATGAGTTTTCATAAGGACAGAACTTCTCTGTTCGAGACTTACAGTCAATTTAGGTTACCGAATTGGGCGCTTGGGTGTCAAACGGAGGCGCAGTGGCTGGCGGCTGGTTCCAGGGCTTTATAATGAATAAGGAGATCGCGCATGGCCAAGGACTACATTGAGAAACGTTCCGGGGCCTACCTCATCGCTGGAACTCGCGTATCTCTGGACTCTGTCGTGTACGCATTTCTGCGAGGCGAGTCCCCGGAAGGAATTGCCGAATCCTTCCCGGCTCTCACGCTTGAGCAGGTCCTCGGGTCCTTGGCGTTTTATCTGGCGAATCGCGACGAGATCGACCACTATCTCCGGCAGGGTGCGGAGGACTTCGAACGCCTTCGTCAAGAAGCGCACCAAAATCGTCCAAGTCTCTACGCGCGCCTGACGGATGCCCGCCAGCGGGCCAATCGCCCGGGTGCATGACGCCCCGATTTCAGGCGGACGAAGATTTCAATCAACGAATTGTCCTTGGCCTGCGCCGGAGGGAGGCAGCGATTGACTTCCGCGACGCACACGATGGTCGTGTGATTGGCGCTTCAGACGCCACTGTGTTGCGGCTCGCCGCTGAGTCCGGGCGAATTCTGATCTCGCACGATCGAAAGACGATGCCCGCTCATCTGGCACGATTCCTTGAAAGCTATTCGATCCCCGGCGTCATTATTGTTTCGCAGGGGTTGGACGTGGCCACCGCGATCGAGGACCTGTTGATCATTTGGGCTGCTTCGGATGCAGAAATGGCGGAACCAACTTGGTTTTGTGCCGTTGTAGACACTAGCCATTTCAGGCCGATCCCAATCCTCGGCAAACGGAGCCAGCCGGCGACGCAGATCGGCCGACTGAGACTCGTCGATCCCTCGTTCGCGAAGATCGACCGACTTGACCATATGTTCAGTATCCCACGCCGTGCGCCACTCAGTCCAGGTCAGCCATAGCTGTGTCGGCATTACAGAGCCCTCCGTCCATCATGGATGGCGTATACTTGAGCACAATACGGACTCCAAAATAGAAAAGACGGCGCGACCAATGAAGCTCTGGCTCGGCGTACTGTGCTCGGTTTCGGTTCTATGGGCCGGCGATACTTCCACCGCGCGCATTCAGGAAGCGGCCACCAAGGCGGTCGCGATTATTCAGAAAAGTCAACAAAACTGGTACGCCAAGCACAGCTGCTTTTCCTGCCACCAGCAGGTGTTACCGGCGCTCGCGTTTCGATTCGCCCGTGAGCACGGCATCCCGGTTGACGAATCGGCGGCGCACGCCGATGCAGCCGCCGCCTTCGGTTACTTCTCCAACTTCGAGCGGGCGGTGGAGTACACGCACATCATCGATCCAGCACTGAGCGACGGCTACGGAATGATTGCGGCGAACTCGGTGGGAGTGCGTCCCAGCGTGGTCACCGCGGTGTACGCGCGCTTGCTCGCGGCCCGGCAGGAGGCAGATGGACATTGGGAATCCGCCGATGAGCGGCCGCCGCAGTCTTATAGCCCATTCACCGCGACCGCAATTTCTCTGCACGCGATTCAGCTTTACGCCCACCCCAGCCAGAAAGCCGACGCACAGGCACGTGCGGAACGCGCCCGAAGCTGGCTGCTCTCGCATCAACCTCCCGCAACCGAAGAGCGTGTGTACCAACTGCTCGGCGCCTCCTGGGCCGGCGCGGATCAGGCCACGCTTCTGAAGCTGGCCGCCGCACTGAAGGCCACCGAGCAGGCCGATGGCGGATGGAATTCGCTGGACGGCCGTTCCAGCGACGCCTATTCCACCGGCCAGGTGCTGGTCGCACTGCACGAAGCAGGTGGCATGGCGATCACGGACCACGCCTGGCAGCGCGGCATCGCATATCTGTTGAACACGCAGGCCCCCGATGGCACCTGGCACGTGGTATCGCGACTCCATCCGCCGGCGCCAGTGAGCCCGGCGTATTTCGAGACCGGCCACCCCTACGGCCATGATCAATTTATCTCTACGGCGGGTGCGAGCCTGTCCGTGATGGCGCTGGCCACTGCGCTCGGCCCCGCAAAACCCACTCAGCCGTTTCTCAAGGAAGCGGAGCCGCGGCCATCGAGCCGTGGGCCGAAACGCTGCTGTTCGGCAGCACTGCCGATGTGAAGAAGCTGCTCGACGGGGGGTTCGATCCGAACTCTGCCACCAAAGCGGGCGGCGTCACGGCCCTGATGCTGGCCGCACCGGACGTCGACAAAATGAAGCTGTTGATCGATCGCGGCGCGAACGCCGACGCCCGTGCTAAGAATCGATACTCCGCGCTGTTGGTTGCGGCGCAATATCCCGGTTCCAGCGCAGCCATGAATCTGTTGCTGGATCACGGCGCCAAAGTGCGGCTGCCCAAAGGCCAGGGCTCGCCATTGTTCAACGCTTTCCCAATCATGCTCGCCGCTTTTTCCGGCAACTCCGAAATCATCGCCCGTCTCCACAAAGAGGGGGACCGGGTGGACGACAAGATGACTTTCCTCGGCCTGGGTCCGATCACGCCTCTGTTGGCGCTGGCGACCACGCATCGGACCGATTCCGTCCGCGCGTTGCTGGACGCCGGCGGTCAGGTGGACGAAGCCGATGACGACGGAATCACCGTTCTCTCGTGGGCTGCTATCGGAAACCGCGCCGAAATGGCGCGCCTGTTGATCAAACGCGGCGCTGACGTGAATCACGTCGATAAGAGAGGGATGACGCCGCTGCTCTACGCGGCTTCGATCGACTTTGGCGATTCGGCGATAGTCGACCTGCTGATCAAATCCGGCGCCCGGACCAGCGCGCGCACCAAGGAAGGTCTGACAGCGCTGGACCTGGCGCACAAGTATCACCACACCCATCTCGTAGCGAGCCTGGAGGGGCCGCGAGCCTCAAGGTAGCCGCGCCGCTATGATTTTCGGGCTGGTCGCCCGCGGGCCGTTTCCTTAGGCGACACCCAATCATTGCTATACTAACCCCGAAATCTCTTCCGAGGTGTCCCATGAAGACCCGTCTTGTCGCGCTGGCGGCCTTTCTACTATTGGCCGCTTTCACCACCGTCTCCCAGGAGACCCCTTCCGCTACGCGTTTGACCAACGATCATTACTTTGACTTCGAGCGCTTGAGCAATGCACAGATTTCGCCCGACGGCGCGCACATCGTCTACACCCGCCAACAGGCCAACAAGATCGAGGACCGCTGGGATTCCTCGCTCTGGATCATGAACGCCGATGGCAGCCAGCATCGCTTCCTTACCAAGGGCTCTGATCCGCGCTGGTCGTCCGACGGGAAACGCATCCTCTATATAGCGGATGGAGAGCCGCGCGGCCCGCAGATCTTTGTCCGCTGGATCGATGCCGATGGACCCGCTACGCAGATCACTCACGCCACCGACAAGGTCGCAGACGCGCGCTGGTCGCCGGACGGCAAGTCCATCGCGTTCTCCATGTTCGTGCCGGAGAAGGACACTTGGAATATCAGCCTGCCGACCGCGCCCCAAGGCGCCAAGTGGACCGGCTCGCCGCGTGTAGTGGAAACGCTGCACTACCGCCAGGATCAGGTTGGTTTCCTCGAAGACGGGCATATTCATCTGTTCATCGTCTCGGCCGATGGCGGCGCACCTCGCCAGATCACTACCGGCCAGTGGACCGCGGGCGCCGGTGAATTGCGCGCCGCCGTGCCCTTGGACTGGACACCCGACAGCAAAGCGATCGTGTTCGAAGCGGAACGAAGCACGGAAATCGATCGGCAGTATCAAATCTCGGAACTGCTGGTGGCCGACATCGCGTCCGGCGCCATTCGCGAACTCGTCGCAAAACCCGGCTCCTGGAGTCGCCCCGCCGTTTCGCCCGACGGCAAGACCGTAGCCTTCACCGGTTACCCGGAATCCAAGCGCACGCACTCGGTGGCGGACCTGTATGTGATCCCGTTCCAGGGCGGAGAAATGCGGAAGATCAGCGGCGACTATGACCGCGATCCGGTGAATCTGCACTGGTCGCCCGATTCGGCCTCCATTTATTTCGACGCCGAGGATCACGGCTCCCGCAACGTCCAGTTCGTACCCCTTGCGGGCGGCGGCGTGAAGCCCGTCACCACTGGCCCTCATGTGCTGACCATGGATTCAACCTCCAGCGACCTAATGGCGGTTGGCACCGAGTCCGATCCAGACAACCCGCCCGACGTGGTGCGCTACAACCTGCGCCGCCCAGGAGAGATAGCGAAGCTCACCAGCGTCAACGCAGGCCTGCTGAGCGGCAAGCACCTGGCGAAAACGGAGGAAATCAACTTCACTTCCAGCGGCAGTGCCAAAGTCCAGGGCTGGGTTGTGAAGCCGCCCGACTTCGACGCGACGAAGAAGTATCCGCTCATCCTCGAAATCCATGGCGGACCATTTTCCATGTATAGCGTGGCTTTCAACTACATGTTTCAGAATTTCGCCGCTAACGATTTCGTGGTTGTCTACTTGAACCCGCGCGGCAGCACCGGATATGGCACGGCCTTCTCCGGCGGCATCGACCACAATTATCCAGGGCCCGACTACGACGACCTGATGGCCGGCGTGGACGCCACCGTCGCCAAAGGCTTCATCGACACCACGCACATGTATGTCTCCGGCTGCAGCGGCGGCGGAGTACTTTCGAGCTGGGTGATCGGCCACACCGACCGTTTCGCAGCGGCCGCCGTGCGCTGCCCGGTGATCGACTGGCTGAGCATGAGCGGGAACACCGACATTCCGCTCTTCACCTACAGCTTTTTCCAGAAGCCGTTCTGGGAAGACCCGAGCGATTGGCTCGCTCATTCTTCGGTAATGACGGTGGGCAAAGTGACCACGCCGACGCTTCTGATGACCGGAGTGCTCGACCGCCGCACGCCCATGCCGCAAACCGAGGAATACTACGCGGCGCTGAAGGTTCGCGGCGTGCCCGTGAAACTGCTGCAATTCGAGGGCGAATACCACGGGACTGGCTCGAAGCCGTCCAATTTCATTCGCACGCAGTTATATATGATGAGCTGGTTCAAGCAGTATTCGCGCACGCCCGATGGCAAGTCGACGCCCGTATCAACCGCCGCCGCTGGGAGCGCTAGCGGTGCGCTGCAATAACCGCTTGCCGAGCTGCGACCGCATGCCCTATGCCCTGTTAAGGGTAACAATATAGTTGACAACTCACCGGTTTTGAGTTAAGATTTAAGCATGGAACCGAACACTCTTCAGGAAGTAATCCTCTTCTTCGATAGCCCTGACAATTGCCGAGAGTACTTGGTAAAGCATCGCTGGCCCAATGGCGTTGTCTGCCCGCGTTGCGGCGGAACAAAGGTTCTATTTCAACCGAAGTACAACCGCTGGCAGTGTGGTAGCAAGCACGCGCTGAGACAGTTCACCGCGAAGACTGGCACGATCTTTGAAGATAGCCCACTGGGTCTCGACAAATGGTTGCTGGCCATGTGGCAGGTTGTGAACTGCAAAAACGGCGTGAGTTCCTATGAGATCGCGCGCGCTACTGGCGTAACACAGAAGACTGCTTGGTTCATGGATCATCGCATTCGTGTTGCGCTCGGCATGGCGACGCCTGATAAGTTTTCGGGCCATGTCGAGGCAGATGAGACATTCATCGGCGGCAAGGCTCGGAACATGCATGTAGCGCAACGCCGCCGCCGCATAACGGGCACGGGCGGGAGAGACAAAACCGCCGTCATGGGAATTCTGGAACGCGGCAAAGATGGAACCAGCAAAGTCCGGACTAGCGTAGTAGAAAATCGCAAAAAGAAAACTCTTCAGGCTGAGGTGCACAAGCATGTAGAGGCTGGTTCGGCTCTTTACACCGACTTCCTTCTCTCATATGAAGGATTGGAAGGCCGGTACGCGCATCAGGTGGTCGATCACGCCGTACAGTACGTGGATGGCAACGTTCACACGAACGGTTTGGAAAATTTCTGGTCTTTACTGAAGCGTGGCCTTAGCGGAACCTACGTGAGCGTGGAACCGTTCCACTTGTTCCGATACCTCGATGAGCAGTCGTTCCGATTCAATAATCGCAAGATGACCGATGGTGAGCGTTTCAGCGTGGCCGTTTCTGGAGTTGTCGGTAAACGCCTCACGTTCGATCAACTGACCGGCAAGATTACTCCTGGGTCGAATTTGGAATCGACTTCCCCTGCTCCGATTTAGGCGACAGCGGCGTGGCAAACGCAGCTGCGCCGGAAGTTGACCCAAGACGTGAGATGATAACCTACTTGAACGGGAGGATAGGCGGACCAACATGGCAAATGTTTCGATCCCAGAGCGATACCAAGTCGGAGTGTCCAGAATTACCAAGCTCGACATCGAGACCGTTCGTGCGATAAGAGCAGCTTTGGATGCGGTCGTGTACCACGACCGTCCGCCTAAGGCTAGTTCGGTTATTGTCACCGCAATAGGATCTGTTTCTCCCCCGGAAATCACGGAAGAGGATTACAGGAAGATATCTGAAGCGCTCACGTCGATGTACGTGGTGCAGTCCGGACAGGACATGTCTTCAGATGAGTTTACTGAGGGGGTGGCGAATGCCTTGGAGGCGCTCCCCGATCCCGACTTGCGGTTGGAGCCCAGCGAACGCGAAACATTCAAGGAAAAGCTTTCTGTCCTCTTAGGTGCCGAAATGTTCGCCATGCTCTCGAAAGTGGGCGATCTACGTGCAGAGAGTGAGCATGTTTTTTGTCACGCTCGTATTTTGACGGACGTGCGCCCGGTGTTTGGGGCGCAAATCGAGAAAGGTCCCGTCGCGGCGCTGATCATGCACAATCTGAAAATAGCGTTTCATCTTTCTGGCAGGAGAGGCGATCACGATTTTTATGTACTCCTGGATGGTGATGATCTATCGGAGCTGAAAGAAGTCATAATCCGAGCAGAAGCAAAGGCCAAGACTCTAAGGGGCATGGTTAAGAGTGATGTTAGGTTGATTGGAGAATCGACGTAATGGATATTGATGCAGACTTCTGTTCTGGAGTCACGCATGTCAGCCAAAGCGAATGGATAGGTGGTGCAATTCACCGAGGCACCATTGAGCGAGTACACCACTGGCTGGGAAGGACAAAGGGAGAATCCTATCGGGCGATCGCAGAAATGTGGGCACATGCGGACGCGGGCGCTGTCACACATGCCCCGCAGGAATTACCCGGAGAGCGATTCGCACGGCTCGCGAATAAATGGTCTTCCGACACCGACCATATTTCTTCGGTAACGGACTTGATCAACGATTCTAGCTATCAGCAGATAATTGATATGGGAATGGACGTTGTTCCGCATCTTTTGAACGATCTTGATCGCAATAAAAGATTTTGGTTCCCCGCTCTTGCCGCTATTACCGGATTGCGTCCGTTCGATCCCAAGGATATGGGAAACTATCGTTTAATGACCGAGGCATGGCTTCGCTGGGGCCGGCTGAAAGGGTTGATTTAGTCTGTCAGGTCTTCCACATCTTGAGCGCATGTTCGACAAACTCTCCGTTGCTGGGTACGAAAAAACCAGTGAGCGGACCGACTACCCGCCAACCCCTGGCGCATACAATTGCATAGCGTGGGCCGCTAACGATACCCATCATTTTCTTTGGCCACAGGCTGATTCTGACTGGCCTTTCTGGAGTCCGCGTATCGTAACTCGCGCCGCATTTATCCGCGCGTTTCGTGGATTTGGATATCAGACATGCGATAGCTCGCGCCCCGAGCTTTGGTTCGACAAAGTTGCTTTGTACGAACTTAACCAGGAGCCTAAACATATGGCTCGACTACGACGAGACGGAGCTTGGACGAGCAAATGCGGCGGGGCAGAAGACATTAAGCATTTTACATTGGACGCGCTGGAGTCCTATGGCGGTCGCGTGCTGACCCCGCAGGGAGCATTGAGAAAAGCCGAGTACGGGTGTCCAGAGATGTACATGAAGCGGTTTATTCCACTTGGTTGGGTTGTACGAGCACTTCAGTGGATCACGTGGAAGCTGGAGACCGCCTTCCCATACGTCGGCTTTTGGATCTGGAAACGTCGCCAGTGAGACAAAACACTGGCGTTATGATGTCTGTAGGATGAGCAAACCACAACCAGCACCGCAGGTACCGGGCAACACAGACGCCGAACGAATGAGCAACGCTCTCAGTATGGTGCTTACCGTGTCCAAAAAGGATCTGCTGACGAAGGAAGCGCGGCTGAAACGCGCCGGCGAAAAGAAGCGGGCGAAGAAGACTTCCTGACCTGTGGTCATTCAGGCGTGGTCCGCTGTATTGTCGTCATCCCTCCCGCGATTCGGGAAGAGGTACTTCGCAACGATGTATAAAATCCCGAGGACGTTTGCTGTGGTTGACCCAATCATAGCCAGCACAATGCTGTCCGACAATTTGAATGGTGCTCCCCAAAACGAGTAGCCAAACCCCTGAAGCATAATTATCGCTACGATCGCGACTAGCCAAGCGCAAGAAAGATAGAAGAAAAGCCGCGCGTACTTCTTCCGCTCTTTGATGTCCTGCTTCTGACCCTCTGTCTGCGCCCCATACCTTACCTTTTCGAGATCCGCCTTTTCCCTTAGAGTGTTTGGGTCTGGCTCGTTGCTTACCGTCTCACTCGCTGCCTCCGCTAGGCCACGGGCCAATTTGTCCTGCGGCGGTAGTTCGGGAGCACTCATCTTGGTAGGGCAGAGAAGTATCTCTTTATCAAATCATCGTCAATGAAAGGCTGGTTATTTTTCCGCGCTGTGCTCCACGGAGAGTCGGGAGCGTGCGTCATATTGGAAAGCTGAATTGCCGTGAAGTGCTTATAGGCTTCCCAAACCCTGCCCAGTAGATCCGTAACCTTTGGATCTTGGTACTTTGGGATTCCAGGATGAGTTACCCGAATGGTGGTGCCTGCAATTTGGAACACTTTCGCCGGTTCCGTGATGGGCTGGTTGCCAAACTGCTTGAACGCATGATAGAGGTCGGAAATAACTGGACCATAGTCCCACGCCTCTATCCTCTGACTGATAAGCGGACGCTCGTATACTCCCAGCATCCACCCATGTGCAAAATACACAAATTTCTGCATCGCCATGGGAGTGATGCGTATACTTTCAGCGTTCCCGAGTTCTAGAAAATAATTAGCAACCGCTCTGGCATCGTAGGTCATGCTAGGGCTCGGCGTTGCCACGCGCCAAGTCTACCATGCAAGGTCGTTGCCGTGAGTTGTCAACTATATGGTTACCCTGTTAAGGGCCAAGGGAGCCGGTCCCCGGTGTTACTGAGCTGCGGGCGCGTAGTCCTCGTGTGCGGCACAGGCAGGGCCCCGGACTGACGGCGCTCTCTGCTCTCCGATGAAGTTCCCGCGGCTACCATGCCCGGTCGCGACCATATTTCGTTATCGCAGCAGCGACAATTCTTTTTCCCGCCGCTCCTTCCACTTACGTCCCAACTCCACCCTCTCGCCCGATCCCAAATGCTATTTCTGGCTTGAAGGGATCGTGCCGCGCTCCGTTATGCGCGAGTTCCTCAAAAAGTGAAATTACCAAACGCAGCGAATCCCGTATATGAACACCTCGGCCGATGCTCAAATTCCCAGTCACCAGCCACCGACAACCAGCAACCAACCGCCTACAAACCCAACCGATCGAGGATCGGCTTCTCGTACACGTCATCCTCGCCCGGATAGCGCAGCACGGAATCGTAGCGGCCCGTTTCCTTTGCCAGCGCCCACACCAGGCTCTCGCCCGCCGGCGCGGTGTCCGGTTGGCGCGTGAACACTTCATCTTGGAACGCGCGCTCGGCATCCACCAACTGCCAGCCCCGCATGCGGAACATGTCCATCGCATCGCCCAGGAAATACGAATTCAAGACGTTGTAGTGCAGCAGGATGGTATGCGGGATGCCGCGGCCCAGCACCTCGCGCGCCAGCCGGTCATAATATGTCGCCCGATCCCAAAGATGCGCCAGGTAAGGCTCGCGGAAAAGGTTCACGTCGAACTTCGCGCGTTCCTTCATACATTTTCTGAGGCGCTGGTCGTAATACCAATCCGACGCATCGATGGTCACCGCGCCATTCCGGTATCCGTGCGCCTTCAAGAATGCGCGCATCCAATCGCGGCGCTCGCGCGTGCCGCCTTCCTTCAGCATCGGGAAACGCAAGTAGGGCCGAAACGTTGGAAACTGGCGCACGAAGGCGTCGCATCGAAGTATGTCGGCTCCGAATTGCTCCTCCGGCATCTTGTCATACCAACGATGCGACCAGGTGTGGTTGCCGATCATGTGCCCGCGCCCGCTCCACTCCCGCAGGATCGCGCGCCCTTCCGGCGTATCGCCATTCTCTCCGATAACGAATAGCGCGGCCTTCACCTTGTGCCGGTCGAGCGCCGCGCGCAGCCGCTGGTCCGCATCCTTCCGCATGGCCGCGGGAATGTCCTGCCATCGCAAATCATCCATCGTGATCGCGATTCGACGCTCTTCCGACGTCGCGGCGCTTGCAACTATGGAGCCAGTCATTATTGACCCGCTTAATGCAGCCAAAACATCCCGGCGCGATACGCCCATGCGAATCATCATGCCATGCTGGAGAAGATGGGTGTTCTATTGAGCGGTTCCGCTCTGAGCAAATCCTTTGGCGCGCGGCCTCTGTTCGAGGATCTTTCGCTGAGCCTGTCCGATGGCGATCGCACCGGTCTCATCGGCCCCAATGGCAGCGGCAAAACCACCTTGCTCGAAATCCTGGCCGGCAGGGAAGCGCCCGACTCCGGGACCCGCGCCCTGCGCAAGCAAACCAGGCTCGCGTACGTCCCGCAAGATTCGCTTTTTGCTCCCAGCGACACCGTCGTTTCCGTGCTGACCGCCGCTCTTGTCGGGTTGCCGTTGGATGCAGAAGAGAAGCTAGGGCGCATCGAGCTCATGCTCGGCCGGGCCGAATTCACGGATCGCACCACGCCCGCCGCAGCGCTCTCGGGCGGCTGGAAAAAGCGCCTTTCCATCGCGGCCGCGCTGATCGCCGCGCCCGATGTGCTGCTGCTCGACGAACCCACCAATCACCTGGACCTCGAAGGCATCCTCTGGCTTGAATCGGCCATCCAGGCCGCGGGCGCTTGTTTGGTGGTCACGCACGATCGCTACTTTCTCGAGCGCGTCGCAACCCACATGCTGGAAATCAACCGGATTTATCCCGGCAGCGCGTTCCAGGTGAAGGGGAACTACAGCGAGTTCCTGGAAAAGCGCGAGGACTTTCTCGAAGCTCAGAAGAAGCAGACAGACGCCCTTGCCACCAAAGTGCGCCGCGAGATTGAGTGGCTGCGCCGGGGACCGAAAGCTCGCACCGGCAAATCACGCGCGCGTATCGATTCCGCCGGCCGTCTCATCGATGAGTTCTCCGCCGCCACTCAACGCAGCCGCGGCGGAACTGCCAAGATCGATTTCACCGCGTCCGATCGCAAGACCAAGCGCTTGATTGAAGCCGAAGCTATCGGAAAAACGCTCGGTGGCCGGCGGCTGTTCCGAAATCTGAGCCTCACCCTCGCGCCCGGCGTGCGCATTGGACTCGTCGGCGCGAACGGCAGCGGCAAAACCACGCTGCTCAAGCTCCTGGCGGGAGAGCTCTCGCCCGATGAAGGCGAGATCCGTCGCGCCGAGCGCCTGCAAATCGTCAGCTTCGCGCAGGATCGCGGCGCACACCTGGACCCCGACATCAGCCTACGCCGCGCGCTTTGCCCGGAAGGCGATATGGTGATCTATCGCGACCGTACCGTCCACGTCGTGGGCTGGGCCAAGCGCTTTCTCTTTTTGGAAGAGCAGCTCGAAATGCCGGTCTCGAAACTCTCGGGCGGCGAGCGCGCCCGCGTCATGATCGCGCGATTGATGCTGGCGACCGCCGACGTGCTGCTGCTCGACGAACCCACCAACGATCTCGACATTCCCACGCTCGAAGTGCTCGAGGATAGCCTGCTCGATTTTCCCGGCGCCATCGTGCTGGTGAGCCATGATCGCTATATGCTCGACCGCGTCTCGACCATCGTTATCGGCCTCGACGGCGGCGAAGGCAACGCTTTCGCCGACTACTCACAGTGGGAAGCCTTCCGCGGCGAGCAGCTTTCCGAAAAGCCCGCGCCCAAACTTCCCCGCCCTGCCACGCCAACCGAGGAGCCGAAAAAGAAGCTGTCCTATTTGCATCAGCGCGAATGGGACGGCATGGAAGCGAAGATTCTCGAAGCCGAACACGAGCTCGCCGCCTGCCAGCGCGAGTTACAAGCCTCGGCGTCCGATCCAGATCGAGTCACCGAAGCCTACGACAAAATGCACGCCGCGCAACGCCGCGTGGAGGACTTGTATGCGCGCTGGGCCGAGCTGGAGTCCCAGCTAATCCCCAACCCCTAATCCCAAATCCCCAACCGTGCTATACTCAGAACTACTGGAAGTTGATCCGAATCCCCCTCTCCCTTGACCGGCAGTCGGCTCGTCGTTTCTCCCTCCGCAAAATTACAAATGAAAAGTTTCACTGAATTACCTCTGTCTGCTCTGCTTAAGAGCAATCTATCTAAGCACGGTTTCGTCCAGCCAACGCCCATCCAGGAGTTGGCCATCGAGCCCGCGCTGGCCGGCCGCGATCTGGTCGCCACCGCGCAAACCGGCACCGGCAAAACGCTCGCGTTTGTTCTGCCCATCATCCACCACATCTCGGCGCAATCCGGGCACTCCGGCGTTAATGCCCAAGCCGGCGTTCGGGCCGTTATCTTGACCCCAACGCGCGAACTCGCCATCCAGATCAGCGAAGTGTTCGCCAAAATGGCCGCGGGTACCGGCGTTCGCGCCGCCGTCGCCGTCGGTGGGCTCAGCGAGCGAGTCCAGCTCCAAGCCATTCGCAAGGGCGCGCAAGTTCTCATCGCGACTCCCGGCCGCCTGTTCGATTTCCTCGGGCGCAAGCTCGTCAATCTCAGCCAGGTCCGCACGCTGGTTCTCGATGAAGCCGACCGCATGCTCGACATGGGCTTTCTTCCCACCGTCACGAAAATCATGGCGGCCATGCCGTCCGATCGCCAGACGTTGCTCTTCTCCGCCACCATTCAAAGCTCGGTCCAGCACCTGGTTCACACGCACGTTCGCAATGCCGTGCGCGTGGAAGCTGGCGACACAACCCAGCCGATCGCAAAAATCGCTTTGCACCTTTATGAAGTGGAGCAGGACTGCAAGCTCGGCCTCCTTGAAAACATGCTGCGAAAAGAACCGGGCTCGTTCCTGGTCTTCGCCCGCACCAAGCATGGCGCCGACAAGTTGTCAAAGAAGCTGGCGCGGGGAGGCGTAAACGCCGCGGTGATCCACGGCAATCGCAGCCAAAGCCAGCGCATTCACGCCTTGCGCGGTTTTCAGGAGGGCGACTATCGCGTGCTGGTGGCTACCGATGTCGCCGCTCGCGGCATCCACGTGGAAGGAATCTCGCACGTGGTGAACTACGATCTTCCGCAAGTCCCGGAAGACTTCATTCATCGCGTCGGTCGAACGGGCCGCGCCGGCGCTTCCGGAACAGCTTCCACGTTCGCCACGCGCTCGGAGCGCTCGCAGATCGCCCAGATCGAGCGCAAGCTTGATTCCAAGCTGATGCGCCGCGCATTACTGCAATCCACGAACTAGTTGGATCGAGCCCACTCACCTGATTGGGGCAGATCGGAGTTGAAGCTGAGTTCAGCCGACGTGGCTGACCAGGAAGCTGTTTACCAGCTCGACGAGATTCGACGCGTCCAGCAATGCCGGTTCGACGAAGATCCCGGTTCGAAATCCGGCGCCTTCCGGTTTGGAATGTGCAACATGCCCGTAGAAAATGATCCCGAGGATTTCCAATTTCACCATCGTTCCAGGATCGGCCGCGGTCCGCAGCAGAACGCCAATGCCGGATTCGGAAAGGTCGAGCAGCTTTCCGCGCGCTTGTTCTTCGGATTCGAGGAGGGTGAGCAGCACCGGCAAGTCCGCGGTGATGCGCTGATTGTAGCGGCGGTCCATCAATCACTTATCGGCCCGGAGTAGGAATTACTTTAGTGGCCTGGATCCTTAGCGTTTCACGATCAAGCCTTGGCCGGTAGGCAGGGACAGCACGTTGAACCCGAGCGATTGGGCGACCGCGTCGATAGCGTCGGCCTGGTATTCGAAACCATAGTAGGCATAATCGTCCAGCAGCACCAAGGCGCCGGGCGACAGGCGATTCCAAAAGTACTCGAGCGCGGCACGTTCCGGATAGGCGCAATTCATGTCGATATGCAGGAATGCCACGCTGGCTATGTTCAGCGCCGGCAAGCTATCCGGCACGGCTCCTGGAACTACCAGTGCATTCGGCCATTCGGCAAAATTGGCGCGCACACGGGCGAGGCTGGTTTCGTAGGCGCCCGTCTCCATGCCGTCCTGTGCCATTTTGCGCCTACCGCGCTGGATCTCTTCGGCGGAGAACTGCGACAGGACCGGGCCTGCGAACGTGTCCAGGAGGTAGAAGCGCTTGGCCACGTTCCGCCAATTGAGCCCGCCCATGATGGCCGAGCTCAAGAACCCGGTGTTGACACCGCACTCGACGAAATCCCCCGGCACTGCCAAGGCACTGGAGGCAGCCCAGAGAGCCACGTGCACTCGCCACTCTAAGTGCGGGTCGATGTTATTGTTGGCTTCGATACCACGTTGATAGGCGGCTTTGAAGACCGGGTGCTGGCGAAAATGCTGGTTGTGAACGGTGAAGAGACCGTCTTCGTCGTAATGCCGGCGCGTGTTGATGATCATGAGGCCTCTGTGGCCGAGGGCCTTCTTGATCAGAGTTTTAATCATGCCGGACAGGAACCAGTTTACCTGTCAGGCGCACCAAGTCGCCGCCCTGCTGGCACCCTGGAATTGTGACCGGGCGCCGGCCCTCAGAAGTCGGCGGAGTCTGGCTTAAATAAATAGGTCAACACCATCTGGCTCTCGACCGCCCGCTCGCCTTCGCGCGCCGGCCGGAACCGCGACCGCCATGCCGCCTGAAGGGCCTCTTTGGTCAGCAGCGGCGCGCCTTGACCCATCGTCGATGCCACTTCCGCGTTGGTCACATTGCCCAGGTCATCGATCGCGACGATCACTTGCACGCGCGCTTCCGCCGGGACCTTCGTCCGCACATTAGCGGGGATCTCGAGCGCGATCTGCGGCCCTTCAAATCGCTGGGGCGGCTTGACGGGTTTGGGCTTCGCAGGCATTGGCTGGTCCGGCTTCAGAGCCCGGGCTGTTTCCATTGGCGGCGCCGGCGCGGCGGGAGACTTCGGCAGGACGACTGGCATGGTCCCCACGATCATGTAGTGCGACAATTCGCGTTGCAAGTCCGGAATCGCAAAACTGAGAGCCACTGCGGCGGCAGCCATCACCACGCCCACGATCCAGCGGCGCTTCGGTTTCTTCGCCGGACTTAGCGGGGCTTCGACTGGCGCGGGAGCGGCGGGCGTGGGTGCGGCCGGCACAGGTGCGGTTAGCAGGGGCATCTGCCGGGGAGCTTGCGCCCAAAACGTTTCCATGGCCGACAACAGTTGCTTGAATCGCTCGTCGCTCAAATCCGGCGTCGTGACAATCCGCGTCTCCAGCTTTCGCGTTTGCACCGCCAGTTCGCCTTCCAGCAGCCCGATCCGCCGGGACAGGTTCGATTCCACTTCGCGGATCATCTTGGATGGATCAGCCGCCAGCTCTTCCCGCTCATGCCGGTTCTTGAACAGACGCCGCCCCGCAACACTGCCGTTCATCACCGCCGCCAGAGCTGTCACGGGTTGTGATTCGCCGGCCGCTTCCGCCAGCAATTGGATCTCCTGGCCGAAGCGCTGGGCATCGCGCTTGGACAAGCACCGCCACTCCGATGGCTCGGCCTCTGCATCCGCTTGGTACAGTCCGAATCCCACCAATTCGTCTTCGCCCAAGAAATCGGCGATGCGGGTAAATTGTGCGATGGTCGCGCGCCGCAGCGAAGTGGCGCCCGCGAACGCCGCGCCGAACGCATGTACCTGTTCGGCGGTGACTGCCCCAGAATATTCCGCGGTGAAGTTGAGCGACTCGGTATCGAAATCCGACGCCATCCACTCGCCGCGCTCGGCCTCGATGTGGACATCCTCGGCCAGCAAGTGGAAGAACTTTCGCGTCTCTTCCACCACGCTGGCCAGTTTGTCGAGAGGCACGCCGGCAGTACGCCGGTTCAATTCCAGTCGAACGCGCAAGCGGGCCATCTACCTTACCCCCGGGATCGAAGCAGCGGGCTTCGAGACAGTGAACGCGGAAAGAATACGATCGAGAGCGATCCGCAAGTTGTGCCAGCCTTCCAGACAATCGGGCGCGAGCTCGACAATGCGATCGCAGTATTTCGCGGCGGCGTGGTTGTCGCGGCGCTCCAGCGCCACGGTCGCCAGTCCCTGCAGCGCAACAGCGGATTGCGGCGCAATGCTCAGCAGTTTCTGCGAATGTTCACGCATGTTTTCCAGGTCGCGCGTTTCGGCGCTCATGGCGATCAGGTTCGCGAGGGTCTCTTCGGAATTTGGACCGGCTTCGAGCAAGATCTCATACGCGCTTTCGGCTTCATCGAAACGATGCAGCAGTTGCAGCGCCACGGCTTTGCCGAACAGTGCCGGGCCGGGCGCGTCGTCGCCGTGATTGAATACTTCCAACGCGTCTTCGATGCGATCCAATTTCAGCAGGCACGCTCCCAGGCCGATGCGCGCCGCTTCCCGCTGTGGCTCCAGACATAGCGCGCGATGGAATGCCTGGGCGGCCGCGTCCCAGCGTTCGGCGTGTTGGAGCCAGATGGCGAGATTGAGATGCGCGGCCGAGTTGTCGGGGTCCGCGATCACGGCGGAGAAATGATCCAAGGCTTGATCCATCAACTCGGTTTTGATTTCGTCCGGCATTTTCATTTCCGCACCATTTTCGGAACCACCATTTCCCAAGCCGCCTCGTCACGTGAGGGCCGGCGCGGAGGGGGTTCGACAACTTGGAGAGCGCGCGAGGGCGCGGCGATCACAGGCTGTGGAAAAGCCAGCAGCGTATCCCAAGTCACTGAGAATCGGAATCCCTTGGGCTGCTCGGCGTTGCCGCCGGCCGGGTTCAGCAGCTTGGGCCGGGGCAAGGGAACAACCTTTGGATTCACAATGAGTGAACATCGTCACCTAGCCCAAGGATGTTTAGAGTACTAAGGCCGGAATTTTCCCGCGGGCTGATATGCTACACAGAGGAGATTTCGACGCCATGTTCAAGCGCCTCGGCACCGAAGCCGCGATCGTGGCTGCGGCCGCCGTTTTCGTACTGTCGGGTCAAGACTTTGGCGCGAACAGCCGGGCCCCGCGCGCACCCCAGGGCCAGCCAGCGCCTCGCAGGGCAGATGGGAAGGTGGACTTCTCCGGCGTCTATCACGCGCCCGGCTATGGACCCGGCGATCCGCGCAGCAAAACCGGAGAGGGCTACGCACATAACATTGCGCGCGACCTTAATCCCGCCGATGTCCCCATGCTGCCTTGGGCCGCTAAGGTTTACAAGGAGCGCATGGATGCCGAAAGCAAGGATGACCCGGAAGGGTTTTGCCTGCCCATGGGGACGCCGCGCGTGAATCCGTATCCGTGGAAGATTGTGCAGACCGACAAGCTGTTCATCATCCTTTATGAGGGCAACGTTCACAGCTATCGGCAAGTCTTTCTCGACGGGCGGCCGCACGATAAAGATGTGATCGAAACCTGGTGGGGCGATTCGATCGGCCATTGGGACGGCGACGCGCTGGTGGTGGATACGGTTGGAATGAACGATCGCGTGTGGCTGGACGCCGATGGTCATCCGCGAACGGCCAAGGCTCACACCATCGAGCGTTTCACGCGGCCGGAGTTAGCGAAGGTGGTGATCGAGATCACGATTGACGATCCCGGCGCTTACTCGAAACCATGGACCGTGCGGGAGGTCGCGCAGCTCGCGCCCGGTTGGGAAATCATGGAAAACATTTGCAACGAGAATCAGGACGAGCACGGCAATAATTTAGACGTGCAGCATTTGGTCGGTAAGTAAGTTGGCCAAATGAATTATTGCTGGGGTCCACCGTCGGATTGCGATCCGGCGAACACTCGCTTGCCATCGGGAAACGTGACCGAGCGGGTGTTGCAGGTGTTGGTTCCGTCCTTGGCGCGAAAGCCTTGGATGGTCAGTTGATCGCCTGCTTTGACCGTGTCTTTCCGCCAGCCGGCGCGCATCAACGTATTCGGGTTGCCGCCTTCGCACATCCATTTAGTTACGGTGCCGGCGTCGTCGGTGGCATCGATGTGAAGCCAGATGTGCGGGTTGGTCCAATCGAGCTGGGTGATGGCGCCCTTGAGCGTCACCGGCTTCTTGGCGTCGAATTCCGCGGCAAAGGAATGATGCGCGAATATTGGCGCGGCGGACACCAGGAGTAAGGCGAGGTACTTCATTACTGAGCTTCTTCGATCACCCCGTTGAGGCCCCGGGCAAGATGCAGGTCCGCCCAGTGGAACTCCGTCCTAAGCATCATGGCGATGTCGACCTTCGATTTCTTCGCGCGATTCATTTCGCGCACACGAGCGACCAGGCGCATGGTGCTTTCGCGGTAAGCCGCCATCTCTTGTTTGGTGGCCATCGGTCCGTGGCCTGGAACGACGGTGTCGAAGTCGAGTTGCAGGGCCGAGCGCAGGGTGCTGGGCCATTCGACGGCGCTGCCGCCGCCCGAATAATCGATGAGCTCGGGAACGTCGTCGCCCTTGGTGTACATGTCGCCGGCGGCTAGGACCCGATCGGCCGGGAACAGCACGACCACGTCGCCATTGGTGTGCGAGCGGCCGTAATGATAGAGCGCCACGTTCTTACCGCCGAGAAAAATGTGCGCGTGATGTTCGATCACGATGTCGGGAAGGCCAGGCTGGTTGGCGATCACCATTTGCTCGCGAGCTTCCTGAGACGCGACGACCTTGGCGTCCATGGCTTGGAACTTGGCGTTGCCTCCGCTATGGTCGCCGTGGTGATGCGTGTTGATGATGTACTTAACGGGCTTGTCGGTGATCTTCTTCAGCTCGGCCAGGATGCCGGCGTGATCGATGTCGAACTTGTCGTCCACCAGCAGGACGCCGTCGTTGGTTATCAACGCCGTGGTGTTGCCGGGGACGAAGTCGTTGTGGATCACGTACAGGTCGTCTTTTAATTTGATGGTGTTCAGCTTCGAGGGCTGGTTGCCAAACTGCGTGTAGGCGGTGAACAGAGCGCCCAAAGCGAACACGGCCGCGAACAATCGAACAACGGAGCTCTTGCGCATAAGCGAAAAGTATATCAACTTCGCTGGAGCAAGGGGCGCAGCTCGCGGACGGATTTCAGGCTTTCGAGAGCGAGCGTGGTCTGGATGAGTTTGCCGCAGCGATCGGGACCGAGAACGGGAGTCATTAGTTCACTTGCTTTCGTGATCACCTCGTCGCGCGGCATCGGATTTTCGGCGGTCCCGCGGACGGCTTTCACGGTTTCGGTGAGATGCGTTCCATCCGTGAGCACCACCTCGACGATCGCAATGCGGGCGGGTAGTTGACGCTCGAGTTCGGCGTCCCCAATGAGCTGCACTTTGGCGCGCTGCTTGAGGACTGCGGGATCCTGCATGCGCGGCTTGTCGTGCGCGGCTTTGAAGCTTGCCGTTTTGTCCAGCAGCATGACCGCGATCATGTGCTGCATACAAATGTCCGGCAGCTCGCGGTTGCTCACGATCGCCGCTTCGCTAGAGGCGACGCGGACGGTGACCGACTGCACTTGATCGGCGTCGAAGGGGCGGCGTTTGAGAATGATCTCGAGCGCATCGAGCGGGGCTTGAATCGGCGAGCCCACAGTCCATTTCTTGATATTGGTGCGGGTGACTTCGTAGCGTTCACCGAGTTTGTTGATCAGGTTTGCGGCCAGCTTTGCGGGATCGGCCTGCGGCGCGTAATCGGCGAGGAAGTTGTCTTGTCCCGAAAGCACATCATCGACGCCCGTGGCTCCGGCTTGCACCAGCAGCGCGGCGGTGACGCCGTTGCGCGCGGGCATACCGGCGAACAGGAAGGCCTTTTCGATGTGATCGGTATCGCGCTGCCAGGTTTTGATTCCCGAAGCTTGCTGCGATGCGTAGTCGATCAGCCAGCGCATTTGCTGTTCGTTCAGAGCTGCGGCGCAACCGGCAGCGGCAGCCGAACCGAACGTGCCTGCCAGAGCGTGGGTGCTGATATGGTTCGCGGTTTGAAAGGCGCCCACGCCCACGGTCATGGTGACGCGCGTCCCGACATCGTAGCCGAGCGCGACGGCGTGCAAGAATCGAGCGCCATCGATGTTGAATTGCTCGCCGGCCGCGAGCGCGGCGGGTACAACCGAAGCGCCGGGGTGCGATTCGGACGGCGCATGCGAGTCGTCTGTTTCGTCTGAATGAGCGAGCATCGCGTTAGAGAAGGCGGCCTCGATAGCACCGCAGACCACATCGGAGGCCGCGACGGTTGCTGTTTTTTCGGCAGAGTGCGCTCGCGCAAAGCTGATCGCGAAACGGCCGGGCGCGAGCTCGGAACCGGAGACCATGGCGGCGAAGGTATCGAGGATATGCTCTTTGGTCTTTTCCAGGGCTTCCGATGGCAGCGGGCCAGTGCCGGCCTCAGTCATGTACGAACTCAGCCGCTTCATCGCCGGGCTGGGGGCCTGCGCGGTGGCGGCGCGGAGCGGAATAGCAACAGCAGCAGCAGCGGCGGCGAAAGATCGCCGGGTCATATTATTGTTTGATCTCATTTCGAAAAACCACTCCACCTTTCATGACAAATTTCACTCGCTGCATCTCGGTGATGTCGGCGAGCGGGTCGCCCGCGACGGCGATCAAGTCGGCGTACT
>PMUP01000081.1 GCA_003166865.1 Bryobacterales bacterium
ATGTAATTGGTCTTGAAATGCGTCGTCGTGATGGTCAGCATGTTGCCTTCCCAGACGCCGGTGGAAAAACCCTGCCAGGTGTGGGGCGCGTAGTCGGGCGGATGCGGGCGGCCGTCCATCCAGATGGTCCGCTCGCTATCCCAGGCCAGCAGATGAGTGTGGAACGCGACCAGTTTTTCGGAGGCCTGATCGATCTCGCGCCAAACCCGCAGGTTGCCAAGACCGCGCATGGAATAGTCGCCGCCGTGCGGACGGCACTGATACTCCGGCACCACCGAAATGCGGTCGGCATCGTACGTGTCGGCCGCCATGCGCGCCGCCGCGTTGATCGGCAATTCCGTGTAATCGCCTAGCTCTGGACCCGGCAGCCGCTCCGGCCCGTCCTCGTGATAAAGAGGAGCCCACTCGCCGCTGAAGTCTAACTGCGCGAACGCCGGCAGAGCTACCAGCGCGGTGAGCACGAGCCCGAAGCCCGCGGCCCTACATCGAGGTAGGTGATGCATGATGCCTCTTGAGAAAGGACCGCTCCCTCTGGTCGCGGCTCGGTTAGGAGCCGTCGGCAAGCGGTCGTTTTGCCCTACTGAACCACGCCCTTCCAGCTAAATTCGGCAGCGGTGTCAGTAGCCGGCCGTTTAATGCTTTGCATGCGGACGCGGTGATCATCCGGGTTGCGGCCCGGGTTGCCTTTGACGATCACGTGATCGCCGGGCTTCAGCGATTCACGGGTGACGCCATCGCGGCTCAACTGGCCGCCCGCGCCCCATTCCACCGCCCAAGTCTGCGTCTCGCCTTTGTCATCCGGAGCTTCCACGTGGACGAATGAATGGGGGTTCCGGTACAAGAACTGCACCAGTTTCCCTTCGATCGTGACCGTTTTGTCCTCGAAGTAGGTGGCCGCAAATGAGTGGTGGGCATACACCTTTACTTGAGTGCTCAACACGGATGCCGCGGCAACAACCAAGAACAACAGTGTTCGTTTCATTATGTTTCCTTCCCGACTGAAATGTTTCCTTACCGGCTGAACTTCATAATATAACGTCCCGCACGATTCTGCATACAGCTCTACTTCTTGCTTAGGCTCTTGTATACAGCCTCGACAAACCCATCGGTTGTGCCGAAGCCCTTGTCGGCGCCGTAGCGGGCATCATAATCCATGGTGGGCCTGGAAGCTTTTACTTGGTCAACCGTCATGCCCTTCTTGATCATGGCCTGAATGCGATCGCGAATGATAGTTACCATATCACGATACTCGATCAGTTCCCAGCGGTCGCACAACCGGCCGTGACCCGGGATAATGTAGGTGCCGCCCTCTTCGTCGTGCTTCGAGATAGCCAGATCCAGCAGATTGTTCAAAGCATCTAGTTCGCCTTGAATGCTGCCACCCCGCGCCAGATCGATGAAGGGGTAACCGGTGGTCACAAAGATGTCGCCCGTGGCGATTACGTCCGAGTGACGGAAGAAGACAATGCTGTCGCCTTCGGTATGAGCGGCCTTCTCGTGCATGATATCCACCGGCTCATCGTTGAACCACAGCGTCTTGCGATCGCCCAGGAACGTATCGGTTGGCCATGCGTCTACTGGCGCGGCCGGTTGGTTTCCGTCCGGCGCGCTCATACGATCCTGCACGGCTTGCTGCGCGATAATCGCGGCTCCCTTCGAGGCATCCGCGATATCTCCAGTCACGTTTGCGCCGGTGATCGTCACGCCCGCGGCCCTCAGCTTCATGTTCCCGCCCGTGTGGTCCGGATGCACGTGCGTGTTGATTATGTACTGCAGCGGTTTCTCCGGTGACAACTTGCGGATGGCCGCGATCACCTTATCCGCAGTCGCCGCCAGGCCGGTATCCACGATCAACACTCCCATGTCGCCTACTTGAACCGTGATGTTGCCGCCCGCGCCCACTAGCATGTAGATGTTGCCTTGCACCGGAAGAATGTGAACTTCTCCGTCCGTGGGATTGGGGTTCTGCGCCATGTTTTTTTGAGGCATGGGCGTCACTTCGTCGAGCGCCAATGGATCTGTCGGCGGCGGCGGCGGGTTCTTGATGACCTTCTCGAACTCCGGATACATTGTCTCCGGTCCGCCCAGCGCCGCGATCAGCGGCAGGTGGTACTTGTTCGCGTACTCCGTGATGAACGGATTTTGTCCGGGCAGATAGTTCGGCACCGCGCCTCTCGGCCGGCCTTCCACTTCTTCCACTTCCTCGCAGGGATACAGCCAGTTTCCGGCGGCATTCGCGTTATACGCGAAGTCCTCGGACTTCACCAGCGGCTCGGTGAGATACACCGCGTCGGTCACGATGCTGACGTGCGTGAGGCGATCGCCATGCCGCATGAAGTGCTCCACCAGCGTTGCCTGATCGCTCTCCGGCAGTCCATCCCGCCGCACCCAACCTTGCTTGATATGGGTGGTGTAGACAGTGAGGATGTTACCTTCCCACTTGCCCGTGGAGAACCCCATCCAGGTGTGGGCCGCCCAGGCCGGCGGATGCGGACGGTTGTCCATCCAAATGGTTCGGTTCTGCTCGTAGGTGCTGATGTAGTTCCTGATTGCGATGATCTTCTGTGATTGCGGGTTTCTTTCGGTCCAGAACCGCATCTGCAGCGGCCCGCGATAGATGTAAGGCGACACATGCACCTGGCATTGATGCTCCGGCATCGTTAGACGCGAAGCGTTCCAGCTTTCGCCCCAAAGCCTGGAGCCTTCGGTAATCGGAAGACCAGAATAGTTAACCAGCTCGGGACCAGGAATGCGTTCTAGAAAGTCCTCATGGAGCACAGGGTTCCAGGTCCCCGACAAATCGAGTCCGACATCCGGAATGAACTCGCCCACCACGCCCTGCCCGAACACCGGGGCGCTCATCAGGAATGCGACGCTCATCAGGGCCGCAACGAGCAGCAGCGAACTAGTCTTGGTTCGTCGGCGAAGATCGCCCATTTCACTCTCCTAAAGACAGAAGCCAGTTTGAATTGGTGTATGTAACAGAAGTGGCGTTTCTGGTGACCTTCAAGTTACTTGATAGATACCATCCATTCTAATGCAAACGGTCCTGCGGCTTGATATGCTACCTGCCTGGAGGTTGTCATGCGAGTAGTGGTTTCCATCCTGATGTTGACGAGCTTTGCGGCGGTTCTAGGCGCGCAGACTCCGGTGTTGCCTAAGGACATTGATCCTGAATCCTTCTCTCGTCTTCCGTTGCTCAAACGGGCCGACATGGACCCGGACGGTCAGCGCATTTACGACATGCTGGCCGGCGGTCCAGGTAAGACAGTGGGCGCGACCGGCCCAGTGGCCATCTCGCTCTACAGTCCCAAGGTCGCCGAAGCCATCCAGATGCTGAACCAGTATCTGCGCTTCCACGGAGTGCTGAAGGCGCGAGATTTTGAGGTTGCTATTTTGGTGGTGGCCCGCGAATTCGACCAGCAGTATGAGTGGAGCGGGCACGAAATGGGCGCCCGCTCAGCCAAAGTGCCCCAGGCCGTGATTGATGCCATTAAGTTCAACAAGGACGCCACCGGCTTTTCGGACCAGGACACCTTGCTCATTACATTCACCCGTCAACTGCTGCACCAGCACAAGCTCGATTCCGATTTATACGCGAAGTCTGTCGCGGTCTTCGGTAAACAGGGAACGCTGGAACTGGCCACCATCATCGGGGACTACGCGATGGCGGCGATGATGTTGAACGCGACCGACCAGCATCTGCCACCAGGCCGGGAGCAATTGCTGCCGCCGAAATAGTTTTCGTGGCGCACGCACTCTTCTCTTGTGTGCCGAGCCCGCGGTCGTGGGCTTGGGGACCCAAGCGCTTAGGAATCCAGATACAATGGGCTAGCGCCGACCGTGCTCCGATTTGAGGGGCTGCGAGTTGCGATCCATCCGAATGACCATCGACCTGTCCATGTTCATGTGATTGGACGCGGTTGTGAGGCAACGCGGTAAGGATCTGAAACCGCGCATTACGACAGAAGGACAAAGCGAATCGTGATTGAGCTCAGCTCCAAGCTGATCGTGTGTTTTTCGCCAAGCGATGTCGAAGGAATCGAAAACGCCACTCCTTCGCAGCTCAGTGATATCGATATCAGTCCGTCCGGCTGCGGCATCCACTTTCCGGCCCTGGACGCGGATCTTCATGTGCCAGCTCTTTTGGACGGCTTTCTAGGTTCTAAGACTTGGATGGCTTCCAGGTTGGGTCATATTGGCGGCCAATCGAGGAGTAAGGCTAAGCAGACCGCTTCCAGAACGAACGGAAAGCTTGGGGGCAGAGCCCAAAAAGCCGCTGAACGGTAGCCACCAATCCGCATTAGTCGGTGCGATCCGGCTTCGCATCATGAAACTAGCGCCTATAATCCAAATACAGATATCAATATGAACACCATCCTCCCGCTGGCCATGTTGCTGGCCACCACCATCCGACCTATCTGGGCGCAGGACCAATTCTCCGGCGAGTGGAGCCCGCTGCATCACGAGGATTATAACGAGCGCATTCCCGGTCCCGATCTCGGCGACTTCGCGGGTCTTCCGATCAACGATTCCGCGCGCCTGTTCGCCGAGAGTTGGAACGCGTCGCGCCTCACGCTGCAAGAACACCAATGCCGGGTGCACGTTTCGCCCTACATTTATCATGGCCCGCTGCACCTGAGGATCTGGGAAGAGAAGGATCCGTATACCCAGGAACTGATCGCGATTAAGAATTACATCAGCACCTACGAACAGACGCGCACCATTTGGATGGACGGCCGCCCGCATCCGCCCGATTACGCCGCCCACACGTTCATGGGATTTTCGACAGGCAAGTGGGAGGGCAATATTCTGACCGTCGACACCACGCACATCAAGCAAGGCTGGGCTCGGCGCAACGGGCTTCCCGAGAGCGACCAGGCAACCATGACCGAGCATTTTCTGCGGCACGGAAATATCATGACGCACGTCACCATCCTCAGCGATCCGGTCTATCTGACGCAGCCCCTAATTCGGACCGATGATTTTCTTCTCGATGAAAAGGAACTCGGCGGGTGGTTGTGGCCTTGCGAATATGTTGAAGAGATCTTGAATCGGCCTAGGGGCGATGTGCCCAACTACCTTCCGGGCCAGAATCCATTCCTCTACGAATACGCGGACAATCACCACCTGCCGCACGCTGCGGTCATGGGCGGGGCGTCCACCATGTATCCCGAGTACAGAAATGTGCTCGGCACGGCCAAGATTGAGTCCGCGCCGGCATTGGAAGCGGTGCGCGCAAGCTCTGCTGAAAACTCCGAACTGCATATTATGCCGGTGCAGGGCAACGTCTACATGCTGGTGGGCGCCGGCGGGAACATCACGGTGCAAGTGGGCAGCATGGGCGTGCTCCTGGTGGACAGCGGCTTCGCGCAGCTGTCCGGCAAGGTGATCGCCGCCATCCGCACGTTGTCCGACAAGCCCATCCACTACATCATCAACACACACGTGCATCCGGATCACGTTGGCGGAAACGAGAACTTAGTGAAAACCAGCGGCGGCTCGGCCCGCGAAGTCGAGCTGGTTAACACGCCCGGCGAAACCGCCGCCCACAGCGTCCAAATCATCGCGCACCAAAATGTTTTTGACAGAATGAGCGTGCCGCCCGCCGGCCAGAAGGCGTATCCCGAGAGCGCCTGGCCCACCGACACCTACTTGGGCGTGGAAAAGGAAGTTTACTTCAACGGCGAGGCGATCCAGATGTTTCACCCGCCCGCAGCGCACACCGACGGCGATACCATCGCGTTCTTTCGCCGCTCCGACGTGATCAGCGCCGGCGACATCTTCGTCACTGACGGCTATCCGATCATCGATCTGAAAAATGGCGGCAGCCTGCAAGGCGAGATCAACGGGCTGAACCAAATCCTCGACCTCGCGATTCCCGCGCATCATGAGGAAGGCGGCACCTACATCATCCCCGGCCACGGCCGGCTGTGCGACGAGTTCGATGTGCTGGAGTACCGCGACATGGTCACTATCGTGCGCGACCGCATTCAAGCCATGATCAAGCGGGGCTTAACGCTCGACCAGATTAAGGCCGCGCGGCCGACGCTCGATTACGATCCGCGCTATGACAAGCCCGGCGGTTTCTGGACGGCCAGCATGTTCGTCGAAGCCGCGTACAAAAGCCTAACGCAGACCAAGTAAATCAGATCACCTTCGTCGCTCCGCCATCCATATCGATCAGCGCGCCCTGCAGGAAACGTCCTTCGTGGCTCACCACAAACGCGACCAGCGCGGCGATATCCTCTGGCTCTCCGATACGCGTGGTCCGCGCGCTTTCGATCAATTTGCGCTCGGCTGTTTCTACATCGATGCCTTGCTGCGCGGCGGCCGTCTCCATCATGTGCCGGAAGCGATCGGTGCGAATGCTGCCCGGGTTGATCGCGTTCACCTGCACGCCGTCGCGAATTCCGATGTCCGCCATCGCTTTGGTGAACGAGAGCAGCGCCGCATTCACCGAGCCGCCGATGGCAAACTGCGGTCCCGGCATCCTTCCGCCCACACCCGATATGTTCAGCACCGAGCCCGCGTGTTTCTGCAAATGCGGCCAGGCCTCACGCGTCAGCCGCATGGCGCCAAAAAACTTCAGCGCGAAGCCGTCGGCCCAATCTTCGTCGCTGAGCTGCAAAAACTCTCCGCGCTTGGTCGCGCCCGCGTTATTCACGATGATGTCGATGCGTCCGTAGGTACTGATCGCAAAGTCCACCACTCGCTTGGCCGCGTCCATCTCGCGCAGATCCACCGCCAACGACGACGCACTCGCGCCATCGCGCTCAATCGCCTTCACCGCCTGTTCCAGCAGATTCGCGTCGCGCGCGCACAGCACCACTTGCGCTCCCTCGGCTGCCAAACGAAATGCAATCGCCCTTCCAATGCCGCGGCTCGCGCCAGTCACAATCGCGGTCTTGTGCTTCAGTCGTTTTTCCATCGTCGTTTTCCTATGCCGCTTCCATTATGCTTAGTCCAGAGAGCAGCGTGCTAGCTCAGTCCACGCCATCCCAATCCCGCCGCGCGAAAATCATGCCGGTAGTCCGCGTGGCCGCTGGCAATGCGCTCGAGATGTACGACTTTCAGATCTTCGGCTACTATGCCGCCGCTATCGCAGTGACGTTCTTCCCCAGCGGCAGCGAGTTCGCATCGCTGATGTTCTCGTTTTCAACTTTCGGTGCAGGCTTCCTGATGCGCCCTCTTGGAGCCATCGTTCTAGGCGCGTACATCGATCATCGCGGACGCCGCTCGGGGCTGCTGCTCACGCTGGCGCTCATGGGCTTCGGTACTCTCGCCATCGCGTGCCTGCCAGGCTACGCGGTCCTTGGATTGGCGGCTCCGTTGCTGGTCTTGATCGGCCGCCTGGTTCAAGGCTTCTCCGCGGGCGTCGAGCTCGGCGGAGTCTCGGTCTACCTGTCCGAAATCGCGCCACCCAACCGAAAAGGCTTCTACGTAAGTTGGCAGTCCGCCAGCCAGCAAGTCGCCGTCATGTTCGCCGCGCTGCTCGGCATCGCCCTCACCTCCACGCTCTCCAACAGTCAAATGTCGCGCTTTGGATGGCGTGTCGCGCTGCTCGCTGGTTGTTCACTACTGCCGCTGCTGCTCTTCCTGCGCCGATCGCTTCAGGAGAGCGGCGAGTTTCTCGCGCGGCCGCGCCGTTCCACGACATCTGAAATCGCCAAAACGTTGGGAGCGAATTGGCGCCTGGTGCTGCTGGGAATGATGCTCTCCACCATGACCACGGTCTGCTTCTACATGGTCACCGCGTACACGCCTACGTTCGGCAGCTCCGTGCTGCATCTGGCGGCCACTGGCAACTTGATCGTCACGCTGTGTGTCGGCGCTTGCAACTTTGCCGTGTTGCCGCTCTCGGGAGCGCTCTCGGATCGCATCGGCCGCCGTCCGATTCTCTACGCTTGCACGATCGTCGCGCTGCTCACTGCGTATCCGGCGCTGGTATGGCTCGTCAGCGCGCCTTCGTTCACGCGGCTGCTGATGGTCGAACTCTGGCTCTCCATCCTCTATGCCGGCTACAACGGCGCGATGGCTGTGTATCTCACCGAGATCATGCCGGTCGAGGTGCGGACCTCCGGCTTCTCTCTCGCCTACAGCCTGGCCACGGCCATCTTCGGAGGATTCACGCCGGCCATCTGCACCTATCTGATCCATGTCACCGGCAATCGCGCCGTTCCGGGCGTGTGGCTATCGTTCGCGGCCATCTGCGGATTGTCAGCAGCGCTCGCACTGTCGTCGAAACGCTTCGAGACAGCCGCGACCGCTAGTTGATATCCTTCAACTGTTGGAGGTGACCCTGTGGTCCCATTTCTCCGGTTCGGAGTTGCTGCAGCATTGTTTATGGCCGCGGCGCTGTCAACCGCCGCGCCCCTGATGGCGCAACAAAGCCCTCCCGCCGAAACATCCGTCACTATCGCGGGCAAAGCCATCCGCATCAACTACTCCGCGCCCTCCATGCGCGGGCGCAAAATCTTCGGCGGTTTGGAGCCCTACGGCCGCGTCTGGCGCGCCGGCGCAAATGATGCCACGGCGTTGCACACCGACGCCAATCTCGACATCGGCGGCCTCTCGGTTCCGAAGGGCGATTACACGCTGTTCGTCTACTTGGATGCCACGCAGTGGCAGCTCGTCGTCAGCAAACAAACCGGCGAGTGGGGATTGGATTACAACCAGAGCCGTGACCTCGGCCGCGTCAAGATGGACATGAGCAAGCCGCCCAAGCCGATCGAGACTTACAAGATGACGCTGTCGAGTCTCGGCGCGAACAAAGGCAAACTGCAGCTCGCGTGGGAAAACACAATCGCCGACGTCACCATTACGGTGAAATGATCCGCTATCCGAAAAAGGCCAGCTGCTCGGATCCGAAGTTCGCGAAGTTTGGAAACACGGTCGCGAGCGCGCTCGCGGGAATCCCGAACCACGCACACAACGACGCGCCGTATTGATCGATGGAAGTGGTTGGAATCCAGCGTCCCCGAGTGTCAGTGTCGTTCGGTCCCGCCAGCTCAAAGGTCGGGAATTGGCCGAAGATCTGCCCGCCCTTCACCGCGCCGCCGAGCACCAGGTGATGGCTGCCCCAGGCGTGATCGCTGCCGTCGCTGGTGGTGGGCTGAAAAGTCCGGCTGAAATCGGACTCGGTGAACGTCGTCACGTTCTGCGCCATTCCGAGCTCCTGGGTCGCGTCATAGAAAGCGGCCAAGGCCTGGCTCAACTGCGGATATAGCTTGTTGTGCGCCTCCAGCTCGCCCGCGTGCGTGTCGAAGCCGCCCAGCGAACAGAAAAAGATCTGGCGGGACATTCCAAGATAGGACTGCACCTGAATGATCTGGGCCACCTGCTGCAACTGCGATCCCAAGCTGGTGGTTGGAAATTGCGTTTTCAATGGACTGGTCTTGGCAAGCGCGGCCTCGAGCGCCGCGGCGTCCGCGATGCTATTGGCCATGTTGTTGTTGGCGGCCTGCGCCAGCGAAACGCCGTTGTCGGTGGTCAGCAACGAAGTCAGCGCATTCAAGCGGGCTTGGGAAGCGGACGAACCTGTGAACCCTTTCAGCGTGAGCGACTGCCCGGGCGTGATGGCGACCGGCTGCGTGGACGCTCCCTGGCCCTCGAGCGAATTCCCCGCGACGGAAAGGAACGCGGGAAAGCTCGACGAATTGATCTTCTGCGATAAAAGATAATCGGCCGCGCGCCCGGCCCAACCCGTTGGGCTGTTGCCTTGTGCGATGGAGGTCTGCCATTGCAATTGCTGGTCGGAGTGCGAGAACAGATTCAGCGGAATCGGCGCCTGGGCGCCCTGGTATTGCGATCGCGTGAGCGGCTGCACCAGCGATCCGGTGTTCGCCATCACGGCCAGCTCCTTGCTCGAAAACAGACTGGCGAGTTCGGGCAGCTTTCCATGAAATGCGTATGGCGCGTTGGAAACGCTGTACACCACGGGCGTGAGTTCGCTGGCCGTGAGCGCCAGGCTGCCGCGAATGGATGTGTACGCTTGAAAGCTCGCGTCGTCCATCGGAATTACGGTGTTATTCGAATCGTTCCCGCCGAACAGAAACACGCACACCAGCGCGCGATAGTTCGCACCGCTCTGCGCTAGCGCCGGAAGCAGACCGAAAGGGCGCAGCGCCAGCGTTCCCACCGTAGCCGCGCCTGCCCGAATAAAACCTCGTCGTGAGAGCATCTCGGCCTCCTAATGAATGATTTGATACTCACCCGACGTCAGTACGACGTACAGCGCGGCTTGTACCTTGGCCAATGGTGTACCCGCCGCGTTGATAGCGTCCGTCGCGGCCTGTGCCAGAGCGGCCGACATGGATCCGTGCAAGAAAATCGAGCTGATGTAGCTGAGCAGGGAACTGGTGCTGCCGGCTTGCTGCACGAACGGCGTGAGATTCACCGTCGTACCTTGGGCGATCTGCCCGTACAAAGCCGCATAGACGATGCCGGCCCGATCCACGGCTGTCTGCGTGGTGTAGATCTGAAACTCCGGACCCAGCAATCCGCCTGGAACGCGATACAGCGGAGAAAAATAGCTGAACACACTGGGCGCATTGAACAGATTCTCGTCCATCTCCGACGAGTCGTAATACACCGCGCTATTGGACGACAGAGTCGCGTTCAGCCCGCGCAGAATGTTCGGCATGAACAGCACCGGCTCGCGCATGTGGCCGAACGTTGGATTGATTGCCGCGGTTGGATCATCGCCCGCGCGCGCCTCGGGATCCGTGAGAATCGCAGTGATTACGGCCTGAAGGTTTCCGGTGACGCCGTTGCCATCGTTCTGAAAAACCGTCGAAACGCGCGCAATGTACTGCGGACTTGGGTTGCTCGTGACCAGGTGCTGAATCAGTTGCTGGCTCACAAATGGAGCCATGGTTGGCTGCGCCATCAAGGCGTCGAGCAGCGATTCGAGATCCTGTTCAGCGGTCTGGCCGGCCGGAATCGTGATGCTGGCGAAGATTGTCTTGGCGGTGGTATCGTGCTCGGATTCCACGGCGAACATTTGGCCGACGTAATACTCCGGATTGTTGGTGCGCGCCGTGGCGCCAGGCGCGGTTGGGTACGTCCATCCAGTGAACACCTTGGCCATGCTCGTCACGACGGTTTGATCGTAAGTCGGGATCGGATTGTTGTTCTGATCCAGAACCGGCGTGCCGTTCGGATTCAGCTCCGTGAGCCCGAGCGTGAAGAGCTGCATCGACTCGCGCGCGTAGTTCTCGTTGGCCGATGTGTCTTTCCGCGGGTTGGCCTTGTTGTTATTGGCCATGTTCAGATAGCGTCCCATGGCGGGGCTGAGCGTCACGGCACGGATCACGTCGCGGTAGTTTCCGAAGGCGTTATTGCGAAAGACTCTCCAGTAGGGAGGGTAGGCATACGCGGCCGGTACTCCGCCGCCGGCTGAGACCACCCAGATTTGGCTCAGCGCGAACGCGACACGCTGCCGCAGTTGATCCTGCCCGGTGACCGTGTTCTGGAAGAAGGCCGCTTGTACAGGTCGGATATCGCGGTTCGGCAGTCCCGCCGACGTGAGCATTGGTTGATCGGGTATGTCCGACGTGGACGAAGCGAACTGCGCCGCCAGCCAATTCGAAATCCCCGTCTGCTGCGACTGGGCGATGGTAGCGGGCGTGGGTCCCCAAGTTGCCTGATCCAGGAAGCGCGCGGCGGCGCTGGCTGACAACCATTGTGTACTGGATGGCTCGCTGCTGGATTGGCTGTAGCCAGGGAAAGGGACAACCGCAGCCGCGAAGGCTATGAAAAGCAGGCGCGAGCAGTTCCCCGGTCGCATGGTTCCGATTCCACCTTTACGAACACAACTGACGGGACCCAGTACCGGAAAGTTTCACTCATTCACCTGATTAACACTGATATAACGTTGTTCCTGAGCACATTCTAAGTGAAATCGTTTATCCTCGCACCTCGGACGCGCCACTACGCCATTGCCGGCGGCGCTTTGACTTCGGTGGTGGATTGACAAGCAGCCGGGAGATGGCTAAACATAGTACGCATGAAAATCCAATTCACATTTGCAGCCCTGTTTGCCGCTTTGCTTGTCTCTGCGCCAGTGCGCGCGCAGGAGCCAGTAGTAGCCGCGTCGGATCCTGACGCCCTGTTCCACAGCAAGGACAAGAAGCTCGACCGCAACAAACAGGCCGCGTATCACATCGAAAAAGATTTGCTGGAAGCCAATCACTGGGACGAGGCCGACAAGTGGCTGACTCCGGAATATCTTCAGCACAATCCCAACGTGAAGTCGGGGCGAGATGGTGTGGTGAAGTTCTTCGGGTCGATAACGAAACCTTCGCCGGTGCCGGAGCACCTGACCAAGGTCAAAGTGGCCTTTGTAAACGCCGAAGGCGACTATGTGACGGTAGCCACCGTGCGCGAGTTGAAGGATCCCAAGACGCAGGAAAAATATACGACCACTTGGTTCGACACCTGGCGATTCGTCGATGGCAAGGCCGCCGAGCATTGGGACGGCGCGGAGAAGGGCGGGCGCTAGTCAGCTTAGCGGCGAGTCGCTGCTTGAAATACCGGCCACTAGGTGGCGCAAGTGAGGTAGTTTTGTGTTTGGCCGTGTTTTTTTGGGTCCCATTGAGCTTGCGAAAGTCATCTGCTTTGGTTCGAGCCTAGCAGGCGGATAAGCAGCCGGTAAAGCCGGGCGATGCAAGTTGTTGCTGCTGGGGCGAAAGTAAGTCGGCGGAAGACGCTACCGCTCGAAACCGAATCGTGCGCTGTCACTTTCGGATGCGCCGCAAACCGGCGTGCGGGGACACTCAACGCTGTCTACACCCCGGCGGCCATTGTCAGGGGCACTGATCGGCCGTTAGCCGCGTGATTCCTGTTTGAGGAACGTTCCTTGCTCGAGTTCGTCGAACGCCTGGCGCAGCTGTTCTTGTGTGTTCATCACGACGGGGCCGTACCACGCCACCGGCTCTTCCAGCGGCTTTCCGGAGACCAGCAGGAACCGGATGCCTTCTTCGCCGGCCTGCACGGTGAGTTCGTCTCCCTGGTCGAATAGCACCAGCGAGCGGTTGTCGGCTTCAGCGGGAGGCGCCGTGTCGGCCCATCCCACTGCCTCCGTCGGCACTGCCAGAGGACCGGACGCGTTGCCGAACTTTCCTCCGCCCGCGAAAACATAGGCGAAGGCGTGGCGCGTGGTCTCGATCGGGAAAACTTTGCGCTTGCCGGGCGGCACGGAAACATCCAGGTACATGGGGTCGGCGGCGATGCCGTCCACGGGGCCGCGCTTGCCCCAAAAACTGCCGCATACGATCCGCACTCCGGTGCCGTCGTCATCGGTTATCAGGGGAATTTCGGGGGCCTTTATTTCTTGATAGCGGGGCTCCGTCATCTTCAGCGATGCGGGGAGGTTGGCCCACAACTGGAAGCCGTGCATGCGTCCGGATTGATCGCCCTTGGGCATCTCCTGGTGAATGATGCCGCGGCCGGCCGTCATCCATTGGACGTCGCCGGCGGCGATGGCTCCGCGGTTGCCCATGCTGTCGCCGTGCTCGACGGTTCCCGCGAGAACGTAGGTGATGGTCTCGATGCCGCGGTGGGGATGCCAGGGGAAGCCGGCCAGGTAGTCGTCGGGCACGTCGTTCCGAAAGTCATCAAGGAGCAGGAACGGATCGAAATCGGATGTGTTGCCAAAACCGAACGCGCGGCGGAGATGGACGCCGGCGCCTTCGAGAGTGGGTTTCGATTTGATGAGCTTCTTGACGGGTCGAATGGACACGGAGACCTCCTAACGTTTTGCGGCGCTGTCTGACGTACAGAAACGATCGAAGGCGGCGGTAAGAAGCTGCGCTATTTCGAAGGGCTCACGGCGTTCGATCTCGCTGCGATGCAACATGTACACGGGCTTGCCGTCCTGGAACAGCGCCATGGATGGCGAGGACGGAGGATAGTCGGACAGAATATTCCGCAGGTGGGCGACGGCTGCTTCATCACCGCCGGCGAAAACGGACGCGGCTTTCGCGGGTCTCGCTGGATGTTTGAGCGCCATGCCAACGGCCGGGCGCGCGCGGCCCGCGGCACAGCCGCACACGGAATTAACGATCATCAGGACGGAACCGCTGCCGGGTGCCAGCAGCCGGTCCACGTCGGCGGGAGTGCGAGCCTCCTCGACACCGTGACGGGTGAGGTCGGCGCGCATGGGAGCGATGAGAACTTCGGAATAGGCCACGAGTTGATTTTAGCAGGCGCGTCAAACGTGGGGCCTTGAAGCCCGGGCTTGGCGGTACAATTCATCCTATGACGCGAATGGCATCCATCCTTTGCTTAGCGGCGCTTTTCGCCGGCTCGTTGCGCCCGCAGCAGCCGGAAACGCGCCTGAATCCGGCGGTGAAGCAGATCGTCGATGCGATCTCGGAAGAACGGATCGCGGCGACGCTCAAGAAGCTGGAAGGCTTTGGGACGCGCTACATTCTGTCGGCGCAAGACGATCCCGCGCACGGAATCGGCGCAGCCAAGCGCTGGATTCACGATGAGCTCGCGAGCTATAGCCCGCGCCTGCAGGTGAGTTATCAAGACTTCAGCATCAAGAAGGGCGGGCGCCAGGGCCAGGTGATTCGCGACGTGGAATTGGCGAATATCATCGCTGTGCTGCCGGGCACGACGGAGAAGGATCATTATGTTCTGGTGACGGGACATTACGATTCAGTGGCGCTTGAGCGCAAGCCATACACGGGCGAAGAACAGATCGTTGCCGAAGGAGTCCGGCGAGGCGTCAATGAGAGCGAAGAGCGGCGCTATCTGAAGATTCTTCCACTGGAGCGAGAGCGTGGTCCGCTGGATTTTGAAGCAACGGCCGCGCAGACTGTCGCACCGGGAGTCACCGACGACGGCAGCGGAACGGCGGCGGTGATGGAGCTGGCCCGGGTGATGAGTGCGTATCAGTTCGACAAGACCATCGTCTTTGTTGCGTTCGCGGCTGAAGAAGTGGGATTGAGCGGGAGCCAAGTCTACGCGGCGCAGGCCAAGAAAGACGGCATGCAGATTGAGGCTGTGCTGAACAACGACATCATCGGCAGCGACGTGTCGGGCAATGGGCGATCGGCGACGAATGTGTTGCGAGTGTTCTCCGCTAGTCCGGACGATTCGGCGGCGCGTGAACTGGCGCGCTACACCAAGCTGATGGCGGAGCGGTACGTGCCATCCATGCAAGTGCAGATGGTTTTTCGCGGCGATCGATTTCTGCGCGGAGGCGACCATCGGCCATTCGTGGAGGCGGGCTTCGCGGCGGTGCGGCTGACCAGCGCAAGCGAGAACTACGACAACCAGCACACCATCACGGACACGTTCGCCAATACGTCGGTTCCGTACGCGACGCGCGCGATTCGAATGAACGCCGCGGTGTTGGCCAGCCTGGCGCTGGCGCCGGCTCCTCCGGTGCTCAACTGGACATGGTCTTCGGGACCGAACAAAGGCGGACACGAGCCGCTACTGACGCGCGGGAAATCCGGGTATGACGCGGTGCTGCATTGGCAGGCGAATACCGAGCCGGACCTGGCCGGTTATGCGGTGCTGGTGCGGTCGACGACGTCGCCAGTTTGGGAGCGCGAGATCTGGGTGGGCAACGTGACGAGTTACACAATGCCGGACGTTTCGATTGACGACGTGGTGATCGGCGTGAAGGCGGTGGACCGGGATGGGAATCAGAGCGTGGTGTCATGCTACACGGAACCGGTACTGCCCGGGTCGCTGACGCCGGCCGAGAAAAAATAGCGGTCACGCACCAGGCCGATTCATCAAGAACGTCGTCGTGGATTCGAAGAACGATTGGAGAATGCGGCGCGGTTCCTCGGGAAGCGCTGCTTGGTCGAGCGCGCGGGTCATCAGTTGCAGCCAGCGATCGCGGGCGGTTTGTCCGATGGCGAATGGCGCATGGCGAATGCGCAGCCGGGGATGGCCGCGCTGCTCGACGTAGGTCTGAGGGCCGCCGAAGCGGAAGATCAGGAAATCGCGCAATCGATGCTGCGCGGCTTCTAGATCGTGCGGGGGATACATTGGCCCGAGGACGTCATCGGAGGGAACCTGGCGGTAAAACGCGCCGGCCAGGCGGTCAAATCCAGCGTGGCCGATGGCCGCATAGACGTGTTGCTCTTCCACTTAGGAAAACCTTGAGACCAACAAGAACGCGCCAGCGATTGCGATCACGTCTTCGAGCAGTGCGATGGGCAGATCCTTGCCACCGGTGGCTTTGACCAGGCGGACGCGGAATTCGTAGCCGCCCAGCGTTCCAACAATCGCACCGGCGACGCCCGCCACCAGGCCAACAACCCATGAACCGCCGGCGCCAAGGGCCGCACCACTGAGGGCGCCTGTAACGATACGCGTGATAAATCCGGGCGGTGCTTTGCGGCTGGGAGTTTTCGGCAGCTTGTCGGCGATCAGCTCGCCGATGGCGAGCACACTGATGATATACGGCGTCGCGGTGAAACCGAGGAAAGCGAGCCAAGTATTTTCCAGATGCAGCCAACCCAGGCGAGCCGCCCAACTAGGGCGGCGGGCGCGGTCAGGGAGCGGAGTCCGGCAATCACGCCAATGAGGAACGCGAAGACGTAGGTAGACATGAATCTCCTCTTCCGCTAACAGAAGAACGAAAGCCCGAGCATGCTGACACGGTAACATGAGGTGAATCGCAATGAAGAAAAAACTGCTTTCGGCCAGGGCGCCTCTTCCAAAGTTCCGTTCGGATAAGGCGGCGGCGGAGTATCTCGAAACTCACTCCGTAGCTGAGGTGTGGGACCAGCTGCCCGCGGGCAAACGGGCTAAGCTTTCCGCGGCTTCCAAGAAGTTGATTCGGGAGCGCTATGCGCAGGCGAAGTCGCCGGTGTCGATTCGGCTGGTCCCGGAACAGATTGAAGCAGCGAAGAAGATCGCGGCAACAAAATCGGTCGGCTACCAGACGCAATTGCGGATGTGGATCGCGGAGGGGATTCGGCGCGAAGCTAAACGTCCGTAACGCGGCATTTACGCCGGCAGCTTCGCTTCCACCCACGCGCGGATCACGTCAAACACCTGCCGGCTGTTGGTCTCGAGCATCATGAAGTGGCCGTTGCCAAGGATGCCCTTGTCCTTGAGCTGCAGCTCTTCGGCGTCGCAGCCGGCTTGCTTCAGGAACGCGACCACGGGCGGGCCTTGCGTGCGTCCCGACGATTCGGCGGTGACCACCACGATCGGGATGCCCTGCAAGTTTTTCAGTTTGCGTGCGGGCTCGGCTTGCAGCTTGTAAGCGGGCGTGATGCCGGCCGCGGCGACATCGCGCGTGGCGAGTTCCTTGGGATCGGACACCGGCGGATCGTAGACTATCGGAATATCCGTCAGTCCCCAGCCCGAGCCGAAGCCGAACGGCATGCCCGCACCTTCCACGTTGACGATTGCCTTTACCAGCGCCGGCCGCTCGTTCGCGACCAGCCAGCTAAACGGGCCACCCGCGGAATGAACCTGAATGATGGCGGGCCCGATCTTGTCAAGCAGTTCAGCGCCTCGGCTGGCCCACAACTTGTGCGCCATCACGTTGTCGGACGGCGTGGAATTCTGACCAGCTTGGAAGTGATCCACCAGCGGATCGCCCGCGTCGCCAGTGCCGATCCAGCGCCGGTTCGGATTGTTCGCCGCGCGCTTGAAATCGCCGGTCACGGTGTCGAACGTCAGCAGCGGACCAATCGGCCCGAGAGCATCGGGGTGATAAGGCGCGCGGCCATGGCCCTGCCGATCGACCAGATAAACTTTGTAGCCTTCCTGCAAATAGTAATGCGCCCAGCCGGGCTTTCCGTTGCCGAGTCCCATGTAGTGCGTGCCTTGACCGCCGCCGCCATGCACCAGCACAACCGGATAGGGATGACGAACCTGCGCGGGAAAAAGATACTGCACGTACATCTGACCGGCGACGATGTTGCCGTAGGGCATCTTCTTCAGTTCGGTCCCGACCCAGAAGTGGCCTTGCTCGGACAGCTTCAATGCGATCGCGTCGGGATTGTTCTTGGTCGCGGGCGCTTTCGCGGCGTGTGCGGAAACGTTCTTGTCGATCCAATCGAGGATCGGCTGCAAGACTTCGCGATTGTTTTTCTCCACCATCATCATGTGGCCGTTGCCGTGGACGCCGTGCTGCGCCAGGCGCAATTCTTCCGCCGTGCAGCCGGCCTGTTTCAAGAACGCGAGCGCGCCGGGAGCGCCAGGCGACGCGAAGGATGCTTCGGAGGTGACCAGGACGATCGGAATGCCCTGCAAGTTTCGCAGCTTGCGCGCGGGCGCTTCCTGTATCCGGTAGGGACCGACGCCGGGCTCGGGTGCAGGCATCTCCTTGGACTTCAATTCCGACGGATCCTTCACGGGCGGTTCGTAGGTCATCGGGATGGTGGTGATGCCCCACCTGCTGGACTGAGGGCCCTGACCGAACGGCGCGCCGGCGCCTTCGACCACCACGATGCCTTTCAGCAAATTGGGCCGCACCTCCGCGACCAGATAGCCGAAGGGTCCGCCGGCGGAATGCGTCATGATGATCGCAGGCCCGATTTTGTCCAGCAATTCCGCGCCGCGCTCGCGCCAGGCCGTGTGCGTGAGCTCAATGCTGGAGACGTAGGAGCCGCCTTGCGAGGCGACCAACTGCGCGAGGTCCGCCGCGCCCACTTCGCCCGTGCCCGGCCATTGATTATGGAGCTTCGCGAGTCCGAGGCCGCTGGGATCGGGACGCTTGGCGCGCTGCGGCGTGAACATTCCCGAGATCTGATCCAGGGTGATGTTCTGTTGCGGGAACGGGCCGTTGAGATCGGGATGGAAGGGCGAGCGGCCGTGGCCGGGGCGATCGACGACGTAGACCTTGTAGCCTTCTTGCACCAGCAGCGTGGCCCAGCCTGGGCGTCCGTCGGGCGTGCACATCCAATCCGTGCCTTGGCCTCCGCCGCCGTGCACCAGCACGATCGGATAGGGATGGCGGACGCGGGCCGGGATCTGATATTCGACGTACATCTGTTTGCCGTTGATCACGGTGCCACGCGGGATTTCGGCTCGCTGCACTCCGACCCAGAAAAAGCTCCATTCGGCCAGATCGAGCGGGACTTCGTCGGCGGCTGCCGTCGTCCCGGTCTGGGCAGCGAGTGGTGTGCCTAGCGCGCCCAGGACCGACAGCGCACCCGAGGCCATGGTGGCAAAATCGCGGCGGGTAAGAGCATTGTCTGATGGCATGTTCGGCCTCCCTGTGATACTACTCAAATGAGCATATAAGAAAATACATGCCATGGAAAACCGGGAAGGATTCGTCGGGCTCGTCCGTCCAAACGAACGGTTTCGGTATGGTGTTGGACGCGAACGACCGGGATGTAGTTGAAGCTTGCCAGCGCGGCGATGCCGAGGCGTTCCGTGCCTTGTTCGAAGCTTACAAGGACCGTGTCTACTCCATCGCGCTGCGGTATTCGGGCAATCCGGCGGCGGCCATGGACATCGCGCAGGACACGTTCTTGAAGCTGCTGTCGCGCATCGGGGACTATCGCTCGGAGGCGAGCTTCGATTCGTGGCTGTACCGGCTGGTGGTGAATAGCTGTATCGACGATCAACGGCGCGGCCGGCGGATGGCGCCTTTTCTTGAGGGACTGATCGACGCAGTGTGCGCTCCGGCCGAGAGCGTACTTCACAAGCTGATGCGCGCGGAGACGGAGCAGCGCGTGCAGGATGTAGTGGCGAAACTGGCGCCGGAGCATAGGATCGTGATCGTGCTGCGTTACACCGAAGGATTGTCGTACGACGAGATCGCGAGCATTGTCGGATGTTCGCCGGGAACGGTGGCGTCGCGATTGAATCGCGCGCACAAGATCCTGGAGCGGAGGTTGTCCCCGTGGAGGTGACTCATCTGTTAGAGCGCGGGTTGCGCGAGGTCCATGCGCCGCCAGAACTTTGGGATCGCATTCAAGCCCCTCAAGCCGTCCGGCGGAACGGGAACAGCCGGCGATTGATGTGGGCGACGGCAGCAACTGTCGTTCTTGCCGCAGTGGCGTTGTCTCGCGTTCAGTCGCCCGTGCGTCAGGATTCGCAACGGATCGCTTTTCACTGCCAGAATCCCGCGCAATTGCGAGCCTGGGTGAAGGCCAATACAGGTTTCGATGTACCGTTGCGGGCTGCGCCGCCACTCTCCATTCAATTGATCGACGCACAAATGATGGAAGGGACTCGCGAAGTCGAGATCGTCTACCGGGCAGGGAATGACCACGCAACGTTGCTGGTGTCGCGCGCGGACCCCGGCGCCGCAAGCATGCCGCATAGCCGCATCAGCGGCACGGTCTCCTCGTGGGTGATGGACGGCCAGCGTTTCACGCTCGCCTGCAACGATCCCGCCGGTTTGCAACTGGCGTGCAAGCTCTGCCATCTGGACTAGCATACTCGCTGAATCCCCAAGCGCTGCTGAATCCAAAGCGAAAGCCGCTTCATCGTATGGGTATGGCAAAACTTGCAGGCAAGGTGGCAATCGTTACTGGAGCATCGAAGGGTATTGGCGTCGCGATCGCAGAGCAGCTCGCGAAAGATGGCGCTTCCGTAATTGTCAATTACTCGTCCAGCGCCGCGGGGGCTGAGACGGTGGTCGCGAAGATCAAGGCTGGGGGCGGAAAAGCCAAGGCCATACGCGCGGACGTGAGCAAGCCCGCCGAAGCCAAGCAGCTCATCGACGCCACGGTGTCGGAGTTTGGCCGGGTGGATATCCTCGTCAACAACGCAGGCGTTTATGAGTTTGTGCCGCTTCACGAAGTAACTGAGAAACATTTCGATCGGCTGTTCAACGTTAACGTCAGAGGTCTGTTGTTCGCAACCCAGGCCGCCGCCGCGGCCATCGGTGAGCAGGGAGGGTCCATCGTCAACATCAGCTCGATGGCTTCTCAGTCACCACCTCCCGGCGGGTCGGTTTACAGCGCAACCAAGGGTGCCGTGGATGTCATTACGGAGGCCCTCGCGGCGGAACTTGGCCCACGAAAAATCCGTGTAAACGCCGTGTCCCCGGGACCCGTTGAAACGGAAGGCACTCACTCCATGGTGGAATGGGATCAGTTTAAGACTTTCATGCTGCCTCGGACACCGCTGGGCCGAATTGGGCAGCCAGGCGATATCGCAACAGTGGTTTCATTTATCGCTTCCGAAGACGCGGGCTGGATCACAGGCCAAATCATACCCGCAGCCGGCGGCTTGCGGTAAAGGCGAGTGAATGAACTACTGCCGCGACTCGCTGCTGGGCGGCACGATGCCTTGGATCCGCATGTACGTCACCAAATTGCCGTAGTGCTCCATGGTGTGCGAAACGTTGAAATCGAGCATGCTGAGCCGGGTGATCTTGGCTCCGCCGAAGGCCGGTATCATTTCAGCCGCTTTCGCATCGGTCATTCCGGCGTAGATGGCATCGCAATAGGCGAAGGCAGTCTTCAGCGCGGCCACGATATCAGCTTTGGTTTTGGCCGTCTGCTCGATGTTTTTCTCGTCTTGCTTGCCGGCAGCGGCGCCGCAGAACTCGTACTGTCCGTCGGCGACATGAGCGAGCACCTGCCCAAAGCTTCGCACGGTGTCGGTGGGTTTGAACGCGTACTTATCCTCCGGCATCTTGTCCGCCGAGCGCAGGATGTCCTGCTTCGCATTCAAATAGAAAACCTTGGAACTCGACACCAATGGATTAGCGGCTCCGGTCGGGTTAACGGCTCCGGTCGGGTTGCTGGCTCCGGTTTGCGCCCAGGCTCCGGATGCCGCGAGCAGTAGAACGATTGGCCAACGCACGTGGGTTATCCTCCTGAATTTGTAACCGTCCAATGTTAGCAAGTTCCCGGAGGCTGGCGCGAGAAGTCGCCGGGTCTAGGCGTGCGAGTACTGCGAGGCATTGTCGTCCATCACGCCGCGGTTTGTTTCCCACAGGTAGATCGAATTTCCATCCGGATCCTCGAAGTGCGCGAAGGAGCCAGCGCCGGCGTCATTGACGATGGGCCCGAGGAAGCGCACACCCTTGCTTCGCAGCCGGTCCACGATCTGCTGAATCGGCTCATCGATCTCGAGTCCGATGAACATGCCGCCCTTGGTTCCCGGAGCTGGATAATTCGGCGAGGCCGGATGCAGCCCGAGCATGAGCCCCTTGCCAGCGTCGACCGTCGCCCAGTGATCGCCAAAGCGATTGGTCAACTTCATGCCCAAGACTTCGGTGTAAAACCGGACGGAAGCGTCCATGTTGGAAACCATAACCGTGATGTTGCCGCCTGAGATCATTCGAAGTGAACCTCCGCTACCAGGGTCGCTCAGTCTTGCGAAAATGAAAAGGTCCACTTTGGCCCGCCGATTCAACTTGCCGCCAATCGCGCTCAACCGGGCGTCCACGCAGCCGGTGTATTTGCAGTTCTGCGCCGCCTTGGAGCGTGCGATTCGCGATGGGCGTTTGCCAGCCGGGTCGCGATTGCCTTCCACTCGCGCGGCCGCCAAGCTTTTCGGAGTTTCGCGCAACACGGTTGTAACGGCCTATGAGACGCTGGCCGCTGACGATTTAATTGAATCGGTGACTGGTTCCGGCACGCGAGTCCGTCGAGCGCGAGTCATCGGAAGATTCAAAGATCCGGATGGAAACGTTCTGTATTTGAATTTCTAAGCTTTCGAGAGCAGCGTTCCGAAGCCTGGAGCGCGGCCGCTCAAGCCCAGTAATCGGACGCCCGCCCAGAGCGCATGCGGCGTGCTGGAAACAACCGGGACGTGACCGCGCTGCTCCAACGGCGCGAGTAATTCGAGCGTCCTCAATCCGCCGCACGAGACCAGCATGGCATTGGCGTTGGGCTGCGTCTCACGCACGCCGGCGCAGAATTTCAACAGTCCATCCTGCGTGACGCGATCGACGTCCTCCACCTTTTCGATGCCGAGGCCGTTTACCCCGAGGACTTCGAAACCCGACTCTTTGAGAAACGCTTGCAAGCGCCGGTTGACCTCCTCGTCATAGGCGGTGGCTGCCACCACTCGCTTCGCTCCCACGGTCTTGAGACCCTCGATCACGCCGGTGCTCATGGTGGTGGCGGGCAAGCCAGTCGCCTTCTTGAGCGTTTCCGTCAGGCGATCATTGAATGCTGCGCCTTTGTAGAAACTCAGCGACGTGCCCATCAGCACCACCGCATTGGCCCCTTGCGCCGCCAGCTTCTCGCCGGCTGGTCCGATGCGATCGATCACGGCGTCGTAGCCTTCCGGCGTCATGGTCTTCAAGCCCAGCCCCACAGTGATGAACTTGACTCCCGACGGATACATGGCGAGCCCTTCTGGTGGGACGGGGCGCGTGACCGGAAAGATCAGCCCGAGCGTTGGATCGGCAGATTTGACCAAAGCCGCGCCGAGCAGGCCGGCCGATGAGGCTTTGAAGAATTCGCGTCGATTCATGATTTCACCAGGCGACCATCGCTTCTTCAAATAGCGCGCTTAACTGCTCGGGTCCGGCCGGACGCGGAGAGAGCTTGGTCACTCGATGCTGCGGCAACGTCCCTTCCACCAGTTTCGGAATATCGGCGGAGGTGTAGCCGATTTCCCGTAGTCCATTGGGTGTCTTGAGGCGCTGCATGAACCAAGTGATTCGCTCGGCCAGAATTCGGCCCGCGTCTTCCTTCTTGCAACGCGAGACGTCGACTCCCAGCGCCTGGACCGCTTCCATATGGCGCTCCGGATTGGCGGAAGCGGTAAAACGGAAAACCGCCGGCGCGTTCAATATCACGGAGAAGCCGTGCGGCACGAGCGGGTGATCCGTCACGTGGCTTATTGGGTAACCAGGTGCGCGATAGCTCTTCACCATGCCCGAAACCGGATACGACATGCCGTGCGGCAGATGCACTCCGGCGTTGCCAAACCCGACACCGGCATATGAAGCCGCCAGCAACATATTGGCGCGGGCGTCATCGTCGGATGGATCCTCCACCGCGCGAACAATGTACTGCGCCACCATTCGCAAAGCTTGGAGCGACCAGACATCGCTGATGGGATTCGATCCCTGATAGGCCGGGCGAACCGTGGGCCGGTCCGGATACGGTCTGCCCGTGTACGGCATCGCAGTGTACGATTCAATCGCGTGACTCAGAATATCGAGACCGCTGGAAGCTGCCACTTGGGGCGGCATGGAGCGCGTGTTGTCGGGATCAAGCAGACCCAGCGTAGGTTTCAAGCGGCGGCTTGCGATGCCGGTCTTGGCGTGCATGCGGCTCAGATCGAAAATGCTGACGCCGGTGGTTTCGCTACCGGTGCCGGCGGTGGTTGGAATCGCAAACAGGGGCTTCAGCGGTCCGGGGACGGGCAATCCCTTGCCGATGGGTGGGTTGACGTAATCCAGAAAATCGGCGGGCGGGTAGCTGGTGTAGAGGTTAACGGCTTTCGCGGTGTCGATGGTGGATCCACCGCCGACCGCTACGATCGCATCGAATGGCGACCGCTTCGCGAACGCGATGGCGTCCAAGAACGATTCGTCGGTGGGTTCCACGCGGACGCGATCATAGAGTGTGAAGCTGACGCCGGCACTTTCGAGCGATTCCAGCACGGTTGCGACGGGCGCCATCCGCGCCAATCCAGGGTCTGTTATGACCAGCGCGTTTCGGACGCCCAGGTCCGCCAGATCCATTCCAACTTCCCGCGTGACGCCGGGCCCAAAGCGAATGTTGGACGCGGCCATCTCAAAAGCGAATTCGGTTTTCATCCCCAAAGGTGATGTTACAGCAAACCAATGGGGGCCGAAGGTCTACTTCTCTCCTTGTGTGGTGGTTCCCCAGGAAGAGCTGGTTCCCCAGGAAGAACTGCTTCCCCAGGAAGAGCTGCTTCCCCAAGAAGAGCTGCTTCCCCAAGAAGAGCTGGTGCTCCAAGAATTGCTGCTTCCCGAAATGCCCGTTGTTCCGCCTGGACCGGGAACGAGCACCGCCGATCCCCACACTGTGGGGGCGAATAAGGCCGGGTTGGTCCACCAGGTCTCCGTCAGATTTGGCACCAGCAAAGCTGTGCCGAGCAGCGAGTTGTAGATGACTTTCGGAGATTCGGCCGAGCCGAACGGCAGATCGTAGTCGGCGAGCGCTGCGGTGATGTCCACATACCCGGCTCCGACCGTGAACATATCGTAGTAGTCCGTGTAGGTGTCGCCGGTGGTGGGATCCGAAGCGGTGCTCGTCACCGGGAAGGTCTTGGATGCCGTTTTCATGAGCCGCGCCTTGACCGTATCCGGTGTCAAGAAGGGGTCCTTTTGAAGCATCAGCGCGACGGCGCCCGAGACCACCGGCGTCGCCATGCTGGTGCCGCTCAATGTGAGGTACAGCGGGGTGCCCGAAACGTTGGCGGTGGTATAGCTGGAAGCCGGGAGAATGTTGCCGGGATAGTTGTTCACCAGGGTGGAGCCGGGAGCGAGCAGCGAGTCGACCGTATTGCCGGGAGCGACTACGTCAGGCTTCGCGATCAGATCGATATAGGTAGGGCCACGCGAGCTGTAGCTGGCGATGCGGTCGTCGTTGGTGGGCATGGTCTCTTCGGTCTTCATGGCTCCCACCGTGATGGCGTGCGGAGAAGAGCCGGGCGACAGGATGGTGGCATACCCATTGCGCCCATCATTGCCGGCAGCGACCACCACTACGATTCCCGCGTTCCAGGCTGCTTCCACCGCCTGGCACAGGGGATCTTGCGAGCAGCTCTCGAAAATCGGGCGGCCCAGCGAAAGATTGATCACGCGCACGTTGTATTGGTTCTTGAGCTGTACGGCCCTGTCAATGGCTGCGATCACCACGCTGTCGGTACTGGAGCCGTTCTCATCCAGAACGCGCAGGTCCAGAATATTCGCATTCGGCGCGATGCCTTTGAAAGTACGGAAGGAGCCCTGTTGGTCGGAGGAGCTTCCGTTCCCCGCGACGATGCCGGCCACGTGAGTGCCATGGCCGAAGTCGTCGTTGAGGGTTCCTCCAATGAAGCTTTGCCGGTATACCACGCGGCTGGTGGATGAATTGGGCGCGTTCAAGTCCGGGTGATCATAGATTCCGCTGTCGATCACAGCAACGCCGATGCCCGTTCCTACCAAGCCGGAGTTCCAGGCCGCCGGCGCGCTGACGGCGACAGCCGTGTAGTCGAGCGTAGCGCCCAACTGGCGGTCCGGCGAGATATAGCTCACGTTCGACTGATTCGCCACTGACAGTATATTCGCGGGTTGCAGCTTCGCCGATACGGCTGGAATCGCTGAAAAAATCGAGTTGATCAGGGTGCCCAGAATGCCTCCGGACGATTGCTGAAACGGCGTGTTGTACTGCACGATGACGTTGATGTTATTCGACGGATTCGCGAGCAACGGTTGAAGGTCCGGCGAGATCTTGGAATTTTGGCCGAACGCCCGGCCGACAATCAACAGAAAGAATGCGAGAAACGCGGTTCGCGCGGCGCGTCTTGAATACTTCAGCGAGTAACGATTCGAGTAATCCGGCATGACGGCTCTAACAAAAGCACGCCAGCCACCAGAACATAAGTGCCCAAGAATGAAGCGGTTCCATTCATGGCCATTCTGTTTTAGGCCAACTTGTCTCATTCGCGCAGGACAGGTTGACTGGGTCCAATCGGCGCCAAGGACTACTTAGTGATTTGTTTTTCGCTCGGAACCGCCTTGGGCATGGGCACGCGAGGCATCATCTGATCGCGCATCGCGGTGTTGTAAACGAATGCCGCCATGATGGCCGCGCATTGCATCACGTCGCCGGGCTGCACGCGATCATAGAGGTCCATATTGGAGTGGTGGGTGCGCGTGGAGTAGTCCATCGGATCCTGGACGAAGTTGAAACCGGGGAGGCCGACAAAGGCGAACGAGGTGTGGTCGGTACCGCCGGGACGCCTGGCTGCCTCAGCAGTGATGTTGGCAACCGTGGTTGCGCCAAGATCGTTGAACGGCTTCAGCCACTGTTCGAAGATCGGCTTAACCTCGTCGTTTCCTTGGGCGCCGATACCGCGAAACCGGCCGGTTCCCGAGTCGTCGTTGTAATACGCGGACAGCTTGAAGTACTCCGGTTTCGGTTGCATGCTTTCGCGATCCGCGAAGTGCTGCGTCACGTAAGCCTTCGACCCCAGCAATCCCTCCTCTTCGCCGCCCCACAGAGCGATGCGCACCGTGCGGTCCATCTTCAAATTGAGCGTCGTTAAGATGCGCACCGCTTCGATGGCTACGGCTGAACCGGTGGCGTTATCGGTTGCGCCAGTGCCGCCGTGCCAGGAATCGAGATGCCCGCCCAGCATAACGACCTCGTCTTTCTTGCGGCCGCCCGGGATCTCGCCGACGACATTGAACGAGTCGGTGGGCGAATCGAAGAACTGCGCTTGAATATCGAACTCCAGTTTCACCGGGATGTTGTGATCCAGCAGCCGCACCATGCGGTTGTAGTGCTCCGGCGTTAGGACGACCATCGGCGGTGGAACGGGATCTTTGGGATCGCGCGATCCGCCAGCCTGGCCGAACACGATGCCAGCGTCGCCGATATTGCCGGATTGCAAAACGACGACTGCGCCCTCGTCCTTGAGGTATTGGTTCACCTTGTTACGAAACGCGGTGCGCTGCTGCTGCTCAGGCGTTTGCTGCGGCCCAAGCGGGCGGAAGAGATTTGGCAGCCGTCCGGGCTCCAGGCTCTGTGCGAGTTCGGTGTCGGTGAGGCGGCGGCCCGGCGGGTCCGTGGGCATGGCCAGATCGCGCGACTTCATGGTCAAGACGATCTTGCCGCGCAGCTTGCCCTTGAATTTCTCGAGGTCCGCATCGGTTTCAAGCGGCGCGTAGATGGCTTGCGCTTGCACCGGGCCGGTCGTGCCTGGAGACCAGGCCAATGGGAATCCGATGAGCGGCGCGTAGGCTGGCTCGAGCATGTGGCCGGCGAAGCGCGTATAGTCCCAGCCGCGGCCGAAAGGTCCCCAGGCTTCTTCGTGGACGTTGGCGAGCCCGTACTCCTGCAGCCGTTTCACGACCCAGTCGGCGGCCGACTTGAAGCCGGGTGAGTTGGTGAGGCGCGGTCCATTCGCGTCGGTGAGATAGAAAACATGCTCCATGACTTTGGAGTTTTCAAACGCCTCTGCTTTGATGCGATGGATAGCCGACAAATCGACCGGCTCTTGGGAGTAGGCGCGGGCTGCGGATAACACGAACACGATGGTGAGGCCGCGCGAGAGTCTGCGGGATGGCGTTTGGAGATCCATAGAATAGAGCTTAAACCATAGGCGAAGGTCGTGGCTCCGCCGCGGCGGGCGGCGGGCGGGGAGCAACAAAACGGTAGACTGGAACTTGAAGGGGACGCTCATGACGATTAACCTGAGACCGGAACAGCAGCGCGTGATCGATCTGGCTGTCCAGTCCGGGGCATACCAGAGTCCCGGCGAGGTGCTGGATCAGGCGCTGGAGATCATCCGCGAGCAACTCGAGCTAGAGGACTGGATGGTGGAGCAGCGCGAAGCGGTTGCCGCTCACATCGAGGCGGGCTTCGCGCAAGCCGAGCGCGGGGAACTGATCGACGGGGACGCAGCGCTTGAGATGTTGCGGCAGCGGCGCGCCGAGCGGCTGCAGTCGGAGGGGTGAACGCGCGGTTCCAGTTCACACGTCTAGCGGCCGAAGACCTGGATGCCATCTGGTGGTTTATCGCGGAGCACAGCCGGGACGCTGCCGACCGCGTGGAACGGGAAATCGTCGCTGCCTGCCGGCGCCTGGCGAAACATCCGCTCATGGGAACGAAGCGCAGAGATATCACGTCCCTGTCGCTGCGTTTCTGGACCGTCACGAAGTTTCCCAACTACGTGATCGCCTACCGCCCGGAAACGGCCCCGTTGCAAGTGGTCGCCGTGCTGCACGGAAAACGCGACCTGAAGGAGATTCTGGAAGGGCGGTCTTGGGAACAGGCCCCCTGAGGGTCAGCGGTAAAATAGCAATATGGATTGGAGCCGATGCAGTGCCGTCGACAGGAGCCCAGCCAAGCTTGGCGGGGTCTGGTGTTTCCGAGGAACGCGCCTCTCGGTGGCGTCGCTCTTCGAACACATTGACCAAGGCTCAACCATCGACGAATTCCTGGAGTGGTTTCCCTCGGTCCGCCGGGAACAGGTCCACGAGGTTCTTGGGTTTGCCAAGAGTTCGCTTGAGCAGCCTGCGGCCGTTGCGTGAAGATGGCTCCTCTATACAACGTAAAGGGCGCGTTATGTTTGCGCTGGACTAGGCGCCGTTGATCGAGGACTGGCGGGACTTCGCCCTTATCTAGTTGAAAGGCGGATCTGGCGTGGCTATTTCTAAAAGAAGGCCTATGGACCCTTCAGAGCGGATCGCTCAGCACGTGTTTAAGACGGTGCATAAGGGGACGGAGGTCGAATTCCGTTCGCAACAAAGCACGGGCGAAGATGTGTACGACTTTGACGTGACGTACCCAGATGGTAGGAAGGCCGCGCTTGAGGTGACTCGATCCACCCATCAGGAGTCGATTGTTACGTTAGAGCACCTTCGCCAGAGAAGCTACGTGGATGCGAAGGCTTGCCAACATAGCTGGGTGGTGAGTCCTCACCCAGATTGCAGGATCGACTTAATTCGGAAGAACGTTGATCGATATCTATCCCAAATCGAGTCGAGGGGGTAACTCAATTTGCAGCCGAACCGGGCCGAATGACCTCGTCCGTCTTCCGTATTTTTCAGGACCTTCGGATCGTTGAAGGATCGCTCGTGCCAGCTTCGCCGCCAGCCCGCATCTGGATCGGGGGGCCAACCTCTTCCGTTATGGGGAGCATCGTCAACCCGGACGATTTGCAGCGAGCAATCGAGTACGAAGCAAATAAACCTGACAGCAGGCGAAAGCTAGCAGCCAGCCAATGCATGGAGCGGCACCTGTTCGTCTGCGTCGACTCATTGAAGACCGAGGCGTGGCAAGCCCTGATTCACTGTGCCCCAGTACAGCCGCCAATGCTACCAGCCGAAGTCACCCACATGTGGGCCGCTACTGACGAAGGTCAAGGTGGCATTCTTGTCTTGGTCGCCGAGGCGTCCAAGGGGTGGCAAAACCTCGGTACAATACCGAAGTCTCAACGGCCGGCAGAGCCCTGACGCGCAAGGAAAGCCTGTCTCAGCCTCGTTCTATCGCCTCCGTGACCTCGTGGCCCGAAAGCGACCCGGCAATACCACTTGGAGTGCCGTGGTCAAAGAGAATGCGCATCCGCCGAAGGTACTGCGCCGACGGGAATCGGCGGCGGGTCGAGACTGCGGGCGGCGAATTCGAGCACGGCCTGAATCTGCTCCCGGGTTACGTGAAACTGCTCGATGATTTCCTCTATGCTTGAGCCCGCCTCAAGATTTTCAAAGACCGTAGCGACAGGCATCCGCGTGTCTCGGAATACCCACGCGCCGCTGCGCTTGCCGGGCACGCTCTTCACCGCTGGGCACTGTGACCAATCCAGATTCGCCATAGCCAAGTCTCCTCTCCCACGATAACGTCAAGTGGCGAACTGTGCGTTATTGGACCTCAAAATCTGCCGTCCGCTTGACCTGTTTGCCCGACGAGTCGATCGCCGTTACTTCGAGTTGATACTTTCCCGGGGCCAGCGAACTAATTGGAAGGTTTCCGCCCTGCTGCGGAACGATGAGCTTCAGCATTCCTGAGTCCCACTTCGGCGCGCCGGCCGGGCGATCCACAATTCGCACCTGAGCCGTCACGGACGCAGGATTGGAATCGTAAACTTCAAAGTAAAAGAACGCTTGCTCCGATTTCATGAATTGACTGGAGCCAGCCGGTATTACCTGCATACCCTGCGCAACCAGCGGAGTCTGATCGCCGATGGAAACACCGAGACCGAGGCCCAGATCGGCCGCCGGGCGGGCCTCCCTGCCAAGCGCCAAGCTGCTCAGGGCCAATTCTCCGGCTTTCCGCGGTTCCACATCCAGCGGTGCTTCCAGCTTTCCGAAACTCTGGCCGCCGGAGCTGAATGCCATCGTAAAGCGGTACTGGCCTGGAGCGATTTTGAACGCTTTCTCGTAATGCAGAGACTTGCCCTTCATTTTGTCGATTTCGGCCTGAGTCAAATCCAACTTCACGGTATCGCTGAAACGCGCTGCCACGCTGCCATCCGGCGTGGACGCGATGCCCAGCAGATCCATTTCGGCGTGCAGTTTGCCCTTTTGATTTTGGAATTTCAGCGCGTCAGCCGCGATCTCCATCGCCAGATTGACGCGGGCCACGTTGGGCGAGAGATAAAAATACGGGAGCCGGATGGAGGCAGCGATGTCGCCGGTTTGTGTTGCGGCCGCACGCTGCTCCAAATCCTTTCCCGTTGAGGTCCCAGCCAACAGATCCAGGGGCTTCTCGGTGCAGTACGTGGTGCGCGAACGCACCGTGGTCTGTTTGCGATCCACCTTAACCCGGATGGCGTGGCAAGTCCCCTCCTTCGATTCGGGAGCCACATAGGTGAGGACATAATACTGGCTTTGCTCTTGTGCGATGTTCTGCAATCCTCCCAGCAGATCGGTGGTGTTGCGCACCACGAAACCTCCGGTTCCGTTGGCGAGCCCAAACAAAACCTCCTGGCTGCTGGAGCCGGATTCGGGAAGTGACGAGCCGATATTGTCGGTCTCGCCCTGAGGTCCGCCGCCGGGCCCCCCTCTTGCCCCGTAGCGGGGCTGGATGCCAAGCGGTGGCGCGTCGCCGGGATTTGTCTGAGCGTAAACTGGCCGGACATCCACGGGATAGAAAGCGACGCCGGACTTGTTCGCAGCTTCGATCACCTCCCGCACCTCCGATTTCTGATCGCCCGAGGACGAGAGCGTCCCCGTGAACAAAATCACGATCTTTCGGCCCGGAAGAACGCCTAGACTCTTTCCCAGGTCGCCGAGGGACCGGATCATGTTGCGCACTCCGAATGAGGTGACAAGCGGAGTGCCGCCGCGTCCGACGGCCCGGTCTTCCTCCACCCGGCTGGGGTCGTGCGAGCGATCGGAATCGGCGGCGCTGGGCGCCAGGCCATGGAAGCTGGCTTGGTTCAAGGCGTCCTTCAGACGGCCGGCGTTGTCGGTGAAGTTTTGAACAACACGCACGGAACCGTTGAAGGTCACCATGGCCAGCATGTGGTTCGGCCCCGCTTCGGCATCGATAAAACTGGCGGCAGCTTGCCGGACCGGAATCTGATCGCGCGCCTCCATGCTGGTCTCATCGAAAAACAGGACCAGGGAACGCGTCTGCGCGCTAGCGGATGCCGATTCCAACGCGAAACCCCTGATGATTTGCTCCTTGCCGTCCTGCGAGATGTGAAAATCCTTGGCGGTGAGATCCGAGACGTACGCGCCATTCTTGGCGGTGACGATCGCGTCCACCAGCACTTCGCGCGTCTCGGTCTGAATCACTGGGCTTGGTTGAGCGCTTAGCACGCCGGTCAAACAGAGCAATACCGTTGTGAGCTTCATGGAATCTGGACGCCCCCATTGCGGGCGGTTATGGTCTTGCCTCCGGAGTCCCGCACCACCACGCGAACCAGGTAGCGGCCCGGGGCCACGTTGAAATTTTCCTTCACATTGATGCCCGCGTTCTGAAAGGTCGCCAAGGTCTGGTCGCGAAGATGCAGCTCCACCACCTTCTCGACCCCGGCGATGTAATTTCCATTGGGATCGAACAGGCCCGCCACCACCGTCAAGGTATCATCGTTGCGGTCCTGGGCCTTGTTGAATCGTAAACCCTTCACATCCAGTTGAGCCGTCACTGTGAGTTCGAACTTCTCATCGCCGGACTTGAAAAACTCCGTCTGAACATCCAACGGAATAGCCTGGACCTCCTCGCGCGAGAAGACGGTTTCCTGGATTTCCTCCTGGGCCGCTTCGGCCGAATCGACGGCATGCCTGGGAGCCCAGTAGCCGCGACGAGCCTGCAGGGTCAGATTTGCTGAATTCTTCACGGTCACCTTCAGGCCGTGATAAGCGCCGTCGTATTTCAGCTCTTGCGGGGAAAATCCCAGCACGTAAACGTATTCGGGGCGCGCCGCAATGATGTTGAGCCCTTCCTTAAGGTCGTTGTCATTGTGGAAGAATGTGCCGCCGGTGCCATCGGCCAGCTCCGCCAGGAGATCATCGGCCTGAGTAGCGGCTCCTCGCTCATACTGTTCCAGACTGCTATATGGTTCGCTCGCATGGCCTCCCGGTACGATTGTGAACAGACCTCGCATGTCGATGGTATTGACGACGACATTGGCGCGGACGGCGCGCTCGAGAACATCGGATTCGTCGGTCCGATGATCCCGGGTCAGCAGGAAGCCCGGCGAAACCAGAACCAGATTGCGGCTACCGGGCATGACGGAGAGCTTGCGGACGACGTCCTTCAGCGCTCCAAGTCCGAGCGAGGTCTCGTGGTCGCCGAAGGTCAGGGCCTGCCGAGCCGCATCCCTCAGTCTGGTTAGTGTTGTTACCACGCAAAGGGGCAGCCCGGTCAAATGGTCCGTGCCTGAGGAGCACGCGACACACCCCTGCGCTTCGCCATAGGCGGCGGTCAGCGCCTGATCCGAGCCGCCCGAAATAACCGCCAAGAGCTGCGGGTCCGGGAACAGCCGGCCATCCAAATACAGTTCCTTGTTGATCCACAAATCGGCCAGGTAATGGCTAATATACGGGCAACCCATTTGTCGATCGATGCCGCTGGTATAGGGCTGAAGTTTGTTCACGGCGTTGTGCAGTTTCTCGCGATCAGCGGTGAAGTCGGACAGCACCAGGCCGCTGGTGGTTACGATCGCCGCTCGGCTGGCGGGATCGAGCGCTGTTTCCAGATGGCGATGCATGGCTTGCCGCGTATTGAGCAGATCGCCGGAATCCAGGTGGACGTCATCGACCAGATATGCGACGTAGCGCTCCGGCAGGACGGGCTGCGGTGAAATCGGAGCCGGCGTATTCTCGCGCGGGACATTCGGAGTCCCCGGTTCGATCTCCACCAGTGAACTGCTCTTCTCGATCGAAAATTTCGTGATGACCTGCAGCTTGCCTTTGTCAAAAACCTGAAAATCTTCCTTCTTGAGGGTGCCAACCGCTCGCCCCTCACGATCGCGAACCACCACGGGCACCGATATCAGATTGACGCGGCTGCTAAAGGTAATTGGCGCTTCGTGAGAGGTCACCTCAGGAGCGCTGGCCGAAGCCTGGCTGGGCGGAGGCGCCTGGCCGGCGGATTGGGCGCAACAAAATGCCCCAAAGAGCATCACGCGATTCGTAAGGGAGCGAGCCACTATATATCTGTTATATATGTTCCAGTGCTGCGGGAGAAGCACCTGCACGACTCCTATGCCGCTTTCTGCTGGCGACAAACTCGGTCCTTACGAAATTCTCGCGCCCATCGGAGCAGGCGGCATGGGCGAGGTGTACCGGGCGCGTGACACGCGGCTGAACCGTATCGTCGCCATCAAGGTGTCAAAGGCACAGTTTTCTGAACGCTTTGAGCTCGAAGCGCGCGCCGTCGCGGCATTGAATCACCCCAATATTTGCACTCTTCACGATGTCGGCCCCAATTACCTGGTGATGGAGCTGGTGGAAGGGCGAACGCTGGCCGAGCGGATCCGGGAGGGTGCGATTCCGTTGGAGGAATCGGTGGCGATTGCCCATCAAATTGCTGATGCGCTCGCAGCCGCGCACGACAAGGGAATTGTCCATCGCGACCTGAAGCCGGCCAACCTGAAATTCACGCCGCAAGGCGCGATCAAGGTGCTGGACTTTGGATTGGCGAAAGCGGTCTCCGTGCGATCCGCGCTGGAAGACCGCTCGATTGTCGCCACGGAGACGATAGGACCGACGCAAGCCGGAATGATCCTGGGCACGGCGCCGTACATGGCTCCCGAACAGGCGCAGGGCAAACCAGCGAACAAGCAGGCCGATATTTGGGCCTTTGGCGTGGTGTTGTACGAGATGCTCACGGGCCGGAACCCGTTTCAGGGAGACACGGTCACCGACACGCTGGCCTCGGTGATCAAAGAGCAGCCCGACTGGGATCGCGTTCCCGCCAAGATGCGGCGACTTCTACAGAAGTGTCTGGAGAAAGATCCCGAGCGCCGTCTGCGCGACATCGGGGACGCCTGGATGTTGCTCGATGAAGGATCACCGGCCGAAACGCAGCGGAAGCGAGTCTCCTGGTTATGGCCGACCGTGGCGGCTGCGTTGTTTCTGGCCGCTCTCACATTTGGTTTTCTATACTTTCGCCACAAGCCGCCCGCTGCCGCCACAGTGCGCTTCGAAATCACGCCGCCCGAGAAAGTCACTGCGGGCAACGGCTTCGGAGTTTCTCCGGACGGCCGCAAGCTGGCGTTCTTGGCCACAGGCGAGGATCGTGTTGCTCGTCTTTGGATTCGATCCTTCGAGACGTTCGAGACGCGACCGCTGAGCGGCACCGAAGGCGCCGGTAGCATTCCGATTTGGTCGCCCGACAGCCGTTTCGTAGCGTACGATGCGGGTGGAAAGCTGAAGAAAATCAACATCGCGGGTGGACCGGCGGAAACCATCTGCGAACTTGCGGGGCTGTCCGTTGGCGGTTCCTGGAACAAGGATGGCGTGATTATCTTCGGAAACGACTCCCCAGACGGTGGGCTAATGCGCGTTTCCGCGATGGGCGGAAAACCATCTCCGCTGACGATTGTCGACCCGTCCCGCAACGAACATATCCATACTTTTCCTTCGTTTCTGCCGGATGGGCGGCATTTTCTTTACTACCGCAGTTCAGCGACTCCTGAAAACGCCGGGACCTACGTGGGATCGATTGATGCCGAGCCTGGGAAACAGGACCACAAACAACCGCTCGTAAACGCGGCTGCGCTATACGCCCCTGCCGCTGATTCCAGCCCGGGCGAGTTGCTTTTCTTGCGCAGCCAAACGCTGGTGGCACAACCCTTCGATTCCACGCGGCTGCGGCTCTCCGGCGAGCCTATGCCGGTAGCAGAGCAAGTTGGCAGCTACCTCGCCTACGGTTTCTTCTCGATTTCAGCCAACGGGATTCTGGTCTACCGGACGCGCTCTCAAGATTTCCAACTCACTTGGTTCGACCGGCAGGGGATTACAATCGGCCGTGTCTGGGAACCCGGCCCTTACACCAGCCTGTCCGTTTCGCCGGACGGAACGCGAGCCGTGGTCTCCAGGAACGATCTCTTCCAAGGCACCGCCGTTTGGAATCTGTGGCTGCTGGATCTGACACGAGGCACGAGCAAGCGGTTCACCTCGGCTCTGGGTACTAATGACTTTCCGGTTTGGTCGCCGGACGGAAGCCGCATCGCATTTGCTTCTAGCCGCGAGGGCGGCTCTGCGGCGTTGAACCTTTATCAAAAGTTGGCCAGCGGCGCCCAGGACGAGGAGGTGCTCTTGCGAAACAGTGAGACGAAAGTCCCTACGAGCTGGTCGCGTGACGGACGGTTCATCTTGTACACGGTCGACGATCCAAAAACGAAGGGTGATATTTGGGCGCTATCCATGGAGGGAGATCATCAGCGAACCCGGCTGTTGGGAACGGAATTCAGTGAGCACGCGGCTCAGTTTTCGCCGGACTCCCACTGGATCGCCTACACTTCCGATGCATCCGGCCGCGACGAGGTCTACGTCCGGGCGTTTCCTGAAGCGAAGGAGGATTTCGTCGTCTCCAAGGGCGGCGGCAGCAGCCCGCGCTGGCGGGACGACGGGAAAGAGTTGTATTACATTTCTTCCGACGCAAAAGTGATAGCGGTCGAGGTCGCCGCCGGTGATCTCTTCCAGGCGGGAACATCGAAGCCTCTCTTCCAAGCCTCCGGCGTCCTTTCCACGTGGAGTGTACAAGCAGGCGGCAAACGATTCCTGTTCGCCGTTCCAGTGGAGCAAACGCAAGCACCGTTTAGGGTTGTATTGAACTGGACGGCGGCACTAAGAAAATGACGATGAACCCGGGCCCTGTGTTAAGTTCGTACCCATGGCGAGTCCAACGCAAGCTCTCAACCAGATCAAGCTCGCTATGGCGAGCACCAACGACTTATTCAACGCCGAGGTTTTTCGGAAACGAAATTTCGCCGCGTTGGAGCAGATCTACACAAGGGACGCTCGTATTCTCCCGCCCGGAGCACCCATGGTTTCCGGCCGGCCAGGTATCAAAGAGTTTTGGTCCAACCTGATTCACGCGGTAAATGCGAAAACTGCGGTGCTCACATCCATAGACGTCATACCTGTTGGTGACGGTGTTGTTGAGATTGGCCGCGCCACGCTGGGAATCGAGCCCGAAGGGCAGGGTCCGGCCGAGATGGAAGTGAAATACCTGGTGTACTGGCGACAGGAAGACGGCCTGTGGAAATGGCACATCGACATTTGGAATCAGAACTCCTGAGCGATCTACAGGATTTTGATATGCTTCCCAAGGAGATTCCTGGAGGTGCGAACGATGAGGATTGGTTGGACCGCATGTAGTGCGCTGTTGGGGGCGGCGCTTTTTCTGACTCCGCTGGCCGAGGCTCACCACAGCAACTCGGCGTTCTATGTGGACAAGGTCATCACCATCAAGGGTGTGGTGAAAGAGTTCCGATGGTCCAACCCGCATGTGTGGATCATTCTTGCTGTGGATGACGGGAAGGGCAACAAAGTGGATTGGAAGGTTGAGGGCCGGCCGCCCGGAATTCTGGGGCGCGCCGGTTGGACGCCGAAAATTCTGCAGCCCGGCGAAACGATCACTGTGGATCTGAGTCCTGCGAAGGACGCCAGTGCTTCGGGTCTGATTGCCCGCGTGACGAAAGCGGACGGCACGATCTTGTCGAACGCGCCGCCGCCGACGGAGTAACGATATGAAGCTCCAGAATACGCTACTCGGTCTGATCGCCGGAGTGGTGATGCTCCAGGCGCAGTCCGCGACGCCCGATTTTTCAGGCGTGTATTATCCGATTGCGCCGTTCGGCCGGTTTGCCGGCGGCCCGGCTGCCGGGGCGAGTCAACGGCAGGGACCACCACCGAAGCCAACTGCATCGGCGCCGCTCTCGGATGGCTCCCGTGGTCGTTCGCCCGATGCGCCGTCGCTCACGCCCGAGTACATGGCGAAGTGGGAAGCGATCAGCAAAACGCGCATCGCCGGCTCGTCCGAATACGACCTGACCGCCAAGTGCCTCCCTCCCGGAATGCCCGCGATGATGAACATGGCTTACGGCATGGAGGTGATGCAGAACAAAGACAAGATCACCTTCTTCAGCGAGCTGAACGATGCGCTGCGCCGTGTTTACCTGGACGGGCGGAAGCCGTCGCAAAAGGTGCTGGACGATCCCACCTACGCCGGCTACTCGATGGGCCATTGGGAAGGCGATACGTTGGTGGTGGAAACGGTGGCATTGCGCGACAACACGTTCATCGAAGGGTTCACGCCGCATAGCGATCAAATGACCGTGCATGAACGTATTCGGCTCAAGGAGCCTGGGCTCCTGGAGGATCGGATCACGGTCACGGATCCAAAGGCGCTCACCAAGCCTTGGGAAAGCACGAAGACGTACCGGAAGGCGACACGGGAAAAGGAGAACGACGAGCTGCGCGAATTCGCATGCCCGGAGGGGCTGGGAGAAGCGAAGTGAACGCCACGGCGCTTGTGTTGGGGTTGGCGACCGCGGCAGTGCTGTGTGCGCAGACGCCGCCGGATTTTTCGGGCGTGTACTATCCGATCGCGCCGTTCGGCCGGTTTGTGGGCGGCCCGGCGGCCGGGGCGAGTCAGCGGCAGGGACCACCGCCGAAGCCAACTGCATCGGCGCCGCTCGCGGATGGATCGCGGGGCCGGAGGCCGGATGAACCCTCGCTCACGACAGAGTACATGGCGAAGTGGCAAATGATCAGTAAGACTCTCATCGCCGGCTCTTCGGAATTCGATCCGACGGCCAAGTGCCTTCCTCCGGGAATGCCCGCGATGATGAGCATGTTTTACGGAATGGAAGTGATGCAGAACAAGGGCAAGATCACTTTCTTCAGCGAATTGAACGACGCGCTGCGCCGTGTTTATCTGGACGGGCGCAAACCTGCGCAGAAGGTTCTGGACGATCCCACCTACGCTGGTTACTCGACGGGCCACTGGGAGGGCGACACGCTGGTGGTGGATACGGTGGCGATCCGCGACGACACGTTCATCGAAGGATTCACGCCGCATAGCGGTGAGATGACGGTGCAGGAGCGCATTCGATTGCTCAGCCCGGGACTAATGGAAGATAAGATCACCGTTACGGATCCGAAGGCGCTGACGAAGCCTTGGGAGACGGTGAAGACCTATCGCAGGGCGACGCGAGAGTCCGGTACCGACGAGTTGCGGGAGTTTGCATGTCCCGAAGGATTGTCGGAAGCGAAGTAAGCTAACGCCGTGCCAGCAATTCCGCGAGTTTGGACGCGAGCACATCCACGTTGGGCGGACTGAACATCGTTACATGATCGCCGGGCACGTCGATGATTTGCAGGTTGAGCGCCACTGAATCCCAACCGAGCGTAGGATCGTGGCCTAAGCCGTGCGGCCGGCTCTCCGGCCTAAAGAGAACGACCTTACCTGAGTACTCGGTGGGTACGTAGTCGTAGCTGGCGCTGTTGAGTGCTTCGTCATCGGCGAGCGACAACGGTTGGGGCGTGCTTTGGCCTCCGATTCGGGAACGCAATCGGTATCTCGCGAATTTGGCTAGCGTGGTCGCATGGGTGGAAGCCTGTTCCAGTCTCTTTCGAAGATACGGGCGGATCTCGGAAACAGGCCTTTTCCGTAAGTGGGAGAAATGCCAGCGGATCCGCTCATACCAGTGCCGGATGCGACGCATCCTGGCAAAGTTGAAGGACTCAAAGAGAACCACCAAGTCGACCGGTGTTCCGGCGTCGTGCATCTGTTGCGCAATCTCGTAGGCCAGGTTCCCGCCGGCACACCAACCGGCCAGGTAATAGGGAGGATTGGGTTGATACTCGCGAATCCTGCGTGCGATCTTGGATGCCATTGGTTTGAGCCCCGGCAATTCGGTTTCGGGGATTTCCACGCCGATCATGGTGTGATGCGAACCGATCTTTTCCGCGACCAAACGCATACTCATTTGCGGACGAATGAAGTAGAGAGCGGGCTGGGAGCCACTTTGGATCGGCACGATGCCCGACGGATAGCGGTCCTCGCGGCTTAAATACTCAGCAAACTGGCGGATGGTGCATTCCTTGAAGAAGACCGAAGGCGGCACTCTCCTGTTGATGCTCTCCTCGATTTGGCTCACCAGAGCGGCGGCCTGAAGCGAGTTCCCGCCGAGGTCGAAAAAGCTATCGCAGACTCCGATGTTGCGAATGCCCAGGACTGACTCCCAAATCTGCAATAGCCAGACTTCCTCGGCATTGGCGGGCGCGATCGCCGGCGTATCTCGCACGTCCGGTCCGCTCGGCTTCGGAAGAGCGTTTCGGTTTACCTTGCCGCTCGGGAGCAGAGGCACGCTCGCAATCGGAGTGAAGCTGGCCGGAATCATGAAATCCGGCAGGCGCTCGGCAAGGAAATGGCGCAGCTCCAGGCTGGACACCGAACTCTCGAACTTGCACACGATATAGGCGATCAGACTTGTATTCTGAGAATCGCGCGGAACGACGACGGCTTGTGCGACGGCGGGATGCGAGCACAACGCGGCCTCGATCTCGGCCAGCTCAACGCGAAACCCGCGAATCTTGACCTGATCATCCGCTCGTCCCAAGTATTCAATGTTCCGGTCGGACAAATAGCGGCCGAGGTCGCCTGAGCGATACAGGCGCGCTCCCGGCGTGACGCTGAACGGATCGGAGAGAAAACGCTCAGCCGTCAAGTCAGGGCGATTCAGGTAGCCTCGGGCCAAGTGCGGGGCGCCCACATAGATCTCACCCGCCACTCCGACGGGTACCGGATTCATCGCCTGGTCAAGAAGATAAATACGGGTATTGGCGACGGGACGGCCAATCAGCGTTTCGCGGCGGCGAATAGCTGCCGCAGTCACGTTCCACACTGTGGCGAGGGTGCCGATTTCTGAACTCGAGTAGCAATTATGCAGCTTCGCCAGAGGCATCGCGTCTGTCAAGAGGGCAATGATATCGGGCGTCAGAACGGCACCAGCCAGGCCGACTTCGCGGATGGTTCTGAGCTTCGACACATGCTTGGGCCCCAGATTGAGAATCTGTTTCAAGACCGGCGGCGGGAACACGATGCGAGTGATTCGCTCACGCTCGATGACGTTCAGCAGTCCGTTGATGTCCTTCAGCTCCTCAGCGGAAACGATCACCAGCGGAAGACCGCACATGAGGGGAAGAAACAGGTTGGCTATGGAAAAGCCGAAGCTAAGAAACGCGTTAAGGCAGCAGATTTCATCCGGCGCATATGTGACGGCGACCAATCCGTTAATCACGCTGCGATGAACTCCCACTACCGCTTTGGGTTTTCCGGTCGAGCCAGAGGTGTAAAGTACATAGGCCGCGCTGTCGGGCGTCGTGTTGGCAACCGGGTTCGTGGAACTGCCGGCGGGAATCTCATCAACGGATAGGATCTCAACTCCGGTTGGGACGCGGTCCCGGCATCGAGCGCTGCTGACTATCAAAGAGAGCTTAGCGTCGTGCACCATTTCGCTCAAACGCTGCGGGGGATAGCTGGGGTCCAACGGGACATAGGCGCCCCCGGCCTTGAGAATCCCCAGGATTCCCACTACAGCCATCCACGACTGCTCCATGCAAAGCCCGACCAGAATCTCCGGGCCCACTCCGCGCCCCAGCAGGTAATGAGCGAGCCGGTTGGCTTGGCGGTTTAGTTCGCCATAGGTGATGCGCCAGTCACCATCAATCAGAGCAACTGCTTCCGGTGTTCTTGCGGCTTGTTTTTCGAACAGCTCATGGACGCAGCCCTGGGGGCAAGGCTGGTCGGTCGCGTTCCACTCGAACAAAATCTGCCGCCGTTCCTGCTCACTCAGGATTGCCAGCCGGGAAATTTGTGTTGCGGGATTTTCAGAGGCGCAGCGCAGAAGTTTCTCGAGGTGCTGTGTCAACCGCAGGATGGTCTTGTGCTCGAAGAGATCCGTCCGGTAGTTCCAATGTCCGACGAACCCGATCCCTTCGCTCGCGAGCGTGATCGCCAATCCCGGGCTGTCGTCCGGCGAGTCTCTTGGGAACAGCGAACGGGCAAGTTCATTCTGCAGTTCGGGCGCAATGACGAATGGCGCCTCACCGAGTTCACAACGGTGATCCAGGACAAGTGTCCGGACATGCTCAACCAGCTCTTCAAACGTCTGGTCGCTGGATACTTTCACCTGAAGCTCGCCAATTCCAATGCTGCCTTCGCCCGAATAGCGGTTCAGGAGCGCCGCCACTGCCGCCAATAGAACTGCTGGTCCAGTGTCATCCGGCAATTCGAAACGGTGTGTCGCAATGATCGCCCTGCCTACCGGAAGCGGCTCTGGCGCGAGCTGAAGCACTGTCGCGGTAGACGACTTCACTTGACGGTACCTCTCAAAATCCACACGCCCGCGAGCGGCAGCACGGCAACGGCGGTGCAGACCGCCGAGAACCCAAAATGATCCACCGAGGCGCCAATCAGCGGGGAGACGAACGTCTGCATCAGCGAATATGCGCAGGCGAGCAAAGAGATACTAAATGCCGCGCGCCCAGGACCGAACAAATCCAGGGGAATCACATTGAGACTGCCGATGACACCCTGGCAGGCGAATAGGCTCACTGCGATGGCGGCTATCGCCAGCGACGCCGAGTGCAAGTACGGGATGAAGGCGGTAATGAGGAAGAGGGGTGTACAGAGGACGCATATTCGCATTCTCGCCTTCAAAGCATCCGCGCCACGCCGAATCCAGCGAAACGCGAGCAAGCCGCTAAACAGTCCTCCCAGCGTGCCGAAGATGGGTGGAATCCAGGCGAAGTTCCGGTTGGCGGCCGTTTGCGTCAAGTGATGCACCTGCACCAAATAGACGGTCGTCCAGTTCAGCCATAGGATGAAGACGGTCATGACGAGCGCGTAAGCAACCGCAACGCCCAGGAGTCGTCGATCGCGCAGCACTTTTCGAAGTGGAACTAGCGGGCCGGCAACTGCTGCGGTCCCGCTGGTTGGGATACGCCGGGCCGTGAACCACCACAGCGCGAGCCAGAGCAGTCCGAGCGATCCGGAAATCACGAATACGGAGCGCCAACCGTAGCGCGGCGCAACCAGGGCGACAAGCAAAGGAGCCGCGACGCTTCCGATGGTTAACGTCACCGAACCGGCCGCGTTCGCCAACCCCCACTCCGAGGGTCGCATGTAGCTTGCGTTGGCTTTGGAGAGAATTGGCAGCGCACACGCTTCACCGAGCCCTAGCGAAGCACGAGAGACCAGCAGTCCTCCAAATGAAGTGGCCATACCGGTGGATATGCTGGCCGCCGACCACATGGCGATGGCGGTTATTACTCCCGCATTCAGTCCGACCCGATCCACAAAGAGCCCTGCTAGGGGAGTCATCAGCGCATATGCTAACGAGAACGCCGAGACCAGCGTGCCATACTGCGTGTTGGAAAGATGGAAGGTTTGCTTGAGTGTGGGCGCTACCGCGGCCAGCAGTTGGCGATCGAGAAAATTGAGGACATTGGACAGTACAAAGACGCTGATAGCCAGCCAGCGCAGATTGGACACAACTCGCCGGCCAAGTCCGTCGACGGCACGGTCTGCCTCTCGCGGTGTCCTGGATTCCAGGACAGCTACGCGGTCAGGCTCCTGTATTGCCATATCGCTCCAGCGTTCCATTAACTTAGCATGGAATAACGGCACGATAGCCCCTAACCTATGCTTCTGTCAATGGCGACAGGGCACAGTACTGTCTAAGGTGAATGGAAGGCAGCGACGGAGCACGCTACGCCGTTAGATGGGCATGGATACAAAAAGGCCCCGCGTTTCCGCGAGGCCTCATCGACACCTGACTAGATGTTGTTACCAGCGGCGGCCGTAGCCCCAGCGTCCTCCAAAGTACACCGAGGGGCCGTAGAAATACGGGTACGGATAACCATAGGCGTAGGGGTAGGGAGCATAGCCGCCATAATAGGGCGGTGGCGGACGGTATGGACCGTAAGCCGATCCGTACCCAGGACGCGGAGGCGCAACGCGCGCGTTGTAATCATATTGCGAGGCGAAGTGGAAGGCCTGTTGCGAATTGTCGACAACGATCGGCGTCTGCATGCTAAACGTCAGCGGAGTTTCGGGATAGACCACCGTTGGCCGGCCACGCGTCAGCAGAACGCCGATGGTGGATACCACCAGCCCCGCCGCCGCGCCGACTCCCGCGCCCACGCCGCCGTTCACTCCAGCGCCGATGGCCGCGCCGGCTGCGGTAGTGGCTCCGATGGCGAAGGCGTCACGTCCGTAAGAGGTGTTGCCTTTGCGGTCGATCAACTGCGTTTTCACTTGAATCTGGCGGCCGTCGGCAAGCTGGATCCCGGTGAGCTCCAATTTCAAGTGCGAAACGCCCGACACACGTCCGGCCTTCTGCGCTTCAGTAACGATTCCGGTCACGGTCTGGCCGCGCCGCGCGATCAGCAATCCATTCGCGATGATCGGTTCCAGCAACGTGCCTGTGAACGCGTCGCCGGTTTGATTGCGATCGCTGGATAGAGGCTCGTTCACGCGAACCGTCACCCAGGTATTCGCCGGCAGCGTGATGGTGGTCGGGACATAGCGTTGCTGGGGAGGCGGACCTTGCGAGGCGTACGGCGATGGCGCCGGACCCTGCGGTTGCGGTGGACCTTGCTCGTCGAGGGGCGCCGGCGGCGCCGGAATTGGCGCTGGGCCCGCGGACGGATCCGGCGCACCCTGGGCATCTTGATCCGGAGGGGGCTGATCCTGCGGCTGGAACTTGCGCCATCCGCCTGAAGTTGCTGGGCCAGAAGTAGACGGGGGCGCAGATTGATTGGCATCCTGAGCCAAGCCCGGCAGCGTGGCGACCACGGACAGGGCTAGAACAGAAGCGGCAATCGATGTAAATTTAGTCTTCATGATAATCGTGCCTCTCAAACCAATTTTAGATGCATCTGAGTTGCCATGACTAAGTATCTGCAAAAGAATAACTTGTCGTGAGGAGCTTTGGTTGAGGAAAACCAGAGCTGGTGCATTTGAGCCACTGAGCCCACATTAACGGCTGGCGTAATACCCATCGCGCGTCTCCACTCGCAGTCCCGGTTGTTTAGTAGCCAAGTGAATCTTACGATAACCCGGCTCCGCGTCTGGCTTGTCGGGCGTGTAACCCACACTATATTGATTCCGCAGCTCTTCCTCAAGTTCCGTATAGATCGCCGAGATCGGCTTGCTGTCGGATACTTCGAAGAAGCTCCCGCCGGTCTCGCGCGAGAGCCGTTGCAGGATCTCCTCTCCATCCACGCCAGAATACCTGCCGTGGTAATCCCGTCGGCGGCCGCTCTGCATCTCGGGATCGGAGAACAGGATGGAATAGACCAGCGCATCGGCGCGTTGGGCGGATTCAATGGCACGCGCCAAACTGACTTTGCTGCCGGTGTCGACACCGTCGGTCAGCACGATGAGCGCCTTTCGGCCGGACAACTTTCGCTCATCCTTTCTGATCACCTCCTCGGATGCGAGCAGCACCGAGTCGTATAGCTGGGTTCCACCCCCTCTCCAGCGGCCAGCGTCCGGGCCACCGCGCCGGTCGCCATAGCGCGGTCCGCGCGTGGGAGTCTCAAGCTCTGCCAGAGCGTCGTCGAGTTTCTGGCGCGACGATGTGAGGTCCTGTAACAGCTCGACTTCGCGATCGAAGTGAATCACGAACGCGCGATCCTTGTCCGGGCGGAGCACCTGGCTGAGGAAGCGGTAGCTGGCCGCACGCTCCTCGCCCAGGACACGGCGCTGGCTGATGCTGGTATCGATCAACAGGCCGAGGGTCAGGGGCAGGCCGGACTCCTGCGAGAAATAGCGGATGGTCTGCGGCCGGCCGTCTTCTTCGAGCGTGAAATCTTCCTTGGTCAGGTTGCGAACCACGTGGCTTTGAGCATCGTGAACCGTGGCGAACAGGTTGACGACGCGGACGTCCGTGGAGAAGGTGGTAGGGGCGTCCTGGGCGTAAAGCACCGCGCATAAGGTGCACAGAAACAATCGCTTAGATATTGACATCTCAAGTATTTTCGTAAAGGCTTGGCTGGCCTTCAGGCCGGGTTTTCCAGCGGCGGTGAATCCAGAGCCATTGGCCGGGATGCTCGCGGATGACGCGTTCGAGCAACGCGTGGAGGCGGCGAGTGTCCTCGGCGGCGTCACCCGATATCTCAAGTGGAGGATGAAATTTAAGGACGTACATTCCTTCGTTCTCAGACCATACAGCGTAGCCGAGGATGACGGCCGCGCCGGTTCGTGCAGCGATCTTTACAAAGGCGGTGTTGGCGCATGCGGGCGTGCCAAAGAAGTCGACAAAGACGCCTTCTTGCAACGAAGTGTTCTGGTCGATTAGAACCCCGACCGCCTCGTTTTGATGCAGTGCTCGGAAGACGGCTCGCGCGCCGTCCCATTTCACGATGAGGTGATTGCCCGAAAGCTGGCGGCGGTCTTCGACCAGGCGATCAATGCCGGGATTGTCGAGCGGGCGGATCATGATGTGCATTGGCTCGGTCATGAGCGCGTGCGCGAAGGCGCTCAGTTCCCAGTTGCCGAAATGAGCGGTGGCGAAGAGGATGCCGCGCCCGGCCTTCTTCGCTTCGAGATAGTGCTCCAAGCCTTCATAGCGGATTAGGTTATGAATGTTCTCTCGATTGAGTTCGGGGAAACGCGCGAAGGTGGCGATGAGTCGCGCGATGGAGCGGAAGACTTCATCGGTGATGGCCCGGCGCTCGGCCGTGGATTTCTCCGGGTACCCGAGTGCGAGGTTGCGCATCGCGGTTCGGCGTAATCGGGGGATCGCGAGATCCAGCAACAAAACGTAGAAGCGAGCCAGCGCGAACGGTGCGTGGGCCAGCGACCACAATAGAAACTTGGCTACTCTATCCAACCACCACCCAAAACAAGTTCGCCATCGTAGAGCACCGCGGCCTGGCCGGGAGTGACGGCGCGCTGCGGCTCGTCAAAATGGATTTCGATGCGCGTGGCGTCGTTGTTGCCAATTGGATACACGGTGGCTTCGGCCGCGAGATGCCTGTTGCGGATCTTGACTTGGGCGCGGATGGGCGCCCCAGCGGTAACAGTGCCGGGCGCGATCGAGATCCAGTTCATGTCCTTCGCCGAGAGTTTGGCTCGCAGCAAGTCTTCATCGCGGCCGACGATCACGCGTTGCGAGGCTGGTTCAGTAGCGATGACATAAAGCGGCTCGCCCGCCGCGACGCGCAGGCCGCGCCGCTGGCCGACGGTGAAGTGATGCACGCCCGTGTGTTCGCCGAGCACCCGGCCGTTGGTATCGCGAATTTCGCCCTGTGTCTTTTCCGGGGCGATACCGCGCTCGCGAAAATAGGCGTCGATGAAGGCCGCGTAGTCGCCGTTGGGAACGAAGCAGATCTCCTGGCTATCGGGCTTCGCGGCGACCGGCAATCCCAACTCGCGAGCCAGTTCGCGCACTTGCGGCTTGGTGTATCCGCCCAGCGGAAAATCGGTCCGCGCCAATTGCTCCTGCTTCAGGCCGAAGAGAAAATAAGTTTGATCCTTGGAGTGGTCCGCGCCCCGGCTCATCTGATAGCGGCCGCTTGCGTCGTCAAAGCCGATGCGCGCGTAGTGGCCCGTGGCGATGCGCGAAGCACCCACGCCCGAGGCCAGATCGAGGAACTGATCGAACTTGATGAAGTTGTTGCACAACGTGCAGGGAATCGGCGTGCGGCCGGCCAAATAATCATCGATGAACGGTTTGACCACTTGCTCTTCGAAGCCCGACTCGAAGTTGACCACGTAATAGGGAATGCCGAGATGTTGCGCGACGTGGCGCGCATCGTAGACGTCGTCGAGCGAGCAACAGCGGCCCGTTGCGCCGCCCTCGGGCACAAGCTCCGGCAAGCGGCGCTGATTCCAGAGCTGCATCGTTAAGCCTACAATGCGCTGGCCGCGGCGCTGCAATAATCCCGCGACGACCGAGCTGTCGACTCCTCCGGACATTGCCACTGCGATAGGGGCGGTATCAGGCACTGGTGTAGGTCGGCGAAAGCTTTCGCAATTGCGCTGCGGACTGGACGACGGCATCGATCAACGCGTCCACTTGCTCTGCATTGTTTGAAGCACCAAGCGAAAACCGCAAACTGGCGCGGGCGCGCTCCGGAGCGAGGCCCATGGCGAGCAGCACATGCGATGGCTCGACCGCGCCGCTGGAACACGCCGAACCGCTCGAAACCGCGAAGCCTTTGAGGTCGAGCGAAATCACCAGAGCCTCGCCTTCCAGGCCGTCGAAATAAATGTTGGTGGTGTTGGGCGTCCGCTCTCCGGCGCCATTGACTCCCGAGTCCGGAACGCGCGCGAGGATTCCAGTTTCGAGACGATCACGCAGGGCTTCCAGGCGAGCCGTCTCGATCGGCAGCGTGTCGCGGGCGAACGCCGCCGCTTTCTCCATCGCCACGGCGCTCGGAACGTTTTCCGTACCCGGCCGCCGCTCGCGCTCGTGCTTGCCGCCAAATTGGATGGGCCGCAGCTTGGTGCCATTCTTGACGTACAACGCGCCGATGCCCTTGGGCGCATAAAACTTGTGGCCGCTGATCGAGTAGAGATCCACGCCGAGCGCCTCGACATCGACCGGAATCTTGCCCGCCGCCTGCACGCCATCGGAATGCATTAACGCGCCGGCTTCATGCGCTAGGGCCGAGATCTCGGCGATCGGCTGCAGCGTGCCCGTTTCATTGTTCGCGTGCATCACGGAGACCAGCATCGTCTCGGGTTTCAACGCCCGGCGAATGTCGTCAGGGTCAATCAGGCCGTCGGAGGCGGGCCGAACATAGGTCACGTCCATGCCCGTGCGCTCCAGCTCCCGGCAGGGATTCAGCACAGCCGGATGCTCGATGGCAGTGGTGATGACGTGCTTGTGGGGCGAACCATTCGCCTGGACGGAGCCCAGAATCGCGAGGTTGTCCGCCTCCGTTCCGCCGCTGGTAAACACCAGTTCCTTGGGCTCGCAGCCGAGCAAAGCGGCCATTTCGCGGCGGGCGGCTTCCAGACGTTGTTTCGCTAATTGACCGTCCTGGTGGATACTGGAGGCGTTGCCGGGCACTTCAAGTAGCGCTGAAACGAGCACCTCTAGTACTGGCTGAGATACCGGGGTGGTCGCGTTGTGATCAAAGTAGAAACGCCGCACTTCATTTATCAGTTTAACAGTGATAGGTGCGCGGGGAAGGCGGCTTATAGCGCTTCCAGGTGCTTCAACCGGGCGTCGAGCACCTCTTCGACCCGGCGAAGGTCCGAACGCCACGTTTCGCGCATGTCCGCAAAGCGCGCGTCCATATGACCGCGAAGATCGTTGAGCCGGGAATTGTTGACAAGAATCCCGGCCAGCACCGCCAGTGTGGGTACACCCACTGCGAGTGCCGTTTGAATGGAGGCATCAGCCATTTGATTCAAGTCTAACCGAAATGCGGGAGACCGCGTGAAGCGTTACGAGTCTCGCCTCTGTTGAAACCGGGGCATATAATGACACGTAGGAACATCATGAGCACAAATTCTGCGCTTCGGGTTGGCATCCTAGCAGTGACGGCCGCGCTGGCGGGTACCGCGACCGCAACGGCCGAGACCTTCCACGCCACGATCGTCACCGAGGACGGTTCGCCGCTGTCCACTTCGCCGCAGATTATCCCCTCGCTTTCGGAGCGGCTCGAGAGTGAATGCGTGATCGTGAACATCTTCGGCAACGGCAGCATACAATACGCCGTCAACTACCGCTCCCGGCCGTACGATCCGTCGACGGTGGACCTGTGCTCGGTCACGATCCGATTGAAGGGTTTTCAGACGGCTCAGGTGACCTTGCGGAATGACGCAACGATTGTGCTGAAGCATTCCGGCGTCCTGCGGGAAGGCTCGACAGTGACGGCCAGCTCGTTGAACGCGCCCGAGCCGGCCAAGAAGGCGTTCGGTAAGGGTGTGAATGCCATGGGCGATGAGAAATGGGCCGCGGCGCAGAAGGATTTCGAGAAGGCGGTGGAAATCTACCCGGAGTATGCCATGGCGTGGAGCGATCTGGGCGAGGCGCTGAAGCGCCAATCGAAACCGACCGAAGCGCGCGCGGCGTGGGAGAAGGCGGTGGCTGTGGATCCCAAGTACATCAAGCCGTATGTGCAGTTGACCATGCTCGATCTGGAGGAAAAGCACGCGGAGGACGCGGCGACGATTGCCGGCAAGGCCGTGGCCATGAATCCTCTGGAGTTTCCCGATCTCTATTTCTACAATGCGATGGCGAACTACAATCTGAAGCACTACGATGTGGCGGAGACGAGCGCGCGACGCGCGACCGAACTCGACACCGCGCACGAGATTCCGCGCGCCGAATTGCTGCTGGGTTCCGTGCTGGCGGCCAGAGGCGACCGCTCCGGGGCGCTGCAACATTTCAGGAAGTACCTGGAGATGGTTCCGAAAGCGCAGGACGCCGAGCAGGTGAGGCGAGCCATCGCGCAGCTGGAAGCTCCGGGAGACGCGAAGTAATTCCCGGCTCCCTCGGCCCTTGAATAGGGTTCACGGTAGCGCCTCAGTCCTCCGGAGCAAATGCCAGCAACACGTTTCCAGGCGCGCCACCGAATCGCCCATATCCCGAATTCATAAACAACATTCCATTGACCACCACGGGACCTGGGCCGTCGATCGCTCCACCCTTCGCCGAGACGCCGTTGACAGTCGAGAACTCGCGGCGTGTATCGAAATCCCAAACCACCTGACCGTCTTCGGAAGCAAAGGCCCGCATGTGGCCATCCATGGAGCCGGAAAACACAATGCCGGGAATCGCGGTCAGCGCCGCCGATTGCGCCGGACTGCAACCACTCGTAGCCGCCTTCGGCTCAACAAGAGGCCGCGATCCGCAGGGCTGCGGCGCAGCGTACCAGGCTTTCGTGCCATTGGCGACGTGCAAGGCAGTGAGTCCTCCGCCTTGATCGGGGGAGAGGATGCGCACTTGATCCTTGGTGAAGAAGTACGCATCGGACACGGCCGCATAGACGTTTTGTCCGTCGCTGGCCATGCCCCATTGCACTCCGCCGATGGTGCCGCCTTTGCCGACGCGCTGGGTCCAGACGATCTCGCCCTTGCGGCCGGGATCGAGCGCGTAGACCATCCCGGATTTTTGTCCGGCGATCAGCAGGTCGCGGCCTTGCGGCGTCTTGACGAGGATCGCCGAGGAGCCGAAGTCGTAGTCCGGTCCTCTTTGGCCTTCGTCCGGGCAATTCGGTCCGTCAATGCCGACCATACAACCCGAATTGAAGGCATCGCCTGAGGTGACCTGATGCGACCAGAGCGTGCGGCCGGTGGCGAGATCGAGGCCGAGCACGGCATCGCTGGTAGTGGTGGCGGGCGCAGAGTAGTTGTCGCCGGTGGTCACGTACAGCATCTTCCGCTTGGGATCGATGGTGGGCGCCGACCAGATGCCCGCGCCCGAGGGACCTTGCCGCAGTGTTCCCGTCGAGGTCTTGCCGGTGGGATGAGGCGCGTCGTTGATCGTGTACGTTTTCCAGATTTGCGCTCCATCGCGCACGCGCAGGGCGACCACGCTTCCACGGAAACTGCAGCAGGGATAGGCGGGGTTGATGGCGCGAGTCTCTTCCCAAGATGCGACGCCGACGTAGACGTTGCCCTGATAGACCGTCGGCGATCCGGTCAGGAGAGCGGCTTCGTGTTCCTCGATGCGCTTCTTCCAAAGCAACCGGCCCGTCTCGGCTTCAAGCGCATAGAACGTGCCGGTGAGATCGCCGAACAGCACAGCGTGATGATCGCCCAGCGGCGCAATCGCCACTGCTTCGCGCACCGGCGCGCCGGCCTGGTACGTCCATTCGATGCATCCGGACTCGGCGTGAAGCGCGTAAATCAGCCCGGCCCCGCTGCCCATGAAGATGTTGCCGTCTAGCACGGTCGGCTGCGCGTAAGCAGAGATCTCGCCGTCCAATCCGAAAGCCCATTTCAGTTTGAGCTTGCGCACCTGGCTGATGGAGAGCCCGGCTGCGTCGGCGGATTGGAAGCGCGCGTTGTTGAGCATGGGACTCCAGCCGTTCCACGAAAACGTGGGGATTTGTTTTAGGATGATGGCGCGCTCCTTGCAGAAGGCCTCAGGTTTTGGGCCGGGCTCGGGGCCAGGAATGCCGAGGTACGTGGCAACCGCCTCTCGTTCTTCGCGACGCAAGGGATAGGCGACCGTCATCATGACGCCCGCGTTCATGGCGCGGAGAATGCGCAGCGCCGGCAATTTCTGGAGCGCCTCGCGCGGAGGGATGCGTGAACCGGCTTGATCGTGACAACCGGAGCAGCGTTGTTTGTAGATAGCTTCGCCGGATGGCGGCTGCGCGCGAGCGGAGATCGCGGCGGCGAGCAGCCAAACGCAGAGAATGAATTGAACACGACCCATCTGCATGAGACTATCATGGAGCGGAGGGCACGGAATGACGTCTCGATGGGCAGTGATTTTGATTGCGGCGGCGGTGTTCGCCGCGGCGATTTTTGCGGAGGATGCCAAGCGGCCGACCACGGAGAATGCGAAACGGCCGATCACGGAGAACGATTTGTATGCGTTCCAATGGGCGGGTAGTCCACAGATCTCGCCGGATGGTTCGAAGATTGTATACACGCTGGTGAAGGTCACGGCCAAGCACGACAACTACGAGACCGCGCTATGGGTGACGCCAGCCACTGGCGGGCCGGCGCGCCAGTTGACGTCCGGACCTCACGATTCCAGTGCGCAGTGGTCGCCGGATGGCAAGCTACTGGCATTCCTGCGCGCCACCGAGAAGGACGGCAAGCCGGAGCCACCACAGATCTACTTACTGTCGATGGAGGGCGGGGAGGCGCGGGCGATCACCGACATTCCGAAGGGCGCGGGAGATCCGGTGTGGGCGCCGAATGGGCGCTCGCTCGCGTTTAGCTCCGCCACGCTAGCCAAGGATTTCGAAAAGAAGAAGGACGATGCCGCGCCGGAGAGCGACGTGCGCGTAATCACTCGCGCGCAATATCGAGAAAACGGCGAAGGCTATATTGATCCCGATCGGCGCGATCACATCTGGATCGTCGATGTCCCGCAAGTTTCGGCCTCGCCGCAGAAGGCCCGGCAGGTGACCACCGGCGAGTTTGACGAATCGGAGATCACCTGGTCGCGCGATGGATCGAAACTCTACTTCACATCCGATCGAGTGAAGGAATCGTATTACGCGCCGCCGCAGAACGCGATCTACGAGGTAAACGCGGCCGGAGGCGAGATTCGCAAAGTGGCGGCGATCGACGGCCCGATGGGTGGACTTGCGCTGAGCCCGGATGGCCGCCGTCTGGCCTTTGTTGGTGCACTGAATCGCGGGGAAGGCGTCATCCAGCGTTCGTATAGCCAGCCGGATCTGTTCGTGACCACGATCGAAGCCGGATCGACGCCGAAGAACCTAACGGCCAATTACGATTTCGATATCGCGGGGGACGTGGGCGGCGATCAGGGGCCCCCGCGGGGTGGCGGGGAATCGAAACCTTTTTGGAGCGCGGACGGCCGCAACATATTCGTGAGAGCGTCGGAAGAAGGTCGCGCCAATCTCAAGCGGATCGATAGCGAAACCGGAAAAGTCGAGGCGGTCACGAAGGGCGATCAAGCAGTGATTTCGTATTCGGCCACACAGGATGGCTCGAAAATGGCGATGCTCGTTTCGACGACGACCAACGTGGGGGATGTGTTCCTGGTGAATAGCCGCTCGGGTGAAATGGAGCCGGTCACGCACGTGAACGCCGAACTCTTCGCGAAGCTTCATTTAACCGAGCCAGAGATGATCTGGTACAAGAGCTTCGACGGACGGCGCATCCAGGCGTGGGTGCAGAAGCCGCCGGACTTTGAGGCCGGCAAGAAATATCCGCTGATTCTCGATATTCACGGCGGCCCGCACTCGGCGTACGGCTACATTTTCGACCACGAATTCCAGTGGATGGCGGCGAAGGGCTACGTGGTGCTGTATCCCAATCCGCGCGGCAGCACCAGCTACGGTCAGGAGTTCGGGAACATCATTCAATACGCCTACCCAGGCGACGATTTCAAGGACCTGATGGCGGGCGTGGACGAATTAATTGCCCGCGGCTGGGTGGATCCCGAGAAGCTGGGCGTCACCGGAGGCAGCGGCGGCGGCGTTCTGACCAACTGGGTGATCGGTCACACGGATCGCTTCAAGGCCGCGGTTTCGCAGCGATCCATCGCGGATTGGGCCGGATTCTGGTACACGGCAGACTTCTCGCAGTTCACGCCGATGTGGTTTCGCGGCGCGCCCTGGGAGCAGGAAGCTGATTTCAAGGCGCGGTCGCCCATCACCTATATACAAAATGTGCACACCCCGCTGATGCTGATCGAAGGCGAATCGGATTTCCGGACGCCCCCGTCGGATGGCGGCGAACAGATGTTTCGCGCTTTGAAGTATCTGAAGCGGACGGTGGTGATGGTGCGGTTTCCGGGCGAAAGCCACGAGCTGTCGCGGTCGGGGAAACCGGTGCATCGCGTCGAACGGCTGGAGAACATCGTGGCTTGGTTTGATAAATATTTAATGGGTCAGGACACTCACGCCTACGATGTGAAATGAAGGCGCTTTTGACGCTCAGCGCGTGCTAGCGCAGGTTCATGCGGCCGAGCAGATTCTGAAACCGCGGGTCGGAGCGCAGGCTGTCGAGCTCGGGGTCGACTTTCAGAAAATCCAGGAACTGGGAGTGCTGTGCGTAGGCTTGCTCCAGTTGGGCGAAGGCCTGGTCCTTATCGCCGAGCGCGGCATAAACCGCGGCGATTCCGTAGGCTGAAATGTAGATGTGCCGGGAGTTGGCCAGAAGATCCCGGAGCGCCTGGCGTGCCTCCGCATTCTTGCCCGCAAGCGCATAGTCGAGGGCTATCTCCGCCAGCGGCCAGGAGGCGCTTTTCAAGATCTCCAAGGATTTTCGTTCCGCCGCAATCGCGTCGTCGAAACGGCCCTGCTGCGTATACACTTGGCCCAGGTAGAAGTATCCAAGCCAATAGTTGGGATCGAGTTCCAGGCACTTGTGAAGCTCCGCCGCAGCCTGATCGTAACGGTGAGCGAAGTACAAATTCCAACTCAGCATCAAATGGTTTTCCGCTGTAAGCGGATCGAGATCCACAGCGCGCTGCGCCTCCTGAAGGGCCTGGTCGGTCCGGCCCATTGAAATCAGATACCAACTGTAATACTCATGGGCTGGGGCATAGTTGGGGTTGAGGCTCATCGCGCGCTGGAACTCGCGCTCCGCCGCGGGCCAGTCGAAGTCGTACATCGTATAATTGGAGGCCATTTCCACGTGCGTGTCCACGAGGGAATCGTCCAGCTCCAGTGCCTTGCGGGCCGCTTCTTCCGCCTTAGGCATGGCCTCGGACGGAGCCATGAGTAAATCTTCGATCAACTGGTAGTAGTACGACATCCCGTCGTAGGCCAACGCGTAGGTGGGATCGAGGGCGATGGCCTGCCGGAAATAATTCATGCCCTTGTCCAGGCCTTCCTGCGAAAATTGACCGGCAAAGTAACGCCCTTTCAGATAGAGCTGATATGCTTCGGGATTCGCAGTCTGGCGCTTGGCCATTTGCGTCACCTGGGCGTTGCTGAGGCGCAGCCGCAGCTTGTCCGCGATCTGGGCGGCGATTTCGTTCTGCACGGCCAGCGCGTCCACCAGCTTGCGATTGTATTGCTCGCCCCACAGGTGGCTGTTGTCGTCAACATTGATCAACTCAGTGCTGACCGAGAGATTGTCACCACGCTGGGTAATCCTTCCCGTCAGAACTGCCCGCACGCCCAGTTCCCGCCCGGCCGTGCGGGCGTCGGCGTCCTTGCTCTTGTAACGGAACACCGCGCTGCGCGACATTACCTTCAAGTTCGGCAACTGCGAAAGGCTGTCGATCAAGCTGTCCGTAATGCCATCGCTCAGATAGTCCGTATCTGGGCTGCCGCCCATGTTGGCGAACGGCAAAACGGCGAGAGAGTCGATGCTCTGGGCCGTGTGGCTGCGCCAGTAAAACAGCCCCGCCGCGGCCACCAGAATCACCAGGATCGCGGCGATCGAGAGCACTACGGGACGCCGGACGCCCGGTGGAGGCACGGCAGGTTTTTGCTCTCCCGTGGCACTCAACAGGCTTGTCAGTGCAAACGCCAGATCGTGCGCGGAATGAAATCTCTGGGCGGGATTCTTTGCCAGACACCGGTCGATCACGCGCTCCAGTTCCGCGGGCGCATGTTTACCGGAGTCGGCGATAGCAGGAGGATCTTCCTTGAGAATGGCGGCCATGGTATCGCCGGCCGACTTCCCAGGAAAGGCCCGCCGCCCGGTCACCGCTTCATAGAGCACGCAACCCAGCGCGAAGATGTCGCTCGGCGCGCCGGCCCTCTCGCCGCGCACCTGTTCAGGCGACATGTAACCGACGGTGCCCATCACGGCCCCCGCCTGGGTTTCATCCAGGGTCACGGTTTCGTCTTGAGGAGACTTGGTCTCGTGCCATCGCGCCAGGCCGAAATCGAGAATCTTGACCTGGCCGCCGGTGGTGAGGAAAACATTGGCCGGCTTGATGTCGCGATGGATGATGTCCTTGCCGTGAGCCGCAGCCAGACCCTCGGCCAGCGCTACTCCCAGCTCGACGGTCTTGCGCCAGGGGAGCGGCGAGCGGCTGAGGCGGTCGCGCAGCGTCTCTCCTTCGAGCAGCTCGGTGACGGCGTAGCGAATGCCTGCGTGCTCGCCGACGTCGAACAGCACCAGGATATTGGGGTGCGACAGCGCCGCCACCGCTTTGGCCTCGCTCTCGAAGCGCGCCAGCGCCTGCGAATCGTCGGCCAAGTGCTCCGGCAGCACCTTGACGGCGACTTCGCGGCCCAGCCGGGAGTCCCGCGCGCGATACACTTCCCCCATGCCGCCCGCGCCAATGGGAGCGAGGATCTCGTAGGGGCCCAGGCGGTCACCTACGGAGAGGGGCATAGGAGGGTTCAGCTAAGTTTAATCGATCAAGAAACGCCTAGGGCAAGAAGCGACTAAGGAATGACACGCGGCGCTGCACTCTGAGAAGCGATGCTCCCCACGAATACCAGGCCTGTGTTGATTGCAGCGGCCATCGTGGCTTGGTTTGATAAATATTTAATGGGCCAGGATACTCACGCCTACGACGTGAAGTAGGATCGTTGCGAGACTAGCCTTCCGCTTCCCAGCGGAAGCGCGCCACGGCCAGTCCGCCAAACACGGCGGCAAACAGAAGCAACACGGCGATGGGAGCCACGGCGGCTTCCAGGCCCAGACCCCGCCACGTCATGGCTTCCAGGCCATCCATGGCCCAGCGCGTTGGAACGATCACGGTGAGCTTCTGCAGCCATTGCGGAAATAGAAACATGGGAATCCACGCTCCGCCCAGCATCACGACAATCAGCGTGGCGAAAATGGAAAGGCCGCGCGTCGCCTCCGGTGTCTTGCCGATGGTGGCAACCAACATTCCGAATCCTGCCGTCATCACAGCGAAGGCGGCGCTCACTCCCAGAAAACCCGCCATGCTGCCTTCCACTCGCACGCCGAAAACCAGCCGGGCGAACAGGAAGTTCACCTGCACCACTAGAAACGCGAGAATGGCCGCACTGACGGCGCGGCTGCCGAGTAAAAGTCCGCGTGACAACGGCGCGGCTCGGAACCGCTTCCACAAGCCGCGCTGCCGCTGCTGCAACAATCCGATGCCGACGTCGATACCCAGGAACAGAACGAACTGCACCACCATCCCGGCGAAGGCGTGAGCATAGCCGTTGTATTGAACGTTGCGGCGCGCGGTGACAGCTTCTTCGTGCGTGGTGTAGGGCATGGTCAAGCCCCTGGACAAACCAGACGAGAGACCGCCACTGGCGCTCTGCCCGGACTGCTGGTTCCAGCGGTCCACGCTCCGCAGCAAGTCTTCCAGGGTCTTTTTGTCCTCCGCCGCCAGACCCTGACTCTGCTCCACCTGGGCGAGCGAATCTTTCACCATCTCGCGCCCGGTCTGGCCCGTGAACATTTCTTTGCTGACGGCTTGCATCACATCGCCGGTGAGGATCCCCGTCACCATGGAGCGCTCGGCAGCATGGGAAGGATCGAAGAGCACGGCGATCTCGGGTTTCTGCTCCGGGCCGAAGAAGGCAGCTCCGGCGGCCTGGCCGAAATTCGGGGGAATGATCACGGCCACCGTGGCGGTTCCCTTGCGCACGGCCGCGCGCGCCTCGCTCGGCGTCGAGGTTTTGACATCCAGCGCCTTTTCTCCGGACAACTGTTTGACGATCTCTTGGGAAATCGCGCTGCGGTCCTGGTCCACCATCAAGACTGGAATTTTGCTTTGGTTCGCCTGGTCACCCGCGCCTCCCAGAACGTATCCGAAAAAGGAGCCGATGGCGATAGGAATGGCAAAGCTCATCAGCAGAGCACGCCGGTCGACGAAGAACAACTGGACGTCCTTACGGACCAAGGCTCGAAACGGGATCATCATGCGTCGCGCAAGCTCCTTCCGGTCAGCGTCAGGAATACCGTCTCCAGATCGGCGCGCTCGCTCGCCACGTGGTGGTAGAGGTGGCCTCGCTCCACCAGCCACTGCAAAATGCGCGGGGTTTCGGTGGCCAGATCCTCAACGCCCACCCGCAACGTTCCGGCTTCGAGTTTCGCGGAACGGACGCCCGGCAGGGCTTGCAGCTCATTCAGGCGGAGGCCGTCGTTTCCGTCTCCGTCCCGCGTGTCATCCAGCTCCACGGCCAGCAGGTTCGTTACGGGCAGCAAGCGATAGAGGCCCTGCAAGGTGTCATCGGCGACGACCTTGCCGTGGTCAATGATGATGACGCGATCGCACAGGCGCTCGGCCTCTTCCATGTAGTGCGTGGTATAGACCAGCGTCTTGCCGCGCTGTTTCAGGACCTCGAGGTTATCGAAGATGGCATTCCGGCTTTGGGGATCGACCCCGACGGTGGGTTCATCCAGAAGCAGGATCTGCGGATCGTGCAGGAGCGCGGCGGCGAGGTTGAGACGCCGCTTCATGCCGCCGCTGTAGTTCTTGACGCGGTCATTGGTGCGGTCCGCCAGGCCGACAAGCTCGAGCGCTTCGCCGATGGCACGCTTGGCTGCTGCTCCATCCAGATCATAGAGCGCCGCGAAAAGTTCGAGGTTGGCTTGCGCGGTCAGCTCGTCGAAGAGCGCGAGATCCTGCGGTACCAGCCCGATGCGCCGCTTGTTGGGATCGGTGTCGCCGGCTAACGTGCGGCCTTCGATCCGCACCGAACCTGAGTCGGGGCGGACCAAGCCGGCAATCATGGAGACTGTGGTGGTCTTGCCTGCGCCGTTGGGACCCAGCAGCCCGATAGTCTCGCCCGCGGCGGCGTGCAGGGAAACGCCGTTGACGGCTACGAGAGCGCCGTAACTTTTCTTGAGAGCGTCAACTTCGAGCATTGGTTTTCGCGCGGCAGTACCAAGGTCTCACGGATATACGCTGTGGTGCAAAGGAATGTTCGAGGTGCGAGGCTGATTACGGCGCTACACTTTGAGAATGAGGATTGTGGAGTTTGCGGTGTCCGTGGCGGCCTTCGCGTCGTTGCTGTGCGCACCGGCGCCCGCGCAATGGCTCAACTACCCCACGCGTGGAATCCCGCGCACGGCCGACGGCAAGCCCAATCTGTCGGCGCCGGCTCCGAAGACAGCGGACGGGAAACCCGATCTCTCCGGAGTCTGGGAGCACCTGAACGCGCGCACCTCCGCCTACTATCTGGATCGGACCGACATTCCGTGGCAGCCGTGGGCGAAGGCGCTGTTCGACCAGAACATTGCGAACAATCAGATCAACAACCCGGAGGGCCACTGCCTGCCGCGCGGCCTGCCCAAAGCAGATGCGTTCGATCTCCACAAAATCATCCAAACACCAGAACTCATCGTGATTCTCTACGAATATCAGACCACCTATCGGCAAATATTCACAGACGGGCGTGAGCTTCCCAAAGATCCCAACCCCACTTGGGCGGGCTACTCGACCGGACATTGGGAGGGAGACACGCTGGTGGTGGAATCCAACGGCTTCAATGGGAAGGCCTGGCTTTCCTACCGTGGCAATCCGACCTCGGATGGCATGCATCTCACCGAGCGAATGCGCCGGCGGGATTTCGGGCACATGGACATTCAGATCACCATCGACGATCCGAAAGCTTACACGAAACCATGGACCGTCGAACTGCATCCGCAGCTGATTCCGGATACGGAACTTATGGAATTCGTCTGCGACGAGAATGAAAAGGACTTGCGGCACCTGACCACGAAGTAGGGCGCGCGGTTATTTCTTGCGGACCGCTTTTCGCTCGCCGGCTCCGGCGTGAAAGGTAAAACCCGTCACCATGCCCTGAGCATCCCGCATGAACTCGACCCAGTCTCCATTGGTGCGCGAGACAAAGCGCGTCTCCGAATTAGCCACCAGCGGCAGCTTCAGCGGGTTCGCGCCCTCGCGCAGGAATAAGAGATCGGCTTCGATTGTGATCACTGCTTCGTGTCCGGGCGTAAACTCGTAAGTCCCGGCATATTTCGAGAGGATCTGGGGCGCGAGCTTGATGGTCTCAATCCCGCCGATCATATGCGGGACCGAGCGGTCGTTCTCGCATACCGTCTCCAGAAGGTCGGTGTCGGCCGCGAAGGTCTTGTCGATCTTAAACGAAAACGGGTGTGTAAACGCCCCCGGATCGTCAATGGTCATCAGCAAATCCATGTGTCCGAAATCGCGGCGGTGGAAACGCTCGGTAATGCGGAGGGCTTCCGTTTGAGGATGGCCTTCCACGTCCAGCCAGCTTTTGCTGTTGAATCCGGCGGTGTCGACCACCAGCGTGTCTCCTTCCCAATGTCCGACCGAGTAGCCCAGCCAGGTGGGATTGGGATCTTTCGGAAGCTCGCGGCCGTCGGTAAAGATGGTTCGATAAATGCTGTTGGTGCTGCCCTGATACAGAAGCGCAATCAGCCCCTGAGTTTGGATGATCCGGGTCAAGTCGACGATATGGTAGTAGGGAAAAGGGTCGGGCAGGCAAGTGGCGCGCGGAGCGTCCTTCGCCATGTCGCGGACCCGCTGCTGGTACAGTGCTTCGGCCCACGGCTGGATATCACGGGGACCGAGGTCTCTCGCGATATTCCGATCGTAGCCTCCCATGCCCGTTCCCTTCCAGATGCCGGAGAGATCCGGTTTTCCATCTGCGGTGCGAGGCGCGGGCGCGGCAAGATTCGGTTTGCCATCGGCGGTGCGCGGGATGCCGGGGGTAGGGTAGTTGAGCCACTGCGCGCCAAGGGGCGCGCACATTCCTGACACGGCCAGCGCAATCGCGAGCTTGTTCATGATGAATCCAAAAGGAACATACAGCGCTCGATTGTGTCAAGTGGTTGCGCGACGCGTTCCTGAGGCGCATACTCGAACATTGATCAGGAGGAGACCATGCGTCGTCGTGATGCGATTGCGGGAATGCTCGCCGCAATTGGAGGCAGCACGGTGGGATGTCGCGAAGTGACGCCGGGAGGAAACAGCACCTCCGGCGGGCAGCCCACGCTCGATGAATTGCGGCTGGACGCGCAGGCGGTCGGGTTCGATCTCTCCGACAGCGAGCTGAAAGCCATCCATTCATATGCGGCCGATTTCCTGAAGGCCGCGGATCGGGTGTCGAAAGCCACGCCACCGGGACGCGCGCCAAAGTATGGCTTGCGAGAATCCACGCGGCCGCCGGCTTCCGAAAATCTTCTCAATGCCTGGTACGTCACTGCGTCCATCAAGGGCGCGCCTTCGGGGCCGTTGGCGGGCAAGAGAATCGCCATCAAGGATAACGTCTGCGTCGCGGGTCTGCCGATGATGAACGGCTCAAAAGTGATGGAGGGGTTCGTTCCCGCGACCGACGCGACCGTGGTAACGCGGCTCCTGGACGCCGGCGCCGAAATCACCGGCAAGTCCGTGTGCGAGAGCTTTTGTATGAGCTTTGGCAGCCACACCGGCGATACCGGATTCGTGCTGAACCCACACGATCACACACGCACTACCGGCGGATCTTCCAGCGGCAGCGCGGCCCTGGTTGCGTCGAGCGTTGTCGATATGGCGGTGGGATGCGATGAAGGCGGCTCCATCCGCGTGCCCTCCGCGTTCTGTGGCATCGTTGGGCTGAAGCCGACGTGGGGACTGGTGCCGTTCACCGGCATTTTCCCGCTCGAGATGACCATCGATCACGTCGGCCCGATGGCTCGCAATGTACACGATTGCGCCTTAATGCTTGAAACATTGGCTGGGCCCGATGGTCTCGATCCGCGGCAAAATGCCGCGTGGCAGCGACAGCCTTACACCACCCTGTTGAAGGCCGGAGGCAACGGGCTTCGAATCGGCATCTTGAAAGAAGGATTCGGGCTGCCGGACGGCGAGAAAGACGTGGATGCGCTTGTACTCGACGCAGCGCGCCGCTTTGAACACGCTGGCGCACAGGTGAGCGAGGTCTCCGTCAAGGAGCACACTACGCTGGCGCTGGATTGTCTGAACCTGGTGTCGGCGGGGATGGCGCCGGTGGCACGCGATGCGATGGGCATCAACTGGAAGGGTCATTATCAAATCGAGCTGGCTGAGTTCTACGTGAAGCATCGCCAGGAGCGCGCCGCTTTGTTTCCGCCCGAGGTGAAGTTGTGGCTGGTGATGGAGCGGATGCTGGATCGCACCGGGGACGGTCTGTATTATGCGCGCGCCCAGAACGCGGCCCTCACCGTGCGCGCGGCATACGACCATGCGCTCGAACAGGTGGACGTGCTGGTGATGCCGACGGTGGCCGCCCGGCCGCCCAAGCTGCCGCCCGCTAGCGTGGATTTCGCAACCAGCATGAAGCTGTCCGACGGCGCGGCGCTGAACACGCCGCAGTTCGACTTGACGGGTCACCCCGCGTTGAGCGTGCCTTGCGGGAAGATGGATGGGTTGCCGATCGGAATGATGATCGTGGGCCGAATGGGCGACGACGCGACGGTGCTGCGCGCGGGGTATGCGTTTGAGCAACTCGGGTGACGCTGCTCGGCTGGAGACGCCTCGCCTGGAGCTGCGCCCGCTGGAGCTCGCCGATGCGGAGCAGACCCAGCGGCTATTTCCCAAGTGGGAGATCGTGAAGTTTCTGGCAAGCCGAGTTCCCTGGCCTTATCCCGATGATGGCGCTTTGAGCTACTACCGCGACGATGCGCTTCCAGCGATGGCGCGTGGAGAGGAGTGGCATTGGTCGCTGCGATTGAAGAGCGACCCTCGTGAACACATCGGCGTCGTTTCGCTCATGAAAGCAGAGAACAACAATCGGGGGTTCTGGCTCGGCTTGCGATGGCAACGCCAAGGCCTGATGACCGAAGCCGTCGAGGTAGTCACAGATTATTGGTTCGACGAGCTGGACTTCTCTGTGCTGCGCGCACCGAAAGCGGTGCTGAACACCGCTTCCAGGAGAATCTCAGAAAAGACCGGTATGCGCGTGGTGGCGGTGGAGGAAAGGGATTACGTTAGCGGACGGTTTCCGAGCGAGATCTGGGAGACCACCGCCGATGAATGGCGCGCGCATAGAAGTAATAGTCGCTAACGCGGTATAATCAAATCACAGCGGATCACGATTCCTCAGTCTTGGTTTAATAGGCTGGCTCGATCCGCAAATCCCAAGTAAGTACCTTCTACCTTGATCTCAGTCAACGAACTATCCATGCGCTTCGGCGCCCGCATTCTGTTTGAAGATGTAACCACGACGTTCCAGCAGGGACGCCGCTACGCGATCACCGGCCCCAACGGATCGGGCAAATCGACGTTTATGAAAATCCTGACCGGGGAAATCGAACCCGAGAAGGGTTCCGTAATCCGGCCGAAGAAGATCGGCATACTGCGCCAGGATCAGTTCGCGTTCGATTCTTTTCGCGTCCTGGACACGGTGATCATGGGAAACGCTCCGCTTTGGGACGCATTGCAGGAGCGTGAAAAGTTTTACGACAATCCGAATGAGTGGACTGACGAAGACGGCATGCGTCTGGGCGAGCTGGAGGGAATCGTCGGCGATCAAGGCGGTTACACAGCGGAAGCGGATGCCGCCACGCTGCTTGAGGGTTTGGACATTGGTGAGGCCCTGCATGAGCGCAAGATGTCGGAGCTGCAAGGCGGCCAGAAGGTCCGTGTGCTGTTGGCGCAAGCGCTCTTCAGTAACGCCGACGTGCTGCTGTTAGACGAGCCCACCAACAACCTGGATCTCGATTCCGTCCACTGGCTTCAAAAATACCTGTTGGCGTACACGGGCTGCCTGCTCGTTATTTCGCACGACCGCCATTTCCTCAACGAAGTGTGCACGCACTGTGCCGACATCGACTACCAGAGCATCATCACGTACACCGGCGCTTACGACGACATGGTGCTGGCGAAGACTCAGATTCGCGCGCGTGTGGAATCCGGCAACGCCCAGCGCGAGAAAAAGATCGCACAGTTGAACGAGTTCATCGCGAGATTCTCGGCCGGCACCAGGTCCGCTCAAACAACATCGCGCAAGAAAGAGGTGGAACGGCTCCAGACTTCCGACCTCGCGAAATCGAACATCCAGCGCCCCTATATCCGGTTTCAAAACGAACATCCGTCAGGGCGCCATCCACTGGAAATAAAAGGACTCTCAAAGGCGTACGGCGATCTGCAGGTGATCGGGGATTTTAGCGCGTCGATCGCGCGCGGCGAAAAGATCGCGCTGCTCGGCCGCAATGGGGCAGGGAAGACCACCATGCTACGGTCGCTGCTGCGCAATGCAACGGGTTTTGTGGATGCGCCAGAGCGCGAGTTTCCGATCGACAGCGGAGTGGTCACGTGGGGTCACGAGGTTGCTGTTGGATATTTCTCGCAGGATCACAAGGAGTCCATCCAGCCTGGTGCCACGCTCCTCGAATGGCTGCACGAGTTCGATCCCAGCGCATCGCAGCAGGAACTGCGCGGCCTCCTCGGGCAGATGTTGTTCAGCGGAGAGGACGCGACCAAGCGCACTGAAGTTCTTTCGGGCGGAGAAGCCGCGCGTCTCATTTTCTGCCGCTTAATGCTCCAGAAACCCAATTTCCTGGTGCTCGATGAGCCGACCAACCACTTGGATCTGGAAGCGATCAACGCCCTGAACATCGCGCTCCAGAAATACGACGGAACCGTGCTGCTGGTGACGCACGATCACGACGTGGTGGATGAAGTGGCCACTCGCATCTGGCATTTTGATAATCGGGGAATAGAGGACTTCAAGGGGCCGTACGCCGAGTACGTGGCGGAGAAGGAAGCAACCACGGCGTAGCAGCTCCCAGCATGGATTCCCCGGCGACACCACAGAAACCCGCAGTCTGCCTGTTGAGTGGCGGCTTGGATTCGGCTGCCAGCGTGGCCGTCGCGCGGCGCGAAGGCTACCGTTGCTACGCACTGAGTTTCGACTACGGTCAGCGGCATCGCGCGGAGTTGCAAGCGGCGGCGCGCGTGGCAACGAGCTTCGGCGTGGCCGAGCATCGCGTGGTCTCCATCAACCTGCGCGCGTTCGGCGGATCGGCGCTCACGGCCGACATCGCGGTACCTAAGACCGGCGTGAGCGAAGGCATCCCTGTCACCTATGTTCCCGCTCGCAACACTGTGTTCCTCTCCTTCGCGCTGGCTTGGGCCGAAGTGCTCTCCAGCTCCGACGTCTTCATCGGCGTGAACGCGATTGATTACTCCGGCTATCCGGATTGCCGTCCGGAGTTCATCACGGCGTTCGAGCACATGGCCAACCTGGCCACCAAGGCCGGTGTGGAAGGCCGCACTCACCTGAAGATTCACGCGCCGCTGATTCGGCTTTCGAAATGCGAGATCATCAAGTTAGGCGCCGAGCTTGGCGTCGACTTCAAGCTGACGCACAGTTGCTACGATCCGGACGCGCAAGGCCGGTCGTGTGGTTTGTGCGATTCGTGCCGGTTGCGCCTCAAAGGCTTTGCGGACGCGGGTCTCAAGGATCCCCTTGAGTATGCCCCGATCGAGTTCACAATTGAAAATTTCTGAAATCTTTTATTCCGTTCAAGGGGAAGGCACGCTGGTGGGCGTGCCGTCGGTTTTCGTGCGCACCAGCGGCTGTAATTTGCGCTGCGTGTGGTGCGACACGCCCTATACATCGTGGCAGCCGGAGGGCGAAGAGCGCTCACTCGATTCCATCGTGGACCAAGTGAACAGCTTCGGTGCGTCACACGTCGTTATCACCGGCGGCGAACCAATGATCGCGCCCCAAATTGAGGAATTGACTGAAGAGCTGACCTCGCGGCTCGCGCAGCACATCACCGTCGAGACCGCCGGTACCGTGGACGCGAACGTACGCTGCGATCTGATGAGCATCAGCCCGAAGCTCGCCAACTCGACGCCGCATACGCGCGACAACGGCCGCTGGGCCGGCCAGCACGAACGTCTGCGCTACCAGCCCGAGATCCTGCGGCGCTTGATCCAGCTTTATCCCTATCAGCTCAAATTTGTGATTACCGATCCAAGCGATCTTCAGCAGGTGAACGCGATCGTCAGCGAGGTCGGAGCGTCGAGAAGCCGCGTGCTGTTGATGCCCGAGGGCGTGGATGCCGCGATTTTAGCCGAGCGCGGCCGATGGCTCGCGGACATCGCCAAACGGGAGGGCTACCGGATGACGCCGCGCTTGCATATTGATTTGTGGGGGAACCGGCGCGGGGTCTAGTTAGGTCAACTGGTAGCCGTCGCGCGCGACCGGCACGCACAGCGTTTCTGAATTGTGGCCGTGCAGCGCGAAAATCTGCCGGATGAGATCGCAAACCTGTTCGTGCCCCCGCTCGTAGAACACCAGAATCGAGGGACCCGCGCCGCTGAGCGCGCATCCCAGCAGTCCCGGCGCCCGCAGCTTGACCATTTCCTCCAGACCCGGAACTAGCGCGTAGCGATAGGGCTGATGCATGCGATCTTCGAGCGCTGCCGGAAAGGCGCTGGTGGCGCCGGTTGCCAGCGCGGCGATCAACAACGCGCTGCGCTGCACGTTGAAAACGGCGTCGGCTTTGGAATAACCGGCCGGCAGCACATGGCGCGATTCCGAGGTCGGCAGCACGAAGTCCGGAACAACCACGGCTACTCCATAGCTGGCAGGCAATTCGACGCGAACCGCGCGCACGGCCCCGCCCACGTCGGTGGCGCTGGCGACGATGGACCCCAATACGCAAGCCGCGACATTATCGGGATGCCCTTCGATCTTGGCGGCTTCATCGAGTATCCGGTGCGGTTTCCAGTGCAGTCCAAGCAAATGATCGGCGATGACGACGCCCGCGGTGAGTGCGGCGGCGCTCGACCCGAGTCCCTTGCCGAGCGGAATATCGTTGTCGATTTCGAGCGCGATGGGTGGCAGCGCGTCTCCAATATCAGCGGCCACGGCCAGCGCGGTGCGCCAGATGAGATTGTCCTCGCCAGTCGGGATCTCGGCGGCATCGCGGCCGCTTACGCGAATGGACAAGCGTCCGGCGCGCTGGAAACGGCACGTCAGATAGATCCCGAGCGCCAGACCGAGGCTATCGAATCCAGGACCAAGATTGGCGCTGGAAGCTGGAACGCGGACCTGCATTCGGAAGCCGTTTGGGAGAGGCGCCGCGCTACAGCCTCACCACGCATCCCTTCCGGCAGGATTCGTAGATGGCCGTCACCACCTCCAACGCGCGATAGCCATCCTGGCCCGACGATAAAGGCCTTCGTCCGTTGCGAATCGCTTCACCAAAATCGATGAACTGTCGCTCGAAGGGCGCGAGCGCGGTGGCCATTGGATCGGTCGCGGCGGTTGCGTAGTCGTAGGAAATCGGCGCAGGTTCGCCCGAATCGTTCTCCACTTGCCAGGCGGTCAGCTTGTCGCCCGAAATAATAGCGGTGCCTTTCGTGCCGTGGATCTCGATGCGTTCGGTGTGGCCCGGCCAGAACGCCGTGGACGCTTGCACCACGCCCGTGGCGCCGCACTGGTATTTCATCACGGCCGCGAGCACGTCCTCCGATTCAATGTTATGCCGCGCCGCGATCTGCCAATAGCCGAACAGCTCTTGAATACCGCCAATCAGCCACAGCAGCACATCCACTTGATGGATGGCTTGAATAATCAGCGCTCCGCCGCCCTCGGTCTTCCAGCTTCCCTTGATGGGACGCGAATAATAAGCCGGTGAGCGATACCATTTCACGTAGGCGTCGGCTTCGAGGATTTTGCCCAAGCGGCCCTCGTCCAAGGCGCGGCGCAAGAATTGAGTAGAGTCATCAAAACGATGCTGGCTCACCACGCCCAGGTGAATGCCGGCGTTGCACGCGGTTTCGATCATGCCGCGCGCGGTTTCAAGATTCGTGGCCATCGGCTTCTGCACCTGGACGTGTTTGTTCGCCTCGGCACAACATTTCACAGCCTCGAGCCGGAATTCCGGGAACGTGCAAACATCCACGTAATCGACGCCCGGATGCTGGCAGAGGTCCTGGTAGTCGGGAACGAATTCGCAGCCGTAGCGTTCGGCGAAGGCGCGCGCGCTGTCGACGTGAAAATCGGTGCAAGCCACCACCTGGTAGCCGATGTTGGCGTACGCTCGCGCGTGTTTGTGAGCGATGGCTCCGGTGCCGATGATGCCGACCCGCATGCTTTCTGTATTGTGGCACGGCGGGGCCGGGTTCGATCATTTTTTCAGCGGCGCGTGGGCCTTCTTCGTCACGCTGGTTTTCTTCGGCGGGCGGGCCTTCCGTGGCGCGCGGTCACTTGCGTGCGAAGCTACAACGCCAGATTTGATCTGGCTCTTCGGGGGAGCACCTGTCACGGTGTGGTTCGAAAGATCGACTGTGAATTGGTCGAGCGTAGAAGTTTGGCCGGTCGATTGATCCACGCCGAGGGATTCAAATACAATCGACGCAGGGCTCACCGTCAGACGCAGGAAGCCGTAGGTGGTGTTGTTGTAAACATCCAGCGTCAGCGGATTCCCTTTTCCATCGTTTCCGGCAACACCGGGCTGAGGGTCGGCGTCACCCTGACCCAACCGCGTTGCGCTCAACTTCAGATAACCGCCGTTCCCCGCAACAACGTAGGGAATCTGGAGGTTTTTCCCGCCCGCGATCTGAGTGTATTTGGATAGGACCGTGCGAGTGTACCGCTCGTAGAGATGAGCGTGGCCGGAAAGGACGATGTCGGGCCAGATTTTGGCCTGCTGGCAGGCCTTGTCGATCTGGGCGAGCATGGCGGGACTCGGGAAATGTTCCTTGCTGAGTGTAAACGGCGGATGGTGGACGGCAATAATCAAAGCGAAGGGATCGCTGCCTTTCTTGGCGCGCTGGCCGGCAGCCTCCTGCAATTGCGCCAGGAGGAAATCGAGCTGCGCCGTCCCAACGGTCTTATCGCTGAGGATGCCGGTCGATTCCCCGGTATTGGAATAGAGGCCGATGATCTTGACGAAAGGAGCGTTGAGCGTGAAATACACGCCGGGCTGTGTCATGGTGGTGCGCGAAAAGCCCTTTGCGGCGGGGTCCTTCACGGGCGCCTTGGAGCAGAAATTGTTGTAGAAGGCCTGTAGCGAATACTGCGCCTGTTCTTTCGGGAACATTTCGCCGTCGTGATTACCCGGGATTGCGAATATGGGGCCGTCATAATCGCGATATGCATCGTAGAATTGATCGAAGTAGTACCGCTCCTGGCCGAAATAATAGACGACATCGCCGAGGTGATAGCAAAACGCCGGGCGTCCGGATGCGAAGTCGGTCTCCTCATCGAAATCCTTCGTCATGGCGTCAGCCACCGCGTACTGGTGGGACGGTTCCTTGATCCCACCGGTATCTCCTATGGAATGGAAGACGATCTTGCCCGCGCTCTGAATCTGCTGCACGGCTTGGGTTCCCAAGACATCAGCCAGCGACATCTCCTCGGGCGTTTTCCAGGGTTTAGGGATAGGTTCCGTGACTGGCGCGGCCTGGACGCCAGAGTCGTCGGCGTAAGCATCCTTCGGATCCGTTGTGTTCAAATTGTCGGGTGAAGGCTGCGGATTGGCAAAAGCAAAACCGGATGCTGGCATGAAAGTCCTCCTATTTCTGGTATTAACCAGGAATGCTCCACAAGCCTACACAATCTATCACACATTGGTTACTCGATTATGACGCAGACGGAGAGAATCTCAAGCTGTCAAGCGTGAGCGCAAGTATTCGCCTTTACACGTCGCAGGCGACTTCCACAAGCGGCAAAGTCGCTATGCTATCTTGAGAAAGTCGCGAGCGTAGTTGCCTTCCTTGCAGCGCTTCCGGGCCGGTAGCTCAGTTGGTAGAGCATCGCACTTTTAAAGCGGCGGCCAGTAGTCGGGCCACGTGTTTTCAGTCGTTTGCGTCGGCATCCGTAGGGCTAAACGGCATCATTCGGGCGCACTCGGCAACGTTTTGGGCAACGAAATGGGCAACAAAAAGGAGCCCTTCCTGCTTACGCGAGAAGAGCTCCACAATCGTGGCTTGGCCACGTCTTCCCGTTTAATAAGCCACGACCGTGGGATGTCAAGCGCCTCCCAAGACACGCCCGTTTTCGAAGGTTTGCCACTGTCTTTAAGAATCGGCCTGCGGCAGCAAGGCCCCTGATTCCCCCTTTCCCGTTTCCCCCAGGGGCAAGCCGGGGCGGGCGGGTTCCCCCCACGCGGCCAACAGCGCGCCGCTCCCCCCGCAAGAGGGGACTTCAGGACGCTCTGCTGAATTCCCCCTTCCGTATCCCCCTGTCTTGCTATCCTGAAAACCTCTCATGGCCGTATTCATTGCCTACGATCCGAACGCGCATGGGGTTTTGCATATGCGTGACTGGAGCGCATCCCTCGAACGCGATGTTGACGGCAAAGACTTGCAAATCCTACAGCATCAGCCTACAGGGCTAAAATTCTTCATCGCGACTGATCTTGACGTGGACGGAATCTTTTTATCCTATGGCGTCGTATGTCGAAACGCGCCTTTTAATAGATTGGAGCAGCCTGACCTGATGCAGGTTGCGCAACATGCTATCCGATTCTATTGCACCTGGAAGAAGACAACGCCAGAGGCGGAGCAGCGCAAGGAAGAGGATTGGAGAAATGCTTTGAAGGCCACTGTAGCCAGCGACACAAACGGCATTATCAAAATCACTGACGAGATGCGCGAGCATGTCAGGGATGATTTTTTGCTCGTTTTCGCCGACGATCCTGCCGATATTGCCTCCCTGGAGGCCGACTGCAAAATGACGCAGGCGCAACAAGTAGATGAATTTATCGATGACACCTGTTGGGGCGACGACTTGACGCCAGAGCAGATCACAACCCCTTATGACCGCAAGCTCAATCTCCGCGCAGTGATGATCCAGGGCAATGCCGATCCAATGTCGCAGATCCGGAAGGCCAGGAACAAATCCTGAAATCCTGGCGCTTGAAAAGGGGCAGGGCGTCGCCATGCCGCGCCTAGCCGTTTCCTGACAAGCGGGCCGCTATCAATCACGCGATTCCAAACCGCTTTTTCATGTCGGCTGTCTTCGCCCAGGACTCGCCGGGCATGATGCCTATCAGTGCCGTGAACACGCCGACGAATGCCCGCTGAATTTCGTCCTCGGTCAGCAACTCTGCTCGGTCGGGCGAGAGAAGCGGGCGGATATCCGCCATGAATCTGGGCGCCGCGAGTTTGGCAAACATCCTCTCTTCGGCCTGCGCGCGACTGATCGGCGTGCCGCCGCGTTCAAGATAGAAACCAAGGCATTCGACTATGCGCGCGGCGTTCAAGGCTTCGAGTGTTTCGAGTGCCTGAAAAAGATCAAGCAGGTCGCGTCCTTTGTTCCGCTGCAAGAGCGCGCGCATCTTCGTCGCGAGCAGTTCCTCGCGTGAGAAGGTCGAAATCTCGGCTTCTCCCTTGTACCAGGGATTCTCGACGTTGAAACGGATCGCCTGCGGAGCATCGAAAGCCTCAATCTCCCGCGTGTTTATTTCGAGCTTGAGCCGGATATCGCCGGAGCCATCCTCCGCCGGAACCCGAAACCGCAGCTTTGGCGCTATGTTGCTTTGCTCGAACGCCGCGCGGCCGAGCCATGGCTCCAGCAACTCGCGGATGCGATCCAGGATCGGGCCGATCGGCCCGGCTGCGGTGCGGACAAGGTCGATGTCTTCGGAATATCGGAACGCCTTCGGGAGATGGAGCTTGTGCAATGCAGTCCCACCGCGAAAGCGCAATTCTCGGGCGAGCATCGGGCCCCCGAACAGATCGATGAGCGCGCGACTGATTATCAGATCCTGCTCCACCTGCCTTATATCCGCCCAAGGAGCTGCGGCGCTCCAGGCGATGATGTTCATCATCGGAATCATTCGTCGCGCTCCGGAATACGGCGCACCACTACATGCCAGCGCTCGTCACGAGCCTGCACCTCGGGCGCAAGATCGGGATCGGACGATAGCGACGGGTCAAGCTCGATCCAGAGGGGCCGCGCGCGCCCGTCCATCAATGCGTGCAATTTTTCCGCGTGGTTTGCGAATCCCGACGCATCCAGCAGATAGCCGACCCGTTGAATGACGGATCGCCCAAAGGCATGAGACAGGGCTGCCATGTTCTCGGGATTGATCTTGGGACCGAGGTCGGAGAAGACCGTCAAAACGTTGTCGAGACCGGCGCTTGCCTGCGGATAACGGACCAGATCGAGCAGCGTCAGCTCGACGGAAGAGATCTTCATCTTGCCCGTATCCGTCTTTCGGTCTTCGATGCCCGCGGCTACCGCCGACATGTCTTTTCTGAAGTAGAAGGCGATTTTCGAGCGGCCAGCCTGCACATCCCGCATCTGGCGGTTCGTGACGACCTGGAATTCCATGACTGCTTGATGTGACGCCCCATGCAACTCGGCGGCCTTCAGCAACCCTACATAGTAGGGCCGGTTCTCGTGACGCATGAGGTCGTCGATGAAGGACGCAGGCGGCGGACTCCCAAAATTCAGGTGCTGGGGGGGAACGATAACGTAGAAGCCGTGGCGCAGGTTTAAAAGCTGGTCGCGCTTTTGCAGTTTTTCGGCTGCGTCGAGGAAGGCTCCTCTATTGATGCCAAGGGCCGCCTGAGCCTCTTCCCGAGAAAACACCAGGCGACCGGCGGCAAGGCGTCCTACTACGTAGGCCCCCAGACTTGGTCGCGAGTGTGCTGACTCATATTCCATTCTCCGCTATAATAGCGGATAGTTGAATATGATACAAGTACATATTGCTATCTCATCTTCACAACTCCGCTGTAGTAGCGGACTTACGCTTATGATCCAGTTCTCAGAGTTCAACCTGCGGCAGCAAGGCCACTCGCCTGAGTTCCGTCGGGGGCAAGCCGGGGGACCGCCCGTCGGCCCAAATCCTTTTGCAAATTCACGACCTGCCGCCCCATCCGGCCGCAAAGCGATCCCGCCGCCCTATGAGACGCCCTGACCGGTGCAAAAGCTATCCCGGTGATGGCCGCATATAAAGGAGTCCCTTATTTCCCCGCCGCAGCCAGTTCCGCTCGAACTCCCTTTGCTTTCTCGGGTTCGCCGAGAGCGTCATAGACGAGGGCCAGATCCTTGCGCGCCGCCTGAACCCAGCTCACCGACGGACTCGTCTGCTTTGACAGAATGTCCGACCCGGCAAGAATCTCCCCCTCCGCCTCCCGATAGCGCCGTTCGCGCAGAAGCGTTCTTCCGAGTTTCACGCGCGCGATGCCGGTGTTCATGTCGCCGGCCGAGAGCGCCTCGGTGAATCGTCGCACCGCGTCCCGGTAAAGCGACTCAGCGTGCGCATACTCTTTTCTCTCCACGTACACGCCGGCGAGATTCGCAGTCGCAAGAGCGACGGTATAGTTCTTGTCGCCATAGACCGCGCGGTATATGTCCACTACGCGGCTGAAATCCGACTCCGCCTCTTTGAGATCGCCGCGCTTTATCGCCACCATGCCCAGCGCGTTGAGCGCGAATGCGACGTGGGCGTGCACCTTTCCGTAGACGCTCTCCTGGATCGCCACCGCTTGCCGAAGCAGCTCCTCGGCTTCGTCGTAATGTTTCTCAAACGCAAGGGTCTGAGCGAGCGTAATCATGTCCGAGGCTGTCTCCGGATTGTCCTTGCCGTACCACAACCCCGTTATATCGAGCGCCTGCCGGAAGTACCGCTCGGCTTCGGCATAGTGTCCCATTTGATGCTGGATATTCCCCAGATCGATGAGATTGTCTGCGACAAACGGATGCCGTTCTCCGTAGATTTGCCGGTCTATCGCCACGGCGCGCTGGTTCAGGGACTCGGCTGCGGCATAGCGGCCGAGGAAGAAGTGCGCCTCCGCGAGCGAAGTCAGGCTCCGGGCAAGCTCGGACTGCTCCCCGCCTTGTGTGAATTGGAGCCGCACGGCTTCGTCAAGCACTTTGATCGCCTGTTCGTACGACCCCGCCGCTTCGAGCACTTCTCCGAGCGCCCCGGTGGCTTTCGCCAGCGCGGGGGCATTGCGCGGGAGATGCGCACCGTCGATGGCCAGCGCTTCACGGATCAATTTCTCGGCTTCCTTGTAGTTGCCCTGATCCGCGCGCAGGAGACCGAGCGTCACAAGGTCTTCCGAGGCTTCGGCGCTATCCGGCCCTGAAATCGACCTCTGTTGATCGAGCGCGGACCGCAACAGAGAATCGGCTTGGTCGAATTTGCCCATCTTCTCGTAGATGCCTCCGAGGGTTTGATACAGCTCCGCCTGCACCCTCGGGTCCTGATTGAGCGTTCGGGCCTCCTGCACGCCCCGGTCGAGCAGCGCGATGACGCGCAGATTTTCTGCCGGGCCAGCCTCTTGATGGCCTCCTTCGAACAGATTCAACATGAACCGCTGGATGCGCTGCGTGCGGGCCGCCTCGGCCAGTGCCGCGTTGCGCGCCCGCGCCAGCCGTATCGTGAAGACCCCCGCCTGCGCGGAGATCACAGTGAATATGATGGCTGCCGCCGCGACGGCCTTCCGGTTTCGCCGGACGAACTTACCGATTCTGTAAAGCAGGTTGTCGGGCTGAGCGTCGAGCGGCTCTCCCCTCAGATAATGATCGACATCGCGAATCAGCGCTTCAACGGATCGGTATCTCCGCTCGGGATCTTTATGCATCGCGGTCTGGCACAGCACGTCGAGATCGCTCCACGCTGCTTTTCCGGCCCGCAGATTTCCTTGATGTTTGGCGGCAACGGCGGACGGCTTCTCCGGTTCGCCGTGCATGATGGCGAGTTCGGTCTCGGCAGGCGTTTTCTTCGACAGGTCAAACGGAAGCCGCCCGGCCAACAATTCATAGAGAACGACGCCCAGGGAATAAACGTCGGAGCTGGTGCCTGCCCGGTCGCCTTGGAGCTGCTCCGGAGCGGCATAGGCGGGCGTCATGAACCGCAAGGCCGTCCGGGTAGAGTCCCCGGCCTCGTCGAGGCTTTCAAGCTGTTTGGCGATTCCGAAATCCAGCAGCTTCACCGTGCCGTCTTTCTTCACGAGAATGTTGGACGGCTTCAGGTCCCGGTGAATGATCGCTTGCGAGTGAGCGTATTGAACGGCCTCGCACACAGAGCGGAACAACCGCAGGCGCTCTTCGATAGGACATTCGCGCGCGCGGCAGTAATCCGTGAGCGGCGAGCCTTCGACAAACTCCATGACGAACCACGGGGTTCCGTTGGTAAGACAGTCCGCATCATAGAGCCGCGCAATCGAGGGGTGATTCAGGTTCGCGAGCGTTCTTTGCTCGCTCTCAAAGCGGGCCAGGCGCGCGGGCGACAGCCACGCATCGCGCAAAATCTTGATCGCCACCAGGCTGCCGAGATCCTCCCGTTCGGCAAGATACACGACACCCATGCCCCCCTCGCCCAGAACGCCCTTGATCCGGTACGGCCCGAACTCCTCAAGCGGAAGCGATTTGAGCGGTGAATCAAGCACCTGATGCGCGATCCCTGTCAGATCGCGATCCAGCATCGATGCGCTCCTTGCATCCTCCTGGAGCAACGCCGCCACGTCGGCCATGAGGCCCTCATCGCCGCCGCATGCGGCTTTCAGGAGTGCCGCACGGTCCGATTCCGGACGATCTACTACGTCATGAAAGGCCGATTGAATTCGCTCCCAACGGTCCCGGTCCATGCGGAGTCACCTCCATGCTCGAACGTTCGACGGGTCACTGTGCGCGGCGGATTTCATGCGCGAGCCATGCTTTCGCCGCCCGCCAGTCGCGAAGGATTGTGGCATCGGAGACTTCCAGCAGCGCCGCGGTTTCTGCTATATCCAAACCTCCGAAAAACCGGCTTTCGATCATCATGGCCTGGCGCGGATTGAAGCGCGCGAGTTCTTCCAGGGCCGCATCCAGCGCAATCAATTCTTGGTTGCAGGACGCGATCTGATCGGATGAATCGCCGAATGCGACAAACATGATCTCCCCACCCCGCTTTTGCGCGCTCCGCCGCCGCGCCGCATCGATCAGAATCTGGCGCATGGCCTGTGCGGCGATTCGCTTGAAGTGGAGACGGGATTGCGACGCGAACTCGGGCGCGCTCGCGAGCTTCAGCCATGCCTCATTCACCAGCGTCGTGGGGCTGAGCGTCGCGTTCGCGTCGCTGCGCTTCACGGCAGAAGCCAGCCGGAGCAGTTCCTCATAGGCCACGCTGAACAGGGTATCGAGCGTCCGCCTCTCCTCCGGCGCATGGCGCTGCGGGCCCGCACGACCGGGACCGTGCCTCGTCCGGGTTTTTCGAAGCGGCATGACGGTTTTTCCTTCGCGTTTACGAACTGGTTAGTGAGAGCGCACGAACCAGCATGATTCGGAATCGTACCAATCGGGCATTGCCTGACGCAACTCGCGACCATCTTTCCGTGCCGTCGCCGGCTTCGTCGAAGAGCTGGGGAGGCAGGGCATGAACCGAGAGTTCGCGCGGGGCCGGATGCCTCAGGGCGTTTTCATATATGCTATCGACATAGTGGCTATCGATGATGCTGTAGACCGAAAAGTAGGCATTCTCGCACGCTGGAGGAATGGACGACGCGCTACGGCGGCTGGGAATCCGGATTCGGGAGTTGCGGACGCAGCGAGGATGGTCCCAGGAAGCCTTTGCCGATGTTGCCGGAGTGCACCGGACCTACATGGGGCATCTCGAACGGGGCGAGAAGAATGTCAGTTTTCTGAGCATTCTGAGGGTCGCGAATGCTTTGGGCATCACGCTCTCGGAACTTCTTGCCGGACTCGAAAAGGGCAATTCCGCGAAAATCGCGAACCACAAGGCAGCCGGTGTTCCCGCAAAGAGCCGGGCGCTCGAAGAAGTGGCGACGCTGGAACGAAGTGTGCGTGCGCTCAAGGGGTTACTCGGGGAGATCTCTCCTTCGTCGAAACACAATCGTCACGAACGAAAACTTCTTCCCGGAATCAAAAACAAGGATTCCCCTTAACCCAAATCACCAACCAAACGTCCCACTTGATTTACGCCGCAGGCGCTTTTGCTGCGGGGTGTCTCTTTGGGAATCCCGAGTTGGATCTCGTGGAAGCCGGACGCGACGGCAGGCTAACCGTGAAAAAATGGTGCCTCTCCGCTAGATTTAGAACTGCCAGTACCTCAACCCTCGCCCATACACGTGATCGGGACTTTTCGGCGCAACCAGATGTGTGGCCGGACTATGTTCCGGTTTATGGCTCTCCCGCGCCACGGCAGTGTGGCCCAATAACACGACTAAGGAGACACCAAACATGACAACGCAGCACAGGGGCACGATCATCAAGACGCCCGACAGCAGTCCGGGGCTGCTTGTCGTCGAGGGCCAACAAAAGACTTTTACGCTAGAAGGCATCTGGAAGTCCCCGATCGCCCCGGCGGTCAACATGGCTGTCGATATCGAGTTCGACGGCGTGGGTTCCATCACCGGCCTTACCGTTGCAGACTCGCAGCAGGCCGCCAGGGAAAAGTTCGGGCAGATCGGCGGTGTGGCACAGCAGCACGGAAAGGAGGCCGCGGAGATCGCCCGCCAGGGAGTCGGGCCGCTTGTCGCCCGTATGGGTAAGGTCACTCTGGTCGCAACCGTCATCGTTTGGATTACCTGGTTTTTCATGCCGGGCGCCGGCTTCTCTATCTCCTTTTTGGGAACAGGACAAACAAAGTCGTTTACGTTGTGGGATGCCCTGTCCCTCGATCCGAAAAACAACATGAATCCCGGTCCCTTTGGCCTTCTCAATCTAGTGGTGATTGCTGGAATCCTAGCTCCCATCGCCGCTTCGTTCATCCGGCAAAGGTGGGCGCGTTACTTGTATGCGGCTCCGCTCGCCTGCTTGTTGGTCGCCTGGATAGCGATTGAATACGATTTTAGTGAAGCAGTTGCCGGGGCTGGCATCGCCGCTAGGATGACTGGAATCCAGCTGGTGCCCGAATACGGAACTTTCCTAGCCGCTCTGGCAAGCGTTGTCGTTGCTGTTCGCGTGCTTAGGCGTAAGGCAAGCGCGAGCGCCACAAGCGTTGCCAAACCACCAACCAGCGGCGTTCCCTTTTCAGCAAATGGTTTCTGTACGAACTGCGGACGGCCGCGGAGCGCCGGAGCAAGCTTTTGCACCGAATGCGGATCTCAACACGCGTCCGCAGCCGCTATTTGAGAAGGGAGAGAGAGAAAACTTATGCGTCGAGCTAACGTGTTGGCAACAATTCTCTTCGTCGCTGTTGTCGCGCTGGTGTCATCCACGAAGGCAAACGCCGATACCACGTCTTTGGTCGGAAAACCCGCTCCGGATTTTTCCCTGACTACGCTTGATGGAAAGGTGGCAAAGCTCTCCGCCCGGAAGGGCAATGTGGTCGTGATCTGTTTCTGGAGGACCAGCGATTCCGACCAACCTATCATCCGGGACGTCCTACCCTTCATGCAGGAACTCAGCGCCAACCAGAATTGGGCGAGTAAAGGCGTCGTGGTCTGGGGCATCACAGTCAATGAACCGAAGCAAACGGCCGTGACCGTCAGGAAGTTCCTGAAGGATCACAATTTCACCTTCGATGTTCTCTACGACGACACGAGCGCGGCTTCCAGGAGCTATCTGGTCCCAGGCACCCCAACGACACTCGTGATCGGGAGTGACGGCATCATCAAGTATGTCATCGGCGGCTTTGGCAACGCGAGGCCACATGAGATCAGCGCCGCCGTCGAAAGGGCGTTGGCCGAGTCAGGCAAGCTGGATGCCGCGGCTTTCATCGGCAGTCCCGCGCCAGCGTTTTTGCTGACCGCGCCCAATGGGGCAGCTATCCATCTCGACGACGATAAATACGAACACAACAAACACAAGGTAGTGCTGATCACCTTTTGGGCTGACGGCAATTCTTCCGCGAGCATCCTGCGCCACATTCAGGAACTCGCCGCCAACAGGAATTTTGTTGGTAGGGGACTCACGGTTATGGCGGTGGCGACCGGCCGGCAGACACCGGGCGACGTTCGAAAATTTCTGCTGGATAACCGCTACACATTTGAGGTCCTCTTCGATACCGCGTTTGCTTCCTGGGAAGACTCTCTGGGCAAAGAGATGACGACCTTTGTGATTGGGTACGAAGGCGTGGTCACGAACGTATTTGCCGGCACCAGCGCCGGCTTGATAAAGCAAATCGACGAGGCGGTCGCATCCGCGTTGGACGAACCCGCCGTGCCCAACCCCCTTTCCTTGATAGGTAAGCCCGCTCCGGATTTTTCTTTGACTACGCTCGACGGGAAGACCGTCAGGCTCTCCGATCAGAGGGGCAAGGTTCTATTGCTCGATTTCTGGGCCAGTTGGTGCTATCCGTGCGAGGTAACGCTGCCTCACACCCAGGCGCTAAGCGACAACCGGGACCTTGCGAACAAAGGTCTCGTAGTTTGGGCCGTAACGGGACCCGACAATAAACAGGGCATGGCCGACGCAAAGAGGTTTGTCTTGAGCCGCAAATTTACCTTCGCTGCTCCCGCCGACACAAAAGACGCAGTCAAAAATGCCTATGGGGTTTGGGGCATTCCTACCGCCGTCATAGTCGGGCGCGACGGCCTGATCAAATCCGTCGTGGGAGGTAACTCAAAAGTGATCGACGACAGCATCGCATCTGCTCTTGCTGAATCCCGGCCAGCCCTTCCCTCAAACGTCCAGCCCAACCCGCCACCCGCTCCGTCTGATCCTGCAAATCAGGCGCTGTCCCCACTCCCGCCACCGGTTCCCCCGGCTCCCGCAAATCCGGCGGCGCCTTCCTCCGCGCCTGCAACGCAACCAATCGACGCTCTCGCGAGCATCTGGCAAAGCGAAGCCGAACCCGGTCAGACTTTCCGGTTCAAACTCGACGGCGATGCCATTTACGTTTACGGAGGCCGGGAGGACTTGTTCGGTGTGCTGCAGGCCAAGAGAAACAAGGGTGCGATCGAAACGTATGAAGGTCTGGTCCGCCTCGCACCGGTGACGCAGTGTCCCGGAGGCCACGGCTTGATGCAGATCAGGAATTGGAACGAGAGCAGGCTCGACGCCAGGATCGAGACGCCTCTCAGAAGCCAGAACGGCATCACATGCGGAGGCGTACTCGGCACGGGCAAGCTCATTCGCTGGCAGCAGGTAGCTTTCGTGAAGAGGTAAGAGAGGAGAAACGACGTATGACATTAAAGGTCAGCGTTCCGGCGGTCGCAGCAGCGTGCACTCTCATCTACGCCGCCGGATGCAGTAGCTCCAAGCCCGGTTCGACTGCCGAGCCACCCAGGCAAAACACTGCTCCGGGCGTCGCTGCTGCGATCACCCGCGCCCTGAGCCCATCCAAAGACCCTTCCCAGTTTGACATCGATGGTGTTCGGCTAGGAATGAGCGTAGATGAAGCAGAAGCGGCTCTCCGCGCGTACGGCATTCCCTACGTTGCAAAAGCGCAATTCGGGTCGCGACTTGGGAAAGGACCGTTCATTGGTGCCGTTGTTGGGATGACGGGGAAAGAATATTCGAGTGTTGAAAATCCGGATGATCGTGGCGACCATGTATCGGCTTTCTTCACTGAAACTGAAGGAAGAGCCTATTCCATAGATCGGACAATGAAGTACGGCTTTGAAACGCCCACCTCGTGGGATGTTCTTAAACAACGAGTTCGAGAGAAATATGGAGATCCCACGCCAACACCACCTGCTAATAGTCCGGTTCCTCCAGGTTCGATGGAATATTGGGTGTATGACCCTGGGGGCAGGCCAATTTCAGGCCCCTGGAATGCAATGATTTCAAATTGGAGTAGTCATGCTGCCCTTTGGTCATATTGCGCAACTCAGACTACGCCCGCCGGAAATGACACAATTTTAAATGGCAACCAGTTTTTCGATGATACGGTAGGGCAAGCTATGGGCAATCGTGGAGGCGGAACCTCTGATCGAATCTTTGGTCCTATTCCTTATCATGTACCCGAAAAGGCGGGTTCTCCTTCTCTTAACAGAGGAGAGTATCCACTGTATTTTCCATTGATGGGATGGTCGCAGCCGGGAGTGGGATTAGGACCTATGCATGGATTTAACTCCGTATGTGGAGTGACTCTAAAAACTCATTACGCGTGGGGCGGGGGAACACCAGGTGTTTTGGTCCAAGGCTTTGAGGTAGGCCTTCTTGACAATCAACTTGCGTCAAAAAATATGGTGAATCTGCTTAACTATGCCAATGGCGTCAGAGCACAACAGCTCGAAGAAACTCGCAAGAAATCCGAACAACAAAAATCACCTTTTTGACGAAACGAGATCTTCATTCGATTCGGTCAAAACGATGCCGTCACGCTTGTGAACGGATTGGCACTGGCCGGAGGGTAGAACGAAACCTGGAGGGAGAATAACAGAGTGCTAATAATGCAGATTGTCCAAATGGTTCTTCATGGTCCGGGGAAAGCGAGGTTGGCCGTTAACTAAACCAGCGTTCGGCGGTGGCCGCACCTTGATGCTGTTGGCACGTTATGTTTTTTGAATTCGTCGCGAATAGCTTGCAGGCTGCGCGGACGAATCGCCGCATTCGTGCGAGTGAACGCCGTCCAAATCTCGACAACGAGAACCTAATAGCGATAGTTGCTCCGTCTCCCCTTAGCATCGGCTGCCCCAGGGGCCTCTCGATTTTCGGGCAGAGTATAGCGGCGGACCTCACGCTCCAGGGCAAGGGCTGCGCCCTCGGGCTCGGTTTTCCTAACCGTCTCAACTGATGCGCGTGATGCGTGTTCCGCCGGCTGAAGTGCGCTCTTGTGACGCCTGTTGGGGCAGCAAAGCTCACGGGAGGCAACACGGGTGTTCAATGCTTGGCGTTGTCGAGGTCAAAAAGGAAATCCCGCCAAAGAATACAATGACGAAGCCGCTTTCATGTCTGCTGGGCTTGCTGGCTTGCTATCTTCCGCTGGCAGCCCAGAACAACACGACGAAACCGAAGACGAAGCCCATGGGCGTTTGGACAGACCCCGCGACTCATCTGATGTGGACGAGCCGGGACCTCGACGTGGATCAGACCTGGAGCATGGCGAAGTATTGGTGTGACAGTTTGAGATGGAACGGCCGCGCGGATTGGCGACTGCCGACCATCGACGAACTGAAAGGGCTCTTCGATATCGAGGCCCCCGCCAGACCCTTGGTTTTTAAGGGCCGACAGTTCGACTATCACATCAAAGGCGGGATTACCCTCACAGGCAGGGAATGGAGTTCAACGCTGGCACGAATGAACCGGGATCGTCCCGGCCCATTGCCCCCGGCGGGGGCTCTGACCTTCAACTTCACTGTCGGGGAGCAGGTCGCTTTCCCACTCAGCGACGACGAGGGCAATCGGGCTTTGTGTGTGCGCCGTTCTGGAGAATGATATGGAATGGTTATGGCGTAATTGCCTCCTCTGCTTCGTCCTGTCCGTCGCCACTAGCGCCGCTCAGGCCGTTTATACCTACGATAATGGCGGCCGCCTGACCCGAGTCAGCTATGGTGCCGCAGGGTCCGTCAGTTATACCTACGACGCCGCGGGCAATCTTATCAGCCGATCCGTCGCCGCAGCCGGCAGCTCTGTGATTACGTCCGTGGACACTGCCAGCGGCGGTTCCGATATTGCCCAAAACACCTTCATTGTGATCACAGGCGTGAACCTGGTTCCCGCAACGACTCCGGCAGCCGGGGTTAACTGGAGCAGCGCTCCCTCCTTCGCTTCCGGCCAGATGCCCACCCAGCTCGACGGCGTGAGCGTGACTGTCAATGGGAAGCCAGCCTACATCTACTTTTTTTGCAGTGCCGCCACCAGCACGGTTTGCGCCAGCGATCAGCTCAATGTTCTGACCCCGCTGGATAACACGACGGGGCCCGTCCCGATCGTGGTGACCAGCGGCGCCACGGTCAGCGCTCCCTTTACCGCGACCCTGAAGGCCGTCGCTCCGGCCTTCCTTCTCTTTGGAGGCAGCCATTATGTCGCCGCGACGCATGCGAACGGCGGATTGATCGGTCCCGCCAGCCTCTATCCGGGGGCATCCACGCCGGCCAAGCCAGGCGAGGAGGTAGTGATCTACGCAGTCGGATTCGGCCTGCCGTCCGCGCCGCTGACTGCGGGATCTTCCAAGCAGTCCGGATCGCTGCCCGCGCTCCCGGTTTGCACGATCAGGACCAGCGCGGCGGCTGTGGCGTTCGCCGGATTGATCAGTCCGGGGCTGTATCAGTTAAACGTCATCATTCCCTCTGCAACTCCAAGCGGCGATAACCCGATCGGCTGTACCTACGGCGGCTCCGCCACTCCGGCCGGGGACTTGATCACGGTAGGCCAATAAAATGCGAATTCCTGTGCGTGTCCAATTTCGTTTGCTTTGTTGCCTGCTCACTGCTTGGTTTATGTCGGCGTGCCTGCCGCAGGCAGTTCAGGCGGCGATAATTACGGTGACCATCACCGGCACGGTTTCCAGCGGCAACGATGTCACGGGGGTTTTCGGGCCGTCGAATACCGATCTCACGGGCCAGAGTTTTACGCTGGTCTATACCTTCGACGGTACCTTGGGGACGGAAAGCATTACTGCCACCTGCGGCAGCTCGCCTTGCGGATCTGAGGATATGGGCGCGACTTTTACCGGAACGGCTGCGCCAGCGAGTTCATTATCTCCGTGCACAGCAGCGGTTCTCACGATCGGCAGCGGCACCTATGCGCTCGGCATGTTTCCGGTCGTCTCGGTCTCGTCGTTCGTCATTCGAAACGCTGCGCCCTCAGCCAGCTATGCCGATTATAGCTGCGGAGCTGGGTATGAAAATAGTGGGTACGACGCTCTCCAGCTGCAAGTCTTCGCTGCGCCGGGGAGCCCGCCCTTCGGCGGGACGTATGACTGGCGTTCGCCCTTTGCCGACTCGCAAATTACCGGCAACGGTTCCGCCGCTATTGTTGGGGTTGGGGGGAGCAACGGGACCCGGTATTCTGCCTCCGCCAATCTGAACCCCACCAGCATCACTGTCAGCAGCGGCGGTAACACGACGCCATCCGAGCCCCCAAAATCCCTCGGCAGTACCGGCGACACGCCGGGCGCATGTCCCTGCGGCGATCCGATCAGCGTCGGCACCGGGAATCTGTTCGAGCAGGTCGCGGATTATAAAACCACCGGGCCCAACCAGCTCGGCTTTACGCGGTACTACAACAGCCTTGGCAGCACTACCACCTTTGCAGCTTCGCTCGGCACGAACTGGCGCTCGAACTATGACCGCTATCTCAGAATTGTGTCGGCGACTTCCGTCACTGCGGAACGGGCGGACGGGCAGCAACTGACATTCACCTCAAGCGGCGGGGCGTGGGCGAGCGATAGCGACGTGGATCTGAAGCTCGTGAATCCGGGATCGACCTGGACCTTGACCGACACGACCGACACCGTGGAAACCTACACTGCGGGTGCTTCGGGCGAGGCGCTCCTGACAACGATTGCCGCCCGCAACGGTTACACGCAGACGCTTCAGTACAACGCCAACAATCAGCTCGTCTCCGTCACTGATTCCTACAACCGCTCCCTGACTCTTGCCTATCAGAACGGCCTCTTGCAGACGGTGACGACGCCGGACGGCCTGATTCTCACATACGGTTACTCCTCAAGCGGCGCGAAGGCGGGCGTGCTCGACCGGCTCGCCTCCGTGGCATATTCAACGACTCCGCAGACAAGCCAGTCGTACCTTTACGAAAACTCCGCGCTGCCCTTCGCGCTGACCGGCATCACCGACGAGGACGGTAACCGCTACGCCACCTGGACCTATGACTCTTCCGGGCGCGGCTTGACCAATCAGCATGCGGGCGGAGCCGATCTGACGACCGTTGTCTACAACGATACCGACGGCAGCCGGATGGTGACCAATGCGCTTGGCCAGCAGTTACTGTACAAGTTCACGACTCTCCAGGGCGTGCCGAAGGTGACGGAGATTGACCGGCAGGCGACCTCCACCACCTCCGCCGCGACGCAGGCATTCACCTATGACAGCAACGGCTATACGGCGAGCGTGACCGACTGGAACGGCAATCAAGCCGCCTATGTCAACGACCTGCATGGGCAGCCGACGACGATCAACGAGGCGGTCGGCACACCGCAGGCCCGCACGACCACGATCACCTATCTCAGCAACTACCACCTTCCGTCGCAGATCGTGACGCCGGGCCTGACCACGAACTTCACTTACGACAGCAGCGGGAATTTGCTGACGAGGAGGCTGACCGACACGACAACAAACACTGCGCCATATTCGACCGGCGGGCAGACGCGCGCCTGGACCTACACTTGGTCGAATTTCCTGCTGGCCTCCGCGCAGAATCCCCGCACCGATGTTCGGGCATTGACCAAATTCTCCTATGACGGCAGTGGCGCGCTCACCGCCGTGACCAACGCCCTCGGCCAGGCGACCAAAATAACCCAGCATCTGCCGGGCGGGTTGCCGCAGAAATTGGTCGATCCGAACGGCGTCACGACCAATTTCACTTACGATCCGCGCCAGCGATTGCTGACGCGCACCATGACCACGGCCGCAGGCCCTCTCACCACCGCATATTCCTACGACCCGGCCGGCAATGTGCTGAGCGTGATGCTGCCCGACGGCTCGACTCTCGCCAACACCTACGACGCCGCGCATCGTATTACGGGCACGGCGGATCTGTTCAAGAACAGCATCGCCTACACGCTCGACGCGCTCGGCGACCGCACGCAAACAAAAGTGTCAAACAGCGGCGCTGTCGTCCAGCGCCAGCATACTGGCACATTCGACGCAATCGGTCGGCTCCTTCACGATATCGGCGGAGTCGGCCAGACGACCGCGTATGCGTATGACGCGAACGGCAACGCGCTTTCCATCACCGATCCACTTCAGCGTGTGACACAGCAGAGTTTCGATGCTCTGAACCGCATCGCCAGGATCACCGATCCGGCCAAGGGCAACTCGGCGATCAGCTACGACGCCCACAACCGCCCCATAAGTGTCACCGATCCGAACGGAAACACCACTTCCTATACCTATGATGGTTTCGGCGATGTGATCCAGGAGGCAAGCCCCGCCAGGGGAACGACGGTCTATCGCTATGATCCGGACGGCAATCTTGTGCAGAAGGTCGATGCCCGTGGCGCGGTTGCCAATTACACCTACGACGCGCTCGACCGCGTGACGGCTACCGCCTATCCTGCCGGTGCCGCCGAGAACGTCGCCTACACCTACGATCAGGCTGTGGGAGGCTTCGGCATCGGCAGGTTGATTTCGGTCACCGATGCGGCCGGAACCTTAACCCGGACCTATGACGAACGTGGCAATGTGCTGAGCGAATCCCGCATTCGCGGCACGGGGGCGAGCGCCGTGACGCTCCTGACCAAGTACGCGTACGACGGATCGAGCAGAATCGCGTCAATAGCCTATCCCTCTGGCACAGCCGTCGCGTACGCGCGTGACAGCATGGGCCGCATCACTTCGATGACGGCTGAGGCGCGCGGTGGTGCCCAACCCGCGCCTGTCGTGTCAAAAATCGCGTATCAACCTTTCGGCCAGCCGAACGCGCTGACCTTCGGAAACGGCGTCGCGGAGATGCGGAGCTTCGATCTCGACTACCGCATGACCGCCCTTGCGGATGCGGGAAAAGCCGCGATCCAGGGTCTGACGTATGCTTACGACGCGGCGAACAACGTGCGCTCTATCGTGGATGCCGTCACCTCCGGCAACAGCCAGAGTCTCGGCTACGACGCGCTCGACCGGCTCACGAGCGCCACGGGCGGCTATGGCAGCCTCGGCTACACCTATGACAGCAATGGCAACCGGCTGACCGACACACGCGGCGGAGTGGCGGCAGGCACATTGGCTGACTTGGACGGCCTCAACTCGATTACCGGCTTGGTGTACAACCAGGCGGGACGCCTCGCGACGACCAATGCGGGCACGAAGCAGATCACGCAGTACACTTACGACGCTTTCGGCCACCGCCTCGTCAGGCTGGGCAGCATAACTGGGACGACCTTCTTCCAATACGATCAGGACGGCCATCTGCTGGAAGAGACCGACAGTCAGGGCGGCGCCCAGGTCGATTACATCTATCTAAAGGGTAGGCCCGTCGCCACCTTCCAGCCGAGCGATGGCAAGCTCTATTTTCTGCATGACGACCGCCTCGGCACGCCTGAGATCGCGACCGACGCTGCGCAGGCAGTCGCGTGGACAACCATCTATCAGCCATTCGGACAAACCAGCGGGTTACCATCGCTCATCGTTCAGGACCTGCGCCTGCCGGGGCAGGAAAACGATCTTGATACTGGCCTTTACCACAATGGTTTCCGCGACTACACGCCGGGGTGGGGAAGGTATGTGCAGAGCGATCCGATTGGGCTTGGTGGTGGGATGAATACATATAGGTACGGCGAAGGGAATCCACTGAAATACACGGATCGCTCAGGGTTGTGCATTGGTCCATTTATTGTGGTTTGTGCCGAGTTGGCGTTCGATGCTATCGAGGGCAGCGCACTCTATTTCGATCTGTTGGAGACTTCCTATGCAGGGGCGGGGCTTTCTGACGCGCTGTTCGCACAAGTTGAAGAATCTGCCTTCAACGCCACAATTCAAGCTCTGGCCTTGTACAATAACCCTGCAGTCGCCTTTTTCCTCACGGCCGCTGCCGACCCGTTCAATATCCAACTGCCACCCTTCTACAACCCGTATGCTGAAGCGGCGAGTCAGCTCGCGGATATCATTGGAGGTGGCTATGACTTTAGTAAAGATTACATTGAAAATGAGCTTCTCGAGTATGGATCACCCACGGTGGCGACAACTCCGGGAGCTATCCCCCCTCTGCTCTATTTCCAGGAATCTTTCGTTCGCTCACCAACAACCGGTCAATCATGCCATCCGTAGTTTGCCTCTCCAACTAGGATTCAGTGCCACGCACAGGCCCAAATCTCAATTTCTTTGAGCCGGGGAGCTTCCGCACGCTGCTTGGGTCGGCTTCCATGCTTTCGCGAGACGCTCGGCCGCCTCAATATCCGCAGGGGACATGAACAGTTCTACATAGCGTGACGCAAGGAGCGATCGAGTAGATGTTCGCTTGTCGTCAATCGATGTCTTGACGGCCACTTTAAACCACATATCAGCAGTCACGTTGTCCTTTGGAACTCCTTTGCCACTACGATACATCCAACCGAGATTAATTTGCGCAAGGGCATATCCGCTTTCTGCGGCCCGCCGAAACCATTTCAGGGACTCCGAATAGTCAGCAGGTAGGCCGATGCCATGCCCATAGACCAGGCCAAGAGAATATTTGGCGTCGCAATTCCCTTGGTCGGCAGCTATATTCCACCATTTCATTGCCGCGGCGACATAGTCGGGTCCACCCTTGGCGTTAAAGTAAGCCAGCCCAAGGCTGAATTGCGCTGAGGCATCGCCGCGTTCGGCATCCCCAAGGAGCTGTACGTTTTGGGTGAGGCGCTCAGCGTCTCTTGATGCCGCATTGCTCGATGCATAATGCGCGGCGAACACCAGGGCGACTCCAGCTACCGCAATGAATATCCACAATGTTCGTCTTGCATAAATCATCATTAATCCAGTGTGGTTACCATTGCTGAATGATTTGAGACTAAGAGGAACCGCCGAGATGTCAACACCATTCATTCGGCTCGCGCGCCCAGCAAAGTACATTCCGGATTTTAAGCCGGAACACGACCCCATCCGGTCAAGCCGTGTCCAGATAAGACGGAATCAGCTTGAACGATAATTCCGGCCAGCGCTTGCGCATACGCAGAACCGCGACCCACGGCGGCCAGTCTTCGGAGAGAAAGCGGAACACCGCTACCGGTTTGCTGCCGCTTGTGTTGCGGCGTTCGATTGAACAAGTAACGCGCCTGATCGGCCAGCGCACACCCCAATTTCCCCACATCCATTCCTGCGCGGCTTCGCCGAAGCCTTTGCGCACGACACGACGCGGAATCGGAATCAGCACATTGAGATCGAGCGGCACGCGGTGCGAATCCAGCTCCGCGTGGATGCGGTCCTCTTCATGCCTGCGCCAGAGAATGTCCCGCAATTTGCGGGCGAGGTGCTCGGCCGCTTCGCGCGTCGGCGCCCCTCCCCTAACCACGCCGAAGTAAATCTGCTCATAGACGCCGTACCACTCCGGCCGCCAATCGACGAAGCCAGGCCCCGACGCCGCGCCGATAAAATCGTACAGCCGCTCGTCCGGTCCAGAAACCTCAAGCCGATTAAAAATAAAACTAGGTCCTTCATCACACCAGACAGCATTCCCCGCAGCCGTAAGTTTGGCGACGGCCGTGCCCGTCAGTATGCCCCCCACGGCCAGTGGGCTAGAGGCCGAGGCTGGATGAGCTGTTGTTTGCGGCAAGATCGGTTTCACGGGCATAGCGGTCGAGCATGGCGTCGCTGGCATGGCCGGTCTGGCGTTTGATGGCGGCCCTATCGTGTCCGCGCGCCAGGGCCTCGGTGACATGCCCCGCGCGCAGACTGTGAGCGGAGTACGATTCCTTTAAGTGTGCCGCGCGGCAAGCGCCCCTGACGATGAGATCGACGGCGCGATCCGAGAGACGGTTCAATTCGACACCTGAATGGCGATTGATTGGCCGAAAGATGGGATCTCCGCCCTCATGCTCAAGGTCGGCGGCAGTAAGCCAGGCCCGGACGGCCGCGACCGGGCAGGTTTTTAGAGTCTGGCCGGGCAGGATAACGATAATCCTCCCCTCACCTTCCTGATCCGTCTTTGAGCGCCGCAGCATCACGCGCAGAGTTCCGTCTTTGAATGTCATATCCTCGGCGTTGAGCCCGACAATCTCCGAACGCCGGAAGCCGCCCGCAAAGCCAAGCAGAATGATCGCCCTGTCTCGCAGCGAACGGATGTCCCGGCCGAACGTCTCGCAGAGTGCGATGATGTCCTCGGTGCGGAGCGCCCGCGCGCCAGTCTGGCTCACGTCGAATTTACGCCGGATGCCGTCGAGGATTTTGACGAGCGTTGGAGCGTGACGGTCGAAGGTGAGCCCCATCGCGCAATGGGTTGTGGCGATCGCCGCCAGGTGGCGCTCCGCAGTGCGTGGCCGGAGCTTTTTTCCCGCGCGGCCGAACTCGGTTGTGAGGTGCGTGAGGTAGAGCTTGACGTGGTCCGGATCGGCGGGAAGCGGAACGAAGTTTTGCGCCTCGCAAAACCCTACCCAACTGGCCCAGTCCGACTCGTAAGCGCGGCGCGTGTTCGGCGCCTTGCCCTCCTTCGCCAACTCCGCCGAAGCCGATTCCAGCTTTTCGACCGCCACGGCGGGCACACCAGGCGCCGGACCAAACGGCACGAGCGACCTACCCTGTTTTTGCATGTAGAACCTCTGTTGGCAGCCAGACATTCGTGAGACTTCCTTTTTTCATTAACCACCTGTATCCCCTCACCTTTGCCATGGCAAACAATCACGCGAAAAAGGCACTCATTCATGCGACTTCACTTTTTTAGTGCACTCATTCGCGCGACAACGTGTCAGACAATCCTAAATACTAAGAAGGCAGAACGGCAGGTATCCTGGGACTTCCCTCATTGACCACTCGCACCAATAACTGCCTCTTTTCTCATCAATGAGTGCCCTTTCTTGCGCAGGCTGGGCTTCTCCTCTCCGCCTCTCGCATCAATGACTGCCTGCCGACAGCTACCTCGCCGTTTTGGGTCTGGCTTCCTAAAATTCCTGGCTTCCGGTAAGGGATACTTATCGGAACCCAGGAGAATCGATACCAAGACCACTCCTGCCACAATTACACGTAACGCTATGTTTGAGAAGGCAGAATCTTTCGATGAGAACCCGCGCAGACATCGCGGTCTGTTAGAGAAAACAGCAATTCTTCGAAAATCTCCGGCGCACCGAGGACCGGCACAACCAGCAACACAACCGCCTCATGAGATCAATTGCTCATGAGGCACTGAGTAACAGAGAAGCTGAGAAAAGCCCCGTCCATTTATCTGGACGAAATTATGAGCCCATCACCTCATGAGGCACTGAGATGCTGAGGCCTGGCAGCGTCCGGCGCAGCAAGATCAATCCCAATTCCGGTTGCCGATTTCATTGCCTCATGACTTCATAGGATCAGTCCCTCAGCGCCTCATTTCCTCATTGGCCGATTCGGAGAATCGCCGCAAGCTTTTATCTGAGGGAGGACACGCCATGAAAGTCATCGCAATTGCTTCCGATAAAGGCGGGATGGGCAAATCCACCGCCGCCGTTAACTTAGCTTGCGCCGCCACTGAAGACGGATTCAAGGTCGCAATCCTCGACTTCGATCCCCAGGCTTCCGTCGGTCGCTGGGCCAGACTCCGAAAAAAATTGGGGCTGCCTCCGAGGCCTCTGGTGGAAACATGCGTTGCAATCGATATCAAAGATCGCCTTGAGGAACTTCGGGCCTCAGGAGCTCACCTCGTGATACTGGATACTGCCGGCAGGGACAACAACGCGATCACCGAAGCGATTGACTCGGCCGACCTGGTCCTCACAACATGCCATCCGACGGACCTCGAACTTTCCACGCTCGGGCCCACGCTTGCACGTCTCAAAACCAAGAAGACAAAACATTTCGTGCTGCTCGTCGATTGGACGGCCGGCGCCGCGCGGCGCCGCGTAGACGCGATCGGTGCGGTCAATAGGGCAGGGGGCGTAGTCGCGCCCGTCACCTACACTCATCGGGCGGATTACCGTGTCGCTATTGAAAACGGTAAGGGCGTCACCGAATATCAGCCCTTTGAACCAGCGGCGAACGAAATACGTTCCGTCTGGAGTTGGTTACATGCCGAACTATCGATGAGCGGCGACAATGCCGAGGCCCATGCAGCCGTTGCTTGAGGAGAGCGGAATGAACAGGAAACCGACAGCTCTCGCCGAGCTGGACATATTAAGCGAAGGCCTGGCCCAGCAAGACGGCCTAGCCGAACGACTCGCGCGCCACAGAGCCGTGAAAGCGAGCGCAACTACGGCTATCCCACCGCCGCCAAGCGAGCCGGAACTACCGAAGGAAGAGGGTAGGGGAGCCCGCATTCCCGCTGTGGCGAACGAAAGAAACGCCTGGCGGCGGGGTAAAGGGCTAATCCAGGTTGCGGTCGACGAAGACATTCACATCGAACTCGGCATCATTAGCAAAAGGCGTCGTCTGGGGCTCAGCCAGCTGACCAGAAATGCTCTCAACCTCTGGCTTGAGACCCATGGTTACACTCTGAGGGTTCCCGAGTGACCGTCAGTCCTCATGAGGACATGAGGTCATGAGGACATTCAATCCACGGCTATTGGTCCAGGCCGTCCGCTTTGAGCCTGCGCATCTCCTGCCGTTCCAACTGCTCCGACATGAACATGCCTTGGCCGTGCCCGGCGTGGCGGTGCCCGTCCTCGGTCGAGGAAGTCCGGAAATAATCGAGGATAACAACGCGCAGCGAGGACGCCAGCGAGCCGTGCGGCAACTTGCGTTTTGCCGCGAAGCTGCAAACATCGTGCGGCGTACAGAATTCGCGGCGGCAAATCTCCCCGAGCGTGTCCCATAGGTGCGGCTCCAGCCGGATGCTGGTCCGGCGCCCGTGGACATTCACATTGCGGATGACGAGGGCGCTGTGTTTGTCCCCGCGCGGGGTTTCGTTCGAAGCGATGGAACGGTCGGGAAGCGCGGTCAGAGTCATACGTGGACCGTCAGTTATGCGGCAAGGCTGTCTTGACCGCGGAGATGGGAATAGGAAACCACGGTTGGCGCGAAAGACTCGGAACCATAATTTAGAACAGGTTTTTTGAGCCCGGTTGCCTCGCGGATTTTATCGCTCATGCGTTGATTGACCGGCATCCAAGCGGCGCGGACGACATCCGCCGTTCCCGGCAACGGCGTCTCCGGCCCCAGCCACTCCACGTCCCATCCGGTTCTTAGAAAGGTGCTGGCCCAGATTCTCGGCAACATAAAGCCAACATAGCCCTCGATGTCACGTTGCACGCCTCGCTCCATGTAAGCCACGATCAACTCATCGACGATTGGCCGCCGCGCGTCTTTGGTGAGCAAGGAGCGATCGAGCACCAGGCGGCTTGCTTCATGAACTTTATGGCTGCGGGGCAGGTCCTGCGAAGCAAGAAACGGAAACACGTCGGAGAGCATGTAAGGGATCGTCGTTGGATAGGACCGGCAGACGCCGAGAACATCGCCTTCCGAATTGCGGGCAATGAAATACTCGGTTGCGACATTGTCGTACCTGTCGAATTCCATCTCGTCGGCGACGTAGATGTTGCTCCAATCCTCTTTGGCAATGACCTCCTGATAGCGCAGCCGATGCTGCGCGGCGATGAGATTGCCCGGAAAGCAATGCGCCGTTGCGATGTTTACGCAATCAATCATGCAACGATTGAACGCGTCCGAACCGCGCTCCGTCAGCTACCGGTTCTGGTAGGGGGTGCGGATCGAGGCAGGGGTGATGATCTGCTGACGCAGCGCCTTGGTGATCGCGTAGGTGCGGCCGTTCGCCGCCAGTTTCCTGAAAATGTTCTTCCAATGAAACCGAACGGTGTTGACGGTGATATTGAGAATGATGCTGATTTCCGGGTCGGTCTTGCCTTCAGCGCCCCACGATAAAATATCGTGCTCGCGTCGACTCAATGCAGCTCTGGCGGATTTGATAGTCAGGTCGCGGTAGGTTTCATGCAGGCATGTGCTGAGGAGGTACACGCCACCCAAGAGATTGTAGTCCTGCGGCTTGTTCTGTTCAGATGTCGGCAATGACGATCTTGCTATTCCGACTCCGACAAGCTCCGGGCCCTCGCCCCGGAGTGAGATGCCTATCCCGTCTCCAAGCCCGGCGTCGGCGGCCTGGTCCATCATTTGGAGTGGAGGCAAGCACCGATCAAGCTTTGCGGTGACATCGGACCAGAAAAACGGCATGCGGCTGGTCAGCACCTGCCTCGTGACCGGGTCGATCAGCGAGAACTTGCGCGCCGCATAATGTTTCATCCAGTCTTCCGGATAGCTGGTAGCTAAGCCATGCTGACTGGGCAGACCGAGAGAGGGATGATCGTTGACCAGGCTGTAAGCGATCCGGTCGTATCCGTGTTGACGCATGGCGTCGCAAAAATTGTCAAACGCCTCCTGTGTCGTCTGAGACGTCACGATGCGTTCGACATAGCGCTCCAAATCTTTCATGGAGGCGCGCGACAACCGGGAACGGCAGAATCCATGGGAACCATCCGTGCATGCGTTGCTGCGCCAGATATTCGACCGTGGTAAACACACTATAAACCTGCAACTCTTAATATCCGGTATCCAGGCGGAGATGGTTGTAATTCTTGCAGAAAATTGACGTGAGCTTTACGGGCCATTGCTCGCGCCCGCCGATATCCGGCAACCGCCGCGCTTCAGCAGTGTTGACACGCCCGCCCGGAATCCCTACGTTTTCACCTATGGATGTCAGCCTCACCCAAGATCAGAAGGCCTTCGTCCGCCAGGCCATCGAGAGCGGGCGGCTTCACCGCGAAGAAGACGCGGTAAGAGAAGCGCTTGTCTTATGGGAGGAACGCGAGCGGACGCGGGCGGAAATTCTTGCCTCGGTCGATGCTGCGGAAGCCTCCCTCGCCCGCGGCCAGGGCCGCGCCATCACACAGCAATCCATGCGGGACCTCTCGCAGGAAGCCAAGCAGCGGGGCCGCGCCCGTCTCGATTCTGAGCGCGATCTGCACCGCTGATGGTCCATTGCCTCGCGCCGGAAGCCGAGATTGAATTGGACTATATCTGGTATCGCGCCGCGCGCGAAAGCGGTAGCACCGAAATCGCCGACCGGCTTACCGATGCCATCACAGACCGCCTTTTCATGCTTGCCGCCTATCCGCATGTCGGCCGTCTGCGCGACGATGATTTGCGCCCCGGCTTGCGGAGCTTTCCTGTAGGAGAGTATGTCATCATCTACCGAGTCCAGGGCGAGGATGTGTTCATTCTTCACATCGCGCGCGGAAGCCGCGATCTTCAGGCCCTACTTCAGGAGTGAAAGCGGTGCTCCCGTCGATCGCATCAACTGAAGCGGATAGAGTGGCTTAACGTCGAACGAAAGCGCCCACCTTTTCCTTGCCCACCAGCGTGTGCAGCCGTCCTCGCCCTCAAGGGTCTGCGATGAACGCGCAAGAACGGCGCGCCCTTGACCGCTGCGAGTGGCCGCCGAAGAAACCCCATTGTCCCTATAAGAAGAAAAGGTGGGTCATGCAAAGGCCGGAACGCTTGTCGTCCAGGCGTAAGGAGACGACAAGGCTCACGCCCGCTTCTTCTTACCCGCTCGCTGCGGTTCCTCCCTGGCTGGTCCTTGTTTCTTCAGACGCTCAGCAAGATCCCGATACTTGTCGTCGTCCCGCTTCACGGCCTTCGTGTAGGCGTGGTAATGCTCCAAGGCTTGCAGAACCATTTGTAGCTCGTCGGGTGTCAATTCGATGGTCATCGTTGACAGCGTATCACCCGGCAAGAAACTGTTTCAGCCTTTGCTTGGTGGCAGCTTCGCTCGGGCTTCTGAGGATGCCCGGTAAATCGTAGAAAGTAGCGACTCTCAACCCCCGGCCATAATAAGCCGAGGGTGAGTTTTTTCTGCCAAGAAAAAGGAGAGAGTCGCTATGAAGAGACAATACCAGATCGAACAGCAACGGGCCGTGCAGCAGTTCCGCCGGCTCGCCACCGAACAGAACCCCAACATCCAGATGGTGCTGCCGCTAGCCGAGATCGTTGGCCTGCTGCAGCAAGGAGTCGGCAACCTGCTGCGGCAGGCAGGGCTGGCACTGATGCAGCTGGTGATGGATGAAGAAGTGAAATCGTTGGCGGGTGAGCGCCACGAGCAGCACGATGGGCGGCGAGCGCATCGCTGGGGCAAAGAGAAGGGCTTCTGCGTGGTGGACGGCCAGAAGGTGCCCATCCGGAGGGCGCGGCTGCGGACCGCCGATAAGCGCGAACAGAGGCTGGGAAGCTACGAGTTGTTCCAGCGTAGTGGACCCCTGCAAGCCAGCGTCTGGGACAAGATGATGCGGGGGCTTTCGACGCGCAACTACGGCGCCGTGGTGAAGGACTTCCAGGATGCCTATGGCATCGAAAAATCAGCAGTGAGTGAAAACTTCATCGAGGCCAGCCGCGAAAAAGTCAAGGAACTAATGGAGCGTCGGCTGGGAGAACTGCGGCTGTGCGCGGTGTTGATCGACGGAACACCGTTCAAGGACCGGCAGATGATCGTTGCCCTTGGGATTGGCTGCGATGGACGCAAAACGGTGTTGGGTATCCGCGAGGGAGCGACCGAAAATACCGCTGTTGTGAATGGGTTGCTGGGCGAACTATTGGAACGCGGTCTGGACTTCACGACGCCGCGGCTTTATATTCTCGATGGTGGCAAGGCACTGGCTGCGGCGGTGCGCAAGCATGCCGGCGAGGCGGCCTTCATCCAGCGTTGCCAGGTCCACAAGAAGCGCAATGTCGTGGATCATCTGACGGAAGAATACAAGGCTGACGTGAAGAAGAAACTCCAGAACGCCTATGCGATGACCGACTATGCCGACGCCAAGCGCGCACTGGAGCGGCTGCATCGCGAGCTGATGGATGTGAATCCCAGCGCGGCCCGAAGCCTGGAGGAAGGTATGGAGGAAACGCTCACCGTTCACAAGCTGCGAGTTCCCGAGCAACTTCGCCGGACCCTTTGTTGTACCAACGTGATCGAATCCGCCTTCTCCATCGTAGAGACGGTGTGCCGAAATGTGAAACGCTGGCGGCCAGGTGATCAAATCGAGCGCTGGGTTGGTTCCGGGTTGCTGGTTGCCGAGCGGCAGTTCCGCCGGGTGATTGGTCATCGCCAGATTCCGCTGCTGCTGTCTTCGATGGCCAACATCGTCTCCAAGAAATCGATTGCGAAAGGAGCCGAGGTCGCGTAGCCTATGAGAGTCGAGAGTCGCTAACTTTCAAC
>PMUP01000002.1 GCA_003166865.1 Bryobacterales bacterium
CGCGTTCGGAATATTGTTCTGGTTCACGGCGCCTGGGCGGATGGTTCTGGCTGGAGAGGCGTGTACGAGATCCTTGACAAGGATGGCTACAACGTCAGCATCGTCCAAGAGCCGGAAACGTCTTTTATCGACGATGTGGCTGCCACGAAGCGCGTCCTGGCTCAACAAGATGGCCCGTGCATTCTTGTCGCTCACAGCTACGGGGGAGCGGTAATTACGGAAGCGGGCACGGATCCATCGGTTGTCGGCTTGGTATATATCGCGGCCCACATGCCAGATGCTGGCGAGAAAGAGTCAGACGACGGAAAGCGCTTTCCGAGCGACCTCGCCAAATCGGGCGCCATAAAGAAAACGCCGGACGGCTTCACATATATCGACCCGGCGCAATTTCATGAATTGTTCGCGGCTGACCTTCCCGCCGACCAGGCTGCATTCATGGCGCGATCGCAGGTCCTCAACCGTGCCGACAATTTCTCAGCGACGATCACTACGGCCGCCTGGAAAACCAAACCGAGCTGGATGCTAGTGGCGGGAAGCGATCGAACCATCAACCCGGACTTGGAACGTTGGTATGCGAAGCGGGCCAAGAGTCACACGGTGGAAGTTGCAGGCGCCAGCCACTCAGTCTACGTCTCGCATCCCAAGGAAGTCGCAGAAGCAATTGAGAGTGCAGCACGTGCGGTCTCGAAGTAGGTCGGCGTCCGCAAGAATCCCAGGAGCCGGAGGGGCCAAGTGAAACTTCTCGACATTCAGTCGTCACCAAGAGGTGAATCTTCCGATTCGATCACCCTTACCACATCATTCATCGAGGCGTGTAAATCCGCCAGCGCCTCGATAGTTGTGGATACGTTAAACGTCTGGCATGAAAGGCTACCGGATTTCGACCACGAGGCAATCGGAGCCAAGTACAAAGCAGTGAAGCGCGAAACGATGACGGAGGCAGAGTCCAAGGTGTGGGAGCGTATTCAATCGTTGATCCGACGCTTTCAGAACGCCCACCGAATCGTCTTAGGAACTCCGATGTGGAACTTTGGTCTGCCTTACAAGCTCAAACACTTAATTGATCTCGTAGCACAGCGAAACTATCTGTTTACCTACGACGGCAAACAGTACGGGCCTCTGTTGAACGTGGAGAAGGCAGTCGCGGTATATACACGCGGTTCGCGTTACCTGGAAGGCACACCCATACCTCCCAGGTTCGATCACCAGGCACCCTACCTGGACTTCTGGTTGCGACTCATTGGTGTTCGAGATCTGCGCAGCGTCACTGTTGACAACGCATGGAATCGAGACCGTCAGCAATCAGAAGTGAGCCTGGCAAAGGCCAAAGCGACTTTGGAACAACTCGTTGAGTGGTTCTTAACCAGTAGCAGACCTACAGCAGCCGGCGACGAAACAGACTTGAGGATTGAAGGAGTGCTCGATGGAATACGCAGTTGAAGAACAACAAACAACGCGCGCTTGGGCGACAAGACGCGACGAGAAGAAGAGGCGGATGCAATTGGTCTCTTCCTGGATGAATGGCCCAGTGTTGCCGCAAAAATATCTTGTACAGGCGTTGGAATCCCTTATTGCACCGGGGGACCGGATTGTTCTGGAAGGGGATAACCAAAAGCAGGCTGATTTCCTTTCGCGATCCCTGGTGAAGGCCGACCCGAAGAAACTGCACGATCTCCACCTGATTATTTCCAGCATTAGCCGGCCAGAACATCTGACCCTTTTCGAGCTGGGAATCGCCAAGAGGGTTGATTTCGCTTTTGCCGGACCGCAGAGCCTGCGGGTGGCGCAGTTGCTCGAAGATGGTGTCCTCGAGATCGGGGCCATTCACACCTATGTTGAGCTATATGCCCGATTGCTGGTCGACCTGGCGCCGAACGTTGTGTTGGTGTGCGCCGAACAAGCGGATCGCGAGGGCAACTTGTACACCGGACCAAACACCGAAGACACGCCGGTGATTGTCGAAGCCGCCGCGTTCCACGACGCGATTGTGATCGTGCAGGTAAACCAAATCGTCGAAAAGCTTCCACGCGTGGATATTCCATCTTCCTGGGTGGACGTTGTCGTGGAAGGGGATCGTCCCTATGCGATTGAGCCTCTGTTCACGCGTGATCCGCGGCAGATCACCGATCTTCAGATTCTTATCGGGATGATGGTCATCCGCGGTATTTATGAGCGCCATCAAGTCCACTCGCTGAACCATGGAATCGGATTCGACACGGCGGCGATTGAACTCTTGCTGCCGACTTACGGCGAGTCGCTCGGACTGCGCGGGAAAATCTGCGAGCACTGGGCGCTCAATCCGCATCCGACACTCATTCCCGCGATCGAGAGTGGATGGGTGCGCAGCGTCCACTGTTTTGGCAGCGAGGTCGGGATGGACGAATACGTTCGTGCCCGTCCAGACGTTTTCTTTACCGGCCGCGACGGCAGCTTGCGTTCGAATCGCGTTCTTTGCCAGCTCGCCGGACAGTACGCCGTGGATGGCTTCATTGGATCGACACTGCAGATGGATGGCGACGCAAACTCATCGACAGTGACGGCCGGTCGAATCAGTGGCTTTGGTGGCGCACCGAACATGGGACACGATCCTCATGGCCGCCGGCACGCGAGTCCTGCCTGGCTCGATCTGAAGACAAATCCAAGCCCGACCGCCAGGGGAAGAAAGCTGGTGGTTCAAACTGTGGAGACATTCGCAAAGGGCGACGTTCCCGCGTTCGTCGAGACCCTGGACGCTGTTGAAGTCGGCAAAAAGGCAGGCATGCCGATCGCCCCCATCATGATTTACGGGGACGACGTCAGTCATGTAGTGACGGAAGAGGGCATCGCATACCTCTACAAAGCCGAGGGTATGGAGGAGCGTCGCCGTGCGCTTGCCGCTGTCGCCGGCGTAAGTCCGATTGGCCTGCGCGCGAAACCCAAGGAAACGGCCGAGCTGCGGCAAAGAGGCATCGTGGCTTATCCCGAGGACATTGGAGTACAGCGTTTGCAGGCCAACCGCTCTCTGCTTGCGGCCAGGAGCATGGAAGACCTGGTGGCATGGTCCGGCGGTCTCTACAAAGTGCCCGCGAAGTTCAGGAGTTGGTAAATGCACAGGAGTCTCCTCATAGCAGGTGATAGGCAGGACAGGGCGCAGACTCTGCGCCGTACCGATCATCTTGCCGCGCTCGCCACGCAATCCCTAATCGCTGAGGCAGAGCTTACGCCGAAACCCGGCCTCGTCGATCGGCGTGGCTCGGGAGCGCACAACGACCTTTCGCTCAAATTGATGACGCAATCCGCGACTGTCCTGGAGCCCTATTTTGCCGCGATGGCATCCTGCTCCCAAGTTCGGGATCTGGATACTGACTTACGTATGGAGCTGGCGGAGATAGGGCGCGCCGCCGAACGGGCGATGTTCAAGGCTACACAAGGAAGCAACACCCACAAGGGTGCTATTTGGATTCTTGGCCTTCTTGTCGCCGCGGCTGCACGAGGGGAGGTTTGGAGCGCTCGAGAGATAGTGGCCGTCGCGGGTAGCATTGCACGGCTTCCTGACCGGGCGCTGCCAGAACACATCACCCACGGTGACATCGTGCGAAATCGATACGGAGCCACTGGCGCGCGCGGAGAGGCAGTTAGTAGTTTCCCACACGTCATTAACTTCGGACTTGCGACGCTACGCGATCGGCGAGCAGGGAAATTCCTGGAAGAGATCTGCCGCCTGGACGCATTGCTGAGCGTGATGGCTGAACTGGATGACACCTGCGTACTCTATCGCGGCGGCGTTGAGACCTTGGACGTTGTGAAATCTTGCGCGAAAGCCGTTCTGGTGGCTGGTGGCTACGGCAGTCGAAACGGCCGGCAGAAGATGCGTGAACTCGATCGCGAACTGATCCGAAGGCATATTTCGCCAGGCGGAAGTGCCGACTTGCTGGCGGCAACTATTTTTCTGGATGCCGTGGAGCGCGAGCTACTTGAAGTGGATAAAGACCAGAGTGAATGGGAGGCGAGAGATGGAGCAGCTTAAGTTCGATTATCCTTCGGCGGTGCGGCCCGTTACCAAGCGGGCACACGTTGGCGTTGTCGGATCCGGAGACATGGAGGTTTTGATGCAACCCTCGGAAACAGGCGGAGCGCAGGTCTCGATTCTAACTAGCGTCAATGGATTTGGAGCGAGCTGGAAAGCGGTGATGGACCGGTTCTTTGCGAAGTATGACGGCGCAGTCCGCATTGATATCAACGATGCGGGTGCCACTCCTGGCAGCGTGATGCTGCGACTGGAACAGGCAGTTGAGATGATTGCACCTCGTGAGGTGATCAAACAATGAGCAGCGCAATCGTTATTCCCGCATATGTTCGGCGCCATAGTTTCATCGAGCTAGACGCCAGAGCTCGGGCGCAGAGCCTGATGGATCCTGGTTCATGGCGAGAACTGGTCGGCCCGTTCGATCGGATTGAATCTCCGTGGCTGCCTATGCAAGGGATCGCGCCACAATCCGATGACGGCTGCGTTGTCCTCAAAGGCACGATCGCTGGTAAGCCTGCCGTCCTCATCGCGCTCGAAGGGAAATTTCAGGCCGGCAGTATGGGCGAGGTCTCGGGCGCGAAGATGACTGCGGCTCTCGACCTGGCAACTCAGGACTCCCAAAATGGCAAGAAGACGGCCGCGGTTCTATTGCTCGAAACAGGCGGCGTGCGCTTGCAGGAAGCCAACCTCGGACTCGCAGTGATCGCCGAAGTGATGGCATCGATCCTTGCCCTGCGTGAGCATGCGCCGGTCATCACCGTGATCGCGGGCACCGTCGGGTGTTTCGGCGGCATGTCCATAGCAGCAGGACTTTCGAGCTACATCGTCATGACGGTGGAAGCGCGACTAGGGCTGAACGGTCCAGAGGTGATCGAGCAGGAGTCCGGAATTGAGGAGTTTGATTCCTCCGATAAGGCGCTTATTTGGGCCATCAACGGCGGTGAACAGCGCGTCGGGATGGGCGTGGCCGATGAGCTGGTTTTAGACGATGCGGAGAAAATCGCCGCGTCCGTCCAGAAGTACGTGAGGGCCGGACTACCGCAAGTCCCTCGCAGCCAGCAGGTCGAGCTTTATCGGGAGCGCACTGCGGCGCTCGACACGTCCCGGCAGATCGATCCACTTACGTTAAGAAAAAGCTGGAACCGCAAGACCAACCAAGGAGGCGCGAGATGAGCGAACAAGTAGGACTTCGAGGCAAGGCCTGGTTCCAGGCGTTTACCGGCAAGAATTCTCCCATGGTAGGAGATCCGGGCTCCGTCCTCACGGCTGATGCCAAGCTGGGTGAAGACACGGCGCGCTTTCTCTGCGTAGTGCCAAACCCCGAAGCACGCTTTCCGTGTGCGGGGCGCGGAGAAGTCGGACTCGAGGAGTCTTACACACTGGCGACGCGTATACGCGAAGCGATCGAGCAGGACAAGAACGGCAAGAAGCGTCCGATCATCGCTATCGTGGACGTAAAGAGTCAGGCTTACGGCCGCCGCGAGGAGACTGCCGCAATCTTCCTGGCCACTGCGACGGCTGCGGACGCTTATGCGTCCGCGCGGATGAAAGGGCATCCTGTGATTGCGCTAGTGATGGGGAATGCTATCTCCGGCGGCTTTCTGACACATGGTTACCAGGCGAATCGCATCCTTGCCTTCGATGACGCTGGCGTCGTCATCCATGCCATGCACAAGGAGGCGGCCGCGCGAATCACGCTTCGAACCGTGGCGGAGTTGGACGAGCTGGGGCACAAGATCGCACCGCTGTCATACGACATTCACGACTACGCCAAGCTCGGCCTGCTCCATAAGCTGCTGCACGTCGAAGATCCCGATAGACCATCCCAAACCACCGTGGCTCAAGTACAAAAGGAATTGATCGATGCGATCGCCGATGCGCGTGCGGGATCGCAGGATCTCAGCAATCGGCTTACTTCGCCAGGTGCGCGTGAAATGCGTAAGGCAGGCTTGGCCGCTCGCGCACGTATGGAAGAGCAGTGGCGTCAAGCGTAGGGCAAAGGTATGGTCAAGATTCTTGCCGACGCTCTGGTGCCGATCTTCGCCGGCCTGCTGCTGGGGTACATTGCGGGCCTGCGGGGCGTCCTGGACAATCAAAACGTTCGAAATCTCATCGTCTTTGTGATGAGTTTTGCCGTCCCTTGCTCAATGTTCCTATCCATCGCGCAGACTCCGCGCGCGACGTTGGGAGAGCAAACAGGGGCAGCTCTGGTGCTGGCGATCGTCTACTTCGTTCTGTTCGCAGTGACCTTTGTTTGGGCTCGTTCCAGCGAAAAATTACCCGCTTCGGATAGCTCCGTACTTGCACTCACTATCAGCTTTCCAAACTCGGCCGCTGTGGGGTTGCCGTTGCTTGCTGCCGTCTATGGCGCCAAATCTCTCGACACTGTGGCAACCTCCATAGCCCTCGGGTCCGTTACCGTTTCTGCGATTACCCTCGCGATCCTGGAAGCAGGCCGGGACAAATCAGGAAAAGGATTCTCTTCTCGACAAATCGCTCTTTCGCTGCTTCGATCAGTGAAGAAGCCAATCGTCTGGGCGCCGCTCGTTGGGCTTGCGTTCTCTTGCGCGGGCTTGCATCTCCCTTCTTACATGGATGCGTCACTTGCCGTGCTTGGCTCGGCGGCAAGCGGCTCGGCTCTGGTACTCACTGGCCTGGTTGTCTCCTCGCAGAAGTTCGAATTCGGAAGAAACACACTGTTTACAGTTTTTCTCAAGAATGCATTGCAGCCGGGGCTCGCCCTTGGGATTGCGATGCTGCTTCACCTGTCGTTGTCGCAAACGCGCTATGTTACGTTGATCAGCGCCATACCATGTGGATTTTTCGGGCTCGTCTTCGGCAAGGGCTTTGACTCAAGTCCGAAGCTGGCTAGCTCTGGCCTGATCGCATCCTACGTAATTGGTGTGGCCACGCTGGCCTTATGGATCGTGATCCTGAACCATATCGGTTGAAATGAATGAAGTGAACAAGCCTCGGGTACATGATCTGCTTCAGATCGATCCGGCATTACTTACCTGCGGATATAGGGCTGAACCACATTGGGTCCAAGAGACGCTGTTCGTCTGCCCTTGGGTGGTGGTTCGCCGGGCCCAAACTTCTTGCGGGCATATCCCGGTCGGAGTACGAGGCACCACCAGAAGCGACCGCTGGGGCGGGTTCTGTGACGAGAGCCAGATAAGGGTGATCGCGCGTCCCGGGCAGTTGCTCCCTTCTAGTGGTCGGACACCTGCATTGCGGGCTCTACAAAAGATGTGCGATCGATGGGCGGCCCTCGCCTTATCTTGGGGGCCAGCCGGGAGCGTCGGATTTGAGCTGGCAACCGGACGGCGGGTCACAAATGAGGAAAGCGATCTTGATCTGGTCGTCCGCGCACCGCAGAGGATTTCCTTCGAGGAGGCTCGGTTTCTCTTGGATCGCACACTGGGACTCGAAGCAAAAGTCGACGTGCGTGTGGAAACGCCGCTGTGCGGCTTTGCGCTTGAGGAATATGCCTTAGAGTCCTCGCCTCGGATCCTTCTGCGCTATGCCGAAGGCGCAAGGCTCGGAGAGGATCCGTGGCAGGTGGAATCATGAGCATCGCGTTCCTGTTTCCGGGTCAGGGATCACAGTTTCCAGGCATGCTCCATCAGTTATTCGATCATCCCGAGGTGAAACGAACGCTGGACGAAGTAAGTTCCATGCTCCATAGCAATGTTCGAGACATCGATTCCGAGCAGGCGCTCGAATCTACTGTATCGGTGCAGATAGCGCTACTTACGGCCGGTGTGGCTGCGGCCCGAGCTTTAATCCAGGAAGACGTGGAGCCGGCCGTAGTCTGTGGTCTGTCTGTCGGTGCATTCACCGCCGCCGTGGTTGCAGATGTCTTGTCCTTGCAAGATGCGGTCGAATTGGTAGAAGTACGGGCCGAACGGATGACGAAGTTGTATCCGACCGGTTACGGCCTCTCCGCGATCGTCGGATTGAACGGACCGCAGGTCCTGAAAATCGTTCAGGCGGCGACCTCAGACCGGGAACCGGTATTCGTGGCGAACATCAATGCACCACGCCAGATTGTGATCGCCGGCTCAGACACCGGGATGGACCGAGTGCTCGATCAAGCTCGCAGCCAAGGCGCCATAAAGGCAGAACGCCTCCATGTTTCGGTTCCATCGCACTGTCCGTTACTACAACCTGTGGCTGACTGCTTGCAACGCCGACTCTCATCGGTGCAATTGAGGAACCCTAAAATGATTTACGTCGGCAACATAAACGCGCGAGCCATGCGGACCGCGGAGCTCGTCGCGAGCGATCTCGCGAATAACATTGCCCACGGGGTCCGCTGGCACGATGCCACCACCGTCGCCAAAGAGCTAGGCTGTAATCTGTTTCTTGAGATGCCGCCCGGTCACGTCCTCAGCGATCTTGCCAAAGAGAACCTCGCGGGAGTGAGCGCTTTCGCGGTTGAACAAGATTCTCTCCCAAGAGTCTTGCGTTTTGCGAAGCAGGACGAATCTTGGCTCATCCCAGAACCGCCAAATGTCGCTGGCTCAACCTGAAATGGAGAAGTGACCATCGGCCCATGATCCGAACGCGATCCATGAGGGCGCCGCTTCTCGGAACAGATCAGTCTGCCGAGTCCGTCAGAAGCGGGTCAGCAACACGATCCTGCACAACGCGGTCATCGTCGCGCAGTTTCTCAAGCGTCATGGGAGGAGCGGGATCACGCGGGAGCTGTCGCTACCGGGGCGCATCACGCCACTCATGAATTTACAGGATTTGTAGAAATCACCCCAAGCGCTGAACCACTTGACTAACGCCACATCTGGCGACGGACGCCTAATGAGGTGTCCACCAATTTGAAAGATTTGATGTGGGTCGCTGCTTTCAATCACCTACGCATGTGCACTTCAGTTCGGGCATGTGTCGCTTGTGCCGAGAGCTTCTCGGCACTCTGACTCGTGCATTTGCTCCGCAAACTCTGATTCCGCGATTTCAGAAGGGTTATAGAACTCGGAGAGTAGAGAACGTGGCGAAATAGAGGCGACGATGGCACCACAGTGACACGGGATATCGGCGTTTATCGTTTGCGGAAGGGCAAAAAGGAAAATGGGAGGAAGCCCGACATTACACTTTGGAGTCGATAGGGGGCTCGCGTGAACAATTCGGGCGCACGGAACTCCCTCAACACGCAGCAGATTGCCTGCTTCTTGGGGTTCACTCGGATCTCAACGCAATAGAGATCCAGGCCACCGTAATTACGCAGCCTTTATTAGCCGGTTCTCACGGACGCTCGATTGTGAGTGGAAGGCGACGTGCAGTTGCAGGTTTATGAGAGCAGGATTTCATACTATGACAACACCGATCCCATCCACAAACCAACCCGATGTCGTTCTTATCGGTGCGGGGATCATGAGCGCTACGCTGGCAGTAATCTTAAAAGAACTTGATCCCGATCTGAAAATAGAGATCTACGAAGTCCTGGGCAGCGAGGCGCAGGAAAGCTCGAATGCATGGAACAACGCCGGCACTGGCCATGCAGCACTCTGCGAATTGAACTACACCCCGCAGAACGATGACGGAAGCATCGACATTTCAAAGGCTCTGCAGGTCAACACGGAGTTCGATCTCTCCCGCCAGCTCTGGGCATATTTGGTGAAAAAAGGAGCGATCAAAGATCCGCAGTCCTTTATTCATCCCGTTCCCCACTTCAGTTTTGTCCGCGGATCGGAGAATCGTGCGTTTCTTAAGAAACGCTTCGAGGCGCTCTCCGCGCATCCTTTGTATCACGGGATGGAATATTCCGACGACAAGAAACAGATTAAGGCGTGGCTCCCACTAGTCATGGAAGGCCGCGATCCAAACGAGGAAGTTGCTGCGACGCGAATGCTGACCGGTACTGACGTGGATTATGGCGCTCTCACTTCGGATCTTCTTGACTCCTTAAAGGGCCAGGAGGGATTCTCAGTTCACTTTTTCAGTCGAGTGCAAGATTTGGACCGTGATGGGGATCTATGGAGGTTGCGCGTTAGGGACGAAAACAGCCGCGAATACCGGGATATCCAGGCCAAATTCGTTTTTATCGGCGCCGGCGGCGGATCGCTGCCACTGTTGCAGAAATCCGGGATTCCCGAGGGTCGGGGCTACGCCGGGTTTCCGGTGAGCGGAATCTGGCTTCGCTGCGACAATCCTTACGTTGCTTCACGTCACAATGCCAAGGTATATGGCAAAGCCTCGGTGGGATCGCCTCCCATGTCCGTGCCCCATCTCGATACACGCCACATCGAAGGAAAAGTTTCTCTGCTTTTTGGGCCTTATGCGGGTTTTTCGACGAAGTTTGAAAAGCATGGATCGTACCTCGATCTTTTCGGCTCCATCGATCCGGAAAATTTACTGCCGCTGCTGGCCGTCGGCCGGGATAACATGGCTCTCACAGAATATTTGATAGGCCAGGTGCTCGAGTCCGAAGAGGAGCGATTCGCGGCGCTCCGCGAGTTCTTTCCAATCGTAATTGAAGAGGACTGGAAGGTCGAAGTGGCGGGTCAGCGGGTGCAGATCATTAAGAAGGATCCAACACACGGTGGCATTCTGCAATTTGGTACGGAGCTGGTCAGCGCAGCCGACGGTTCCATCGTTGCGATGCTGGGTGCCTCGCCGGGCGCTTCCACCGCGGTGTGGATCATGATTCAGGTCATTGAGCGTTGCTTCGCCGAAAAATCGAAACGTGGCGGATGGGGCGCCAAGTTGAAGGAACTGATTCCATCTTACGGCCAGTCTCTGGCCGAGAATACGGCCCTGTGCCAGCGGGTGCGCGCCGAGACGGCGGCCGTACTGAACATCAACAACGTCACAGAAAAGGAGAGCGTTACTGTATGATCCGAGCGTATCGTCTTTATACTGGTTCCGACGGAAATTCCCACGTGGTACGTGGTAGCGTGAGTGGCGGTGAATTGGTGGAAGCGGAATCCATCGAATTCAAGGAAACACCGGCACATTCGTCGTTTGACTGGCACAATGATCCAATCCCTCAATACGTCATTACGTTAGCTGGTGTACTTGAATTTACAACCGTAGGCGGCGAGACATTCACAATCCTTCCGGGTGATGTTCTGCTGGCTGTGGATCACACCGGCTCAGGCCATAAGTGGCGTTTAACGAACGATGAGCCGTGGAAGCGTGCTTACGTGGTCTTCAAGGAGGGCGCGGATACCCGTTTCGTACCGGATCACAAAGACGCTTCCGCCGGCGAACCGAACCGATCGCCTACCGCAACCGCCGTAAAGTAGAATTCTGGAAACTGAGATCTCAACGGCCGAGCGTGTAGCCGGAGTCGGTCATCTTCCAGTCTCGCCAGTTAACCGGCCCAAGGTTCGGCAACGGCCCGCGTGACGTTCCTCGGCATTGCCGGAGTCTTGTCGGACGGGCAGCCGGAGCCGTCTTTGAATGAGGTTTCGGCGCTAGGGCAGTCGGACATCCCCTCCGCGCTCGCCGCCACATTGGGGGAACAGAAAGGAAGAATCTATGAACAATTCTAGTGATGGTCTCAATTTTCGAGTCGAAGAGGACGCGTTAGGAAGTGTCGAAGTCCCAGTGAACCACTTGTGGGGCGCCCAGACGCAACGGTCGCACCGCAACTTTCCGATCGGTGTCGAGCGCTATCGCTGGGGCCGGCCGGTGATCCGCGCTCTCGGCATTCTCAAGAAGTGTGCTGCTCTGGCCAACAGAGAGTTGGGTCAGTTACCGGACGAGAAGGTCGATCTGATCGTCCGTGCCGCACAAGACGTGATCGACGGAAAGCTAGACGCCGAATTTCCTCTGGTCGTATTCCAGACGGGATCGGGCACCCAGACCAACATGAACGCCAATGAAGTGATCGCGAACCGCGCGATTCAGCTAGCCGGCGGAGTTGTGGGATCGAAGAAGCCGATCCATCCCAACGACGACGTGAATCATAGCCAGTCATCCAATGACACATTCCCGACTACGATGCACATTGCGACGGTTGAGGAGCTGGAAAATGTCCTCACGCCCGCTATTCAAACGCTGCGCGACACTTTGGACACAAAGTCCAAAGCCTTCTCTCGTGTGGTCATGGTGGGCCGGACTCACCTGCAGGACGCGACACCGCTGACCCTGGGCCAAGTGATTTCGGGTTGGGTGGCACAGCTCGATCAGGCCTTAGACGCGATCCATGCGAGTTTACCTGGTGTTTGTGCACTCGCGATCGGCGGAACGGCTGTCGGCACGGGGCTGAATGCCGATCCTCGCTTCGCCGAGGTGGCCGCGCGCAAGATCGCGGAAGAAACGGACAAGCCGTTCGTCTCCGCGCCGAACAAGTTCGCGGCACTCTCAGCGCACGACGCTATGGTGAACGTCAGTGCAGGGTTGCGCACGCTCGCGGGTGTCCTGATGAAGATCGCGAACGACGTGCGCTGGTACGCGTGCGGACCGCGAGCGGGATTTGCCGAACTGAGAATCCCGGAGAACGAGCCGGGTTCCTCGATTATGCCTGGGAAGATCAACCCGACCCAATGCGAGGCGTTGACCATGGTAGCGGTGGAGGTGTTCGGCAAGGATCACTCCGTGGCCTTCGCCGGCTCGCAAGGAAACTTCCAGCTCAACGTCTACAAGCCGGTAATCCTGCACAACGTTCTGCAATCAATTCAGCTTTTGGCGGACGGCGCCCATTCATTTAATGATCGCTGCGCCGCAGGAATCGAGCCAAACGAAAAGCGCATCCGCGAGCACCTCGACAACTCGCTTATGTTGGTGACGGCGCTCAATCCGCACATCGGCTATGAGAAAGCAGCGCAGATTTCGCTCAAGGCCTATCGCGAGGAACTCACACTCCGGGATGCCGCTCTGAAGTTGGGCTTCTTGACCGCGCAACAGTTCGACGACTGGGTCCGGCCAGAGGACATGACGCACCCCCTCGAACCGGAGAAGACAAACGCTTAGCACGGTGCTCCAGGGCGCGCTCAGGTCATGGCAAGAATACAACAACAAGACGCAAACACCTCACAGGGGACGCCGCACCAGGTTGGCGAAGTCGTCATGCGTGGCGCCATACTCGCGATTTCCTGCGCAATCAGTTACTGGCTGATCACACACATCCTTGCCAACACCTATTCCATCTCCAGGGACGACAACCTCCTCGGCGGGATGTGGGCGGTCGTCGCCACGATATTCGTCTATAGAGAAAGCAACGCGGAGAGCGTGCGTTCCGCGTTATCGCGCATGGCGGCCACATCCGTAAGTTTCGCGTTGTGTTTGATCTACTTATTGATCTTCCCGTTTCACATTTGGGGCATGGCCGCGCTGATCGGGATCGGCGCAATCGTCGTAACAACAATGGGCCGTCCGGACGACACCATCACGACCGGAATTACAACTGCCGTCGTGATGGTCGTCGCGGCATTGAGCCCACACGACGCCTGGCGACAGCCGATCTTGAGACTAGTCGATACCGCCGTTGGAGTCGCCGTCGGCGTCGCGGCGGCGTGTCTCGGCGCCAACTTTATGCGGGTGACCAGACTGAAAGGGCGGGACAACCTCCACAAGGACGCAGGAGAACACGCGTAGCTTCGGCCCTCTGATCGACGGAATGGTTCTCGATGCGACGCCACTCCCCGAGTGTGGCGGCGCAATCCCTTGGCCCGTGCGCCGGTTCACTTGTCAGGCAAAGATAGGAGCAGAGCCGCAAGATCACGTTTGAGAAACGAGATCTTCGCTCTTAGGTCTTCCAACATTGCCGAACGATCTTCCGAGTCGTCGATGGTTAGAGCCAATTTGTCGGAAGGCTGACTCGTCACCCTGTCTAGTTTGTTCTTGCCTGCGGAAGGGGAGGGCGGGTCTGTTCGTTTCAGAGTGATCCATGTCTGAATAAGGCACTCCTTCCTGGTGAGGCCTTCCTCGTCTGTTGGTGCGACTTCGTTGAGAAAGCTCCCGACAATTTGATCATAGCGGCTATCGCCGAGCGTCGGTCGATCGAACATCTCGGCCAACATATTAGAGTTGAACTCGAATAGCCTAGTTCCTCCTTTCTGCGCCCGAATACCAGAGATCGCCAGAGTGGGGGAGAGCACACCGGCGGCGATGCCGACGATAGACGAAGCCTTGTTCCCTCCTGAAGGCAACTGGAGCCCGGCGCTGGTTGCGCCCAAAGTTCCGCCCGAAATGATACTCAGTAGATTGGCACGGTTGACGGCCCGTTTGTCGGAGAGATAGCCGCGAACTTCATTGGATTGGGCGATTTCGTTGTCGATCTGCGCGATAGTTGCATCCACTTCGAGCGAAGCGGCGAGAACCCTTTCGATGATTATCTGGCGGAGCGGAGTGATCTTCGAAGGGTCCGATTGGTTGCGAGCCAATTCGCTCAGCTGGTCAATCTCGGGCAGCACGTGGATAATGTTTGCGGTGCGCATCACAGTCGATTGTTCAACGCCGCATCTGGCGACGGACGCCTAATGAGGTGTCCACCAATTTGAAAGATTTGATGTGGGTCGCTGCTTTCAATCACCTACGCATGAAGCATCCTCGGCAGCCGCGTTGCGTACCTGAGTCATGTCGCTGGGCGCAGCGAAACTCTTCTTGAGGACAATCATGACCACAGTTGCAGATCGATTCGCCGGGACCCTGGCAGCAGCGGGCGTCAAAGGGCTCGGTGGCATTGATCTGGACGCTTGCGCTTCGCGACAAGGCTCCAATCGATTATCGAATTCACGCGCCTCCGAAGGGAACTCTGTGCACACCTACTTGGGCTATGAATGATTCAACCAATAAAGATAGGCATGTACCGCCTCCGTGGGGCGACGATATGGAAAGCGCGCTGATCGCACAAGACAGAGTACTCCGCTCGCGAGTGAAAGCGGCTTCATCGCCGCATGCTGCAAGACGAATCCGAGCTGGAATCGTGTTCGTGATTTGTGCCACGGCACTCTTCGGCGTCCTGCTTACACTGTTTGTAATCTCGCACGCCTCCTGCAACGGCGATAACACAATGAACGGTCCCCACTCCACTAGTCGCCCTTCATACTTGGGTGGTTCGGTAATCAGCCCTTGGACCCTCGATTGCATACTATGCAGGCGGAATAGATCAGAGACTCAAACGAAAGGTGACACTCATGAAGTTACAACGTACGATATTCGCTTCCGTGGGGATCGTGCTTCTATCTGCGACCGCGCTATTCGCGCAGCAGGTGCAGACTGACTATGATCGCGGCGCGGACTTTAGTCGATACAAAACCTACTCCTGGGAGAAGGTCCAAACCCAAAATTCGCTGTGGATTGACCGGATCAAGGAAGCCGTCAACGCGGCTCTGGCAACGAAAGGCTGGACACCCGTGGAATCGGGCGGCGATGTCTCAATCGTGGCGATGGAGATGACAAAAGATCACCGCACTCTCAACACCTACTACGACAGCTTCGGGGGCGGCTGGGGGTGGGGAGGTGGATTTGGCCGGGGAGGTGGATTCGGAGGGGGAGGTGGATTCGGCGATGCAACCACAAACGTCGAACACTACAAGGTCGGCACGCTCGTTGTCGATTTGTTCGATACGAAGACCAAGAAACTCTTCTGGCGGGGGTCGGCCAGCGACACACTTTCGAACAAGTCCGACAAAAACATCAGGGGCCTCGACAAAGGTGTACAGAAGATGTTCGATCACTTCCCCCCGGGCGCGGGCAAATAAAAACCCTCGCAAAGAAGCATGAAGGAGAAGCTCATTATGAAATCGCTTCAACAGGGCATGGCACTGGTCCTTTCCTTGTGTCTGCTGCTCATGGGTATACGAGACGGGTTCGCCTATCAGGCCGACCCGTTACTTTCACCGTCGCCGCCTCAGGCCGCGCAAGAGAGTCCCGAACAATTGCAACAACTCGTAGCGCCCATCGCCCTGTATCCTGACGCATTGATCGCGCAGATCCTGGCGGCCGCAACCTATCCGGACCAAATCGTAAAGGCTGAGGAGTGGATGGGCAAGCACAAACACCTTGAAGGCGAGAAGCTGGCGAAAGAGGTGAACAAAGAACATTGGGATCCCGGTGTTAAAGCCCTAACCCAGTTCCCCGCGGTGCTCGCCAATATGAATCAGAATCTCGCGTGGACATCTGAACTCGGCGACGCCTCTATCAACCAGCAGCAGGCCCTGAATCAGGCGATTCAAACCATGCGTCAGCGGGCGCAGCGGGCCGGGAACTTGAAGACTACCGCCCAGGAGACCGTAAGCAATAACAACAAAACGATCGTCATTCAACCGGCAGCGCCCGACGAAGTGTACGTGCCGCAATACGATCCCTGGCTCGTGTACGGCGATCCGCTGGCTGTTTTCCCCGGCTGGTATCCGTATCCGGGACTTTTTTGGGATGGTCCGGGAGTCTATTGGGGATTGGGTTTCGGTGTTGGACTCTTCGCTGGGTTTGGCTGGGGATGGAATGGTTGGGGATACGATTGGCGCGGCGGCAGGGGCGTCTACAACCACAACCCGTACATCTCGCATAGCCGGAGCATCGTCAATCGTGGTAGTTTTCGACCGAACCGGGAGGACTTCGGTCGTTCTACCGCCTCGCGCACATTGGAAGGAACGCGTTCCAGCGCTTTCAGCGGCTTCAATCATGGGGAGTTTGCGAGATCCAGTTCCTTTCGGGGCCAATCCAGCTTTGGCGGTTTTCACGGCGGGGGCTTTGGCGGGTTCCGCGGCGGGGGCTTCCACGGCGGGGGTTTCCACGGCGGCGGAGGTCGGCGATAGTTCGCGCGAGGTGATGCAAGCCGAGAAACGAGAAATGATGAACATGATCAACCTGTGTTTTAGAAAGTTATCGGAACGCGTCCGATCGGCGACGTTCCCGTTGGCGATCCTTGTGATGTTGGTGTTTGGCGGCGCTCGCCAGGGGCTTGCTCAACAATCTGCTCGGACAACGTTTCCGTCGTCCGCGGAGGCCGGCCAGGCACTTTTCCAGGCCGTGCAAAGCAACAATGGTGAGGTCATCGCAAATATCCTGGGCGGGCCGTCGGAGCTCACCGCCTCTGGCAATGAGGCCCGAGATCGGCTCGACCGCGAAATGTTCGTCCAAAAATACCAGGAGATGCACCGTCTGGGTCGGGACGCCAACGGATCGGTGACCCTGTATATCGGGTCCGAGAACTGGCCGTTCCCTATCCCGCTCGTTGAGAAGAACGGCTCCTGGCGCTTCGATCCGGACACTGGTCTGAAGGAAGTCTTATTCAGACGAATCGGCGAGAACGAACTCAGGGCCATTTTGATCTGTCACGAACTCGTGGCCGCCGAAAGACAGTTTCTCGCAAATCAGAAGGCTGAGGGTCAGGTAGACAGCGCTCTTGCGAATTTGGTGTTGGCAGCGGCGAGCGGATCCGCGAGCGGCGAGCCAGTCCTGATCCACGGTTACTACTTTCGTGTCGTGGCAAAACCGCGAACAGATGGCAAGACTGCTGGCGGGTTCGGCTTCGTCGCTTACCCGGCTGAGTATAGGTCGTCTGGTGTGATGACGTTCATCATCACAGAGAACGATGTTGTCAAAGAAAAGGATCTTGGCACCAATACTTCGGCGCTCGCAAGTACGGTGGGATGGGCTCACAAAGAAACAGGTTGGGTGCCCTCCGACGACAAATAGAATCCGATTCGCGTTACCAGACCCTTCAGACAACGCCAGAGACCAAGATGGAGCGTTTATCCGCTCCCACGCTCATGGTTCAGGAGAATCGGCTGGAGGAATCCGGAGGACTTGATAATTTCTGAGCGGGACGAGACCGGCATGCGGAATGGAATCGATCATGTTCTCTGCCGCGAAGCTCCGGTTGCGGTCGCTACTACTATCCTTCGTCACTCTTATTACCGCAAGCACATAATTTCTCACATCGTTCATCTGGTCCCAGCCGCAATCTGCGTCGAAATGAGCTAGCGCTCTTCTCCAGAAACCGAAGTCACCTATCCCCCCGCCTTGGCGTTGCCGATCAACATGCCCATTAGGCACACCAGAACACCACCCAATCCGGTCTGCAGTCCTGCCGAGCGTTGCAGGGTCCATGTCGCGGTGACGGACCCAGGAGATGACGCCGAGTTCGATAACGACCACCAGAACAGCGTCAATCACGGCTAACTGGAATTCGCCAATGACGAAAGGTAGGGTGTGGCCGACTCCTCCGATGACGGTCATGAGGCCGCAAATCGACCAGCGTACCCAGCGGCAGTGAGGCTGCTGTCGTTAGACAGCGCTTCCGCGAACCCATCGGCGAGGTCATCGAGACGCCGCCCGCAGCCGTGGTCACTTCCACATGACATTGATGTCGACACGGTGGCGCACCAGATCCCAAGTCTTCGCACCAAACTGTTGATTAACAATGGGCCGTCTGATGGCATGCCTATTGCTTCGTTCGTATCGTCAGACGATCGCTTGAATTAGAGCTTAACGATCACGATAGACGACGACTCTAGGTGATCACTAAAAGGAGACGATAGAAAATGAATCGAATGAAAACGAGAGTTATGCTTTTTGTCGGCCTCGGATTACTGGGCGGAATCGTCCAGCGCGCCGCTGCCGATGACTTTGACCAGAAGACCGTGTTCACCTTCAGCGGTCCGGTTGAGATTCCGGGCCAAGTGCTGTCGGCGGGAACCTACGTATTCAAGCTGGCAGATTCATCGTCCGACCGGAACATCGTACAGGTGTTCAACAAGGACGAGACACATCTGTACGGAACTTTCCTGGCAATCCCAGACTACCGGATCAAACCTGCGGGTAAGACAATTATCACCTTCGAGGAGCGGACTGCTGCATCGCCCGAGGCTGTCAAGGCGTGGTTCTATCCCGGCGAGAACTATGGCCGCGACTTCGTATATCCGAAGCCGAAGGCAACTGCGTTAGCCAAAGCAAACAACACTCCAGTACCATCGATGCCGGCCGAGTTCGCTGCGAACACAATAAAACTCGCCGCGACCGTTAAAGCGCCCCACATAGTAGCTATGAGCCAGGCTCCCTTAAAAGCACAAAAGCCAACAGGAGAGGAAGTCGAGATTGCAGAGGTGTTTGCTGTGTCGGGTGAGGCCCCGCTGCCTCCAACATTGCCTACAACCGCAAGTCCTTTGCCTCTGATTGGTTTGGTCGGCCTTTTGTCAATTGGCGCGGGTGTCGGTCTGAGGTTTGCGGCGGCGAAAGCCAGGTAGCCTATTGAGGTGAAGCGCAACTCGCTCGGGAGCTGAGTGAATGAAGATTGATCGAGTTGTGCTTCAGGAGAGCGAGGCTTTGCAGCCTTCCATCTCCTACTTTGTGATGGTGAGCGCCGATGTAGCAGCATCCGCGTCCACCTTGAGGCATCCAGCCGCGAAGGGAGGGGCCCAGGTGTCTCTAGCGCCGAATTAGGCGAGTGGAATTGGCGGATCGGCCGACGCCAGGGCCTCTTGAAACTCTCGGCGATGCCCGGGCCGTCGTTCGCGTGCGGAGAAGTTGTGCTGGGAGCAAGATGGACCACCTGCCAGACAGAGCGTCACGATACCCCATTTCTGCGGGTAATGGTGCTCGCCGTCGGTTGCGTCGCAACTACGGGTGTTGGGAGGTCTGAACAGATGAGACGAGAACCAGCCTCTTTTTCGATGAGGTCCCATTTCTTGCAGAAAGGAGCCGAACCTATGAGTGACCCTGTGGACCCCATTGGAATCGTCGGTGCCGGCCGCGTCGCCCAGACGCTTGGACGACTCCTTAGCGAGAACGGCCGGCCGGTCGTGGCGATTCCGGCTCTGAGCGAACAAGCTACATCGTCCGCTCCGTAGAAGAGTGTGATCTAAGGGTCACGAAAGGAGAAGCAATGTTATCCGGGAAGAACCCACTACGTGGGGAGGACTTATTAGAGGTGAGGGACCAAGCCAAGCGCGGACCCTTTGAGACGTCGCGCCGCAACCTGATTGTTGGCGGTGCGGTTATGGTGACCGCTTTCGGTTTGGTGAAAGAGTCACTTTCCTATCAAGCAAACCCTGGCGGCGGTGCTGCCCCGGATGGGAATAACCAAGGAGAAACTGACATGAACATGATCACTACCAAAGACGGAACGAAAATCTATTTCAAGGACTGGGGGACGGGATCGACGGTCGTGTTCTCGCACGGTTGGCCGCTCAATGCGGATGCGTGGGACGCACAGATGCTATTTCTAGGTCAGAAGGGCTATCGTGTCATCGCTCATGACCGTCGTGGCCACGGCCGCTCGAGCCAGCCTTGGACCGGCTATAACAACGATACGTTCGCGGATGATCTGGCCACACTCATCGAAACGCTGGATCTGAAGAATGTCACGCTGGTTGCCCATTCCATGGGAGGCGGTGAAATCGCGCGGTACGTGGGTCGTCACGGTACAAAGCGCCTCGCGAAAATGGTATTCATAGGCGCAGTGCCTCCGTTGATGCTAAAGACAGAGAAGAATCTCGGTGGCTTGCCGCTCTCTGTTTTCGACGGGATCCGCAGTGGTATTGCCGGGAATCGCGCTCAGTTTTACAAGGATGTGAGCGCTCCGTTTTTTGGCTACAACAAGCCGGATGCAAAGGTTTCCTTAGGGGTCCAGGAAGAGTTCTGGCGACTTGGCATGCAGTCTTCCATCATTGGGTCTTACGAGTGCGTGAAGGCATTCTCAGAAGACGATTTTACGGAGGACCTCAAAAAGATCGATGTACCAACTCTCTTTATCCACGGCGAGGCGGATCAGATTGTGCCGGTGAATGACGCATCGGTTCTCGCTGCAAAATTGGTCAAGGGTGCAAAACTGAAGCTCATTCCCGGAGCGCCGCATGGTTTGTGCACTACTCATGCGGACCTCATCAATGCCGACCTGCTCGCGTTCCTGAGGGTTTAATGCTAGCAGACCGTGCCACCAGCGCTGCACCGGGTCTGCAAACGACTGCGAACATTGAGGCGAGGATTGCTCACTCAGCCCGCGAGTGATGAAGCGCAGAACCCTGATACAAACTTGTAATTCAGAAAAGTCGGTCCAACCGACCGCCAAGAAATGAGTCCTGAGCACAGCCTAGGAAGGGGATGTGCGATGAAACCAACCAAGTCGATTAGCACGGTAACAATCTGCGCGGCCGGAATCGCAGCAGTGCTGTCGTCTTCCTGTACGTCAGCGGTACAACGCAACAAGGAAGATAAGAAGGGAATGACGTCCGCCTACAATCCCTACCCGCCTGGTATCTTGCCGGGCGACTTGAATTCAGAAGTAGAGAGGGTTCTGCGGGAGGTAGATCTCGTCGAAAACCGAGCACTTGAACGATGGCACGCCTTAGCGCTCCCGATTGTGAGAGGTCAGCCGCCAACCTTGCAGAATACCGGAACTGAGGCGATAGAGACGCTCGGTGAGCTTATGAATTTCGACAGGAACATGTCGCCCAACAGAAATCAAGCGTGCATGTCTTGCCACATGCCGTATGCCGGATTTGGCGGACCCATCCCGTCGGTGAATCTGACTATCATCGCTTATCCCGGAACCGCTCATTTTCGCGTCGGCAAGCGGACGCCACAGCGACATGCGTATGCTCCGTTCTTTCCCGTACTGCAGTACAACCAAACACAAGGTCTCTTCTTTGGCGGAAACTTTTATGATTCACGCGCAACCGGAGTTCTGTTAAGGAATCCAGACGCCGAACAGGCGCAAGGTCCTCCCGTCGATACTCAGGAAATGGGCTTCCCCGACACTGCCTGCGTGGCATTCCGCCTTACCACCGCCGCGTACAGACCTCTTTTTGAACTAGTGTGGGGCGCCGGCTCGTTAGACATCAAGTTTCCACGAAACACCGAGGCCATTTGTGACATTCCTGGCGGGGCCTCGACATTCCGGGGGAACACGACGCCAATCGACCTAACTCCCCAAGACCGTACCAAAGCTAACGCCGCGTATGGTCATTGGGGGCAGTCTATAGACTCATACGAACAGTCCGTGCAGGTTAGCCCTTTCTCATCTAAATTCGACGCGTTCCTGGCTGGTAAGTATAAGCTGACAGCTGACGAGATGGCGGGTTTCGAGCTGTTCAATGGCAAAGGCAACTGCAATTCCTGTCACCTGGATGGAAGAGGAACCACTTTGAAACCAAATCAAAACGACACCGGTTCGGCGGCCACGGTGAACCCGCTGTTCACCTGCTTCGGTTCATCCAATGAAGGTGTGCCTCTGAATCCCAGGAATGCTTTCTATTATGAGACCACCCCGGATTCCTTAGGGTTCGTCGGAAATCCCTATGGCTTCGGCTACAGAGATTTGGGTTTAGGAACTTTCCTCAGGAGCGGCTTTGGCTCGGCGCCCAACCCGAACTCGAATTGGACACAATCCGCACCAAGTGTCGACGGCCAGATGCAGGTATCGAGTGCGCGCGATGTGGCCATGACACCGCCACAGTGTCCCACCACCGAAGCCGGCGCGAGACCTTACTTCCAGAAGGGGTTCTTTCACAACGGCTATTTCAAGAGCCTAAAGCAACTCGTACACTTTTACAACACGCGCGACAAGTTTGCGTTCCCGGTCACTTCCGGACACTGCCCGCCCGGAACGATCGAAAAAGTGACCTGCTGGCCTATGCCCGAAGTTAAGAACAATATCGACATGACCTCCGGTAATCTCGGCCTGAGTGATAAGGAGGAGGACCAGATCGTTGCGTTCCTTGAGACACTCACGGACGGATTTACGAGACCTTACCCCAACATCGATGTCTTTACAGGTACGTGCATGACCTGTAACCCTGTCACGGACCCCAATTGTTCGCCTTCGAGGCAAGGTAATGGGAGCCTTATACCAACTCCGCCCCTTCCGTCTTGTGCATCGGTGATCTGCAGCGCGCCGCCGGCCACTAGTCCGCCGATTCCGTAGTTCAAAACGCACGGGTTAATCGCATTGCCGGACATGAATAAAACTTTCGCAAGAGATCTGAACATGAACACGTTGCTACTGAAGCTCGCAGTCACAGCTGCGGTCACCTGTCTGCTCACTTCAAACCCTATAGGTGCTCAAGTAAGTCCAACTACTCCACGAGCCGCGCGCGTCCAGATTACTCAAGGGCCAGCGATCGAAATGACCAAGGAATTTCTGACGATAATAAGGTGGACCACTAACAACCCCGGAGCCTCGCCCGAGCATTACGGTGTCGTGCACTATGGTACCGATCCCAAGAACCTGAGCGAGACTGCGAAATCTCCTATCAGGTTGAACCCGGACCACGCCTCGACAGTTTTCCGCGTGCGCCTGGACAACCTCAAGCCGCGGACAACTTACTATTACACGGTCGATTCGGAGGAGGCCAATGGCACGGAGGATGGGGCGAAAAGCGCTGTCAAGCAATTCACCACGGCTGGTGAATCGCAACGAGCGGGCCGGTCCCGGGCTTGGGACTAACCTTCTATTCAAAAACCCAGAATATCGGCTCGCGCGAAAACTACCCACCCGGTTGCCCAAGCCAAGGCGTATTTATTGGTGCTTAATGTTTTTGTGCGAACAGTGATGGCATGCCTATTGCCTTCGTTCGTATCGTCAGACGATCGCCTGAATTAGAGCTTAACGATCACGATAGACGACGACTCTAGGTGATCACTAAAAGGAGACGATAGAAAATCGTACGACGTCTTGTGCACGACCTGAACATCCCATTACAGGTGGTTGGCGTATCGACGGTGCGAGAACGTGACGGCCTCGCGATGAGCTCACGAAACCGACGTTTGAGTTTGAAACAGCGGGCCCTCGCGCCATGTCTTTACAGAACTTTGCTGGCCGTCCGCCAGTCGATCGCTTATGGACAGCGGACCGCTGCCGCCATCAAAGAGGGGGGCTGCACAAGTTCTACAGAGTGTCCCGGAAATCAAGCTTGAATATTTCGAGTTAGTAGATCCGGATACAATTCGACCCGTCGACGTCGTGAATGCACCAGTGCGAGCTGCGCTAGCAGCATGGATTGGCAAAACTCGACTGATCGATAATCTTTATTGCGAACCCCGGCGCTGCCCAGTGAGCAAAGGGAGGTGATCACGGCGCTTCTTACGATGTGGGGAAGTTAAGCGGGCGTCTGAACAGCTTCTAGACCGTTTTTCCGCAACCCTGCTAGAGCGTCCGTCGCGAGGGTTGGTTTCATCCCTGGAATGCCCGCCTGCGCTGGGCTCGAACGCGTGCGTCAGCCAATCGCGGGTGTGCTCAGGTTCGATCTTATAGGTCACCCGTACCTGGCCCGGAGGTAAGCGACACCCACGTCGCAGCCGATGGGAGGTTCCCGGCCCCGGCTCACTTCGTGTTTTGCGAGAGTGCCTGAATTACGGCCTCCGGAATCGGTTGCGATTTCAGCCCCTCTTGACCAGTGAGATCGATTCGGACCCACACCCGGGTCTCCGAGCATTCCACGGCGAGATCCGCGTCCTTCAGAATCCTATGTTGAACATCGAAACTGCTTCGGCCGAAGCGCGTGATCGTCGTCTCGACCGTCAGTTCATCCCCGAATCGGAACGGGGTCAGAAACCTGGATCGCGTATCCAACCATCGGGATAACCATGCCCTGTCTAGCCACTAGATATCCTCTAAGAAAACCAGCGGCCTCAAAGAGAGCCGCCGCTCAGGCAGCGAACCACTCAAAATACCTTGGGTAGAACACGATACCTGCGGGATCGCAGTCTCCCCACTCGATTCGGATCGTGCGCCGGTTTATGAGCACTGGTCGCCGTTTCTCCTCTTCTTCGATTCCTGCGGATTCGGCGGACCAAGGTTGCATTCTTCGAATCCGTAGACTTCATTAAGTCAGGACCGCCTACTGCCGAACGCGATTCCCGCGAGCAGCGCGAGGCCATACGCGGCACCGACGAAAGCCCAAGGGTTGCGGCTGTAATAAAAGCGCCAATCCGTCTCCTGTTTTACCCTGTATTCGAGGGCGTTCAGATCTTCGCCGAGACGGTTGCGCGTCTGCGCGATTCGTATTCTTATCTGCTCCGCTGTTTCGCCCATTCGATGTCCTCCCTAACGGTCTCTGCGGTGTGTTCGGGAAAGGGGTGGAGGTTCCGCAATCTGGCTATTCCCCAGGAACACAGGAACGCGCCGGCGCCTCCCAACACCAAGGTCATGATCAGGGCAGCAACCCAAACGGCCATGGCAGTGGCGAGTGCCGCGATACAGGTCGCGAGGAGGCTCATTCCAGCAAATAGGCCAACGGCGGCCGCGCCGCCTATCAGGCCGCCTGCCCTTTTCGCACGATCGACGTTCTCGGAGACCTCGGTTCTGGCGAGCTGCACCTCTGCACGCAAAAGGTCCTGCACGTCGCGGATGACGCTACGGAATGCTTCGGCGGTCGTTTGATTCTCAGTCTCGGATCGATCGCTCATGAGAGTCTCCTTTGGTTCAGCGTCGCCGCAAAGAGCGCCCGATCAGAAACCCAGCTACTGCCGCGACCACCAGCGCGGCTTCCGGTTTTTGACGGAGGACTCCACTGAATCCGACGGCGACGTCTTTCAGCGAGTGCTCGTGTATCCAGTCCGCCGCCTTTCGAGCGCTCGTCTTGGCGCTGCGCAGGGTTCGATTGTTTTGCAGCTTAAAGCCAACTTGCTGGAGAAGCCTCGCGCCGGAACGAGGACGGTTATTGAACTCCGGACTTACCGTTTCGAGGTCTCCGTTGTGTGTCACTTCGTTGTTCATGGGGTTCCTATCCGATGGTTCGTGCGCACCGCCCTTATCTAAGCGACCATGGGTTCCATGGCTGTAAGCGGACAAGCAGGAGGATGGTCGCACTGACACGCGATCTCAACGTCCTCTGATCCTGCCTCTTCGCAAAACTTACTGCAATACGTTTGACCTGCCGCCACCACACAACGGCAAGGTACGTGTGCGCAAGTTCTTTTCTCACCGTTCGACATACGTATCTCCAATCTGTTCCAAGATGATCTCGCACTGCATCTCGAGCTATCCCGCCTGCTCACTCGCTCGTTTAGAAAGCAATTCAGGTGCCAGCGTCTACGCACGACGACGATCCACGCTTTTCTTGATTCAAAGGAGTTTCAAGAGCTCGAACGGGCAGCAAAGCATTTCAACAGCTCAAAATCTGACGCGAGGGCCAGACGCGGACGCCAAATACGGCGTCGGTCGCCTTCTACTATTCCTCCTGCATTCACTGACGTCTTCGGCAAGTCGTACGCGAGTGCTTCCCGCCAGGGACCGTCGGCAACCCAGACCGCAACGACTGGTTGTACGTCGACCAGGATCTGCAAATGCGGACGCCAAATACCGCTTTGGTGGCTGCCCAGCAACTTGATTTCGACCGTAGCCATTCTGCAACATCGCACAATCCCTGTCGATACAGCCGGTACATACGGGTGCCGAGGCATTCTTCGGGTGTTTAAGCTTTGGCGACTCGTTTGCACAGCTTGCCGACGAGGAAGAAAAAGCAATGACAGATGGACTTGGAAACCCAATGCAGGCCTTGCAAACGAAGTTGAGCGAGGTGACTCAAACCAAGGGCTTGCGAGACGCCATTGCCGTCGAGCAGAGCGCCGATCCACTCGACACAACGCAGCGGGCGCTGGAACGGGAAATGGCGACTGTCGGTCTCGATCGGAACGCAACGCTGGCTCGCCAGATTCGAGCTGCGATCTCTCGCATCAATCAGGGCGGATACGGAGTATGTCTCGAGTGCGAGGAGTCGATTTCACAGAAGCGGCTTGCTGCAGTACCGTGGGCGGCGCTATGTATCCACTGTCAGCAACGGGCTGACCGTGCCAATCGCAGCGTCGACGAGTGGTTGGACGATGGATTCGCAACTGCGGCGTAATCTACGACGCAGTCCGCGACTCTCCTGAGCCCGCCAGTGCCGGAGGGGAACATAATTCTCACGTGAATTCGGCAATGAGGAGCATGCTGAAGCAACTAGCGACGAATTTCAGCATCCCCTTCCAGGCCGGTCATGCGCTGTGCCTGTTCGGCGTCATTCTTTGGGCAACCTATATCCAAGGCGAAAAGAATTGACACGAGCTGGCTGGCAGCCTTGTTGACCGGGCAGGCGATCTGCGAGGTCCGAAAGACTGCTGTTCTGCTTAGCGGCCAAGGTCTCGCCTCTTTTTGCGCTCGGCTTCCCTCGTGGAACGTTGGAGTTCGAGCGCGGAAGCCGTTTCCTCAAGCGCCTTCTGATAACGACCAAGCCATCCATCCCAACCGTCATCTTGAGCGTTCACGCCACGCAAGATTAGGCGTTGCGCGGTCTCGCGAAGGTGGCGCTTGTTGCGCAAGATTGACTCTGCATCGCCGAACTCCTCGATCTCCAGCGCCGGGCGACCGTCCGAAAATAGCTTTCGAAGCCGAATGAACGAATTCGTTTGCAGGCCACCGCGATTTCGTGCCGCTTCCATTTCCGGCGTGTAGTGGATGTAGTGGACTCGCACGTCCGTTCCTTCCAGCATGAGGTAACTGCGACCAGAGCTTTCCTCCTCCCCGTGCACTAAGATCCTGCCTTCTAAGGTTGTTAGCTCACGAAAATCTAGAATCGCCAGCGGTAGCCGCTCATCGGAGATCAGTGCCCCGTGTGCTGCCAATGTCTTTTGGTGGTCAGCACTGCGCTGCATGGCTCGCAGGACCTTTTCGAAGTCCCGCCGTACACGCCAGCTCTTTGGGCGGGTGGACTCGGCCAGCCCCATCGACGCGAGAACCATCAGCCGCTCTGCCGCACGCCGTTCCACGAGCGATATCCTTGGTCCCAGTCCGGCTCGGCTAGGGTCCTTCGTGACCGTGAAGAACAGGGAGTCTGCCTCACCGGTATTGTCAGCATCGCGCTGGATGATGCGATCAAGCGATGTGTAGCGGTGCTGGTGGACTTCCCTTCGCTGCACGTCGGCCGCATCGAACTCGGTGCGATACCCAAGTTGCCGCGTGCACAGATTCTCGGCGATTTCGCGGATGCCTCCCCGGACGTAATCCCGGCTGAGGCGAACCGGATGTCCTTCCGCGCCGACACCTCGCAGTGCGATATGGACGTGCGGGTGCTCGGTGTTGTAGTGCGCCGACGCAATCCATTCGAGCGGCGTCCCAAGATCTGTTTCCATCTCTGACATCAGATCGCGAGTCAGGCGTCTCAGGTCCACTCGGTCGCCAAACTCGGGAGAGACAATCAACTTCCACATTCGCTCGTCGCTCGCGATCTGCCAATCCTCGAGCCGCGTAGCGATGTCGATGCCTTCTTTGCTGGTACTAAATCCCACGGCCCTTGGATCACCCTCGTGAGTGGCACTCTCACGAGCAACGTAGCGCCCATGGGCTCGCCACTGTCCTTTACTGGTGTTCTTTGAATACAGGACACGTACCGCACAGCGCTGAGAATAAGGGCGAGCGTGCGTCGCGGCGGTGCCGAACCCAGCCACGCGGCCCTTCCGCACGCCGCTCATGCGGGCATGATGCATGATGATCTTGTACGCGGACGCGTAAACCCGGCGCTCACCCCGCGCCGCCGGTTTGCGTGGCCGAAGCCGGAACTCCCGCTCTTTGTCTTTATTATTCTCCACGGCTCATCAAGTCCTCCATCGCTACGAGCGAGTCACTGAGCATCGCGTGGCCCGCATTATTGAGCAGCCGGGCGTGGCGGTTTCGCGCTTCCGAAAGAGCCTGTTCGATGGCCGCCCCACGTGGCTCGGGTACACAGGTCAGGAACACCTTCGCGAGGCTGTCTACCAATGCGAATAACGCCTGTTGCGCTCGTTCAAGACGGCGAATGTCCTGCCGTACTTCCCTGATGCATCCGACAATCTCCTCCGTACTTGAAGCGGTTCCCTCCGCGCGCTCGACTAATTCTTTCTTGATGGCCGCTCGAAGAAAGGCGCTCGGACTAGAGTAGCCTCGCTGCTTTGCGGCGGAGTCAATTCGCTCATCGATTGCGGCGGTAAGTCGGATCGTTCGTCTCGGCATCAGCCGTCCCTCCACCTTCAATGGGTATGAGATGGGGCCCTTGGGACACTACTGGCACGAAAAAGGAGGGCGTCCGACGAGTGGCGGACGAAGACGTGNNTTATGTTCCACTACCCGTGTTTGTTGGTGGAAAGTGGTTGCTCGGAGTGAAGTCGGTGCCGCAATTGGCCACCTTTTGACACCAAACGCCTCACGCGTGCCACCTGCCACCGAAAATGCCACATATTGCCACAATCTGCCGCCTTTTGCTTTTCTGTTAAACTCCTGTCCCAAACTCCCTCCGGCATTCCCGTAGTGGTAGGACCGCTAAACATCGACGGGCCGACAAATGACAGTGCGGACGGAAGGAAATGACTCGAATAGACGAAGCGGGAAATGGGTCACTCAAGCCCGAAACCGCCTCGCGGCGCGACGCGAGGAAAAGCCGCTTACCAAAGCGGGACAGATTCGAGCATTGTGGCCGGAGATTGAAGGAGCCCTGGCCGGTGGTCAGAGTCTGAAGAGTATTCGCGAATGGCTTGAGGAGGAAGGCGTAATAGTCACGCGTGCTACTTTGAGTTCCTATAAGAGGCGATTCCGCCGCAGAGAAGAGGCCGACCGCAAGACAGCGGCATTAGAAGCATTTCTCCGACAAACTGGCGCCGCTCTACAAACACCGGTGGCGCAAGAAGCATCACCCGAACCGCCACGCGTGGCCGACCAACCTATACGAGACCCTTTCGCCCAGGCGCGACGGGCACTTGAAAAGACCTTCGATATTCGGACCATCCACGGCGATGGCGATCCCACCGGCAGAAACCTAGTTTGACGGAGGATGACGACGTTCCTCCGGGCCACTGTGGCAGTTGCGCCGTCGGCTGCGTGTCCCGAATTAGCCCCACCGTTCCCTTAGAGTTGAGCGCCGCACCGGTGCCAGGACTCTTTATGAACGCGACGATCAATGCGCCACTCCGCTCTACTATCAACGAATTGCCGATCCGCGTGCGGGAGGCCGCAGTGTTCCTTGGCGTCAGCCCCCAAACAGTGTATCTTTGGGTTGAGCGAAAGCAGATTCCCCATCTCCGCGTGATGGGCCGCAACATTCGATTCTTGAAATCGGAGTTAGAGCCCTTCCGCGCTCAATTCAAACAGGAGATTGGGAATGGCAAGACCGAGTAAGCATGACGGCGTACTTTACAAGAGAACTGGCAGCAAAATTTGGTGGATGCGGTACCGAGATCGTGATGGCAAACGGTACCTGGAATCGACCAACACCGATGACTGGCAACAAGCGCAGCAGAAACTGCGCGAACGTTTGCAAGCCAGAGACCAAAACACTCTGCAGACCATTCGCAGAGGTGAACAACTATTGTTCAATCGATGGGTGGATTTTTTTCTGGAGAACTACTCCCAGCCTCCTATTCGGGCGGCAATGACCCACCACGCAAATATCATGGCGCTGAAGCACTTGAAACCGGAATTCGGTGAGCAGAAGCTAGCCGAGATCAATGCCGATGACATTGAGCGGTATCTACGTTGGCGGCTCCGTCAGCGGAATCGGGTGCATACTTCGTCTGGTTACCGCGAGCTTGGAATCGTCAAACCGACAACCGTTCATCAAGAATTCCGAGTTCTGCGGCGCATCTTTAGCGTTGCCGTGAAGAAAAAGCTGTGCCCTGCAAATCCTTGTGCGGCGGTGGAGTTTCCCACGTCGCTCAAAGGCCTCTTTCGTCCGCACTACGTTACGTGGTCGGAGCAACTGTGTATTGAGGCGTTTGCACCAGCGTACCTGGCCAACGTGATTCGAATCATCACGGAAACTGGGTTGCGGGTGTACAAGGAGTTGACGCCGATGCGCAAGGACCAAGTAGACCTTGTCAACGCGGTGGTTTGGATTCCTGAATCGAAGACTCCGAACGGTGTGGCGGAAGTTCCTCTCACCGAGATCGCAGTGAAGGCCTTCCGCAGCCAGTTAGAGATCTCAGGAACGGGGCCATGGCTGTTTCCGTGTGATCGCAATCCGCTTGGCTACCAGCAGACCTTTAAGAACGTTTGGGAAACGACTCTGCGGCGAGCTGGTGTTCAGTACTTCCGGCTGTACGATCTTCGTTCGACCTACGCTACCCGGCTGAGTGCCGGCGGCGTAGCGGATGAATGGGTCACGCAGCTTCTTCGTCAGGGGGACTCACAGGTGTTCAAGAAGTACTCTCAGATGAAACTCCAGATGAAGCGAGAAGCACTTCAGAAGATGAGCCGCCAGGCCAATGAACTTGGGAGGAGTTTTGATACAGCTCTGACGACGTAAGGGGGTTTTGATACAGTTTTGATACAGTTTTGTGGCAGAGATAACGGAATGAAGAAATTGATGAACGCTGAAGTGTTTTAGAATCAATTAAGCGTCAATCTCGGGGACGTAGCTCAGTTGGATAGAGCGGTCGCCTCCTAAGCGACAGGTCGGCAGTTCGAATCTGCCCGTCCCTACCACCCGATTCTTGCTTGTTGGGGATTGGCTATGAGTGACCACAGTTGTGCCTGGTGCGTGCACTAAAATGAGGCATGGCCAAACTCGCCCTCATCTACGGCATGCGTCTGCTTCCGGCCGACGAACTTGAAAAAGTCGGGGACGCGGAAGTCACCCTCAAGAGTGGAAAGAAGGCCCAAGTGACCATGCATCTGCTGGAGGGCGGCGAAGACGAGATTCGCAAGCAGTTGATGCAATCGCTCGATGCGTTCTTCGAGTTTTATCCCGAGATTTGAACGCGAGCGGGCCTTACTTGCCGACCAGGTGCTGGACGTCGCGGTTGTTCTCCGTACAAATGAACTCGAAGATCTCTTCGTGCGCGAGGTCAGCGACGCGCTTCTGCGTCCAAGGTTTGGCGAGAACGCCGGGGTCGTCGACCGTGATTTCGATTTCGAGATGGCCGAGATCGGGGCGATGGTAACGCTCGACGATGTGCAGTTTGTCCGAATGCGAGTGTGACTCCTGATCGAGATAAACCCGGCTGTCGAACCCAATGCGATCGACGACGAGTGTGTCGCCGTCCCAGCGGCCGATGGAATGCCCGTACCAGGCCGGGTTCGGATCGGCGGGTTGGCTGCGGCCGTCCAGATAGATCTGATGGAAGCCGGGGCTCTCGTCGTCTGAAATATAGACCAAGTAGTCTTTGCTTTGAACAAACTCCCACAGCGGTCCGTTCCGCAGGGCGCCGGAGGGCAGGCAATGCGCCTG
>PMUP01000096.1 GCA_003166865.1 Bryobacterales bacterium
CGAACGTCCTGCACGTCCACGTCCTCATCCACCACCACGATGCATTTGCTGAACATCGCCTGGCCCAGGCCCCAAATCGCATGCATCACTTTGCGCGCGTGCAGCGGATACGACTTGCGAATCGACACCAGGATCAGGTTGTGGAACACGCCCTCGGCCGGCATCGAGATATCGCGGATCTCGGGCAATTGCAGGCGCATCAGCGGCAAGAAAATGCGCTCGATCGCCTTGCCCATGTAGAAGTCCTCCATCGGAGGCGGCCCCACGATGGTCGTCGCATAGATCGGATGCTTGCGCTGCGTCACGCAGGTGACGTGGAACACCGGGTATTCATCTTCGAGCGAATAAAAGCCGGTGTGATCGCCGAACGGACCCTCAATGCGCTTTTCGCCGATCTCGACATAGCCTTCCAGCACGATCTCCGCATTGGCGGGAACCTCGAGATCCGACATCTCGCACTTCACCATTTCCACCGGTTTGCCGCGCAAAAACCCGGCCATCATCATTTCATCCAGGTCCGGCGGCAGCGGCAAAATCGCCGAGTACATCGTGGCCGGATCTGCGCCAATCGCTACCGCCACGTCCATGCGAGCGGTCTTGCCCTCCTTCAATAGACGGCGATAATGCTCCGCGCCGTGCTTATGCGTCTGCCAATGCATACCCGTGGTGCGCTCGTCGTACACCTGCAGCCTGTAGCAGCCGCAGTTGCGCTTGCCGGTATCTGGATTGCGCGAGAACACCATCGGAAGCGTGATGAATCGCCCGCCGTCCTGCGGCCAGCAATGTAGAATCGGAAACTCGTTCAGAGAAATGTTGTCGTGGCGGACGATGTCTTTGCAAGGTCCGCTCGAAACCGTCTTCGGGAAGAACGCGCCAACTTCGGCGAGCTTCGGCAGCATTTTGAGCTTGCCGATCAGTCCTTCCGGCATCCGCATCTCGAGAAATTCGTAAATGCGTTGCGCGATGGATTCCACCGAGTCCACTTCGAGCGCCAGCTCCATCCTCCGCGTGCTCGCGAACGCGTTGATCAGAACCGGAACGCGGCTGCCCTTCGGTTTCTCAAACAGGAGCGCGGGTCCGCCGTTCTTGACCGCGCGATCCGCGAATTCGGTGATTTCCAGAACGGGATCAACTTCGAACGAGACCCGTTTCAGTTCTTTCTTCTTCTCGAGCGCGTCGATGAAGTCGCGGAGATCGCTATATGCCATACAGGTTTTACTATGATTGATATTCAGGCTCATGACAAATCGAACCGCTTTCATCACCGGTGCGAGCCGGGGCATCGGACGGGCGTGTGCATTGGCTCTGTCGGAAGCGGGTGCTCGCGTGGCGCTCGCCGCGCGCAATACCACGCAGTTGGAAGAGCTGGCCGCCGAGATCCGATCGAAAGGCCGCGAGGCGTTTGCCGTCACCGTCGACATGGCCAATGCCGAATCCATTCATGAAGCGCTCGCCAAAACCGCAAAGGAGTTCGGTCCGGTGGCGATTCTGGTAAACAACGCCGGCATCACCAAGGACGGGCTGGCGCTGCGAATGAAGAAAGACGATTGGGACAGCGTGCTGGCGACGAATCTGACGGGAGCGTTTCTCGCCTCTCAGCAGGTCCTGCAACATATGATGCGCGAGCGCTGGGGCCGCATCATCAACATCTCTTCGGTGGTCGGCGAAATGGGCAATCCGGGACAAGCCAACTACGTCGCGTCGAAGGCCGGGCTCATCGGACTTACCAAGGCGCTGGCGCAGGAGATGGGCAGCCGTAATATCACGGTCAACGCGGTGGCGCCGGGTTTTGTCGAGACCGACATGACTCAGAAATTATCGCAGGAGCTGAAGGATAACCTGGTGGGCCATATCGCTTTGAAGCGCATCGGGCAGCCGGAGGATGTCGCCGCCGCCGTGTGTTTTCTTGCGAGCGAAGAGGCTCGCTACATCACCGGGCACGTGCTAAACGTGAACGGCGGGCTTTACATGTAACGCACAATGGGAGTCATGGAATCTTTGAGCGCGGAGAAGTTCCGTGTCGGTCTGGTGCAGATGAGCTGCGCACTGGACCCGAACCAGAACCTGGAGAAGGCCATCTGGCGCATTCGCGAAGCTGCTGGACAAGGCGCCCAAATCGTCTGTCTTCAGGAGCTGTTCCGTTCGCAGTATTTCTGCCGGGAAGAAAACGCCGAGCTGTTTGCTTTGGCCGAGCCGATTCCGGGGCCGAGCACGGAAACGCTGGGGCGCCTGGCGCGCGAGCTCGGGATTGTGATCATCGCATCGCTATTCGAGCGGCGCAGCGCGGGCCTCTATCACAACACCGCGGCAGTCATCGGCGCCGATGGCGAGATGCAAGGCATCTATCGCAAGATGCACATCCCCGACGATCCGCTGTACTTCGAGAAATTTTATTTCACGCCGGGCGATCTCGGTTTCGTGAACTTCGACACTCGCTTCGGACGCCTCGGCGTGCTGGTGTGTTGGGATCAGTGGTATCCGGAAGCTGCGCGCGTTTCGAGCCTCGCTGGCGCCAACATTCTCTTCTATCCGACGGCCATCGGCTGGCATCCGTCCGAAAAAGCGCAGAACGGCGCCGCACAGCTTGACGCGTGGAAAACCATTCAACGCGCCCATGCCATCGCAAACGGCATTTATGTGGCGGCCGTGAATCGCGTCGGCTTCGAAGGCCCTCCCGACAAGGGCCTGGAATTCTGGGGCTCTTCCTTCGTCGCCGATCCGTTCGGACAGGTCATTGCTGAAGCCTCCACTTCGAATGAAGAGATTCTCGTGGCCGAATGCGATCCCCATCGCGTGGAAGAGGTTCGCCGCGGCTGGCCCTTTTTGCGCGACCGCCGCATCGACGCGTACGCACCGATTCTGAAGCGGTGGTTGGACTGAGGTGGTTGGATTAAGGTGGCTAGATTAATGTGGCGCATGCCGGCCGAATGGGAGCCGCACGAAGCCACCTGGCTCGCCTGGCCGCACGAGCGTACGGATTGGCCGGGCAAGTTCGCGCCGATTCCTTGGGTGTATGGCGACATCGTCCGGCGCTTGGCCCGCGTGGAAAAGGTCCGCATTCTGGTCCAAGATGCCGCATTGGAAAAGAGCGCCCGGCGTGTCCTCGCAAAATGTGCCGTGGACATGTGCGCGGTGGAATTCTTCTATTGGCCTACTAACAGAAGCTGGACGCGCGATTATTGCCCCATCTTCGTGCGCGATGAGAAAGGCGAGATCGCCATCACCAATTGGCTCTTCAACGGCTGGGCCAAGTACGACAATTGGCGCGACGACAATCGCATCCCCGGCCGCGTGGCCAAGCGTTTCAAGGTGACACGCCAATTTGAGCCGGGCATCGTCCTCGAAGGCGGCAGCATCGATGTGAACGGCGCTGGCCTGTTGCTTACCACCGAAGAATGCCTGCTCAGCGAAACCGTGCAGGTGCGCAATCCCGGCCTCGGACGCGCGGATCTGGAGCGATACTTCGCCGATTATCTCGGGATTCAACGGACCATCTGGCTGAAGCAGGGAATCGCGGGCGACGACACGCATGGCCATATTGACGATGTGGCGCGCTTCGTGGATGAGAAAACTATTGTGACAGTTTTGGACGAGACGCTGCGCGAGAATCTGAAAATCCTCCATCGCACCGGACTGCGCGTCGCGACCCTCCCCATGCCCGCGCCCGTCTACTTCGCCGGCCAACGCCTGCCGGCCAGCTACGCGAATTTCTATATCGCGAACGGCCTGGTGTTGGTCCCAACGTTCAACGATCCGAATGACCGCATCGCGCTCAACACCCTCGCGAAGCTCTTTCCTTCCCGCGAGGTCGTCGGCATCTACTGCGGCGACTTAGTCCTCGGCCTCGGTACGCTGCATTGCATGACCATGCAAGAGCCGGGGCAAGAACCGAGGCCGGAATAACGCCCATGCATGTCTTCGACCTGGCAACGATCGCGCTCTACCTCATCGCCATCACCTGGTTCGGAGCGCATTTCCGCAAGAGCCAGCGCAATCTGAAGGACTATTTCCTGGGCGGCCGCAATGCCCCCTGGTGGGCCATCGCCCTGTCCATCGTGTCGGCTGAAACCAGCACGCTAACCGTAATCGGCACGCCCGCGCTTTCGTTTTCCGGCAACTTCCAGTTTCTGCAACTCGTGCTGGGCTATCTGCTGGCGCGCATCGTGATCTCCGCGCTGTTCCTGCCGCAATATTTTCGCGGAGAAATGTTCACCGCCTATGAGTTGATGCGGCGGCGTTTCGGAGAGCGCATCCGAAGGCTAACCGCAGCCACGTTCCTGGTGTTGCGCGCGCTCGCCGAAGGCGTCCGCGTGTTTGCCATATCCATCATCGTCGCGATCGTGCTGGGAACCGGTCAGCTCGTGTCGATCCTGGTGATTGTGTGCCTGACGCTGTTCTACACGTTTGAGGGCGGCATGACGGCCGTGATCTGGACCGACGCCGTTCAAATGTTGTTGTATGTAGTGGGCGCGGTGCTGAGCTTTTGGGTCATTTTGCATCAGATCCCAGGCGGTTGGGAGCATGTCGCGGCCGTCGCGACTGAGGCTCACAAATTCCAGGTCTTCGATTTCCGCTTTGCTTGGACGCCCGAATTCTTTTCGCGCAGTTACAGCTTCTGGGCCGGAATCATCGGCGGCTGCTTTCTCACCACGGCCAGCCACGGAACCGAGCAATTGATGGTGCAACGCCTCCTAGCGGCGAAAACCGAGGGCCAGAGCCGCGCGGCCCTGTTCTCGAGCTGGATCGTCATCTTTTTCCAGTTCGCGCTGTTCCTGTTCATCGGCGTGCTTCTGTTCGTACACTATTCGGACGCCGGAATGGCCGCGCCCCAATCGACCGACTCCATCTATCCCCTGTTCATCTGGAACAGCCTGCCACCCGGCGTCGCGGGACTGGTGATCGCCGCGATTCTTGCGGCCGGTATGTCCAACTTGAGCGCCGCACTCAACGCGCTTGCCTCTACCACGGTGATGGATTTCTATAAGCCGCTGGTCACTCGCCGAACGCCCCGGCGCGATCCCGGGCAGCTTGGTGACGCACATTTTCTTGGCGTCGCGCGTTGGGCGACGGTGGCCTGGGGCGTTGTTCTCTTCCTGGTGGGACTGGTCGCGCGTCACGTCGGCTCGGTGCTCGAGGCTGGCCTTACGATCGCGTCTATCCTATATGGATCGCTGCTGGGCGTTTTCCTGCTCGGCTTGCTGACCAAGCGCGTTCGCGAGACCTCGGCCATGATCGCCATGATCGCGGGCTTGCTGCTGATGATCTACGTTCGCGTGGCCACGCATATCGCCTTCACTTGGTACGTCGTCATCGGAACGGCTGCAACATTTTCGACCGGTTACGTAATCTCGCTATTCTTGAAGGAACCCGATCATGAACCAGCCGCTGGCGCTCGATAAACACGGTCTCAAACGAGAATTGGGCGTTTGGAGCGCGGCCGCTATCGTGGTGGGAACCGTCATCGGAAGCGGCATTTTTCTGGTGCCGAGCACGATGATCCGGAACGTCGGCTCGCCCGCGAAGGTTTTCCTGGTCTGGATCGCTGGCGGACTGCTGTCGCTGTTCGGCGCCCTCAGCTACGCTGAGCTCGCAGCCGCAATGCCCGAGGCCGGCGGCGAATACGTCTACCTGCGAGAAGCCTATGGTCCGATCTGGGCCTTCTTATATGGATGGACCCAGACCTGGGTTGCCAAGAGCGGTTCCATTGCCACGCTCGCCACCGGCTTTTTCATTTACCTGGCTAATTTCCGCCCGGAGCTCGGCCAGGTCTGGATCGTGACCCCCCTGCCGCTCGGCGAGGGCGGATCACCGCTCGAAATCCGCTACGGCCAATTGCTCGCCATCGGAGTGATCGCGGTGTTGGCCCTGATCAATTACCTCGGTGTCCGCGTGGGTGGCAATGTTCAGGTGGCGACCACTTTGCTGAAGGTGGGCTTAATCGCGGCCATCATCGTGATCGGCTTGGGATCGCATCTCGGCACCGCCGCGAATTATCATTCGGCGGTCACTGCGCCCGGTGGCATTCTGGGCTTTTTCGCCGCGCTGGTGGGCGCTCTGTGGGCTTACGACGGCTGGAATAACGTCACCATGGTTGCGTCCGAGGTTCGCCGGCCGCAACGCAACCTGCCGCTGGCGCTCATACTCGGCACCATTACGGTCATCGCCATTTATCTGCTGACAAATCTCGCGTATTTTTACGTGCTGCCGGCGGGCACGGTCGCCTCCACTGATCGCGTCGCCGCTGAAATGATGCGCCGGATTCTGGGCGCGCCGGGCGCCGCAGCCGTCAGTATCGCCGCCATGATCTCGATTTTTGCGGCGCTCAATGGTTCCATCCTGTCTGGTTCGCGCGTGCCCTTTGCAATGGCGCGGGATGGACTATTCTTCCACGGCGTTGCGCGAATCCATCCCACACATCACACCCCCAGCGTCTCTATTTTGTTGTTGAGCGTCTGGGCCAGCCTGCTGGTCTTGAGCGGACGCTATGACCAGCTCTACACCTACGTGATCTTCGCCAGCGCGATCCTGTACGGCATGGCAACCGCCTCGGTGATCGTGCTGCGGATACGCCGTCCTGGTATGCCACGTCCGTATAGGACTCTCGGATACCCGGTGGTCCCCATTGCTTTCGTGCTCGGAATTGCTTGTTTGATCGTCTCAACGCTGCGCAGTTCGCCGCGTGAGTCCCTGCTCGGACTGCTTCTGATCGCGCTGGGTCTGCCTTTCTATTTCTATTGGAAAAAGCGCCCGTCAGCCTGAGGCGGCGTCAAATCTAAGCCTTTCCCAACGACGGTATAGTACCAAACCTGTCTTCTGCCGGACATTTTGTTCTGGTTGCCGAACAAAATGCTTGAAAACCAAGCCAGAATGATGTACAAAGTTTATTGCAGGATCAATAACATTGTTCGCCTGTGTTCGGTTTTCCGAACAAGAGGCGCCCAACATTCAAATTACTTCGGGAGATCGATGAATGGACATTAATAAGATGCTGGCCGAATTGAGGCAGGAGCGCGAGCAGCTCGAAGAGGCGATCATGACGTTGGAACGGCTGGCTCGGGGCCGGGGAAGACGGCGCGGACGGCCGCCGGCCTGGATGTCCCAAATCAAGCGGCGTGGCCGCCCTCCCGGCAGCAAGAATCGTCCAAAAAACGAACCCAAAGGCTCGGCGGCTAAAGGTGCAAGCGCCTAAGAAGCGCAAAGGGTGTGGCGCGCGCCACCAATAGGACAAGGAACAATTCGGCGCCGCACTCCGTTTTGCGCGGTTCCT
>PMUP01000038.1 GCA_003166865.1 Bryobacterales bacterium
CAAAAAAGCCAGGTCAGGTCACCGGAGCTCCTTGGGCAAACCGTTGTTGTGATCGGCGGTAGCGCTGGCATCGGATTCGAAACGGCACGTCGTGCACGTGCAGAAGGGGCCAAGGTGATCCTCACGGGCCGGGATCCCGAGCGCCTCCAGCGCGCTGCCGGCGAGGTTGATGCCGTTAGCACGGCGGCCTTCGATGCCGCGGATCCTGTTGCTCTCGATCGGTTCTTCCGTGACCTCCCGACAATCGACCACGTGATGGTGACAGCCGGGCGGCCTTACTACGGACGCCTCGCCGATATGGACTTCGCGAAGATTCGCGGTCTTATCGGCGAGCATCTCTTGCTGGCACTTTACGTCGCGCGCTACGCGGCCAACAAAGTGCGACCCGGAGGAACACTGATCTTCATGGGCGGCACTGGCGGTCGACGCCCAGCGCTCGGCATGAGCATCGCTGGCGCAGTCACCGCTGCGCTCCCCGCCCTCACCGCTAACCTGGCGCTTGAAATCGCGCCCGTGCGAGTCAACCTCATCGCCCCGGGATTCGTGGACACGGGTTTGTCCGCGGAACTGCTGGGCGATCAGCTAGAAAAACATCGCAACCAGCTTCGCACCACGCTTCCCATCGGACGCGTGGTCGGACCGGCGGACGTGGCTGCGCTCGCCGTACACATTATGACCAATACCGCCCTCACGGGCGCAACCTATGACATCGACGGCGGACAGCAGTTCGTCACCGCCTAGTCCAAGTCTTCAAAGACTCTAACTTTCGATTGAGGGGAATACATAGGAGAAAAGAATGTCAACCTTAAGTGCAACTAACAATGAACCGCTCAGCGGCGCGATGCCGCGAAAGTGGACATGAAGTTTGAGGTAATCGTCATCCCCGTCTCGGATCTCGACCGCGCGAAGGAGTTCTACGGAAGGCTCGGTTGGCGGCTCGACGCCGACTACGACAACGGTAAAGACTTCCGCGTGATCCAGTTCACGCCGCCGGGCTCGGGGTGCTCGGTCATCTTCGGCAAGAACGTCACCGCGGCGGCACCCGGCTCCACCCAAGGCCTGTACCTGATCGTCTCCGACATGGAGGCCGCCCGCGAAGAGCTGCTTGGCCGCGGTGTCGCGATCAGCGAGGCGTTCCACGACGGCGGCGGGGTGTACGCCGGCCCGGACCAGCCCTACCTGTTTGGGCGGCTCCGGGTCAGCGGTCCGGATCCCGAGCATCGCAGCTACCGCACGTTCGCCTCGTTCAGCGATCCCGACGGCAACGGCTGGCTGCTGCAGGAGATCACAACGCGCCTGCCCGGACGTGGACTCAGCAATTTGGACGTCTTGACGCTGACCGACCTTTTGCTTGAGACGGAGCAGCATCATGGCGAGTACGAACCAACCGCCCCGAAGCACCATTGGTCGGGGTGGTACGCCGCCTACATTGTCGCGCGACAGGACGGGAAGACGCCCGAAGAAGCCGCCAAACTGGCCAAGCTGCACATAGAAGGTGCTCTGTGAGAGCCACTATGAACGAATAAGACGTAATCGTCATTGGCGACAGAGCCTCGAATATAACTTAGGAGTTCGACATGAATACGTCCTACGTTGACCAGGTCACATCGCCAGCCAATAGCGAGCTCGGCCGACCGTGGAACAATTTCTAGAGCTGTTTCGCCGCCCTGCGACGCTGGTGCAGGCGGCCCGGCTCCGGGAGCTCGGGCTCAATACCGTCGGCGAGTTCGAACGATCTCTCGGGAGGCTGCCTCCTAACGAAGGCGTTAATCATCGACCGACCGCTGGGGATGTGGATGCGTTAACCAGGAGTGACCATGATTTATGGTTGGAAAGGGCTCTTCTGGCTTGGAATCGCCTCGGACCTGGCTCAGCTCTCTCTCCGAGTGGCGCGTCACTCGCCCGGACATACGGGGAGGACGGCGGACAGATGTACGAGATGCCGACAAATCGGCAATGTGGATTTGTAAACACTACGGCGTTACTCGCGGGTAATCGAGATCAACTTCCCACAATCAGACCTAGTGGGCTTTTGGCCGAGTGAGCGGATTTACGACCGATGACAAGCCAGCGTTTACGTGACGACTACAAGGAAAGTTTTGAAGAACAACGAGACGGCTGGCATCGCGATCCGTCTGCATGGCCGGCGGATCGGGGCTTCCAAGCTTGCACGCTCTGGCTTGAGTACCACTTCCACTCGGTCTTAATCGATCGATGTCTGCAAGCACCCGATCATCCGGCAGGAGCTTTGACCACGTTATAAATGCGACGCCGCCGTGCATGAGTTTTTGCACGTTACGTGGTTATCAATCTTCGGATGCTCTCCGGCCAAAGGCCCATCCGATCATCAACGGAAACTCTCGTCGCCACATCTCATCGTCGTGCCCTGCGGCCCTCTCGTTCATCACGACATCTGCAGTTGCATCGCGCAGCGCGGCCGCCCACCGAGCCGCGTTGTCAAGGAAGAAAGGTTCTAGCGTGCCAGCCACCAGGTACGTACGCGGCAATCGACTCGGCATTGCGTCAGGCGGCCGGTACCCCGCGCCGGGCGAGGCTGAGAAGATCGCGCCGTAAAGCTCGGGATGCCGAAGCCCAAGCGCGAGCGCGAGTTCTCCACCTGCCGAAACACCAAATACGGCCGTGCGCTCCGAGGGCAACGTTACGCCGAAACGCGACCGCGCCCACGCACCGACCTCCTCGACGAAGAATCTCTCGTGTGCGGCGAACCGTTCCGGATCGAACTTGGGTGAATACTCGTGGAGCCGAAGCGTCTCGTCGGCCACGCGGTGCACGCCAACGATCATGGTTGAGGGCACATCCGCTGCGTTAAGAAACCTTCCCCACTGGGAGATCATCTGACCGTCGCCGGCGAACACGATCGCCTCGGGGGGAACTGGCGGGACGTACACCGTGACCTGCCGTCCATCGTCATATTTGAATGTTTCAGTAACCAACTCGCCGGCGATCGCGTCGGCTTGGGACAGTTCTGGCCGTGTTTCGGAGAATTCACTCATGCGTTCATCCTCACCGCCTAGGTACTATTGTAGGCGGCTCAATCTTTCTCGCTGCGATCAGCCAACCCCGTGACTGAGCGAAGGTGGCCTACTCGTGTTTTGGACCGAAACGACGTTGTGGGAAGCTACTCGTGTCTGGCCGGCAAAACGCGACTGATTCCGCCGGTTGCGCCGCACAGATCGCTGCTACGGCGTTGCACGCGAGCGATCCTGACTGGCGTCGAACAATAGCGGAACGAAGTAGCCCCATAGTCGGCTCGCAATTAGTCCTTGCTCGGGGCCTGGAAGTTTCATGTGCCGCGTCGCCAACCTTCGTCAGGTGGATTGGCGCCGGCGAGGGAGTTCCTTTGCCGATGCCTCGGCTCCAGGTGGTTCACGGAACGGTTCCACACAAATGCGCTCGTAACGCACTTCCAAGACGATCAGGTATTCTGTACCGCCCGGCGCTTCGAGAGCTACGCGGTCGCCCGCTGCCGACTTGATCAACGCGCGCCCCAGAGGCGACACCCAACTGATGTGGTTGCG
>PMUP01000022.1 GCA_003166865.1 Bryobacterales bacterium
CCAGACTTTCCGTCCGGCTTTTATGACGGATTCTTCATCCACAAAAACCACCAGATCCACGGCCTCGGCGATCAAGGTCTGCTGCGGCGCATTCGTTGCTTCGGCCACCAGGCTTTCCAGGCGGATCAATCCGCTCAGGGCATCGTTGGCATGAACTGTCGCCGCGCCGCCGGGATGCCCGGTGTTCCAAGCCTTGAGCAGCGTGTGCGCTTCCGCGCCACGGACTTCGCCTACGACAATCCGCGTCGGCTTCAACCGCATGCAGGCGCGCAGGCAATCGAGCATCGTCACTCCACCGACGGCCCGGAGATCGAGATAGTTCTCAACCGGGCACTGCAACTCTGTCGTGTCTTCAATCGAAATCACACGGTCATTGGGTGTCAACCGCGCCAGCGAGTCGAGAATCGCGTTGACAAGAGTAGTCTTACCGCTCCCCGTAGAACCAACAATAAGAATGTTTTTTCTCGCGCGTACAGCGGCGCGGATCACATCCCCGTGCTTTNNATCCGTCAGAATTCCGTCCGATTCGTAGTCGTCAAGGCTAAAGATCTTGCGGGGACGTAAACGAATTGCGAACACCGGCTGGCGGACCACGGGCGATACGATGCCCTCGAAGCGGCTGCCATCAATGGGAAGTTCCGTCTCCAAGATCGGATGTTCGTGATTCAAAACGGTTCCCCGCCACGCCGCGATCGTTCCGAGCGCGCTGGCCGCCTGCGCAGCCGGCATTTCTCCAATTCGGGAGAAACCATGTCCCATCCGTTTTGCCCACAGCGAGCTGTCCGGGTTGAGAAGGATGTCCTCGGTCAGGTCGTCATCGAGTAGTCGCAAAACTTGGTCGCCGAGTTCCCGACGAAGCTTTACTTCGAGGCGCTGATGCTGTTCGTCCTGGATTAAAACCGGATTGGACATGTCGAAACCTTAGAAATGTACCTAAACTGACATTTACTCCGTCTGTTATTTCAATCGCGTCCTCATAATTTGTAAGGGAATGGCAAGGAGGGTTCGGGACAAGAAATTTCAAATATTTTTCGTGTCGCCGAAGTCGCGGTATGGGAGTTGTTATTATCCCGTTCGATTACGAGCAGTTACCTGACGCTCAGCGGAATTCGATTGTTCCGATCTGCATCGCTTCCGTGGATCGCCACGGCAACCCAATAGCGCGAGTCTGGTTCGAGGAAGGTGTGGCTCCCGTCCAGGACCAACTTCGCGGCATCGCCCGGTACAAGCTCGGAGACGTTGGCCGCGTCTCGGAGCTGGCTGAGGTGACGGTTCACAGGTTATGGGAACAGCATGGCGCCGATGCGGGCTTTCTGCCCTGGCGTCGCGTACTGACACGTGCCGTATGGGAGGCGCGTGAGATGGCCGTGGGCGGGTCCAAGTGGCGCATGAAGCACACGGTTCCTGTAGCGCTGACCTCGCTGGACCAAGACTGCTTCGGAACCAGCATGACCGACCCGAACAGGTACGAGGAGATCTATGAACGAGATCTACTAGTTGCGCTGATCGAACGACGGATTGAAAGGGACCACCGCGAGGAAATCCGGGAGGTTTTCAAGATGTTGCGTCTGGGCTACACGTGGGTCGAAATCGCCACGCGGCTACACGTCCCGAATCCTGAGACGCTGAAGAAGCGATTTTGGCGATGGATGAGACGCAACTTCCCGTAAAGATCGGCAAAACCTCTTGCATCCGGTGAGGCATATGCCATAATGACTGGCGAAGATGAAGGGCGAAACCCCGGAACAGCAATGGAACCGCGTGCAACGTGAATACCAAAAGGCAGTGCAGGCCTCGTACCCCAACCCAGAACGGCATGGTTGCCCGGCCGCGGACCTTTTGAGGGATCTTGCGGCTCGGTCGGCCCAACACCAGGACATCGAGGCGGATGAACAGTGGAAGCACGTAATCCATTGTGGCCCGTGCTACCAGGAGTATCTCGATCTGCGCGCGGCATGTCGGCTGGGTGAGGATGCCAAGGTGCACCGCGAGTCGCGGTGAGTTTGCCGGGATCAACCCGAGCGTCTCCGCCAACGTCGAGATCTCGCACCCCACGGTTCCGCGAATTCCTTAATCGTGCCACTGACGCCGTGGAAGCCGCCGAAATTTTAAGCAGCCAGATCCATGGAGGTGTAGGCGCTTACATGCTTGTGGTTGGTAAGCGCTGCGCCGTTAGGCAGGACTTAGATAATCTGGCCTACAACCCAGTTATCAGCCCTGCCATTAAGCCAGGTGGCAAGCCAAAGGCGCGTTTGAATTGCCTGCCGAGATGGCTTTGGTCAGCAAATCCTAAGTCTGCGGCAACTGACGCTAGGGGCTGGCCGAGAGCGATTCGTCTCCGTGCTTCAAGGAGGCGCAGTTGGACGCGAAACGCTCTGGGAGAAAGGCCAACCCACTGGCGAAAGAGATGAGACATATAGAACGGGTTGCATCCTCTTACTCTTCCCAATTCTTCGAAGGAGCACTGCGAATCATGATGCTCCTCCAGCCAAGCGCGTACGCACGAAACGACAGGAGGCACCCATGTCGTCGTTGCACCTCGGGAGACTACTCGAGCAAGAATGGACTCAATCTCCTCTCGTTTCTCTTCGCGGGTGTGTTCGGTATCGACTTCGATGATCGCCGCAGTCAGTTTCCGGTCATGCACGATCGTTGGGGAACTTGGGGCCGAAATCCCGAGAGAATCAGATGATGCGTAGAGCATCACGAAAGAGGAGACCTCGCTCGTGCTGTGCCCGCGATGAACCAAGCCCGGCGGGAGAATCAAAGTCTGCTTTGGCCCAATAGTTAAGCCACCCCCTCGCCATTCGAATGCCCGCCGCCCATCCGTCACGTGTATTACTTGCCAATCGCGATGAAAGTGCCAATCCGTATCGTACCGGCGCACTTCACGACCAGCATGGCGCTCCAAGCGCGCCCCGAGCCATTGACCCATCGAATTGTGAACTCTCTGGCGGTCACCGGTTTGGATCAATCTTCCCAGCAACTTGTTCTGCAGTCAGCTGGACCACGCCAATTCCAGTACACCACCGGCCACCGGAGTCGGCAAGTCCAGAAACCGCATCCGAGACGAGAACTGCCCTAAAATCCCGCTCGCTCGCGTCGAACAACGTTGCGCTAGGGCAATTGGGGAAATTGCACCCAGCGACCACGACAGTATCTACCCTCAGTGCGCGCAGGCGCTCTTCGAGTCCCGTGCGGTAAAATGCACTCCATCGCGACTTGTAGAAGAGCCATTCGCAAACGCCAAGCGGGACGTACTCACCGGTAAGGAGTGTCGAGGATTTGTCAGGCTCCGTATCCGGCTGGACCGCGTCCAGTGGACGTGCTCCATTCGTTCCCGGTCGCGCGATGCTCGTACCGCCTCGAACTCTTAATCGACGGCACCGCTCTGCATTGCTACCGTCCTCCAGATATAGGCGGACCGCATGGAAGATCGGTCGTTCCATCTTGCGGAAGTTATGAATTAGATCTGTGAACGCCGGAATGATCAAGTCGGTGCCTTCGACAAAAGCAGATCCCTCCGGCAATGCGAAATCCCTCTGCATGTCAATCGTTAGGAGCGCGGCATGAGCCCAGTTCGGCTCTGTCGGGTCCGAGGCCTCGGAGCGATCGAAGCTAGTCATAGCCCAGTATTCCCGCTCACTCGAAGTCTGGCTAGAAGGATCCTGCGATTTGCCTCCGGATTCTTCCGTTCATCATGCAATAGCAACGATCCTACCTTGTCGGCAGGGATAGAACTATCCTTCGCCGTCAGGGAGGAGTAGTTTGGTCAGGCGGATTTGTCTGTGAGCTTTCGGCAGGCGTGTACAGATCAGAAGCCCTTTGTTACCCAGTAGTGCCAGTCTTCGACAGCCCTGGCGATGGTCATGCGAGACGACTTGTTGTATCAGACCACTGATGAGACACCGAGATGCGTCATCCTCCGAATGCCCACGCCACCATCAGCGGAAACTCTTACCGCCAGAATGCGCCACCGTGCGACCCGGCTCGCTCATTCATGACAACATCTGCATCTGCATCGCGCAGCGCGTTCGCCCACCTCCTTGCGTTCGCGAGGAAGAACGGCTCCTGTGTGC
>PMUP01000015.1:0-45450 GCA_003166865.1 Bryobacterales bacterium
TCGTTAGCCGCGTTACCCACGTACAAATGGAGCGACAGGTAATCGATCTGCGGCTTGAGATACTCGAGCACGGTCCGATTCCAGCCGATCCAGTCGATGCCGTTGTTGAAATTCGAAGAACCCGCGGCGATCAGTTTGATGCCGGGGTCGGTCAGCTTCATCAGCTTCGCGGCTTCCAGGGCGAACTTGCCGTAATCGTCCGCCGTGCGATGTCCCATCTGCCAGGGACCGTCCATCTCGTTGCCCAAGCCCCAATACGTGATCTTCCACGGGTCCGAGCGGCCATTCTGCTTGCGCAGGCGCGTCATCGCCGTGTCCTGCGGAGAATTGCAATACTCCACCCATTGCTGCGCTTCGGTCCACGTTCCCGTACCGAGGTTGGCGCAGACATACGGCTCCGCGCCTACCATTTCCACGTACTTCATGAACTCGTGCGTGCCGAAGCGGTTGCTCTCCACCGTGCCCCACGCCATTTCGAGCCTGGGCGGCCGGTTGTCGCGCGGTCCGATGCCGTCCATCCAGTGATAATTCGAGGAGAAGTTACCACCCGGCCAGCGCAGGACCGATACGTTCAGGTCCTTGGCTGCCGCCAGCACGTCCTGGCGGAATCCGTTCGGATCGGAGAGCGGCGACTTTTCGTCAAACACGCCTCCCTCGATGCAGCGGCCCAAGTGCTCGATAAAGTTTCCGTAGATCTTCGAGTCGATATCGCCGATCACCCGCTCGGTATCCACCTTGACGCGCGCGTGCAGGGGCGCCGGCTGCGCGCGCATGGCCCACGGTGCAGTGGCGATCGCGGCGGCAAAGGAACGTCGGGATAACTTGGTTCTATTGGACACGGTTTTATTCAGCTTGCTAGGGTTGTTTTGGCGTTTCGGTGAATTCGTAAACTTGAACCGCTGGGCGCCCGCTAGAGCCGGATCCCATCACTCGGGTGGCCGAGGAAAATACCGGCTGCAACTGGCGCAGCGGCCCGAGCGGAACGCAACTGATTCCCGGATTCTCTCCCACCAGCACACAGCCTTCGTTGCCGCACGTAGCGGCAACAGACATAGCCTGTTCCGCCGACTCGAATCGCCGAAGCGAAGTAACTTCCAGGTACGATTTTCCGCCCTCCTGCTTCGCTCGAAGCCACAAAATCGTTGCGCCCCCGCGCCCATCAACGGATTGCCCTCCGAAAAAGAAAAGCCGCGCCAGCATGCTCCGATAGTAGGCGGGACGATAAAACATCCGCGGCCGGTCCTGGCCCTCGGCGTCCGATACAGCGACCGACAGGAAGTAATCGTCCAGCCGGTGCGTGCGGTCGAATTCGAAGAACGCCCGATACCCGCCGTAAAGCCGGCCGCCTTGTTGAAGCAGCATCAGCCGATCATCCGCCACCACAAAGCGGGTGCGCCAGGACTGCAACAACGGGATCGCCTCGAGCTCGGATTGCGCGAGGAAGAATTTGGCCGCGACTTCTGCATTTGCTTGTGTGGGATTGGTGACCGGTATTCGCCGCGCTACCGCTGAAATCCAATAGCCATAGTCCCACCACGCCATCACGCTGTAGGCTCCAGGCGGGTACGCGCCGCTCGGTCCAAACTGTTGTCTGCTGTATCGAGCGTAGTAGAAATCAGGATCTCCAAACGGCTCCGGCGTGGAAACGCGCATCCAGTCCAAGGCCTCCCGCCAGTCCGTCGAAATGCCGGAGGGTTCAACATTCTTCACGGCAGCGTTCAGGTTGGGAAGTAGCACGAACATGGCGAAGCACACGGCGGTCACCCTCATCATTTTGCGCCCCGATTTCAACAAGCCGTCCGTGACGTAGCCAGACAACAGCGCTACTGAGATGGCAAAGTAGTAAGTCATTCGTACTTGCCCCATGGCCAGGACGAAGGTAGCGAATCCCCAGAAAAAAACCAGCGTCCGTCCCGGGGTTGGGCGTCTCAAGGCTACTTCGGCCAACAGTAGCAGGCCCAGCAGCGCGAGAAGGTAAGCGCCGTAAAACTGGCGCAAGGCTGGCATGACAGTGAAATGGCCGTGGTCAAATACCAGCGACTGGAGCTCGGCGACTCCGCGTGAGGCTCTGAAGAGGGAAGGAATGAAATACGGAATGATCGACCTCACGGCACGCAGCGGGCCTGGGGCGAGCCATCGAGCGAGCCCCGCTGACAACACCGTTGCGGCAAGCAGCCCAGCGAGGAACGGGAGACGCGGGCGGGCATATTTACGGCAATGATTCGCCCACAGATCGAGTGCTCCGATCGCCAAGCAGCCCAGCAACAAGGCGGCCAGGCTGAAGTTCATCCAAAGCAGGCGCCGGAACGGAAAGCAAATTGCCGCGGCGAGAAGGAATGCCACATACAGCGGCCGGAAAGATGGCACGGACTCTGCCAGGGGCCAAAACGAACGGATCCGATCGTAGGCCGCCCATGCAATCACTATCCCAACTAGAAATGCGGAGCCGTGAAAAGTGAGCAGATAGGCTGCCAGCGTCAGTCCCGCGGCGATGGCCGGGCCAAACGAATCGGGTTGTTGGACGGCCCGCAGCATCAGGAAGAGAAACAGCGTCGAAAGCAGGGCCTCCATGACATGATGATCGGTGAACCCAAGGCTTGAAACGACTAGGAAATGGCCGGGCAAAGTCGCGACCACTGTGGCCGCGATCAGTGCGGCAGGCGCCCCAAATACGAGCTTCGCCAAGGCGAACACAGCTACAACAATGAGCGCCCCGATGACGGCCGGATACCATGCGGCAATGACGTGCAAGAGTGATTGCGAGGGGGCGCCGGCGCCGGCCAGCCACGCGATCAGCCCCAGCAGCCAATCATAGAAGGGCGAGGTGGCAGTGTCCCCGAGGGTGCCGAAAATGACATACGGATCCACTGTAATGCGCCAGGGGAAGTGCCGGATCAGATTCTCGGCCACGCGCACGTGGTACCACGCGTCCGTTTCCTGGAAATTTACGAAGCCAGGCTGGAATACGGCGGTGAAGCGCGGGAAGACGCGGATCCCGAGCGCCAGCAAGCATAGCGCGCCCACGATAATCCACTGCCACCGCGTCGTGATTGCAGCCAACGGGAGACCACGGTTATGTTTTGGAGGCTGCGATGGCTCGATATGCGCCGTGCTCATCGTCTTGTTGGCGAAGCACCAATTATGGCATAGGCTCGCATCCGGCTAAAATCAGGAGTTGCCATGCGTGAAGTGGTAAGAACCGTGCGACAGGCCCTGGCGTTGCTGGATGTTCGGCTGCGCCGGAGATGGTTGCTGCAGGCGCCTTGGGCGATGGTATCGGCGGCGCTGGAGATGCTTGCCACGGGCGGAATGCTGGTCTTGATCCGGCTCATCAGCGACCCGGTTGCGACGAATCGCATGGCTTCTGTGAACGCGCTACGCCAATGGCTCAGGTTTGAACCCGGTCCCGGCTTCGTCGCTGGGTTCGGCGTACTGGTGGGATTGATTTATTTGTTGAAGAACGCTCTGCGGGTGGCTGAGACCTACGCGCAGCAGCGCTGCGCCGCCGAGACAGCGGTGTGGATCTCTTCCGGTCTGCTGGAGCGGTATTTGCGTGCTCCATACAGCTGGCATCTCCGGCGTAACTCTTCCGAGATGCTGCACAATGTGAACACCGCGGCCGACCAGGTTAGCTGGGTAGTTCTGCAGTCTGCAACGGCCTTGGTTTCTGAAGCCCTGATCGCACTGGGAATTCTGGCGGTGCTGGTGCAGCAGTTGTCCACCGTGGCGCGGAGCGCGGCGGCTCTCACCGGCGGTGTGACGATTCTGTTGCTCTGGATTACCCAGCAGCGGCACCTCCGCTGGGGTCGTGCCACGCATAAGGCCGGTATTGAGGAATTGCAAACCTTGCGCCAGAGTCTGGCGGCGGTCAAAGAGGCGAAGATTCTCGGCCGAGAAAGCTATTTTGTCGCGAGAACTGCCCGGCTTCGCGCTATGCTAGGCGACCTGGAAGCGGTGCGACAGACCACCGAAGTGGTTCCGCGTCTGGTGGTGGAAACCACGTTTATCGCCGCACTGGCGGCGCTGATCGGGATCGCGTGGTGGCGGCCCAACCTGGGTGGAGATCTGACGCTCACGCTCGGCATCTTCGCCTACGGCGGTCTCCGGCTGTTGCCGTCACTGCACCTGTCGGTCTACCGATTCAATCGGATCGGCTCGGGTGAGGCAGGCGTTAAAACTGTTTCGCGGGACTGGCAGGCACTGGCGCCGAATCTTGCCGCTAATCTGGGAGCCGCTCCGGGAATGGTCCTCACGGAATCGATCCAGTTTGATGCGGTCTCGTTCACTTACGAAACCGACCAGGGTGGCATGGCGGAGCCAGCGTTGTACGACATCCATTTGGAGATTCGCCGTGGCGAATCGATTGGGATCGTCGGACCGACCGGGTCCGGAAAGACCACCTTAGTGGACTTGATGCTTGGATTGTTGGAACCGACTTCGGGAAGCGTCCGCGTGGACGGGCGCGACATACGGTCGTCACTGCGCGGCTGGCAGCAGCAGATCGGTTATGTCCCGCAGAGCGTGTACCTGATTGACGACACCATTCGCCGCAACATCGCTTTAGGGCTGGAGGACGCCCAGATCGATGAAGGCCGGGTAGCGGAAGCGGCCAACGCGGCGCAACTCGATGAATTTCTCGCTGGGTTACCGAACGGACTGGATACGGCAGTGGGCGAGCGCGGCGTGAAACTCTCGGGAGGCGAGCGGCAGCGCATCGCCGTTGCAAGGGCGCTCTACCGGCAGCCGGCGGTTCTGGTTTTTGACGAGGCAACCGCCGCCCTTGACAACATCACCGAACAGGCTCTTACGGCTACCATTCGCTCGCTGCGGGAGAACATAACGAGAATCTTCATCGCCCACCGGCTGAGTACGGTACAGTCGTGCGACCGGCTGGTTTTTCTTCGCAAGGGAAGGATCGCCGGCGTCGGCACCTACGCGGGGCTGATGAAGAATCCGGAGTTTCTGGCGTTAACTCTTGCCGGCGCCGATATTTCCTGAGGTGTCTCGTGAGATGGGGCGGAACGCCGGAGCGGCCTCGCGTTGCCAGACTTGTTCCCAGGTCTGGGTGCACGATGCCACGATGCCTTGCTGCAGTCGCTCCAGAACGTCCATTTCGCCGGGGAATCCGTGCAAAAGCTCGTCGATCCGGAGCGCCAATTCTTGGCTCGTTTGGAACGTTAATCCGGTGAAGCCGGGTTGGAGCTGTTCGGCTAAGCAGGCTCCATAATCGAATGCGCAGACCGGCGTGCGCGCGCCAAACAGATCCATCACCTTCATGGGAAGATCCACCCCGGAGGATGAGCGATGCATGCAGAATCCGAAATGGGCGGCACAAAGCAACTCCCGGTAGCCGGCTGGATCGAGAAAGGCGGTGCGCACCTCTACGCGCTGCCAGTGAACCCCGGACAACCGCCGCTCAAACGCCTCCCGCAATGGTCCGCGGCCGGTGATCAGCACCAACAATCGCAGCCCCGGGGATATGGCTGGAGTAGAGTCCCATTGCCTTAAGCCCTCTAGCAGGAGATCCATGTCTTCATCCGCCGTCCAACTGGTTGGGCACACGGCCAATACCGCTCCAGCTGGAAATACGAACCCGGCGCGAGCCAGCACTCCACCTGCGAACGCGCTTCTCGAAGAGATCGGCACCAGAGGCAGCAGTTCTCTGGGGCGGTCGTAAAGTGCAATCGGAGCCGGAACACCAAACTCACTGACTAAAATGTCGCGCATCGCCATTGAAACGCAGAAGTGGGCGTCCGCTTTGCGCCCAAACAGCCGCTCGCAAGCCTTAGTCATCTGAACGGCAAAATGTTTCGGCCCCAGCCGGAGTGCCAGCATCGCGTAGCCAAAATTGTGCCAATCGACAATGAATAGCGAGCCGCGCAACCGCGCTGCTAGCCAGCCGACTGGCAACGTGGGAAGGCTGGGCGGATTCTGCACCAACAAGGCGCCGCCGCGAGGGGTTCGCGCCAGCAGGAGCCAGAGTACCTGAAACCAGAGGAAGACCGCGCGGACTCCCGAGGTGAGCAGAAACCGAAACCGCGACGTCCCTTCCTTAGCCCTACCAATAGCAGCAATCCGGCAGACGCGGATTCGCGGATGGTCCAAGACAGCGCGCTCCAGCGGCGTTTCCGAATATCCAGCCAACCACACTTCCGCTCCATCACCCGCCAAAGCCAAGGCATGATTCAACATCCGCGGACTCCGGCCTAGATCGCCCAGAACCACTACCGTGACACAGTACCGATGTTGGGTAGCGGCCATGAGCGGGAAAGACATATCATAGCGTTGTCTCCAATTCACTTCATCGACACGTATGAAAGAAGCGGTTAGCTCCAGCCTACCTCCGCAGCCGGTGCGCAGGAGGGTCGCTGTTGCGGGAGGTGGAACTGCGGGGCATGTCACTTCGGCCTTAGCCATTATGTCGGCTTACCAACAGAGCGTTGGCGCGGAAGTGTATTTCGTCGGTTGTCAAGGCGGCTTCGAGACCCAACTGGTCCCATCCCACGGATATGATTTGGAGATCATCCAAGGCGGCCCTTATGCCCGTCAAAGCCTGTGGGGGAAACTGCGATCGTTGGTAGGGCTGGCCCGCGGGATACTCACTGCTCGACGGTTGCTCAAATCCAGGGAGACGAACCTGGTCATCGGTTTGGGGGGATACGCGTCGGTGGGAACATTGCTGGCGGCCAGACTTCTCGGTATCCGCTCGGTTATCCATGAAGCGAACGTCTTTCCTGGCCTGGCAAATCGGCTGACAGCCGGTCTCAGCGACTGTGTCTTTGTCGGCTGGGACGAAGCCCGCAGTTCGTTTCCAGGCTCAAAGACGGTGGTAACAGGCAATCCAATTGAAGCGAATATTGCATCCGCGGCGAGAGAGCGGGTCGATACGTGCTGGCAAGCGGGGCCCCGAAGGATTTTGGTCACGGGTGGGTCCCTGGGATCGCAATTCCTCAATCGGAAAGTTCCAGTGTTGCTTGAGAGTGTTCGGGCGCTGGGCATTCCCATCGCGGTTCGCCATCAGACTGGAGCAGGCGAGACTGGCGCGGGTGAGACGGAGCGAGTGAGAGACGAGTATCAGCGGCTGGGCATCGCGGCGGTGGTGGAATCGTTCATTGACGATATGGCGGCGGCGTATTCTGAAGCCCACTTTGTGATCGCTGCAGCCGGTGCTCTGACGCTGGCCGAGCTGGCGGCGTTTGGCCTGCCTTCGTTGGTGGTTCCTCTCGAGGTGGCCGCCAACGGTCACCAGATCTCGAATGCCAAAGCTTATGCGGGACGATCGGGCGGGGGTTGGGTGACGGAACGGGAGTGGGACCCGGGGTTGCTGGCTGCGCTTATCGCGGCGCCTCTGAGTGACTTCGACGCGTGGCGCGCGCAAGCCCATCGGGTCCGAGAGATGGCCAACCCGAATGCGGCTCAAAAGCTGGTGGACGAGTGTGAGGCCCTGCTCGCATCACGAGCTCCCGCTGTCAAAACCGGCCACGATCTCGCGTAGCGATTTACAGAACGCATCGACGGTGAATCGATCGCGCTGCAGGGCTACATGCGATCGCAGGCCCTCTTCGAGCGAGCCGTCGGTGAGCACGCGCTCGATCTTATCGGCCGCCTCCTGGACCGTATTGAAGACCAACTGGGGATGCCCGCCGACGATCTCGGCAGGGCCGCCCGAGTTGTGTACGAAAGTGATGCAGCCGGCCCGCTGGATCTCGGCCGGAGCGATCCCGAAGTGCTCTTCTTCCATGGTGTGAATACCGTAGCGGTGCCGGGTCATTTCGAAGACCAGTTGCTCACGGCTCAAATCGTAGAGCATGCGGAACCATGGCCGCGTCCGAGCCAACTCCTGGAGACGCTGTACATATGCGACGCTGTCAGGATGGCCAATCAGGGTAAAGGTAACCGGATGGCCCCGGCGCCGGACTTCTTCGATGATGCTCACCGCGACGTCCCAGCGCTTGGTTTCGTGCAAACGGCCGGCCGCGACGAAGCCGGCGTGGCGCTCCTGCCACGGTACCCGGGGGAAGTCCCCAGGCACGGGTGGGTACACGACCATGGGAAGAGTTCCATACAATTCGCGGCAACGTGCCGCCACGAACTTCGAGTTCGCCAATGTTTGATTGCGGCCCAAGCCGGCCGGTGTCGCACGCTGCATCCGCTGGCAAAAGGCCAGATAGGCTGGATGCACGCCGGGGAGCTTGTGAAACCATCGTATTTCGTCTTTCGGGCGCGGCAGGTAGGCCGCCGGATAGTGAACGTATTGCAGGCCGCGGCGGTGGAAATCGACTTCGTTATGGGTGCTAAACAGGATGTCGTACGGGTGGCTCCGATCGAGATCCTGCGCAAATCGCCCCACCAGGGAGCGCTCCAGTTGTGCGCCACGAGTGGGCATCCAACGAAAGCGCTGGAACGGCGGAGGAGCGACGTGGACGGTAAAATCGCCTTCTTTAAGAGCCGTACCAAAGCTCCGATTCACGGCTGAGTAATCGATGGGCCACAGAGCGGCCAACGAAAGATCATAAGCGCCGCACAACGCCTGAAGCGCCCAGGCGGCTACGAGGTTCCCCCCACCTTGCGAGTCAACACGCGACTGAACGATGAGAACGCGCTTCTTGTCCGCCATCCTAAGCTCCAGTCACCAGCCTAACAAGCCAGCCTAACAAGAGTGATAGACAATATAAGAACCGAGTGCACGGCAGATGAATCCTTTTCGCGCCATACTGCGTCCGGAGTATTTGTACCGGCCACGCCAAATCTGGCGCCGGCTGGGGAGGGATGCGATCCTCGCGCGGAACGAGGTTCGATTGGCTTGGGAACTGCCGGTTGAGATAGGCCCCACTTCATGTGTCGGGGAAGACATTCGCAATCTCGGGATTTACGACCGCGTAGTTGCCGAAGCGATCTTCCGCTTGTTGGATCCAGGCGAGCAGGCCTTCGACATTGGGGCTAACATCGGGCAGAACGCCTCCATCATGGCCCTGGTTGCTGGACGGCGAGGCCGGATCGTTGCATTTGAACCGGGCCCGATCGCTTGGCGCGTTCTGGCCAAGAACGTCGAAAGCTGGGCCGATTATGACCTCGCGCCGATCGCTGTGGTGCGAAAGGGTGTGAGTTCCCGCATCGGCACGGGTCTGCTGCGCGAGGCGGCTGATTTCGGGCAATTTTCAATGGAGGCCTATCATCCGGGCACAACGTGGAGTTCGCCGGAAAAGCCGCGCGAAATAGAGATCGAATTGACGACGCTGGATGCCTTTGTGCCAGACCAAACCGAGATCGGCCTGATCAAGATGGATGTGGAGGGGCACGAATCGTCCGTCTTGGACGGGGCCAGAGAACTGCTCCGGCAAAAGCGGATTCGCGACATCATTTTTGAGGACTATCGACCCCAGCCCAGCCCCGTCACGGCGCGATTGCAAGCTGCCGGGTATACGGTGTTCGCTCTTTTTCCCGCTTGGCGCAAGCCAGTCCTTCTCACTCTGAAAGAGCATGCGGAGGGGAAGAGCGGCTCGCACGTTCTCCTCAATTTTCTAGGGACACTCGACCCCGAGCGTGCCATAGCCCGATTTGAAAGCGCTGGTTGGAAATGCTTTCGCAGCAGCGCTCGCTTCAAACAAAAATAGCAGGCCTCGAGCACGGTTCAAGAGAATTCCTCCACTTGGCGCCGGATCTCCTGCATGAAGGTTTCGATGGTCCAGCGCGCGGCGCGCGCGTTGGCCTGGGCCGCGAGTTCGCGCTGTAAATCTTCGTCTTCCAGTACGCGCGAAATCTTGGCCGCGGCTTCGGCGGAGTTCTCAAACATCAGGCGGTCATCGAAGCCGGCGATCTCCATGGGGCCGCCCGAGCGGTGAACGAACGGGATGCAGCCGGCACGTTGAAACTCCGCTACGGCGATGCCGAAATGCTCGCGAACCATGCAGTGAATTCCGTAACGATGCCGCGCGACGATCTGGATCGTTTGTTCGCGCAGCAGATTGGTGTGCACGGTAAACCAGTCTGAGTGTTGTTTCGCGAGTTGGGCCAATTGACGTTCGGTCTCCGGATGGTCCCGGCTGCCGATGAGAGTAAATCGCACGGGGTGGCCGGACGCGCGGACCAGGCGAAGAATCTCCACGGCTTGCGGCCAATTCTTTTCGGGCGCTTGGCGTCCCAGAGCAACGAAGGAGCTTTCGCGCTGTTCCCAAGGGATGCCGGGAAAGCCGCCTGGAACGGGAGGATGCACCACAACCGAATCGATTTCATAGGCTCCCCGAATGAGTCCGCGAGTGTACTCCGAATTGGCAAGGGTGACATTCCGGCGAATACGTTCCGGCGAAATTCCGCCGATCCATTTGCAAATGCCCCAGTAAAGAGCGACGCTGCCGGCAAACTGGTACCAACGTTTCTTATCGGATTCACGAGGCCACGAGTTCCATAGCTTATGCTCATTGGCGGCACCGGGCGTCGCGTTCCAAGGGAAATGAACGTATTGAATGCCTTTGGTTCCGAAGTCAAATTCGTTGTTGGTGCTGATGATAACGTCGAAGGGCTGGCGTGCGATGAGCCATTTGCAGCAGCGCGAAAGGAATGCAGCTTTGAGGAAATCCCCATGGAATGGCATCAGGGCGGGTATCCGATCATAAATAGACGGCACGTAGTGAATCTGGAAATCACTGGGCTTTAGGGCCGTACCGTAATAGCTGTTCAGTTCATCGCAATCGACTTTCCGCTTGGTCAAGAGCGTAAGCTCGGTGGAGTCACGCAGGGCTTGGATGGTCCATGCGGCAACGGCTTGTCCGCCACCGTGGCCTTCGAGCACCGGATGTACAATCAGGACTCTCTGTTTCACTGATTTGGTTTGAGTATCACACGGCGGAGCGCGGGCTCCATGGATTTCCCGAATCGTTACACAATAGAAGGACGAGAGCCGGGCAGATGAACATTTTCGCACCATCCAGCGCCCGGAGTATTTCTTCCACCCGCGCCAAGTTTGGCGCAGGCTGCGGAGACATGCGCTGCTCGCGAGCAATGCGGTTCGAACGGCTTGGGGATTGCCGGTTGAGATTGATCCTATTTCACACGTCGGGGAAGACATTCTCAATCTCGGAGTCTACGACCGCGTAGTCGCCGAAGCGATCTTCCGGCTGTTAGATCCGAGCGAGCAGGCCATTGATGTTGGGGCTAACATCGGGCAGAACGTCTCGATCATGGCTCTGGTTGCTGGGCGGCGAGGCCGGGTGGTTGCATTTGAACCCGGCGCAATTTCCTGGAGCATCCCTAACTAAGAACGTCGAATCGTGGGCGGATTATGACCTCGCGCCGATCGCCGTCGTGCGAAAGGGGCTTAGCTCCCGCATTGGCACGGGCTGCTGCGCGAGTCGGTTGATCTCGGTGGATTCACAGTCGAGGAAGATCCTCAGGGCATGCCGAACATTTGGCTGGAAGGGCGCGGATCAGAGATCGAACTCACATCGTTGGATGCATTTGTGCCCGGCCAAACCGAGATCGGCCTGATCAAGATTGATGTGGAAGGCCACGAATCGTCGGTCTTGGAAGGCGCGACACTGCTTTTACGGCAAAAGCGGATTCGCGACATTGTTTTTGAGGACTTTCCACCACAGCCGAGCCCGGCTACGTTGCGATTGCAAGCTGCCGGGTATACGGTGTTCGCTCTTTTCCCCACATGGCGCAAGCCAGTGCTTCTCACTCTGAAAGAGCACGCGGCGCATTTCGGCGGCTGCGAACCTTTACGACTTTACCCAGCGACGGCAAAAACGTACCAGCAACTACGTCCTCAACTTGGCCGGGGAAACCCGGAAGCCGAAACAAGTAGCCTTTCCCAGGCGTCTCACCTGCTGAAGACAAAGGGTTAAGCGACGAGACCCAACACTGGCTTCGCTCGCGGCCATTCAGTTGCAACATATCAACAGATGTCTTTCGCGGTGCCCGCTCGCAAAACGTCTTGGAATCAACGTTTAGCGGCTCTGCGCAACGTGCCACCCGTGCTGCGGCTGGTGTGGGACGCTGCTCCCGCCGTGGTGGCCAGCGGGATCGCGCTACGCTTGGTTAGCGCACTGATTCCAGTGGCGATGCTGACCATTTCCAAGTTCATCATCGACTTGATCAATGCGAAGCATTCCTCCACCATCCCAGCGCAAATGTGGTGGCTGCTCGGCGCTGAATTTCTACTGGCCGCGGCGAATCAGTTATTGGGCCGGACCATCGACTACACCGACGCTCGCCTGGCCGATGAGTTTACGCGCGAGGTCAGCCTGCGATTGATCCAGCATGCCACCCGGCTCGATCTGGCGTCGTTTGAAGATCCCAGCTTCCACGACGTGCTGGAACGCGCGCGCCAGCAAGCTACCGACCGCATCGGGATGCTCAACGCGATGGGCCGGCTGCTGCTGCAATCGATCACGCTCATTTCCCTCTCAGTCGCGGTAGTCTTCTACTCGCCGTGGCTGTTCTCGCTGCTGGTGGTTTGCGTAGTGCCCGCGTTCATGGGCGAAAGCCATTTCGCGTTCCTGGGCTATTCGCTGGCGCACGAGATCACGCCGGTGCGCCGCGAGGTGGACTATCTGCGCCTCATCGGCACCAGCAAGGAAAACGCCAAGGAAGTGAAGTTGTTCGGCCTGGGCGCCCATTTGCACGATCGTTACGCGTTGCTCACCGGCCAGATCATCGGCAAGAACATAAAGCTGACGCGCCGGCGTTTGGTGTGGGGGTCCTTATTCGCCGTCATCGGCTCCATCGGCTATTACGGCAGCTACGTATTTCTGGTGTGGCAGGCGTTGCAGGGACGCATCAGCATTGGCACGCTGATCCTGCTGACCGGCGCGATCGCCGGATCGAGCACGCAACTGCAAGGCGTCTTCTCCCTGTTCTCGCACATTTCCGATCAAGCCCTGCACTTGACGGACCTGATCGCCTTTCTCAAGGTGCAGCCCAACATCCGCTCGCGTCCCAACGCCATCCCGGCACCCCGGCCCATCCGGGATGGGTTCGATTTTCGGGATGTGTCGTTTCATTATCCCGGGTCGTCGCGATTGATTCTAAATGACTTGAACTTCCGCTTGCATCCTGGTGAGCACGTTGCACTTGTGGGAGAAAACGGACAGGGCAAGACCACCCTGGTAAAGTTGCTGGCGCGGCTCTACGACCCTACCAGTGGCGTCATTTACCTGGATGGGAATGACTTGCGCGACTACAACGTCGAAGAACTGCACAAGGAGATCGGCGTTATTTTTCAGGACTTTGTGCGCTACGACATGCCGGCCAGGATGAACATTGGCGTTGGCAAGATCGACGGCGTAGACGATGACGAAGCGCTCTGGATCGCTGCGAAAAAGAGCGGAGCCGATAGCTTGCTTCGCCGCTTTTCCTCCGGCCTGGACCAGATGCTGGGCCGGCGTTTTGAGGGCGGCGTGGATCTTTCCGGGGGCGAGTGGCAAAAATTCGCGCTGGCGCGGGCCTATCTGCGCGATGCCCAAGTGCTGATCCTGGACGAGCCGACCGCCGCGCTGGATGCCGTCGCGGAATCCGAGGTATTCGCCCGATTCGCGGATCTATCGCGCGGCAAGATGGCGCTGCTGATCTCGCACCGCTTTTCCACGGTGCGCAAGTCTGACCGCATTGTGGTGCTGGAGGACGGCCAGATTTACGAAGAAGGAACTCACGATCAGCTAGTGGCCCATGGCGGCCGCTACGCGAGCCTTTTTGAATTGCAGGCTGCGAGCTACCGATGAGCCCACAAACGCAGACCCAAATTATAGAAGACGCCCCAACCGGGACTCTGTCGCCGGTGGTCAACGGTTTTCATGTTTCCGATCGTCTGCGTGAGTGCGCGGCGAAGTTGCGCGAGCACGTCCGTGGGCCGTTAGCCTCCCGCTGGCTGAAGGACAACTATGCGCTCCTGCAATCCCAAATCACCGATCTGCGGCACACGCTGCGCCCGGCATTCTTGCGCAAACTTCCGAACACAAGTGCAGGCGAACCGCGCATCCATCCGATTGCGGCCGGATGGCTGGCCGAAATTGCCGCCGAGTGGCTGGCGACGGCGCCGGGCGTTGTCGATTCCGATGTCCTGATGCCGTTCGCCCACGCCTTGAGAGAAAACCATTCTTTTGAAATGGCCGAGCTGTGGGCCTTCGCCCCCATGCTGAAGTTTGCGACCATCGAGCGGCTCTGCGCCAATCTGGAAATCGAGCGCGTGGTGGCCGGCTGCATTCGCACCGTCTGGGCGATGGAAGCCATTTCCTGGAAGGCTTTCGTCGAAACGGCCTCCCGTGCAGAAGCTGTGCTGCGGAAAGATCCGGCCGGGGTGTACGCGCGGATGGATTTCCCGACACGTGATCGATACCGCCTGGAGCTGAAGCGGCTCGCGCGCCGCGCCAAGCTGACAGAAGAAGAAGTGGCCACCGCCGCCCTCGAATGCGCCGAGCGAGCGCAGGCCGCCCCAGCCCAGGACAATGACAACAGCGACACGCGGACGCATCACGTCGGCTACTATCTGATCGGACCGGGCGCGAGAGACTTTCGCCGCACGGTTGGCTCCAAGGCTTCGCCGGCCTGGCTCTTGTTAGATCTTGTCGAGAGTTACCCGAACACGTGCTACACCGCTGTCGTGGCGATCCTGACGGCGCTGCTGGTCGCTGGCTTCGCGTGGATGGCCGGGCCGATTCCCTGGTGGACGTTCGCGTTCCTCATCGTCCCAGCCAGCCAGGCGGCGCTCGAGATCACCAATGCGGGCGTGAGCCGTCTGCTGGATCCACGGGTGATCCCTTGCATGGACTTCGCGGACACGATTCCTGACGACTGCAAGACCATGGTGGTGATTCCCACGCTTCTGCTCTCCGAGGCCGGTTGCGCGAAGCTGCTCAAGGATCTCGAGATTCGTTATCTGGCCAATCGTGATCGCAACCTGATCTTCGCTCTGCTGACCGATTTTCCCGACGCCAACGGACCCGAGACCGATGGCGACGCCGTTTTGAACTCGTGCTCCGACGGCATTCGACAGTTGAACAAGCGCTATGGCTCCGAGGAACACGGGCCATTTTATCTGCTGCACCGCGCGCGCCGCTGGAATCCGCAAGAGCGCAAATGGATGGGGTATGAACGCAAGCGCGGCAAGCTGAACGACCTGAACAAGCTGCTACTGGGCCGTGGAAACTGGTTCGATACCGCCGTCGGCGATCTGTCGCGCCTGGATGAAATCCGTTTTGTGATCACGCTGGACACCGACACGCACCTCCCTCGCGACACCGCCGCGCAGATGGTGGCCGCGATGGCGCATCCGTTGAACCGCCCGATTCTGGATCCCGTGACGAATGCCGTCACAGAGGGCTACGCGCTGCTGCGGCCGAAAGTGGCCATCGGTGTCGACTCCGCCCACCGTTCCTGGATTGCCCGCATATTTAGCGGCCAGCCAGGCTTTGATCCCTACGCGACTTCGGTCTCCGATGTCTATTACGATCTTCACGGACAGGCTAGCTTCACCGGAAAAGGCATCTACGATGTACGCGCCTTCGACGCCGCCGTCGGCGAGCGCTTTCCGGAGAACGCCATACTGAGCCACGATCTCATCGAAGGCGAGCACGGCCGCACCGGCCTCATGAATGTTGAGTTGGTAGAAGACTACCCGGCCACTTACGGTGCGTTTTCGAAACGCAAACACCGCTGGGTGCGTGGCGATTGGCAGCTGCTTCCGTGGTTGTTTGCTCATCCGCCGGTTCCTGACGGGCGCGCCGCCAAGAATCCCCTTTCGGCTCTATCGCGCTGGAAGATCCTGGATAACCTTCGCCGCAGTTTGCTTGAGATTTCGGTGCTTTTGCTGTTGCTGGCGGGCTGGCTCGCGGCCCCGCACCCGGTACTTTGGACTTTCGCCGTGCTGCTACTCTGGCAGCTTCCCGCCTACGCGGATATGTTGCTGAGCATCATTCGCGCGCCCGAGCGCCGCTTTTGGAGGGCTTTCAGCAAATTGCTCGGCGGGCGTTTCCTCGACAGCCACCGCGATACTCTTCTCAACCTGGTTTTTATTCCGCATCAAGCCTGCCTCATGGCCGACGCTATCGGTCGCACGCTGTGGCGCAAATATGTTAGTGGTGCGAACTTGCTCGAATGGGAGACCATGGCGCAATCGGAGCTGGGAGCCGGACCGCGTTTCGGGATCTTCGACCGGTATCTTTACATCTCATCGCTGCTGTGGTTGCCTTTCCTGTTTCTGGTCAGCCCGCTCCCGGTTATCGTCGCGCTGATTGGCGCGGTTTGGGTTACCGCCCCGCTGGTGGCGGGTTGGCTCAACGAATCGTTGCCGAAGGGCGCGGCGATGCCGCCCAAGGATCGAGACTTTCTGCGAGAGACGGCTCTTCGCACCTGGCGTTACTTCGCCGACCATTCCACGGCGGAGCATCACTGGCTGGTGCCCGACAACGCACAGGAAGACCCGCCGCTTGTGGCGCACAATATTTCGCCGACGAATCTCGGGTTTTCGCTGACGGCGCAGTTGGCGGCGCATGATTTCGGGTACTTGGGTTTGGACGAGTTGTCCATCTCGATCCAGCGGGTCTTGGAAACCATGGCGGGCATGCCGCGCCACCGTGGGCATTTCTTCAACTGGTATCAGACACATACCCGCCGCCCCCTTGCGCCCCAATACGTTTCGAGCGTCGATAGTGGGAACCTCGCCGCCTCCCTGGCGACGCTCCGCCAAGGCTGTCTGCTGTTATTGACGCAACCGATTCTCGAACAGGGCACTCTCGAGGGACTTCGCGATCACGTTCGACGGCTGCGCGACGAAGTGCCGTATGAGTCGCGATCGTTCTCCACCATGAAGCTCTTCGGAAGCCTGTTGCGGCAGCTCGAATGCCAGCCTCGGGATCTGTTCTTTTGGGAAGCCGTACTCACCGAATCGCGCGATCTTGTGCGGCGCATCAAAACTGCCCTGGCTCCCGTGCACGCGCGGGTAAACTCAGACGAACTTCGCTATTGGGAAAGTTTGCTTTCCGAGCGCATGGACGCCGCTTTGAAGCAACTCTATCAATTGGCGCCGTGGATTGCGCCGGCCTTTGAGCCGGAGCTTCGCGTGAGCATGCGCGATGCGACGTTGACGCCGCTGATAGCGGAGTTGAGCCAGATTCCGGCGCTCGGAGAACTGCCGGAAGCGTATGAGCGCATCCGCGAACGGCTGCGTGAGCGCCTCTCGAGTCCGCGGCCGCTGTATCCAGTGTTGCGCGGCGTCCTGGAACAGCTGCTCGAACGGCTGCCCGCCGCTCGTGTCGCCGCTTTGGATTTGGCAAGCCGTTTCCAATGCGCCGCGGGCCTGGCACAAGGCTATTTCGACGACATGGACTTCGGCTTTCTGTTCGACCAAAATCGCCAGCTTCTTCGCATCGGCTACAACGTGGACGAGGATCGGCCCGATCAATCCTGCTACGATCTGCTAGCCTCCGAAGCTCGGACCGCGGTTTTCCTTGCGATCGCCAAAGGCGACATTCCGCGCGAGACCTGGCTGCGGCTGGGACGCAAGCTGACGGCCTATCGGGACAACGTGACGCTGCTAGCCTGGAGCGGCACCATGTTCGAATACCTGATGCCGCAGCTTCACCTGCGCTCCTATACGGGCACGCTGCTGGATCGGTCTCTGAGGGCCGCGGTTCGCATTCAGCAAGCTTACGGCGAGGAGCGCCGCGTGCCCTGGGGGATCTCCGAGGCCGCGCATGCCGAGCGTGATCAACGTGGCCAATATCAGTACCGCGCGTTCGGAGTGCCGCCCTTAAGCGCCAGCGGCGATGCCGAGCAAGGGCTGCTTGTGATCGCGCCCTACGCGACGATGCTGGCTCTGATGCTGGAACCCGCGGCCGCCACGGCCAATCTGCGTAGCATGGCGGCGAAGGGCTGGGTTGGCCGGCACGGCTTCTTTGAGTCCGCTGACTATTCGCGCGGAGGCCCCGCTGGCGTTCCGGAAATAATCCGTTGTTTCATGGCGCACCACCAGGGGATGGCGTTGCTCGCGATCGATAATGCGCTCCTGGGCAACCGGATGCAAGAACGGTTTCACCACGATCCGCTGGTTCAGTCGACGGAATTCCTGCTCGAAGAGCGCATGCCCGTGCTGGTGGACGTAACGCCGATGCCCGAAGCGGCGTGACGCACCGCTTACTCCGTGCGAGGTTCGGCAGATTTCAGTGCGCGCGAGGAGGTGGAGCGCGGCTTTTTCTTCCTCGGGGCCGCCTTCTTCGCCTCTTTGGCCGGAGGCGTGTGCGGGGGCTCGCTGAAGCCAATCAGCTCCATGGCATGCGATGCCGGTTCATTGGCCATAAACCAACGCCACACATTTCCCGTTAGCAAGTTCTCCGCGCTCAGCAATGTAATGCCGGCGTCAATGCCGACCACGTCGGTATCGAACCATTGGAGCGTCGGATTATAACCGTCCACGAATCCGTAGCGGCCGAACACGCGGTCTCCGAAATGTTCGCGAATAGCCTGGAGGGCCGGAATCGAAATGTCGGGTGTAAACATCAGCGATCCCCCGGGGGCGGCTGGAGCAACGGTTCCGTCCACCGGTTCGAATGTCTTGATTTCTCCGTAGATTCGATAGCCCTTGGGCCCGTCGGAAGCGGTAATGCCCCAGATCACCGGCCCGAAAGTGCTGGGCAGGCCGAAGCTGAAACAGTATTGCTGATTGGCGCGCGTGGCGTTCACCGAGTTCAGAAAGAAATCCAGGAAGCCCCGATCACGCCGGTTCCGGAAATCGATCCAGGCGTGCGAATACTGATGCGTGAACAGCGGGCCGCCGCTGATGAACTTGTAGTTTCCGTATTGATAGAAGGGCCGTTGCCATGCATACCAGGAATCCGCGGGAATCGGATGTGTGGGCGAACCGATGGCCAGAACATATAGCAGACTCAGCTCGGAGTAGGTATCCCATCGGTACTTGAGAAAACCCTTCCCGCGAACCCAGCCGTGCGAGAGCAGCAAGGGGTCGCCATCCAGCATCCACTGGAAGTCCACGCGGTTGTAGATCTCGGCGGCCAGCTTGGGGATCTCGGAATCATCGGAGAAGTACTGCGCGGCGGTGAGAACGCCCGCGAGCAGAAACGAGGTGTCGACGGAGGACGTCTCGCTGTCCCATTTGCGATCACCGGTGGAGACGTCCATCCAGTGATAAAACCAGCCATGCTCCTGGTTCGCTTTATCGGCAAAGAACCGCAATGTCACGCGGACGCGATCGGCCGCCTCCTGCCTGGTGACCCAGCCGTGCTCCACGCCGATGCAGATTGCGGTGAGCCCGAAACCAGTGGCGGCGGTGCTCGCGATATCGCGGCTGGGACCCTTGGCGCGTCCGCCGTCCACTCGCGCGCGATCCAGCACCAAACCCGTGCCGTGGTCGGCTTGCTCCCAGAAATAAACGAAGCTGCGGTGTTCCAGATCCTCGAGGAAGGCGCGATCCGCCGGCGAGACCGGCGCCACTTGATCCCCAGTGAGGACCGGGGCCGTGGGGCCCACGGTGGCTACGGGCACTGCCCCTGAGAGCACCAGTAAGGCCGCGAGAAAGATTGCTGTGGCGCGGAGGATCATGAGTATCAGCGGGGCCGCACCTCGACTAAGGCTAGTCCAGGAGCGGAGAGCATAAAACTGGACGCGCCGTCCAGCTTCTGGGTTGCGGCCGCCGCGCGCCGGAGCTGTTCATATTGTTCGCGAGTTGGACTTGCCGGGCTACCCATGGCCTGCCAGGCGGCGAGCGCCGACCCGTGATCGCGATCCAGGATCTCGACATGGTAATGCGGCGTGCCGGTCCATCCGTCCACCTTGAGGCGCACGTTGCGCGACGCGCCGACAGTACCCGGCGCGGCGTAGTTCCAGACCGCCACCGCGAGCGTTCCGTCGGCGCGCTTCGTGACGAGAGCATTGGCCAGATCAGCCTGCGACCGTCGATCCCCCAATCGATGCAGCATGGCGAACGCATTGAACGCCGGTTTCGGAACGCCGCCTTCCGCGATGAGCCCAAACCCTCCGTAGAATGGCGTCTTGATCACGCCCTGCTCTTCGAAGACGTCGGAAAACGTCCAGTAGGACATGGTCGTCGCCAGTCCATCGCACAGCCGAATATTGTTGGCCAGCCAGGGTCCCATGAAGGCCGTGTCGGTGACATCGATTTCATTCTTGTAGCTGGCATTGTACTCGGTCCAATGAATGGGGAGATCGGGCCGGGCGGACGACTTCACCTGGCTTTTGACTTTCTGCACGGCGCGGCCCACCATCTCCGAGCGATCTACATTTTCATCGGTCCCAAAGACGTCTTTCGATAGGTCGTTCCCATAGACGTGAGTAGATACAAAATCGAGCGGGACCCGGGCCTCGACGGAGTGCGCGATCATCTCGGGAATCCACGCAGCCTGCGCGGTGGCTGGACCACCTACCCGCAAACGAGGGTCGGCGCGTTTGATCGCCCGGGCCGCATGATCGTACAGCTCAAAATAAGTCGCCTGTTTCGGTTCGCCGGTCCAAAAGTCGATATTCGGCTCGTTCCAGACTTCGAAATACCATTGCGACACTTCGTTCACGCCGTAGCGGTCAACCAGATGTTTTGCGAAGTTGTAAACCAGTTCCTCCCACTTCGCGTAGTCTTTCGGCGGCGAGGGCAAGGGGTGGTACCAAAACGCGTGCGGTTTGAGCGACTGAGCTAACGCGCGTGGCATGAAGCTCATTTCAACGAACGGCTTCACACCGCTGTCGAGCAGGCCGTCATAAATCTGATCGACGTAGGACCAATTGTAGACCGATTCGCCCTGCGGGTCTTCCGCATACACGCCCACGTCGTCATCAAAGATGGCGTGGAAGCGAACGTAGTGAATGTCGGTCGCCGCTTTCATTGCCCGCAGGTCACGCCGGTAGCTCGCGCGCAACGATAGAATCGCACGCCCGGAGCCAAACACTTGTTCCCAATAGTGAGGAAACGGGCGCCACGGCGCCTGCGCATGGACCGCGACCTCTTCGGTATCGAGAGCCTGCTGGCTGGAAAGCTGCGAGGCGGCGGCAACCACCAGGCAGCTTCCGATGAACAAGGACCAAGCAGAGCGCCGGGACATAGGTATCCATCTTATGGGACTCCCCATTCCTAAGGTTGTTACGTGTTACTTCGTGTTTCCCGGGTGGGTTGCGAGGTTATGGTAGCAGTCGAGCGCCTCGTGGAGGGTATAGAAAATCCGATTCGCACCGATGACCTCGGTCAGGTGGTGCCGGTCCAAATCGGGCTTCAGGTCCGATTGCACATGCGCGAACACCAACGCGACACCCAGGTGGGCCAGATCTTCCTGAAGTTCCCGGACCACACGCGCGGCGGTGTAATCCACATTTGTGATCGCTCCCGCGTCCACCACCAGCCAGCACAGCGATGAAGCCGCTGGTCCAACAAGAAGCCGGATCTCTTCTGAAAACCGGCCGGCATTCGCGTAAAATAACGCCGCCCCAAAGCGGTAGATCACTAACCCGGGCTCGGTTGTAGCACCGCGAACAACGGGAGCCAACTGCCATATTCCCCCGTCGGCCCTTGTGAGCACCGCGGTGTGCGGACGATAGCTGTGCCGCACAATGCGAATGAGCGACAGCACCATGGCGAGCACGATTCCCTGTTCAACGCCCCACAGCACCACCACTCCAGCAGTGGTCAGGGCCAGCAGATATTCGCCCGGGCTCTCGCGGCGAATGCCTTGCATTCCACGCAAGTCTACGAGCCGGATGGCCACCATGAACACGATGGCGCCCAACACACATCGCGGGAGATATTGCAACGGGCGCGTTAGAAAGAGCAGGACGAGCGCAACCACCGCCGCCGTGGCAACGTGCGCCACCTGGCTGCGTCCCCCGGAGCCTTCCAGCATGGCGGTTTGAGTTGGACTTCCGTTGACCACGAACGCGCCGCTGAGCGCCGCTGCCGTATTCGCCGCGGAAAGGCCGACCAGGTCCGCGTTCTCGTCCAATGGCTGGCGGTTGCGCGCGGCGTAGATGCGGGCGGTTGCAGCGCTCTGCGCAACGATCATCACAAAGCACGATCCTGCCACCGGAATCAGTAACTGGATCTCGTTCCAACTCATATGGGGCAAGCCCAGATGCGGCAGGCCGCCGGCTACCGGCCCAATGACGGCGATGCCGCGCGCTGCAAAATTCCAAGCCGCGCTAGCCGCAATCGCACCCGCCACGGCGATCAGCGGGCCGGGGACTCTGGGCGCAAACCTGGCGAGAATGAGGACGCCGGCTACCACCGCTGCGGAGAGGAGCAGAGACGGCACGTGCACATGGGGAAGACCGCGGACGATCTGAGCCACTTGCAAAACCGTCCGGCGGGAGTGAATCTCCAGACCGAGCATTTCGCCAAGCACTGAAATTCCGACTTGAAATCCCACTCCGGTGAGAAAGCCAACCAGCACGGTTTGCGAGAGGAAGTCGGCAATGAAGCCGAGCCTGAGCAGCCGCGCCACCAACAGGAACGCCGCGGTGAGCAGCGCCACGGTCCCCGCCAATGCCACATACTTCGCGCTGGCCGGAGTCGCCATGCCCGAGATTCCCCCAGCAAGAATGGCGGCGGTTGCGGAGTCGGCGGCGACCACCAGGTAGCGCGACGAGCCGAACGTTGCGAATGCCAGAAGCGGCAGCAATAGCGTGTAGAATCCGGTGACCGCGGGCATGCCGGCGATGGCGGTGTAGCCGAGAGCCTGCGGGATATTCATCGCCGCCAGCACTATTCCGGCCACCGAATCGCGGAGGGCGCGAGCGCCATTGAACGGCCGCATACCTCGGAACAGGACGGGCCAACCGCGCGAGGCGGCGTTCGAGCGATCTTGGATTAGCGGCTGCATGACGGACTGGTTACAATTATCCTGGCATGAATTCACACATCCCCGCCGCAATCGCTTTTTTCTCCCTCACCTGCACCGCCATCCCGCAAAGCGTTCCGAAGTTTGAACCTGATCCCTACTGGCCCAAGCAACTGCCGAACAACTGGATGCTCGGCCAGGTTGGCGGCATCTATGTCGACTCGCACGATCACATTTGGGTGACCAGCCGCCCCAGAACTCTTGATAACAACGATAAGTACGCCGCTCTCAACCCGCCTCAGGGCGATTGCTGCATCCCGGCGCCCCCGGTGCTCGAATTCGATCAAGCGGGCAACCTCATTCAAGGTTGGGGCGGCCCGTCAGCCGAATACGAATGGCCCGACAACGAGCACGGCATGTTCGTCGACTACAAGGACAACGTCTGGATCGGCGGAAACGGCGAGAAGGACACCAACGTCTTGAAGTTCTCGAAGTCCGGGAAGTTTCTCCTCCAGATCGGCCACCATGGAAAAACCGGCGGGAGTAACGACACGGAAAACTTGAACCGGCCGGCAGGAATTTTTGTGTACCCGAAAACCAACGAGGTCTTCGTGGCGGATGGCTATGGCAACCGGCGTGTCATCGTATTCGATGCGGACACCGGAGCGTACAAGCGCCACTGGGGAGCCTACGGGAATAAGCCTGACGACAGCGTTCCGCGGACGCGAACCTTCGACGGACCGGGTCCACAGCAGTTCAATACGGTGCACGGGATCCGGATATCGAACGACGGGCTGGTCTACGTGGGCGACCGCGTTAATAATCGGATTCAGGTGTTCACACCCGACGGCAAGTTTGTGAAAGAGGGTTTCATCGAGCGGAAAACATCCACGCCGGAAGGCACGGCGTTCGACGTCGCTTTTTCATCCGACAAGGGCCAACAGTTCCTCTACGTGTCGGATGGCAGCAATAAGAAGGTGCAGATCCTCAATCGGCAGACACTCGAGGTAATCGGCTTCTTCGGTGGGCACGGCGGACACGGCACCGGACAGTTCTACCACTTGCACAGCATCGCCACCGACTCAAAAGGGAACGTCTATGTGGGCGAGTCGTTCGGAGAGCGCGCACTGAGGTGGAATCTGAAGAGTCGCTGACATGACCCGGCGCGCTATGATTTAGAGGATCTATGAAGAAGCTTCTTGCATTTTCTCTGATTTCAGTCGCGCTCTGCGCCCAAGAGAAGGTCGACCTCGGCGTCATCCAACGCATCAAGATGGAGGCGTTTCAGAACTCCAAGGTAATGGACCACCTATTCTGGATCGCGGACGTGTATGGGCCGCGGTTGACGGGCTCGCCGGGCTTCACGGCGGCGGCGAACTGGACGGTGAATCAGCTGAAGGAATATGGAATCGAGGATGCGGCTACCCAACCGTGGGGCAAATTCGGGCGTAGCTGGCGGCTCACGAAGTTCAGCATTTCGATCCAGGAACCGGAGTATGCGCCGCTGATCGGATTCCCGCTGGCGTGGTCGGCGGATACGAAAGGGCCGCTGGTGACCGAGCCAGTGCTGGCCCCGCTCAAGATCACCGACCGGCTGGACCGCAAGAAAACGGAAGAGGAGATGCAGGCGTACTTTCAGGAACAGAAAGGCAAGCTGCGGGGAAAGATCGTTTTGCTGGAAAAGCCGCGGGATGTGACGCCGGTTACGACGGCGCCATCTTCGCGCTATTCAGACGCGGACTTGGCGAAGGAGGCGGAAGCTCCCACGCCGCAAGTGCTGCCGGCGTTCGATCTCGAGAAGATGATCCTGCCGGAAAAGCCCACGGAACGGCGCGCTCTGTTCGCCCTCCTGCCTCTGGATGCCGAGTCCAAAGTCTGGGAGTATGAGGACCACCTTACCGATCGGATCAATCAGTTTCTGGCGCAGGAAGGCGCGGTGGCGGCAATCGTTCCCAGCTACAACGGCAATGACGGAACCGTTTTCGGCGAGGCGGCCGGCACTTATTTGAGCGACCAGCCACCGGTCGAGCCGCGCATTGCTCTGACAATCGAACACTACAATCGCATCGCGCGGTTGTTGGAGAAGAAAGTTCCCGTGAAACTGGAGCTCGAAATTCGAACCACCGCCGACGGCGCAACCGGCGAGGGCTTGAACATCATCGCCAACATTCCTGGTGCGGTGAAGCCGGATGAAGTGGTCATGATCGGCGCGCATTTCGATTCGTGGATTGGCGGCACCGGCGCCACCGACAACGGAACGGGCAGCGCGGTCATGATCGAGGTGATGCGCATTCTGAAGACTCTGCACCTCAAGCTCGACCGGACTGTCCGGCTGGGTTTGTGGAGCGGCGAAGAACAGGGGATTTACGGATCGCGGGCGTACGTGAAAGAAACTTTCGGCGACCCAGCCACGATGCAACTCAAGCCCGCGCACGCTAAGTTGTCGGGCTATTTCAATGACGATAACGGAACCGGGAAGCTTCGCGGCGTATATTTGCAGGGGAACGACGCCATGCGGCCGGTGTTCGAGGCGTGGCTCGCGCCGTTCCGCGACCTGGGCGCTTCGACCATCACGATTCGGAACACCGGTGGAACCGATCACCAGTCCTTCGACCAAGTTGGCTTGCCGGGATTCCAATTCATCCAGGACGAAGTGGAGTATGAACGAATCACGCACCACTCGAACATGGACGTCTACGACCACGTGGTGCCGGCCGACCTGATGCAGGCATCCGCGGTGATTGCGTCGATCGTATATCACGCAGCGAACCGGCCGGAACTGCTGCCGCGCAAGGAACTGCCGCCGCCGGTGAAGTTGAAGCACTGATTCAGGCGGAACTTCGCAGGGTGTAAATGAGAACGCCGATAAGATTGCTCACCAACACCACGCCAATGATCTTGCCCGCGTACTCGAGATTGCTCACAACATCAACGATAGGATAGACCGCGATCAGAACCGCAACGCCGCTGGAAATCAGCCCAGCCATGGCGGGAAGGCCCAGCCACCTCGGAAGGCTTTGGCGCAGGCGCGCCGAACCGAAGAGCGGAATGGCAAAGAGCGCGACATAGGCGATGCCGTAATGAACGTTGGAGGCGCTGTTGAGCAACTGCAAGGCTTCCTGCTCCCTCACGCCGAGCATGCTGAAGAAGATGAGCACCATGGCGAGGACCGTCACGAACAGGATGGAGTTCACAGGCGTTCTGCGGCGCGGATCGAGACGGGTGAACCAATCCGGCAGAAGGTGGTCCCAACCGGCTGTAACCGGCAGCCGCGTAAGGCCAGTAAAGATAAGGCTGGACGCCGAGATGGCGCGCACCAGCAGGAACAGAATGGCAATGGAAGCGAAGTGCGATGCGAAGCCCGTATTGCCCAGCGCGGCACGAAAAGTTTGGGGGATGGGACCGATCAAGTCGATGGGCCGCGTGCCCACAAACGTGATCACTGAGCTGGTTCCCAGGATGAACATCAGCGCGATCACAGGCGCGGCGATGGCAACCGACTTCCCGATGTTGCGCGCGGCGTCGCGGGTTTCGCCGGCCAGGATGGCGACATATTCAAAGCCGCTCAGACCGCCCACGGTGATCTGGCCGAAGATGGCGAGGCTCACCCACGAAACTTGAGGCAACGCCAAAGGTATGGGTGCGTACGAAACGGGCCTGCCGCGCAGGATCGCCCAGACCGGCAGAGCCACAAGTATGCCGTAGCCCAACAAAAGCAGGAATCCGCCGGTGTTGAACAGCCATTTGCCAATCGACAAACCTTGCACCGCCACCCACGCAATAAAGATGAGGACGACGCCGGTCAACACGCTGGTGGCCGCGTGGCTAGCCGGAAGCCAGGCCGCGCGCGGACCGATTGAGTACGCGAGGTCGGTGGGAACAACGAAGAGAATGCTGCCCAACACGACCACCGCATAAACCCAAAGGTTCCACGCGATGAGGAACCCCCAGAACGCGCCATAGGCTTCCTTTGCCCACTGGTATAAACCGCCCTCCAACGGTAACGTCCTGTTCAGATAGATGACCACCAAGGCGAGCGGAACGTAAAAGAGCAGCATGGACGACATCCAAAACACGGCATGCGCCTTGCCGAGTTTGGAGGCAACGCCGACCCAACTCGATCCAACCACGTTGAGTATCTGAGCGAGGACCAGATCCCGCAGCCCAAGCTCCCGTCGAAACTCCGCGGCGGGATTGACAGTGGGCGCGGCCATGGGTTAAGCCTGAGTGGGTAAGGCTTCATTGTACGGTGGTTCTAGCCGGAGCATGTATGCGCGATGTCGGGAACAGTGTTCTTCAAAAAGCCCAGGTGATATAGTAATCGAGCGGCGTCGCGGCGTTCATCCTCAACGCGAACTTCGCGTCGACTTTTAACAGGAGGTTGATCCGCTTCAGGCTTGAGAATTCCCATGGACTTGACACACATCCATCTCTTACTGAACCATTTTCCGTCCATCGGCTATATCATTGGCGGCGGTTTGTTTGTGCTTTCCCTCATCACGAGGAGCGACGATTTGAAGCGTGCCAGCCTGGTTGTGCTGCTGGGAATCGCTCTCATTGCGATCCCCGCTTATATGAGCGGAAACGGCGCCGCAGACCACATCAAGTCCCTGCCGGGCATATCGAAATCCATGATAGAAACCCATGAAGGAGCTGCATTCGTGGCCATGGGATTCATGCTGCTCACCGGAGCGTTTGGCTGGCTGGGATTGTGGCAATTCCGGCGCCTCTCGCGCATACCGAACTGGAATCTTGCGGTGATCCTGGTCCTGACTCTGGTGTCCCTCGGCTTGATGATCCGCGTGTCCAATCTCGGCGGTGAAATCCGCCACGAGGAAATCCGAGCCGGCCAGGAAACAGTGACACCGGAAGGCGCGCTGGCGCGGACCGTGGGCTTCTTCGTTACCGATACCCCGTGGATGTGGCCTACTTGCGAAACCCTGCATTTCGTTGGCCTGAGCCTTTTGTGTGGCGTGGTGTTTCTGGTGGATCTGCGTGTTCTAGGAGTCATGCGGGGCGTGTCCTTCGCTTCCCTGCACCGTCTCCTGCCTTGGGCCGCGTTGGGATTCGGCGTGAATATCGGCACCGGTATGTTGTTCTTCGTAGGGATACCCGGCCAGTACATACACAACCCTGCCTTCTACTGGAAAATCGGACTGGCGATGCTGGCCGGAGCGAACGCCTTATACTTTACGCTTTTCGATGAGCCGTGGTCTCTGGGACCAGGGGAAGACGCGCCAATTACGGCCAAGGTCTTTGCGGCGTCCGCGATGGTCCTGTGGATCGGTGTTATGTATTGCGGAAGCATGCTGCCATTTTTGGGCAACTCATTCTAGCCGGGTGTGAATCAGATGGAGGAAAACCTTGTCATTGGTGGTCGGGACCATTCTTTGGGTGAGCGTCATAACGGTTGTCGTCGCGATTGTCGGCTACCTGCTGGACAGAAGTACGGCGCGGCAGGAGAACGTAAGGAATAACGACCGCTAGGAATAACACATGCATCATTTTCTCGAGTTCCTCGAAAACCTGGAATTTAGCCAATGGGTGAAAAACGCCCCAACCATTTGGGCGTTCCCGACGATTCTCATCGTCCACACCCTGGGGATGTCCATCGTGGCCGGAGTGAGTGCCATCATCAGCCTTGTCGTGCTGGGATTCTGGCCTGCCGTTCCGGTCAAGCCCTTCGCGCGCGCGTTCCCGCTGTTGTGGTTCGGGTTCGGCATAAACGCGGTGACCGGAACCATGATGCTGATTGCCGACGCCACAACCAAGCTCACGATGCTGGATTTCTACCTCAAGATGGGGTTCGTGTTTGCAGGATTATTCGTTCTCATACGAATGCGCCGGCAAGTATTCGACGATCCGCAACTCGACAAGGCGCCCGTGACAGGCCGCGCAAAAATGCTGGCTTGGGCTTCGCTGGGTTGCTGGTTTGGCGCCATTGTCGCCGGGCGCTTGATGGCCTACGTCAAGTAACTAATGATGTATGGTAAAGCCGCGACCAGCCTTTTGACTTCATTTCCTCCACAAGCCAGTCGATTAACTTCTTGCCGGCCCCGGCAGACCTTCGCTCTGGCTCGATGAACAGGTCCTGCAGGCAGCAGATAGGAGTAAGCTTCGAGGTGCTCTCCTGGACGACATCTTTCAGTCACCGGTTGGAATAATTCCGGCGTTCTCCACCATCAGAACAACGGTTCGCTCTCCGGCGCGCGTCCGGTGCATTACGCCCTTTGGGATCACAAAGCCCTGTCGCGGGGCGAGAGCAACAACGCGGCCTTCGAGATCGATCAAGAGACGGCCTTCCAGGACGTAAAAGAATTCGTCGTCATCGTCGTGCTTATGCCAGTGATATTCGCCCTCGAATACGCCCATGCGGACGACCGAATCGTTCACTTTGCAAAGAGTTTGGTTGAACCACTTGAACGTGCACGCATCGGCGATGACCTTCTCGTCAATGGTTTCCAGCGGGCCGAACTGAATGTTCAGGCGTGTTTCGTACGGATAATCTTTAGGATCGCTCATCAATAAGACTCCTTCAGCAGCGACTATCGCGCCGTCAGCTTATCGAAATACGATTGGAAGAAGGCCAGCTGCGCCTCGCTCGGTGACTCGGCGCCCTCCGGCGGATTGCCAAACACCATAACGCTCTGGTTCTTCCCGTTGTACACGGGCCACTTGGCCAGCTTTATTCCATTCAGCCTTTTCCCGTTCGGGTCGCCGCTCCTGGCGAAGTTCACCCAGTAGGACGACATCGCGTCCGCCACCTGCCGGTCGCGGTCCGTCCACGTCCGGCTCCCATCCAGATGGCCGAATGCGTAGAGGATCTCGGAGACATGCGTGGCGCTGCCGTGCGGCCCGGGCGCGAACGGCCCTCGCGCGTTCGCGAGTCGCGGCGGCTGCTCCGTGAAGTAATATACGAACGCTTTCGACTTGCCAGGCTTCGAGGATGAACCAGCCGCCAGCCGCGCCCAGTTCCGCATCACGAACGCCATCTCGTCGCGCCCTGAATAGAACGCCGATTCGCGCGCCTGTTCGTCGGAATCCGCCGGGTAGAGTTTCAGGTACGCATCCGCCAGGTCGCCGAACCGCTTGCGCGCCTGCTCCACAAAATCCGCCGCTGATTTCGGATTGCCCCCGAACGACTCGTCGCGATTCGATCCCGTCAGCACCGGCACGTCGATCTGCTTACCTGCTGCAAAGACCTTCCCCGGATCTTCCGGGATCAGGTATCCGTCCACCACCGGCCCCTGCCCGCGCCCGGCCTTCTGAATCGCTTCCGCTGGTTTCGCACGCAGCTCCGCCAGCGACTTCGCACCCACTCCGTCAGCCAGCTTCACGCCTTCCAGTTCGGCATCCGCCAGCGTGCTCAACGGAGCGATCCTGGCGGTGGACCAGGCGCTGCTCTCGCCCATCGCGCGCGCGAACAGGCCCTTCGCCGAGGGTATGGTCATCAGGTTCGCCACCATTCCGGCGCCGGCTGATTCGCCGAAGATGGTCACCCGCTTCGGGTCGCCGCCAAATCGCGCGATGTTGTGCTGCACCCACTCGAGCGCCGCGATCGCGTCCATCACGCCGAAGTTCGCCGCTCCTCGCCGGTCCGATTCTTTGGTCAGCTCCGGGTGGGAAAAGAAGCCGAGGACGCCCAGCCGGTAGTTGAACGTCACCACCACCGCGCCCTTTTTCGCCAATGCCTCGCCATCGTACATGGGCTGCGAGCCGGAGCCGCTGGTGTAACCGCCGCCGTAGATCCACAGCATCACGGGGCGCTTGTCACTCGTCTTCGATCCGGCCGCCTTCGCGCTGGTCCAGACGTTGAGGTACAGGCAATCCTCACTCATTTTCTGATCGCCGCCCTGCATGCACACCGGGCCGAACTGATCCGCCGCGCGGGTTCCTTCCCAGTGCGCGGCCGGCTTCGGCGCGCGCCAGCGCAGATCGCCCACGGGCGGCGCCGCATAAGGAATACCCTTGAATACACGCACGTCCGGGCTGGCCGTGGTGGCACCGGAGATCAATCCCGTGTCGAGCCGCACCGGATCGTTAATCGCCGCGCCGAACATACTGAATGCGGCGAATAAGGTAGTCGCGATAAGCGCTACCCGCGAAGCGATCACTTGGGTGTCACATGGATCAGAGCGCCCTCAGCGGCGTCCTCCAGCATCCACAGCGAGCCATCGGGGCCCTCTTCCACATCGCGGATGCGCTTACCCACACTCCAGCGCTCGGCGGATTTGGCGCCGCCATGGCCGTCAAAGATGATGCGGTTGAGCGAAGTGGTCCCCAGGCCGCTGACGAAGCCGTTGCCGTTCCATTGCGGGAAGGTCTGAGTGCCGTGGTAGAACATCAGATTGCCCGGCGCGATCACGGGCACCCAATACAGCACCGCCATCGCCAGGTCGGGCCGCATGTCGGGCTTGGGAATGGGGACGCCGTTATAGTTGTTGCCGAAGGAGACGAGCGGCCAGCCATAGTTCTTGCCCTTCTGGATCAGGTTCAGCTCGTCGCCGCCGCGCGGGCCATGCTCCACCTCCCACAGTTCGCCGGTGGGCGAAAACGCGAGTCCATAGGGCGTGCGGACACCGCTGGCCCAGGTTTCAGCCGGCGTCAGGTTGGGGGTGGTAAAGGTATAAGTGCTGACCACCTTCGCGGTCTTGGCGGCTTCGGTGTCGCTGGGCGGATCGATCAGAGGAATGCTGGCAGCACCGGTCTTGCCGAAGTTGGGATTGTCGGGCGCGGGTTTGCCATCCAGCGTCAGGTGCAGGATCTTGCCTTCGGGCTGGTCTGGATCCTGAGCGGGGGTGAAGCGCTGGCGGTCGCCAACCGTGAGGAACAGAGACTGGCCGTCGGGCGCGAAGGCGATCTGTGCGCCTTCCTGGCCGCCCTTGCCCTTGGGCAACTGACGCCACAGCACTTCGAGGTGTTCCAGTCTGGCCGGGCTGGCGAAGGGCCCGGTCGCGTTCGGGTTCAGGGTCAGCTTGGCGCGCGCCAACGCCAGACCGCCGCCATAGTCACCCGGCTCGGCATAGGTGAGATAGATATTCTGGTCGGTGGCATAGGTGGGCGAGAGGAAGACGCCCAGCATGCCGCTCTGGCCCTCCCAATAGACTGGGGGCGTGCCGCTCACCTGGATCTTCTTTCCATCCTGGGAGACCACCCAAAGGGGCCCGACCTTTTCGGTGATCAGCATGCGCCCGTCGGGCAGGAACGCTATCCGCCAGGGCAGGTCAAAGGTGGCCACCGTGGTCATATTGAAGGGCAGGCTGGCTTCGGGCTTCTGTTCGCCAATATTCACCTGGGCCGAGGCTGCCACCGACGCCAGCGTGAAAAGCAACGCCGCTTTCGCCAATTTCATCGTCATTTCTCCTTGCTTCTCCTGTGCTTCTCGAGCGCCCGGCCTTAGGCGTCCGGCGCTGTTTCTAATCCTACAACAGCGTGATTGGTTGTTGGTTCTTGGTGGTTGGTTGTTGGTGGCTGGTTAATGGTTCTTGGTGGGACCGACGTTCTCCAACGAGACATCCGGTCCGGCGAGCAGGCGAAATCCGCGAATAGGGCGTTTTGCGGGCAAGTGGGGCCTGCTCAAACATGCGATTTCCCCATTGTAATAAGTGGTTTAACAACCTTAACGAAAACTTAGTCCTAGCTTAATGCCTTCCTAATGCTTTAGGCAGTATCTTGATAGCGGATCAGCAGACACTGCTCCCGGCCTTGAAAGGATCTACTCTCTATGATTGTCATGAAATTCGGCGGTACTTCCGTGGAATCAAGCGACGCAATCGCGCGCTTGGTCGGAACGGTGAACGCGCATCTTGCCGAGCGGCCTGTTGTCGTGGTGTCCGCGCTTGGCAAAACGACAAACAGACTGCTGGAGTTTGCCGAACACGCCCGACGAGGTGAACTCTACATGGGCTCGAAGTGTCTTACGGAACTGCAAGACTATCATTTCGAGGTAGCCAGTCAGGTCGCCAATGACGAAGCTCTGCATAGTCTCGAAACCTCGCTGCAACGCTCTTTCCGCGACCTCCGCGTGATCCTGTCCGAAGTTGTGGACGAGGGCCGCAAGGTCACTCCCGCGCTGTTGGACGAAATCGCCAGTTTTGGCGAGCGTATGTCCAGCCAGATCGTGGCTGCGGCGCTCGAGAGCGCGGGTATTCCATCCGTACACTTGGATGCGCGCGAATTGATTCTCACCGACGACCGTCACACGCATGCCAGCCCGCTCTATTGGGAGTGTTATGCCAACCTACGGCGGGTGATTCCTTACTTGAGCGACGGCGTGGTGGCGGTCCTGGGCGGCTTTATAGGGTCCACCAAAGATGGTGTAACCACCACACTGGGCCGAGGTGGTTCGGACTTGACGGCGTCCATAGTGGGCGCGGGCATTTCGGCCGACGAGATCCAAATCTGGACGGATGTTGATGGAATGCTAACCTGTGATCCACGCGTTTTTCAGGGAGGCTATCGCCTGCGGTCGCTCTCCTATCAAGAGGCTGCCGCACTAGCTGGATCCGGCGCGAGGGTCCTGCATCCTGACACGGTGACGCCGGCGATCCGGCAACGGATTCCTCTGGTCATAAGAAACTCTCGCAGGCCCGAAATGGAGGGCACACGCATCGTTCCGGCCGTGCCCCCATGTTCCAATCCTGTCAAGGCGATCGCCTGCAAACCGGACTTGACTGTCCTGGAGATCCGGCCGAAGGATGAACGTGACCCCGCGGAGCTCGCGGCGGCGCTAGGTGAGATGTGCGCACGGTACGGCATGCCCGCCGAGTTTCTATGCCAGAACGAGCGAACTATCTTTCTGGCATTGAAGAGTTCGACGCGCTACCGAGACCTTCCCATTGAACTTGGAGGATGCGTCGAGGTGCGTCTGCACACTCGATCGGCGGTTCTCACCCTGGTCGGAGAAGGTATTGACGGCACTGCGGAGGTAGTCGCCCGCTCGATGGCCGCGCTGAAGCAGATTCCGGTGACGATTCTGTCCAGCACGCGCTCCAGGTTGGCCGTGAGTCTCATCGTACCGGCGACGGAGATGCAGAGAAGCGTCGAGATGCTGCACCGGGAGTTCTTCAAGCAAATCGACCCGGTGGTCTTCGCTGAATGCCTAGGAGTTGAGAATGCTCAGCCCTCCTCGACTTTCACCGAGCCGGGCGCGAGTGCTGTAGCGACCTCGCGACGATTTCGTCCCCTCACGACCGTGTCCCAGAACTGAGAGATCGATTAGATGGTTTGCCGGCTTTTTCGGCGAGTAATGTTGGGACCGACTCCCTTGGCCCTTTAACAGGGCATCCGGTCGCGGCTCGGCAAACACCTGCAAATCGCTTGCTGACGCGCGCGGTTCAGAATCGCGAGCGCCTAAGCGGGCTGATGCGCCTTGAGGAACGAATGAATCTGGCGCACCGCGAGCGGGATTCGATCCTTGGGTTCTTTCCAAGGGAACAGGCTCACTTCGGCTTTTGGCGCGAGCATCGCGCATTCCATGGCGACGGCGTATGGGTGCGCGGGGACCTCGTCGGGTAGAACCAGGATTGGGTTTTGGCAACTACGCACGAAATCGCGCGTCACGGTGAAGACGAAGTCGGGATTGGTCTCGAACATGTTGGTCACAAATTGGTCGGTCGTCTGTATCGTGATCTCGGGCCGCTTGGCAACCAGCGTCGCACCCCAGCTCTTCCAAAATGTGCCTGGGTACTTCGGGTCGCGCATCTCCGGACGCCAGCCCACCGGCTGCGCCAGCACGGCTGCGGCAATACGATTGGGCGCGCGCTTCAGGAGACTCCAGATGAACGGGCCGCCGATGCAGAAGCCCATCACCATGAACTTGTCGATTCCCAGATGGTCCATCAGGCCGAGCTGGTCGTCGGCGTAGGATTCCCACGGCCGTTCGACCTCTACAGGGCCGGTGGATTGGCCGCTGGGGGCGTTGCGCAGGTCTGCCGTTATGCAACGATACTGTCCCTTGAACTCCTCGATCGCGTTGAAGGGCGAGTTGCCGGTGAAGAAGGCAATGGTGGAGTTCAACCCTCCGCCCGGCATCAGTAACAGTGGGAAGCCGGAACCAGCCTCCTCATAGTAGATGCGAACCGGGCCCCGTTCATAGAACTTGCCGGTTCCTGCTTGGCCCGATTGCTGAGCGAATACGCGCTGCACGGCGCTGGTTGCCGCTGCCGCGGCTCCCGCTGCCAGTATGGTGCGTCTGGTGGAACTCATAATCGGTGTCCTCCTTGAGAATTGACGTCCGCATGCTTACGCATGGCGGTTCAGTAACTAGTGGCGAATTTGGGAGCTAATGCTCTTGGTCTCGTAGACCTCGCAGTTGCCTCGCTCTCGGACCAGGCCCGCGTTGGGATTGGGGTTGCGCCGCACTACTCGTGTCGGATACACATACGGCTCCGCCAGCACTTCAGGGTCTTCCACCGTCACGTCGTACAGGAGTGCATCGCCTTCACGCTTGAATCGCTCCACGACGTGCATCTGATCGGAGTGGAAGAAACCACCGCGACCCAGCCAGGTGGTATCGGTGAACGCGACGGAGTCGAGCACCAGCGTGTCGCCGTCCCAGTGTCCCACGGTATCGCCCATATACGTGATATCGAGCTCGGCCGATTTGGGGTGCGGGCGGCCATCGGTCGGGATCACGCGAAACTCGCCGTATCCGCCTCCTGCATCGCCTCCAGAATAGAGAAAGGTAATATCGTGGTCCGTCTGGTAGATGCGCCGCGGCGGGCCCTCGCGCGGGACTCCCAGGGGCTGGCACGTCATGACAGGGTCATTCTTGTTCGTCCACATGTCGAGCTGTTGAACTTTGTCCCAGTGCTCCGGCTTGTATATTGGACGGCCCAGATTGCCGAACCGCGATGGCGAGTAGAGCTCGAAATCTTCGGTCTGATTAGTAGTCCGGTTACTGTCCGCGGCCTGCCAGGGGCTGCGCCGGCGTCCTCCCCCATTCATGTAGTTCCCAATCCAGTCGTTCCAGGACCAGCTGCCCGTCAAGTCCGGATGCTCGCCCAGCCGAGGCGTGGACGCCGCCTTGTTTACGGGAGGTTCGGTCTTGGCCATCACTCCGACCGGAAGTTTCCCCGTGGCCTGCATAGCCTTCTGCACGCTCGCCGGAACAGGCGCAACCACATACACGTCGCCCGTCTCCGTCACGTTCGTTGTCAGGTCGCGGATGACCGCGCCGCTCCGGCGCTCGGTAATCTTTCCGGCGTAAAGCACTCCGATTTTGTTCAGCGGGTTGTTCCAGTCTTGATAGTCGCCGTAGGTGAACTCGGTGGTCGTCGAGCCCTGTTTCACCACCACGCGATCGGTGGTGAAGTTCTTCGGATCAAGCGTGGCTGTCGCGGTGGCTCCCGGAACGCCCGGAATCGGGAACGAGACCACCGGCTTGCCGTCCTCCCATGAAAGCGACGTCTTGCCCGCAGTCGCGACACCGTCGGCGAAAAGAGTTCCGGGGTTAGCCCCCAACCAGAATGTGTCCGTGGTCCCTGCCAGCGCGGCCTTGGGTGCGCCCTGGGGACTGGCCCAAATTCGGACCAGCCGCTCCTCGACGGTCCCAGGCGTCGGCATTATCTTTCCCTTCGTCCCATCGATCCCGGCGCCGGGCGTGTCTTCGTTCCAGGCGTACAGCCCGCTGACCACTTCGACGTTCGAGTACGTTGCTCCATTCGGCCGTGTGCAGGCGTAGTTAATCCGCTGGCTGAAGGTCTGGTAGTTCGTGCTCGCGCGATATTTCGTGAGCGTGCAAGGTTGTCCGTCCACCTGAAGCGTGCCTTTGCCCTGATATTCGAGCGATGCCACCATGTCGCGTTCATCATGGCCCTTCAGCATGCCCATGGCCCACATCCACTTGAAGAGCACGGCCTTCAGGTCTTTGGCGTCCGCCGCGGGCGTGTAGGGTTCGGCAACCGGCCCGAAACCCTGCGCACCAGCTTTAAACGGCCCGCCGATGGTGAAAACGATTGCGAGCGCGACCCTGGTCCAAATCATCCTTCGTCGCAAGGACATGATGGCCCTCCTATTCCGTTTTGACTTTTCGTCCCGAGTCATTTTACACCCAACCGCCTCCGCGTGCGCCGGCCTGACGGGACACTTCGAGCCTGGAACAGGAGTTGCGGTGCGAGGGTGTTACTGTTTCTTGTATGAAAACAGCGTTGTACGGGCGGATCGTCTTCGGCGGGTCGGCGGTGCTGCTCGGCATCATCGCACTGATGTGGTACGACTCTGACACCTGGCAAACCCTGCGTCAGCTCTGGAGCCTGCCTTTTGGAACCATCATCGGCGGGTGTCTCATGATCGTTCAAATTGCCGGTGGGATTGGGATGCAGTACCCAAGGACCGCGCATTTGGCGTCGATCGTTCTCGGCATCGTCTATTTGCTTTTCTCCCTGGCCTGCATCCCTGGCATCATTGCCGCACCGGCCGTCTATGTGCATTACGGGAGCTTCTTCGAACAGTTTTCCGCGCTCTGTGGTGCGATTGCCCTGTACGCTGCAACCGAGGCAAATGCAGTACAGGCGGTAGCGTTCGGCCGGGTGGCGCGCCTTGGACTCGGGGTCTGCGCGATTTCATTTACGCTGAGTCAGATACTCTATCTTTCTGCGACAGCTGACTTGGTTCCAAAATGGATTCCGCCAAATCAGACTTTTTGGGCGATACTCACGACGATCGCATTTGGACTCGCGGCGGTTTCCATTCTCATCAATCGCCATGCACGGCTTGCGATTCGCCTGATGACCCTCATGCTGGCACTCTTTGGTGTGTTGGTTTGGGTTCCGCGCCTGATCGCTCACCCAGAAGCCCATCTGAACTGGTCCGAATTCGGCTTGACTTTCCTCATTACAGGGGCCGTCTGGATGGTGGGTGATTTGAGGTCTGTCTGAGTGTCCACCAAGAATTCCACGCCCCTCTGGTCTTCCCGGCCCGCATTCTATCTCGCCACCGTCGGCGCCGCGGTTGGCCTGGGCAGCATCTGGCGATTGCCGTATCAGGTTGGATCGAGCGGCGGAAGCGCGTTCGTCTTCGTCTTCACGATCGCTTGCTTGTTGATCGCGACGCCGCTGCTGGTGGCCGAGTTCCTGATCGGCCGCCACTCACGTCTTAGCCCGCCGGATGCTGCCGGCGCGGTAGCCGTCGAGTCGGGACTCACCAAGCGATGGAACGTGATCGGCGTGCTCGGCACCATCGCGGCCTTTGCCATCATGGCCTCGTACACCGTGGTGGCCAGCTGGGTTCTGGCTTACTCGTGGAAGTGCGCGAGCGGTGCGTTGACGGGGTTGCACCGGCCGGAGGTTGCACACCTCTGGCGGACTTTTCTCGCCAGCCCGCTTGAAATGGGGGCGTGGCATGTCACGTTCCTTTTTCTTGTCGGTGTGATCTCGGCCGGTGGTGTGAGCCGGGGCATCGAAGTGGCAACCAAGGTGCGCGCGCCTATTCTCCTCATCCTGCTGGTGGTGCTCACGGTATATGCCTTGGCAACCGGAGATGCTCGCGCGGGCCTGAGATTTGCGTTCGCGCCCAATATAGCCGCGATCACTCCGCGGGTTGTTTTGGCAGCGATCGGGCAGGCGTTTTTCGCCACCGGCGTCGGTGCGGCCATGATGCTAGCGTACGGCTCCTATGTCGCGAAGGGCACCTCGCTGGTGCGTGCGGCGCTCATCATCACTGGATCGATCCTGCTGGTTTCGCTCTTGGCCACATTGACCATCTTCCCACTGGTCTTCCGCTACGGGATGAATCCGGCCCAAGGCCCGGAGCTCGTGTTCGACGTATTAGCCACAGTCTTCGCCGAGATGCCGGGGGGACGGCTGGTTGGAACATTGTTTTTCGTGCTGCTGGTGTTCGCGGCGCTAACGCCCACGATCGCTGGATTTGAACCGCTGATCGCCTGGCTGCAGGAGCGCCGGGGTGTCGCGCGTGTGCCCGCAGTGGGGATCGCGGTTTCCGCGGCATGGCTTTTGGGCATTGGCGGGGTGCTGTCGTTCAGTGGATGGTCAGGATGGCATCCGCTCGGCTGGCTGCCTTCGTTCGAGAACCGGACATTTTTCGACGTTCTGGATTTCGTAACACCCAACGTGCTGCTACCGGTCGGGGCCTTGGCCACGAGTGTATTTGCGGGCTGGCGGATCAGCCGCACCATCCTGGACGACGAGCTGAGTGAAACCACGTCTTTTGCGCGACGGGGGTGCGTATGGGCGCTCAGATATGTGTGCCCAATCGCGATCGCAGCGGTCTTGGCCGCGGCGTTATGGTGAGCGCAGGAGCGAGTTCACCTGAGCTACAAGATCCTGCCCCGCCTGACCCGCTTCCGCGGTGTGAAAATCGGCGGGAAGCTCAAGAATCTGGAGATGCCCAATTTGCCGGAACTTCTCGATCATCGCCGGACCCCTGGGAAGGTCCATGATCCCCGGTCCACAAATCAGCAGCGCGGGTGCGACGGCTCTCAGCAGGGTTGAGGCGTCTGGGAGGCGAGGCGTGGTGAAGACTTCATAACCGGAGTGCGTCAGCAGCGCGCTCAGGCTAGCTAACAAATTACTCGAAGGATCCACGCATAGGACTCGGGTCTTAGACGATCCCGACGAATCACGGGGCGTTCGATGCCCGCTTGAAAACGCTGCGATCGCGTGCGCCTCCGTGGTGTAGGGGTGAAACAAGGTCTCCAGTTTGGTGAGCACGATCACCTTGGCCACGGGCGGCGACAACTGGCATAATTTCAGCCCGCCGCCGGCGGCCCGCAAGACGCCTAGCAATCGAATCAATGCTCCTAATCCGGAGCTGTCAACGTAATCCGTCTCGGCCAACTGAATCACGACCTGCTTGACGGTTAAGATGTCCGTGCCGGCGATCTTAGTGTGTTTATGCACCTCGGCTTCAAGAGCTTCGACCTCGTTGCCGAACGAGATACGGCCTTTGCAGCGGATCACCAGTACGTCGTCCTTTACGTGGCTCTCGACAGTCAATTTCACGTTGAATAAACTCGGGCCAAGTATAGCCCCGAGCAGTTCCACCGGGCAACCTACACGCCGGCAGGCGGAAGAAAGTCACTTGCCCGCAGCTGGGTTATTTCCGGTACCATTCTCGGGAAACGGGTTGGTTGGATAGTGGAAGGATTGCCGACCATCCGGACGGAATCCGATTCTGAGGCTCCCCAGAACGGCGGATCTTGAGAGCGTCAGGCCGACGGCGCGTCTACAAGAACGCCGACGAACCCGCCAAGTGGCGCATTGCGCGTGCTAGCCGGTAAGTATTGTCTACCAGACGCCAGGAATGAGACGCTTCGTCCGTGCCGAGTACGCCGCGTATTCGTCGCCAAACTCCTCAACCATCATCCTCTCCTCCGCGCGGACGCGAAGCGCGCAGAGGATCGCGAACGCGATCAAGTTCGACGGACCTGCCACCCAATTCGGGATGACGAGCGCCTGGCCGATGGAATACAGCGCTAGCGCCAAGTACATCGGATGGCGGATGCGGCGATAAACGCCTTGCGTGATGAGTCGATGTTGCTCGTGTACCTCTAGGGCGATCGACCAATTTGTACCAAGGTCAGCGTGCGACCGGTAGAAGAGCCAGAGGCCGATCACCAAGCACATCACACCCGCGACGAGCGGGCCGGTGCCCAGCGCGTACTCAGCGAACGAAAACGCTGGCGACGCGACCCAGATCAGAGGGACGAAGAATCCGACCCAAGCGAGAACCAAGAGGCCGGTCTCTAACGGAGTTTTAATAACTTGTGGCGACCTTGACAGTTCGACTCCGGTGCCCGCGCGGCGCACGAATGGTGATCATCACCACTGAACCTGCGAGCACCAGCGCCTTCGCGATCCACGGATTCATGGCCAGGCACCGTCCCTTTCCCACCGTAATGCGACTGTCCTCAAAGTGCTTCCGTCCGTAGCTCGCTGTAATGCCGGACTCGCAGAACCACCACGCGGTCCTATAGCCTGGGAGTCGGCCGGCGAATGAGTGATGCAGTTCAGTTTATCCGATCAGAAAACGGTTTGCTCCTGAATGACGGCCTATCCTTCCACTACTTTGGATCTGTCGCGGGTGATACGATGCCTGGATGGCCACGCCGCACGCGCCAATAACACAAATCGCCGCTCCCGAATCTCAGGGCTTCGACCCCCGGCGCCTCGCCCGCATCAAGCCTAAGATGCAGGCACATGTCGACTCTGGCAATTTCTCTGGCATCACCACGCTCATCGCCCGCCGCGGCAAAATCATCCATTTTGACCACAGCGGCGTCCGCGACAAGGCCAGCCAGGAGCCTCTCGACTCCTCGACCATTTTTCGCATCTACTCGATGACCAAGCCTATCGTCTGTACAGCGCTCATGACGCTCTACGAAGAAGCGCGGTTCCACCTGTTCGATCCCCTCACCAAGTACCTTCCCGCCTTCGCGAAGGTAAAGGTTTGGAACGGTGACGGCCAGCCCCTCGTGGACCCTGTTCGTCCCGTACTCATCCGCGATCTCTTTACCCACACCGCCGGATTGACCTACAGCTTCCTCGAAGACACGCCTGTTAGCAAGATGTACCTCGATGCCGGACTTCTCAGCAACAGCGAGGCCTCGCTGGAGTCCGTCATTACCGAGCTCGCACGTCTGCCCCTCGCCTACCAGCCTGGCTCTCGGTGGCATTACAGCATGTCAATCGATGTCCTAGCCCACCTTATCGAAGTTCTCTCAGATCGCCCCCTGCAGGACTTTCTCAAGGAACGCGTTTTCTCGCCTCTCGGGATGAGTGACACCGGCTTCTCGGTGCCCGCACAAAGTTGCTCGCGTGTCGCCGCCATGTATGGGCATCCCGACATCGCAACGCATCAGTTCACGGAGATGGTAACTTCGGCTACCGGTCCAGTCGATGTTTCGAAGACCTACCCGGTCGACAATACGACCACCTTTGCGCGCGGTGGTCATGGCCTCTTTTCAACCGCAGCAGACTTTCTGCGCTTCGCCCAGATGCTGTTGAACCGGGGCGAACTTGACGGCGACCGTATCATCAGCCCCGCCATCGCCGATCTAATGCACAGCAACCACCTGCCGTCGAATCTCATGCCCTACAGCATCGCGATCGTAGCCATGCCCGGCTACGGCTTCGGTCTCGGCTCGCGGGTGCTGATGGATCCGGCCGGATCCGGGCTGCCCGGCTCGGCAGGTGAGTTCGGTTGGGCCGGGGCGGCGAACACATACTTCTGGGTGGACCCGAAACTGGAACTGGTTGGAATCTTCATGACCCAGCACATGATTAGCATCGAGCCCGCGCAACGCGATTTCCAGGTGCTTGCCTACCAGGCGCTGGTTGAATAGCGGGAGTCTCCGTTCCTGCTTAGACGCCCGTCGCACCTTACCAGGCAACGACGCGCCTCGGGTATACTGGAATGACGCCGGGAGGCCAAAAATGGAACCCCGGTTGAGTCCCTCGTATCTGTTAAGCGCGGAGGATGTGTTTTATGACCAGACATCGGGGTTACCGGCTGGCATGGTTGGTTGCGGCCATATTAGCGGTTTTCGTTTTGGAGTGTCATGTGGCACGGGCAAACTCCCTGATCGGTGACACCGTCACGGCGACCTACCTGCACAATTCCGCTGTCGTCGGCTCATCCAATATCCTGGTTGAGTCGCCGTTTCCCGAGTTATCGTGCCCAGGCGGGTTCTCGGGGACGGGTATCTGCGGCGCCTTCGCGGAGGTAACAACGTTCGACATTGGCGCACTCAAAATTGACATGAACGAAGATGCAGGCAACGCCTACTCCGCCGGATACACATTTAATGGCGTTGATTTCACCAATTTGAACTTCGGAGGCGGGGCGCACCTCACAGGGTTTATTTTATCGACGACCCTGCCAGGGCTCACGGCGTCGGACATTAGTTTCACCAGCAGCTCCATCGCGTTCAATGCAGCGGGGTTATCATTCCCAGATAATAGTTATGATATCGACTTGACTCTGATTACGTCGACAGTGCCCGAACCGAGCTCGCTTGCGCTGCTTGGCGCGTCTCTGGTTGGATTTGTGTTCCTACGGGTGAGACGTTCAAGTAGACGGTGAGCAGAGCTCGGTCCCACCCCACTGCCGCATACAGTCGCATCCAGTAACCAAGATCGCCCGGCGCTCGTCTTCGCGATGATATACTCGCTTTCGGTCGCTACGTGATGGCATCTGCCGATCACAATTCTTGAAGAGGAGCATCAATGATTAAGCGAACTCTGGGATCTGTGGCCTTGTTCGGGTGGTTGATGACTGCCGCCGTCTCGTTGCAGGCTCATCATTCCCTGGCGGGCGTGTACGACATGAAAAAGGAAACGAATGTGGAGGGGACCGTCGCCAGTATCAAGTTTTCCAACCCCCACGGGTCGCTGACTCTCACGGTCAAGAATGCAGACGGCACGACGACCGACTGGGTGATGACGCTCGGCTCCGCCACGGCCCTGGCCCAGAGGGGGATTGGTAGAACCGGACCGAATGCCCTCCACCCCGGGGACAACATCAAAGTGATGTTCCTCCCGGCGAAGGACGGCAGTCCGCTCGGGTTTCTCAAGACGGTAACCATGCCGGATGGGCGCCTGGTCCAGATCGCCGCGCCGAACGCCACCGAATAGACAAGGGGCGGAATATGATGGCTTCGCGAAGAAGGATCATTGGGACGAGAATTGCGATCGGCTTCGTTCTTACGATCAGCGCGCTGTTTCCGACCGGTGCGCGGGCGCAGGGGTTCGGCGATTACCCAGTGATCTACCGACCTGCGAAAGGCGCCAAGGATCTGCGGTCAGTGCTTTTCAACTGGACCTGGTACATGGGCATGCTGCGCGGCGTGGATGAGCACGAGCTGATCTCCTCGCTCGAATACCAGGGGAAGGGCGCCATCCAGGTGGGCGGACAGCCCTGCACACTCACGAAATATCGTGTGAGCACCAGCTACCAGACGCCGGGTCAGCGGGTTCAGTACACCTGCACCCGGCCCAATGGACAAACGGCTTCGGGCGTCGAGGTGGTCAGCGGACATTACGCCTGGAACGAAGACATCGCGGGTGCGGAGATCGTTCCGGGGAAAGGGAAGGCGACGCCGATGCCGGGCGCCGTGGAGGAGCGGCTGATCCGTCTATGGGCCAGTCCACAGGGAGCGGCCAAGGCAGCGATCGCTGGACTCATGCCGGCAGCCCAGTTGGGGGCGAACCCAGGCACGCTGCTCAAGGACGGCGTCGATAAGGTGGGCGAAACTTCTTTGTCGTGGGAGGGCGGTAAACCGGTGGTGACCTATCCCATGCCGGGTGTCCCGGGCGCCATCGCGACCGCCACGTTGAATGACAAGTATATGGCCGAGCGCGTGGTGGTGAAACAGGGCTCCAAGACCACGGAGTTCACCTACGGCGATTATCAGGACTGGAACAATCCGCTGAACAAGGTAGACGCGTTATACGCCGGCAAGATAACTGAGCGCCACGATGGCGCTGTGGTTCGCGATCTGACCACGGTGCAGACGGAAACTGGCAGCGTTTATGTGGTGATGCCCGTACCGGCCAGCGTGCGCGCGGCAATCCATGTGGCGGCCCAGCAGCCGGCAGCCCCGAAGACTTTGGAAGCTTCCGGCGAGACGCCGCGGATGGCAAACGGGCACCCGGACCTGACGGGCAACTGGGGTTTCAACGCCATGAACTGGCGCTATGGGAATCGCCGATGCGACCCCACGCAGCAGGAGGGCTGTTCCCGGGCACTGAATCAGACCATGGATTTTGAGTTCGAAGCGCCTTCGCGGTGGGGACCGAATCGTCCAATGTACAAACCCGAGTACTGGGACAAGGTCCAGGAGCTCGACATGTGGACGAACAAGGAAGACCCGGTGATGACCTGCCAACCGCTGGGGGTTCCGCGCGAGGGCCCGCCCCGGCGCGTCGTTGAATCGGCGAACGACGTTATCTTTTTCTACGGGGAATATGTGGATGGCGGCGGCGGCTACGGTGAATATCGCGTAATCCCGACCGACGATCGCAAGCACGACGAAAAGAAGGCGATCGAGAGCACGTATATGGGGTATACCGTGGGGCGCTGGGAGGGCGACACGCTGGTGCTCGACTCCATCTCATTCGTCGATACCACATGGCTGGCGCGCGGCGGTTTCTTCCATTCCGATCAGATGCACGTGATCGAGAAACTTACTCGGAAGGGCGACAAGATTCTGTACGAAGTCACTGTCGACGACCCCGAGTCGCTGGTGGAGCCGTGGGTGATGACGCCGCGCACGCTGACAGTCAGCACGTTCCCCGACGCGGGACTTCTGCGCGAGCGAGGCAACTGCGAGGTCTACGAGACGAAGGACATCAGCTCCCAGATTCGGCACTAGGAGCTGAGCCGTGACCGAAGGGAGCGGTTGAATGATCAGAGCAGTATTGGCGCTACTCGTCGCGAGCGCAATGTCCACGTCTTTGACAGAGGCTCAATCACCGGCGCAGGGAGCGGCCGCGACTCCGCCTGCGAACCTCGCCCAACTGATGAGGGGGACCTTATATCCGGAATCCAATGTGGTTTTTGCCGCGCAGGACGTGAACCCGGAGGATGTTCCACACGCCAAGGATCCAAGCATGGCCACCGACCCTCTGGCGAGTTCCTATGGGAAATGGCAAGCCGTGGAGAACAATGCTTTGGCGATCGCTGAAGTCGCGGACCTCCTCACGCT
>PMUP01000015.1:45503-59619 GCA_003166865.1 Bryobacterales bacterium
TGTTAAATATCGCGAGAAGAAACTCGCGGATCGATGCAAGTAAGGCCGGCGGTCACCGTGCATAACGTGCCAGCACGAGGAAATGATCAGCAATATGCTGGTCAATTTTGGATGCCCATTTCCGCAAGGCCGTCGTTTTCTTTATCGCTTCGTGGACAGTGAGTTTCGGACGATTCCCGTGTGCGACCAGGTTGCGGAGCTCCTTTATATCGGAATACATTGATCGCTCGGTGGATGTGACTTTAAGCAATAGTGCGTCAGAGAGCAGGTCGGGGATCTCCCCCGCCCTGAAGGCGTTGGGCTTGACCTTGCGCAGCAGCTGCTTGGCTCCGTAGACGGACAGTAGGTCGGGCGGGAAAGAGAAACCAGCTTCGACAAGAGTCCGAGAATATTTCCGGTATTTATCGGCTTTCCTCTGATCGTGGCTGTCGAGCAATTTGTTCTTCGCTTCCGAAACTATCGACGGGGCGGTATTCCAATAACGCTCGGCCTGCTTTGTGGCCAGCGACAGGAAAGCATTTGCACCTCCCTGGCGGTCATAGATTTCGACTAGGGCACCGCGCACGTATGCTTCAAACTGACTGAACACAGATAGGACGACCACATGCGCGAGATCCTGGCCGTAGTCAACTGCCCACGTCGTAAGGAGCGGCGCGGACGATTTGTCATGTGGAAAATTGTCCGCCGGCTTGATCGGAACGAGCGCAGATGCAGCTGGCGAAGTGATTACGCGCTTCAGAACTGGCACAGCGTGGGAGATCAAGACCACAAGATTGGTGAGTCGCTCAGCCTCGCTTTTAAACGCTAGGTACGAACTTGTATTCCTTGAGGACATCTAGATAAGATTCTACGCGCTTTGCTGATTAGGCAAGATTCGTCGGTATAGTCGACTGGAGGACCTCCGGCTCGCGGGAGAACTCTAACGCGTGCATCTGAACGATCCCGACTCCCCTCTCATAATGCTCTGACCGGGCGCTCGGGGGCACCAGGAGACATCGGACGCTTCTTCCCGCTGGCTACCGTACAATTTCGAGGCGCCCCAGGCGAGGGCCTCCGGAAAAAGAGCTACAATTATCTTCCGTGGAAGTCACTAGCGCATATCTCTACACGGTAAACACATTGCCCCAGATCTTGGAGGCGATACAAAGGGCACAGGTCCCGCCGAAATTCACCAACGCCTTTCTCCAGGCCCTCGGTTTCAAAAGCACGAATGATAGGGCCTTTATCAACGTGTGGAAGGGGCTTGGCTTTCTTGATGGCAGTTCAACGCCCACTGAGCACTACAGGTCGTTTCGGGATAAATCTATTGCAAAAGCGGTGCTCGCTCGCCAAGTCCGGCTTGCCTACAAGGGGCTTTTCGGTGTTGATGAGAGCGCTCAGAACCTGACAGCGGAAGCTATTAAAGGCAAACTCGCGACACTAACGGGAAAAGATGAGACTGTCGTCAAGAAGATGGCCGCGACGTTCAAAGCCCTCTGTAAAGAAGCTGACTTCGCGGCTGCCGACAACACAAAGCCTGAGGTAAAGCCGCCGGTCGACCCTGCGACAGCAGCGGCAGAAGTCGTCGTTGAATCTCCGGCACTCGATCAAGTCACGCCGCGATTAGGCGGGCTGGCTTTCTCACATACGGTTTACATCAACTTACCGGCGACGCGCGACATCGCCATCTACGACGCAATCTTTAAGAGTATCCGAGAGCATCTTTTGTGAAGAGAGCAGACAACTATGGGGAGCTGTACTCGCGAGTTTTTAAGAGCCTCCTGCTAAGCGAGGATATGGCCAGGCGAGAAGAGGCAGGCGAGCTGCCGCACGCCGAACCTTTGACAGGCACGCCACTGTTCGGCGCCTTCGAGGCCTATTTCTCGCGCAATCTACGGGAGCGAGCGCAAAAGATGACATACGCCTATTGCTTGTTTTACTGCTTCGAAAATGAAGTGAGAGAGTTGGTGGCGCAACGTCTCTCCGAGCGCAAAGGAGTTAATTGGTGGACTGACGCGGTCCCCGCAAACGTGCGGAAAAGGGTAGAGAACAAGAAGGAAGAAATTGAAGACAACAAATGGCACCAAGCCACGATAGGTGCCGACATAAATCACACGCTGTTTGGAGATCTTGCTTCGATCATCATCGCGCAGTGGCAAGAGTTCGACGAACTGTTTCCCGACCAGCATTGGGTGCAGGTTCGGCTAAACGAGCTAGAGCGCTCCCGCAATGTCATCGCTCACGGGAATGAACTGCCAGACTCCGAAATCGAGCGGCTTGAACAATACCTAACCGATTGGGTCCGGCAGGTCCCCTGATCCAGAAATCCCGGAGCAACTTCGCCGCCCGCGCGGAACGAGCAAACCGCTCTGGCACCTTGATTTCGATTGACTCGAGGTGAATCTGCCCCTTGCAAGCGAACCTCGCCCAACTGATGAGAGGAACGTTATATCCGGAATCAAATGTGGTTTTTGCCGCGCAAGACGTGAATCCGGCGGACGTGCCCCACGCCAAAGATCCAAGCATGGCGACCGACCCCCTGGCGAGTTCCTATGGAAAATGGCAAGCCGTGGAGAACAATGCCTTGGCGATCGCCGAAGTCGCGGACCTCCTCACGCTGGCTGGGCGCAAGTGCGCCAATGGTCTGGATGTGCCGCTGAAGAATCCGGATTGGGCCAAGTTCGTTCAAGAGCTTCGGGAGGCGGGAATGACGGCCTACGCGGCAGCTCAAACCAAGAATCAGGACAAGATGACCGAGGCCGCCGACGTGATGACAGCGGCGTGCATGCACTGCCATGTTAAATATCGCGAGAAGAAACCCGCAGACCGATGCAAGTAAAGCTGAGTATTCTGTTCAGCCTGACGACGCGTAGATCTGCCCAATCGGAATCTGATCGCGAAGGCGTCAGGCTGCGGAATTAATCTCCACCCCCGCAAAACTCGACCGTGGCGGATGGAAACGCCTTCCTCGCGCATGCCCTCAGGATGAAACTCCACGGCTTCCTGGATCAGCAGGTCCGCCCCGTCACGCGAGTCGCCTACCGCGATAACGCCAGGATGCTCGCGTGGCCGAACCGCATTTCGATCACTCGTCGCCGCCGATCACACCTCCATCGCCTGAGCAAAATCAATTCCTTCCGCATCCTGCCCGCCCATCGCCGACGCGCACTCTCGTGCAGCCGCAACCCACCACCCACCACCCGTTCTGCAGTGAGTCGATGTAGTCTTAGAGGTGCTATGGCCAGCAGCTCCAAGAAGACAAATTCAGTAGGCCGGCGCGGGTTTCTCAGAGGCGCTGCCGCAGGCGCAGCAGCGTTGGCTGCCAAACCTCCGGAAGCCGCGAACGCGCAGCCGCCGCAACAGAACGTTATCGCGAACGCAACCGCGACGACGCCCACTCAGGCGGCCCTGAACGTTGATGTCGGGAACGGCCGTCCCATCCCCGGTATTAATGGGATCGCGCTCAGCCCAGGTTCGGACTACATGGTCGACGTGCTGAAGCAGTTCGATTTTGAGTATGTCGTGGCGAATCCGGGCACCAGCTTCGCCGGCCTGCACGAATCTCTGATCAACTACAACAACAATACGAACCCCGAATTCCTGACCGCCTGTCACGAAGAGTCGGCGGTCTCCATGGCGCACGGCTACGCCAAGATCGAGGGCAAGCCGATGCTGGTGCTGCTCCACGCCGACGTAGGAATCCAGCATGCATCGATGGCGATTTTCAACGCCTACGCCGATCGCGTGCCGATTTATATGATCGCCGGGAACTGGGGGCATGCGGTGCAAGCCCACAACGCGCAGGATATGGCGCTGATGATCCGGGACATGATCAAGTGGGACGACGAGCCGAGGTCGCTGGCCGGGTTTGCCGACGCCGCACAGAAGGCATATACCATCGCGATGATGCCGCCCATGGGCCCGACGCTCCTGGTGGTGGACGAAGATTTGCAGGAGATGACCAACAAAGAGGTAAATCTCCGCGTCCCGAAATTCAAGCCCATCCAGCCTCCGTCGGGCGATTTGGGATCGGTGCGGGAAGCAGCGAAGCTGTTGGTCAATGCCGAGAACCCCGTGATTATTACCGGCCGCTCCGCGCGCACCGCGAACGGCATGACGCTGCTGGTGGAACTGGCCGAACTTCTACAGGCCCCTGTGAGCGGCGGCGACCGCATGAACTTCCCGCTGACCCATCCGCTTTCAGGCCTCGGGATACCGGGCGCGCAGGCCGACGTCACGCTCGCGCTGGAAGTGAACAACGCGCCTCTTAGTAGAAACGGGGGAAGAACGATCAATATTTCTTCGACGATTCTCAGCGTCAAGAATAACTACCAGGATGTCGGTGATCGTTACGCGGCAGCGGATATCGATATGGCGGCCGACGCGGAAGCCACGCTGCCCGCTCTCATTGAGGAGTGCAGGAAACTGGTTACCTCGGATCGCAAGCGCGCTTTCGAAGAGCGCGGTAAGAAGCTAGCGGAAGCGCATCGGCAGGCCAAGCTGAAGGACATCGAACTGGCGGCCATCGGTTGGGACGCAAGCCCAGTGAGCCTGAACCGCCTCTACGGCGAGCTGTGGCCGTTCATCAAGAATGAAGACTGGTCCATGGTCTCCTGGGACGGCTTCATGGGTGGTTGGCCGCGGCGGCTGTGGGCCTGCGACAAACACTATCACTACATTGGCGCGCAGGGCGCGGGCGGGATGGGCTATGGCGCGGGGGCCGCGGTGGGCGCGGCGCTGGCCAACAAGAAGCACGGGCGCATCTCGATCAACGTTCAAACTGACGGCGATCTGAACTACGCACCTGCCGTCCTGTGGACCGCGGCGCACCACAAGGCGCCTCTGCTCACCATCATGCACAACAATCGCGCCTATCACCAGGAAGTGATGCGCCTGCAGCGGCAGGCCACCAGCATGAACCGGGGAGCCGACAGAATTCACATTGGCACCAAACTATGGAATCCCGAGATCGACTACGCGAGCATCGCCAAAGGGTACGGCATGTATGCTGAAGGCCCCATTTCCGATCCCAAGGATCTGGCCGCCGCCTACAAACGCGGCATCGAACGGGTGAAGAACGGCGAGCCGGCGCTGATCGACGTCGTCACTCAGCCGCGTTGATGAACATGCCACGGATTTCACACTTCGCGGTCGCTCTGATTTTGGGAGCCGTTATCGCCCGGGCTCAGACACCGGCCGGCGAAGCGTCCAGGGGCAAAGACTTATACGACAAGAAGTATCTGTGCAGCGCCTGCCACGGCTTTTCCGGACAGAACGGCGTCGGCGCGCGGCTGGTTCCCATGAAGCTGACTCAGGCGGGGTTCATGGCCTATGTGCGGCATCCGCACGATACGCCCACCGGCATGCCGCCCTACACGGCCAAGGTGATGCCCGATCAGGAACTTGCGGACATTTACGCCTATATCAAGTCTCTTCCTGATTCCGTAAAAAAGGCCAAGGACATACCGGTGCTTAACGACATTCTCAACAACCAAAAGTAAGCCGAAGTCCCCACATTCCGCCTTCGAACTTTGGGGTTTTTGCCGAGGCTCAGGAAGCCAATAGTGCACGCTGGAAGTCGCTCGGAAGCGCTAGTTTGCGAAACAACCGGGCCGGGTACAGGTAGTCCTCACCCGATTCGTCAACCACCCGAATGAGGTTGTGCCTCCGCGTCCAGATCATTGATGAACGGATACAACTTTCTGACGTCGAGTGAAGCGACGAACCCGCCGTTTCGAAGGCAGACCGCAAATCCTCTTTTTTTTACAGGCATAGTTAGTCTACGAAACGCTTGATCTTAAATTCCTTTTTCCCGATGCCAGAGGCTTCGTACCGTCTCGATATCTATGATCGCGCCCAGGATGTCGAAGAACACTCTTGCGGAATTCTAGCAGACGGAAAACAGCGAATCCAAATGGCCGGCCTAACTCCAAATCGTTCGAATCCAGGGTGGGCCGCTGGCACATCGCTGAGGAAAAAAGGCCAAGGACATACCGATACTGAACGACATTCTCAATAGCCAAAAGTAACGTTAAGCTTCCTACGGCTGACAGGCTCCGAAGTCCTTGGTTACGCTGCGGGCTTCAAAAACAAGCGTCTTCCCGGTGTGTTTTCGCTTGCCCTCCAGCGTCATGCGATCGCCCGGCTTGACGCCTACAGGGTCGCCGGACAGGGTGTATGTCCGCTTGTCCTTTTCGTCGATCAGGCTCAGGCCGTTCGCTCCAGACGTGACGCAGCCTGTGATCGCGCTTTTCTTGTGTGTGTAGTGCACGATCAGAAACGCTACCAGTACCCCGACCACCACGGACACCGCCACGATTCCGACTTCGATTTGCCTGCCTGCCGTCTGAATGCTTTCTGCCCGTGCGGGCGCGGCGAGCGCCACGCTAAGGACAACAATCAGAAACACCCGCCAGAGTTTGAGCGTCACGGTTATCCCTCCCGGATGCTGCACAGTATACGACGATTGATCGGCATTGCGTAAGGCGTGCACTCCAGCAAGCGGAGTAGTCCGGCGTTTCGCACAGAAAGGAGTATAATAAGCACAGAAGAAGAGGATATACGAGTATGGCGAGAATCCAGCCCGTCCTGACGCCCACCGAAATTGCGCTCGTTGACCAGATGGCTGAGTTGACGGGCTCAAAGCGAACTGATGTGATCAAAAGCGCGTTGGCGGTTTATCACTGGTTCGTGCGGCAGGCGCTCATTGGCAGCCGCGTCGTGGCACGCAAGCCGACTGGTGAAGAGGTCGCCATCGAGACCGCCGAGCTCGCACTTCTGGAAGGCAAGGGTAACCGCCTTGGCCCCGAAGAATTGGGCTTGCTAGCGCAGTGCCTCGCGACAGCGTCGAATCCGGTGGAGGCGGCGCGCATCAAAGAGCGTCTCACGCGCGGCTTCTATGGCATCTAGGCTCCTGGAACCAGGTATCCCGCTATGCCGAAAGTCCGCCGCCACAACGTGCCCCCCGCTCTTTTTCAGCATCTGCTCGAACGCGTCCAGAGCCGAAGGATTCCCGCTTCATTGCTAGAACTGCTGGCGAGGTGGCTGGATGGCGAGCCCGAGGTGCCTGAGGGTCTCTGGTATAAGCGATTCTCCGGCATGACAGTTTGCGGAGAAGGTGAGTTGATCAAAAGTTTTCTGCTCCCCGGTCAGGCGCCAAAGGGCAAGCGTGTTTCGTGAGGCCCAGGGTGTGTTCCCGGATTTACCAGTATCCGATCATGCGCCCGGCGGTAATTGCTGTGAGCCAGCAGAAAAGTGATATCCCGCCAAACACGGCCAACCTGGATTGTTCGCGCGCGGAAAGTTCCCGAATTTTGTGTTGCTTCCAGGCCGGCAAAAAACTGAGCGCGATCACATTCAGAATCCCCAAGCCGATTGCGGGAAATTTGATGTACAGGAATGGATTGTCGATGTATTCCGTCGCCTTGGTTGCCAGCAGGCCGACGCCACTGATCGCCGCGATGACGAAACCCGTAGTAGCAACAGGCACGGTAGGCTTGCTGATGGCCGCCAGCGTGACGTTTCTCCACAGCCCCAACAGCCGCAGGTCGAGCACCAGAACAGCGCCGAAAAGTGAAGCTACGCCGAGGATATGGACAAGGTTCACAACGCCGTAGGTCCACACACCCAATTCGCGCATTGCGTGGCCGATCGCCGAGCCCTGCAGCCACGCCATGAATTCGTACAAACCGTCCTCCCCGCTACGTTATTTACGATCGGGATAGACGTTGAACAGGCGACCGTTCCAGGTCACCCGTTCCGTTTTAACCTCGAAGCGCTTGGGGTCCCGATTGCGATGACCATGGATCATAACCGTAGCTCCCACGGGAATGATGCCTTCCTTCAAGCCTGCCCGCTCGGTGCGCGCCGGCGGGGCCAATGTGATATCCCAGACCTGGCCGTCAGAAGCGCGAATTTGCATGGTCGCGTGAGGTCCGGCAAGGCTAACCGGAGTTACGACCGTGCCTGTGATCTCAAATTCCTCGTCCAGGTTCCCACCCCAACCGTGATGGGCCGAGGCTGGAAGAGCTGCAAGCGAAAGTGCGAGGATACCAAGCCTAATGCAAAGTGAGAGCCTCGAGTACATGGCGCGCGTCTCCTTTACTCCATATGATACTCCCGTGCAGTTCACGCGGATTCCCGGCGGAACGGCGACGTCGTTCAATGCGCTCGCGACGTTCTGAAGTTAGCTGTATAATTCACATCACGTGGCTTTGAGAAAGAGAGTTGACTATGCCCCGTTCCATGTATCTTGGACTTCTCCTCGCGCTACCCCTGGCGGCGAGCACGGTTCGTATCATCCAGACCAACAGCGCCGGAGACGACGTCTCCATCATCGATCCGGCGACCAACAAAGTGGTCGGAACAATCACCGGCATCGAAGTGAACCACGGCGCGGCGGCCGCCCCGGACGGAAGCCGTTACTACATCAGTAACGAAGGGAGAAGCACGCTGGATGTGGTGGATCGAAAGACTCTGGCGATCACGCGCAGCATACCGCTCAGCGGCCACCCCAACAACATCGCCATCAGTAAGGATGGGCGCCGCGTGTACGTCTCTATCGCGGTAGCGCCGGGCTCCGTGGATGTGATCGACACCGAATCTCTTAAAAACGTCAAGAGCATTCCGGCGAAAGGCGCCGTGCACAATACCTACGTTACGCCGGACGGCGAGTACGTGATCAGCGGTTCCATTCAAGGAAAGACCATCACCGTGATCGATCAAAAGACAGAGACGCCCGTCTGGTGGTTGGAGATGGACCAGGGGATCCGTCCGATGGCGTTCCTGACGAATCCCGACGGATCCACCAAGTGGATCTTCGTACAACTCACCGCCTTCAACGGATTCGCCGTGGTGGATTTCGCGACTCACAAGGAGATCAACCGGACAAAACTTCCCGATCTTCCCGTGGGCAAGAAACCGTACCTCTTCGGCGGGAACGAGTCTCACGGTATGGCCGTCACATCCGATGAAAAGACACTAATAGTGAACAGCCGGCTGAACAGCGCGATCTACTTCTATTCGTTGCCCGACTTGAAGCTGCTGGGGACCACGGAAGTGGGACGATCGCCGGACTGGGTGACGCTCACGCCCGACGGCAAGACCGCCTACGTGGCCAACGCAGCATCGAACTCGGTGTCGGTGGTTGACGTCAAGGCGATGAAGGAGATCACGCGGATTCCGGTGGGCGAAGTCCCGAAGCGGAACATTACCGCTGTGCTGCCTTAAAAGGAGCAGATGCAAATGACGTTCGCGCGGTTCACATTTCTCGCCGTAACAACTGCGATGACTCATGTCGCGATGGCGCAATCCCTCGACTATGAGACCTATAAGAAGTCGGTTGAGCCGATCTTTGCCAAGAAGCGCACGGGCCACGCACGCTGTGTTGCGTGCCACAGCGCGTCTAACAACGCTTTTCGTCTGCAGCCGCTGGCGGAGGGAAGCACCTGGACCGAAGAGCAGTCGCGCCGCAACTTCGAGTCTGTTGTGATACTGGTGAACAAGTCGAATCCGCAAGCCAGTAAGCTCCTGATGCATCCGCTGGCTCACGAAGCGGGCGGCGACGAGTTTCACAGCGGTGGCCGCCAATTCCTTTCCAAGGACGATCCCGATTGGAAGGCGATGGCCGCCTGGGCGGGCGTGAGCGAGTAACGATCCACTCACAGACGCAGACAGAAGCGAGCCCCGCCGGAGCCGTTGGCATCCGCCCACATGTCTCCGCCGTGGTCGAGCACAGTCTGGCGCGATAACGCCAGGCCGAGCCCGAGCCCATTTCGCTTGCCTGAGTGGAACGGCTGGAACAGTGAAGCGCGGACTTCGCTCGATAATCCCGGTCCGGTGTCGCCCACTTGCACCAGCACCACCGAGTTGTCGCGCCGGGCTGCAATCTCAATGCGTCCGCCATTCGGCATGGCGTCCAGCGAGTTACTGAACAGGTTGACGAATACACGCTCCATGCGGGAGCGCTCGAGCGGAAGTTCGATGTCCTCCGGCACGTCCAGAAACACTTGCACCGCCTGCGTCTCCGCCGAGGGAGCCAGCTCCTCCCAGGCCGCGCCGATCACGTCCCGCAGCCGGCATACTTCGACCGTCTTCTGCTTGCCCCGCGAGACGTTCACCAGATCCTGCAACAGCTCCTGAATGCGGCGCGAGGCGCGATAGATGTTCTGCGCCAACCGCTTCACCTGCGCGGGCGGCAGATCGGAATCCACCATCATCTCGGAGCCGCCGTAGATGGCCGCGAGCGGATTTCGCAGATCGTGCACAATCGAGGTAGACAACCTCCCAATGGTCGCGATCTGCTCCTTCTGAATCAGCTCCCGCCGCGCGCTTTGGATGGAGCTGCACATGTTGTTGAAGGTCTGGGTCAGCCGTCCCAGTTCGTCCCGGCTTTCCACCGGCAGCCGGATGTCATAGTCACCGCGAGCGATCGCTTCGGCCGCGTGGTCCAGCCGTTTTACGGGCGCCAGAATGCGCCGCGCCAGCAGGTAAGTCAGCGCCAGGCCGGCCAACACTGCCGCCAGCCAGATGAACACAATGCTCCACCGCAGGGACTCAAGCCGCTGGTCGGCGGTGGCGAAGGAACGAAAAATAGACAGCTTTCCGATCGCATGGCCGCGCACGTCCATGAGAGGCGTGGTTAACGCCATGTATTCGGTTGGTCCATCGGCGATGCGCCCGGGGCGGTCCGAGTAGCGATTCGCCGCCGTCAAAGTTGCGCTCGATAATCCGCCTCCCAGCGTGGACGCCACCACATGCGAGCCAGCGACAAACGTGAAGTCACTGCCTCCCGTCGCTTCTTTAAGCTGCCCGGCCGTCAGGTTGTTCACTTCGTAGCCCGCTACAAGCACGTCGATCAGGCCGGGACCGCCCGAGGATTGCACATACACTGGCGTCACGATCACCTGATACAAGCGCCCTTCCAGCATGAGAAAGCCCTGGGAAGGCCGAGGAAAGCTCGCGGATGCCTGTTGCACCAGCGGCATGCTGCGCGGCATGGCGATACGCGGGTTGCCGCCCAGCGATGTAATGACGCCGCCGTCCGGATCGGTCACCAGAAATATCGCGTTGTCCTCCGATACTCGATTCCACAACTCCGCCGCGGTATCGCGAATGGTCGCTTTGTCGCCGGTGGTGAACGCGGCCCGCACATCCGACATGGTGCTGAGGATCAGACTGATGGACGCGAGCTTGTCGGCATGCGCGCGCCACAGCGATTCGTAGGCCCGGAAGCTCGCACGCACTTCGTCCTCCAGGCTCTCCGAAGTGCTCTGCACCACATGCTGCTGGACAATCCAGACGGTTACTGCGAACAGCAGAGTGATGGCGATGGAGGTCGAAAGCAGGGTCTTCCACAGCAGCGATAATCGTGAAAATCCGAACATCACTTGGCCGCGCCGGGGTAAGTCACGCCGTCCTCCGTGCCGTTGGAATAGTCCTTGCCGTACTTGTTCTTGTGCGACGCCGGCAGGTAGCCGCTCTCGGATATTTCCATCGGCGGCAGCGTCAGGTTCCCCGCCCCCACCGTGACCCTGCGCTCCAGCCCCTGCAGTACGCTTTCGCTGGCGCGCTCGTGAAAGACGTTGAGTTTATATTCTCCCGGCGTCACGTTGGCGATCTCAAACTTTCCATCGGCGCCGCTGACGGTGAAGTAAGGCGTGTCTACCACCAGGATCACGGCGCTCATCGCCGGATGAATATTGCAGAAGATCCTCACCACGCCGGAGCGTTGAAAACGGAAGCTCTTGCTCGTGCCCGGCGCATACAAACCGATGTCGAACAATTGGCCGCTGAAATTCGAGAAGGCGTTGTGGAAAATCGGATCGTAGTTCGGAAAATCGACCGTTGTTCCGGTCTCGATCACCAGCACGTGCGGCGTGAAGGTCTTGTCCTTTTGGATCAGACGCGCGTGTTTTCCGTCAGCGCGCTGCGCTGGAGCGCCGTCGGCCGGTGAAAGCCAGACGACCACGCCGGAATAGTCGCGGCCTTTGCGAACGGAGGCGACGTGGGAATCCTTCAACTCCACCTGGCCAGTAACCGACCCGGCAACGAGAGGTAACGCGCCTAACAACGCAATGGCCACCGCAGCGCTTGCCGAGCCGCGACCGTGAAGGAACCGGTATTTAAGAGCGCAAAGGGCGCGGCGCGCGCCCACCAACGGATCAGGAGCAAGCCCGCGCCGCGCTACGTTTTGCGCGATTCTAAAACAGATAGGCAACTCCAAGATCATAGTGATTGTTTAGCCGGGTCCCCGTTCCCACATACGACGTGCGCAGTTGCATGCCCTCCAAACTGAACAGCACATTCGGAGCGAGACGATACACCAGGTTCGCGGCGTATCCTTGATTCTTGTAAATCAGTCCGTCGGAAACTTCGGATGCTTGGTTGTTGTGCTGGCCGGCGATTAAATGAAACGTCAGTTTCGGCGTCGCGAGCCAGGCTAGCTGGGTCCATCCACCGATCGATTGCACCGGTCTCACAAACGTCCCGAAAACAAAATAGCCCGGCCCGATGGTGCCGAGCCCCGCGATGTTCTCGCCGTTATAAAACGCGCCCGTAAACTCGATTTTCTCCCAGGGATTTGCAAACCAGTCGAAACTGAACAGGCGCGATGGCACCGAAACTCCATTTTCCGTCGTTTGTGCGGTATGGAAACCTGGCGCGAACTCGATGCGTGTGTGTTCTCCAAACCGATGCCAGAATTCGAATCGGCCCTCCAATGCCGGCCCCGCGCTCGACTCCACGCTGCCGTTGAAATAACTCGTAGTTTGGGTATAGGCGTACGTTCCGCCCATTTCATATAGGCCAAGCTGCGCGCGCAGTCCGCTGTCGCTGCCGAACTTGAAGCGTTCTTCCACCTTTACCTCGGGACTCCAGAGCCACAGATTCCCAGCAGCGGTGAAGGCCGAGACGCCCACTTGCGCCAATGAGAACGGATCGCGAGGAGCGATCAACGGCTTATCCTGGCCCACCATAACGCTGGTGTTCAGCCAGTCGAGTTGAATGGCCGCGGTGCGCAACCGCGCTGTGTGATCGAGCGACGTGCCGTCGCCGCCGTCGAAATCGAAGAATACCGAGCCGTTGACTTGGGCGCCCCACAGGGCCTTGGGACTCTCATAGCGAAGACCGAGCACCGTCTGCGCGATGGTCGCTCCGTTCGTGGTGTGCCCGGAGGTAGCCGAGGCGGTGGTCGGATCCTCGTCTCCAGCAGCGTTCTTGCCGTTCAGAAACGCGTTGAATAGCACCATGCCGGTAAGCGAAACAGGAAATCGCTGGGAAGCTTCCACCTTCTCCTGGCTGAGATCGGCAACGCGTTGTTCGGCCACCTGCACGCGCTCCTCCACTGGTGCCTCCGGCGGTGGTGGAGGCGTCGACTGACCTTCGACCGGCTGCCCCCGGGACGCTGCCAATTCCGTCCGCAGCGCGTGAACCTCGTCGGCCAACTTGAGGTTTTCTTGCTCCAGACGATCCAACCGCTGTAGGATTTGCTGCAAGTCCGTTTTCTCTTGCGCCCGAACTCCGGGGGGAGCGAGTAGCAGGGTGAGAATAGGGCAAGCCACTTTCATGGAACGGGTGAGACGGCGTTTAGTGAACATCCAGCAATTGCTCCAGAGCCTGCCGCACAGCGCCAGGCGAATAAGGCTTACTGAAATACGCCGCACCCAAAGCCTGCACGCGACGCGGCGTTTCCGGTTCACTGTCGCCGCTAATCACGATGATCGGAAGCTGGGCCAGGCAGGGTTGGGCGCGCACGCGCTCGATCAGCTCGAACCCGTCGATGCGCGAAAGATGCAAATGCAGATCGGTGACCAAGGCCGCGACCGGCGTCTCGGAGACGGCCAGAAAATGAAGCGCTTCGTGAGCCGTTGAGACCACGCGCACCTCCCAGTCCAGCCGCGGCAGCAAGGCTACCTCGAGCGGCTCCACGCACAACGCGTTATCTTCGACAATCAGAACAATGCGTGACATCGGGCTAGGGGATAAACCGGTATCCGACCCCATGTACCGTCAGGAAATGTTTTGGAGAGCCTGGATCCGGTTCCAGTTTTTGCCGCAACCGCACGATATGGGCGTCCACCGTCCGCGTGTTCGGAAAAGACTCGTAACCCCACACGGAGTTCAAAATCACGTCGCGGGT
>PMUP01000015.1:59697-66999 GCA_003166865.1 Bryobacterales bacterium
TTCACGATATAGTCGTCGGCGCCGATCTCGAGCAACAGCACCTTGTCCATCTCCTCGCCGATTGCGCTAAGGACGATGATAGGCGTCTTCACGTGCGAGGCGCGCAACTGCTTGCAAAGATCGATGCCGCTCATCTCCGGCAATCGCAGATCCGCCAGGATAAGTTGGGGCTTGAGGCTCAGCGCTTTTTCGAACCCCGTCCGTCCGTCAGCCGCGTGAACGGCGTGGAATCCTTCCTGCTCTAACAGGACGCTGATCGTGTCGCCCAGGCTCTCATCATCGTCGATAACCAGAATTGTAATCACGCTCTGATTCGCAGTATACGCAACTGCCGGACCCCATGGCGCAAACCGCGCCCCCTTTTACGATTCTTTTACAACTAACCAACCATTGCCATGCTCCGGCGCAGCTACTGTGTGGACGGTGCAACTTACGATCGCGGCGGTACTGGCGCTTACGCCGCTACTGATCCTGCCCTCCTTTTTCTTCTATTACGACGTCACGCCGAAGGTCGCCATTGCGCTGATCGGGACCGCCATTGGACTTGTGCTGCTTCTTCGCGATTCATCGCTCGCTGGAGTGCGCCGGCTCCGGGCAAATCCGGTAGGCCGTTGCTTTTGCCTCCTGGCTACGGCGCAACTCATTTCCCTCCTGCTCTCCACTTTCTTCTCCAGCAACCCAGCGCTTTCATGGAACGGAGGGAACTGGCGCCGCCTTGGCTTGGTTTCGCAATCCGCCGTAATTGCGTTCGGATTTCTTATAGCCGTGTCGTGCTCGGCGTCTGGGTTGCGCGTTTTGCTTCGCGCATCCGCCGCCGCCGGCACGGCCGCCGCGCTCTACGGAATTTTGCAGTATTTTGGCGCCGATCCGTTGTTGGCCTCGGCCAGCTATCACATTGGCGAAGGAGTGATGGCCATCGTTCGACCGCCGTCCACCCTGGGGCACGCGGACTATTTCGCTGGATATTTGCTCTACGTGGTTTTTCTTGGCGCGGCTCTCGTGGCCACTGAGGCAAATGCCGCGGCTGCGGCAAAACCGCTTTGGAAAGCTCTGGGAGCCGCCGCCGTCGTCGCCGGATCGGCCGCTATCGTCCTCAGCGGAACGCGCGGCGCTCTGCTCGGGCTTGCCGCTGGCGCAGTATCGCTGTGGATTTGGAACCGTCCCCGGTTTACAAGGCGGCTCGCGGCGATCGCGGCCGGACTGTGCGGCGTCGGTCTCCTGTTCTACTTCTCTCCAGTTGGGTTGCAGCTTCGCGCGCGCTCGCAATGGGCGCTCGAAGACCTGCGCGGAGGCGCGAGGCTCTGGCTCTGGCGTGACTCGCTGCGCATGGCGAGCCAGCACTTGCTCGTTGGCTTTGGCCCCGAGACTTTCGGGCTGGAATTTCCTCGCTACCAATCCGTGGAGCTGTCGCGGGCGTATCCGGATTTCTACCACGAGTCGCCGCACAACATTTTTCTGGACGCATTGGTGTCGGAGGGCGTCCCCGGATTGGGGATTCTGGCTGGATTCGCTGCGCTGGCTTGGTTCGCCACTCGACGAGCCGTCGCCCGGGGGTTGCCTTTGCCAACATCGCCGCAACGCGCCGCGCCCTATCTCGCTTCAGCGCTGGTAGCGGCGCTGACCGCCGGTCTATTCGTATGCTTCACTCTGCCGGGCGCGCTTTACTTCTATGCGACCGTCGCGATGCTGGCGGCCCTGGCAATGCCTGAAACCGCCGTAGCCACCGACTCACGACTGGCACTTGGCTTACGCATCCCCGCGCTCGCGCTCCCTCTGACGGCGGTCGCGATGTTTCTATACTTCATCATTCGATTGACCACGGCCGACATCGCCCTCGTGCGAGCGAAGCGCGATTTGGACGCCCGGCGCATCGAAGACTCGATAACGGCCTACACGTGGTCGCTACGATGGCATCTGGCGGGGTCCAGCGACGATCTATATTTTTCGCGCGTTTTGGTGGCCGCGTCACGCACCGCCTCAAACCCGGCCCGCGTGCTGATGGCCTCGCAACAGGCGTTCACTGCCGCGCGGCGTGCCACCCAAACCTCTGAAGAACAGCAAAACGCATGGTACAACCTGGCTGGGTTCTACGCCGGCCAGAACGACCACGCCGGCGTGGAAGCGTGTTTACGACGTTCCGTGGATGCCTCTCCAAACTGGTTCAAATCCCACTGGGTCCTGGCGCAAGTGCTCTTATTTGAGGGCCGGCGGACGGAAGCGCTGGCCGAAGCGGTTCGCGCGGCCGAACTCGATGGTGGGAAAGATCCGGAAATTGCAAGGTTTTTACAAAGCCTTCACCATCATCCAGCCTCGCCCAAGGCAGAATAGAGGCGTAAGGAACGAGCCCGATTATGAAACATTTATTCCTCCTGTTGGTTGTGCTGGTTGGCGCGGTGGTCTGCTCCGCGCAGCCCCCTGCGGTGGCTGCCGGCGGCGTCGTGAATGGCGCTAGTTTCGCGCAAGGACAGCCGGTGTCGCCCGGTATGCTCGTCTCGATCTTCGGCACGGGACTTGTGAGTAAAGTCGCCTCAGCCGACACCATCCCGTTGTCGAACACACTGAGCGGGGTCACCGTGACGTTTGCCGATCTGCCGCCGGCGCCGCTGTCGAGCGTAATACCCGGCACTCACGGCTCCCAAGATCAGATCAACGCCCAAGTGCCCTGGGACATCGGGTCCGGAACCGGCGTTGTAAACGTGATGGTAACCACTCCGAACGGTACATCCGTGCCCGTCGCCGTCAAGTTCGCGCCGTCCATGCCGGGCATCTTCATAGCGGCCCTGGGCGGCCAATTGAACGCGGTCGCCAGCATCCTCTCTGATGGTTCGCTCCCTTGGCCACAGAGTCTGGTTCCCGGTTCGCATCCGGCTAAAGCAGGCGATATTCTGGTCATCTACGCCACCGGACTCGGCGCGGTGGACCATCCGCCTGTCGAGGGCGGCATACCTAGCGAGCTTGCGAGAACTGTCGCGACGCCCACCGTTCTAATTGGCGGCGTAGCGGGCAAAGTGGACTTCTCAGGACTCTCGCCGCAGTTCGTGGGAGTGAATCAATTGAACGTGGAAGTGCCCACTGGCGTAAAGCCAGGCAACGCCGTGCCGCTGCAGATCCAGGTAAACGGCTTTACCAGCACCGACCAAGCGGTGATCGCGATCCAATGACGCCGGTCCGCGGTTTGAATGCAAGACTCCTTTGACGCTTTCGAATATATCGATTTTCTGTCCGCGCGCTGGAAATTCGCGGGCCTGGCATGCGTCTTCGCGATCGTGGCCGGGCTCGCTACCGGCCTTCTGCTTCCCAAGCGGTACACGGCAACCGCGACCATTCTGATCGACCCTCCGGCCGGAGGCGACCCGCGTATCGCGACTGCCGTGACTACGGTGTATCTGGAGTCGTTAAAGACTTATGAACTCCTCGCTACCAACGATCAACTCTTCGTGCGCGCCGCCGGGCAGTTCCATCTTCGCGATCAGGACGGATCGCCCATCGAATCGCTGAAGCGGCTGGTGCTGAAGGTCGACAAACTCCGAGACACGCGGGCACTCCAGATCAGCGTTACGCTACCCGATCCCAGGACGTCCCAGGCCGTGGCCCAGTTTATCGCCGAAGGTGCGGTGGAACTCAGCCGGTCCGGGGGAAAGGAAGCGGATGAGTCGCTGATCGAGGTTGCTGCTAAGGCCGCTGAGGTCGCAAAGGCCCGCCTCAACGATGCCGAGACCGCTTGGCAAAAGGCGGCGGGGGCGCACTCCGCGGAAGCGCTGCGGTCAGAAGTTTCCGACGATGGCTATTTGAAATCGCGCGTCGAAGAGCAACTTTTGGATGAGCAGGCCGATGTCGCCGGCAACAGTACCCAAGCCCAGCGCGACGTCGGCGCATCGCGCGCCCGAGCCGAACTCCTGCAACGGCGGATCAGCGAACTTGCCCTCGCGATAGACGAAAAGAGCACGGCGCTGGCTAAGCAAAGTGCCCGCGAACAGGATCTGCAGGCGGTGTTGACCGTCGCTCGCACGGCATATGGGGCCGCCATGCAACGGCTTGCGGATTTGAGGATCAGCCTGGGGTCGCGGACGGAGTGGCTGCGTGTGGTCGATCCCGGCATTATTCCGCAGCGGCCCAGCTCGCCGAACGTGCCGCTGATCCTGATCGGAGCGGCGTCACTAGCGCTCTTTGGATCCTTGTTGTACCTCACGCTATCGTTCAGCTTGACCCGAGGACGGCGGCGCTACGATCCGCCGCTGCGCATGGCCCGCCATGGCGCCGATTGAAGCCCGCGCGCGCGAGTTGCCGCGCAATTATTGGATCGCGGGATTGTTGGGCGCTTATGCCTGCGTCATCGCGGCATCGCCCAGTCCGTTGGCGGCCATCGCTTGGAGCGCGCCTCTGGTGGCGATTCCGCTGGTTCTGTGGATACTCCAAAGCGCGAGCCGTTGGCTGTGGTGCTTCTTTTTCGCGGCCCTTCTGCTGCCGCCTCTTCCGTTTGCATTCGGCGATTCCGGTCCTCACGTCGCGGTGATCTTGGCCGGACTCGGTCTCATCTGCGGCACGCTGCGGCTCTCGGAATGGCGGCTGAAGCGCGACCTGCTGGCGTTTGCGATGGCTGTGTTTTTCCTGGTGCTGCTCGCGAGCTCGGCGCTGGCGGTGTTTTATTCCGGGCTCCACGTCGCCGCCGGCAGTCTGGCGCGCGTGCTGCTGTTCGGAATCCCCCTATACGTGTTCTTCTACACCGCATACGGCCCGCGGCATTGGTTCAGTGTCCGTCGACTGTATTGGTTCGGACTGCTCTCAGCGCTGTTCGCCTGCGTCGATTTCTATTACCAATTCCCCGCCCCGGCCGGCTACGGACCTCAGTTCATCTGGCTCGATTCAGGGATCTATCGCCGCGCTCAGGGCTTCTTCTATGAAGCCAGCACGCTAGGAAATGTGTGCGCGTTCTTTCTGATCATGATCGCCGTCACGCTGCTACGTGGGCGGCGCCAGCGCCTGGTATCGAGATTGGCATTGTGGTTCGGCGCGCCAGTTCTGTTCGCGGCACTGGTGCTCTCTTATTCGCGTGCCTCGTTACTGAATCTTTTCGTGGCGCTGGCGGCGCTTCTTTACATGGAGCGCGCCCGAATTCGGATTGGGAGGCTGTTGGCCATCGCCGCCAGTTGCCTGGCCGCAGGCTCGCTGGCCGCGTGGCAATTTTTCCCCGAGGTCGCGTGGGGGTATTGGATGCGCCTTGTGCATTCGCAGTTTTTCTTCACACAACCTGGGAGCGTGCTTTCGGGCCGCGTTGCGAGCTGGCAGGCCATCGCAGCCTTTCTCGCGGCTCATCCCTGGCACGCGATTCTCGGCATCGGTTACAAGACCCTGCCCTATTCCGATTTCATCGGACGATCCATCGTCGCCGACAACATGTATCTCAGCCTGCTGGTCGAGACCGGAATCGTCGGGCTTGCGGCGTTCTTGCTGCTTAATGTCGCGATCCTTCGCACCGCCTGGAGGGCCGCCAGGCGTGATGATTCGCGAGCTTCGTTCTTCGGAACCTGGATCTTCTGCTTCTGGATTGGTCAGCTCTTCCAGATGCTATCAGGCGACCTGTTTACGTATTGGCGAGTGCTTCCCTTGTACTTTTGGGTCCTCGCGATGGCCGCGCGGCGGCTGCGCCAAGTTCCTCAATGAAAAGGCGCCTGCTGATCCTCGATCAATTCAATCAACTGGGCGGCGCTCAGCGTTGCCTGCTCGATCTGCTGCCGGCATTTATTGACGCCGGTTACACAATGCACCTGGCGGTTCCGGGCGACGGACCATTGGCGGATGGGGCGCGCGACCGCGGAGCCGTGGTGCACCAAATCCCTTGCGGCGCGTACAGATCCGGGCAGAAAAGCTGGATCGATGCCGCTCGATTCGTCGTCGATCTTCCGCGTCAGGCTTGGCGCGTTGCGTCTCTGGCGTCGAAGCACGGAATCGATCTCATCTACGTCAACGGTCCACGATTGTTGCCCGCAGCCGCCCTCGGGGCGCGTGGACGCCCGGTGCTCTTCCACGCCCACAGCGTTGTGACGCAAGAAGCCGCCGCGCGATTGACGCGCTGGGCTCTTCGATCGACGAATGCCACCGTGATCGCAGCGTGCCGGTTCGTGCTGGGACCCCTTACCGGCGTGCTGGAACCCGAGCGTTCGCGCGTAATCTACAACGGAGTTGCTCCAGTGAAGTGCGTGCGGCGCCGGCGCAGGGATAACGATCCCTGGCGAATTGGCGTCATCGGACGGATCGCGCCGGAAAAAGGGCAGTTGGAATTCATTCAGGCGGCGCGCCTGATTTTGTCGCCACTAGTCCTGCCGCAACGGCGCTGCGAATTTGTGGTGTGCGGAGACGCGCTGTTCTCGAACCCCCGGTACGGCCGGAGCGTGCGCGCTGAAGCGGAAGGATTGCCGATCGAGTTCACCGGATGGCGCGACGACATCGGCGATGTGTTGTCGGCGCTCGATCTGGTTGTGGTTCCGTCGAGGGCGGTGGAGGCCACCACGCGTGTGATCCTGGAAGCGTTCTCCGCCGGAGTCCCGGTGGTAGCTTTTCGATCCGGCGGAATACCGGAGATCATCGACGACGGCGTAACTGGAGTGCTGTCGGCGCCGACGGCCCGGGATCTGGCTTCAAAGCTGTTGGAGCTTTTCTCCAATGGCGGCGCGTTGCTCAATTGCATTTCCGCCCGGGCTCAGGCGACTTTTGCAGCCCGTTTTACGCTCGACCGCTACCGCTCGGAAGTGTTGGATGCAGTGGGGCGCGCCTTGTGACGCCGTCGCGGCATATTCCCGTTTACGCGCAAGCGGTCTTCGATGCGCTGCATTTCGCGACCCCAAATTTTGACGCGCTGGGTCGTCTGACGGACGCCGAGTGGCGGCAGCTCGTCGACTTCTGCCAGCGCACGCAGTTAGCGATTCCGTTCGCGCTTCGTTGCCACGATCGTTTGCCCGCTTGGGTTGTAGAGCGCTTCGATCAAAACCTCTCGAACAATGCGGAACGCTGGCGGCGGACGAAGCTGGCGTATCTCCATGCCAGCGGCGCGTTCGAAGCAGCGGGACTCGAGTTCGTTACCCTCAAGGGGTTCACCCACGCTCCCGGCTTCGTGGCCGATCCGCGCCTTCGTGCGCAGTACGATCTGGATTTGCTGTTCCCGCGCGACCAGGTCCTAGCGGCGCGCGACGTCGCTCTCGGGCTTGGTTACGAGCCTTTGGAGGGCAGGGACCGGCATCCAGTGGATCACCTGCCCACGTTGATCCGCAAGACCGGGTGGGAATGGCGCGGCGACTATTTCGATCC
>PMUP01000015.1:67009-94440 GCA_003166865.1 Bryobacterales bacterium
GCGCTGCGCCACCTCCTGCGCGGGGATTCGCGGCCGTCGCACATCTACGAGATCGCGCATTTTCTCGAACACAACTCCCTCGAGCGCAACTTGGGTGATGAGTTCTGGCGCACTTGGCGCGAGTCACACGATGAGCAGCTGCGGCGAGTGGAGGCCATCTGTTTCGCCATCGCGCGCCAGTGGTTTGGCTGCCGCATACCCGCGATCGCACAAGAAGAGATAGAGCGACTGCCGGAACCGGTGCGCGCGTGGCTCGCCGTGTATGCGCATGCGCCGGTCGTAAATCTCTTTCGCGCCGCGAAGCACGAGTTGTGGCTTCACCTCAGCCTGCTGGATCCCGGCCACTCGCGGCTTCGGGTCCTGCGGCGCAGGTTGATGCCGCTGCAACTTCCGGGACCCGTGGACGCGGTGCATTTGCCCGATGGCGCCATCAGCTGGCAAGTTCGTTTGCGCCGCGCCTGGCGCTACTTACTTTTCCTAGGTTCACGAACGTGGCGTCACGCACGAGCGTTGGTTCCTACGTTGTGGAGCGGAGCGGCGTGGGCCTGGAGCCGGCGTCAGTCTGATTGAGGCCTCAGTGAATCTGTCGCGTCAGATCAAACCCGAAGAACAAGCCGCCCGGCGTGTCCGCCGATGGCTCCCCTAGGAATTCCGCGCGTGTCCCCGCACGCTCGGAGACCGTAACGCCGGGGCTGGTTGTCAGCCCGAGCGTAAAGGCGTGACGGAATATCTTCTTCTGAATGCCGAATGAATATGCAGGGCGATGGATGCCGAGTTCGCTAGCGTTCAGTACGGTCGGAATCACCTCGGCGACCAATGCCACCGTCGGCCGGATATCGTAAGCGGCGCCCACACCGATCGAGAACGTGTTTACGCCCGGCAAATCCGGAATATCCGACGAGAGAAAACCCGTCGCCTGCACCAGGGGCCGGGCATCGAACGAGAAGGTCGGAACCACATAGAACTGCGCGCTCGAAGTTATGCTGCGCGAGAAGATCCCTTCGATATTCTGCGCGTAGTTCTTGCGGAAGTTGTTCTGACCCTCGATGGAGACGCGCACCGTCATGTTTAGGGGAGCTTCATGATGCTCATCCAGGATGTTGTACGCTGCCATGAGCTGGATGGGCCGCCCGATCAGCGTTGGGGACCGGAAGATGCTGACAGACAGTTTGTCGGTAACACCGTAGCGGAGACCGAATGAAGCGAGCGCGAAGTTGTCCAAGCCGAACAGTTCTCCGCCCCGGCCTTGTCCCGTAAACGCGGCATCGTAGGGGAAGCGATGCGCAAAGTTGACGTAGAGTCCGTGCTCGTCGACGGCGCGGCCGGTAGGCAGGCTGAAGAGCACATCGTCGCCGGGTTGATAGATCATGCTGGTTGTCCCACCAGTTTCTTGCGTCTGCGCGCTGGAGGAGCTAGTGCCCGTAGCGGCGCCGGCGCTCGAGAAGGAACGGACATAGGTGGAGAGACTGTCGATCTGCGTGTCGGTTAACTTGCCAGACCAGGCAGGCATCCGGCCACCGGCCTTGCCGTTGCGAATGGCGTCGGTGACGTCGTGGTCGCTGAGACTGCGCTCGAAAGCGGGGTTAGTGAAATCCGGCGTATGTACGGCGGCTATGCCTTTGCCCCCAGCACCGTGACATGCCGCGCAGTTTTGCTGGAACAAAGCCGCGGCCGGCTCCATTCCCGAACCGATCTCTTGAACGGACTTGGTGGCCACGTCCACCTGATAGCGCTTTCCGTCCCGCTCCAAAATCAGTGTGGAGCCCGTGCCGCTTGAAAATGAGATACCGAGGGATTTCGCGGCGTCCGCGGAATCGTCCGCGCCGGCGGCGAATAATCCCATTACACTAAGGAATAAACACAGAAAGCTTCGGGAACTCAGGTTTCTTACCATGCGTCCCTGCCAAACAGCACGTCGGGAATAGTCAGCATCACAATCCGTAGATACAAGCCAACAGAGAAGCGGCGCACCAGAAACACATCGAAGCGCTTTCGCTGGCGATACGTGAGCCGGCTGCGTCCGCGAATTTGCCACAAGCCGGTGAGTCCCGGTTTGACGGACAACACTTCCATTGCGTCCGGTTCGTAGTACTCGCCCAATTCAAAACGCGTGATCGGCCTGGGCCCGACAATCGACATCCGGCCCGCGGCAACCAGCGCCAATTGTGGAAGCTCGTCGATGGAGTGCCGCCGGCAGAAAGACGCAAAACCGCTCGTCACTCGCGGGTCTGGCCCCAGCTTGGGCTTGGGCTCGTCGTCCAGCACTTTCTCGATGAAAGAGGCCGCTTTGCGCGCGCGCGTGCCGCTGGGCCACATGCTGCGGAACTTGTAAACCCAGAGTGTTTTTCCGTGACGGCCAACCCGCCGGTGAGCCACCAGCGGCGACGCTCCCGACGCCGCATAGATGGCGAGCGCCAAAATCACCAAAAAAGGCGACAGACAAATCAAGCACAGAGCTGCAGCCACCGGTTCCAGCGCATACAACAAGTTGATAGCGGCAGGAACGGTGCGCACGCGAATTCGATCGCGACTTTCCCGCACGCCAGCTAAAGTGGTTGCCGTCATGAGTCCATTATCCGCCACGTTTAGGCACTTTCTGCCTTCATTTCGTAAAAGCGGTGTAAAAAAGGGCGACACGGTCACTACCTGAAAGCCATCGTGTTGCGCAGTGGCCGTGTACGCCGGGGAAGAAGACTAGGCTCCGTAGTCGACAAGATGCTCCAGCCGCGCGACCGCATCGTCGAGATCGGAGTACTGCATTTTCCAGAGGCGAGCGTGCAACAAACGCTCATGGCAACGCCGCTGCGCGGCCCGTGCGTCGCCTGATCCGAGGACGGCATACTGCGCCCACTCCTCTAACGCACGCTCTTCCGGATAGCGGTGGACGGAGGCGGGTCCGTGGTGTTCGAGGTGCTGGTCGCGGTCTAGGAAGACCACGTGATCCACAACGCATCCCGGCGCGGTTGATATGCCTAGGTCGCATGTGCGAACTTCAATGGCGATTTTGCCGTTCGGCCGGACCGAGGGAAGATGACCGGCCAGCTCGGGGAACAACTCAGGAGCATCCGTCCGGAAGCGAATACTGAACGGGTCTCCAATCGCGTAGCGGTCATCACGGCCGCGTACCAAAAACGCGCCGTCGTCGCTCACGTAGTTCCAACCGGCCCGGGCACAAGCATAGGCCAAGGTGCTCTTGCCGGCGAATGAATCCCCGCACAACATCACACCGGTCTCATTTCGCACTGCCAACGCACCATGCAGCGGCGCAAAGGCCCGCTGCTGTGCCAGCGTAGCTCCGCCGGCAGTTAAGAACTGGTAGCGCAGCAAGGGGTGATCCGCCGCCGTGCTCCGCGTCACCCACCCAAACGCATAGCCCCGGTCTAAATCGCACATCATGAAGTTGTTCGGGCCGGCGACGATCGACATCAAATGTTCTCTCGCGCGGATGACTGGTCCGAGAGCCGGCGATTTTGAATCGTCTTCGGTCACTCCGAGACAAACGTGCACAGGTTCCTGGTTGAACATGCGCTCAAACGCGCCCCAACCTTCCTCAGCCGCGTGGATCACGTGGTGCGAATTGGTTTCCAGGACGAGCGGATATCCAAGCGGATAAAAGGTGCGGCGCAGCGGCAGCTCAAACGCGGAAAACACGGGATCGAGAGTAGCCTGGACGGAGCTTAGGTCTTCGGTCATATCGCTCGCTTCGTTGTCAGGGTAAGCGATGAAGAACGCGAAAGCCAAGAGGTCAAAGCGTGAAATGCGCAGATTTTACAAGAAAGATACAAGCCACAAACAAGCACCGGCACAGTGCGCGACATACTGCTGTTAAGGGGCTCCTGTCGGCGGCGTCGCTGCTGTTGGTGGCCTCGTATGATGCGCTCGGCAATTGTCCATTACTGGCTGCTGAACATGCGCGGCGGCGAGAAAGTCGTCGAGGCGCTATGCCGCCTATTGCCCGATGCCGATGTGTTCACGCTGTTTTACGATCCGGATCGCGTGTCGGAAACAATTCGCGCCCATCGCGTGCGAGCCTCGTTTCTGCAGCCGTTTCGCAAAGGGTATCGATCGCTGTTGCCGTTGATGCCGCTGGCGCTCGAGAGTTTCGACCTGCGCGAATATGACTTAGTAATTAGCAGCGAGTCGGGCCCGGCCAAAGGCGTGATCACGTCATCGAACACGCGGCATGTTTGTTACTGCCACACGCCCATGCGATATCTATGGGACATGTATCCGGCGTATCGCAATGAGTGGACCCGAGGCCGCTGGAAGCGTGCTTTGATGACGCCGGTGGCGAACTATCTGCGGTTATGGGATTTCGCCTCGGCGGCCCGTGTGGACCAGTTCATCGCGAATAGTAAGAACGTGCAGCGGCGGATTTGGAAGACCTATCGGCGCGAGTCAAATGTGGTACGTCCCCCCGTGAGCGTGGAGACGTTTTATTGGAGACCGCCCGAGGATTACTATCTGATCGTTTCCGAGCTGGTTCCGTACAAGCGCGTGGATGCCGCGGTACGAGCCTTCAATCAAAATGGACGCAGGCTCCTGGTGGTGGGTGACGGGCCGGAATACAAAGCGCTGAGACGGGCCGCTGCGGCGAATGTCGAGTTCCGCGGCCGCGTCCCGGATGAGGACTTGCGGGATCTGTATGCCCGGTGCCGCGCGTTTGTTATGCCGGGCGAAGAGGATTTCGGCATCACCGCGGTGGAAGCACTCGCGAGTGGCAAGCCGGTGATTGCGCTGGCCAGAGGCGGCGCGCTCGAAATCGTACCTGAATTCGGAGGCCTTCTCTACGATGAGCCCGAGGGTCTGCTCCAGGCGATCGAGCGTTGGGATGAGTTGGAACCCGAACTCGACGCGCGCGCGCTGCAGAGGTACGCGGCTCAGTTCTCAGAGACGGAGTTCGCGAGACAAATAAAACCAATCCTGTTTGAAACAAGGTCCTCCTCATTCAAGTTGGTCTCTTGAACTCAGTTTCTTTGAGTGCCGCGCTAAACCGCTCCTGCAATGCCATCCCAACCAATGTTGCGATCAGGATCGCGGGGTACAGTTGTCCAATAAGCGCCTCTGCTACGGCCAGCGATCGCGCGATGCGATGTACTGGATATGCGTCACCGTACGATACGGTGGTCAGAGTTTCAAAGCTGAAGTAGAGCAGACGGGACGGTTCGCCCGTGGAGACTCCCGGCGCGAGGGGCGATTGGAAGTGAATTGCGTCTGGAATCTCTTGCATGAGCAGCTTGTAAACGAATGCCCACGTCACACCGATCAACAAGTAGGCAGCGACGCCACCCATGACCCGATGCACGCTAACCGGGCCCGGAAGGAATGTCTGCTTAAGAGTCATAACTACGAGTATGGCCATGCCGGACACCTTGAGCGCGGTGTCCCAGCCCCGGAAGCTGAACGAAGGGTTGAATTCAACGAACAAGTCCGCCGCGAATTCCAGAATGCTCAGCGCGATAATCAGATACATTAGCATCCGCCTGTCTAGCGTCGCGACTGCGCCCGAGAGCAGCATGAGCGCGAAAATGATGTCGATTACAATTCGCCCTGGGCGTGACGGGCCAACCATTGGAACGAAGATAGTCATCAGCACCAGAAATGCGAGGAAGAAACTCAAGAGTCGATCCTCATGCCAGAAACTGGGCAACCCCGGATTTATCTGTTTGTCAGCCACCTAATCTTCTCCTTTCGTTGTGCAGGCCGCCGGCAACGAGCTCCCGCGAAACACCTCACGCCGCCAGTAGTTGCCAGCGCACGTCACATTTTACAATCTGTTTACATTTCGTTCGAACTTCAGCCATTCGTAAGGTGTATCAATGTAGATGCATGAGACAAAAACTGTATTTTCCACTGCTGATCGCCCTGATGACCGTTGAGTTCGCAGGTGTTGCGCAAGGGCAGTTTTTCCGAAACAATTCCATTCTGGATTCGCTCCAGAGCTTTACCGCCTCCACCATACCGCCGAGCGGCGACCTGAACCCCTACGGAGTGGCGTTCGTCCCCTTCGGATTCCCGGCTGGCACCAATATCGCGGCAGGCGACGTGCTGGTGGCGAATTTCAACAACAGCACTAATGCTCAGGGAACGGGAACCACCATCGTCAGCGTTACTCCCACGGGCCAGCAGGCCCTCTTTGCCACGTCGCCGCTCATCGGATTGAGCACGGCCCTCGGGGCCCTTTCGCGCGGTTTCGTGGTGGTGGGAAACCTTCCGGTCACTTATCCGATGGGTGTCGCGACGCCGCAGCAGGGATCGCTCCAGATCTTCAACCGCAACGGAACCCTGGTCCTCACGCTCAACGACGCGAACCTCCTCGACAGCCCCTGGGACCTCACCATTAACGATCAAGGCTCGCAGGCGCAAGTATTCGTCAGCAACGTTCTGAGCGGCACGGTGACGCGGCTGAATCTCTCCGTCGGCAGCAACCAGGTTACGGTGGTCAGCAAGACGCGGATCGGCTCCGGTTATGCCCACCAGCCCAATCCCGCCGCCGTCGTTGTCGGGCCCACAGGTCTGGCATACGATCCGTTCCGTGACACGTTGTACGTGGCCGCGACCGCCGATAATAAGATCTTCGCCATCGGCGACGCCGGAAACCGCAACAACAGCGCTGATCTGGGCTATGTGGTGTTTGCGGATCAAACGCACTTGCACGGCCCGCTCGGACTGACTCTGGCGCCGAACGGCAACTTGATCGCAGCCAACGGCGATGCGGTGAACCCCGGGGGCACGCAGAACGAGCTCGTGGAGTTCACGACGCAAGGGTACCTGGTCGCTCAATATCAAATGGACTCCGGTTTGCCTGGCAGCGCGTTCGGAGTTGCGAGCACAGGTTCATTCGGCTCTATCCGTATTGCCGCCGTGGATGACAATCTCAGCACGGTTACTGTCTGGACCATACCCTTGGGCTTCGGCTTCTAAGGAACTCGCGCGTCAAGCCAGACGGCACACCGTTCGCGCCGCAGTCCTTGCGTTTGCTCCGGGCCTCCAGATAGAATGGCTCTGCTCGCGAACTCGAACGGTGATGCGCAGACGATCTTTCTTTTGCCTCAGTCTTTTCGCCTTGGCGGGAATTGCAGTTGCTCTCTGGGCGCAGGAGGGACATCCGCTGACCGGTTCCTGGCACGGCGAATGGCATCCCACCGCCGGCCAGAAAATACCCATCCTGCTTTACATGAAGTGGAATTCGAAAACCATCGAGGGTACCATCAACCCCGGGCGGAACGCGGTTCCATTGAAAGTCGCAAACCTGGATGCCTCGAATTGGACAGTGCACTTTGAGGCCGACACCAAAGACCAGAAGCACATCGCCATTGATGGCAAGCTGGACAATATCGGCTCGTATAATCGCACGATCACCGGCACCTGGACGGAAGGGGCGATGAAAGGCGATTTCAAACTCACCAGGGATTAGGCGCCAATGCTCCTGCCAGTAGTTGCGCTTACAGCAGCGGCGGCGGTCGCGTCTCCCCTCAAGGATCACGGGCGTGACTTAGTGGAGAACATCTGCACTTACTGCCACAATCTCGACCGTCTGCGCGGCCAAGAACTCAGCCGGGAGGAGTGGCGCGGACTGATCAAAGGCATGATTTCCGAAGGGGCGCCCGTCACTGACGAAGAGTTTTCCATGATCCTCGACTATCTGGTGAAACATCACGGGAGAAAGGCTCCGCGGGAACCTCGATGAAATCAAGCATCCTGTGTGTGTGCGCGGCGCTAGCTGCCCTGCCTCTTGCGGCGCACCACGAGCTTCGGGCGGAATTCGATGAGCAGAAGCCGGTCTCGTTACGCGGAATCGTTACGCGATTCGACTGGAACAATCCTCACGCGTTCCTTTATGTCGACGTGAAGGACCCCAGCGGCGAGATCGTCAATTGGGCGGTGGAGTGGGCCAGCCCGCTGGATCTGCGCAGGACCGGCTGGACCAGGGATGCGCTCAAGGTGGGCGATTCGGTGACCGTCGAAGCGTGGCTCGCGCGCGACGGCAGCAAACTGGCGAGCGGTAGAACGGTCGTGCTGGCAAGCGGCAAGCGGTTGCTCGAAGCTCCGGATACAGGAGCCGCGGCGGAGACGGAAGCCGTCCGGACGCGTGGCCAGGCGAAACCTACGCCGCGCTGGCCCGATGGCCACCCGCGGTTGGGCGTCGTGCCCGGGGAGAAGGGCTACTGGGCGAGTCCGAGTGCGTCCAGTCTGGTGGAGACCACGGCCGGCAACATACGCATCGACCACGACGGACTTCTGGCGAACCTCGATGACGCGGGCAAGGTCGCCCCGTTTCAGCCTTGGGCCAAGGGTTTGTACGAGTATCGCCAGCGCACGCTTTTGAAAGACGACCCTATGCTCAGTTGCCTGCCACCGGGCGGCCCGCGCATGTTTCAAGTGGCGCATGGCGTGCAGTTTCTCGAGCAGCCCGAGCGGCGGCGCATCTTTGCCCTGTCGGGCGGCGGCAACCGCAATTGGCGGCTGATCAACCTGGACGGGCGCGCTCTGCCGCAGAGTGAAGACGTGACCCCCACGTATTTCGGCTACTCGTCGGGGCATTGGGACGGCGATACGCTGGTGGTGGAATCGGACGCGTTCGTCGAGCGATTTTGGTTTTCAAACGGCGGGCTGCCGCACACCGAAGCCCTGCGCCTTACCGAAAAGTTTTCACGCCCGGATTTCAACACGCTGAGATACGAAGTGCTGGTGAACGATCCGGGGACATATACGCGGCCTTGGTCGAGTGCCTGGCCGCTCCGTTGGGTAGCGGACCAGGACATCCAGGAATATTTTTGCCAGGATAATTCCAAGGACGAGCCTCATATGGTGGGGCCAGGCGCGGCGCCGGAGCGCCGGTAACATTGGCCCGGTAACATATAATGACGGAAGACTCGGCAAAGGAGAGATCTCGATGAAATCCAGCGCGCTCGGTCTTGCAGCCACGATTTGTGGTACGTTCCTGGCGGTGACGCCGCTCGTGGCGCATCATTCCTTCTCCGCCGAATACGACAGCAAGAAGCAAGTAACGCTGAAAGGGACCGTCAGCAAGGTGGAGTGGATGAATCCGCATGTTTACTTCTACCTGGACGTGAACGACGAGAGCGGAAGCATTACCAACTGGGCCCTGGAAATGGGGCCGCCGAACGGCTTGGAGCGCAGCGGTTGGACGCGGAACACGATGAAGGTGGGCGACGAGGTGACCGTGGAAGCGACGCTTGCCAAAGATAACAGCAAGCAGGCCAACGCACGGTCGGTCACCATGACGTCGACGGGCAAGAAGCTGGGTGCGGCGTCCAGCGAGCGCGCACCACAGCAGTAAAAGCCGGGCGGCATGAGATCTCCGTTTCCAAATTCCTGGTTGGCTCGCACTAGCGCTGCCCTTGTATTGTGCACGCTGGCGCTCCCGCTCGGGGCGCAGCTCGCGGCACAGCTTGCCCCACAGGACGAACCGCCGGCGGGGCTCAACGGTGGACGCCTGGATCGCCCCCAAAACCAGCCGCCTCGGCCAACGCCACATTACCCCGATGGCCGCGTCAATCTGGGCCCTCTTCCTGGAGAAAAAGGCGTGTGGGAGGGCAATGCCGGCTCCACGCTAGCGACGAATATCGGGCGCGGTATCGACAACCCCCGCATGAACCTGCCCACCAACATGAAGATCAGCGAGGTTCCATTCCAGCCGTGGGCCCGGGCCCTCTACGATTACCGGCAGAGCACGACGACCAAGGACGACCCGCACACCAAGTGCCTGCCGTCCGGGGGACCGCGCCTGTTTCATACGCCGTACGGGTTCGAGTTCGTTGATGTACCGGAAGAGAAGCGCATCTACATGATCGAGGTGGGCGGGCCCCACACCTGGCGCATTATTTATATGGACGGCCAGCCGCATCCCAAGAACTTGGACCCGAGCTTCTTCGGCCATTCCGCCGGCCACTGGGAGGGCGACGCGCTGGTGGTGGACACGGTCGGGTTCAACGAACGATTTTGGCTGACGCGCGAGGGCATTCCGAGCACGGAATTTCTGCACCTTACCGAGCATTTCACCCGCACCGACTACAACACGATGAAATACGAAGCCACCATCGACGACCCCGGCGCATACACCAAGCCGTGGACCGGCGGGTGGATCATCCGCTGGCAGCCCGATCAAGAGATGTATGAATACGTCTGCCAGGACAACAACAAAGATCCCAAGCATATGCTCGGCGGCGAACGCTAGTTTCTGATAGATCCGCGGGTGTCGCAACCGGGTTCACAAGTTGCTCACGCGGCCGGCTCGGAAGGAGCTTCCTTCCCTTGCAGAAACTTTGACAGACTTCCTGCCATGTGAACAAACTCGGCGGGCATCATAATTACAGTAGTGCTGTTGTTCTCCGCGCCCACCTCGGCCACCATCTGCATGCGGCGCAATTCGAGCGCGGCGGGGTTCCCGACCATCAGCTGCGCGGCTTCCGCCAGTTTCTTGGAGGCCTCCAGTTCGGCGTCCGCCTTGATGATGCGGGCGCGCTTCTCCCGCATCGCCTCAGCTTCCATGGCCATGACGCGCTGCATGTCCTGAGGAATCTCCACGTCCTTCATCTCCAGCAATTCGACGGCGACTCCCCAGGGAGTGATATTCTCGACCACGTTCCTGCTCAATATCCTATTGATCTGGTCGCGCGCCTTCAGAACTTCGTCCAGATCATGCTGGCCGATGACGTTTCGCAGGCTCGTGAGCGCGACCTGCTGGACGGCAGCGCGGAAATTCTCCACATTTAGAACGGCCTTCTGCGGATCGCTAACGCGATACCAGAGTACGGCGTTCACCTTCACCGTCACGCTGTCGCGCGTGATGGTTTCCTGCTGCTCAATAGGAGCGGTGACCACTCGTAGGTCGATACGGGTTTCGTTTTCGATACCGAGCGGAATCAGCCAGAACAGGCCGGGGCCACGCAGCCCGGTAAAGCGTCCCAATCGAAAGACGACCGCGCGCTGGTATTCTCTGGCGATTCGCAGACCTGACAGCAGGACCAATAGCACGACGATCGCCGCGACGCCGGTCAGAATCATACGAGCTAGCGTACCATGCGAATGCACTGTTGACGAGGCCGCCTATAGGAGTTAGGGGAGAGCAAGTGAACCAATTTTGCCGACTGCTTCCGGGATTAAGCTATCTGAAAGGAATCTCGCGCTTTGGTCTCGATAAACCGCACGAAATCTCTACGCCTCACTGAGCGTTTCACTCGCACCGACTACAACACGATGAGATATGAAGCGACCATCGACGACCCCGGTGCGTACACCAAGCCCTGGACCGGCGGGTGGCTGATCCGCTGGCAGCCGGATCAAGAGATGTATGAATACGTCTGCCAGGACAACAACAAAGATCCCAAGCATATGCTCGGCGGCGAACGCTAAGAAGCAGGACGCTTAATTGCACCAACCGCCTTGTCCTTCTGGGACGTAGACTTGGAAGATCTCATGTACTTTGTCTTCGTCATTTTGTTACTGCTCATATTTCCGGTGGCGTCTATGACAATTGAGGCTGCCCTTTCCCGGCACACCGTGAGCATTATCTTCCTTACAGGGAGATGGTTTGTATTCTGGGCTGTAGGAATCCGACTCTTCATTGCGGGCGCGCGGCAAGTGATCCAGCCTCAGTTCACAGCAAAGGAAATTTTCGGCATTCGCGACGGTGGGTCGTTTGCGATCGTCCGGGAAGTGGGATTCGCTAACTTGTCCATGGGCCTTCTTGGAATATGCAGTGTGTTTCGTGTCGGCTGGATCGTTCCTGCTGCACTTGTTGGCGGCTTATATTACGGACTTGCCGGAGCGGGCCACATTTTTCACCAAGGCAAGAACGCGCGAGAGTACACGGCGATGATCTCCGACGGGTTCATATTCCTTGTGCTCATGGTATTCATGATGAACAGTTGGGCTTGAGCGATATGTCTCAGGAGGCCCGGAACGAAGATCGGCCTCCGATTCGGTAAAGCGCAATCACGCGAGCGAGCCCGGCCAGAACGTGGGACGCTGGCAGCCGGATCAAGAGATGTATGAATACGTCTGCCAGGACAACAACAAGGATCCCAAGCACATGTTTGGGGGCGAAGGCTAGGTTCGGCTAGATCCGCAAGCGCTCCCGCTACTTCCGGCGCACGCCAGTGGTTTCGTCTTCGATCGTCCTCATCACGAAGCGCTTAGCCGGGCCCGGTTCATCGCGCACGAACTGGATCGAGTTGCCGGCCAGGGAAAAAATCGTGTCGGAGACCGGATCCAGCCGCTGCTTGCCCGTGCCATCGTAGTTCCAAAACAATGTGCTGCCTTCCAGAGTAACTTCGGCGATGACCGTCTTACCATTCTCCTGGACGTTATAAGAAACCGCGTACGCCACCAGCGTCTCCACCGGCAAATCCAAGACGCTTCCTTTCGCGTTACTGGGTATGTGTGCCCGATCTTTTTCGTTGTCGCAGGTATACTCAAGCATCTCCAAGTCCGTCTTCAGGTCCATCCTTACGGCCACCGTCCATGGCTTGGTATATGCCTTCGCGTCGTCTAGCGTAATCTGCACGTCGATATGTCCGAAGTCGGGCCGCCGGTATCGCTCGGTCATGCGCAGGTCCTCGGTATGAGGATGGCCGTCAACATCCAGCCAGGTGCGTTCGCTGAATCCATTGCTCTCCACCACCAGCGTGTCGCCATCCCATCGCGCGACCGAATAGCCCATCAAGGTCGGATTGGGATCCTTCTCCAGTTCCCGGCCATCCATGTAGATCTGGCGATAAGTAAGGTCCTCGTTGAGGATCACGATCATGGTTGGCGTCTGAATAATTTTGGATTCGCGGTACGGAGTGGTGGAGTAGGCCGGACCCATGGGCAAACACTGGGCTTCCATGCTGTTCTTGCCGAAATCCTTTTTGCGTTCCTGATAGAGAGCCTCCGCCCATGGCTGCACGTCGCCCGGCTTCAGATCGGCCGCAATGTTGTTGTAATACTTGTCCGCCCGTTTCTCCCAGAACCCTGAGAAATCCGGCTTCCCGTTGGCAGTCCGGGGCACCGGCGCCGCGAGATTCGGCTTGCCGTCCGGGGTGCGCAGGATCCCGGGCGTGGGGTAGTGCACCCATTGCGCCGCGAGCGGAGTGCTCAAGGCGATGAACGTCGCGATGCATAAACGAATCATGGCCGTCCCCTAAATGGAAACTAATTCTGGCCTGGGACAGGCGCTCCGCAATTCCGCGTGCATTTAGGCGGAATTACGAACTTATCCTTGATTTTGTCCCGAAAATCCGGATACATTGTTTCCGCCCCGCCCAGCGACGCTTCTCTGGGAATATGGTAGATCTTATCCATCTCATCGATGAAAGGATTCTTCGCCGGAAGATAGTGCGGAACACGACCTTCCTCAACTCCTTCATACCCGACGATGCACGGCGGGCCCGCAACGGCAACCGGCGTGGGAGTGGACATATAGGACCGCGTCAGAATATATGGCTCGGTCAAATAAACAGGGTCCTCCATCACCAACGCCAGCGTCAGCATATCTCCGTGACGCATAAAAGTGATGGTAATCGTGGCCTGGTCGCTGCTGGGCGCGCCATTACGGCGCATATACCCGGTCTTGATGTGCGTGGTGTAAGCAGTGAGCACATCGCCGTTCCAGGAGCCTGTGGTGAAACCAGTCTGATCGTGCGGAGCATTTTTCGAGGGATGCGGACGCCCGTCCATCCAGATCGTCATGGGCGCGCGAGTCTCCCATCCGCCCAGCACCCACGCGTTGATTTTACCCGTCAGGGGATCGTTTTCGCTCCAGATCTTGAGACTGAACGGCCCAGCCGCGATATGCCACTGTGTCTGAAACCAGCAGATGCGCTCAGGCATGGAGATGGTCGATTGCGAAAAACTCAGAGCTTTCTCGCGGCCAGCTTCGTTGAAGGGAAGTCCCGCCCAGTCGTCGGGGTTCGGACCTGCGCCGCGCTCCATGTTGTCCTCGTGATTCTTGGCAGTCCAGGATCCCGACAGATCGATCTCCGCCAGCGCCGGGAAGGCTACGCACAGCAGCATCGCCAGGCTGAGGCTCATTTTGTTGCGGGTCATCTTTGATTCCTCTACCATCTTGCCGAGCACGCCGTGGGATTCCAGCCAGCATCGCCGTCCTGCTTCTTGAAATGTGAACTGATAATAAAAGGCTCGCGCAGATACATCGGGTCGGTCACGACGATGGTGACCACCATCAACAGATCTCCGTTGCGCTCCTTGACCAAATCGTAGTACTCCGTGAGACCGGCGTTCTCACTATACGGAACGCCGTTCTTGCGCAGATAACCAGCCTTCAGATGGGATGTCGTCACCTTCAGCGATCCATTGACTGGCCGAGGGCCGGCGCGCTGTATTTCCCACTGAGCCACGGAATCTCCCTGCAGCGTGGGCCCGGCGTCACCTTGAGCACCCCCGGGAGCCTTCCAATCGCCGAAATGAAAAAGACGGGTCTGCTTGCCGGCGTCGGCGTCCATGCGCAGGGTCTGGTCGTCCTGCCAGGTGATGTGCAGATGTTCCGGTACGCGCAGCAGCGCGGGCGCTCCATAGGACTTGCACTGATCCCCGGCTGCTTCATCCTTTGCGGGATCCCAGGCGTCCGCGATTTTGATTGCGGCCATCGTCATCGGAACACTCTGGTAATCGCCAGGCGCGGGCGTGACCATGCGGTAGCGCCAGTCCTCCGTAACGATCGAAACCCAATAGCCGGTTAAGTCAATGGGCGCCGCGACCTTTGGATTCGCTGGTGGCCCACCTCGTCCACCGCCCGGAGGTTGCGCTACGAGCGGTAGTGCTATGGCAATCGTAAGCCCGAGAAATTTACGTGAATGTCGCATACTCTATTTCTTGACGGTCAGGCTTTTGTAAATCGCTTCTACAAACGCGCTGGTCGCGCCCTCTTGCGTACCGTACTGCGTCTCATATGGCTTGGCTGGAGATGCGGCTTTGATTTGATCCAGCGTCATCCCCTGTTTGATCATGTCCGCGATCACGTCGCGGACGATCACCACCATGTCGCGGTAATCCACAACTTCCATCTGCTCACAAAGCCGCCCGTGACCTGGAATCACGTACGTCCCAACTCCTTTGTAGATAAAAGGCGTCGGTGGAATCGCCAGCTCAATCAACTTGTTCAGGGCGTCGATCTCGCCCTGTATGCTGCCACCGTTCGCAATATCGATCACCGGAAACCGGGTTTTGTCCATTACATCGCCGGCAACCACCACGTCAGAGCCGCGGAAAAATACGAAGCTGTCGGCATCGCTGTGGGCTGCCGGCTGGTACAGAACCTCGATCCCTTCGTCGTTCATACGTAGGGCGTATCGCTTGGAGTAGAAAGCTTCGGTGGGCAAGGCGTCATCCGGAAAGGGAGACTTCTTGCCAGTGGGGGCGCTCATTCTGCGCAGGACGCTGTCATGCGAAAGAATCGCCGCGGCGCCGCCATTCGTCATCGCATCGGCCAGTGCTGCATTGCCAAGTCCATTTGTGAAAATAGTTTTTCCGGCTTTGGCAAGCTTGGCGTTGCCGCCCACGAAATCCGCTTCCGCGTTGGTGTCGATGACGTACCGAATCGGTAGTTCGGTTAGTTTTCTGATGGCGGCCAAAACACGGCCGGATGCGTTCTCGGTGCCCGCATCCACCAGCACCACGCCATCCGAGCCGATCTGCACCCCGATGTTTCCGCCCGCCCCGGCGATCATGTAGAAGTTTGGCCGAACCCGCACAACGTCAAGTTCGCCGTTATCCGGTTCTGCAGCCTGGCTCAGGACCGCGCTGAACGGCAGCAACGCAAAGACGGCCACGGTCCAGCATATTATTCGGCTCATTGTTTTACTGGGATGCATGTTATCACTCCGGCTGCGTCCCGAACACCAGCAGCACGTTTCCCGGCATGCTGTTTTGAACTCCGACATATCCCGAGGGCACAAACAGCTTTCCACCAGCCACCACCGGTCCAGCCGCGCCCATCGATCCGCCTTTCGCTGCCACGCCGTTAATGGTTTGAAATTCGCGCAGCGTATCGAATTGCCAGACCACCCTTCCATCAGATGCGGACAAGGCCCTCAGCACGCCGTCAAAGCCGCCAGAGAAGATGATGCCGGGTATCGCCGTCAGCGGTCCTGTCTCGCCGGGATGCTGCGCGCGGCCATCCGCGGGCGCGAGTGGTGTGAACCACCTTCGCTCTCCGTTTAGAATATCGATCGCTGCGATCCCGCCCGCACCCAAGCCGAAGTAAGCTGTCTGATCGTCGGCCGCTCCTCCCCAAACGATCTTCCCGCCGAATTCCTTGGTGTTGTTCACCAGCGCCGTGCGCCACACGACCGCTCCCCGGTGATCGGGATCGTACGCCCACACGTTTCCGCTCTTCTGACCTGCGATTAGCAAAGTGCGCCCGCCGGGAAGGTCGCGCAGAATCGGCGGCGAGCCGAAGTCCTGATCCGGTCCAAAATCCTTGGGACAGTTTTCCAGCGGCGTGGGACGCATGCAGCCCACTACCCACGCATCGTTTTCAGTGCCTTGCACCGACCACAGAATTCTGCCCGAATCGAGATCCAGCGCCATGACGGCGTCCGTGTTTTTCGGTGCGGGGGTGGTGTACGCGTCGCCGGTGCCAACGTAGAGGGCGCGCCGCTTTGGATCGATAGTAGGAGTGCTCCATATGCCCCCGCCGGCCGGAGCCCAGCGGCTGATGCCGTTCGAATTTTTAGAGACGATCTTCGGGACGGCGGCGATGGTCCAGGTTTTCCAGACTTGCCTGCCGGTGGCGGCGTCCAGCGCCACCACGCTGCCCCGAAAACTGCAGCACGGGTATTCCGGGCTCGAACTGGCTCCCTCTTCCGACGATGCGACAGGCACGTAGACTCGGTCCTCAAAGATCTGCGGAGCTCCGGTGATGCGTGCGGCGGGGTGTTCGTCCACGCGAACTTTCCAGATCAGCGTTCCTTTCGCGGCATCCAGTGCATAGACGTTCGCCTTCAGATCGCCGAAGTATGCCGTCGAAGACCCTTTGGCCGGCTTGATGGAGAGTGCAGTGCGGACACCGGCTTCGGCTTGAAACGTCCAATAGACGCATCCGGTGTCGGCGTCAAGTGAATAGACCAAGCCGGTATCGGCGCTGAAGAAGACTCGTCCGGCGACGACCACCGGTTCTCCAAAGACCTGCTTGGCGTCCGGCAGTCCAAAGGACCATTTCAGTTTGAGACCAGGAACCTGGCGCGCCGTCATTTGCGCGGCTTTCGCCGTTTGAAAACGCGAATTGGAAATATCCGCGCCCCAACCGTTCCACGCCGGACCGTTTGCGGGGTCTGCCAAAGTCTGTTCTGACAATGCGGGGTTCGCAACGCATTGCCCTGCCGCCGTCTGAGCCGCGAGAGGAACCAAACTGGCGACAAACACCCACGCCGGAAACGCGATAGATGAAGAATGCATTTCTGGTTTAGTCTATCGCGAAAAATTGCAAAAGACACCAGCTTCGGTATTTTGACAAAACGGCCTAACCGGCGCGCCTGGCAAACGTCCAAAGGGTCATGGATCTCTCCGTGTTCAATGAACTGCGGCATGCCATTCGCGCTTTCTTGAAACGACCAGCGTTCACCGGGATCGTGGTCCTCACACTGGCGCTTGGGATCGGGGCAAACGCTACCATTTTCACTTTACTGAATGCATTTCTCATCAAGCCACTGCCGTTCCGGGAATCGGGACGATTGATTTCGGTGTCCGATTTCCAGCCTCCCGATGCGGTCACGCCGGCATCTTTTCCAGAGTTCGAAGATTGGCGGAACACCAATCAGGTATTCGAATCTTTAACGGCGTGGTTCCCGCGATCTTTGAATCTCACGGGGTCCGATGAACCGCGGCGTATCCGTGTTGTGCAGGTCGCCCGAGGGTATTTTTCAACGCTGGGTATCGACGCCATAATTGGACGCACGTTCGCGCCAGAGGAGCATAAGCCGGGCGCGCCGGCTTCGGCTGTCATCAGTTCGGCGCTATGGCGGACCGAGTTCGGTAGCGCTACGAATGTGATTGGAAAAACGGTGACGGTCAGCGGGGAGCAGTACGTTGTAGTGGGCGTGCTTCCATCGGAGCCGCTTAGCGTCGGTACGCGCACGAACGCCGACATGTGGGTGCCCTTGGAACGCGACCTGCCCTGGAGCAGTCGCGGAACGCATTTCGTCACAGTCATCGGGAGGCTGAAGCTGGGCGTCACGATTGAGCAAGCGCGTTCGAGCCTCGCGGTTCTCGCGAAGCAGCTTGGTGACAAGAATAAAACGGACCATGCTATCAGTATCAAGCCGTTGCAGGAACAGATGTTCGGAAACCTCCGGCCGACCCTGGTGATTCTGCTGGTGGCCGCCGGGCTTCTCCTTCTGATTGCGGCCGTCAACGTCGCTAATCTGCTGCTCGCCCGCTCTTCATCGCGTTCCCGGGAGTTCGCCATTCGAGTCGCTATTGGCGCCAGCCGGTGGCGCTTGATCCGCCAGACTCTGCTCGAAAGCGTTGTGCTGGCCATGGCTGGCGGCGTTGCGGGTTTGGGCCTGTCGCTCGCTATGTCGAAAGTACTGCAATTGTTCTGGCCGACAGGTGTCCTGAAGCCGCAGACCTTCCAGCCTGACTGGCGCGTCTTAGTTTTTTTGGCCGTTATTTCTTTCTTAACAGCTTTATTGTTTGGCATTGCCCCTGCGATTCAAGCTTCAATGGTTTCGCTCCATGAGTCGCTGAAGGGAGGCTGGGGACCTCTGTCAAGCGGCGCACGGGGCCGAACCCGCAACGTACTCGTAGTGTCCGAGATCGCAGTGGCCTGCGTATTGCTGATCGGCGCCGGCCTGTTACTCAAGAGCTTTGTCCGCCTGATGGCTGTTGATCCCGGCTTCCATGCGGAGAACGTGCTCACCATGAGCATCACGCTTCCGGCGGCGAAGTACAAAGAGGACGCGCAGCGGCAAGCCTTCTTCGACGCGGCACTGGGTCGCCTCCGGGCCATGCCGGGCACCATAGCGGCAAGTGCGATTTTGAATCTTCCGCTCGACGGAGGAGGAATGAATGGCAGTTTCGAGATCGTCGGCAGAACATTCCCAAAGGACCGGGAGCCGGTGAGCGAAAAACTCATCGTCACACCGGATTACTTTCGGGCCATCGACATGCGACTCTTACGCGGCCGTTGGTTTACCGACCAGGACGGTACCAAGGGGCATGCCGCCGTCATCATCAACGAAGCCATGGCGCGCCAATACTGGCCGCACGAAGACCCGATCGGTAAATGGATGAAGATCCAACTTGGTAATTCAGACGTTCAGGAGATCGTAGGAGTAGTAGCCGATGTAAAGCTCGACGATCTCTCGGCCGTTCCAGGTAATCAGACGTACCTGCCATATAAGGATTCGCCTTCCGAGGCAATGACACTGGTAGTGCACACGGCCGCGGACCCCCTCCAGATTATTCCCGCTGTGCGGCGGGCGATTCGCGAGATCGACTCCGAGCAGCCCATCGCGGACGTAAGAACCATGCAGCACGTAGTGTCCGACTCGCTGGGCAGCCGCAGAATATCCACTGGCGTTGTCGGAGCCTTCGCGTTTTTCGCGCTCCTGCTCGCATCCGTCGGCGTCTATGGTGTCGTGTCGTATTGGGTATCGCAGCGGACGCGGGAGATCGGAATCCGCAATGCGATCGGGGCAAGCCGCTGGGATATTTTCCAGCTTGTGCTCAGCCGCGGGATGCTGCTGGCCGGATGTGGCGTGATTGCCGGTCTAGGCGCATCCTTCCTCATGACTCGCTATCTGGCGAGTCTGCTGTTTGGAGTTAGCACTCACGACTGGATGACAATGACGGCTGTCCCGGTAGTGCTGGCCGTGATCGCGTTCGTCGCGTGTTGCGTTCCTGCCCGGCGCGCGTCGCGGATCGATCCGATGGTGGCGCTACGGTTTGAATGACGGTTAATTTTGCGTCCTCGTGCGAATCCACTGCGTATTCATTCGTGTGAGTATCCGCATGCGCACCGCAATCGTATTTCTCGCGATTCTTCCCTGTTGCCTCGCCCAGCAGTCGCCCGCGATTCACGTGAACGTCCGCCTGGTCAACGTCGCGTTCACGGTTCGCGACAGCAATGGCAAACTTGTCACGAATCTGACTAAAGACGACTCCGAGGTTTTCGACGACGGCCAATCTCAGCCCATTTCCTTCTTTGCCCGCGGCGAGGATCTGCCGCTATCGCTCGGCCTCATCGTAGATGTCAGTGACAGCCAGGAGCATTTCGTGAAACCGCATCAGCACGATCTCGGCATCTTCCTCCAGAACGTCCTCACCCCACGCGACCGCGCGTTTATGATCTGCTTCGGCAATCACCTGCGACTCGCCGCCGATTTTTCCGCATCCGGCTCGGAATTGATCGACGGCCTTAGACAGCTTGAGAAGCATGACGTCCCTGAGATTGGTCCCCGCGAGTATCGTGCCGGTGGCACGGCCTTTTACGATGCGCTGTACTACGCCACCACTTTGAAGCTCGCCAAGGTCGACCAGGGGCGCAGGGCGCTCATCATTTTCAGCGACGGCGAAGACAATTCCAGCGCCCATAACATGCTCGATACAATCGAGGCCGCTCAAACGGAAAACGTCGTGGTCTTCGGGATTCGCTACACCGAGACGAGAAAAGGCGAATGGACGGCCCGCAATAAGTACGGAGCCTCCGTGATGGCTCGCATCTCGCGCGACACCGGAGGGTCCGATTTTGACGCGCGGGCGGATGATCTCCGCACTTCGTTCCGCGAGATCGGCGAACAACTGCGATCGTCCTATGAGCTTGCCTACCATGCGAATGGCGCCGCCGATGGCACCTTTCACAAACTGGTGATCCGCACCAGGCTGCCGCGCTACACCGTTCGTGCCAAGACCGGCTATTTTTCAAGAGGCGAACACGAATAGCCGATTCTTTCAATTCGTCCTTTTGTGTCCGCGCTCAGCCCGTTGATAAAATCTCTGAATCGGGGGACTTTGTCCTTCACCGCCAAATAGCCATAAGGCTTGGTTTTCGGAGGGGCTACACACAAACGGCTCAAATCAAGATCGACCGACATGACATCAACGACCTTAGAAAACTCCTTGATCGGATCGATCATGAAGTCCTCCAAACGCAACGCGAGCGTGGCGGATTGGAGATGAAGCTCAGTTTCCTCGACAAATTCCGGGAAAGACAGAAATCGCGGGCGTGGTACGGCCGCGAAAAACTCAGGGCCGCCCGCGGCAAAAGCCGCAAATTCATCATAATTCCGCTCCACATCGGCACATAGATCGTCTGTGTCCTTATAAACCTGTGAAATACCATGGATGATCCTTTTGTCGCGAATGAATGTTCGCCACCAAATCCAATTCGTCAGCAACGAATCGAGGGGATGACGATAGATAAAAATCAAATCGGCAAATCCCGCTCTGACCGCTTCCAATATGCGGCTCGTTACCGCTGGCGGATGTTGAAGGTGAGAAACATGCCGCATTGTGGCATGGCCGGTGTAGATCATAGAAGTCGGACCTGGATGGAACCGGATCGAATCCCTAAAATAATTCGCCCTTTCTCCAATGTGTTGCATCAATAGTTGATTGATATACCAACGTCCGGAACCGAACAGTCCAATAACATAAGCTGTTCTGTCGTTTCCCACATGAGGGACTCTCCAACGAGGTATGCTCCAGCAGTCCAACAAACGGTAGCGAACTACCCGCAATTGTTCGCGACGGGGTTTTCGCGCGAATCTGATGAGCTTTTGAAGCACCCGCATCTGGCTGTCTTCGAGATTTCGTTGGACCAACAACGCCGCAATCGCCTCTTCTTTCGTCCTAAGCAGGCGAGCCTTTGGACACGCGGTTGCGATTGCCTTTCTCCTGCTTGGGTGGCGTCTGCTCGCCGCTGGGGAGAACTGGCTGCGGCAGGTTGGCCGCAGCGAATTTAGCAGCGCTGAGAGTGCCGCTCGTGTCCGGCAGAACTGGAGGTTTGAGCTGTGTGTCGCGGAAACGAAAGGCCGACGTCAAGTCGCCAAAGGCGCGCCGGCGCCAGTCGCTGATATTGGGCTCACGGACCCCAGTGAAAGCCGCCAGAAACTGAAGCACGGAGGTGTGGTCGAATCGCTCGCTCGATACCCAGCCTCCCGCGGTCCAGGGCGACACAATAATGCACGGGACCCTGAATCCGGCGCCTATGGGAAGGCCTCCAACAGTCTCGTGAGGCGTGCCCGCCGGAGGAACCGGCGGCGGAACGTGGTCAAAGAGCCCGTCGTTCTCGTCATAGTTGAGGATGAACACAGTTTTCGCCCAGACGTCGGGGTTGGCCGCAATGGCATCGATCTTGCTCGCCACAAACGCCGCTCCATCGGCGGGCATATAGTCTGGATGTTCAGACTGAAAACTGGTCGGGATGATCCAAGACACCGCCGGCAACTTGTCGTGCATGGCGTCGTATTCGAACTGGCCTTCCGGGCTGACCTGCATGCCTCTCGAATAAAGCGGCGAGCCAGCGATCGCCTGCTGGAAGAGCTTGAAATTCGCCAGCATATTGCAGCCATAGCTATCCTGCTGCTCATACACTTTCCAACTCACCCCGGCTTGCTGTAATCGTTCGGGATAGGTAGTCCATGTATAGCCACCCGTGGGAACCGTGTTGTTGATGATCGGCCCACCGTTCATGCCATCCGGGTCGATCGTACCTGTCATCAGATACATCCGGTTTGGCCAAGTGGGGCCGAAGACGGAGCAGTGGTACGCGTCGCAGATCGTGAACGCCTCCGCCAGCGCGAATTGGAACGGGATGTCCGCGCGCTTGTAATAACCCATGACGTAGGGGCCTTTCAACCCATCCGCTTTGCGATGTGCGGGCAGCCATCGATCCATGCGCCCGGCGTTCCATGCCTCGTGCTGAACCGCCCAGGCATGGCTGGTGGAAGGAATCTTCTGCGCGCTGCTGGCGTGGGTGTCCAGATGGAAGGGCAGCAGATAGCCCTTAGGATTCTCCGCGTCGGGCTGGTAGAACACGGATTGCCCATTAGGCAGCTTCAGCCCATCCGGATCGTCGAACCCGCGCACGCCGGCCAAGGTCCCGAAATAATGGTCGAACGACCGGTTTTCCTGCATGAGTATCACGACATGCTTGATCTGTCCGAGGGAACTGCGTTGCGGTTGCTGCTGTGCCAGCATGCGCCGGACGTTCGGAGGCATGAGTGTAGCCGCGGCTGCCGACGCGATCCCTGCGGCGCCCTTCAAGAGCCGGCGGCGGGTCAGGGTCGCTTTGGTGATTCGAGAGTCTGGATTGGATCGTTTGTCCATGATAAATGTCACCTGATACGTGCCCGCCGACTCCAACCTGCGCGCGTGGCACGCTTAGCTTAGGCGTTCACGCTATAGCCGATTTTTTCAATTCGTCCTTTTGTCTCCGCATTCAGCCCATTGATGAAGTCTCTGAATCGAGGGACTTTGTCTCTAACCGCTAAATGGCCATAGAGCTTGGCTCTTAGAGGCACTACACGCAAACGACTTACATCAAGAGCGGCCGACATGACTTTACCGATCTTAGAAAACTCCTTGACTGGATCGATCATGAAGTCCTCCAGGCGCAACGTGAGTGTGGCGGATTGGAGATGCAGCTCAGTTTCTTCAACAAATTCCGCGAAGGATAGAAATCGTTGGCCTGGTGCGCTCGCGAAAAACACAGGGTCGCCCGCGGCAAAGGCCTCGAAATCAGCATAATTCTGTTCTAAATCGGCACATAACTCGTCCGTGGTCTTATGAACCTCCCAAACACCACGAATCATCCTGTTGTCGCGCGTGTATGTCCGCCACCAAATCCAATTTGTCAGCAACGAATCGAGGGGATGACGATAGACAAAAATCAAATCGGCAAATCCGTCCCGGACCGCTTGCAAGATAAGCCTCGTTATCACTGGTGGATGCTGAAGGGAAGAAACATACTTCATAGTGGCATGGCCGCTATAGATCATAGATGTCGGACCTGTATGGAAGCGGATGGCGTCCTTAAGATACTTCCCCCTTTCTCCAATGTTCTCCCGCATCAGGTCAATGACATACCAACGTCCGGTGCCGAACAGTCCAATGAGATAGGCTGTTTTGTCGTTTCCCAAATTAAACTGTTCTATCGTTCCCCACATACGGGACTCTCCTACCAGTGACTCTCGGAATCGGCTTAGATCCTAACATTGTAGCCGATTTTCTCAATCCGTCCTTTGGTCTCCGCACTCAGCCCATTGATAAAGTCTCTGAATCGAGGGACTTTGTCTTTAACAGCCAAGTAGCCATAAGGCTTGCTTGTCGGAGGGGCAACACATAATCGGCTCAAATCAACATCGACCGTCATGACTTCAACGATCTTAGAAAACTCCTTGAACGGATCGATCATGAAGTCCTCCAGTCGCAACGTGAGCGTGGCGGATCGGAGATGCAGCTCCGTTTCCTCAACAAATTCCGCGAAAGACAGAAATCGCGGGCCGGGTACGCCAGCGAAGAAATCAGGGTCGCCCGCGGCAAACGTCTCGAAGTCAAAGAAATTCTGCTCCAAATCGGCACAGAGGTCGTCTGTGTTCTTATGAACCTGCGAGATGCCGGAAACCGACCTGTTGTCGCGAATGTATGTCCGCCACCAAATCCAATTTGTCAGCAACGAATCGAGGGGATGACGATAAACAAAAATCAGATCCGCAAATCCCGACCTGACCGCTTCCACTATACGGCTCGTTACAACTGGCTGATACTGAAGGCGAGAAGCATGCTTCATTGTGGCATGGCCGCTGTAGATCATAGGCGTCGGACCGGGATGCAAGCGGATGGTATCCCTGAAATATTGCGCCCTTTCTCCAATGTTCTGCAGCATCAGTTCATTGATATATCGACGTCCCGTGCCGAACAGTCCAATAATATAAGCTGTTCTGTCGTTTCCCGGACCCGTATCGCTGTAGAATCGGGAATTCTCACGGGCTCGCTTGTCCCAGTCTGTTTCGATCGTGGCGGCAGGGGCTTCCAGATTCGTGGTCTTCTGCAAGCTGACTAACCCCTTTACCTGGTCGTGCAAGAGGTCAAGCTGCTCTTGCATTGACGCGCTCCTCTTCTCCGACTGCGCCAATCGCCCTTCCAGAGCGACTATGTCCATGGGGGCAACCATGTTCGTGGAAAGGTGGTCAGTGGCAGCCGTGTTGGTGGAAAGGTGGTCAAGGGTCGACACGATTTCTTCGATCGATCGACTTACGGAGGCATTGAATTCATGCATGGGCCGCGTATACCAATTCAACCCGCGAGCAACCAACTTCTTACCAACCTGGATCAGGTCGTTGCGCCACCCGGGAAGCCTGGGATTAACGGTCCCCACGGCGTTCTTGAGTTCCACCAGGGCGCCTGCTGCGCGACGCAGTTCATCGAAGTCGTAGAGCTTCCAGCCATCTTCGGTCTCGCGGATAAACCGCGCCTCTTTCATAAGATAGAGGATCTCGGCAACCGCGAGCGTCCGCGGGGCTTCCTTTACGCGTTGGACAAGCAGTGCGGCGATGTTCTTGGTCGTGGACGGCAGGTCCGTTTTGGCAAATTCCATGAGGCAGATTGCCTTCGCCACCCGCGCTGCCAGTCCAGGGTAGTCTTGGTGTTCGTCGAAGCGTTGGCTGATGTGAAGAATGTCGTTCTGCTTCTCCGGCGAAATGTTGCCTTCCACCAGTTCATAGATCTTGTCGATGGCCACTAGAACGCCGACCGGCTGATCGGCGAGCCGGGTGCGGTCCGACACCAGCATTTCAAAAGACTGCTTGATGATGCTGCGATTGCTGCCCCCGAGGTTTGGCGCATTGGGATGTAGCTGGATGCCGACCACGATGTCAATGGAGAGGTCGATCAAATGCGGAAGATAAGGATAAAACCGGACAAACTCATCTTCGTTGAACTCCGTGCGGCGGGAGCACCGCTCCAGCTTGATATTCTGAATCAGCGATGCACCGTGGTCCTGGAACAGCTTCCTCAGGATAGACTCTTGGCTCTCCTTCTTGCGTAGCACACGGAGGGTGGCGACCTCGCGCAGGCCGGCGGCAGGCAAGTCGATCTTGTGCTTGAAACGGTCCTGTAGTTTAGGCAGGTCGATGTTCTTGGCTGCGAAGTACTTGTCGATGTCTTGCAGCTTTTCCTGGGACGTAACGATGATCCACGCGGGGCCCGGGATCTTCCCGGCCTTCACCCGCTGAAGGCTTTCATCGCCAAACTGCTCGACGACGGCGCACAGGTTTTTGAGGCGTTCGCCGCCAAGCTCGACGTATTGGCCCATTTCGTCCATTATGAAAGCGAAGCTCTTCCCGGGACGCCGAACTGCGCATAGATCGAACAGTTTTTCAATCAAATCCTTGACACTCAGCCTCCCTGAAGGCTGGGCCTTAACCGTGTTCAGCCAGGTGTCCGTCGAGGCGTAAGTCCGGGGATCGACCCGGTGAAGCAAGGCGCTGGAGCGTGCAAATTTCTGACTGCCTTTACGGATCTCTCGCCACTCTTCCTTGTATTCCGCGTGGCAGAGATCCCGGAATGCCGCAAGCTTGCCCTCTTTTTCAAGTTCAATCTCAAGCTCTGAGATATCGTAGTCTTCCGCATAGTCCAGATCGCGCAGCATGACCTGGTACATGACATCGGCGATCTGCTCCGCATTGGTTTCGACCGGCAGATGCACTTGGATGTCGAACATGAAAATCTCGTATGGGACCGCTCGATTGAGGAACTCAACGCACTCGGTAACCCGCTTGGATTCCACCTGCTTCAGAAAAAGTGAACTTGCGGAGACGCCCCGGACTTCACGGTTCGCCAGAACGTATCCGAGGTTTTTCGCGAAGGAAGATTTGCCTGAGCCCCACAAGCCCGAAATCCAGACTCCAATGCCTTCGTTTGGTGATTTCGGAGCTGCCGCCATCGCGGAGAACAGGCGTTCGTACTCGGCCTTGATATGATCCGTCGCGATGTATTCGGTCAGCTCCGTGAAGACAGTATCTGGATCATCGTTGTTGAGTTTAACGATCCCTTCGATAGGTCTGGAAAGATCGCGTTCCAGCAGATCTCTAATTCTCATGACTCTCTTTCGCGCGCAAGCCCATGTACTTGGCGGGCAGCTTCGCCCCCTACTCCCGGAGAAAAATCAGGATTGTCGTTGAGCCGTGGCTTCGAGTTTCCAATAACACTTTATCTCAATCCTGGCGATTGCGAGGCGCTCAACACGGAGTGTGGAGTCGATCGAGATACGGAAGCTTCACGGCTTCACGGTCACTTCGAATTGAACTAAAGCATTCGCAATAACCTGCCCTTTTGATTCGTGTAGCCTTTTTGAGACGTTGACAGGACCGGGCGCACAGGATAACATTTCATACTCTAACTGGAGGACTGATTTTGGCAAACGTCGGTGCGGTAGGTTTGGATTGGCAAGAGCGCATCAA
>PMUP01000046.1 GCA_003166865.1 Bryobacterales bacterium
GATGTCGCGGCCATCGAGCAAAATCGATCCCGCCGTGGGATCGTAGAGGCGGGCCATGAGGGAGGCCGTGGTCGTCTTCCCGCCTCCGGTCGGGCCCACCAGCGAATACACGCTGCCCTTCTCAAGCTCCAGCGTGATATCGTGCAGAACTTCCTTGCCGCCGGGATATTGGAAGTGAACTTTCCGGAATTGGAGAACGGAAGAGGATTCGGGCGTGCCCGCGGGCAATACCGGCATGTCCGATTCAAGCGCGAACACTTCGGAAATGCGATCGAGAGCCGCCAGCGCGAGCTGGTACGACGACCACACGGTTGCCAGTTGCCGCATCGGCCCGTAGAAATTGTTGACGTAGAGCAAAAATCCGATCAGCAGACCGGCCGTCGTCTCGGTCGCTCCGATCAGAATGATGCCGTACGCTACCACCAGAAGCATCGCCAGGTTGTGCGCGAATCCGTACATCGGCATGAATATGTTGTTGGCGAAACCGGCCGAGACGGAAGCGTTGTAGTTGGTATCGTTCGCCGTCTTGAATCTACGCTGGAAATAATCCAGCCGGTTGAACGCCACAATCACTTTGAANNCCTTTGTGACCGCGAACACGCCGATGGCTGGCAAAAGCGCCGCGATTCCCAGACGGAAGTTGAGCGACAGGACAAACACGGCCACGCCCGTCATCAGAAACAGGCTGCTGAGAAACTGCATCAGGGCCTGAGCGACGAACTGATTCAGCTTATCGGTGTCATTGTTGACGCGCGAGATCAGGTCGCCGGTCTTGTTTTCGGTGAAGAACGCCAGGGGCAGATCCTGCAGTTTCCGGAAGAGCTCATTGCGCACGCTAAACAGCACGCGCCGCCCCACGCCGCCCATGGTTAGGATTTGCGTATAGCTGGCGATGATGCCCATCACGTAAACGGCCAGCAATAAGATCGAGGCGAGCAGCAGGCCGTGGCCGTCTTTCGGCCGAACGTAGGTATCCACCGCTCGGCCGATGATGATGGGGCCCGCCAGTGTCGCGCAGGAACTCACCAGCATCGCGGCCATCGCGATCGCAATATAGCCGCGCTCGGGTCGAATCAACGGCGCGAAGCGCTTGATCCCGGCGCGCAGGGACCGCTTCGCGCCAAATGCCTTGGTGGTTTCAAGCTTGTACTTCATAGACATTGGTGCTCCGCTGCGAATCGTAGATCTGCACGTATTCCGGCGAAGTCTCCATGAGCTTCGCGTGGGTTCCGGTGGCAAGCAACTCGCCTTCCATCAAAAGGAGGATCTGGTCGTAGTCTTCAACCGAGGCGATCTTTTGCGTCACAGAGATCAGAGTAATGCCCGGATATTGTTCGTGGATGTTCCGCAGAATCGCGCGCTCGGTCCTGGTGTCCACACGCGCGGTGAAGTCGTCGAGCAACAGCACTTTCGGATTCAGCGCCAGGGCGCGCGCCAGCATCACACGTTGCTTCTGGCCGCCGGAAAGTGTGCTTCCGCGCTCCGACACCACCGTGTCCAGACCTTGCGGCAGGGTCCCGATAAAGTCATGCAGTTCCGCGGCTGCAATCGCCTTATCCAGGTCCTGGTCCGCGATGCTCGAGCTGAAGGCGATGTTCTCCCGAAGCGTCATGTTAAACACGATGCTGTCTTGAAACACAAAGCCTACCTGACGGTGAAGCGCTTCTTTGTCATAGGATTCGAGCGGCTCGCCATCATACGTGACGGTTCCCTCGGTCGGCTCCAGCAGCCCGATAAGCACGTATAGCAACTGCGTCTTCCCTGCGGCCGTGGGACCTATGACAGCGGTTTTCGTGCCGCTCTTAGCCGAGAAAGAAACGTTCTTGAGGGCCTTCTTGTCGACGAAGGCGAGCGAAACGTTATCCACGGCGAGGTCGCCCTGGAGAGTTGGCGAGAGCGGGCCGGATTTCTTGGTCTCCGGCGCCATCAGAACCGCGCTCAAGCGCATGTAGGATGCGCCGGCCTGCGCCATCACGTTGCTCATGAAGCCCAGCAGGATGATGGGAAAGATGAGCAACGCCAGATAACTGTTGAACGCCGTGAAATCCCCGAGCGTCATGCTCGCCAGCATCACGAAGCGGCCGCCGAGCAGAAGAATGATGATGGTGGCTAGATTGACGGCCAGGGTGATGGCCGGGATCATGGCCGACATGATACGAAGGATCGCGAGGCCGATATCGCGGGACTCGATGTTGGCGGCAGTGAACTTTTCCGCCTCGAAGCGCTGCGAATTGAGGATGCGGACGAGCGTGGCTCCCAGGATGCTCTCATTAATGACACGGTTCAGCCAGTCGATGGCTTCCTGACCACGTTTGAACAGAACCCGGACTTTCCGCAGCGCGAAGAAAAAGGTTCCGCCCACCACGGGCACCACGCCCAGGACGCTCAGGCCCAAGCGCCAGTTGATGGTGAGCAGCATCACGCTCGCGCCAACGATCAGGAAAAGCGAGGCAATGATCGTGGCCACCGCCTGGGAAACGAAGAGCTTGACGCCGTCGACGTCCGAGGTGAGATTCGTCAGGAGTTTGGCGGGCGTGAGCTTCTCGATGCTGCTATAGGACTGGGTGGCGATCTTAGCGGCCAATCGGGTGCGCAGGTCTCGCGCCACGCGCTCGGAGGCGTAGGTCTGCATGATGTTCTGCAGATAGTTCAAAGCGAACACCAGGAACGAGATGACGAAGAATTCGAGGACTACCGTGGAAAGCACAAAGGTCCGCTGCGTGTAGGCGTCGATGGCGTGCGAGATGAGTTTGGGCACTACCAGGGCAAGCCCGTTCCCGAAAATCGTCATCACGACAAGTGTGGCCACCAAGCCCCGGTATGGCTGGAGCAGGGCGAAAAGTCCTCCTCCTGGAGGCCTTCTTTGTGCACGGGAACCGTTTGGACTCATAAAAGTTTGGTCAACCTACAAGGAACGGATTTCTGCGGGAATACCAATAGCCTGAAACAAACCCCCGACACTGTCAAGGTTGGGCGAGTTCACCCGGTCCCGTACCGGCGGGTTGGACGAGCCATTATGGAACACAGCGCGGTAGCGATCGCGATAGCCGGCAAGGAACTCGCGCACCAACTGCCAGTCTGTGCGCGATGCCGAGGACCTGTGGGCGTCGCCGGTGGAGTCGCCATACACGTCCACTTGTACAGGCGCATGGGAGCGACGAAACCACGGCTCAGCCCGTTTGAGGAACTCTTCGCACGCCGCCCCGGTGTTGGAATCGGGAAGCACGATTTCATCGAGGACATTCACCCACTCGCCGTAAACGGCTTAGTGCAAAACCGTGGTTGGGAGGTTCGCTCATGAGGAGATGCTAGCCTCGAAGGTATTAGGGTCCAATCTAAGCTACGGGTGGCGCCTTCGGGAACCAAAAGGTGTAAGGCATGAAAAGTGCACCGGCTTTGGTCTGGTTTCGGCAGGATCTGCGTCTATCGGACAATCCCGCCTTGGCCGCAGCAGTCGAGCGGGGCAGTTCGCTGATTCCGGTGTTTATCTGGGCGCCGGAGGAGGAAGGCTCTTGGCGGGCAGGGGCGGCCTCCGAATGGTGGCTGGGCCGGTCGCTTGCCGCGCTCAATGCGGAACTCGAAAAGCGTGGCTCGCGTTTGATCATTCGGCGTGGTCCAACCGGTAGAGCATTGAATGATCTGTTGGCGGAATCAGGCGCATCGGCTCTGTTCTGGAATCGCCGTTACGAGCCAGCGGGCGTCGCCCGAGACCGCGAGCTGAAGTCGAAGCTTCGAGAGAGCGGGATAACCGTTGAGAGCTTCAATGGCAATTTGCTGTTTGAACCCTGGATGATTCGAAATGCCAAAGGACAGCCATTCCGCGTTTTCACCGCATTCCGGCGCGCCTGTCTCAACAATTCCTTAGCGCCTCCTTCGAAGGACCCGCCAAGAAAGCTTCCCTCACCTGAAAGCTGGCCACAGTCGTTAGAGGTTGCAGAACTCGGGTTAGAGCCAGCTATCGATTGGGCACGGGGGCTTCGTGAGACTTGGCAACCTGGCGAATCGGGCGCGAGGAGCCAACTGAAGCGCTTTCAGAATGAAGCCATTCAAGAATATCGGCTCGGACGGGATAAGCCTGGCATTGCTGGCACATCCCGGCTCTCCCCGCACCTGCACTTCGGTGAGATTAATCCCGGTCAGGTTTGGCGCGCTGTCCTCGGGATCATGAACGGCGACGCGATCGGCCACGCGGCCTGCGAGGCCTATCTCAGGCAAATTGGCTGGCGCGAATTTGCTCACCACCTCCTTTTCCATCATCCCGAATCCCCAGTGCAGGCGCTTCGACCTGAGTTTGCGGCGTTCCCTTGGAAGACCGATCCCGCGACTCTAAGAGCATGGACGCGAGGCAAGACGGGCTACCCGCTCGTCGATGCGGGAATGCGTGAGTTGTGGCAAACCGGCTGGATGCACAACCGGGTCAGAATGGTAGTGGCCTCGTTTCTCGTCAAAGACTTGTTGATTGACTGGCGGGAAGGTGCGGCTTGGTTCTGGGACACATTGGTAGATGCGGACCTGGCCAATAACACCCTAGGCTGGCAATGGGTCGCGGGCTGCGGCGCTGACGCGAGTCCCTATTTTCGAATCTTTAATCCGGTCATCCAGGGAGAGAAGTTCGATCCCGCAGGCGGTTACGTCCGCCGCTGGGTTCCTGAGCTGGCAGGGCTGCCTGACGAATGGTTGCACAAGCCCTGGAAGGCGCCGGAATCAATACTTGGCGAGGCTGGCGTAGACCTCGGAAGAACATATCCACTTCCAATCGTCGATCATGACGAGGCCAGAGAACGCGCATTGGCAGCTCTGAAGAGCATGCAACGAAGTTGGAATTCGTTGCGTCGAGGACTGTCAGGTTCGATGAGCTCCGAATAACCATTGGAGCGAGCTTTGACGCACGACTGTGGGGCCTTGGTCGGTCTACTTATTCAAAACCCGATTCGCTTTGGCGTCGATCTTCTTTTTGTCAGATGCGCTCAGCTTGCCTTGATGCTCCATTTGGGAGGCGCGTGCCTTTGCGTTGCGGGCGTGACTGGCATCCGGCATGGGATACTTTCGTTCCTTTGGAAGCCCAAATTCCGATTTTGGTTCGGCTTTCTTCTTCGCTGTTGTAAGTTTTGCCATAGTATCTCTCCTACGCCAACTTGCGAGCACGTCTGGCTCCACTTCAAAGGGGAGCCCTATAATGAATTGCCGGCGATCAGTTCCGGACCGCTGGCGTCGGCTGCGAGCTTTATAAGGTAGAGGGCGGCGGGCATGGCATCCGGGCATGGCAATCGTCCCGGCTGAGCGATTACAAACCATTCATGGTTCGGTGGCTCCAGCAGGTTCTTGCGCGGGACTAAGGAACCGATCACCACGCATCGGGGTCAGGGGCCCGGGTTGGGATGCGTGGGAGCATCTCTTCCCGGGTGGCTGCGTTGTAGGCAAACCACGCTTCGATCATGGAACTCTGCATCACATCGGCCTTCTGCACTCGGTCATAGGTGTCCGAGTTGGAGTGGTGGGTACGGGTACCGTACTCCAACCCATCCTGCTGGAAACCAATGCCGTTCAGGCCAATCCACGAAAAGGCGGACGAGTCCGTCCCACCAGGGCTCGCGGTGGGTCTGAACTGATCCCCGCCAGAAACAGCAACGATATGCTGGTCCTTGATGGGCTCAATCCAGGACTTGAAGATGGCCGCCATCTGCGGACTACCCCCTGCCGACACTCCGCGGAAGCGGCCGGAGTCTTATAAACGCACTATCTCACCATTCAATCGACCACAGGGACAGGGAATGGGGTGTTACCCAGACACGAGCACTGGGTCCCCAGCGAGTCGGGATTTCTGTCCGTCTGGGGAGAGTTTTTACCCCCTCTATATATAAGGAAGCCGATGGGTAAATAGCCGGCCTGTTTCGGCGGGTTTTGAAGGGGTTCCCGCGAGTGTCGGTGCGATCCTAAGCGCTTTGTTCCGTGTGGTTTAAAGCCACGCGTTAGGGCCGCGCGCGCTGCCTCAGAACATCGTCTCATGGACAGGAATAAACGGCCTGAAGGTACACGCAAAGTACATCAAAGTACACCCAAAGTACCACCAAGTGCGGCGAAAGTACCGCAAATGCAACATTTACGGGCAACCGGGCAATTGGACTCGTTCTCCACAGTACCGCTGCCTTTCGAGATCCTGGCCTGGCCTAATTCAGAATGCGAAAAGGCCGTCCTGAGCGACTTGCATTCCGGGCCCCGGGGAGCGTCCATGGAACTGTGGTTTAGAGCCGCAGAAAGAATAGCCAAAACATGGACATGGCCTTGGTTCAGACGATGGAGGAGTTGCGCCGTCTTCCGGTCCCGGCGTTGAAGAGAAAGTATCAGGAGGTTTTCGGTGAAGAGACCAAGTCGTCTCACAAACAATATCTGTTCCGGCGTATCGCTTGGCAACTGCAGGCGCAAATGGAGGGCGGGCTGAGCGAACGTGCCGTTGACCGAGCCGTCCAGATCGCCGATGACTCAGACTTACGCAGTAGCGGGCCGAAAGGATTCTGGAGCTGGCCGCAACAGGCCCAGAAGATACAACCCCGGCCGCATTCTGGAACTCACCGGGATGGACGGCTGCCGAAACCGGGCACGCGGCTGACCCGACGCCACAAGGGACGCGACATAGTAGTCCAGGTGCTCGAGGAAGGCTTCGAGTATCAGTCGCGACATTACGGTTCGCTGAGCGCCATCGCTCTGGTAGCAACTGGAACCCGCTGGAACGGCCTGTTGTTCTTCGGACTCACGGAGCGCCGTCGTGGGTGAACATCAGCTCGAAGCGCCACGGCGCGTGCGTTGCGCCATCTATACTCGCAAGTCGACCGAGGAAGGTTTAGAACAGGCCTTCAATTCGCTCGATGCGCAGCGCGAGGCAGCCGTTGCCTACATCCAGAGCCAGAAGCACGTGGGGTGGACTTTGGTCGAGACGCGCTTTGATGACGGTGGTTTCAGCGGCGGCAACATGGAGCGTCCCGCGTTGCAGCAACTGCTGGAACAGATCGAAGCCCGCCAGGTGGATTGCGTACTGGTTTACAAGGTCGACTGGCTGAGCCGCTCGCTCCTGGATTTCGCCCGATTGATGGACCGCTTCGATCAGCGCTCGGTCAGTTTCGTATCGGTGACCCAGCAGTTCAACACCACGACGTCACTCGGACGGCTGACGCTCAACATTCTTTTGTCCTTCGCGCAGTTTGAAAGAGAAATTATCAGCGAGCGCACGCGCGACAAGATGGGTGCCGCGCGGCGGAAAGGCAAATGGGTGGGAGGCACGCCCTTGTTGGGGTACGACGTCGCTCCGGCAGGCGGAAGTCTGGTAGTCAACCCAAGTGAAGCCCGCCGCGTTTGTGAGATCTTCGAACTTTACCGTAGCCATCGCTCGCTGGCTGAAGTGGTCGCCGAGCTATCCCAACGCGGCTGGATCACCAAGTCATGGAAGTCGCGAAGTAACGTCCGCCACACGGGACACCCGTTCACGAAGGCTTCTTTACGGATGCTGCTCTCCAACGCCACATACTGCGGCAAGGTGAACTATCGCGACGTGGTTTACCAAGGCGAGCACAAAGCCGTCATCGAACCGGCGCTTTGGGACGACATCAATAAGGACTTCTCCAACCGCCCCAAAGCACCCGAGTCTCCCAACATTCCGGTTCCGCAGAATGCCGCGCTGTCCGGTTTGCTGATTTGCAAACAATGCGGGCATCCGATGATTGCGACCTATTCGACTCGGAGCCAGCGACGCTACCGTTATTACGTATGCCAGACCGCGCGCGAGAAGGGCTGGAAGTTCTGCCAGACCAAGTCGGTCTCGGCAGACCTGCTGGAAGCCTCGATCGCGATCCAGCTTCGCTCCCAGCTAAGCGCCGCCCAAACACGCCAAGTTTTCAAGGTTTCAGACTCCCAATGGCAAGCCCTAGTCCGGGCGGATGCGGATGTTATTCCAGGAGTTATTCAGAGCTTGATCGAGCGCATTGACTACGACGGGCCGACTGGTGCGGTGGCAGTGACCCTGCGTGCTCCTGTGAACTTCCCCATCGAAGGTCACCCGGTGGCGTTCGAATACAAGATTCCACGAAGGCGCGGACGCGCGCTCCCGGCCTTCCGGCTCCGCCCCGCAAGCGAAACACTCACGCGGCCGCCGCGCCTGGCGCGCCTGCTGGCGCTTGCCCACAAGCTCGATGGCGTGGTTCGTACCGGCCAAGTAAAAGACTATGCCGAACTGGCGCGCTTGGCACATATTTCTTCGGCCCGCGTCGGCCAGATTGTCGTTCTCGGGCTGCTCGCACCCGCCATTCAGGAACACATCTTGTTTCTGCCAGCCGAGCAGGCCGGGCTTCTTGGTGAGCGCGAGTTGCGCCAGATTGCACGCGAACCCCGCTGGGACCTCCAACGCGCCCGCTTCGACGAATTGCTGGCTGCCCGCGACTGATTTGCAAGGCATCGCCGTTTCTTCACGGAGGTCTCGAAACCCGGCCAGTATTGCCTTGCAATGTAGAGGAACGTTGAGTGATGAATGTCATGACCGCGGCAGCTTGCCGCCAAAGGAAAACACACATGACACCCACGAACAAATCCGCTGCCGCCCCACCGGCGATGGCCAACACCCACCCAGCTCGCGCCCCTAAGCGCACACCGGCGGACACGCCAGCCCGCCCGACCAAGAAGGCCGCTACACCCGAGCGTGGGACCAAGACGGCCAAGGTCCTTGCCCTTCTGAAGCGCCCTGGCGGCGCTTCACTTGACCAACTGCGCAAAGCCACCGGGTGGCAGGCTCACTCGGTTCGTGGCTTCTTGAGCGGCACGCTCAAAAAGAAGATGGGCTTGCGCATCGCGTCCAACAAACTAGAGGGCGGCCAGCGCACCTATCGCATCATCTCCAAGTAATTCCGCTCACGCCGCCGTGACTTCTCCTAAGCTCGGCGGCGTTCCTCTCTTTAACAGCCTCGCTCACCGCTGTGGCCAGCGTTCGCGTGAAGTCAGCTCGGATGAGTCTTTCCGTTGTGGAGGCGATACCAGGCGACTAAGGACTGACGCGGACAACGCTGACCATAACACCGAACCGGTGTGTGTTCTAGCAGCCCACCCAGCAAACCTTCCACTCGCCTAACCGAGAGCCCAGCGTCACCGCGCACCAAGCTCACTTGCTTTCTCCCGGCTAAATCAGCCTACTCTGTCCCACATGCCCAGACCGCGCTCCGAGCGAACACGCCATGCGTTCAAAACTGGATTCCGGCCCGGCCGCAGCGGCGCTTGCGAAGCCCGCTTGTTTCAATTCACCGGCCCTGCGGATGGTGCAGGCGAACCGCCCGTGAAACGCGTGGCCGCCTGCGATCTACACGAAGCCATCGCCTACATGCGCAAATGGCATCCCGGCCTCGACATCCTGAGCGTCGAGCTAGTCGCCCTTATCGAAATGGTGTCCGGCTCCCCGTTAAACTAGATCGATCCTCGCTCGGATACCTTGGAGCTCGTACGTACTGAGAGTACCCTTAGCTAGACCACTAAACTTGATTTCATCGTGTACAATTTAACAGCCGAACACTGGAATACCGCCAAAATCGGCTTCCCCATCCGAAGAAAGCAGGCTGGGTTGTTAACCGAAGGGTTGTAGGTTCGAGTCCCGCACGAGGAGCCAAATTTTTCAAATACTTCCAGCCGGTCAGTCCGCCCGAAAACGCCACTCGCTGGCAGAGTGTGGGGGCTTTTGTGGGGATGCTGTTTCATCACGGAGCGCAACGTTGCGCCGGGGCTGCCTACCGCTGGTTTCAGGATGACCGCTACTACGACCTGATCGTAATTCTGGACGACGCCAGCAGCGAGATCTATTGCGCGCAACTGGTGAACGAGGAGTCGACCTGATAGAGTTTCGCACCACGAAAGACGTTCTCAATCCGAACGCTGTAGATTGCCGGATAGCGTAGCTGGCGTAAATGCTCACGCTGCAGTTGTCCAGTGAGCGAGTCCAGCAGGCCAAAATTATTGGCGAGTCACATGCGCCGACACCGCGACCCACGCCCCGTCGCGTTTCGCCCACACGTCCGTGTAGCGGCCCGCGCCTGCGCGCCCGTCGCGCGCCGTGAAGGTCGTCCGCGCGTGAATGATCGCGAAATCTCCCATCAGCCGGACATTTACGTCGTGGCCCTCAAGATTCGAAATATAAGCCGGTTGCGACGTGCGCTCCAGGAAACACGCGCGGTCGATCAGCGATCCGTCGGGAAGGGAACACAGAAAATCGTCCGCAAGAATCTCGCTGAAGCGCTGGACATCTGAGTTCTCCACCGACCGTAGGTAATCTCGGTTGAGTTCGAGCAGCGTATCGAGATTCGAAGCCAGAGCAGTTTTTGCTTGCATGATGCCTCCAGGTGGCCTCAGTATATCCGCAAGCGAAGTCCGGTGTGGATGGTTTACGGCGTCTCCGGCGCACGGTCGTTGATGGATTTCCGAGTGACGCGCATTTTCGTATTGCTCACTTCAAGATTGCTTTCTTTCCCGTCCTGGCTGGCTAGGCTTCTACGTCCCGAAGAGCCCTGAACCGCGCGTGAAGTGTTTTTCCGGCGTCCACTCCTCAAACTCAAGCTGCCCCACCAGAACCGGCTTCCGCCACAATGTCGAATGCGGCATAGCAGCCACTGGCAATCTTGTACACTCTTGTTCTGGAATAGGTGGTTTTTGAATGGATCACACTGGATCAGCTTGATATTTCAACCACCTTCGGATCCACCCTCAGATCGGCAACCTGCTCCGGCGGTGTTCCAGCTCCAATGACCGTCCCTGAAATAGAAGACTGAAAACATGCGACCGGGTGCTCGAGCAGCGACACTCAGCGTTGCAGGCGCCGCCTGGTCGAGTTCCATCAACTGCGCAATAATCAATCATTGGAGCCAATCCAGCAGCTCCTCATGCTGCCCACAGTCGACAGTGAACAATGAGACCCAGCACTACGGAACTGTTCCATCAAGTAGCCAATCTAAGCCAGGAAGCCCGCGACCGCTATTTCGTCGAGCTCGGCGTTGACGAACGAACCAGAAAGGAAGTGGAGGAACGGTTGGCTCAGGAGTCTGCAACCACGAAGATCTTAGCCGAAGAGATTGTTGCGAATCACTCCGAACGGGTGGAGCTGAACGGTCTTCACTGCGGTCCCTATCGATTAGGAAACCTCCTAGGACGTGGCGGCATGGGAAGTGTCTATGTGGCCGAACGTGCGGACGGCGAGGTCAAACAGCGCGTAGCCGTGAAATTGCTGCGACCGGGAGCGGACCCACCCCAATTCCGTCAATGGTTCTTGTCAGAGCGGCAGATTCTGGCAAGTCTATCTCATCCCAACATTGCCCGTTTATTGGATGCAGGTCATCGAGAGGATGGGCAGCCGTACTTGGTCATGGAATATGTCGGGGGAAAAACCATCGACGTCTACTGCGCCGGACTCAGCGTAAGGCATAAGATTGCATTGTTCCTGAAGGTATGCGCCGCAGTCAGCTATTTGCATCGCAATCTAGTGGTGCATCGCGATCTTAAGCCCTCGAATATCCTTGTCACGGAAGAACGTGAACCGAAATTACTGGACTTTGGCATTGCCAAAATTCTCGACTCAGCCGGCGACGTAACCGTAACCAACGTGCGCATGCTCACGCCGGAATACGCGAGTCCGGAGCAAGCCGGGGGCGAACGCATGACAACGGCAACCGACATCTACTCGCTCGGAGCCGTGCTCTACAAACTGTTGACCGGCGCGTCGCCCTACCAGTCCACGGGCAAATCGCCGGCAAGTTCAACTTCCCCCAGAAAGATTAGTCCTCCCTCCAAGCTCGCGCCCGATTTGAAAGGTGATCTGGAAGCAATCCTCTTGAAGGCTTTGCGGGAAGAGCCTCAGGAGCGATACGCCTCCGTGGAACAGCTTTCTGGTGATCTGGAGAACTACCTCGCATCCCGGCCCATTCGTGCGCGTACCGGAGATGTCTGGTATCGAATTCGCAAATTCTTGCGCCGATATTGGCTTCCCGCTCTGGCGGCGATTCTTACAATTGGCAGTCTTACTGTGGGATTGGCAGTTGCCAATCATGAACGCGCGATCGCCGAACGCCGCTTCACCGACGTACGACAGCTGGCCAACAAATTGTTTGATATCGACGACCGCGTCTCCAAATTGCCAGGGAGCACGGAAACGCGCAGACTGATTGTGGAAACATCGCTCGAATACTTGCGGCGAATCACCGCAGACGTCCGCATGGCCCCAGCGCTGGCGTTGGAAGTGGGCACGGCCTATCTGCGAGTGGCGCGCGTGCAGCGTTCAGATACGGCTCTCGGTCAAACACAACTCGCCGAAGGGAACGATAAGAAAGCGCTGGCGCTGATCGATTTTGTTCTGGCGTCAGAACCATCCAATCGAATAGCACTGCTTCGCGCGGCCGAAATCTCGCAAGAACAGATGCAGATCGCCTCCCAAAGAGACCAGGATGAGGCACTTCAGTTCGCCCGCAAGACAGATCAGAGACTGCAGGCGTATCTGAAAACGGCAAGCCTGGAACATCCGTTGGATCGGGCCGAGGCAGAGGGTGTAATTCTGGTTCTTTTGAACGTCGCCAACATATATGGATTCGCCGAACAGTTTAACGATTCAATCGCTACCTCGCGCCGCGCGATCGACCTGGCGCGCACCGCGAACTGGCCTGCCTACATTGGGGCGGCGGAATTGAATCTGGCAATTGTTTATCAAGAACAGGGCCGGCTGGACGAGGCCCTGCAGGCGATTCAAGAGGCGACGCTGATATTGGAGCCCGCTACTGGAGAAAAGAGCGTGGGCAAGCCCTTGGCATATGTCAGCGCGCTGATCCATGCGGGATCGATTCTCGGTGAGGACGGTGGGATCAGTCTCAATCGGCCCGACGAGGCGCTAACGTACCTGGAGCATGCCCGCCAGACCGCCGACGATCTTGCACAACACGATCCGAATCAATTCGGGAGCCGCGAAAGAGTCTTCTCCGCCAATGTCATGATGTCGGGTATTCTGAGCCGCAGCGATCCCAGCCGTGCTTTGGAACTGTGCGACGAGGCGCTTAGACGGTTGGCCGAAATCAAGGAGCATCCGATAGCGCGTCTGCATGAGGCGGAGACGCTGGCAGGATCGACCTACGCCCTGCGACGGCTCGGCCGAGGCGCGGAGGCTCACCGCAGATTGGATATCGCCTTCGACAAATTGCGCAAATTGGGCGCTTATCCCTCAGACACGATCAAGCCTGGGACGGAAGTAGACAAGGCGCTCAGCGCGCTGGCGGATTACGAAGCGGAGAATAACAACTTCCAGCGATCCATTGCCGTGTATGAGGAGCTCTTACGGAAGGGTGCGGCAGCCGGGGCCAAACCTCGAACGAGTCTGGCGGACGCGCTGCAAGAGTCGCGTGTCTTCGCAGCTCTTGGCGCTCTTTACCCACAAGTCCATCAAACGGACTCCAAGTCCGCCATCGAATCGCGCCGCCTGGAACTGTGGAGGTACTGGGACAGCCAACTTCCAGGTAATAGCTTCGTGCGCCGTCAACTCGAAGCGGCGAACAGAAGTGTTCCATGAAGCCTGAATCTATAACACTCCACGCATCTTCGCGGCCGTTAAGACCTCACCCCAGCGCCGGGCACGCGCCTCCGGCAGATTTGCGAAGAGACACTCAGGAGTCTGCAAGGCACGAAGGCCGATTCCGGATCGCCTACCCGCCCCAGCTCACAGTGACCCGGAAGTGCGTACAGCGCCATTCCTATTAGGAGGACAACATGAGAACGATTACGGGCACTTTCTGTTCACTGGCGTTGATTGCGGCGCTTGCGATGCTGGCTGGCGGTCAACAAGGCAAGTCCGGAGGCGCAAAAAAAACCTCGGCGGCAGCCAATACGGTGGTGCAGCGTGACAAGTCGCTGGTTTTCACAGAAGCGATTCCTCTCAACAACGCCAAGGGACGGTTCGACCACTTTGCCATGGGGGGAGGCCGACTATTTGTTGCCGCGTTGGGAAGCAACGCCGTCGAGGTGATCAATATTGGCGGGCGAATTCTCGCCCACACCATCACCGGCGTGTCCGACCCACAGGGTATAGCCTTCTCTCCAGAGACGAACAAGATCTTTGTGGCCAGCGGCCGCGGCAAGGTCTACGTCTATGATGGAAGGTCCTATGACCAGATCGCCACAGTGGATTTCGCAGGGGGCGCGGACAACATGCGTTATGATGCGGCGACCAAACGCGTCTACGTCGGCTGCGGTGACGACGAGAACACCGGCGCGATAGCGATGATCGACGCCACCACGAACCAGCGCCTGGATGAAGAGTACAAGTTGGGCGCCGAGCCAGAGTCATTCCAGCTGGAGAGATCAGGGCCGAACATCTACGTTAACGTTCCGGACTCGAAAGAGATAGCGGTGGTTAATCGCGTCACCAAACAGGTCACGCACTGGCCCTTGAAGGGCGTGGAAGGCAACTTCCCGATGGCGCTGGACGAGGCCGACCATCGTCTGTTTGTTGGCGTGCATGTGCCGCCTCGTCTGGCGGTGATTGATACGAACTCAGGCCGGCTAGTCACCACGCTGCCGAGCGTCCAGGACAGTGACGATCTGTACTTCGACGCTGACCGCAAGCGCATCTACATGCCCGGCGGAGAGGGCTTCATTTACGCGTTCCAAATGACGGACCCCGCTCACTATCGGCTACTGGACAAGATCCCGACCGCGATCGGCGCGAAAACGGCTGGGTATTACGGGAAACAGGGCAAGGGCTTCGACCGCTTCTATCTGGCGGTTCCGGCTCGCGGCAGCGAGAGCGCCGAGGTCAGGATTTACACAGTTCAGGACTGAGTTTGATTTTTTTCGAATACGAGGATCACGCCGACGCTGAAATGATCCATGTGTCCGTTCACATTTGGAGGCCGGATGCGGGTCTTGCGCCTCCGCGCCTGCTTGGAATCCTGTATTCGAAGGCCAAAGCATGACGGTTGATGGGCGAGTTCTCAGGAGTTCGCAGCGTCACGGCCACCGTTCCGCTCGGCCCGTCGTAATCAATCCGCTCGATCAAGGCCTGAATGAAGTGCTGCACGACTACTTCGCGGGGGCAACCACGACAACGATGGCCCGGTACCATCAGTCCGCTGATGATGTGCCTAACGGCCTCAGCGTCCCACACTGGTCATGGGACGGACTCCAGGTCTAAACCTCCGCGGCCGACCCTGGCGCGGGCAGGACTGATCGGTGCACAGGAACGACCCACCCCGCTGGACGCGTTTCCCGGGGGGCCCCCGTCCGCCAACCAGACACTCGACAACCAGAAATGAACTGAACCGGATGCCCAGGTCTTCAGGCGGTTGGCGGCGGCAAATGAGAGCTCACGCGCTGGAGCCCAGCCCCGTGGGAAAGGGCTTCTCCTCGGCATAGTCTCTCTGCCCGACTACGCGTTCCGCAAGTCAGGCGCAAATGCTCGATATCGTTCCGTAACTTGAACGGCGTGCCTGGCACTGCTTCAGCGATCACGGAGGGGCTTCTGCGTCTCGATCGCCCACTTCCGGATGCGCCATTTATCCGTCCGGAACTGGAGGAGACTCAACGCGAGGTAACGCGGTCATTCCCGGCCAGTCTGGTCTGCAAAATGGCTCCCGTCACCGGCCTCCTGAATTCATAGCTGCTAGCGCGATCCATGCCCGCCGCACTGCATCACTCCCATATACGCACTCCATGGGCCCACCGCCTCGCGATACTGATGGGCCATGATCCGCGAGAGCTGGTGGATGTGGGTCAGGTCGTGCGCGGGCCAACTGGCGAGCAGTTGACGGAGTGTCACGGGACCAAGCGCCGGATGGAGGCCAGGGCGGGATAGGTCGCCTGGCTGGAGATTGAGCGCCTGAAGATCGCGAATGTTCGCGGCGCGCACTTGTGCAAACTCATCCGTCAACTCCGGGAGCGATTTGCCCGCGATTTCCCTCACGTGCCCCTTCATATCAAACGGCTCAAAGGGGCGGAGGTCGGCATGCTCCAGGATCAGCCTCACGCGAGGCATCCAGTCGGTCTTCTCACCGTGAATCAGGTGGCCGACGACATCAATGGCCGTCCAGGTGGCACCCCCTTCGTTCCGGCGGGTCCAACTGTCGGGCAGGTCACGCAGGAGCGCGTTGAGCACGGCAGGAGTGCGGGAAAGCACGGAGATCGTTTCAAAGAGGTTATGGTCAGGCATGGTGATTGGCGCGATGCGCTCACGACTTTGATTCCGCCGGGCTAGCGGCGGATGCACTTTCGGGGTAATTGGGCGGCAGCACCATGGAGCGGGACTACACTTACGTCCTGGAGGAGAAGGAAATTGAGCTGCTTCAGGATGCCAAGCCCGGACAGCCGGGCGGTCCCGCTTAATGTGGCACGTCGCGCCTAACGCGACGCAGCGTTTACCAACCACGAGGATGTAAGCCCATACGGGCTGGATGGGCTGATTAAGCCGTTTGAGCTTACCCATGTGAGGTGAGCCGTTTCTCATCAATCTGGTCGAGTGCGCGAAGGAGGACTGGTCGTTCGGCAACGGCATCGCTTCATATGCGCCGTGAGGCTGGCTCCAATGCCGGCTGAACGCGATCGCGGAGGCGCACAAGGCGGCGGGCTTGGACTCGCCCACCACGGCCGGCTTTGGTGCGCAATACGCTCAAGGGCATTCGGCGCGCGCTTGGGACCGCATCGGCGCCCAAAGCAGCCACGCTCACCGATGACATTCGCGCGATGGTAGACGCGGCGGACGCGGGCTTGATCGGCGCCCGTGATCGCGCAGTGATCCTGCTGGGGTTTGCAGGGGCATTCCGCCGGTCAGAACTAATCGGGCTGGATATCGAGGATTGCGCCTTCGGCAAAGACGGCTTGACGGTCACCCTACAGCGTAGCAAGATCGATCAGGACGGCGCAGGCCGCAAGATCGGCGTACCGAATGGATCGAATCCCGGTCCGCACTATTCAGGCCTGGATCGAGCTGGCCGCACGATCGAGCGGCGCACTATTCAGGTCGATCAACAGGCACGGGCAGGCACAGGCGGGCCGATTGAGCGGTATCGGCCGGCCTGGACGCTACGGCGTACGCGGGCCATTCGCTGCGGGCGGGTCATGCGACCAGCGCGGCGATAGCGGGCGCCTCTGAACGGTCGATCATGAAGCAGACTGGGCATCGGAGCGTGCAGATGGTGGCGGCGGTACATTCGGGATGGGAATTTGTTTCGGGAAACAGCGCAGGGAAGCTCGGCTTGTAGGTATCGTACTGCACTCGGGGCCCCCAACGTCGCCTGTAGGCCGAGAACAACTGCTTGAGATTGGTACTGTGGCAGAATGACGGCATGTCGAACCAGTCAAAAATTCGAGTCTTCAGCCCGCCCCAGATGCCCAAGCCCGTCGGATACTCGCACGTGGCGGAGGTCACGAGTGGGAAGATCGTTTATATTTCGGGTCAGGTGGCCATGGATGTGTCGGGAAACGTGGTGGGCAAGAACGATTATCCGGCGCAGATCGAACAGATATTCCGGAACCTCGACACCGCGCTCCAGGCAGCGGGCGGAAGCTTCCGCAACGTCGTGAAGCTCAACTACTATATCGTTGAGACCGTGGAGCGCTCCGAGTTCTTCGCTTATCGCGCGGTGCGGGGAAATCCATCTCTACTTATTTTGTGAGGGCAGGTGCTGGACGTCCCTTTCGTTTTCCAGGCAAATATAGTCCAACAGTTCGGTGTCCGGCGCGATGATCTGCGTAACCTTGATGCTCCACGGCTTGGTGTAGGCCTTCGAATCGTCGATCGTTAGCTCGATCTCCAGTGTCCCGTAGTTCAAACGCCGGAATTTTTCCGTGACCTTTGCGGCATCTGTGAGAGGGCTGCCTCCGGTATCGAGCCACAGCCCATCGCGGAATCCGATGGTCCGCACAACGAGCGTGTCGCCTTCCCATTTCGCAGACGAGTAGCCGTTCCAGGACGGGTTCGGATCCACGGGCAGTGGCCGCTCATCGGTAAAGATCTGGCGGTAGCTGGCGTTATGTTCGTTCAGGATCACCAGTAGGCCTGGAACCTGAATCATCTTGCGGAACAAAGGAAACACTTCCAGCCGCACCATGCCCGGCGGAAAGCAACGGCTCAAGGGGTCGTCGGGACGGCCAGCCGCCCTGGTCTTTCTCACCACGTCGGCAGCCCAGGGCTGATAGGGCAAACCGCCTTTAATAGACTGGCCGAAGTTGAAAAACTCAGGCGGGACTGAGACCTCGGTCGCGCAAAACACATTCGGGCCAGTGACGGTGCCGTTTACCGCGTTGGCAACCGGGCAAGCCAAGCCCCAGATTCCGGAGAGATCCGGTTTGCCATCGGCAGTGCGGGGCACAGGCGCGGTGAGGTTCGGCTTGCCATCTTGCAGGCGAGGAATCCCCGGAGTGGGGTAATTCAGCCACTGCGCTGACAGAGGTGAGCAAATCAAGTAAATGGTGATCCCAACGCCGATGTGCATTGGACTCGATTCTACTCGTTTCTAAAGATACATTTAGTGGCCCAACTTCGCACCAGCAATTCGATGGCCGACTGGCGTGGAAAACCGAAACGCCTTTAAGGTTTCAGATTCCCAGTGGCAGGCCTTGGTAGTGGCAGACGCCTAAATCACTCCGGGAATCGTTCAAGCGTTGATTGAACAGATTCACTACGACGGACCGAGTGGCGCGGTAGCCATAAAACTGCGCGCCTTAACCAGCGCCCGTTGGGGCGATTGAAGCTCAACCTCGCCCGGTCCCTCAGATCGGGCGCAGAATGGGATTAGCCCCCTATCTGGACCATTGCCGCGAGTACGCCAAGAAGAAGTAATTGGCTTGTTTGCTTTTCTACGGCATCGCGATAGAGTCGGCCTAGAAACGCCGGTGATTACTTAACGGTCGGTCCCGGGGGGGCCATGTTCAGAAGCGCTATTATCGTTGCCGGTGGGACGAGGCGTGGTACAAGATTTGTGCAGCGGCACGAGATACCCCTATAACTTATTGAAGATAAATTTGGCTCCTCGTGTAGGACTCGAAACCACGATCCTAGGTGAACAGTGGAGGCCCGCTTTAACAGTGGATTGAAGTGGCGATGCAGGTAAACACAAAAGGAAGCTGTTGAATTTCGAGTGGACGGCTTCTTCACTCCGCCAATCACCACTTGGGCTTCGCCGAAGTCTGCGTGCGCGTCGCCTATAGACATCGCTGCGTGTGTCGAGTTCAAGAGGGTCGGCGAGGACCTGCTCGGGACTCATGTAGGCGAGCGTGCCGATCAGTTGTACAATGACTCAGTACCGGAAGCGAAAATGGGGATCCCCGGCTTTCGCGTTTAGGAGCTCAAGATGAGGACGTTAGCGAAAACTGTAGGCGCAATCCTGGTCTGTTTGGTTTTGGTGTTGGTGGTGCTGCGTTTCACCGGCTTTAACCCTATTGGCAATACACCCGGTCCCGGCAATTATCCTGGGTTATGGCTTAGTGGAACGGTTGTAAATACCCCGGTCACCGACTGGTCGTTCGTGGCCCAATACAAGACAGACAAACTGCAGACGCGAACCTGGTACATCATCCCTCATTCGGTGACAACAGCCTTCATCCTTCATAACGGTCAGCTGTACATAACGTCGATGTTCGGCAAGGGAGTGCCCTTTCCGGAAGGCAAGAGTTGGGTCAAGAATGTGATGCGGGATCCGCATGTCCGCCTGAAGTTCGGCGACAATTTATATGATTGTACTTTGTCCCCTGTCACCGATCCGGACGAAAGAGCGGCCGTGCTCGCACCGAGAGCAAAACAGAACCCTCAACTTTTGGCTTCAAACTCGGCCAATGGTCCAGTGCTGCACCTATTTCACGTGCTGCCTGAGTGAGAACGTGTTTGAGATAGATTAGTCTTTAGGAGCCCCGTATGAGAAAACTGGTAAAGATTGTTGGGTCAATAGTAATTGGCTTGCTCGCGGTTCTGCTGTTAATGAGCGTCACTGGTTTCGAACCTAAGGACTGCCCACCAACTGATAGATCTTTGTCGTGCAAACTGCCGGGGCTTTGGATAAAGGGCGAGCCCGTCACTACCCCAGTTACCGACTGGTCGTTCACGGACAAGATTCCACAGATCAAGATTCAGACCCAGACCCCGTTTCTGCTGCCTCACTCGGTGATTATTTGGTGCGCCGTATATAACGGCAATTTGTATGTCACCTCCTATCGCGGCAGACAGTGGGTCGAAAATATAATCCGTGATCCCCACGTGCGCCTGAAGATAGCGGACCAAGTGTTTGATCGTACCTTGTCAATTGTCGACGATCCGGTTCAAAAAGCAGGTGTGCTCCAGGCTAAGGGAAGAAAATATCCCCAATGGAAGGTACCATCGGTCTCGGCAGCCACTGTCTTTCGCGTGAACCCTGCGTGACGCGGCCCATCCCCGGGGCCGCCTACCTCCACTGAAGAACGATCCGGGCCCTGGCGCCATCGGTCGACCGGCAGGAATAGAAAGACATGAGAATAGTCATCACCGCCGCCAACAGCGCCCTCGGCCGAGCCATTTTGCGATGCCGATCCCAACCAGGGGCGCCGGCAGACGAGCTGGTCGCTGCGGTTCGCTCCGAGCGCGCCGCGAACGAGATTAGGCCGCTGCTGTGCGAGGGGTCGAGCGCGGTCCAAATCTCCTACGATGATCCCGGCAGCCTGGACGCGGCGTGCCGCGGGGCTTCTGCCATCATCCATCTGGCGGGAATTCTTGTCGAGCGGCCGGGTTCGACGTACGAACAGGCGAATGTTGCGCCGGCCCGCAGCATCGTGGAGGCCGCGAAGCGGTGCGCGGCGGAGAAATTCGTTTTAGTCAGCGCCACGGGAGCGGATGAAACGTCTTCCAACGGCTACTATCGAAGCAAGGGACACGCAGAAGCTTTGGTGCGTGACTCAGGCCTGTGCCATACGATACTGCGGGCTCCGCTCCTGCTGGGGGGCGCAACAGAAGGTGCGGTAGCACTGAAACGGAATGCGAGCCGGCGCAGAGCCAGGCTGATTGGCGGTGGCAGAAATTTTCAGCAGCCTCTATATGTGGACGACTTGGCGCGGGCTGCCATTGCTGCCTCCAAATCTTCCGTCGCGACTAATCGCACGTTGGACCTGGTCGGTCCGGTTTCGTTGCCGGAACGAGAGCTGGTCGTTCGAGCTGCTCGCATGCTAGGTCACCAAGTCCGGTTTCTCTCGACCTCAAAGGGATTGCTTTCGTTTGTTCTGGCCATTCGTCAGCGCGTCTCGGGCCCCGGATTTTCGCCAGATGTTGTCGACGTCATTACGGCCGACACGCGCCTGGATCCGCAACCTGCCGCGAGTGAATTGGGAATCCGCCTGACCGGTATTGATGAGATGATCGAGAACAGCCTGAGCCAAGAGCGAACGATATGAACGAGACCACCGCCACTCCCCCCGCCACGGGCGTAAAAAAAGCCAAGCTCTGGCAGCGGCTCTTGCCGTTGCTGATCACGGTAGCCTGCTTCGCCTTCCTCTACAATCGCCTCAACCATGCAGCCGCGGCTGAAGGCACCCGGCTGCTCCCCTACCTGGCAAAAAGCTTTGAGCATGTGAACTGGTATTACTGGCTGGCTCTCATGATTCCATACTGCTTCTTTTATCTGATCTTCGACAGCCTGGTGGTATGGAAGGTGATCAACTGGTTCAACGCCAAGATAGCCTATACCGATATCTTGCCCATTCGCGCCAGCGCGTACATTCTCTCGCTGGTGAACGAGCAGGTCAGTAAAGGAGCCATCGCGCTCTATCTGAATCGTCGCGACGGAGTGCCGGTCTGGGAGGTTGGATCCAGCATGCTCCTGATCATGTTCTGCGAGATTTACAGCCTGATTTTGTGGGCCACCGTGGGCGTGCTGTTGCGGTGGGGTAGTTTCCCGGCAGCCTTCCATATCATTCCCGGGATTGCCCTGGGCGTAGCTGTGTTCTTCGTATTTTTCCAGTTGTTCTTCAGCGGAAAAATCGGCCCTGGGATCTCCCTGCGGGACCGCCCGATCTTCCGGGCGTTCCGGCTCGCCAAAGTGTGGAACTACGCGGTGGTGATCGCGTTGCGCGCGCCGCCGGTACTGGCTGGCGTGGTGGTATATACACTGGCCTTGAGGCTGTTTGGAGGCTCGGTAGGCTTTGGGGAAATGCTGGGCTACTTGCCAGTGATATTCTTTGGCGCGGCAATGCCAGGACCGATGCACTCGGTCGCTATTCTTTTTTGGGTCCTGCTCTTTCCGGATAAGCCGGGTCAAATGACCGCCTTCGGCTTCGTGATGCACAATTTCTTCATCTTTTTTAACGCCGCTGTGGGCCTGCTATTTCTCAGGCGGGCGGCTCGGGAATTGTTCGGGTAGGCTGATTTGGGGGACCGCTTGCTAACGCGCCACCAGTCCGGTATTCTTCGAGTCGATGTGCTCCAGTGCACGACTTCCGGTCGTCTCCGGGTGTGCTGCTGGCGCGCGGCTCTGAAAGGGCTTCCGAGCCGTGACCGTGAGGGAGCGGTATACGGTGATTTCCGCAACCAGGCACTAGGGCGAAAGCCGCTCGCGGCTCAGCATCAGCCGTTGGAACATCGATACCAGTGTGCTCACCACCAGCAACCAGACCAGGATCGTGAGCAGGGGCTGCAAAAAGATAACTCCCATTCGGATGAGGATATCCATGCAGGCGGGAACGAAGTAAAGCATACCGTTGTACCGGCCCAGCTTGCTCCCGCGGAGCTTGGTGTGCCGGTGAACCCAGTAGGAATCGATAACGTACTGGGCAAAGGCCGCCGTGATCAGGACCGGCAAGATCCACGGGAATGCGCCGCGCAGGGCTCCGGCAAACAACCCGGAAGTGACGAATAGAAAATCGGTGGTGTGATCGAACGTTCCGCTCCATGCGGTCACCGTACCTCGCCGGCGCGCGATGGGCCCGTCCAGAAAATCGGTGATCAACGCCACCACCCATGCCAGGAGAGCGAAAATGGCGGAGCGCCGGTCTGCTTGCGCCATGAAAAACGCAAACGGAAATACCAGAAGCAGGCGAACGGCGGTCAGCGCATTAGCCATCGCTTCCCCCTAGGTTCGGGTAGTGCCTGAAATCTGCGTTGAGGGTTCAGACGCTAAACCAGCAGCAGACCCGGTCAAAATAACCTTGTAAGCGCGTTTCATTCGCGCCTTGGCAGAGCGCCGTCTCCACAGCGGATCTCCACGGTCTTCCACGGCACGGGCATATCGCAGGCATGCTGCACACCATCTCGACTCAGGTGAGTCTCCAGTTCTTCGGATTCATCATCGTTCGGGTCTTTCCACGGCATGCAACATATCCTGTCCGCGCCGCCGCCATGCGCATTGATGAATTCGCGATAATCCTGTCGCGCAACCTGGACGTCCACGTCTGCCGCGCAAAAATCGATAGCGGCACGAAATAACCTTGCGCTCGCCAGTTCCAGGGGAGACTTACGTTTCTTTGGCCGTTTAGGCGTTGGAGTCACTATGTTTTCGCGAAAAAGTGTTATTTAGGGAATGAGCGGCGTGGATCTTCGGCGGGATGCTCCGCCAAATGAGTCCTGTACGCGCTGACTAGTTTACCGGCCTTAAGATACTCAACCTCGATTTCACCTGGAGTACTATTGTTTCCCATCAGCCGAAGAACGGCGATTATCAGCTGGAGCGTTTCGTCATTCATGAGGTCCCTTCCGACGATGTTGACTAAACTCGCCGACACCATTGCAAGAAATGTGGCCAGGTTGTGCCTTCTTTGGGCAAGTACATACTTGGCAAAATACCGATGCTAATGTCGCCTGCCGCCGTTTCTTTTGGGCCTTGAACCTCTGGCACCTAGCACTTTCTTGGGACGGCGCGGTGGTGGCGCGATTGTTCGGCTCGCGGTCCCTTTACCTAGATAATGTACCCAGCCTGCGACCCGCTCGTCCTCCGATAGTGTCGCGTCTAGCGACTTGACCTTCTGGGCAGCGTGAGATTCGCCGCGTAATTCGGTTATAAAGATTGCCTCATTCCCAGAAAGCAGGATGTGTTTGAAGATCCGAATACCACATGCGTTCGGGATCGGCCATGCATCAGGCCTTCCTGGTTCGCTTTCTTCGCTGCCGCAGTTTTTTCAATCGTTTCTCTTCCTTCAGGTATACTTCCTGGACAGACAGAAACTTTCGTACCGCATTGCCCATTCGTTCCGCATCCGTGCTGCCGGGCACTGGGGGCGCCGGGCTTGGCTTCATCCCGGCACCATCATAACGCCGAAATCGGTTCTGGATCTGGATGATTTATCCAACCATAACCAAAGTCAAGGACGTAGCCAGCGGGATCAAGGAACAACGGCTCCCACTCGCAATCGCGAACAGCTTTTGCCGCCTTGTCTTTTGCAAGCTGGGATCCCAATTCTCCACTCGCGAGCGTGATGACCTTGCCGTTTGCAAGTCCACAGCAAGCACCAAACTTCTTCAGCGGCTTGCTCTCAAGATATACTCTGACGGTAACGCGCTCCATGCGACAATCATAGCGCGGATAGGGACAAACACAATGCAAGAAGACGAAGCGAATTCGATCAGAGACCTGTTGCGTTTACAACCAATGTCGGTGAAGGCTATCAAGTCCGCGAGTAAGAAAGCTCGCAAGAAGGTCAGACCGGACCGTAAGTTCAACTCACCGCAAAAGACAGGTGGTCGAGCGAGCAAAAGACGTAGCAGATAACTTTTGGCGAAGCGCTACGGTCGGACCTTTATGAAAAACACGCTGCCCTCGGTCATACAAAAGGCCGTGCTGATCGCATTCCTTGGCGGGGCATTCGAATTGATCATGGATGTGCTCGGTCACTCCCTAACGGGACCACAAGCGAGAATGCTGCTCGCTGCCGGATTTGGGGCTCTGGTTGTTTGGGTTCTTGACGACGTCTCACGGACGCTTCAGAGCATCCTAGAAGAATTGCGGAAACGATAGATATCCTGCCGCTTCTGCGCGTTCTGGCGCACAGAGCTAGTTCTCAACGCAAATTTCAGACGCTACCTTCCGTTGACGCCCCATAACGCCAAGATACACTAGAGATGTGCCCGAACTAGCGATCCCCTACCGCGTGGAAACTGCTCTCGAGCGTGGAATCGAGGGACGCGGCCTGGCGCGCGAAGACGCGCTTCGCTTGTTAGAGGAAGGCCCGCTCGAGGCGTTGCTCACGACTGCGGCGGCTGTCCGGGATCGTTCTAAGGGCGATTCGGTTAGCTATTCCAGGAAAGTCTTTATTCCGTTGACCCACCTTTGCCGCGACTATTGCGGCTATTGCACTTTCCGCGCTGACCCGCAAGCCGGCGTGCAACCCTACATGCTGCCGGACGAAGTTCTCGCTGTGGCCGAAGCGGGCCGCAAAGCGGGATGCAAAGAGGCTTTGTTCAGCCTGGGGGACCAGCCTGAGCGAATCTTCCCGGAGGCCAAGGAGTTTCTGAAGAAGCTGGGCTTTGGCCGCACGCTCGAATACCTGGCGGCGATGAGCGAGCTGGTTCTCGAGACCACCGGTCTGTTACCGCATTCCAATCCCGGTGTGATGAACGGGGAGGATCTTCGCCGCCTGCGCGAGACCAACGTTAGCGTGGGGTTGATGCTCGAAAGCGCCAGTCCGCGGCTGCTGCGGGTTGGCGGCGCGCACTGGAAGGCGCCGGATAAAGTGCCGTCTCTGCGCATTCGAACCATCGAGAACGCGGGCCAGTTGTCAATGGCTTTCACTACCGGCGTTCTGATCGGAATCGGCGAAACTCCGGAAGAGCGCGTGGACGCGCTGCTGGCAATTCGTGCTGCCCACGGGAAGTACGGCCATGTCCAAGAAGTAATCGTGCAACCCTTCCGCGCCAAGCCGGATATACGCATGGCCCAGGCGCCGGAGCCTTCCACCGAGGACCTGGAGCGCACCATCGCGGTGGCCCGATTGATTTTCGGCGGGGAGATGAATATTCAGTCTCCGCCCAATTTGCTGTCCGAAGACTACCCCGATTTGCTGCGGGCCGGTATCAACGATTGGGGCGGAATTTCTCCCGTAACCAAGGACTTCATTAATCCAGAGGCCGCTTGGCCGCAAATCTCTTCACTGGCGGCCCGCTCAGCCGGCGTGGGATTCATGCTGCGCGAGCGGCTGGCGATTTATCCGGAATTCGGTTCGAGGCCGGAATTCGTGAGCGCCCGCCTGCAACCGCACCTGCGGAAACTTCAATCCGAAAATGGCTATGCTCGCGAGGGAGTGTGAAACATGCTGAAACCGGCAAGTCTTGAATGGCGGGAGATTCCCTGGGAGCGGGCCCTTCGAGCCGCACGTCCCGAGGTCTCAGATGCTTTGGAGAAGGCGCTGGCCGGGATCGATCTCGGAATGGAGGAGGGCCTGATCTTGGCCAAGGCCGAAGGGGACGACCTTTTGGCGCTGGTCAGGGTTGCGGACGAGATTCGACGGCGTGTCGTCGGGGATCGCATCACATACGTGGTGAACAGAAATTTGAACTTCACGAACGTGTGCATTGTGGGCTGTGCTTTTTGCGGGTTCGGTCGAGGGGCGGACTCACCGGACGCTTATTTTCACTCGACCGATACCCTGGTGGCCAAATCGGCCGAAGCAGTGGCACTCGGCGCCACTGAGGTGTGCATCCAAGGCGGCCTCCCAAAAGATCTCGACGGGTATTACTACGTCCAACTTTTGCGCGCGATCAAGGCCAGCTTGCCCCAGCTTCACGTGCACGCCTACTCTCCCATGGAGATTACCTACGGTGTTGAAAAAACGCGCCTGCCGCTTCGGGAGTACCTGCTGATGTTGAAAGAAGCGGGCTTGGGTAGTATTCCAGGAACGGCGGCGGAAATTCTCGATGATAGTGTCCGCAAATCTTTGAGTCCCAACAAGCTCAAAGTGCGGCAGTGGATCGAAGTGGTTCGCACCGCTCATAGCCTCGGCATCCCCACGACATCGACCATGATGTACGGCCATATCGAGCTTCCGGAACATTGGGTCAGGCATCTGCTTCTGCTGCGCGAGATTCAGAAGGAGACTCGCGGATTTACCGAGTTCGTTCCCTTGGGATTCATCCATTCCCAAACCAAGCTCTTTAAGAGGGGAGACGCCCGGCCTGGTCGTTCGGTCCACGAGGATCTGATCGTGCATGCTCTCTCGCGGGTTCTGCTGAATGGCTACATCGGCAACATTCAAGTCTCTTGGGTCAAGCTTGGGTTTGAAGAATCCCTGGCCTGTCTGGAAGCGGGAGCCAACGATTTCGGCGGCACTTTGATGGAAGAGAGTATCTCCAAAGCGGCCGGCGCGAATTTCGGCGAGTACGTCTCTCCCGGTGAGTTTCGCGCCCTGATCCGAACGATCGGGCGCATTCCCGCGGAGCGCGCCACGTCCTATCAAATTCGCAAAGTCTTCGAACACGCGGACGCAGAGGAGCGCCTGCCAGCCGATCCGATACCAATCTTTGCTCCCGCAGCGAACCACGCGACGATGCCCTCAATGGGCTATTGACCGCGCAGGGGTTCTGCGCAAACTCAAGCCGATCTTGAGATCGGCACGGGATCAGCCCATCGAATAGATGTGCTCGGGTTCGATTTTATAGAGCACGCGCACCTCGCCGGGCCCGCGATGCGCATATTTATCTTGTCCGGTGTACTTCTTGGCGAGCTTGTCGATATGCTCGTCAGCGCCTTTTTCGGTGATCTCCACCACGCGTCCGCGAATCGAAAGGTGGCGATACGGATTATCGGGATCGAGGATGTCGAGGCCAACGCGCGGGTCACGCCGGATGTTCTTGTCTTTCACTCGCCCCTTGGCGGAATTGATCAGAATGTTCTTGCCATCGTACTCGAACCAGACAGGCGCTACATGCGGGCTGCCGTCCGGCATCAGAGTGGCCAATTGAGCAAACGCCTTCTTTTGGGTCAAGTCGATGTAGTTTTCAGGAAGTGCTGCCACGGTGGTCTCCTCTTCCTTTCGAGGTTAGCATCAAGCGCGAGGTGTGTGGCACGGGTTATTTTAAGAGTACTGATGCAAACAATCGTCGCAGTGGTAGGCGGCACTGGAGCGGAGGGCAGCGGACTGGCGCTTCGTCTTGCTCAGGCCGGCGCGCGTGTGCGGATTGGGTCGCGCAACTTGGAAAGGGCGCAAGAAACGGCGACGCGGATCGGCGCGGAAACCACCGGCCATACGAACGTGGATGCAGTTACGGAAGCGGCCATCGTGGTTCTAACAGTTCCGCTATCGGCGCAAGTGGAAACACTCAAATCGATTCGCGGCAGCTTTGCGCCGGGAGCGATCCTTGTGGACACGACGGTTCCCCTCGAGATCGCGATCGGCGGCCGTATTGCCCGCACGCTGACCCTGTGGGATGGATCGGCTGCGCAACAAGCGGCTCGGCTTGTTCCGGGCGTGCCGGTGGTTGCGGCGTTTCATGCGCTGAGCGCGGAGGCACTGGCGAATCTCGATCATCCGCTCGACTCCGATACCTTGATATGCGGCGACAGCGCGGAAGCGAAAGCGGCTGTTACGCGAGTCGCTGAGATGATCCCCGGCGTGCGCGCCATCGATGCCGGTCCGTTGGACAATGCGCGACTGCTCGAAAGCGCAGCGGCTCTGCTTATTTCACTGAACTTGCGCCACAAGGTAAAACAATCCGGCATGAGGATCACTGGATTGTGAAGCCAAGTTCCGTAGTAGCTCTCGCCGGTGGTGTGGGTGCTGCGCGTTTCCTGGATGGATTAACACGAGTGATCGAGCCCGAGCGCATCTTCATCATCGGCAACACCGCCGATGACGCTGAGATTCACGGTCTTCACATCTCGCCGGATCTCGATACCGTCACCTATACGCTGGCCGGCTTGTCGAACCCGCAGCACGGTTGGGGCATTCGCGGCGACAGCTTCCGATGTCTGGAGGCGCTCGGACGGCTAGGCGCCGACACCTGGTTTCAACTCGGCGATCTGGATCTGGCCACTCACCTGTATCGGACCGAGCGTCTGCGTCAAGGCGCCAGTCTCGCCGAGGCCACATCCGAGATCACTGCCGCGCTCAAAGTTCGTTCCCGGCTTGTTCCCATGTCGAATGAGCGCGTGCGCACGCGCATTTGCACTCCGTCGGGCGAGTTGGAGTTTCAAACCTACTTCGTGAAGCGCCGTGCGCGCGATCGAGTCACTGCCATTCATTTCGAAGGGGCATCCGAGGCCGCGCCCGCACCCGGATTGTTAGACGCGATCGCCCAGGCAGAGGCAATTATCCTCTGTCCGTCGAATCCGTTTATCAGCATAGGCCCCATTCTCGCGATCCCTGGCATCCGCACGGCGTTGCAACGCAAGCGCGACAAGGTGGCCGCTATTTCGCCTATTGTGGGTGGCCGCGCACTGAAAGGTCCCGCCGCAAAGATGATGAAGAGTATGCAACTTCGATCTTCGGCCGCCGAAGTTGCGAAGCTCTACCTGGATTTCACCAACATCTTTGTCCTCGACGAACTTGATCGCAAGCAAGCCGCCCAAGTGGAAGCGTTCGGCATGCGGCCAGTGGTCACCAACACCATCATGCGTGGGCTGCGCGAAAGAAAGTCGCTGGCGCGAGTGGTTGCTCGCGAACTGGGGATCAAACTGGAGACTCGAGCTTGATCTTTGCCATCCTGCCCGTCAAGAGCCCGCAAAACGCCAAGCAGCGCTTGACGGGATTTCTTGCAATTGAGGATCGAGAAGCGCTGGCTCGCATGCTCTATCGGCAAACGTTGGCCGCGCTCTGCCAGGCCCAGGGTATCGACCGCGTGGTGGTCGCCACCAGCGACGCTGAAGTCGCCGATCACGCTCGTAGCTCAGGGGCGCTGGTCTTTGAAGAAGACAAACAGGTCAGCCACAGCGTTTCCGCCGACGCGGCCTGTTTGCGCGCAATGGAAATGGGCGCATCAACGGTTCTGTTGGTCCCCATCGATGTCCCCACCGTGACGCCCGCCGATTTCAGCCGGCTCGCCGCTGCATCGAACGCCGGACTACGCCCCGGTCTCGTGATTGTTCCGTCCTCCGATGGCACCGGCACCAATGCTTTGGTACGCACGCCTCCCAATTGCATCCAGAGCCGCTTTGGTCCCGGCAGCTTCCGCGCGCATCTCGATCAGGCGCGCTCCAAGGGCTTGGATGCGGATGTGCTCCGCCTTCCCGGGCTGATGTTTGACATCGACACGCCAGAAGATGTGGCCGAACTCCTGGCCCGTTCACATGAGTGTCAAGTTTCGTCCTTCCTGCGGGCCGCATGCGCGTCGAAATCGTAGCCCTCTCTACGCTGCCCGAAGTGCGGCCGGGCGATGACCTCGCAGCACTGATCCGTCAGGCCGCGGCCACAGAAGGGCAAACCATGGATCGCTGGGTGGTGCTTGCCGTGGCGCAAAAGATCGCCTCGAAAGCGGAAGGGGCCGTGGTGGATCTGCGCGAGATTCACCCTTCGGCGCTGGCTCGATCCTGGGCGGCCGAATGGAAGAAGGATGCTCGCTTGATCGAACTGATCCTTTCTCAATCGCGACGCATCGTCAAAATGGATCGCGGTGTAATAATCGCCGAGACGCGGCATGGTCTGGTCTGCGCCAACGCGGGTGTCGATCAATCGAACGTCGAGGGCGATTTCGCGACCGTTCTGCCCAATGATCCGGATGCCTCGGCGCGCCGTCTGCTCGCCAGCCTGGGGTGCGGTGCGGTGATCATCACCGATACCTTCGGAAGGCCGTGGAGGGAAGGGCTGGTGGATGTTGCCATTGGCGTCGCGGGTCTCGACCCCTTGGACGATCATCGCGGACGCACGGACCGTCACGGTCGGAAGCTCGCCAGCACCATCATCGCCGTGGCGGACCAGCTGGCTGCAGCCGCTGGACTCCTGATGCCCAAGCCCGCCGGATGTCCGGTCGTGCTAATTCGTGGCTTCGATTGGCAGCCCGCCGAAGGCTCAGCCCGCTCGCTCCTCCGCAAACCTGAGCAAGATCTATTTCGCTAGCGCCCCGGACGCCATTTCTCGCCATTCTCGCCATGGCAACTCTTTCGGATTCGAGGTCAGCACCTGAATACAAACGTGATCCGCGCCAGCCGAGTGATGCTCGCGAATTCGATTGCGGATCGCGCTCAGATCACCCCACGCAATGATCGCGTCAATGAGCCGATTGCTTCCGCCATCTTTGAAATCGCTTTCGTCAAAGCCGAGCCGCAGAAGATTGTTGGCGTAGTTCGGCAGCGACAGATAAAAACCAAGGAACGCTCGTCCGACGCCCCGGGCTTTCTGGGGATCGGACTCCAGCACCACCGCTTGCTCCGGACATAGATAAGGTTGCGGCCCCAATATCCCGCGCGCCTGTGCCGTATGTTCCGGATTTGTATTGTAGGGATGTGCGCCGTCTGCGAGTTGACCGGAAAGTTCCAGCATCTTCGGACCCAGCGCCGCGAGAACACGCGCCGGTTTTGTCGGAGGAGGAACGGAGTTGTACGGAGCCTGATCCATGGCTTCCAAATAAGCGCGCATGGTGGCCACCGGCTTCTCATAACGATGCCCCCGCAACTGTTCCACCAACGGAATGTGGCTCACGCCGAGGCCGAGCAAGAATCGATTGGGATACGCCTCGGCGAGCGTCTTCTGCCCGGCTGCCATCGCGACCGCATCGCGCGCGTAGATGTTTGCGATACCGGTGGCGATGACAATTCGCTTCGTGGCGGACAGCAAGAGGCCCGCGTTGGTGAGGGCTTCACGCCCAACCGCTTCGCCGAACCAGAGAGCGCCGTAACCGAGCTCTTCCAGCTCGTGAGCGGTCTCCTGCGCTTTTGCGGCGGGTTGATCTTCCAGTTGCCGCGTCCAGATTCCGATAGGACCAAGTTGTATCGATGATTGCGCCATGTTTTCACTTGATCCAAGGATAGCGGCCAGTGTCCTTGCCCGCATAGTCCGGGTCCAGATAAATAAAGCAGCGCTGAATCAGCCCGTCGCGAATCTCGAATACATCGCACCATCGGCCCGCGCCCCAATCCGGGTTGCCGGCGCGCCATGGCCCATCCACATGTTCGCCGTGGCTGGTCCCCTCGCACACGATGGTGTCACCGCCGGAGAATATCCAGTTCAGACCGGAATAGTGGTGAGTGATTGATTTGAGTGTACTGCCTAGGTCGGCGAACAGCTTCTCGATTTGCTCCCTTCCCTTAGCCACACCCCACTTCGGGAAGTATACCTGGGCGTCCTGCGCGAACAGATCGAAAATCGACCCGCCGGATGAGGTCACGCCACCGTTGTCCAGCGCCTTGAGATATTCAAGCGCGACCGACTTACGTTGTTCGTCATTGTACATAATTAGATTTTGCCCCAGGATGTGATCCGCTCCGGAGTGATTCGGATGATCGGTGCGTCATCAGCGAGCATTCCTCGGTCATATTGCGGGTATTTTGCTCTTAACTTGCGAATCGCCCAGGCATGCTCCTTGTGCGCCGACTTCGGAATCAGTTTTGCTTTTCCACGTATCAAGATGTACCAGAGCTGTGTCCAGTCCTCGTCGTATTCGTCAATCAAAAGCGCCACGCGGGGTACTGCCCGGATGTTTCGCACACGTGCGAGTCGTTCTGGCGTAGAACGCTTCGGTTTTTGGTCTACCGCTGTGTAGAAACGTGCGCCGTCATAAGCAAAGCAGATCGGTACGATGTGTGGCCGATTCTTGTCATCCAAGGTCGCAAGCCTCGCAACCCTGGCCTTCTTTAGTATTTTCTGAACCGCGCCGGAAATCACGCTGCCAATGGCGCGTACTTGTCGAGCACGCCCAGAATTTCGTCACGAGTCGAGTCAGGAATCGCCAGTAGCGCACGTTCGATACCAAGCTCCCGGTATTCGGCCAGAACCGTCTGGTCGGCCGGCGCCCCGAACACGCTGATTGACAGCGTCGAGAAATCCCGCCCGGCCGCCGATGCCGCCTGACGCAGCCGCGCCACCGCTTCTTTAGGGTTGAAGCCCGGCCTGGCGATGGGCAACCAGCCGTCGCAAAATTCGACGACGCGCTTCAAGGTATGGTCGCTATCGCCGCCGAGAAGTATCGGAGGGTGGGGCCGTTGCGCGGGCTTAGGGTAAAGCCAGACTGGATCGAAGTTCACCATTTCTCCGTGGAAAGCTGCCTCCTCCTGGGTCCATAGGGCCTTCATAGCCAGAATTCGTTCGCGCATCAACTTGAAGCGCGTTTCGTAGCGCGCGCCGTGATTCTCCATTTCATCGACATTCCAGCCGCCGCCAATACCGAAAAGGAACCGCCCGTTCGACAACTGATCCAGACTGGCCACGCACTTCGCCGTCACGATCGGATCGCGCTGCGGGATAAGGCAAATGCCGGTGCCGAGCAAGATTTTCGTTGTTGCAGCAGCAGCAAACGACAGCGCAACGAACGGGTCGTGCGTATGAGAATAAGCTTTGGGCAGTTCTCCGCCGCCGGGAAATGGGGTGCGGCGAGACTTTGGAATGTGCGTGTGCTCCGGCAGGAGCAACGAATCGAAGCCGCGCTCCTCAGCCGCGAGCGCCAGTTCGCGGATGTCGATGCCGTAGTCCGTTGGAAAATAGAAAACACCAACACGCATTGTGAGTTCTCCTGTGCACAAACGTTCAGAGCTTAGAAAACGTCTTCTATGAAACTCAAATTGGCGCCGCAATCGACGCCGGCACCGCATGATTGGCGAGCGCCCCGCAACCCACATGATCGCACGTTGGTTGTTGCAGGAAGGCTGTCGCATCTCTCCCGATATGCTTTGGATCGCGTATGAATCCGGCCGTAATGAGATCGAGGGAGCGGCCCAATTCTTCGAGAGAGCTGGCTCCGAGGAGTGGAGGCTCGCTATTCCCTCTTCTGGCTCGTCGCCGTATCCTGTGGTCCGCCATCGCCCGCGGATCCTCCGGACACGCTCCAGCCGTCGGGCAATGTGACACGCCGTGCATCGATTAGGTGCGAGCCGTCCTTGGCAAGATAGCCGTCCACCACCAGGGTGTCTCCCAACTTGATGTCGCCTTTCTTGAACCCGCGCCTGGAAAGAGCGCCGGGTGCGCCAGCTTCGCAGCCCCAGTTGGAGACCTTTCTGCTTTCGTCTTCCACGTCGAGATAAAAATACGAATGCGGATTGGTCCATTCGATTTTGGTCAGCTTTCCCACGAGTCGCACGGTTTGTGCCCGTCAAATTCGGCGGCGAAGGAATGATGGGCTTGCACACTCGGCGCGATGGCGACGAGTAGGCCCGCTGCGGCCGCGGCTACGGCAAATCGGCTTTTCACAATGATTCTCCCTTTCGATTGGATTACTTCACGTCCGGTGGCAAAATAGTCCGAGCAGGATTGGTTTTTGACGGAGGGGGCGGCAGCGGCGCCGGGTTGTCATAGCCGCGCGTTCCATCCGCGCGAATCGGCCCGGGTCCTGGGCCTAGATGGCCGGAAAATGCGTCGATATTGTTTTCGGAGCAGGCCTCCTCGTGCGTCTGCCGTCCCGGCGAGAGGACCCAGCTCCTTTGGAAATGGATCGGCTGTGTGTAGAATTTCGGATCTTCGATCAGCAGCTCCAGGTGAAGGTGGCCGAGATCGGAGCGGGTCCAACGCTCCACGACGTGGCGAGTGTCGCTGACTGGATCGGCGTTCTCGTCCGCCCAGGTGTTGTCCGCTTTGAACCCGACAGAGTCGATGACGAACGTATTGCCGTCCCACTTTCCGATCTCTTCGCCGAAATAGGTTGGGTCGGGATCTTCGGTGTGTTTGCGGCCGTCCGTTTCGGTGGACGCGCCTCCCGAGGCAACGCCGGAGCGATCGATGCCATAGAGCATCCGTTTTTACCGGATGCGGCGGCGATCTGGCGTCCGCCGCTGGATCGAATCAGAGCCGGCGGAGATGTCATGTCCCAATCGTGGAAATCCTTTTTGACGGGCTGAACGTAGCGCAACAGTTTTCCGGTTTTGGCGTCCAGTGCGATGACAGAGGTGGTGTAAAGATTGTCGCCGGGATGCAGAGCGATAAGAAAATCTGGCGCCACATTTCCAGTGGAAATCCATAGGACGCCCGCCTCGGGGTCCAGGCTGTAGCTGGTCCAGGTGGCGCCCCCGGTGGGAGGGTTGCGGTCGCTCACCTTCTTCCAGGTAGCGCGGGCGGGGCCGGAATCGGGCACCACATTAAACGCCAGATTTGATGGCCATCGGCAGCGCTGGAAGGCGTAGATGCGTCCGGTGACTCCAAAATTATCGCCGCCCGCATTGCCCGCAAAGACCATTCCATTCCAAGCAAGGGGCGCCATCGGAACGGAATCCCCGTTGGCTGGATCGCCCAGATCCGCTTCCCACGCCGGTTGGCCGGTCGCGGCATCCAAAGCGAAAACATGCGCGCCGCCGCCTCGAAACAACTTGCCGTCGAGGTAGGCGGCTCCGCGGTTGACACCGAGCCCGCCCTTTGGGCCCGGCCGGCTATATCTCCACCTCAGGGCGCAGTTGGACGCGTCCACGGCGTAGGTAGTGTCGTAAGTCGTGAAGTAGAGCACTCCCTGCACCATCAGAAGGCCGCTTTGGAAGTTGGTGGTTTCACCCGTGTCATAGGTGCAGGCCGGACGCAGGGTATTCACGTTGCCAGTGGTGATCTCGCTAAGAGGCGAGAAACGAGTTGCGCCGAGGTCGCCGTTGTAGGAGGGCCATTCGACGGACTGCGAGAACCCCGATTGAGCCAGGAATCCCAGCGAAACAACAATCAAATACAGTTCTGTTCGATGCATGCGTTCCACAGGATTGATTTTCCGCCAACGCTGGGAGTAAGGCAAGCGACTCGTCGGCTCAGGGTTATGGCGCTTTCGAAATCGTGATCGAGCCCGCTGACCCGTTCCAATAGTAATTCTGCGACCACGCCGAATTGAACACACCCAGATCGACGGAATATGTGCCGGTCGCCAGGTCCGACGGCGAAGCCCAGGTGTAGGAGAAATGCAGCGTCTGACCTGCTGTGAAGTTCTGGCCCTGCCAAAAGGTGGTCATAACCGCGTTGCCTGATTGATCGAAAACCTGCAGCTCGACAATCGAATTGGAGAGCCCCGCGGTCCCGGTGTCGGTGACCGAGAGGGCTATATTTGTGGTACCTCCCGCCGCGAACGTCGAAGGAGTGGAAGTCGCGGATGACGTGAAAGTGAGATTCGAGTTTACGGTGATCGTCGCTGCCGAGGAATTCGAACTCCACACTTGATCGGTCGAGCTGTACACGCCGATCTCGACGGTGTAAGTGCCCGCTAGGGACGGAACGAGCTTGACCTGGTAGGTTTTGGACTGACCGGAGGTGAAGTTCTGCCCCGTGAAGTTCTCCTTGAGCGCGGTAGCGCCGGTCGGATCGAGAACCGCGACATGTACAATACCGTTCGTCAACGTGCCGGCAGTGTCCTTCACGGTGGCGGCGATGGCCGTTGAGACGCCTTGCGTCACAGGATTCGGACTCGCGGTGGCCGAAGAAGTGAACTTCGGCGGGACAATCGGAATCGCTGCAATTTGGGTTGAGTTGGAGCTGGTCCCGGCGGAGTTGGCGCCCGTAACGACGTAGTAATAGCTTGTCCCGTTTGTGAGGCCGGAATCCTTGAAAAGCGTCGGCGAACTGCCTACGGCGCCAACTGGCAAGTAGGGACCGCCGCTCGCGATACCGCGCTTCACCGTGTAGCTGGTCGCACCGCTTGTGGCCTTCCAGGTTAGGGTGACGGTGCCATTGCCCACTGTCGCCGCAAGTCCGGTGGGCGTGCTCGGGGGCGAGAGCACGTTGCCCGCCGGGATTACGAGCAGTGTGATGCTTTGGGACGGTACGGTGGTAGAGACCGAGTTGTTCGCCACCTTCACGTCAGCCAGATGGGTGATAGATGTTTGGGAGGCCCAATTGATCTGCCAGGCCTGCGCGGTTCCGGAGTTCGAGAAATTCGCCAGGCTTAGCGTGACGGGGGTGCTTCCCTGCTGCTTATTGATCACCATCACCGTCAATGCGCCGTCGGATTGGCGTAGCGATGCAAATGCCGACAGATTATCCGGGTTGGCCACGTTCGCCTCCACGCTGGTATCGCCGAAAGTGGAGTCGTTTCCGTCGTAGTTGCGGTAAATCTGGCTGGCAAGATAGGTCACGTAGTAGGTTGTCGGATTTGTGTTGGTATTCTCGGCGACCGTCCAACGGGTTGCCAGGTCGAAGCCCTCGCGTCCATATATTCCGAGCACGTCAGCCTGCGTGGTGGCTCCATTGAGATTCGGTTCGTCGCCCCAATTGTATTCGGTGCAGCCGATGTCGAGTCCCGGATAATATCGGCTCACCATGGCCTTCATCGTGGGAATCCAGTTGATCACGCGGCCGTCAATGCCAATATCGCCATACCAGGAAGGATCCAGGAACGTGGGATCCCACAAGATGCGTGTTTCCCGATTGCGATAGAGCTGCCCGGTGAGAGAGTCGTCGTTACTGGCCGGAGCACCGTTGTAGCAATGAACCGTTAGCACATCAAGCAGTCGCGTTCCCGTTTGCTGCTGATACGCATACAGTTGCTGAAGCAGCCAGGGATAGTAATAAGTTTGGCCGTGCGTGTTGTAGTCCGAGTTCGACGCAGTAAATCCGTTTGCCTGATCGAATCCGCTGGCATACATCGCCCACCAACTCCACTCCTCAAAGCCAAGGATTTTCGCGGCAGGATCGGCGGACCGGATCGCGCTGGCGTAGGCCACAATTTTGTTGTACATCTCCTGGTACGTGGAAGGGTTGGGGTGAACGTCGCGTTGAGTTTGATACCACAACGACGGCTCGTTATCGAGGATGTAATATTTGATGCCAGTCGACGTTGTGGCCGGGCCATAGGTGGAAACAAAATGCTGCAGCCATCCCTGCTGGATGGCGGTAGTGTTCGCTACGCCCGTATCTAGCGGGTTATTGCCCGTGATGTGCTCTCCAGTTGCCGAGCTGACGCCGTTGCCCGCATCGGAATTATAGGGATCGGTCGCTGTTTGCGGCCCATACTTCTTCACCGAAAAGCCTTCTAGCGTGCTTCGATTTGGTCCAAGCTTCGCCAGATAATCGATCATCGGAATGGTGAACAGGGGCTCGGAGCCATTGTTGGCGCGCGTGGTTGCGACATAAGCGTTGGCAGATCCCGAGGGTGTGCCGCTGCCGTCGGAGTAAGTCTCGAAATACCAGTCGGCGGCAGCCGAATGAGCATCGATCTGCCAATAGTACCGGCTGGTGGCGTCACCTCCCCAGCGGTTGAGCGGGGCATTCAGGGTCGTCATGTCGTGCGCATCCCCGTAGGCGATGCCGTAGATATTGGGGTTGATGGCGTGCTGGTTGGCGTTGGCATCCACATTGACGGTTGCGGGTGGATTCTGCGCAAAGCCCTGCACCGCACTGAACAGGACAGCAACGAACAATGTGATCGTCGCCAGACTTACTCGGTCGTTCAACATCAGAAGATTCCTCTCGCTCGGGTTGGATGCGATCGCGAACCGGCAAGAGAACCGGGAAACCGCGCAGCATTCTGGTCCGAATCGTGATGATACTGGGTCAATCGTAGTTCTAGTACTTTGACTAATCAATAGAACTAATTACTTAGGATGCTGTCGAGGTATTTTACCTAAGCAGGCCTGCGGCTCCTTGGTGGTCTACGCAGAATTTCGGTGGCCCATTGATCCGCCATCGGTGGACAGATAGTTTGCGAGAGGTGACAGAAAGATCAGCCAATCCCAACCTGCCACGCTATCAGACCCCAAAATTCGAGGCAGGGCTACCCGCAACAGGCTGGCAGCTCGTCAACCGTTTGGAATTCGCAACCGATACAAGCCTCTACTATAGATTGAGCGGTCCACGTGTAAAACCGGCTAAAAGCGGCAGGTGCTTATTGCCGAGGTTCACGTGGGGCGAAATGGAGAAAGCTGGAAGACCTCCGGTTACGGTGTTGAGCCCGGCCCATGCCTGCTCGAATACCTGAGCGAAAAACGGTTCGAGCGCAACCGCCGAGTCGTCGGTGGCATTGATCACCCCTTCGTACTCGATGAGGTCGGAGGCGCATGCTCCCCTCACTCCGTAGTTGGTTCCTGGGAGCGAACGGGGCACGCGGCCGCTCACAGACCAAACCACCGTTTAATGAAAACCGAATCCGAAGACGGAACGCCTCTCCAACTGCCGCTCGCGGCTTAGTTCAACGTCCTTTATCATATATCCGGCAGGGGAGGTGTCAAGGAGGCAGCTAGTCATCCTTCTCGTTCTTGCACTCGAAATAAATCTGGACATGCGGATTGACGAACTGGAAATCCGTGACCGTTCCCTTGACCTTGACCATCTTCGTGGTATCGAACGCCGCCGTCCCGTGATGGGCAAACACTTGGACCGGCGCGATTGCCAGAGCGCTGATGAATTACTGGGAAGTCCGCATCCGTTCCGCCGTGCTTCGACGACCGACACGATGGCGGCGATTCTGCGCGACCCGCCGGACCTGAGCGGCGATCTGCCCCAGGGCCTGATGCTGCTGATCCGCCGGCTGCTCGCGAAGTCGCTGGAGGACCGATATCAGTCGATTGCGGACGTGCGGGCGGACCTGGGCCGGCTGACGGCGAGCGCGCTGGTGCCGGAGCCGCAAGAAGAGGCGGAAGGCCGTATCCCGCTGATCGGCCGCGACTGTCGAACTGGAAGTCACGCGTCCGTTCGCGAGAACAATCGAAACCCTACTGCGCCAGAAGCAGGCCACGCGGATTTCACTGCGGCGGCTGACGGTGGGCGGAGTGGAAAGAATGCTCGCCGATTGGGCACGATTCCGATTAGAACCATGCGGCCGATTTTACACACGGGGCATCGTTTGTCATCTTGCTCTTCAACCTTGCTGCGATTGTCGGGGACAGTGGGTTTAGTCTGTGGGACCGCGCCCAGCAATGCGCGGCAGAGCGCCAGTTTCTTTCCCCGCGCTCGATTGGCCAGAAAGCCAAACTGGCGGATGCGCACAAAGCCGCTGGGAAGGACATGCAGCGGGAAACGTCGGATGAACTCCGTCGCTTCCAGAATCATGACTTTCGTTTGATTGCCGTCGGCATAATCCTTGTATTCTCACGTTCCTGCTGATCAACGATTGGGAGCCGACCTTTGAACAAGTTCCAGACCCGCTCCAGCAGTTCTTCTTTCGATACGATTTGCCCGGCCGATTCGACGAGTACTGTGAGTACCGCGATTGGCTTGGGCATCACTGGTACTCGAGCGCCGTCTCGCCACAGCGCTCCTTGACTGGGAGCGAGTTCAAAGTCGGCGAATCGATATTTGTGCGGCCGGCTTATCTCAGCGATTTCCGAATTCATGGTAAAACCCGGCTCTCACAAATCTTCAGAACGATTCTAAGGACATTTAGGTCATCGGACTGTATAAAGGGAGACACCCAGTGAGAGTCTTGGTTCGGTGGCGTTGCGGGAGCTTTGAACCTTCAGGAGGACGGAATGAAATTAAGGCAACTTCTCTCTTCACGGAGTTATAAGATGGCGCCCACCCTGACGCTCCTCGGAGCCCTAGCCGGAAGTTGTTCACTACTCGGCGCTCCAGGAGCCGGGTCAGCCAAAGTCCGTGAGAATATCGCAAAGCTGCCTCTCCGTTTTGAGGAAAATCAGGGACAAACGGATTCCCAGGTGAAATATCTGGCGCACGGCAACGGGTATACATTGTTCCTGACACCCACGGCAATGGCCATTCAGTTGAAGGCAGCCGGCGTTCCAAACTTGTCCCCGGCCCTCCAGATGCGCCTGCCTGGTTCAAACGCGAAGGCATCCCTAGAGGCGCGCGACCGGCTCCCAGGTACAACCAACTACTTCATCGGCAACGATCCGGGCAAGTGGCACAGCAGCGTGCCCGGTTACGCGCAGATCGCCTATCGGGACGTTTACCCAGGCATAGATGTGGTCTACCGCGGTTCGCAGCGACAGCTCGAATTTGATTTCATTGTTCGACCAGGCGCCAAACCGGATTCAATCCGTCTGGCGTTCGACGGCGCGGACAAGCTCAGCGTGGATGGGCAGGGTAACGTGCGCCTGGAAGCTGGTGAAGGACATCTACTTCTGCATAAGCCGGTTCTGTACCAGGAGTCCGCGCAGGGAAGGATTCCGATCGAAGGCCGATTCGTGCGGTCAGGGAAGACTGAGATTGCGTTTATCGTGGCCAAGTATGACGACAGCAAGCCGCTGGTGGTGGATCCGGCTTTAGAAATCGCCTACGCGACTTTCTTCGGCGGCTCGGGAGACGAAGCGGCATTTGGCATTGCGGTGGATGGCGGGGGGAACCCTTACATTGCCGGCACCACCAGCTCGGCCTCTGACTTCCCCACTATGACTGCGGCGCAGGGTACGTATGGCGGGGGGACCAGCGATTACTTTGTGACGAAGTTCAACTCAACCGGGACGGCCCTTGTTTACTCAACCTACCTGGGAGGCAGTGGAAATGAAACGGCCAACCCGGGAATTATAGGCGGAATCGCAAACTACACTGGAATCCTGGCGGTTGATCCTTCCGGAAGGGCGTATGTTACCGGGTACACGACATCGGCGAACTTTCCGACCACGACGAATGCGTATAGTCAGACACTAGCCGGCACGGCTACGCAAGACGCTTTTGTAACAGAAATCAGCGCGAGCGGTTCCAGCCTCCTGTATTCCACTTATCTGGGCGATACCATCGGCGCCAGCTATGCGCTGGGAATCGCCGTCGATAATGCCGGGAATGCCTACATTACCGGTTTGACGATATCCAACACTCTGCCGGTGACCTCCAATGCATACTCCACCTCGGGAGTTACCTTTGGTAATTTCTTCCTCGGTTTTCTAAGTAAGTTCAATACCACTCTGTCCGCGACCGCATCGCTGGCTTACTCCAGTTACATTGGCGGCTCCAATAACGAAGGTGTGTCGGTCGCCGTGGATAACTCCGGAAACGCTTATGTCGGAGGAGAGCTCTTTGTGGTCTCGGGTTCCGGCGCGGGAACCATTCCGACTGTGAATTCCATTCAAAGCTCGAGCGGCGGCGGTCAGGACGGCTTCGTTGAGAAATTCAATACAACCGCGGCGTTTCCGCTAGTCTGGTCCACGTACATTGGCGGAAGCGGTGTCGATTATGTCCAGAAGGTCGCGCTTGATACAACCGGCGTGTATCTTGCCGGATCGACTAGCTCTACCAATTTCATCACTACAACCGGCGCGTTTCAGACCGGATACGGCGGGGGCCAGGGAACGGGAGACGGGTTCGTCACCAAGCTCAGCTTGGACGGGCAGACTCGCCTTTACTCCACCTATATTGGCGGCACAGGCGCCGATCAAATCTTCGATATGGCGATCGATAGCGTCAGAAATATCTATTTGACTGGCACCACGCAATCGCCGAATTTTCCCCAAATCAACACTCTTCCTCCCACGGCCTCCCCAGGCTCGCAGTTCGTGCTGGAGCTGAACACGGCCGGGAGTGCTCTGACGTATTCGACTCTCTTACCGAGCGGTCCCCAAATACAATCTCTGACCGCCGACCCTTCGGGAAACGTTTATATTGCCGGGCAAACCTCGACAGCCGCGGGTTTTCCGGCCACGTTCGGCGCTTATCAATCGACGCTCAAGGGAAGCTCGGATGCATTCCTCGCGAAACTTACGAATGGCGGAGGCGGAGCTCTGGCGATCGGCGCCATAACGCCGACTCGCGGGGGCAGTTCCGATTTCATCACGGTCACGGTGCAGGGTTTCGGGATCGTGACCGGCGCCAATATCCAGCTTGTTTCGTCCAGCGGCACGGTCACGGGAATCGGCGCGTCGACCGCCTCGGACGGGTCGTCCATCACGGCGTTAGTCAACCTGGTGGGAGCCACGCAGACGGTCTATGACGTTACGATCGTGAATCCAAATGGCGCGACGGCGACGCTCCCCATGGGTTTCACGGTCCAGCCGACGGTTCTGAGTTTCCCGAACACGGTGGGTAACGTGAGCACGGTAACGCCTACCATTCTCGGCCCGACCGGTGTCTTCCTAAGCGGCGCCACGGTGCAATTAACCGGCCCGGCCACCATTATGAGTAGCGGGACCACCGTAAACGCGGATGGATCGGGACTTTCGGTATCGCTCCCTCTGAACGGGGCGCCGACCGGAATCTACACGCTCACCGTTAACAATCCCAACGGCACGTTCCTGGTCAGCCCCGGCGGACTCACGGTGGCGGGCGGCGGAAACGCTCAGCTGGCGGCGAACCTGATCGGGCCGGCCTTCTATGGCGCGGGACATACGCAAATCTATCTGTATTCGGCATGCAACGTGGGGACAGTGGACGCTCTAAATCTGACGATCGATCTTCTGATCTCCCCGAATGTCACCGTCGCCCTGAACGTGGCAGCCACAGTGTCCGGCAGCGCAAGTCTGAACGATTACCAGATCGCATTGGCCAAGCTTTCGGCTGGCGCTTGTTACGTTATCCAGGGCACTGAATCCACCTTGGCAGGTACGCCGGCCCACACGCCAGCCCATAATGAAATCCATGTGGATTCCCCTTGCTGCACAAACGGCGGCAGCGACGCCGACGCCGGCGGCGACACAGACATCCGGGAACCAGGCGATCCAAACGATAAAGTTGGGCCAACCGGTGGCGGAGGCGCCGCTCAATGGATTGCGGGACAAGATGTGGTTCCGTATTACATCTATTTTGAAAATGAGTCCACCGCTTCGGCGCCTGCTCAGAATGTCACGATAACCGACACTCTCGATCCGGGCCTGAACCCCAACACGATCAGCTTTGGCGTGATCGGTTTCGGCACCCAGGCATTTACTCCTCCAGGAGGGCTGAACGATTTCAACACCTTGGTTGATCTGCGTCCCACGCAGCCATTCGAAGTGAAGATTTCCGCCCACTACGATGCGCCGTCGAACACCATCACATGGCTGTACCAGACCATCGATCCCGATACCGGCGAGACTCCTAACGATCCTTCGTTAGGATTTCTTCCTCCCGATGTCACATCCCCGCAAGGTCAGGGATACGTATATTTCACCGCGGTCCCATATCCCGGCCAAAGCACGGGAACCGTGATTCAAAACCAGGCGACCATCGTATTCGATTTCAACCAGCCCATTTCCACCTCGACGTGGATGAACACCTTGGATGTGAATCCGCCGACGAGCGCGGTGGCCGCGTTGCCGAGTACCGAAAGCTCGGCCTGCTTCACGGTTTCATGGTCCGGCACCGATGTCGGCTCCGGTATTCAGGGTTACAACATACTTGTGTCCGATAACGGTGGTGCATTCACTCCCTGGCTGGTCGACACTGCGCTAACTTCGTCATCGTACACGGGCGTGGCCGGGCATACCTATGCGTTCTACAGCGAGGGCATCGACGCGGCGGGTAACGTGGAACAAAAGACAACGGCCGACACCTCCACCACCGTCAATGCGAACGCGACCGGTTGCGGCGGCTCGCCAGGGCTCAGCATCGCAAAAACACACACCGGCAATTTTACGGTCAATCAAAACGGCAGCTTTTCCATCACCGTGAGCAACAGTGGCACAGCCGCCACTTCTTCCACGATTACGGTCTCCGATATGCTTCCGAGCGGCCTGGGTTTCGTATCCGCCACCGGCACGGGATGGAGCTGTATGAACAGCAGCGGCGACGTGGTCTGCACCAACACCGCTCCAATCGCGGCGAGTTCGAATGCGGTCATCACGCTGACCGTCAGCGTGACCACCAGTTTGACGTCGATCCAGAATACGGCGAGCGTCACCGGGGGCGGCGGATCGATTGTCACCGGATCGAGTACGGATACAGTTACGGTGCTGCAGGGGCCCGGGATTTCGCTGCAGCCCGCGGCGCAAACAGTTTGCTCCGGCGCGACGGCGACGTTCACCGCCTCAGCCACCGGAAGTCCCACGCCGACGGTTCAATGGCAGGTGAGCACCAACGGTGGGACGACGTTCAGCAACATTACGGGCGCAACGTCTACAACCCTGAGCTTCACCACGTCCGCCGGCCAGAACGGAAACCAGTATCGCGCGGCGTTTACCAACACCGCTGGATCGTCGAACACCAATCCTGCGCTGCTGACGGTAAACACCGCGGCTGCGATTACATTGAACCCGTTAAACCAAACAGTGACCAGCGGGCTAACCGCCACATTCACCGCGGGGGCCAGCGGACAACCAACGCCCACCGTGCAGTGGCAGAT
>PMUP01000105.1 GCA_003166865.1 Bryobacterales bacterium
CCGTGAAATGTGAGCAGATAAGCCGAAAGCGTAATGCCCGCAAACAGCGCGAGCCAAAACGAATCCGGCTGTTGAATGGCTCGCAAAATTAGAAGGAAAAACAGCGCCGCGAGCAGGCTTTCCATAATGTGGTGATCGGTGAACCCCAGGCTCGAGACGAGGAGAAAATGGCCGGGCAAAGTCGCGATGGTGGCGGCGGCCAACAAAGCAGCGCGCAGCCCAAACACGAGCTTGGCCAGAAGAAAGCTCACCAAGACAGTCAAAGCGCCGAGCACCGCCGGGTACCAGGCCGCGATTACATGCAGGAGATGGTCCGAAGGGGCGCCCAGGCCCACCAACCAAGCCACCAAGCCGAGCAGCCAATCATAGGTGGGAGCGGTCGCGGTTTCTTGCACTCGGCCGAACGTCAGGTAGGGATCCACAGCAATGCGAAACGGAAAATGGCGGACCAAGTTCTCGGCGACGCGGACATGGTACCAGGCGTCGACTTCCTGGAAGTTGACAAAGCCGGGTTGAAACACGAGATAGAACCGTGGGGCTACGCGAATCCATAGCGCCAGCAGCGAGAGCGCGATGACGATCGGCCATTGCAAGCGTTCCAGCAGCCGGGCGCGTGATAAACCGGTTTGGGGCCGAGGAGGTTCCTGCGGAATGGCGCTCATCGACGAATTATGGCATAAGCGTTAGTCCGGTTAGAATCAGATGTTGGCATGCGCGAGATTGGAAACACCGTACGGCAGGCGCTAGCGCTGCTCAACCCGCGCCTGCGCAGACCTTGGTTATTGCAAGTGCCGTGGTCCGTGGTTGTATGCTCAAATTACTCATGCGGCCCTGACGTAATACTTAAGCAAACCGCCGAGACGTTCGCGACAGTGAACAGGTCCGGACTGAATCGACTCGCGCTGAAATAGTAATTTGTTTTCCTTGCCTTGATGATTCCGTTCGCCATGATAGTGATCTACGAATTCGTTAAGTGCGCGCCGCAATGATGGCTCGCCAAAGGGTATGAATTTCGCCAAACACTCCTCTTTCACGGATCGCACCCATCGCTCGGCGAACGCATTCAAGTTCGGGCTGTGTGGTGGAAGCATCAATGGTCGCACTCCATTTGAGCGCAGGATCTCGCGAAATGCTGCGCAGAACTTGCCGTCGCGGTCATGGAGTGCATAACGCTGACGGTCGAGATTGCCTTCCATAGGATCATTCGAGTTTCGAGCCATTTGAACCATCCACTCGGCAGTGGAGTGCCTGGTTATATCCGCGAGCATCACGCGACGGGATTCCAGCTGCAGGAAAACAACACGTAATACGTGGCCAAACCTCGCCAGCTCAGGACTTCTACGGTAAAGAAATCGATGCCCAACATTACCGCCATGTGAACGGAGATGAAGTTCTTCCAGGTTGTTTCTTGACGGGGCCTGGGTGCGGGCGCGATGCCATGGCGTTTAAGTACATTGCCGACTGTCTGGTCCGAGATTCGGTGACCGAGATTGGCTAGTGCTCCGACGATGCGGTCATATCCCCAACCAGAATTCTCTCGGGCCATTCGAACAATCAGCGTCTCAAGCTCAGGCGTGATTCTTGGGCGGCCGGGATAGTCGAATTTTACCGTCCCGAGACCCTCTCGCCATTTCCTTTATAAGTAGAGGGTCTTTCCGCGGATTGGAGAGTAGCGCGAGCCGATTGGCAGGGCGACTGAAAGATCTTGTCCCGAAGGCGCTTCGCCATTCTTCGTCAGGGGGACTCACGGGTGTTCAAGAAGTACTCTCAGATGAAACTCCAGATGAAGCGAGAAGCGCTCCGGAAGATTAGCCGCCAGGCCAATGAACTTGGGAGGGGTTTTGATACAGCACTGACGACGTAAGGGGTTTTGATACAGTTTTGTGGCACAGATAACGGAATGAAGAAATCGATGAACGCTCAAGTGTTTTAGAATCAATTAGGACACCCACCCGGGGACGTAGCTCAGATGGATAGAGCGGTCGCCTCCTAAGTGCACTCCGGCGTTCCAAGGGTTACATTTCTTCATTTCGATTCTTTGTCTTATTAACAACTTGGGGAATCTGCTTTCGCCAATTCAGCATCTTCAAGAGGCCAGATGAGATGGGGTTTTGATACAGTTTTGATACAGTGAAGAGTCCCGATGGCGACTGGGTGATCGGTGCAGTTAGAATGGTTAATAAGAGTCCGCGATGGAAAACGTCTCGATCAACTTTGCGCGAGATCTCACGGCTTCGGCCAGGAGCGCTGTAGAAAACTTGCTCGGGCGTAGTTTGCGTGATGACGAAGAAGTCAGCATTATGGCTCTCGATCCCCATCCGGCACCCTCAGGTGAGAGGCGTCGGGCAAGCGCTGAACGCTTGAGGGGCGCTCTCAACCAACTCGCTCTTAAGGCGCAGAACGTCGCCGACGGAGAGGTCGATGACGCAGTTAATGAAGCGATGAATCATATCCGCCCCCGGCGGACATGAGAATCGTTCTCGATACGAACATTCTCGCGCGAGCTAATCCACATTCGAAGGGCGTGGCTCGGACCCTGCTGCTTACGATCTTGGAATCGGCAGATCATGTACTAGTTTTGTCGCCGTTTCTACTGCGCGAAACTGAGCGAGTTTTGAATTATCCGCGGTTGCAAGCCATCTGGCCGCTCACGCCGCGCGACATCGAGCAATACACGCAGGCTCTCCAGGATTTCGCGGAGTTGGTTAATCCGCAGACTAGCGCGAGGCTAGTTCCCAACGACCAAGAAGATGACCCAGTGTTGGAGACAGCGCTGTCTGGACGAGCGGATGTCCTATGCACGTTAGACCGGCACTTCCATCACAGGACGGTCCTCAAGAGTTGTAGTGAACACGGAATCCAGATCTTAACGGATGTTGAGCTGCTTTCGATGTTGCGCGAAGCGTCGCAGCCGCGTGCGTGAGGAGCATCCTACGCCGATCATGTGCGCACTCCAAATCTCATCTCTGGCGGACCTTGGACGGTAGCGAGCAGTCGGCACCGAACACTGGCCGGCCACGCATAAGGTCGGTGTGCGGCGCTTCACCGGATGTATTCGGTCCGGGACTGAGCCCACTTCCAAATTCCCTCCAATCGTACTTCTGGCCCGCTTCACCGGCGTCAATGTATGAGTGGGGCGTTAGAACTAAGCTGCTGGCGCGGCAGATGTCATTGCGCGCGCCGCGTAGGTCTATGGAGTTGACGGTTTTGGACCGATCTGTCGGACAGCGAGAATGCGATTGATCGAGGCAACGGGTTTCCGGCGATTCCCGTCTCGGTTGCCAAGCAGACGTTTTTCTATCCGGTACCGAATGAAGAACGCGACACAGATGGCCCGTGACTAGAAAACGAAGGACGAGGCGATGGCGCCCCTGCTTGCCAGGCAGCCGCGCGGCCTCTATCTCTTCCTATGAGGAGCACGGATCACCGAGGAGACTCGCGTTTCGACGATTGGAGCCAAAGAACCAATATTGGGGAGCGCCCAAGGTTACTGTTCCGAACTGGCGCCTAGCCACCAGCCAGTCTGCACACGATCGCACCAACACGGACGTCCACCTTGGGAATATGAGCGTCGATTGTAAATAAATGACTTAGGCGTCAATGGCGCTGTTTTCTGGTCACATAAACCTATTGTTTTCACGCTGCCCTTTCCAGCAGCCCCGTTATTGAGGTAAACGAGGTAAAACCCGACGGTCCCGGGATTTGGTAAACTAGCTCCACTCAAGAAGGACGGAATGCAAACAGCCGGCCGGGGCGTTGGTCTGTTCGGGAAGCTGACCTCAGCAGGGATCTACCAGTCGGCTCGCACATGTAGTGCGGTGCCATTGCTTGTCGCGCTGTCCTTTTTTCTGACCTTGGTTCAGCGGGTCCGCGCCGATACTCACAACCTCACCCACCGCGAAGTGCACACGGAAATCGTGAATCCTCTGACAGTCAAGCTGCCCGTTGTCGATGCCGTGGACAACCGATTCATACGCCTTTCCACAGCACAAGGCGCGTCGCAGATAAAAGTAGATCACATTGTGCAGGACGACGACGGTTTTATGTGGTTTGGGACGCGGTATGGACTCTACCGTTACGACGGGTATAGCTTCAGAGTCTTCGCGCATGACCCGGCAAATCCAAACAGCCTCGACGGTGTAGACGTTAGCGCGCTCTTCAAAGACCGTGATGGCGCGCTTTGGGTCGGATGCGCTAAATCCCTCAACAAGTTCGACCGGACGACGGAGCGTTTTGAGAGATACCCGGTCCCGTCGGCGCAGCACATTATTCAAGACACCACCGGCAAGTTGTGGGTAGCTTCCAGCAGTGGTCTGTATAGCCTAGATTCCTCGTCACGGCGCGTCCTGCACTATTCGCACGATCCGAACGATCCTTCGAGCCTCAGCAACAGCGGCATCACAGACTGCGGTGAAGATGGGAGAGGTGCGTTCTGGGTTGCGAGTGACGGGCATCTGGACGAATTCGACCGCAGAGCAGGCAAAGTCACGAGGCGTATTCTTCTACCTGAAGCAATGCACGGCTTTCGCTTCTATGCGGATCACTTCGGGTCGTTCTGGATCTTTCACGGTTCCCCGAATCCGTTAGCCGTATTGGACACCGAAGCCAACGCGCTAACCCATTACGCGTTTCCCGAGAGTGGGCGTACCGTGACGGGGGTATCGGCAATGCTGGAAGATGGGAACGGCGAACTATGGATCGCAACGCATGGCCTTGGTTTGCTCAAATTCGACCGGGAGCACGGGAGATTTATCCACTATAGTAATCTTCCTGCGGACCCTCAAAGCCTCCCCCAGGATAAACTCGACGCCCTGTTCGCTGACCGCGTAGGGAACATCTGGGTAGCCCCGGGCAGAATGGCGCCTGCCTTTCTTCCTACAAAGCCACCGCCTTTTAAGAGAATAGCCAAGGTTCCCGGCAGTGCACTTGAACCCTTTGTGGGCGCACTTTACGAGGATCTTCACGGTATCCTTTGGATCGGCACCCCCGAAGCGCTAATCCGCCTGGATCGCAAGACAGGGCGCATTACCGCCTACAAGACCGGCGGGCCGGAAGTCGGTACTGACGTGGTCTCGATTTGCGAAGACCGCTCAGGGGGTCTCTGGGTTGGAACGTACAGCCATGGGCTACACCGTTTTGACCGGAAAACGGGGAAATTCAAGACGTACAGGCACAATCCAGCCGATCCGTACAGCCTGAGTAACGATATTGTCATGCACGTGCTCGTAGACCGCAGCGGGACCCTGTGGACCGCTACGGCCGACGGTCTGAATCGTTTCGACTCGCGAACCCAACGGTTCACCGGCTTCAAGATTGATTTGCCGAGGACCGCCTTTTGCCTGACCCTGGTCGAGGACCAGGAGGGGAAGATGTGGATCGGCACAGAATCGTCAGGTCTTGTCCACTTCGATCCAGCGACGGGGCAGTTCGTTACTTACGAACACAACAGAAATCTTCCGGGCACGCTGAGCGACAACCGCGTAAATTCCGTGCACGTCGATCGCTTCGGCACAATGTGGGTGGGCACCCAAAATGGGCTGAATAAATTCGATCCGCGGTCCGGGAGGTTCGCCGCCTTCACGCAGAAGGATGGTCTCCCTGGGAACGCGGTGGGCTGCATCCTTGAAGATGGCGTCGGCGATCTCTGGATGAGCACAAACAATGGTGTCGCGCGATTCAACTCTGAGAAAAAGGCGTTTTCGAGCTTCTCCACTGCTGACGGGCTGCCGGGCCCAAATTTGACCGGCTGGGGTGCGTGCTTCCAAAGTCCGAGCGGGGAGATGTTCTTCGGAGGGTTTAACGGTGGAGCGTCCTTTTTCCCCGATACGGTTGTGGATTCTTCATCCGCACCGCCAATTGTTCTCACCGATTTCCGTTTGTCTGGTAATCCGGTAGAGATCGGAGGCCATTCCCCTCTCCGAAGATCCATTTCATATACGACGGATTTGATTCTCTCTCACCAACAAAACGTCTTCACCATCACCTTTACTGCACTCAGTTATGCCAGTCCTGCGACCAATCGCTATCGGTACCGGCTCGAGGGCTTGGAACGCGATTGGAACGAAGTAGGCAGCGACCGGAGGCAGGCGACATACACGACTCTACCTGCAGCCACGTACACGTTCCGCGCACAGGGCGCGACCACGAGCGGGCCTTGGAGCGAGCCCGGTGTGGCGCTTCGCATCGAGATCCTCCCGCCCTGGTGGGCCACATGGTGGTGTTGGGCAACCTCGGCTGCATTGATCTTGACATTGCTCTGGGCGCTGTATCGGTACCGCCTCCATCAGATCGCGCAGCGATTTAACACGCGCATGGAAGCGCGTGTTGATGAACGTACGCGCATCGCCCGGGAACTGCACGACACGCTGTTGCAGAGCTTTCAGGCGCTGATGATCCATTTCCAAGCGGTAGACAATCTGCTTCCGCCCGGCAAAGGAAAGGACGCTCTCGAAAAGGTTCTCGATCGGGCCGATCGGGCCCTCGTAGAAGGCCGCAACGCGATTCAGAACATACGTTCCTCTACGACGGTTACCAGCGAACTGTCCCACGCTGTGACCGCGTTAGGTGAGGAGCTCGCCGGCTCCCACGATGGGGAGACCGGTCCGGCGACGTTCCGCGTTTCTGTAGAGGGCACGCCGCGGGACCTCCGCCCAATCCTCCGCGACGACATTTATCGAATTGCGCGCGAGGCGTTGCAAAATGCGTTCCGCCACGCGCAGGCAAGTCAAATCGAAGCGGACATCACATACGGCGACAGTCTTCTTCGGCTGCGTGTCCGGGACGATGGAAAAGGGATTGACCCGAAGCACCTGCAAGCGGGACGGGACGGACACTGGGGTTTGCCAGGCATGCGCGAGCGCGCCCAACAAATCGGCGCGGAATTCGAGATGTGGAGCGAAGTCGGAGCGGGTACGGAGGTGGAGTTGCGCATTCCAGGCTCCATTGTTTACGAGAAGGCGGGCGGCCGCGGCGGTCTTCGGCTATTCCGCAAAAAGAAGGAAGGATCTAATGAGCGCTGATCGGGGCCCCATTCGCGTCCTTTCGGTCGACGATCATCCCCTCCTCCGCGAGGCCGTGGCCGCGCTTTTGTCCACTGAATCGGACATGACATTGGTTGCCGAGGCTTCGAACGGTCGCGAGGCCATCGAACAATTTCGAATACATCGTCCGGATGTCACCATGATGGATTTGCAGATGCCAGAAATGGACGGTCTCGATGCCATGATCGCGATTCGCGGGGAATTCCCTGGGGCGCGAATCATCGTTCTGACGACGTATGCGGGAGACGTCCAGGTATTGCGCGCAATCAAAGCCGGCGCTCGAGCTTACCTGCTCAAAAGTCTCGTGAGGAAAGACCTGGTGGAGATCATCCGTCTGGTACATGCCGGCGAAAAGCGGATCCCGCCCGAGGTGGCCGCGGAACTCGCCGAGCATGCCGGCGATGACGCCTTGTCGTCGCGGGAAATCGAGGTTCTGAGCCTGATCTCCAGCGGTAATGCGAACAAAGAGATCGCCGCCAAGCTCTCCATCACGGAAGAAACAGTGAAGGGCCACATGAAGAGCATTTTCGCCAAACTTGCTGTCCATGATCGGGCCCATGCCGTTACCATCGGAGTAAAACGCGGCATCATCGATCTCTAACCCCCCGAAAGAGGGGTTTGCGAAAGACGTGATCTTGGGTTTCGATCGTGTCATCGGTGCAGGTAACCTATGAACGGGATTACTATTGCAACGGCTTTTTGCGACATTTCCGGAGGGTTGGCCGGGAACCGGACTCTTATTAGTGCGAGCGGTAGCGGCGATCACGGCTGTTCTACAGGGGATTGACGGACTGCTGACGGCGTCTCTTCAGAGCAGGGGCATCCTGGAAGTGGTGGCGGCTTGCTTCGCAGTTCCGTTGCTGCTTGGTTTGTGGACGCCGGTCTCGGGCGTGCTGATGGCTGTCGCGGAGCTGTGTCTAGTCCTGTCGCATGCTAGCGATCCCTGGATGCACGTCCGGCTCGGGGCCTTGGGCGCCGCACTGGCGATGCTCGGGCCTGGGGCCTGGTCCGTGGATGCACGTCTATTCGGACGGAAGCGGATTGAGATTTCGCGGCAGTAGAACTGCTTCGTAGTTGTGTCGCATGATTCCCGACCCAGTCTGCAAACCCAAGCGGTGAAACCGCGCGACCTCCGAGAACGATAAGGGCCGCGACGACCTGTGGCGACAAGAACCGGCTAGGAGATTGCGCTGGTGACGTGGGATTCCACGCTCGGGTGATTGTTTCCGATATGGTCCCAACGGACCCTTCAGTCAAAACATAAGCTGCGGGCTCTAGCAAGGCCGGCCAGCTTCGGTGGGCCTTTGGGTTGGCCGGTACGGCGATAGAAAAGCTTTTGAGGAGAGGTGACCGACATGTGGAGGTTAGTCTCATAGCCCCCGAAAGTGGTACCACCTGGAACCGTGATCTCGGTGTTCCGCGGAACCTCCATCGTGGGATGTAGACAAACGGGATCAGATCCATAATGAAGCCTGGAAAGAGAAGGATTTCCAGTCAGGAGCCATCCGATGACCAAAAGTGAACTAGACCGATTTCGAGCGATTCTAACGGCAAAGGTTGCTGAACTGGAACGCTTCACCCGCCACCGCGAGGGGATCACGATTGATAGAAGCGCCGATCAGTTGGAGGAGATCCAGGCGGCTTCCGAACGCGCACTCGCGGTTTGTAATCTCGACCGTGAGTTTAACCAACTTCGAAACGCTCGTGCGGCGCTCCGTCGTATCCAGGAAGGCAACTTCGGGACGTGCCAGCAGTGCGATGAGGAGATCCACCCAAAGCGGCTTGCCGCGGTGCCGTGGGCCACATTTTGTATACGGTGCCAGGAAGCCGTCGACAACAATCTTGATCTTGAAGAGATTCAAGCGCCAAGCCACGACCTGCTCAGGCGCGCCGCCTAAGGCGCCCGGAAGGAGAAGCAAAATGCCGAGACTCGCATTAGATTCACGTGAGTCACGAGAATGGGTCGTCTGTTCTGATGTTTGGTCGTGAATCAGCAGCCGCGTACGCGTGGGGAGTCGCAGGCCGCGCGGCATAAAGCGGGCGGGTTGCGATGTTAGTGATCCCTGCTCAACCAAGCGGGGCCTTGATGAGCGAGGGGATAAGAATAGCAAACTAACCAAAGGAGTAGCACAATGGCAGCACAAGCAATCTGGGCAGGTAAACGGCCCGAAGTTAACCATAAGCCATCCTTTGACATCGGGGATGCGACGTCGGCGAATGTGGCCCTCGAAAGCAGGGAACTCTGCGGCAGCGGACGACCCTGCATTATCGGTAACAGCGCTGCTCTCCGGCAGGTACTCGGCATGGTGCGGATCGTGGCCCGGACCAACGCCACGGTGTTGATTAACGGGGAAACAGGAACTGGCAAGGAACTGATTGCTGAGGCCATTCACAAGTGCAGCGACAGATCGAATGGCCCCTTTGTGAAGGTGAACTGCGCCGCTATTCCTGCCGGTCTGCTCGAAAGCGAACTGTTCGGACATGAGCGTGGCGCCTTCACCGGCGCGGTCGCGCGCAGTGTTGGACGGTTTGAGCGGGCTAACCACGGCACTTTGTTTTTGGACGAGATCGG
>PMUP01000054.1 GCA_003166865.1 Bryobacterales bacterium
AAACCGCCCGAAATCATAATTAACGGGGGTGTTTCCCGTATGGCCAAGTCCCAGAATCGGACTCATTGCTCGCATCCACCAATCTCACTTTCCGTATAGCGCGTTATTCAGGCACTGGGATCGTCGCCGACTTCGAGGGGACTTTTTCTGTGCGCTGCCAGGTGTTCTTCGCTCCTTGAAAGGGTGACACTCCCGACTGGACACAAGTGGCCGCAGGCTTCAGAGCTTGGCACTCAGCAGTTCGGAACAACCCGCCGACGCATCACGGTGTGCGAGAAGGCGCCGGATCAATTGGACGTCCTCGGGAGTGAACGCTAGCACTCTGATACCCATCTGTCTGAGGTCATTATCGGTCCAGCGCGCCCGCATGATTCCCGTCGCGGAATGGCGCGCGATCCCCTGTAAGACGTGCGCAATTTCGTGCGCCAGCACGTAGCCCAGGATCGTCGCCTCACTTCCCACGCGGGCACGCCTGCGTACATGGCGCCCGAGCAACTGGCGGGCAAGGGCGTGAGCATTCAGAGCGATGTTTTTTCGGTGATAGGACAGGCCAGGGCCTGAGGCCGTTTATTTTCTCCTCGCAATGACACTTAGCCGCCTGCCGCTGAGGTATTCAGGTGGCATGCGGGGATCTGGATCAAGGCATTCCATATCCTCAAATCCAGCGTCCGCGATGAGGCTCAACAGAGCCTGCCTGGTGGGCACAACCCTTAGATTTGAGACCAAATTGGATCCGCGGGTCGTCGGTTCGTCGGGATCTCTTGGCACCACTGCCAGGAAGGAGCCATCGCCTGGGAGGATATCGGTATCAACCACCAATGTTTCCAAGGTGAGACTTGCCGCTTTTCGTAGCACGAAGATCGAATCCACGAGGTGATAAAAGAGACCAAGCATCAACGTGATTTCCGGTTGAACCCCTCCTCCCACCAGGGTTCAGTCTCGAGTAACCGGGACTGGAACTGACAGTTTTTGATGCCCAGCAGAATCGCGATTGCTCGTGCTTCGCGCACAAAAGTCTCGGATGAATCAATCCCGACGCACTGAGTGGCGCCCGCACGGCTGGCCTGGAACGACCAGAACCGTTGGCATAGGACAGGCCAGGGCCTGAGGCCGTTTATTTTCTCCTCGCAATGACACTTACTTGATCCGGGCTTTCAGTTTCGATCCCGCGTCGAATGCGGCCAGCGTCGCGATACCGAATCCCAGGAAAATTGGAAGACGGGGCTCGGGCACGGTGGTGGCGCCGGAAACAACGACCTGGGCGGCAGCGGTGAGGAAAAGGTCGCCGGAGACCGGAGTGGCGTCAGGGTCGGTGAAGGGATCACCGCTATACAAGTTATAGACTACTTCGAGATAACCTTCATCGATTTGACCGGGAGTTGCGGTGCTGTTGATGGCGTACTCGCCCACGCCGGTTCCAGTGGCGTCGAACGATTGGTTGACTTCGCTGTCCGGTGAAACGACCGTCCCGTTGCTCGCGATGAAATCGTTATAAGTGCCGAGTGCCTGTGAGCAAGGCCCGGTCACGGGCTGGCCGCTTTCGCAGAAATCGGAGTCGACCACCAGCAAATAGTCATTTGGGTTGTCACTCGTGAGAGTAAAACCCCATCCGACGGTACTTCCGGGCAGTCCCGACACGGTCCCATCCGTAGGGCTTAATGTGAGCACAGGATTAGCCATCGCGCTAATACAAATGAGCAAAAATCCGACTGCGATTATATAAAACGTTCTTAGCATTTAGTTCCTCCGTTTATAATTCCTCACTGAAATTGATTTAAGCGAACGATCGTTCCAGTTGCCGCGCCGTCATTCGCCGTCTCATCTATTGTTACTTTGAACGCGGCGGTGGAAGCGCATGCCGCGAAATCGATGGTGACATCGACCGTCGCGTTCGCTTGCGGCGCAATGTTGCCGACTTGCACAGGTATCGGAGTTGTGATGACCGGCGTGCAGGCGGCTCCGTTGGTCTGCACCATCGTGATGTTGGAAAGCTCGGTGCTTAGGGCGGACCCTTTGCCATTGTTCACCACCTCAATAGGCCATACACGGGCGCTGGCCGGTCCAGACTTGAGCCCGATCAATCCTCCGAGCGTCGTGGCACCCGCGACTGCATTGGTCAACGCGAAGTTAGCGGCCGACGCGGCGCCGGCTACGGTCGCGGTAAGAGTATAATTGCCCGCCGTGCTGCCGGCCGTGAAGGCTGGCGCCGTGGCGATTCCCGAATTATTGGTGACCGCCGTGGCGGACGTAAGCTTTCCGGGGAAAGTTCCGCTCGCGCCCGTAGATGGGGCAGCGAACGTGACCGTGGCGCCTTTTACGGGGCCGTTGGTATCGCTGACGGTGGCCTGGAACGCGGTCCCGAACTGGACACCCAAATCGGCGATCTGCGGAGTTCCCGAGATCGCAAGGATAGACGTGCCCTCCAGCGTGAGCGTCACCGGTATCTTGAACGGGCTGTTGCCTGCTCCAGATGAAGTAATGATGACATTCCCGTTCAATGTCTGCGCGGTGAGGCCGGTGGTGATTACCGACACGGTGATCGTGTTGCTCGCGGTATCGCCCGAGCCGGGAGTGGCCGTTAGCCAAGCCGAATCCGTACCCACGGTGAAACTAAAGCTGGCTCCGCTAGAGGTCACTGAAAGCGTCTGTGAATTCGGAGTTGTTCCCACCGCGCCCGTGAAGGTCAACGACGGCGGGTTCGAGCCTGCGTTCGGCAGCGACGTTGTGATCAGCGCCTCGCAATACGACAGATCCGCTTGCGTCACCGTGCCAGCGCCCAGCGGATCGCTCGGATCGTTCGGTGGAGCGGCTTGACCGAGTGCCGCCGTGATCAGATCAATATCGATCTGGTTGATCACTCCATTGGCATCCGCGTCGCATTTCTGAGCAGCAACGATCAGCACATTGGAGAAGCCGGAAGCAAACCCGTCGGACGCCTCCAGGCGCGGAATGTAGTAGCCGGTGAGATCCGGTATGAAGTGGGGCGTTTCGGTGGCTGGATTCGTTAGCGTTGCCGCGCTCGACGCGGGTAGCGCGTTCAGCCACCAGTTATAGCTGACAGACAGCGGACCGTTGTCGGGATCGGCGGACCCCGAGCCATTCAGGCTGACTTGCGTGCTGCCGGGGATGGCGTATTGGAGCGTTCCAGCCCACGCGTTCGGCGGGACATCGTTCAAATAGCCTTGCATGTAGCCGGTGAAGGCATTCACCGTGACGGTATCGTTGCTCGCGCCCACGGTGTTCGTCACGCGGAGATCCAGCACGTAAGCGCCCGCCACATCCGGGACAAATTGGGCCCCTACCGTGGCGGCGTCCAGGATTTGCGCGTTCGTCAATGCGCTCCCTGCCGGAACGCTCTTGATAGTCCAGAGAGAGGTGAACGAAAGAGGCGGCGAATTCGGATCGAAGCTGTTCGATCCGTTCAGCGTGACGGTCTGGTTGACCAGCGCGTTCTGATCGTAGCCGGCATTGGCATTGGGTGGAAGACTACCGGTCGCGGCGGTAACCTGAACCGTCTCGGGCGTACTGGACAGCGTTCCGTTGTTGACGATGAGCTGCAGCGTATACACGCCATTGACGTCGGGCGTGAAGAATGGCTTGGGCGTGGTGGCGTTCAGCAGGCTGGCCGCCGTCAATGCGCTGCCGCTGGGCAGCGAGGCGAACGTCCAGGCGAACGTGATCGACAGGCTGTTGGGATCGTAGGAATCCTTGCCATTGAGGAACACAAATTTCCCCTTTTCGGCATTCTGCGGCTTGCCGGGCACCGCCACTGGCGGAAAGATCTGCGCCTTGTAGGTCACGTTCGCGCTGGACGGTCCCACCGATGTCGTGACAGTGAGCTTGAATGTATAGGCGCCCAAGACATCCGGCATAAAGACCGCCTCGGGCGAAGTGGGGAAGCGGATCGAAGCTGTGGTGACGGCGCTGCCGGTAGGAACCGAGACCAAGATCCAGACATAGCTGAGTGTGAGTGGCGGCGTGTTCGTATCGGCACTGGCCGATCCGTTAAGAATCGCGATTCGATGCAACGGGATGTTTCCGCCAGTCCCCGCATTCGCCGATGGAAGCGTCTGCGCCGCGGGACCGTTAATGGTGACGGTTGAGCTGGATGTCACCGAGGGCGAGGTGAGCGAAGTCACAGCCACGGTTACCGTGCTCTTTCCGGAGCCGGTGACATTGGCGTTCAACGGGATCTGCGCGGTGCCGAGCGGCGTTACGTAGAACGGCGATGCCGGAGAGGACAGCGACGCTGTTACTGGCCCGGTTGTGCCGGTGATTTGGGCCGAATAAGAATCCAGGACGTTCCCCGTGTTGGTGGCCTCGAAGAGAAGGTTCGCCGTACCCGGATTCGTGCTGACGCTGATGGGCGAAGGCACGATGGCCGAAGTGACACTTTTGGTCTGCGGCACTTGGACGGTTGCCGTCGCCAAAAGCTGAACGCTCGGATTGTTGGTTGATACCGCCTTGATCTCCAGCTGCGTGTTGGCCGGGATCACATAATTCACCGGTTTCAGGGTAATGGGGATGTTGTACGAACCCGCTTTGGCGGCAATGGGGCCGGTGGAAGACTCGATCGTTGCCACCTGCCCCAGCGGTCCCACCACCGAGAGATTGTAAGTGTCCGTGGCGCTGCCCTGATTGGTCAGGTTCAATGAGAATTCGTTGGCCGTGGGCGGCCCGACGTTGGGCGTGATGTACCCGGCAATGCCGGCTGCCGCCACGTTCACGGTGACAGTCACATTTTGCGTGGCCTGGTAATCGGTTACGGGAATTGTAATCTGATAAGGGCCGGGCGTGACGCCGACTGGGAGGCCAAGTGTTTCCGAGATCACCGAAGTGGTGTTGGGTTGGACGGTGACATAGTAGGCGGGCGCATAGCCGTTGACATACCAACCACTCGGTAAGTTGGTGGGGTAGCTTAACTGGATGGTGGCAACGTTGTTCCCGGTGTTGGTGATCGAGATACTAAACGGCTGTGAGATGGCCCCCTGTCCAGCGGTCACTTGGCTGGGTGAGACGCTGGCCGTGAAGCTGACATAGGTTACCCCGTTATTTCCGCCCAAGGTTGTTTCGTAGTTGCCGATGTTGTTGACATTCAACTGAGCGGGCACTGAATCGGAAAGACCGCTGACGCTGTTCGCCGCAGCGTTAAAGCTAGCGCTGTTCTGCGTATTGAGCGGGGGCGTTACGGCGACGTTGAAGTTCTGACTGCCGCCGGCGGCGACTACGATACTCGGCTGAACCACGCTGGTCCAACCCGGCGGCGCGAGGACAGACAGGTTGAACGTCTGAGACACCGTGGTGGGGTTGGTGATTGTGGCGGTGTAATTCGCAGTGACTCCCGGAGCGTTTACGCTTTGGGTGACCGGCGAGATACTCAGGATGTGCTGGGTCAGCACGCTCAGCGGACTAAGCTGGATGGTTCCCGCACCGATGGTCGGCGCGGTGTAATTCATGGCGCCGCCATTGACCAGCGTGGTGACATCGCCGGGATTCACGCCGTTTAGTTTCATATTGAACGTGATCGTATTCAGGCTCGGCTGATTCCAGACATACGTGGTATAGCCCGTGCTGGCCGTCGAACTAGTGGGCGTTTGATTGAATGAGCCGGCAACCAGCGACGCATTGCCAGTGGTGGGAATTTGTAAAGACACCGAAAGCTGCGGGCCATTGATGGTGCTGAGCTCGAAGATGGAGAGCTGGTTCGTGGTGGCGCTGGGCACGCCGCTCAACGTGTAGAAGTAGGGCGGATTCGCAATTTCCGGGCTGGCGACGAAGAGCGCGGTGTAAGGCACATAGCGCAGCGCGGTGGGAGTGGACGCATCCACTAACACCAGTGAGCCGGTACCGTTGTTCGAGGTCCCGCCCACGGCGAATGTATTATTGCCGAGCGGAACGATGGTGGCGCCCCCCTTGTCGGTGAGCGCCGTGACCACGGTATTCAAAAGCACTGGACTTTGCGGGTTGCTGATGTTGAACGATGCGATCACCAGGGTGCCGACATATCCGGAGTTGATGTCGTATATGCCGGTGCTGTCGCCCACGGCCACCGCGATGTTTCCTTGCACGGCGACGTCTGTCAGATACGCCGCTTGCGGGACGTCTACTTTTGTCACAATATTCAATGCAGACGGATTCGAATCGTTCACCACCACCAGTTGCCCATCGAAAGCCGGACTGCCGGGCTCCTCGATATTGCCGCCGCTGGAACTGCTGGACGCGAAATAGGCCGTGGTGCTGTTGACCTCCGTGCCGGGATGGACCGCGTAAGGGCCGCCGGTATATTGGCTGTTGGGAACGAAGGTTCCGTCGACCGTAACTCCGTCGTTACAGGCGTTGGTCGTTGTATTGATGCCGCCGCAAGGATAAAGATCGCTCAGGAATGCGACGCTTCCCGTGGTAGGCGCGTTTGTCAGGTTGAGCGACCAGACGTCGCCGTTCTGCTGGAAGATAAAGTCCGAGTACGGATTATATAGAACGTCGTTTTGAAAGAGCAGGGCAGAAGAGCCGAGGATATAGATGCCGCCGGCGCTGTCCGGCCGATCGATGCTCGTCACACTTCCCACTTGCACTGGCGCTAAGGGATTGGCCAGGCTGAAGACCGCGAAATAGGTGGGAACGGCGGTGGGGCTGCTCGAAGTATTTCCATCTTCGCGGCTATAACCCATGATCAGGTCGCTGCCGTAGATTCCGCAGCTAACCCCGGTGAATCCGGCGGCGGCTCCGCTTTCGGTCAGCAGAGTGCTGGCGAAGGTGCTGAGGACTTTCGGACTGGCAGGAGTGCTGACATCAACGATATTCACCTGGGAATCCGAACAGACATAGGCGAGTTGTTGCGGGCCGCCGTTTTCCGTGACGGCAGCATTGGAATACAGCACCATGCTGCGCGGCACTCCATTCACCGGCACGCTTCCGATAAGCGTGGAGACGGGATTTGTAACGCTGTCGCGGCTGATGGTCAGACTTGCCTGCACGGTGCTCGATCCAGGAGGCACGGTGGAGGGAGTCGCGGTGAGCACGCCGGATAGTGGCGCGCCGATGAGCAGCGATCCCGTGGCCGTGTTGCTCTGCAGGATACCCCCGCTTTGGCTCTGTACCGACAGCGAATAGACACCATCGATGAAGCTAGTCGTGGCGATGGGACCGAACGTAACGGTTTGGATGGTGGACGACGGGCTGAGGACGATCTGATTCGACTGATATCCGCAACACAATACGTGCCCATTCGGATCGGTGATGCTCAGGACGGCATAGGTGTCGATTTGCTCGTTTACGACCGCGAAAAGGCGCGCCGTAATAGTAACGGGCGTCCCCGGATTGGCGGACTGCGGCGTCGCCGTGACCTGATCGACGTAAATGCTTTCCGGCCGCACCAGCAGCGTACCGGGCGCCGAAACTGCGAAATTAGGCGCACCTTGCGGTGTCGCGACTACATTGAAGGAAAACGGCTGGTTGAACGTCGCGCCCGGCGTCAGCGTAAGCGTGACTGCGTTATACGAAGTGTTATTTCCGCTGCCGGAGGGTCCGAGCGTAATGGTAGGCTGGCTGAACTGGGATGTTACTCCGCTTGGCACGCCCGTGACGCTCAGCGTGTAAACCTGCAAAGTCGGTGAATTGTTGGTGAGCACAATAGACCATTGGGCGGGTTGATTCGGGCCGGTGGCGCCGCCCGTTTCAAAGAGCGTGCTGCTTTGGGCCAAAGCGATACTGGTGCTCGTGGTATTAACCTGAGTCAACAAGTTGCCAAGGGAACATAGCAAAGTGTTCAGATTGGTCAGCGCAGTAAGCAGCGTGGCGGGAGTTGCGGAAGCTACGGCATTTGTGGCCGACGTGAGACTTGGTACTAAGTTTTGGAAATACGATGCCGTCAGTTCGCCGCTAATCATGAAGGTCATGTCCCCGACCACGCGGTTGACCAGAGCGGAGTTAGACGGAGCGGAGGCGGCATTATTCATGTCGATGGCGAGCTGAGCCAGGTCGGATGCCAGGCTAGACTTACTCACTTGTGTGGCTGCCGAAGCGGCGGTTACCGCGCATGTGCCGACGGATGACACTGAAACCGGCACGCTCAGTGAAAACTGTTGCGCCGTTCCGCCCGAGGGCGTGTAGGAGGCAGTCAACGGCACGTTGTATGTACCGTTCGCCAAACCGGCGGCGGCCGCAAAGGACAATGCTTCCGTAGCGATTCCGCCGAGCGGCAGGCTGGCAGGCGACGTCAGGCCGCCGACCGTGATTCCAGTGGGAGGCGCGGCGGTCAACGTAACCGGCCCTGGCGCGACATTTCCCACCGCACTGACATTCAGATTTGCGGAGACACTTCCACCTGGCGCCACCGACAGGGTGAGCGGATCGATGGACATGCCAATCGAGGCCAGAGGCGGAGAACTGAAGCTGGGCTGTGTGGAAGCGGTCACGCTAGAGTTGGTGGCGCTGGTTACGTTCACCGAATAATTTATGCCGGTTCCGACTGCGGGGATCGAGTCCCCAGTTAAGTCGTTTGGCACGACGCAAACATTGACCATTCCGGTTTGTCCACCTTGCAGCGTGAGGGAACCGATACTCGGGTAAACCTGGAATCCTGGCGAGATGGCATTGATGCCAATGTTGAAGATGTCCGTGCTGGGGCCGGTGTTTGTAATAGGCAGATCGAATACGAACGGAAGCTGGTTGCCATTGAACGGCATGGTGTAAGTCGGGTCCACCGTGACGCTTCCCAAGTGGACGCCGGCCGTTGTGCCGGAAGTGAACGTGGGGACTGGACCAAGCGGAGTTGTAACGAAGTCCACGACCGGGGGATCGAGCGGCAAATTCGCCTTCACCCACTCTTCGCCGTTCTCGATTCCTTCAGCGAGCCCGCCCACGTATTCACCGATAAGGCTAAGGCCGTTGGGTGGGGTGGGGCCTCCGATAGCTTTGAGGAGGAGTATCTCTTTGTTGAAAATGAGCATGAATTGCGCGACTTCGCCTGCGCCGCTTCCAACCTCGAGCTCCTTTGTATCCTTATCAGGTTCGGAAACCAGGGTGAGAACGGAGGCTGCGTAGGCAATCCCGGTTAGTCCCCACCCTTCAATTTTGCCGATGCCCTCCGCCACAATTCCGTTGTAGACTTCGAGGGTAAGTTCAAGGTCCGCATCTTCGATGATCGCCTGATGCCCGCCGTCGACGAAATGGCTAATGGTGTGGCCCGTATTCGGATCGGTTTCCCACCATCCTACAGTCGTGGCGCCGTTCACTGTCACCATTTGGTTAGGTGTGATCACCACCTGGCCGTTCTGTACGTCATCCAAAATCAACGTCTGCGCGTTGGCCGACAGAGTGGTGCTGGAGAGCGCGTCCGGATTGGACGGAATCGATCCCATGGCGGGGCCAACCACGGTGAGCAGGTTCGGATTGCCGAGTGCGCCGAACACGTCGCCAATGCCAGTCGCGGTTTGGCCGGTAACCTGATTCAAAATAGTGCTTTCCATCAGCGACTCGAGAATGCCGCGCTCCACTTCTTCCTGGTAGGGCGCGTTTACGTTCTGGCCATACGCCGAGATCACGACCATATCGTTCTTGAGCACATCGAGCATCTCGGTGGAGTTTCCGTTGTTGTAGGAACTCTGCGCGACGGTCAGGCGGGGAGAGTCGGGAAAGACAATGGAAAAATAGCCGGTCTGGAGTTGTGAGGCAAGAACGTCGGCCGACGCATTGTAGGCCATTGTGATCAGCTCGTTCTCAGCGATGGTCATATATTTGCCGAGCGTCACGCCCTGATTCACGGTTTCCTGCTGGCTGTCGGTGAGCTTACCGCTGGTGGGGACCGAGGCCAGTTCCGCTTTGATGGCTTCGTAGGCGTTGTAGGCGTTCGTCAGCCGGGTCTGCTGCGCTTGAACGGAGCTGGTCGGCTGCCGCGAGGTGTTGATGTTCACCGTGGTGAGATCGAAATCGGTGACCGCGGGCGCGGGAGTCGGAGGCAGATTCAGTTGTACGGAAGCGTTTCCTTGCCGCGCGGCCGGTCCGAGGCGGTCGAAGATCGTGTGCGTGTACGCGGTTTGTTGATAGGTGACGTTATCGGCGTCGATTTCGAGGAACAATCCAGTCAATATCTGGCTGGAAAGCGGAAAATTGGTGAAGAACTCCTGATAGGGGGTCCCGGTGACTATGGAATCCTGGCTTACGTCGGGACCTCCCGAACCGATCAGAATGTAGGGAGTGTATGTGAACGTGGTGGCGGTCAAATCCAGCGCGCCGCCGCCAGAGCCCGTCACGAAGTTTCCAGCGGTGATCACGTTGCCCACCAGCGCGGACGCATCGTAGGTCTGGGTAAGAACCGTGGTCGTGCTGGGGCCGAATCCGAAAAGGCTGCTCGCCTGGTTATAGATCTCTGCGTTGATCTTGATGGTTACTTCCTGGCGCAGATTCTGAGGAACGGTGGTGAAACCGGAGCTGGAATCGGGAGTCTGGAAACTTTGGCCGGGTTGAGCGCCCGGTATGTTGGGGTCGAGCGGGATATTGCTCGGGCCGTACTCCACCCAATAGTAATCCTGGGTGCCTCCCTGCGCGGGTCCAATGACGTTCGGATCGTATAGGTTCGTGTTCGGAGGGATGCATCCCAGCAGTTGGCTGGGCTGCGGAACCAGCCTGTTGATGATGTTGTGATAAACCGTGGAGTCAACGTTTGCGATGTTGACGTGTTCGTAGATAGCCGTGAAGCCAGCCGCGCCGAGCAGCGCTACCAGGAGACTGGCTCTATCCAACATATTTCCGGCCATGGCCCACAGCGTGCCGCGCGCCCCTCGCACTGAGCCCACATAAGATGTAATCGCGACTTTATCGCGCACGAAAGCGAAGATCTGACTCGGATTATTGCCGAGCGCGGTCGCTTCGGCGATGATGTAGGGGTCCGCTGGATCTTCTGGACCTACCGGTACATACTTCGACTTGAACAAGGGCGCCGGGATAATGCTAGAGGGCTTGGCAGCCACGCTGAAAGCTTTTCCGGCGGAAACCGCGGGGGCGGTTGCAATTTCGGAAGCGGCAGCGGGAGAGGACGTTACGGGCAGCGAAGCATAGCCACTGCGAGAGCGCGATGAGCCGGCAAAGTCTTGGCTGCGGACAACCCCGGTCTGCAAACTGAGAAGTATGACTAGAAGTTCAGCGAAAAACTGGCGAAAAATTGCGGACAAAACCATGCCTCCTCGGTCGGCCCCAGAAGGCTGGCGCCAAGCTTCTGCTAAGCTTCTAAACTTGGTTAACCGATGGAGTGTATCACGCCCACTATGGCAGTACAACTAATCTAAGATCAATGGCGTACTTGTCATTGTCCAACTTAGTACTGAGTGGGCCAGTCCGTCCACGTTACTCCTCACGTAGGACGACGCCCGCTAGTCTGCCAGAAGGCTAATTGGCGGGGTTGGACCCTTTTTTATGGACCCGACAAAACGCTGGAGGAACAGTTGCTACAGTAAATCGCGGCGTCAACCGGAGCCGGAAAAATTTGGGCAGTAGGGCTTACTTCGCCCAGTGCGATTCGGCCGCCGTCCGCTATAATCGATTGGGTGGACTCCCCGCGGTGTGCGGAGTTACTTTGGGCGGTGTATGAGTGAACGCCTTACGTTCTGAAGCCATGAACACTGGCCTGCCTTCTCCCGTGGATGTCTCAGTGATCATGTCCGCCATCCGGCAGCGTATGCGCGCCGAAAATCAGCGCAGAGCTGACGCCATGCGTAACGCACGAAAGGGCCTGCCGGCCGATTTGGTCGCCAGAGTCTCGAGGCTGCGAGCTCGCATGGGTAGCCTCCGCGCCGGCGTGGCCCACATTGGCGGTATGCCTCCTGCGCCACCTACGCTGAGAGGAAAACTAGGCGCGCTTGCCGTTGGCATCATGCGCCGTTCCCTTTTCTGGTTGATTCCGAATTTACAGGCAACCCAGGAGCAATTGATCGCCGCTATCGACGACCAAACGACAGCGCTGGAGGAAGTGGTCACGGCACTCCAAAGGACCAATTTTCGAATAGAACTCCTGATTGACGAAAGGGAATCCGGCGGCGCCGCGCTCGACGATGGCAGGCGTGAGGCTGGCTCTGGGGAGCGGCCGCATTGATCCCTCTAAAGCCGCGGATATTTCTCCTGGTGCCGACGCTCCAGCGTAACGATGCGGTCGGCAATGACGTGCTTGGTATGTACCACCTACTGCGTCAAGCCGGGTATCCGACGACGGTTTTCGCGGAGCACATTTATGCAGACGTGGCGTCCATCGGCGTCAACGTGCGATTGGACGCCGATCAGTTTTGGCTGGATCCTCAAGCCATCCTCATCTATCACCACGCCATCCACTGGCCCTTGGGAGAAGAGATCTTGCGTCGCTCGAGGAATAAGGTGGTAATTAAGTACCACAACGTGACGCCGCCGGAGTTTTACAGGAATTACCCGGAATTCTATTATTCGGCATGTCTGAAGGGAGTGGAAGCTACGGAACGCCTTGCCAAAATGCGCGTGGACCGGGTTTGGGGAGATTCGCAGTTTAACAGTGAGGAATTCGTTCGCCTCGGCGTCCCTGCGGACCGGTGCCGGGTTGTGCCGCCCCTTCACGATACGGAGGATCTCGGCCGTACTCCTTTGGACGCAGTCGTCACCGGAACCTATCGCGACACAGCACTGAATATCCTCTTCGTCGGTGCATTTCGCCCGAACAAAGGTCACTTCAAAGCGATCGAGACATTTGCCGCTTACCGCGAGTTGTCCGAACGCCCCGCCCGGCTATTCTTTGTCGGCTCCTTCGACCCCCGTCTCGCGGACTACGTTGAAGAAGTGAAGCAGTATGCGCGCATGCTGGAAGCGGAGGATAGCATGATTCTGGCCCCGTCGGTATCTCGAGGTCAACTCCGCACGTACTACCTGGTGGCCTCACTCTTTCTGTGTGTCAGTGAACATGAGGGCTTCTGTGTTCCCCTGGTGGAGGCCATGTGCTTTCGCATCCCTATCGTTGCGTGGGCCACCACCGCCGTGGGCGAAACCTGCGACGGAGCCGGAATCATTGTTAAGGATTTCGATGCCGGAGGGCTGGCGAGGGGGATCGAGGAGTGCGCGGAGAATCCCACGGTTTCACGCACCCTGGCGCAGCGCGGGCGCGCCCGGTACGAGTCGGCCTTTTCTCCGCAAGCCATTCAGACCCGGCTGTTGGCTTTGGTGGCGGAGGTTCAACGGCTCTGAAGCCCGCAGTCTGTGCGGAGGGATTAGGGGAGAACAGATTCTTTGTCTAGTTCCAAGTCAAAGAGATCTGTCTTCCTCCTGCTGCCGACTTTTGCGCCGAACGACGCGATCGGTAACGACGTACTGAAGAGCTACGAGATCCTCCGCCGCGCGGGATACGACGCACATATCTTTGCCGACCATGTCGATCCGAGTTTGGCTTCGCTGGCGGCCGAAACCCGCGCCGCGCCCCAGCAACTGTGGAAGGACACGGCCGCCATTCTCATTTATCATCATTCCACTGACTGGCAAGCCGGTGAAAGAATTCTGGCGAGGTCGAAAAACCGGACCGTCATCAAACACCACAATGTCACGCCGCCACGCTACTTCGCGGGTTACGCGGAGAACTACTATCGCTCTTGCATCAGTGGCGTGGAGGCGACCGGACGCCTGGCCAAGCTCCGCATCGATTTCGTCTGGGGAGATTCACAGTTCAACGCAGACGAATTCACTCGCCTGGGCGTTCCGCGCGAACGCTGCCGCGTGATCCCCCCGCTGCACCGCATTGAGGATCTCGGCCGCGCTCCCCTCGACACCATCATCGCCGGCAAGTATCGCGACGAGGGGCCGAATCTTCTCTTTGTTGGCGCCTTTCGGCCGAATAAGGGCCATTTCAAAGCGATCGAAACGTTCGCCGGCTATCGGGCTCTGGCAGTTAGGCCGGCACGGCTATTCCTGGTGGGCAATTTGGATGTTGCGCTCACACAGTATCGGGAAGATCTTATACAACACGCCCGCAATCTGGAAGTGGACGATTCCGTGCATCTCGCGCACGGTGTATCGTTATCCCAATTGCGCGCATACTATAACATCGCGTCGGTGTTCCTTTGTGTCAGCGAACATGAAGGCTTCTGCGTGCCTCTGGCCGAAGCCATGTTTTTCCGCGTACCGATCGTGGCGTGGGCAAATACCGCTGTGGGCGAAACCTGCGGTGGATGCGGCATCGTTTCCGAAGTGTTCGACGCCCATACACTGGCTGAAGGGATCGATGAGGCCGTTACGAACCGGGCCGTGATGCGAGACCTTGTCCATAGGGGCCGCCGGCGGTACGAAACCGTATTTCATCCGGACGTTATTGAGGCTCAATTACTCTCTCTGATACAGGAAGTGGAAGACTTATGAACAGCGGCAAACCCCGCATCGCATTCATCATCCAAAGGTACGGAGAGGAGTTGACGGGCGGCTCGGAGAGCATGTGCCGTCAGGTGGCCGAGCGCCTCGCAGCCCACTATGCGGTTGACGTGCTGACTAGTTGCGCGACGGATCATTTGAGCTGGAAGAACGTCCTGTCGCCGGGACTGCAGGAACTCAATGGCGTCACGGTGCGACGTTTTCGGACCGAGGAGGAACGGAACTTAGTCGAGTTTCACAAGATCTACGATCGTATCTTTCTTACTCAGCTTTCGGCGGCTGAGGAGGAACACATGGTGCGCCTGCAAGGGCCTTACACGCCGGATTTGGTCCACTATGTACGCGATCACCAGCAGGACTACGAGGCATTCATCGTATTCACCTACCTCTATTACACGGCCGTACAGACTCTTCCCCTCTTGAAATCGCGGGCCATCTTCGTGCCTACGGTGCACGACGAAACATCGCTCTATCTGCATATTCTGGACGATCTATTTCGGACGACTCCCCATCTCCTGTTCAACACAGAGGAGGAGCATTTTCTGGCCCAACGCCGGTTCAACCTTCCAAGTTCCGTCGGACGCGTGGCCGGCATTGGGGTAGAAGAGCCCCAGCCCGGTGAACCCGATGGCTTGTGGGAAAAACTCAGGCAGCGGCTCCAAGACAAGCAGGTGCTGACCTTTGTGGGCAGGGTGGAGAACGCTAAGGGATGCGACCAGCTGGTGGATTTCTTTAGCCGGTTTGTAGAAGCGGAACAGCGCAAGGATGTAATCCTCTTACTCTTGGGCCGGCGGACCCTGCCGTTACAACCCCACGCACAAATCCTATCTCCCGGCTATGTGTCGGATTACGTCAAGTATCAGGCCTTGAGCGTGACCGACGTTGGTATCGCACCGTCGCCCTTCGAGAGCCTCTGCATGGCTGCGCTTGAAACCTGGATGCACCGGCAGCCTATGTTAGTTAACGGAAATTCTCCGGTCCTGGTCAGTCAGTGTCTGCGGTCCAACGGCGGACTCTGGTATTCCAACTATGGCGAGTTTCGAGAGGCTCTCAACATGTTACTCTCTGACCGCGACATGCGAGCTACTCTTGGGAGACAGGGCCGGCTCTACGTAGAATCGAACTATCGCTGGGATCTGGTGGAGCAGACCTACCGGGACGTCATCTCTCAGATCGCCAAACCCCGCCGCACCCAGCTTAGCTAAGCACACCGTTTCACAAATACGGTCTCGTATTAATAAAGCAGAGCCACGGCGCACCGACTAAGACTTCGTAATCAAAAGCCTCCGCGACCGGAATCATCCGTTGGTCTACGTCCAGTGTCAGCCATGTACTTCGTGAAAGAAACGGAGCGATTCGGCGGCGCGCGCCGGCCACTTGAATCTCTGAGCGTGGATTTTGCCGCGCGCGCCCAGTTCATCAGCAAAGCTCGGGCAGGCGCAAAGCCGCTCAATCGATGCGGTCAGATCCTCGGTTGAGTCCGGATCGATCAGCATCCCTCCGTCGCCGACAACCTCCGGGAGGCATGCGCGGTTAGAGGCAATTACCGGAATGCCGGCCGCCATCGCCTGCGCTACCGGTAGCCCGAAACCTTCGTAAAACGACGGGTACACCAGCGCGAGGGCGCCGCGAACCAAGCCCGGTAAGTTTGCTTCGGGGACGTAGCCGATGTAACGCACATTGGCACCACTCTGAGCGAGCATTGTCCGTACCTGTTCGCTCTCCCATCCGAATGGTCCAGCGACGACCAACTGCACCTCGCGGCGAAGCGCTTCCTTGGTCCGCAGGTAAGCTCGAATTAGAGTAGGAATGTTCTTTCTGGGCTCAATACAACCGACAAAAAGAATATAGGGAGCATCCAGCTTATAGTGGCCACGAATGCTATTCGCGCACCCAGGCCCTACGTTGAAAAAGGCCTCCGACACCCCTGGATAGATCACGCGTATTCGCGTCTCGGGTATGCCTAAAATCTCAACGGCATCCTTGCTTGAATGATGTGATATCGCGATCAAGCCGGACGATCTCTTCAGAATCCTCTCCCCGTACCGGCGGCTCGCTTCGATATTGGCAATCATGTGATGCTCGGGTGTCCGCCAGCAGGAGAAATCGAAAATGGTGGCGGTAATCGTCTTTCGCAGGGGCAGGTTCGCCGTATGCTGAGAACAGTGGAATACGTCGGCCCCGGCCGCTAGCAGATTGATCAATGGATTCAACCGCACATTCGCAAAATGAATGAGCCTTAAACGCCTGGCTGTTGCCTGGTTACTTTCAACGGAATGTTCATGATCCGGCAAAACTGGCACCACGATGCGCCATGGATAAGTACCTACGACATCGCCACATTTCCGCGCCTCCCGCTGCAGAGAGAGCAGCCAGTAATGCAAGTAGGTTTTTACTCCGGCGCTGGGCAGTAATAATGTGATCGCATCGACGACGATCTTCATAAATCGATTCTCGTGACTGTAAATTCTGCCAAGCAACACTGCCCGCCCATCAATCCAGCCGTCCCCTCGATGGCTTCTATAGTCAGAAGGGTGTCGGCAGGTTGCTTTTCCAGCGCCTGCACTTCGATCCGTTTGAGCGATTTGGTCTGACGCAGGCCGATGCGCTCCAATTGGAGACCAGTATATAACGAGTTTACGGACTTACCTCGAGCGATCGTGCGTATCGTCCGCGGCAAACCACGCTCTTTGAAAAGATGCTCAAAGACGGTAAAAACAAACTGCTCCTGGTTAGATTCCATGGCTTCGCAGAGCAGCAGGTAGCGTGAAGCAAGATTCAAAATAGCGGCGCTGTGACGGCTTGGCCGCTGGGGCCTGATTGTCAAGCTACAATCGTGGGGTGTCGTCGTTCGCCGCTATCATCCGTACCACGGGAGACCGGCCGGGCCAGTTGCTCCAAGCACTTCAGTCCGTCTCGCTCCAACCAGCGCCCTGCTTGCCCGTGGTTGTGGGGTCGAACTTTCCCATGATCTTCGCCGCCGCACGGTCCAGCACCGTTCTCACTTTCAGGTCCGGATCGGGTTTGGCGTTCGGTCCCGATTGCTTGCCCGCGTCGGCCTGTGCCAGCAGATCGTTCGCCAGAAAGTCGTTGACCGCCTTGGCTACGGCTGCTTCCGATGTGGCTCGCCGCTCGGCCGCCCGTGCTCGCACCGCCTCCCAGGTGCTCGCAACCACCCCTGCCGCCAGCACCACAAACACCACGGCCACTCCTGCCACCAGGACGCGATTGCGCCGAGCAAACTTGTACAACTGGTAGCTGGCGCTCGCCGGCCGTGCCAGCACCGGCTCTTCCTTCAGATACCGGCGAATGTCGGCGGCCAAGCCCGCGGCCGAAGCGTAGCGCCGCGTCTTGTCCTTCTCCATCGCCTTCGCGACAATGGTCTCGATGTCGCCGCGATACACGCGATTCACCGAGCTCAGCGCCGTCGCGTCCTGTTCGCGAATGGCGAGGACGGCTTCGTGCAGTTTGGTGCTGAGGACGTAGGGCAGCTTGCCCGCCAGCAGTTTCGTATAGGATCACGCCGAGCGTATACACGTCGCTGCGCGTATCCAACTCCAGCGGATCGGCCAGCGCCTGCTCGGGACTCATGTAGTTTAGCGTGCCGATGATCTGTCCGACGTCGGTCTGGCGCGTGCCCTGCGTGTCGCTATCGGTAACGCGCGCCACTCCGAAATCCAAAATCTTGGGATACCCGTGCTCGTCCACCAGAATGTTCGCCGGCTTCAAATCGCGATGAATGATGCCGCGCTGGTGCGCATAGTGGACGGCGTCGCAGACCTGGGCCATCAGCTCCAGCCGCTGCTCCGTGCTCGAGTGGTGCGTCGCGGCGTAGTCCGTCAGGGTTTGCCCGCCGGCGATGAACTCCATGGCGAAGTACGGTTGCACTCCGGTTCCGGAATCGGCGGCGCCCGCTTCATACACCTGCGCAATGCCCGGATGGTGCAGCCTTGCCAGCGCGTGGGACTCCTGCGCGAAACGCCGCAACAGGCTCGGGCTGGCCCAGGAGCTTTTGATCACTTTGAGCGCAACGATGCGGCGGGGTTGATTCTGTTCAGCCTCGTAGACCGCGCCCATGCCGCCTTCGCCGAGCAAGCGAAGGATGCGGTAGTTGCCGATGCGAGCCGGGATCGAAGGATCGCCATCCGCCGGCGCACCGGCAACAACCGGAGCCGATTGGCCCAGCGTTCGTGTTTGACTCTGAGGATCGCCAGGAACGCCCGGTTCCCCCGGATTAATTACCCTGGAGGCTACTCCATCGCCTCTCAAGTCTACCTCGAAGCAGTGACCTGACCTGGCTTTTTAGTACCAGTCGAACAGAGAGACTGGAAGACAGAAAGGAACCGGGAAATGCCGAAGAAGACGTTCACGCCCGAGCAGCT
>PMUP01000104.1 GCA_003166865.1 Bryobacterales bacterium
AGTGTGAACGCTGCACGCAGGAGTGCGTGCGCCACACCTACCGCCGCTTGGCCTTGATCCGGATCGGCGTTCCTTCAAACCCGAACCGCTTCCGCAACTGATTGATGATGAATCGCTCGGACGAAAAATGCAGGTCCTTGGCCTTGTCAGTGAAAACCACAAACGTCGGAGGCCGCACCGATCCCTGGGTCATGTAGTAGATCTTCATATTGCGGTCGAACTCCAGTGTCGCGACGAACCGGTTTAGGTCGCCCGTGGACACCCGCTTCGAAGCTGCCTCGTACGCGTCGCTAATCATCCGGAACAGTCCCGGCACGCCCGCGCCGGTCTTGGCCGAGACAAAGGCAATGGGCGCGTACTCGAGAAACTTCAGCTCATCGCGGATCTCTTCGGTAAACTTGCGCTTGCCCTTGTCGCCGGCCGCATCCCACTTGTTGACGCACAGAATCAGCGCGCGGCCTTCCTCGTGCGCGTAGCCTGCGATGGTGGCATCCAGCGCCTGCACTTTTTCTGTCGCGTCCAATACCAGCAGTACGACATTGGCCATGCGGATATGTCTGCGCGCCATTACAACGCTCATCTTCTCGGCCATCAGCTTGGTTTTGCCTTTGCGCCGGATGCCCGCGGTATCGACGAATACGTACTCCACGCCGTCGTGCGTCAGGCTCTGGTCGACGGCATCGCGCGTGGTCCCCGCCACGGCTGAGACGATCGATCGTTCCTCGCCCACCAGCGTATTCAGCAGCGTTGATTTTCCAACGTTCGGCCGGCCAATGATCGCGACCTTGATGGGACGCTTCTCGGGCTGCGGCGCGGGCTCGCGAGCATCCACCGGGAAGGCGGCCGTAACGTGCTCCAGCAGTTCGTCGAACCCAATCCGGTGCTCGGCTGAAATGGGAAACAGATCGGCAAAACCTAGCGAATGAAACTCGTGCGCCAGACCCTCGCGGACCGTCGAGTCGATCTTGTTCACTGCCAGCGTCACCGGCTTGCCGATCTTCCGCAGCACCTTCGCCAGGTCCCGATCGGCTCCCGTGATCTCCGTCCGGCCATCGATCAGGAAAATAATCTGCGCGGCCCGCTCCAGCGCCACGCGCGCCTGCTTCAGAATCTCGCTCGGGATCATCTCGGCGTCATTCGGGATAATGCCGCCGGTGTCGATCAGCACGAAAGGCCGCCCCAGGTACGATCCCTCGCCGTGGATGCGATCGCGCGTGATGCCAGGCTCATCGCCGACGATGGAGCGCCGCTGCCCGATAATCGCGTTGAAAAGAGTCGACTTACCGACGTTCGGCCGGCCGACAATGACTACCACGGGTAGCGCGGTGTCGGTCAAAGTGTCTGGGCGTGCGACGATGGTAGTATCTGAATGCAACCTGAAGTCCTGAGTCCCACTACCGATCATAGCGAAGCCCGGCAGCATAATCGCCTCACGCGCAATATCGCCATCATTGCGCACGTCGATCACGGCAAGACCACGCTAGTGGACGCCATGCTGAATCAGAGCGGACTTTTCCGCGAAAACGAGCACCACGTCGAGCGCATGATGGATTCCAACGAGCTGGAGCGCGAGCGCGGCATCACTATTCTTGCGAAGACCACCGGCGTGCGCTATCACGGCATCAAGATCAATATCGTCGACACGCCTGGCCACAGCGATTTCGGCGGTGAAGTGGAGCGCGCGTTGAAAATCGTCGACGGCGTCATGCTGCTGGTGGACGCGAGCGAAGGCCCGCTGCCGCAGACCCGCTACGTGCTCATGAAGGCTCTCGAAGCCAAGCTCCCCCCGATTCTCGTGATCAATAAGATCGACCGGCCGGATGCCCGTATTCCGGAAGTCCTGAATGAAATCTACGATCTGTTTATCGATCTCGACGCAGAGGAGGATCAGCTCGACTTCCCGGTGATCTACACCAATGCGAAAGCCGGCATCGCAAAGATGTCGATGGAAGATGAATCGAACGACCTGCGTCCGCTCTTCGAAACCATTCTGAAGCACATCCCGCAGCCGGCCGGCGATCCCGACGCCGCGCTCCAGCTCTTGGTTGCGAATCTCGACTACAGCGACTACCTTGGCCGCCTGGCAATCGGCCGCGTGTTTTCCGGCATTCTGAGATATGGCGATGAAGTAGCGATCGCCAAGCTGGATGGGTCCTTCCAGAAAACGCGCATCACCAAGCTGTATTCTTTCGAAGGGTTGAAGCGCGTGGATGAGACCATCGGATACCCGGGCGATGTTCTGGCAATTGCCGGCGTGGAGGGCATCACCATTGGCGAGACGGTCACCAGCATCGAAAATCCAAGTCCGCTGCCGCACATCCAGATCGACGAGCCGACCATTGCGATGACGTTCACCATCAATACGTCTCCGTTCTCGGGCCGCGAAGGACAGTTCGTCACTTCTCGCAATCTGAGGGACCGGCTGGATAAGGAATTGCTCACGAACGTCTCGATTCGCGTCGAAGAAGCCGGCGGGCCGGATGCCTACAAGGTGATGGGGCGCGGAGAGCTGCAACTCGCCATCATTATCGAAATGATGCGGCGCGAGGGCTTCGAGATGATGGTGGGCAAGCCTGAGATCCTGACCAAAACCATCCACGGCAAGCTGCACGAGCCGCTAGAACTGTTGGTGATCGATTGTCCGGAGACCTATATCGGCGTGGTGATTGAGAAACTGGGCCAGCGCAAAGGCAAAATGATCAAGATGGTGAACCACGGCTCGGGCCGAGTGCGGCTGGAGTTTCACGTGCCGTCGCGCGGCCTGATCGGATTGCGTAGCGAGATGATGACGGACACTCGCGGCACGGCGATCCTGAACACGCTGTTCCACAGCTACATCGAATGGCAGGGAGACATTCCGTCGCGTCCCACCGGATCGCTGGTAGCGGATCGCGCGGGCAGGACCACTGGCAATGCGATCTTCAATCTGCAAGAGCGCGGCGAGATTTTCGTTAGCCCGGGCACTGAGGTCTACGAGGGCATGATCGTCGGCGAGAACGCGCGCGACGCGGACTTGAACGTGAACATCGTCAAGGAAAAGAAGCTGACCAATATGCGCGCGTCAACGGCCGATGAAGCGATTCGGCTGGTGCCGCCGCGTCTTCTGAACCTGGAGCAGGCGATCGAGTTCATTCGCGACGACGAGTTCGTGGAAGTGACACCGCAATCCATCCGGCTGCGCAAGAAGATCCTGAAAGCCAACCAGCGGTGATGGTTCTGTTCTGAGTTGTGGGGCGGACGCCCCGTCCGCGCTGGACCCCAGGTCCGGCTTCCGTGTTCCAGAAAAAAGCCGACGCGGGCGTCGGCTGCGGTCCTGGGGGACCGCCCCACGCTATCCCAGCTTCGCCTTCAGCAACTCATTCACCGCCGCTGGATTCGCCTGCCCCTTGCTCGCTTTCATGACTTGGCCCACCAGGTAGCCGATCACTCCGGTCTTCCCAGACTTGTACTGCTCCACTTGCTTCGGGCTTTGGGCGATCACTTCGTCCACGATCTTCTCCAGCGCGCCCGTGTCGCTGATCTGGCGCAGGCCTTCGCTGTCGATGATTTGATCCGGCGATTCACCGGTCTCGTACATTTTCTCCAAGATATGCTTGGCCATCTTACCGCTGATCTCGCCTTCCTTTATCTTGCGTACCAGCGTACCGGTTCCCTCGGGCGTGATTCGGTCAAGGGCATCCGGCATCCCCATCAGCTCACTCGTCACGAAGTTGGCAGTTCCGATGAAATCGCCGGAGATGGCGGCGGCTTTTTCATAATGTTCGCTCCAGCGCCGTGAGGCTGTCACCACCAGCACCTGATAATCACTGAGGCCCTTTCCAAGGAACTCTTCGCGCTTTTCCGAAGGTAACTTTGGCATGGACGACCTAATTTCCTCCAGCCAGGCGTCGCTCACGCGTAGCGGCACCAGATCCGGCTCCGGAAAATAGCGATAATCGTGCGCGTGCTCCTTGCTGCGCATGCCCACGGTCTCACCCGTTGCAACGTTGTAGAGCCGCGTCTCCTGCTCCACCCGGCCGCCGCTCTCGATCACGGCTACCTGTCTGGCTACCTCGTAGTCGAGCGCCATCTTCGCGAACCGGAACGAATTCAGGTTTTTCACTTCAGCCTTGGTGCCGAACTTCTCGGCGCCCTTCAAGCGCACTGACACATTCGCATCGCAGCGCAGTTGGCCCTTCTCCATGTCGCACTCCGACACGCCCACGTACTGCATGATCTGCTTCAGCTCGGTGAGATATGCGTAAGCCTGGTCTGACGACCGAATGTCCGGCTCGCTCACGATCTCAATCAGCGGCGTCCCGCTGCGATTCAAATCCACGTAGGTGAAACGGTCGGAATCCTTGAAGCCGTCGTGGATGCTCTTGCCCGCGTCGTCTTCCAAATGAATGCGCGTGATGCCGATGCGCTTCTTCGCGCCGTCCACTTCTGCGTCCAGCCAGCCATGCTCGGCCAGCGGCTGGTCATACTGCGAGATCTGATAACCCTTGGGCAGATCCGGATAAAAATAATTCTTGCGCGCGAATCGTGAAAATTCATTGACGCGGCAGTGTGTCGCGAGCGCCGCCTGAATCGCCATCTCCACCGCGCGGCGGTTCAACACCGGCAAGGCTCCCGGCAGTCCCAGGCACACCGGGCAGACGTTGGTATTCGGCGGCGCGCCAAAGCCCGTCGGGCAGCCGCAGAAAATCTTGGTGCGCGTATTGAGCTGGACGTGTACCTCTAGCCCGATCACTGGCTCGTACTTGCCGATCTCTTCCGGCGTAGCGATGGCCGGGGCGCTGGAGGACATGCTTAATTATAGAAAGGCTCGTGCGCTATTGCTTTTGATTCGATAGGGACGCGGTCCCGAGCAGCCCACCCAATCCCATGGTCTCCACCGCGCTCGATGGCACAATCACCATCGAGCCTTTCTCTTTGATCGCTTCATACAGCATGTTCATCGCGCGCAAATGCAGCGCCACCGGATTGTTGATGTACACCTTTGAGGCTTCCGCGAATTTGCTGGAGATGTCCGTCTCGGCCGTGCCCAGGATGATGCGGGCTTGCCGTTCGCGCTCGGCCTGCGCCTGCCGTGACATCGCGTCTTCGAGGGCTTGTGGAATGTGCACGTCGCGGATCTCGACGGACTGCACCGTGATGCCCCACGGATTCGTCTTTTCGTCCAGGATGCGCTGCAGCTCGCGGCCCAACGTCTCGCGTTCGGTGATCATTTGCGCCAGATCGTGCCGGCCGATCGATTCGCGCAGCGCCGTCTGTGCGCTCATCGTAATCGCGTCATTGAAATTGACCACTTCCAGAATCGATTTCTCGGCGTTCCACACCATCCAGAACACGATGGCGTCCACGTTCACTGGAACGGTATCGCGCGTCAGCGCGGATTCAGCGTTCACTTCCACCACGCGAACGCGCTGGTCCACGTAGAGGCTGATCTCGTCGATCACTGGAATGATGAGGAAGATCCCTGGGCCGCGTAGTCCGATGTAGCGGCCCAATCGCAGCACCGCGGCCTTCTCCCATTGCTCGGCCACGCGAATGGCGAACAGAAAATAGAGGCCGATCACGAGGGCGATCAGCGCAGGCTCGGGACGCTTATAGAGGACGCTGGACGCGATACCTAGGGCCTCGCAAATCAGGAATACGGCCTTGCCGACGGTGCTGATTTGAACTCCTCGCGGCGAAGACCTCGATGGGCGTCCTATCGTTATAGGCAACATGGTTCAGGTTCTCCTCTCAGACTCACTCTGTAGTTCGGTTAATTGCTCGATGATTTCCGGCAGCGTAATTCCTTCCGCTCCGGCCCTGGACAAAAGTTCGCCACACAATTGCCCGATGCGGCGCCGGCGCTCCAACTCGTCAACAGGCGGCTTCTTGTCCGTCAGGAACGTTCCCGTGCCCTGTTGCGTGGCCAGCACCTCGCGGAATTCCAGCTCTCGATAGGCGCGGACCACCGTGTTGGGATTGATCGCGAGATCGACCGCGAGCTGCCGCACCGTGGGCAACTGATCGCCCGGGCAAAGCTTGCCGGCCGCGATGCCGCCCAGCACTTGGTCGATGATCTGGCGGTACACCGGAACGCCGCTACGTTGATCGAGGGCGAAGTGGAACCGCCCAACGGGTTGAAGAGCTACAGCCAAGTCCTAGTGTATTAGTTAAATAGTACATTGTCAAGAGGATTAAAAGAGCTAAGTGCAATTCCTTGTAAACTTCTGAGCCGGAATGACGTTTAATGGTTATAGGCTCATGAAGACTAGCAGTACTTTCCTGGCCCCGGCCCTCTGTGGCATTCTTCTTGCCCTCCCAGCCGCCGCCAGCGGCAAAACGCGCAAACCTGCCGACGACGCCAAACTGTTCCAAAAAAAGCTCCCGAAAGACGAGCAGATCCTGCACGCGCTGGATCGCCTGACTTTCGGCCCGAGGCCCGGCGATATCGAACGCGTGAAGCGGATCGGCCTCAAAAAATGGCTGGATCAGCAGCTTCATCCCGACCGCCTGGCTGAGAATCCGGTGCTCGAAGCGCAGCTCCAGGCACTGGAATCGCTGCGGATGACGCCGATGGAAGCAGTGCAGCATTATCCGTCGCAGCAGATGATACGCGCCATCGCGAATGGCAAGCAGCCGATGCCGGACGATCTGTTGTTGCGCGCCAGCGTCGAGCGGCTGATCACCCGGTACAAGGTGAAGCAAGCCGAGGCTGCCGGGCTGGCCGCGCCGCCACCGGATGCGAACGCCGAGTTAGAACCGGTGCGCGCGCTAGATGAGGTGCTCGCGCCGGGGGAACTTGAAACCATTCGCACCGGCAACGCGGAAAGGAAACACGAACTGCTCGAATCCATGCCACAGGAACGGATCGAGGACATGCTGATCGCGATGAATCCGAAGCAGCGCACACAACTCTTCGGGGCAGCGCCCAGTCCGATTCGCCGCGAAATCATGCTGCTGAACAGTCCGCAGCAGGTGGTGGCCTACGATCTTCTGGATTCAAAGATGCTGCGCGCTGTCGAGAGCACGCGGCAACTCGCCGAAGAGCTCGACGACTTCTGGTTCAACCACTTCAACGTCTTCTACGAGAAGGGTTCCGACCGGTTCCTGATCCCGCAGTACGAACGCGAGGCCATCCGCCCGCATGTGCTCGGCCAGTTCCGCGATCTGTTGGAAGCCACCGCCAAGAGTCCAGCCATGCTGTTCTTCCTGGATAATTTCGAGTCCGTGCGCCCCGACATTGACGCCAACGACAAGAAGCGGAAAGTGAAGCGCGGATTGAACGAGAACTACGGCCGCGAGCTGATGGAACTGCACACGCTAGGCGTGAACGGCGGCTACACGCAGAAAGACGTCACGGAAGTGGCGCGCTGCTTTACGGGCTGGGGCATCCAGGAACCGCGCAAAGGTGGGGGCTTCTTCTACAACGACAAACTGCACGACAAGGGCGAGAAGATCGTGCTGGGTCACGTGATCGCGGCCGGGGGCGGCATCGACGACGGCGAACAAGTGCTCGATATTCTGGCGCGGCATCCGTCCACGGCGCATTTCATTTCCAAGGAACTGGCGCAGCATTTTGTGGCGGACAACCCGCCCGAGTCGCTGGTAAACAGGATGGCGCAGACGTTCCGTTCCACCAACGGCAGCATTCGCGAAGTGATGAAGACGATGCTGAATTCGAAGGAATTTTGGTCCGAGGGCGCCTATCGAGCCAAACTGAAATCGCCCTTCGAGATGGTGGCCAGCTCGGCGCGCGCCCTGGATGCACATGTCATCGACGGATGGGCGCTCGCGAATCAAGTGGGGACGCTGGGCGAGCCGCTCTATCGCAAGCTCGAGCCGACCGGCTATTCCAACCTGAGCTCGGAATGGGTCAACTCAGCCGCGCTGCTTGGCCGCATGAACTTTGCGCTGCAGCTCGCGCAAAATCACGTGGAAAGCGTTAAAGTAGACGTGTCGCGCTTTGGAGACGATCCGAGTGCGGTGGCGAAGATGCTGATGTTTCGCGCGATGTCGCCGCAGACGCGAGCGGCCATTGACAAAGCTTTGGAAGACAAAAAGCAAAAGAACCCCGCGATGGTTGCCGCTTTGGTAATCGGCTCGCCAGATTTCCAGAAGAGGTAGTACAAAATGAACCGAAGAGTTTTCCTGAAGGGCTCGGCGCTCGCGATGTTCGGCGTCGGCTTCATGCCGGCGTGGCTATCGCGCTCCTGCTATGCCGCCGACAGCTCCAGCGGCGGCCGCAAGAAAATCCTGGTGGCGATCTTCCAGCGCGGCGCGGTGGACGGGTTGAACATGGTGGTTCCATTTGGAGAACCGGGCTATTACGCGTTACGCCCTTCCATCGCGATCCCAAAACCGGATGGCACACCGAACTCCGCCGTCGATCTGGATGGATTCTTCGGGCTGCATCCCGCGCTCGCGCCGCTTAAGCCGATGTATGACGCACAGCATCTGGCCATCGTGGATGCCGTGGGCTCTCCCGATCCGACGCGCTCGCATTTCGACGCGCAGGACTACATGGAGTCGGGCACGCCGGGCTACAAAGGCGCCACCGATGGCTGGCTGAACCGGGCACTGCCGGTGCAATCCGGCCCCGCGTCTCCCTTGCGTGCCGTCAGCCTCGGCGATAGCCTGGCGCGTACGCTGCGGGGACACAATGACGCGGTCGCGGTGCGCAGCCTGAACGATTTCCAGGTGCATGACGCGCGCGGAGCGGCCACGTTCGAGAGCATGTATGAGAATTCGCTCGACACAATGCTGCACGGGACCGGGAAGGAAACATTCAACGCGGTCAAGATCATGCAATCCATCCAAAAGCAGGCGTATGTGCCCGCGAACGGCGCGAATTATCCCAACGGCGGCTTTGGCAAAAGCTTGCAGCAGATCGCGCAGTTGATCAAGGCCAACGTGGGCGTCGAAGTCGCGTTCGCCGACATCGGCGGCTGGGACACGCATGTGAACGAAACGGGCGGGCAGCCTTCCACCGGCCAACTCGCCAACAATCTGGCGCAATTCGGGCAAGCGCTCGCTGCCTTCTATCAAGACTTGGGCGACCGTATGGAAGACGTGACGCTGGTCACCATGTCCGAGTTCGGCCGCACCGTCAAAGAGAATGGCGATCGCGGAACGGACCACGGCCACGCCAATGTGATGTTCGTTTTGGGCGGAGATGTGCGCGGCGGCAAGATTTACGGCGACTGGCCGGGCCTGCAGGAAGAGCAGCTCTACGACGGCCGCGATCTGGCGCTCACCACCGATTTCCGCGACGTCCTGGGTGAGCTTGTCGCCAGGCACTTGGGCAATTCCAACTTGAAATCCGTCTTCCCCGGCTACGAAAGCCCGAAATTCCGCGGCTTGCTGGTCTAAACGCTGAGGTAAACAAATCGCGCGATGAACAAAATCGTCAGCGCATACACCAACCAGCTCACACTGCGGAACTCGCCGCGCGCGATCTTCAGCAGCGCGTAGGCCGTGAATCCGATCGCCAATCCATTCGCGATGCTGAACGTGAGCGGGATAGTCACGATGATCAGGAAAGCCGAAATTGCAACCACCGGGTCGGACCATGGAATCTCGGCCGCATGTGCCATCATGAGCGACCCGACCACGATCAGCGCCGGCGCGGTAGCCGCGTTCGGAATCGCTCCGGCCACTGGCGCGATGAACATCGAGACAAAAAACAGCAGCCCCGTCACGATGGCCGTCACTCCCGTGCGTCCACCGGCCACCACGCCGGCCGCGCTCTCGATGTAGCTGGTCACGGTGGACGTGCCGGCCAGCGATCCCGCGATGGTGGCTGCCGCGTCTGCATAGAGGATGCGATTGATCCTCGGAATCTGGTGCATTTCATCGAACAGCCGCGCTTGCTTGCCGACCGCGACTAGCGTGCCAATATTGTCGAACAGGTCGACGAACAAAAACACGAAGACAATTTCGGCTAATCCAACGCCCAGCGCTCCCCGAATATCCAAGTGCAGCGCCGTTGCGGTGATGTCGTGAAACGAATACGGCTGCGGCTGCCAGTGCACCAAGCCGAAGATCGCGCCCAGCGCCGTAGTCCCGAGCATCCCCAGCAGAATCGCACCGCGCACCTGGCGGGCGAGCAGCGAAGCGATCAAGAGCAATCCCGCGAGTGCCAGCAGCGTTTCCGGATTCCGCAGATTGCCCATGGTCACCAGCGTCGACGGACTGGCCATGATGATCCCCGCGTTGCGCAGACCAATCAACGCGATGAACAGGCCAATGCCGACCGCGACCGCGGCGTACAGCTCGAATGGGATCGCCGAGACGATCATCCTCCGCACGCCCACGGCGGTCAGTAGGAGGAACGCCACGCCGGACAGGAAGACAGCGCCCAGTGCGGTCTGCCACGGCACGCCCATTCCTTTCACCACCGTGTAGGTGAAGTACGCGTTCAGTCCCATGCCCGGCGCCAGCGCGATGGGATAGCGCGCAAACACACCCATCAGCACGCTGCCAAACGCGGCGCACAAACACGTGGCGGCGATCACGGCAGCCAGCGGCATCCCGGTCTCGTGCAGGATCGCCGGATTCACGAAGATAATGTACGCCATGGTGACGAACGTCGTCGATCCAGCCAGAATCTCGGTGCGCCAGTTGGCGCCGAGTTCGCGAAATTTGAAGTACCGCTCCAGGCGCGCTTTCACGGATCATCAATTCTAACGCGCCCGCGCCGCGCCACGATACACTGGTGGCCTAAGGAGTAACGCTTGTTGATCGTTATGCGCGCGCAGGCCACCGAGCAGGACATCGCTCAGGTTTGCGCCAGAATTCAGAGCCTCGGGTTCCGCGCTCATGTGATGCCCGGCGCGGAGCGAACCGCCGTCGGCATAACCGGCAATCACGGCGCTGTGCCAGCGGAAGAATTCGAAGGCCTCCCGGGTGTCGCGGAAGCCATTCCGGTTTCGAAACCCTACAAGCTGGTGAGCCGCGAGGTGAAGCCCGACAATACCATCGTGGACGTGGCTGGCGTGCAAGTTGGCGGCGCGGAATTGGCGCTATGCGCGGGTCCGTGCGCGGTGGAAAGCCAGGAACAGATTCTGGAGTCGGCCCGGGCGGTGAAAGCCGCGGGCGGCCAACTGCTGCGCGGCGGCGCTTACAAACCACGCACGTCGCCGTATGCGTTTCAGGGACTGGGCGAAGAAGGATTGCGCTATCTCGCGGGTGCCCGCGCGGAAACAGGACTCGGAATCGTCACCGAAGCCATTGATGTCGAGACCTTCGATTTGGTCGAGGAGTATGCAGACTGCATCCAGATCGGCGCTCGCAACATGCAGAATTTCTCGTTGCTGCGGCGTGCCGGGCGTGCCCGCAAGCCGATCCTGTTGAAGCGCGGCATGTCTTCCACGCTCGAGGAATTTCTGATGGCCGCCGAATACATCCTCTCGGAAGGCAACTACCAGGTGATCCTGTGCGAGCGAGGCGTGCGAACCTTTGCCGATCATACGCGCAACACGCTGGACCTGAGCGTGGTTCCCGCGGTGCAGCGTCTGAGCCACCTGCCTATCATCGTGGATCCGAGCCACGGGACGGGGAAACGCGACAAAGTTCATCCCATGGCGTTAGCGGCGGTGGCGGCAGGCGCTTCCGGATTGATCGTCGAAGTGCATCCGAATCCCGACCGCGCGCTTTCGGACGGCTACCAGTCGCTGTTTCCGGATCAATTCCGCGAGCTCGCTGGGGAGGCGCGCGCGATTTCCGCACTGCTGAGGAGCCGAGCGGAAGCGCGGTCCCAACCGGCTGCTGTACCGGCCTAAGGCTTCGGTGCTCGCCTGAGCCGCTAATCGCTTTTGGACTTGTCGCTGCTCGAGGCCGGCTTCGATTCGCTCTTGCTTTCGGTCTTGGTAGCCTTATCGGTCTTGCTCGAAGAATCGGACTTGTCCGACGAGTCGGATTTGCCTTCACTCTTCGATGACTCGCTCTTGCCAGATTCGGTCTTGCCCGATTCACCCTTGCCCGGTTCGCCCTTGTTTGGACTGCTGTTGCCGCCCTTGGCGTAGTCCGTCACGTACCAACCCGACCCTTTGAACTGGAAAGAGGGCGCGGACATGAGCCGATGCACGTGTCCACCGCATTTTTCGTGAACCGTAACCGGCTCATCTGCAAACTTCTGGATTACTTCAAAGACTTCGCCGCAGCCCTCGCATTTGTATTCGTAAATGGGCAACAGTAGAACTCTATTGCGGAGGCGGCTGCTCCGGACGCGGCACGTTGAGGGGCGTTAGAGCTGGGCCCGGCTGCTTGGAATCGCCCGTGCTATTGGAAACCACTTCGCTCTTACCCTTGGTGACCACTTCAATCGCCTTCTTGAGCAATTGATCCTCGTTCGAAGCTGGTTGATTTGGCTCCGGAGTCAGGGGATTGCCATCATCGTCAAGCGCTACTGGTTCGGACTCCTGAACGGCCACCGACGGGGTTACGCCCGTGTCCTGAATGGCCTTGCCGGATGGCGAATAATACTTCGCTACTGAAAGGATCACCGCTGATCCGTCATCCATCGTGATGGCCTTGCGAATCGCGGCGTCCCCATAGGTGCGCTCGCCGACCACTTCGGCGCGCTTGTCGTCCAACAGCGCCGCGGCGGCGATTTCCGCGCCGTCCGCCGTGCCGCGATCCACGATGACCGCCAGAGGCAGGTGGCTGCGATCGGCGGCGGGATCCGCCGTGATGTCGTGGCGTTCCACCTTCTGGCCTTCGCTATACGTGATCAGTCCTTTGTCGAGGAACAAATTCGCGAGTTGCTCGCCTTGCTCCGGCCCCCCGGTTGCACAGTGGCGCAGATCCAGAACCAAATCCTTGGCGCCCTGCTTTTGCAGATCTTCCACTTTCGACGCGATATCTTTGACGCGGTTGCCTTCCAGGCTTGCGACTTCGATGAGACCTACTTGATCCGGCAGCATTTTCGCCGTCACCGCCGGAAACTCCACCACGGCCCGAGTCAGGGTCAGCTTCTGCGGCTCAGGTTTGCGGAATCGGAGCACGCCGAGTTCAACCGTGCTGCCTGGATCGCCTTCCAGCAACAGCTGGGCAAACGCGAGCGGCATGTCGCGCGTTGCGACGCCGTTGATTGTTTCAAGAACGTCGGTGGTGGTCAACCCGGCCTTAGCTGCGGGCGAGCCCGGAATGGCATCGACGATCCCAACGTACCCGAACTTTTTCGAAAGGATCAAGCCGACGCCGGCCTTGTGCTGGTCCTTGCTGTTCAGCCACTGCTTGTACTGGTCCGCGTTCAAATAGCTGGCATACGGATCAATGGATTCGAGCAGCCCGTTCAGCGCGCCCAGCGTGACGCTCTTCATGTCGGGCTCTTCCACGTAATCGCTCTTGATTCGCGAGAGCACTTCGGTATAAACGGCGAGGTGCCGGTACGTATCTTCGGGGGACGCGCTTTTGCCGCGCATCGCGCCGAACAGCAGCACGAAAACGAGGCAAGTGGAGGTGGAAGCAACCAAAAATTTGATTCGCCTGGTCATAAATAAAGCCTAAGGACCGCCTGCATTCAGTATAGCTTGGGTTCGGGCACAGCGGCTGCGGGAAGTCCCCGATCCTGGATAGCCGAGCGCAGCATCGCAAAGGCGGCGTAGACTACTGCCACCACCACCAGCCATCGCATGGCCGTCAAGGGAAGGGATTTTACGATGAACGCGGCGATCAAGACGCCTGGCAATCCGCCCAAGGCCAGGCCAAGCGACACTCTTGGGCTATAGCTACCCGCCTGAATGAATCGGGCGCTGGCAACCGGCATCAGGAACGCGCACGATCCCATCATGATCGGAAACGCGGCCTTGGGGTCCATTCCGAGCAGGCTTACCAGGATCATGCAAGGCCCGTACAGACCGATGCCCAAAGTCATCAAGGCGCCCAGAATCAGGCTACCGAAGACGCCGGCCCACAATCGCCAGTGCTGAAGGATCAGCGCGGTGCCGCCCGCCGGAAGAAGATTCAGGTTCTGCATCAAGAAGTAGCTGGCGGCCGCGAGCAGCGCGATTCCCATTCCGATCTGCACTCTGCGGCGCGGCCAGTGCGCTACGATCCCCGAGCCAAACCAGGCTCCGACCACGGCTGCCGCCATCATCAGGACCAGGGTCACGATGTCCACTTGCACAATGGCGATGAATAAGAAAGCCTCCAGCAGAGTGGGCAGCGCGTGGCCGACATTCAACGTTCCCGGAATCTTTTCGTCGGGCACCATGTGCCGGAATTTGAAGACGCTAGTAGTAGGGGCGAACGAACCGATCCCCAGCGTGTCGAAAAAATTCGTGATCATGCCGAGGAAAAGCTCGAAGATGGATGGAACGCCCGGAGCGCGGCCTTTGCCCCGGAACCAGGCCCAAACCAGGAAGAGAGTGAACACGCCCAGGGCGACGAAGAGCCAACCACGCGCGTTCAGCATCCTTAGATGTTACCAGCCAGTAGCCACCCGTACGTGATCCGTCATTGGGTGGGCGCCGATCCAACGATCCAAGGCTCGAAGTGACGCCCATACGAGAGTGTCAGGGTGTAACGCGGACTTGCGACATTCGTGGGGCTCTGTAGGTTGCCGAGGGCGTCCGAGAGAGAAGGAGGTACATGGATTGTGTCGGGCAATGCTTCCGAAATGGAGGGCTGAAGGCGCGCTTGCCCCTGCTGTCGGGTGATTGGATCAAACGTGGTGACGAAAAGCTGAACAACTGCTCTCACAATGAGGTATCGCCCACGGTCGGGATACTTTTGAAGAAGCGGCGCTGCCGCTTTGGCGACATCGACTGGAATTAGCCGCGAGCTCATCTCCGTCTGCAGCGCGCGGCTGGTTTGCGGCACCGACATCAGCCACTGTTCCCAGGCCGGACCAGCATACTCAAGAGCCACAAACGCCGGCCGAGGCAGTGGACTACGCTTTGGCTCCCGAAACGCCCTGGCGCAATCAAAACCCAGTGCTTCCAGCTTGGTCCGATCGAGCCACGAATAGCCGTTGGCGACAAAAACATTGAACCTCTCCCAGTCAAGGCGCACAGCGACACCCGAGTCTTCCTTCGCGCGGGAATTCAGCGGCAACTCGCGCTCCGTGAGTTGGATCGTTTCGATGGCCCCACCGGCGCGATTGCGCGCCACTTCCATCAGCACCACACCGTTTGTGATGACTATGACTGCCGCAGCCGCGAGGATTGCGCCTCGCCTCATGCAATCGCACTCCGAATCTTACGAAAGGCAAACAGAAGCCCGATGGCAATTGCACCAATCACGAAGAAGAAAATGTACTTCGGCATCCAGTCCCACCACCAATCCACGAACTTTGCGTAAAGAAAAATGGTGAAGAACGCCGCGCCGAGGTTCACGGTTTCCGATAGAGTGTGCTTGATGCCTGCCCGGATGGTGAACGCAGCGATCACAAAGGCGACCACTTGATAGATGCGCTCAATGCTTTTAGGCTCGAAGGGAAGAAAGCTGTCGCTCCCTGCGTACCAGAGAGTCAGAAGAGAAACGAACACCGCTAGCAACCCAATCAACCGATAGGTTCCTGGGAAGGCCTCATGTTTACGATGACGCAGACAAATCGAAATTCCGACGATTAAGGCACCTCCCACTAGAACGCATTCGGGCCGGGAGTAAAACGATTCCCACCACGCGCCGCTCCAGGAGACGATCATCGCAGAGAAAAACGCCATCCAGGAAATCAGCCCAGCCGCCAGGAGTAGCCGCAAGCCGTAAGCGTAGCCGAGTGCGAGGGCCAGGGCGCCCCAAGCCAAGAAAGCATTTGGACTGGATATGCGATTGAAGAGTTGGCCCAGCACAACGAGATTCAGTACAAACGAAGCGAAGACCACCAAACCGATCAGACCGGTAAAATATAATGTCCGTTCATATTTTGACGTGAAATGCATAGCAGCTACGCCGAGCAGCGGAATCGCTACCAGGATGGCGACTTGACCCACCGCTGGAATAAGCCCCCAGAAGCGATAGAAGAACAGAAAGACTGCCGCGCATAACGCCAAACCGCCCAGCGCGGAAATGATCCTCATTCCCAAAGAGAGCTGTTTTTGCGACGAATTGACGTCGATATCGTAGCGATGGGTGAGATCCTGCAGTGTGCGCTCGGCGAAAGATTCAACGCTGCCGCGCTGCTCCGGTGTGAGGACTAGGACCTGTTGACGCTCGAGGTTCGCTAATTCGTCCAGGAATATGCCCAAGCGATCCGCACGTACTTGCGCGTCGGTTCGTCCGCTCCCTTCGGGCATCGGCGTTATTGTATCCGATTTGTCGCGGGCTGGCTGCTAATGCGTGACCAGCTCTTCCCGCGCGCCGATCTGCCGCAGGCAGCGGTCAATCCACTGCTTGGTCAGCTTCTCCTGCACGCCATTCTGTGAAAGCCGCGTGCGAAGGCTCGCGAAATCGACGTGGTCCATCTGCTGGTCCTGATTGAAGCAGGAAAACACCACGGTCTCTTCGCCGGTAACGGGATCCTTGTGCTGCTGCAGGCACTGCGCGCAAATCTCTTTCATCATGCACTGCATCGGGGAATTGATGCTCGCGATGGCCTTGTGGCCGTGCTTGAGATACAGGGCCAGCACGCCATGGCGGGCGCGCTGCACGGCATGCATCATCGCATCCGAACCAATCACCACCAGCCGGTCCACCGCACTCAGTGGAATCTCAGGCTCGTCATTCATTGGAATGTTCGGCATTGGAATGTTCGGCTCCGCCAGATCGCCTCGCGCGTAAGCTGCCATCCCTTCCACGATGTTTCCGACGAAAGCTTTGTCCTGCACGCGATCGGGCGTGAATCCGGGCGCCTCATCGCAGCACCAAACCACCACGTCGGCGGCCTTCTCGATCTCCTGCACCTTGTAGCGGTCGATCATTTTCTTGTAGCCGGCGAAGTAGATTGTCCGCGATCCGCTGGCGCGCAGTTGCTGGCCGATCGAGAACAGCACCGCGTTGCCCAATCCGCCGCCTGCCAGCAGCACCGTTTCGCGCGATGGCGTTTCGGTGGGCGTCCCCGTCGGCCCCATCAGGATCACCGGTTCACCGGGCTGCAACAGCGCGCACAAATCCGATGAGCCGCCGACCTCCAGCACGATCGTGGACAGCAAGCCCTTCTCCCGATCCACCGATGCGCCCGTCAGCGCCAGGCCTTCCATCGCGAGCGTGGTTCCGTTCACGCGCGTCGCCAGAGTCTCGTAGTTTTGCAGCCGGTAGAACATGCCTGGCTCAAAGGCTCGGGCGGCCATCGGCGCATGCACCACCACTTCCACGATGTTGGGCGTCAGCCGGATCACGTCTTGGACCACTGCGCGCAACTCGCGATTCAAGTGCGACACGAGCACGCCCGGCGCGGGCGCTTCCGGCGATCGCCTGGAAAGCAGCCGCGTCACCACTGGATAACCTTGCTTGGCGCTGGCCATGGCCTTCACCACGTTGCCGGCGTAGGAGGGATGCAGATCGCCGAAGAAGCTGACGCCGCGTTCATCCGGACGAATCGAAGTGAGCACGCGCGACGCGCTGGGCTTGGCAACACGCTCCGGCTTCACCGGCTGCCCGTCTTCGTCGACGGCCTGGAACCACTTCCCGTCCAGTAACACATTGCCGGGATCTTCTCGGCCTAGCACGGTGTTGGGCTGCGTTCCCGCGGCAACTAGAATCGATTTCGCGGGCAGCCGCACTGAGTCGCCGTCCGCGCTCATCTTTCCAATAGCCGCATCGAACTGATGCCGGACTACGTGCAGTGCTGCCGCGTGACCGTAGCTATCCACCTCCACCGCTTCGGGCGTCAAGCACTCTGCAAACCGGATGCCTTCTTCCAGCGCCTTCCAAACTTCTTCGTGATTCAAGGTGTAGCTGGGCGAGTCGATCAAGCGCCGCCGGTATGCGATCGTGACGCCGCCCCATGAATTCAACAGGCGGATCAGGTTCGGTTTACGTCTTTCGCGCACCGCAGTCTCTCGCTCGGCGCGAATGGCGCGCGCGTGCGCAAGAAATTCATTGGTGGTGTCGCTTTCCTCCGCGCTCCATCCAGCACAAACCTCGGCCTCGCTCTTCTCCGCCACCAGCGTCTCGTAGCGTTTCAGGAACTTCTCCACTTGCACCACATAATATGCGAGCGATTCGGTGGCCGTGTCCACAGCCGTAAGGCCGCCGCCGATCACCACGATCGGCATGCGAATCTGGAGATTGGCGACCGAATTGGCCTTGGCCGCGCCGGTCAACTGCAGCGCCATCAGGAAGTCGGACGCTTGCCGGACGCCGCGCGCCAGGCCGTTCTTCATGGGAATCACGGTGGGGCGGCCCGCTCCGGCGCACAATGCCACATGATCGAATCCCAGCTCGAACGCGCTATCGATGGTCAAAGCGCCGCCAAAACGAACACCGCCGAACATGGTGAACTCCCGCCGCCGCTCCAACAATAGCCGGATGATCTTCAGAAAATTCTTATCCCAGCGAACCGTGATCCCGTACTCGGCCACTCCACCGAATCCCGCCATAACCCGGTCATCCAGCGATTCGTAAACCTCGCGAACGTCGCGGATCGGCCGGAAGCGCGATCGCTCGCCAAACGCGTCGACACCCGCGATCTCCTCGGGCAGCGGCTCGATCTTAAGTCCGTCGATGCCCACCACGGTGTGACCGTCGTTCATCAGGTAGTGCGCCAGCGTGAAGCCGGCCGGCCCCAACCCCACCACCAATACCTTGTACCCGCTTGGCGCGAGCGGCAACGGACACGCGAAGTTTAAGGGATTCCAGCGCGTAAGCAGGCTGTAGATTTCAAATCCCCACGGCAGCTCCAGCACATCCTTGAGCGAACGGGTTTCCACCTGCGGAATGTCCACCGGATCCTGCTTCTGAAAAATGCAGGCCTTCATGCAGTCGTTGCAAATGCGATGTCCGGTCGCGGCCGCCATTGGATTGTCGATGGTGACGATCGCCAGTGCGCCCACGGTGTAGCCCTGCTGCTTCACCACGTTCATCTCGGAAATCTTTTCATCCAGCGGGCAACCCGCCAGTGTGACGCCAAAGATCGTTTTCTTAAACTCGCCTGTTTTCTCTTTAAGACCAGTGGAGCAGCTATCTTTGCCCTGATTGTGGCACTTGATGCAGTAATTGGCCTGATCGAGCGCGCCCTCGAGCGCCATGCCCGAATCGGTCAGCCGGAACCCTTCTCGTCTGCGCCAGTCTTCTTCAGGAAGACGCAGCTTGGTGACTCCACCCTCGTCGAAAGTTTCCACCGGCACCAGATGGATTTGGTCCAGCTTGTGCGCCACTTTGAACAAGACATCGTGGCGATGCTTCTCGCGTGCCGCGTGCGCGAGCGCCGCCCAAGCAGCATAGCGCGCGGCGGTTTGGATCGGTTCCGTGTGCTCCGCCTCGTTCTCCAGCCAGCGCGAAACGTGCGCAAAGAAGCTTCGTTCAGTCAGCGGCTCGCTGAAAATCGTGGCCAGCTCGCGCGCGAGTCCCGGTCCGTCGATGGCTTCCGCCTGTTCCGTTGTGACGCCACTGATGGCCCGCTTCTGAATGAACTTGCGCTTAAACGCAAAGAACGGCGCGAATTCGTTGTGACGCGCCTGCAATGCCTGGATCTCATTCGTAATCCCGAACAGCTCGCCCAGGAAATCTTCGACGTGCGGCGCAAGTGCAATGATCAACTCGGATCGCTCTTTGTCGGTTCGCGCCCGAGGATTGGCGCGGGCGTCGATCAACTGCACGTGCAGACCCAGATCGGACTTTAGGAGCTCACCTAGGAATGCGGCGTCCAACCGGAGCAGACCTTCACGCGCGTAGAGATCCTCAAACCGGAGACCAAAGCCGAGCTCACACTGACTTGAACTAAGGGGATCGGAAGTAGCTGACATTCTTATGCTATGAGAGCCTACGGCAGGAGCTTATACCAGCATTGTAACAGGCGTCATTTGGGATCGGTCATTTCGGATGCCCTCGTCGCCATTCAAATAGAATAACCCCGGTGGCCACCGACACGTTCAGCGATGCGATGGCGCCGGCCATGGGAATGCGCACCAGCAGGTCGCAATGTTTCTTCACCAGCTCGTGCAACCCACGGCCTTCGCCGCCGAGAACGAAAACGGTCGGCCGCGCGTACTCGGTTTCGCTATACAATTGCGCGCCGCGTTGGTCCAGTCCATAAATCCAGAACCCGCGTTTCTTTAAATCCTGAAGCGTCTGACTCACGTTGCCTACGCGTACCACGGGCAGGTGCTCCAGCGCTCCCGCGGAAGCCTTGGCGACCGTTTCCGTCAACCCCGCGGCACGCCGGGCCGGCACCAGCACTGCGGCGGCGCCCGCGGCCTGCGCGGTGCGAATGATAGCTCCGAGATTGTGCGGATCTTCGACGCCATCCAGAACAATCAGCAATTGCGCGCCGCGGATCGCCTGGTCCAGATCCGCGTAAACGTGAGCCGCGCCAAACGCCATGACGCCTTGATGAACGGCGCCATTGGAGGCGCGATCCAACGCTTCACGCGGCTCGAATCGCACTGCAATCGAGCGCTCTCGCGCCAGATCGATGATTTCCTGCAAGCGAACGCCCGCGGCGCCGCGCGCAATGAGCACACGATCGAGAGTCCGGCCGGCGCGCAGGGCCTCGCGAACCGGGTGGATCCCAGCCACGATTTGCGTGGACCGTTGCGGAGCTTTCGCCGCCGTTCTGGGTTGATGTTTCGTCATTTGATAGGACGGGTTTGGTAGAATGCCAAGTATGCCAGAACCGGCGATCGGGGAACACCGGCCTGAAATTCCGGACAAGCTATATTTTCGCATCGGCGAAGTCAGCCGCCTGGCCGGAATCAAGCCTTATGTTTTGCGCTTCTGGGAGACGGAGTTCTCTTCTCTCGGACCCAAGAAATCGGGCAAGGGGCACCGCTTGTATCGTCGCAAGGACGTCGAGTTGGTGCTCGAAATCAAGCGCCTGCTATACGACAAGCGCTACACCATTGAGGGCGCGCGCAAATTTCTGGACTCGCGCTCGCGGGAAGTGGTCACCAAGCCGGTGAACGCGAAGGCCGGTCGTTCGCAACCAGCCCTGTTCGGCGATCCCGGTCCTGCGCTGGAAGTGATCCGCAAAGAGCTCAGCGAGATCCTGCAATTGCTCAGTTAGCCTATCGGCCCCAATCGGCCAACTGCCGCAAAACCTCCTGGGCGGCCTTCTGCCCGGCGCTCTTCTTCGATAGGCCTTCCGCGCGGCTCACCCAATCGCGGCCCACGCGTACTTCCACCAGGAACGTCTTGGCGTGTTCGGGCCCGCGTTCTTCCACGATCGCGTAGCGCGGCTGGGGGAGCTTTAGAGATTGCGCCAGCTCCTGCAGCGCGCTTTTGTAATCGATGGCGGGCGCCATTTCGCTCGTTGGTTCGGCCCCGCCGATGACGTGCTGAATGATAAAGCGCCGGGCCGGCTCGATCCCGCCATCCAGATAGAGAGCGGCGATCAGAGCCTCCAGTGCATTGGCGAGCAGGGCCTTCTTCTCGCGCCCGCCGCTCATCTCCTCGCCCCGGCCGAGCAGCAAATGGTCTCCCAGCTTCAGGCGCGCAGCCACATGGTGCAGATGCGACGCGCTCACCAGGTGGGCCTTGAGCTTGGAGAGCTTGCCCTCGGGGAAATCAGGATGCGCGCTCACCAATGCATCGCTCACCACGAAGCCTAAGATCGCGTCGCCCAGAAACTCGATTTGCTCATTGTCCGCCGCGGCAGTCGAGGTTTTTTCGTAAACACTGGACCGGTGCGTGAGAGCCCGAATCAGGAGCTCGCGGCTCGTGAATTGATAGCCCAGCGCCCCTTCCAGTACTTCCGCGTCCAAGTCTCTCAATGGGCGCGCTGCTACGGTTGCTGGTTGCCAGACGGAGGAGCGCCAGCAGCCGGAGGAGCCGGGGCCGGGGTCGCGGGAGCCGGCGCAGCCGGGGACGGTGCCGCGCCCGACTTAGCAGCAGCGGCGGCTTTACGCTTCGCGACTTCGTTCTTCAGGTTCGTTGCAATTGACTTTATTTGATCCGGAGCATTCGGGGCGTTGATGGCCTTGTCCAGAGTGAACGACGCGTTGTCCAGCTTGCCGGTATTTATGTAGACCTGCGCCAAGCGGACCAAAGTAGCCGCATTGGGCGTCGCTTCCACCTCTATCGACTTCCTGTAGTTCTCCGCGGCGCCATCGAAGTTCCTCCGCACCACGTCGGCCATGCCCAAGGCTACGTATCCCTGCGCTTGCATATCTTTTCTGTCATGGTCCAGGTCTTCATCGGTCTCAGCGGCAGCGACTTTTGGCATGGTCTTCGCCGCTTCGATTCCGGCCTTGGCCCATTTGTCCGCTTTGGCGAGTTGCTCATCCTTATCCAGATCGTTCTCGCGCGTGCGTCGGGCCGTTTCCGCCCCCAGGTTGACCAGCGCATAAGCGTTGTTGGGGTCGTCCTTCAGCAGACGCTCCCCATAGAACACGATTTGCGGGTAGTCGCCCTTTTGCTGCTCGGCCTGGATTGCGACGGTGAGAAGAGCCACTTTGAATTCGGTGTCCGCGAAGTCCGTCAACACTTTCTCGACGGCCGCGACTCGCTCATCCGGCGTCTTCGCCATTTGGACAGCCAGGATGGCTTGCTGCTCTTTTGGCGACTTAGGCTTCTGCGCCCACAGCGGCGAATA
>PMUP01000067.1 GCA_003166865.1 Bryobacterales bacterium
CTCATCGATATTGGCACGGAGGGCTTCCGGCATCCGTGACCTCCATGGTGGGAGAAGGATGAGAGAGGCGGATGATTTCAACGTCAGAGATCACCACCAAGCCGTCCTGCAACATTCCTCCGACGATCTCCACGGCCTGCCTAATTTTCGCCGCAGAGTCGATGATCGAAATCATGACTGGACTGTCATGACCAGGGTGAAAGAAGCTTTGTTCTTTGTGAGTCTGCCCTTTCGCACCGTACCCCAGAATTCCCTTGTATACGGTTGCTCCGGCAAAGTCCTTCATCCGGAGTGTTTTGACAATGGCGTTATAGAGTGGCTCCCCGTGCCATTCGTCCGCTTCTCCTAAAAACACGCGCATCATACGACCGGGGCCAGTCGTCTGGACGTGCGGAGCCTTAATCTCGAGATTCTTTTCTTTCTGGGCAATCTTGACAACGGTGGTGTCTTGAACGTCGATCATCCCGTCGGTGACCAGATCGTACAGCGTCGGAAGTAATTCCTCCACTTTCTCCAGCGTGTCGACGAGTTCGATGCGAACAGGAAGATGTTCCATGGTCGCTTCCATGTCGGGCGAGTGAACCCGATGATGGCTTCCGAAGCCCATGGAGGGTCGCGTGACGGTTGCCCCGGCGGCTTGTTTGTGAATCAGAAGGTCGAAGACGGCGCGCCAGAGCGGTTCGGTTCCATGGCGAGTGTCCTCGTTCACAAAGATCGTCACTCTTTTTGCCGGACCCTTAACAAGCATTTGAGGACTCCTTCTGTAAGACTAGAAATTCTCGATCCAATGCTTTTCGGGGAATACTGCAGGAGGTTATTGAGCCCGACGCCTAAAGTAGACCACCGTAGGAGTTATTGGCCGTTGCCGGCGGTTAAAGCGAACTCCACCGCTAATGTGAGAATACCGCCTTCCCAATCTTCCTTGCAAGGGATTATGATGTTGGTGGAGAGATCGTCAGCGGTGGAGTCCGCTTAACGTTGCGATTGCGAGTCGCGATTGCAACCAATGACTCCTGCGGTTGAAAACAACTGTGGGAGCTTGAACGAGTTCCCATTAACGGATGGGAGTTCGATGTGAGACGAAACCTTGCGAACGGCAGCGAGCTAATCCCCCGAGCACCTTCTCCGCCTGACTACCTTCCCCGAACCGTGATTGAGCTGGTTTCAGAATTGGCCGCGCGATATCAGCTCGCCTCAATTCGGCCTCTGCTTGAAGTCTGTAAGGAATCTGGCGAGCGAAAGGACCTGAGCATCGCGGTACTCGGACGGTTTAAGGCCGGGAAGAGCAGTTTCTTAAATCATCTGATTGGCCAGGACGTGCTTCCCGTGGGGGGCATACCAGTCACATCCGTCGTAACGGACGTTGGATTCGGTGCCGAAGATAGGGCTGTCGTTCGTTTTGTTGGCGGGCACAAGGTCCAAATCCAGGTGGGGGATATAAGGCTGTATGTTGCGGAAGCCGAGAATCCGTTGAATCAGAAGCATGTCGAGGCTGTTTCCGTGCGTCTCGCCGGGCTCTCGCGCTGGCCCGGTCTCCGGTTTATCGACACCCCAGGACTTGAGAGCGCATTTGCTCATAACACCGAAGCATCCATCGGTTGGGCGCCCAACGTCGATGTCGCTGTGATCGCCATTGGCGTCGACCCGGCTTTGTCTGCGCACGATGTTGAGCTGATCGAGATGCTCTTCCGGTATACGCCGCGCGTTGCCATATTGCTGACGAAAGTCGACGTGCTGGAAGAAAAGCAACTGGAGGAAGTGATTGACTATGTGCGCCGGCGACTCGGTGGCCGATTTGAGCAAAATATCCCAATCTATCCCTACTCGACGCGCCCAGGGTTTGAAAGATTGAAGTGGGACGTCGAAGACAAGCTCCTCAAGCAGGTTGCAATGGATGTCGCATCCCAGCGGCGCGCGATATCAAACCGCAAGATCACCACGCTTCTCGACGACTGCGAGCAATACATTCGGCTGACGCTGAAATCCGCCGAGATGCTCGACACCGAACGGATTAGCCTTCAGAAACTGCTTTTGGTCGAACAACAATTTCTCGCCGATACGCGCCTGGAAGTGAAGTTGATTGCGCGGCACGCCGCTGCCGGCACCCGCTCCGCCATCGAGCGAAGCCTTGCGCCTTGCGAGGGTCGGATTCACCAAACATTGCTGGCAGCGTTTGATGAACACGCGCACCAGTTGCCACACAGCTTCGCCAAGCTTCTCGACGCTTTCAGCGATTGGCTGTATACGGCCTTGTCTAGCGAACTCTTGGCAATCTCAGGGGCAAAACGATCTGAATTTATCCAGCCGCTTGCCGATGTGCAGCGGCAATACCAGCGGGTCATCCAGAACTTTCGAGACCGGCTGTCCGATCGAACGCTCGCGCTGTATGGAGTGCCGCTGAAGACCACGGAGCCGGACGTCGTGCCTAAAGCACCGAAGATGCCTGACGTGAATATCGGTCGACCGTTCGATCACAATTGGGAACTGCTTTCCCCCGTGCTGCCCATGTCGGTGCTGCGGGGGGCGGTAATCAAGCGATTCCGCAACAGGATCGGCGATGAAGTCTTCAAGAACCTTTCCCGACTCACAGGCCAGTGGCAAGAAATCGTAACCGCAGCGATTTTCGAACTTCAGCGGGAGGCTGAAAAGCGAATGGGGGAGCTCCTGCCGACTGTTGAGGAACTGGTTTCCGCGAGCAGTGACAGTGCGCCGCAAATTCGGGCCGACCTTGATAGGCTGCAAGCTGTGGCTGCGGACGTTACTTCAGAGGACGACCGAACCGAGCACAAAAGCTTATGAGAATCGCCGTTATCTCGGACATTCATGGAAACATGGAATCGCTGTCCGTATTAAAGGAGCCATACGACGAACTATGGGTACTCGGGGACCTCGTGAACTACGGGCCCGATCCTGGCGCAGTGTTAGACTTCGTGCGTTCTCACGCCACTGTTGTCGTGCGGGGCAATCATGACCACGCGGTAGGATTTAATGAAGATCCCCACTGCTCACCGCCTTACCGTGAAATGGCAAAAGAGACGATGGAGTTCACTTGTTCTGTTCTGTCCCGCGAGCAGATTGAGTACCTGGCCGGCCTCCCGCTTGTAGCGGAACGAATCGTCGAAGACACCAAATTTGTTCTCTGCCACGCGGCTCCTTCAGATCCGCTCTACAAGTACGTGCCTGCGAATTCGCCGCAGTGGGAGCAAGAAATGGAACTGGTTTCCGCCGATTTTCTGCTGGTGGGCCATACGCACACGCCATTTGTGCAGTCCGTCGGTGTGTCGCTGGTCGTTAACCCTGGCAGTCTCGGTCAGCCTAAGACCGGCGCCACAAAGGCATGCTATGCAATCTGGGAGAATGGGATTGTTCTCGAATCATCCGACTACGACATCGTGCGTACGTTGGGCAAGATTGACCATATGCCCGTGTCAGTGGGGGTGAGGGAGAGCTTGAAAACTGTCCTGCTTAGTGGGGGCCAACTCCAAACCGGGGAGAATAACTTATGACCTCATCGTTCAAGGATGCAAGCGATAAAGTCGGTGCACCCATCCCCCGACGATTACGATCTGACCGAGCCAGGGTTCGAGTGCGGCAACAAGTCGCGTGAAAGGATCGGGACCTTGAACGCTGTTCATCGTTGTTTCAGAAACAGCGGCTTAAGGACACGCCGCCAAATTTCGTCCGCTTGTTCTCGTCCTCGCGCCGCATGCGCGGACGCATCGAGCCAGACCTGTAGAACGTCCGATACAGGCAGACCTTCGTGTATCACTGCGGCGCGAAAGACGGCCTCCTTGTTCGATGGGACTCGTACAAAGACCTCAGCACGGCGGTCGGCGTCTTTAACTGATAGCCCAAGCTTCTGCAGTACATCGAGATCTAAGCGCTCTAAGTAGACGTGCGGCGGCACACCGCGGACGAATCCGACGCCGAGTGCGTCGGCGGCGGCAAAGACTCCGATACAGCAACGGGCCGGGGCTTTCGTAACTCGGACGCTCCGGGCTTTGGACCTCAACGCGGAGTCCGCCTTAGATTCGGCGGCGTACTTCGCGACGCTTGCGAACAACTCCTTCTCAGACTTTTTGATGATCCAGCGAACAGGGATATCCCGCGCTATCTAGCGGTTCGCGGATATCCATCGTTCCAGGAGTTCGACAGCCCGAACGATTTGAAGGTAATCTCCCTCCTTGGCGAGGAATCCCTCGTTTGCCAGCTGGTTCACGAACCGCGATGCGCTCATCACTGACACGCGCGCGATCGAGGAGCGTAATGTGAACCCCACAGACACAGAGACGTACGTCGATCGTGACCGTAATTTAGAGATCCGCTACTGCCACCGGGACTCAAAGACGAAGTCTTTCGCTGTTGTGACGGCCGATGGCCAAAGCTTTCGAGTTGGACTCTGGTGGAAACGCAAAAGCAGCCGAACTGGTCCGCAAAACCGGCAAAAAGTCAGGATATGAAGTCGCCGTAACTGGCGGGATGAACAAACACACAATCCACGTGGAATCGATTTCATTGGCGAAATAAACTTCGTCGTGCGCGACTCTGATCTGGGAGGGCTGCGGGAACCGTGGGCTACGGGGCGGGCCGGTCGCGTGCCTTTTGGCGCGCCGCCATCTCTTCATCGGTCAGGCGAGCGTCATAGATGGAGCGTGGTTCGATGGTCCTCGCCACGATCGTGGCTGTTGCGACAACCAGCAATAGCGGCAGGATAAACGATCTGTCGCGGCCAGTCAGTTCCATCATCAATACAACAGTCGAGATCGGGCCTTGTGTGGTGGCCGCGAGAACCGCTGCCGCTCCGAGCACGGCGAAGAGCCCAGGAGGCACACCGGGCCAGAACCAGGACCATGCGTGCCCTAGAACGGCGCCCAGCATTGCGCCGACGGTCAGGGTAGGCGTGAACAAGCCGCCGGGAGCGCCGCTGCGCATGCACAGCACGGTAGCGAGTGGCTTCAGCGCAAGCAGCGCCAGAAGCAAAACCGGCGCAGCCTGGTTCGTGAATGCAAGTTGCGAGATATCCTTGCCGTTGCCAAGCAACTGCGGGAACCAGATCGAAACTGCGCCCAGCGCGCCCAATACGATTACGGGCGCTATCAACCGTTGCCAGCCGCGCGGTTTAGTGCGATCGGCCCAGGTGATCGCTCGCACATAGCCGACCGAAACCACACCGGCAATCGGCCCTGCCAATAGCGCCCACACTATGCACGAAGCGGAGCTGGAATAGGCCGGGATGAGGTAGGTGGGCGCATCGGGTAGCGCCAACCACGAGACCGCTGTTGCAACCATCGAAGCGATAAGAGCCGGCAGCACATACCGGAGCGCCAGCATCCCGCGCATCACTTCCAGCGAGAAGAGGGCGCCGCCCAGGGGAACGCCATAGGCCGCGCCCATTCCGGCACCAGCGCCGCAGGCCACCAACAGCCGCCGTTGTTCGTCGGATAATTTCCCTAAGTCTGAAAAGAAGTTCGCGGCCACCGCGCCGGCTTGTTTCGGGGCGCCCTCGCGGCCTAGCGACGCGCCCATGCCTACGATGATCACGGAAAGTACTGCGCTGCCTAAGGTGCGCCAAGCCGGCATTCGTCCGGCGTGGAACCAAATAGCCGCAGTGGTATCGATTCCGTTGCCGCTGGACAGGTGCTTGAGGATGATCTGGCCTGCGCCCGTCAACAGGCCAGCGCCCAGTAGTACGAGAATGTGCCGCCACGCGCCGGCATGTTGGGCGGCATCCAGGATGTCGGTGCCGTTCCCGCCCCACATGAGACGCTGGACCAGCTCGAGCAACCGGGTCAGCGCCGCCGCCCCTATGCCAGTGCCAATACCTGTAAGCACCACCGCCAACCAGAAGCGCATAGCGCCCGAACTGGTAAGGGCCGATGGGATTTGATCCGCTCTGGGTGGTTGCGGCGCTGTCGTTTTGATGTCTACGCTGCTCACTAGGGCCTTGGCACCGCGGAGTGGCCTTTGGACACGGTCTTCTCAATTTCAGAATTAGCCTCGCCGCCGACGAGAATGGCAGCTCCCGTGAAGTACAGCCAAAGCAGAAGCGTAACCACCGGCTTGAGCCCTCCATAAATTCTCTGGGAAGAACCGAAGTGCTCCTGATAGATTCGAAGGAGCAGCGTGGAAGCAATCCACAACGCGGTTGCCACAACGGCGCCCGGCGTACTCCAGCGCCATCGCTGACCTTTCAAATTTGGCCCGAAGCGATAGAGCGAAGCGATGGAGACGAAAAGCAGTGCCACAATAATCGGCCACTGTATAAAGCCCAACAGAAAGGACGATGGCGTGGGGCCGCCTAGCTGCTGGCCGGCAGCGGCCCCGGCTCGGCTTCCGTAAAAAATTACGCCAAGCGCAATCAAGCCCATGGTTCCCAGCGAGGCGGTGAGTCCGAAAGCGATCATGATGACCCGCCACCACTGGCGATCTTCTTTGACCTCGTAGGCCTTGTTCAGGCCCACCATCATAGCCCACGTACCGTTCAGGATGGTCCAAGCCGCACCCAATCCAGCTCCCAGCGCACCCGCGCCAATGTCTGCTCTCGAGTCCAGTTCGCCAGCAGTTTTCGTTATCAGCGCCGAGGCGTCTGGAGGAGAGATTCGCCGAAAACAATCGAGGAGCGTGTCCCGTAACCCGGACCCGCCGAACATGTCCAGCAGAAGAAGCAGCAACAGAATGGCCGGAAATGTGCCGAGGAAATAATAGAACGCCAAGCGGCCAGCCTGTCCAAAGACGTCATCGGCCCAACAGCTGCGGCATGTTCGCAGCAGCAACTGCGGCCAGGAAAGTCCCCGGAGACTCCAGAACTCAGCCATCGTGCTCCGCGTTTAGCGCCCCGGTTGGGCCCACTCGATGACTTCCTTGATTGCATCCGGTTGATGCTGATCCTTCAGTCCCGCAAACTGATCCGGCGAATACCGATTCGTGATTAAGCCCGCGATGTGAGGGCCCCAACGCAGATGGGCCTGCGCAAGATCGTCTGCGCCCATTTGAAAATGTCCGCGCGCGGCATTGACACTACCGAGCATGACTTGATTATCCAGCACCAACTGCCGGATCAATTCGGCTCCCGGAATTTGGAGCGGGCGGTCGCCGCCTGGGATGCCGGTCAGCACATACATCCCGTTCAGAGCCAGCGCGTCGAGAAGATTGAACTCCAGAGGTGCGATCCCGCTGGCGTCCAGGATAAAGTCCATGCCGCCGATCTTCTTCTCCACCTGATCCGCCTGCACCTGACGGCCATCGATATAGCACCCGCCGATACCGTCCAACCATTTCGGGCGGGCTGTGTTTGCATCCACCACGTCGAGCCCATAGACTTGGCCACCTCGCAAGCGCAATACCATGGCAGCCAGCAGACCCACCGGCCCTAGTCCCGCAACCAGGCAGCGGCGCCCATGCAACCAGTCGGGAGTCACCGCGGCTTCCGGGCAGCGCACAATTTGCACCTGCAGAGCCTCGTCGATAGCTTTCTCGACGACGGAGAGCGGCTCCATCAAGACTCCGAGTGCCTCTAGTTGGGCCGGCACCTGCACGATGTACTGCTCGTGATCGACCACAAATTCCGTTTGGTATCCGTCCAGTCCACGGATGCCTCGCTCGCGGTACTTGCCTGTCTGACACATATCGGCGCGATTCATGAGACACGAGGCGCATTCACCGCATCCCCGCCGTACGGTGAATACAGCGAAGTCGCCAGTCTTCACACCAGTAACAGACGAGCCCACGTCCACCACCTGGCCGAACATCTCATGCCCGATGACGAGCTCCTTCTGACCATCCGGAGCATCGGCGCGGCCTCCCGATACTTCTTCGCGGTCGGTGCCACAGATGCCCACTCGGATGATCCGTATTTTGATTTCATCTTGAGCGGTGATCGAAGGCTCAGCCCGTTCCACAAGGCGCGAGCCGGCTGTGCCCGGCACGATAGCGATTGCTTTCACAGTCCCAGCCTTTCCAGTAGATGATCGCCAACCCGCAATGCGTTCGCGATGATGGTGAGGCTAGGGTTCACGGCGGCAATTGATATAAAGAAGCTGGCATCCACAACGTAAAGATTGTCCAAATCGTGCGCCTTGCAGTTCACATCCAGAACAGATGTCTTCGGATCGCGGCCGAACCGAACGGTCCCGGCCTGATGCGCCGTGCCTCCTATCGGAATATCCTTGCCCAGATAAAGCTCACGGTGAATCAACTGATCGTGTAAGCCGATTTCGCCGAGCATCCCTTCGAGTTTTGCCTTCAGGCGTTTGTGTCCTTCCAGGTTGGTCTCGTGGATGCTCAGCACGATCTGACCCTCCGGGTTGATCGTCACGCGGTTGTCGGGATGGGGCAAATCTTCCGACTGCAGCCAAAAGTCGATGGAGTGCTCTGCTAAATAGTCGAGCGCGAACTCTGGCTTCCAAACCGCCCAGCCAGGCGCTTCGCCCCTGAGCATTTCTCCGTCCGACTTGCCAAGCATCTGGATCTCGCCAAGTGGATATTCCCAATCGTCGGAGCGAAAATAGAAATCGTTCAAAGCTAGAGTCTTCTGGAAGACGGTAGGATTGGGATCCTTTGAGATTGCCATGAATGCCGAGCAGTTGTGGCGCATGTAATGGCGGCCGACCACATCGGAGCTGTTTGCCAGGCCAGCGGGATGTTTCTCGTTCGCGGAACGCAATAGCAACGCGGCCGAATTGACCGCTCCGCAGGAAACTACCACGATATCGGCTGAGTACTCTTCCAGTGCTCCGTGACGCGTGACGATGACTTTGCTGACCATGCGTCCAGACGCGTCTGTTTCCAGCCGCTCCACATAGGCGCCTGTAAGAAGCTCGACGTTGGAGTGCTCCAGCGCGGGATCAACGCAAATCACCTGCGCGTCGGCCTTGCCGTTGACCAGACACGGGAATCCATCGAACGCGGCGCATCGCACGCACGCGCTGGTGTGCACGGCTTTTCCATCAGCTTCGTCCAGCAGAATGCCGAGCGGGAGAGGGAACGGGTGATAGCCAAGCCGCTGAAAATCGTTGAATAATTCCTGAATGCGCGCCGCATGGCTCACGGGCGGATAAAGGTAGGGCGCGCTGGCAGGCCCTTCCGTCGGATCGACGCCGTGCTCCCCGTGGACGTGATAAAGGTGCTCCGCCTGTGTGTAGTACGGTTCGAAGTCCGCATAACGCAGCGGCCATGCGGGGGAAATGCCGCCGTGGTGCGCCACGTCTCCGAAATCTTCGAAACGGAACCGCAGCAAGGCCGCGCCATAAACTTTCGTATTGCCGCCGACGTAATACTGAATGCCGGGAAGAAATGCCTTGCCGTCTTTGTCATACCAGGTCTCTTTGGCTCTGTACTTGGATTCGACGAAGACGGCCTTGGCGTCCCAGTTGTCTTTCTCGCGAGGCAGGTATCCGCCGCGCTCAAGCAACAGAATTCGTTTCCCTGAAGGCGCCAGATGGTAAGCAAGCGTGCCTCCGCCGGCTCCCGTGCCGATAATGATGACGTCGTAATGATTGTTTGCGGACATACTGAACGTTATTAGCTGAAAACTGGCGCTAACGATATTGAGACCAGACCCACAACAAAGAGTGCGAACATCAGCGCGAGCAAGCGCTTCACCTCGCTGCTAGCGCCATGAAATTCCTTCCACACGAAAACGCCCCAGATCGCGGAAATCATCGTATTACCCTCGCTGAGTGAAAACGATGTCGCCGGCCCTACCATGGGCGTGTAGGCTACGACAAAGCTGCAGATGGTCCCGGTTCCCCAGATGAGGCCGCCCAGAACTCCCCAAACGTGCGCCGAGGAACTGCCTTTAAGATAATCCCGGATCGACAGCGGTGGTCCGCTGACCGGACGGCGCATAAAAGCATAGTTCAGAGGGAAGTTGGATACCAGGGCGCCCAGCGCAAAAACGAAGTACACGGTGTACGGCCCAAGAAGTTTCTCGCCGGTCAAGGCTTTTGCCACGAAGGGATAGAACAGGCCAATCACCACGCCACACAGTAGACTCAGCAGAATCCCTTTTGTTCCCGACTTTCCGGCTTTCTGCAATCCGCGGTAGGCCATGGCATTAGCGGCAATCGCAGCGCATACCAGCAGAATCCCGCCAAACAGGAGCAACGGATTGCCCTTTGGCGAAACGACATAGTTGAGAACCGCTCCGATCACCAGGGCGAGACCGGCGCCCAGCGGAAATGCCACCGCCATGCCTGCAATGGAAATGGCGGCCACCAAGAGCAAGTTTCCAAGATTGAAAATCATTCCGCCCGCGAACGCCTCCACCACGGATCGAACGCTGGCGGAATCGAGATTGTGAAAGAAACTGACCGGAGCCGGATTCGTCCGACCCAATGTTAGGCCGAACAGAAGAGCACACACCACCAGGCCCCAAATGTAATCCCAGTAGTAAAGCTCGAAGCGCCAGTTCTTATCGATCTTCTGAGTATTCGCCCAACTACCCCAGCACAGCATGCTCAATAACATCATTGCGAGAGCCACTGGGTAGGTGTGGGGCGTGTACATGAGAGTCAGACGATGGACACCATAAAATCGCGCCCTTCCCAGTGGTTGCTTTCCGTCCAGAAGAAAGTAAACCGAATGGGCGCTTGCCGCGCCGCAGCACCTTTTACTTCTTCGATTGGAATGTCAACGAAATCAACTCCCAGCGTGGTGGCAGAAGAGGGCGTGTCTATCACGTTCTGCCATTCGTCACTCGACCAGTGCAACCGGAAAGCAGCCTGCGCTTGAATGCGCAGCACATGGCCTTTTTTGACGCTACGCGCTTGCCGGGCGAACTTCCATACCTCGAAGAATTGGCGATCTTTTCGCCCGCCGAGATACCGTTTCGCTACCTCGGATATCAAGTCGCATACCTTTCCGTTATGAACGGAGCGAAGGAGCTTGATGTACTCGGCGTGCGCCCACATCAGCGGCATGGCCGAACCGGTCGGCCGTCCCAGAAACATATGCACTTGGGGCTGATCCTGACCAGACCATACCTGCTCGGTCAGCAGGCCAGTGTCCGACGCCAGGCTTTCCATAGCCCGAATGAACGGCTTGGCGTCGCGGCCAGCGGCCAGTTCATAGTGACCTCGTTCGCCCGTGAGCAGCGGCCACGCGCCTCCCTTTCCCCAGCCGACAAAAGGGCCGCCATCTTCGCGCTGCCCGTAACCATCGTGGTTATAGCGGAGCCAGCTTGGGCCAAAGGGAGTCTCCACTTTCAGCACAGCATCCACCACCTTCAGGGAGTCCACGACGATCGGATCGTCGGGCTTACGGATGCCATAGCGCACCAACTCCAGAAAACCTGCGTCCACAACGTCTTTGGCCGGGTACGCCGCCCGCGCGCCGGGCTGGCGGTTCGCGATAACAAGGTCCCCTTGATTTGGGTCTTCATTAGGGTCTGGATTGTCGGGCCGCTCGGGAAGAATCCGGATGTAATATCGAGGCACTCCCGGTAGCAGCGTCCCTTGTGTTGTGACAGTCCAGGTCTCGACGTGGCATTCCAAGAAATCGGCGTATTCTTCCAGGAATTTCGCCGTCGCCTCGTCGCTTTTTTCCCGAGCGAAGCCGGCGGCGCAGATGAGCGCGGCGATGGTGGCAGCCAGCGTGGAGGGCGAATAACCGCCGACCTCTTCCCAGCGCTCCTCTGGAGTTACAGGGCCATGGCGGACCAGGTAAGCGGCCGCCCGCAATACCATGGGGTACGGATCGAAGTCTTGCAATGCGTTTTCGAGTTTGAGTCTCCAGGCGAGGATAATCGGAAAGGCCACTTCGTCCAGTTGGATGCCATTCCAGTAGGGTTCGCCATTGATCCAGAAGTTCTGAGAGAAACCTCCGTTCTCCTTTTGGGAAACATCTAGATAGATCAGGGCCCGCAAGGGTGATGCATGATCTCCGGCGGCCAGCATCGCAGTAGCGCTGTTGACCATGTCGCGCGTCCAAACCAAGTGGTACCCGCCCTGGTCTTCGTCGCCGACGGCTTCTCCCCACGGAATCGCCAGCGAGGCGATAAAAGCGCCAGGATAGGACTTGTCTTCGTGAGCGCGGAGCAAGCTAAAGCTCGCGCGGTAGAGGTTACCTCCATCGGCTGAGGCGCTCTCGAGCGGCAGAAGGCAGCTGCTGGAGCGTTTCCATTGTTCGGCATATCGCTTTAGGTGCTCGCCGAACGGGGTACTCAGCGATTGCAAGAGTGTCGACACGGCGTGGTGCCGGCTATTGCCGAACGCCAGCCCCAAGGTAAATTCGCGAGTGGCGCTTAAGTCCAATTCCCCTGTGAGTGCGATGTTCCCATCCGGGGCATGATCGAACTCCCAGTCCATGTGAAAGTTATCGTGGAGATCCGTCCAGCCGTCGCTTCTGCCGACGTACCCGCACGATACGCGGGAAAATGGGATTGTAGCCGCCAACGCCAGCCAGGTGCCCTTGCGTTCGGCAATCAGGATGGTTCGTCCCGCTACCCGCGCTACCGAACCGTTATTACCCCAGCCTGCCACCTCAATATGCGGGGCGCACAGAGCGTAGAGCTTGAGGTTCGACAGGAACGATTCGTCACCGGTTAGCTTGGTGTGCTGGAGAACGCAGGGCAAGTGCGGATCGGTAACGATCTCTTTGACAATCGCATATCGACCTTCCGGATCTGAGTTCGTACAACGGTATCCCAGACAGTGGTCCGCCAGCTGCTCCAGCTTGGACTTAAGATTGCGCTTCTCGTCGTGGAAAAAGGTCTTACCGTCGGTAATCAGGTACTGAAGATCCCGGATTTGTGGCCGGTCCACGGTCGGGTAATAGACTTCCGTGACAATGCCATCCCAAAAGGTAAACCAAATCCGGCTGGAAGCTGCATAGGCGGTACCCAACCCATCCTTTCCTCCATGCGTCCATCTGGGTTCGTTGCCCGGGCTTCCAAAAGCAACACTCCGTGCAGGGTCGTTGGTGATTTTCATTTTCCTACTTTGATTGTATGGACCGATCGACCCACATGAAATGCTGGCTCGGATCGACAGGTTTGTCGAGCTTCTACGCGCGGCTCACGCCGGCGTGGTCGAGCTCAGAGGAGTCACCTCTTCGGCGGCACCGTGAGCCATCAGCAGGAAATGGTCCGACTTGAGCGCCGTCTCGTATTTCATGACGCTGTCCTTGCGAATGCCAATGTGCACAGGCCCGCGCCCCGCGCGCTCAATCCGTCCACCACCAGCGCGCCTTCCAGCGCGCCAACGATCCAGGCGGCCATGGACCGGCGACGAGCATCGGGCCGATGCCGGGAATAACAAAGAAGGCCGCTCCGAACAGCAATCCCCAAATGCCACCCCAGAAGGCTCCCGTCTTGCCCCAATACTTCATACGAACGCCGGCATTATAGTACCCGACTACATGCTCGTCGGTGTGATAGTCCTTGCCGACAATAGACATTTTCTTAATGTCAAACCCAGATTTCTGCAGTTCTTTGACAGCTTCCTCTGCTTGGGAGTGGGTTTCATAAATAACTACCACCGAGTTCATTTCAGACATGCGTTCTATTTCCTTTTTCTATGCACGCGGCTTATTCAGGACGTCCTTGACTTTTTGGAGTAGCTCCCTCGGGCTGTATGGCTTGGGAAAAACGTCAAATCCTTCCAGCGATTCCCTGTATTTCAGGCGTTGGTCGTCGAGAAGCCCCCCGACCATCAAAACCCGTAGTCCATTCGATTTGGTGCGTAGGTGCGTCGCCGCATCATGCCCGCTCATGCCTTCCACGTATGTACGGGTTATCAACAGATCGGGCGTAACCTCTGTTAAGCGATCCACCGCGGTTCCCAGGTCCCCGGCCGTTACAACGGTATACCCTTCGTGTTCCAACGTGTCCTGGAGCACGGACCGAACCAGCGGATCGGAGACCAGAAGCAGAATCGTCGTCGTCAATAAAGAGTGGTCCGGCACCGTCGCTCCTTGTGCCGATCGATTTGTTATGCCTATGGGCATGGAACGACTCCGTTTCGTCAACAAATGCAAACTATCGGGTCCGCTGATCCGAATCCCGGTTCAGCGCGTGTTCAAACTTTGCTGCCACTGCCGGAGTTTTGACGTCGCCTCATCCGGTCGAAGAGTTGCTTCTTCGACCGAGATAGCGGCGAACAGGCCGCGCGAACGGGAATACGAGAGCATTTCAGCGTGCATCATCGCGCCCGTCTGAGCACTCGCGTCGCGGCCATTCGGCCCCGCAGCAGCCGTCGCGTCGCCGCCGAATCGGACAGCGGCGATGAAGAGGGGCCACAAATCCATATAACCGAGCAAGCTGACCTGGCATGTTGCTTACTTCCTCATTTCGAAGGCTGAGTAGCGTAGGCCTATGAGAATGGCGTTTGTTTCAACACTCATCTGCGCTTCGCACCAGCGGTCCAGATACTGGACCGGCCGTCGCTGCCGGCTTCGTGCTTCACAAGTTGACCGGCTTCAGTAAGAATGAAACTGCTCGTTAGCCTCAGTACGACCATCCGGCGCTGCCGAGAGTGAATAAGACGATAGAGCCAATCAAGCATCATCTGCCACCTCGAGTCTCGGTTAGATGCAACCAAGATCAAAACTCTGGCGAGGACAGCGAGTCGGTCACTTTTCGCAGAGTGAAAAGTTGGAATGCTTCGTTCCAGTCCGCTGCCCTCTGAGGTAAATCTAAGGGATCTGTTCCTTCGATAACATCGCGCGACCATGGTATATTTTGGCAACCAGCTTAGGTAGTTACGACCTTCCCGGTCGCTGGGCGCCCGCCGAAAACGCCCCTGTTCAACGATCAAGTTCAAAGGCGAGGTACTGGAACCGGCCATCTCGCTCGATTTGAAGCACTACTGGGTCGCCCGGCTTCATCTCGCTGAGAGTAGATCGAAGCGTATCCAACAACGCCACGGGTGAATTATTCACAGCGTCGATAATATCGCCAGGTTGAAGATCGATGGATTGGGATTGGCCTCCGGCCGTTTTGGCCGCAACAATCAACCCGTAATCGCGCCTCAGGCCCGGAATCATTCCAGCCACTTCCTTATCAATCTCGACGCATAGGATACCCAAGCGAGCGACGAGATTCTTTTCCGGGTGAATCAAACGTTCGAGAAGACTGGCTTTATCCTGACGCTCACGGACAACGGGACCCACCATCAACTCATCTTGCCCGCGCAGAACTCGCAGTTCTAACTTGTCACCGGCAGCACGGCGATAGATGTGGCTCCTCACTTGCCCGGCGGAGCTTAATTTTTGGCCATCCAAAGTTAGGATTATGTCTCGGCGCTTCAGGCCAGCGCGATCGGCCGGACCGTCCGGCACCACATCGGATACGACTACCCCGCGCTCGCGCGCCAACGACAGTCCCTTCGCCATGACGAAAGTAATGTCTTGTGCATAAATTCCAATCTCTCCACGGCTCACGTGCCCATTTTTGCGAAGTTGGCTGTACACGTCTCGGACCGCATTGGCTGGGATAGCGAACCCCAAACCCTCATTCCCACCCGACTGGGAGACGATAAACGCGTTGAGCCCCGCCAATAGTCCATTCATGGTCACTAAAGCGCCGCCACTGTTGCCGGGATTGATCGAGGCATCGGTTTGAATATAGACCATGGGATTGTCGTCGCCCACCGAGCGATTAGGTGAACTCACAACACCAAAGGAGACTGAATTCCGCAAGCCCATGGGAGCGCCGACTGCGAGAACCAAGTCTCCCTGCCTCAGACGATCCGAGTTCATGAATTGAAGGGTAGGCAAGCCCTTTTCATCGATCTTTAGCAGCGCGAGATCGGATTCTTGGTCGATGCCGATAATCTTGGCGTCCACGGTCCGGAGGTTGTTGGGATCATCGGAAGCCTCATCCGGGACGGATGCTTGCGCGACCACCACCCTTATCGTTACTGCGCCTTTGATCACATGCGCGTTGGTGACAATATAGCCGTCCGGATCGACGATCACTCCCGATCCAATAGATTTCTCACGTCCCAATAAGCTCACCTGATGTCCGGACTCCGAATCGATCAGTCCGTAGCCGCTAACCAGGACTTGCACGACGGCCGGCGCCACCTGCTGGGACAGGGAACGCATTTGGCCACTCATTTCAAGCAGAGATTCGGGCCCGCGCGGAACCGAAGGAACCTCATCGCCGAACAGGCTTCCAGCTGTTACAGCTACTATGAGCAGGATCTGTTGGGCGATTATCGCGATGACACGTGACTGCGCGCACCTCGGCCTTGGCGCTCTTTGGTGGGAGAGTTTGTGCACGAATGCACCTCAGTTTCCCGGAGCGGTAGGGAGACCGGTAGTGGTCGGAGGGGCCAGTTCCCGGCGGGGTACCGCTCCGTCTCCTGAAAGATACCGCGGTTCGCCTCACGGTCCCATACTCTGAGGCTGGTATATCAGGGCGCTTTGCTTTGGTATTCATCCTTTTAGTTCTTGTGTTGAGGAACGCGCGAAAGATTCGGCGGCAGCACTGGAAGTCGCCTACGGCGACAAGGTCCTACCGGGCCACTCCCCGAAAAAATACCAGGCGCCTGCGATATCAATGCGGGCCGCGGCAGGCTAAAGTTGTTGCAGAATCCCCGTAAGCCGGGTGAGCGTCACTGTCAAAATACGACACTCCAAGTGGCGCTCACCCGGTCCCCGCACCTACCAGGAACTGAACGTAGCGCGATTCAGGCGTGAAACGTTCCGTTTCGCCGAGGAGCACCGTAACCGACAGGAACACGGCACGTTGACGATTGCGATCCAGTAATTCCCCGATTTTGGAAACATTTGCAAAGAGAAAATACGACGGGCGCAGTCTATTCGGACTTCCCGTCGACGCGCCCGTCGCGATTGAGGGATTCAGTCAGGTACAGTTTATGTTTCAACGGGCAAAGTGAACATACCAGAAGTCCGGTAATTTACTTGCCGACGGATTGGTATGAAGCTCCCGCTACCTATCTGGTGGGTCTTGAATTACCGGAGCGCCGGTATGGAAGAGCTTCCAAAACGCAGCTAAGGTTGAGCTAATGGCCGAGAAACTTTCGGCGTACCGGAAAGGAACTATCTTGAATCAACCACAAGCGTGGGCTGTCGTGCTAGCGGGCGGCGATGGAACCAGATTGAGATCCCTGACTCAGCTTATTTCCGGAGAAGACCGCCCCAAGCAGTTTTGCCAAGTATACGGTGGCAAGACGTTACTCGCCCAAACACGCGCCCGCCTGGCTCGCGTAATTCACCCTGAGCGAACTGCGTTTGCAGTGGTGCGGACCCACGAGAGGTTTTATAGAAACGAACTAGCCGACGTCGAGCCGCAACGGGTGGTCGTTCAACCGGGCAATAAGGGCACCACCGCCGCGGTGATTTTCAGTCTTCTACGCATACGCTCGCTGGTGATCCGGTGGTCGCTTTCTTTCCCACCGATCATTACTACTCCAATGAGGCGGGGTTTGACGCTTCCGTTCATCGAGCAATCAGGGTGGCGCAACATCATCCGGATACGCTGGTGATCTTAGGAGCGGAAGCCGAACACGCGGAGGTTGACTATGGGTGGATCGAACCGGGCAGACGTCTTAACTCCCCCTTCGCGAATGCCCTGCTGCGTGTAAGCCGCTTCTGGGAGAAGCCGTCGCATCCTACGGCTCAAGCGCTGTTCGATCGCGGATGTTTGTGGAACACGTTCGTGATGGTTGGGCGGGCATCCATCTTTCTAGCGTTATTGGCCAATACAATGGCCCCGGGCGTATGGAAGGCGTTTACCGCGGCTCAGCGCTCCGGGAGCCATTCTACTGACCCGATGGCTCAGTACAAGTTGTGGGCATCGCTCACTGCAGGAGATTTCTCACGTCAAGTATTGACACTCAGCACGCAATACCTATCTGTGCTTCGAGTCGGTGATATAGGATGGAGCGATCTTGGAACGCCTGAACGCGTGAGCGCAGCAATGGCTCGATCGGGGCTTCGCCCTTGGTGGCAGGAAGCAGCGGAACATGAGAATTCTAAAGACCTGGCTAAGACTTCTGCTGGGTAGCAATAGACAGCAACCCGCGTGTCGCGACGTGCAAGCCAATAGGCAGGGTGCATCTTGCTTTGAAGCCTGGACCTGCGCCTACCGTCAAAGATTAAGCAATGACCGGGGACGCCATCGAGGCTCGTGAACTGATCACAGGCAAAGTGTCTACCTGCGTTTTACCTCGCAGAATACCGCCGGCCTAGTATTCCGAAAGTTGCCGAATGAAAGTTAAGCTCGAAATATATGATGCAAGGACCCAAGGCCCTCGGCTGTTTTACTCATGGAGGTCCCGAATGCTCGCTATGTTGCGCGCGCTACATTCTTTCTTAGCGGATACTCCCAAACGGGCTCGGGCGGAAGGCCGAAGTGCTGGCCCTTCCACAAAGACTGCTTCCCAGGCGATAGCCTCTCGGATCTCCATCGTTGCTCTGGTCGTCAGCGATCACGATCGCGAAGTACTGAACTGCATCTCCAATCGCGAGCCAGTGGATATACACTTCGCCGAATCGCACGTGGACGCCTGGGAGGCTGTGAATCGATTGAACTCTCCTGTGATCTTGTACGACCGTGATTGGCCCAACTCGGAGTGGCGGACAACCGTTCAGGCTTTGGCTTCCTCGCCTCACCGGTCCTGCGTCATCTTGGCCTCCCGGGTAGCGGACGACTACCTTTGGCAGGAGCTAATACGCTGCGGTGGATACGATCTTTTGGCCAAGCCGTTTCGGGCCGACGATGTTGCCCGGGCTCTCAAATTGGCTTTGTCCTATTGGAAAAGTGCAAGGGCAGCCGCCACGCAATAGGAGGTGTGGCTTGTGGCTATCTGAGTGGTTGAAAGAACGGAATACTGCGCTTTCGGAATCTGCTAATAAGCGCTTGAGGATTCTAGCCGTATCAATTTCCCTAGACGACATTGTTCTGTTGGAATATCTTGGCAACCAGCACGGCTGGGAAACGAAGTTCGCAGGTTCTCCTCAGGAGGCATTCAAGCTGGCGTCATACGGCGGTTTCCATCTCATCCTATGTGATCGCAATCAGTCTGGTTATCCCTGGCGAGAGGTCATGGATCGCCTGGCGGCCAGTTCGCCTCAAAGCTGCATCCTTCTCGTCTCTCCAACGAATGACGACTATCTGTGGTGGGACGTACTACATCACCGGGGCTTCGATGTCTTGATTCGCCCCCTACGTGAAGAGATCGTTCTGCGCGCCGTCGATACTGCCATACGCTGCCTCCGCCCCATGGTTAGTTGTTCGTCAAGCTAGTAGTAAAGCAATACTGTCCGCCGTTGTCTGTTTCTACCAACTCAACGCTAGCAACCACTTGATCTCAAGCCGCATCAACTAGATAGAGGCGTTGAAAGGCTATGAAGAAGTCATCGAAAGCAGTTGGAGGCTTCTTCCTGGCTGCGCTGTTATCCAGCCCTGCTTGGGGCTCTTTACCCCCGCAACCCGGAACGGTCAATTACATCGAAGGTCAAGCGGCAATCGGCGCCCAATCCCTAACCGAAAAATCCCTGGGATCGGCGACATTAGCGGCCGGCCAATCACTCTCAACGGAAAACGGCAGAGCGGAGATCCTGCTCGCGCCAGGCATTTTTGTAAGAGTCGATAATCATAGTTCCGTGCGGATGGTTTCGCCTGGCTTGGCGGATACGATCATGACGCTCGAAAAGGGTCGAGCCATGGTCGAAGTTGCAAACATCCGGCCGGAAAATAACGTTCGCATTGGCGAGAACAACTCAAGCACGCAGTTGCTGAAGCCTGGGTTGTATGACTTTGATGCGAATCGCGGCTCCGTCCGAGTGTTCGACGGAAAGGCCGAGGTTCAGGGAGCCGGTCAACGCATTGAACTGAAGAGCGGGCAGCAAGTGGCCCTCAACGTGGTCGGAAAGCTGAAGGAACGGAAATTCGACAAGAAAACCGAAATGGACGATTTCTACAGGTGGTCTAGCCTGCGGGCGTCCTATTTGGCTGAGGCTAACGTTGATGAAGCCAGGACCTACGGGGGCGGCACCGGTTGGTCCCCGACCAGCTTTTATGGGAACGGATGGTATTGGGACCCATCGTTTGACGCTTATACGTTCATTCCGGATGATGGCATCTTCTTCGATCCGTTCGGTTGGGGCTTCTATTCCCCATGGGATGCCTACGGGGCCCCCTACTTTGGCTACGGTTATGGCGGTTACGGATACGGTGGCTACGGCTACGGTGGTGTCGGCTATCGTCGACACTTCGGGCAGGGTTACCGTCCAGCCTACGCTGCCAATAGCCGCGCCTCCGGGTCTATTGGACACGCGTACCACGTTCGCGGCGCCAGCGTCGCTGGGTTCGGCCGAGGCAGGGGGTTCGGCGGCGGAGGGTTCCGCGGAGGCGCGGGTGGTAGCGGCGGATTCCACGGAGGTGGCGGCGGATTCCACGGAGGTGGCGGCGGATTTCATGGCGGTGGGGGAGGCGGACACCGCTAGAACTACAATGTCACGCCTTTGCGCACGGCATACAGAATCAATTCCGGGAGGCTGTGCAGATTCAGCTTCTCGTGCAGGTTTCTGCGATGGGTTTCGATCGTATACAAGCTGAGATTGAGCACGTGGGCGATCTCTTTATTGGACTTCAACTCGACCAGTAGCTGAAGAATTTCTTTCTCTCGGGAGGTCAGCAAATCATAGCTGTCATCCGATCCGCGAGTCCGGATCTCGCGCACGTAATCTTCCATCAGCATCTTGGTAATTTCCGGACTGAAGAAGGTTTTGCCATCGTACACGGACTGGATCGCATCAATGAGATCCCCTTCTGCGGAATCCTTCAAGAGATAACCCTTGGCTCCAGCCTTCAGCGCTCTCAGAACATAGCCTTCGTCCGAGTGCATACTAAGAATCACGATTGCGGTATTAGGCAAAGCTGCATTGATGCGTTGCGCGGCTTCGATTCCGTTCAAGTTCGGCATAGCAATATCGAGGACCGCGACATCCGGCTCCGTTGCTTCCGCTTGTTCCACGGCCTGCCGCCCGTCCGACGCCTCAGCGACCACGCCGAATTCGGGATGACTCTCCAGCAGAAGCCGAAGACCTCGACGCATCACGGTGTGGTCGTCAGCTAGCAGGATGCGAATTTGTTTCATGGGCGTACGCGCTCGTGTTCTCTTCCCGGGTATTCCTGGCCCAGTCCTTGGTGAACGGCAATTCCACGGATAGGATCGTACCTTGTCCGGGCTGCGATTCAACTCTACACTTTCCTTCGAGTCGGGTAACGCGTTCCTGCATCCCTAGCAGACCCATTCCTTTTGTTTCCCGAACGTCGAAGCCCTGCCCGTCATCCTGAATGGTCAGCAGCAAGCGATCGAGTTCTTGTCGCACGCGGATGCGGACCGTGGTGGCATGCGAATGCCGTGCACAGTTGTGGAGCGCTTCCTGGACGACCCGATAAATGCAAGTCTTGTAGTCGTCCGGTAACTCATCGGAATCGAGTTCCGCCGCAATGGTCACATCCATCGATGTGCTCTTGGAGGTTTCCCTCGCTTGCCATTTTAGTGCTGGAATCAAACCGAGATCATCCAGCATCGATGGCCGCAGTAAGAGTGCCATATTACGAACTACTCGGACGGTACTCTCCACCAGGCCTTTGATCGTTTCCACATGGCGGCGAAATTGTTCTTCGGACCGAACAGCGAGCCCAGCCGAAAGATTGCGCAGTTCAATGAGTACGGCCGACAACGCCTGGCCCACTTCGTCATGCAATTCGCGCGATAGAGACCGCCGCTCGGTTTCCTGCGCTTGAACCAGGCGCGCCGACAATTCCTTGAGCTGGGTACGCGCTTCCGCTACATCAACATACTGGAGTCGGGCCTGTTCTTCCAGATTGAGGATCTTCCGCATGGTGAACAGAGCCAGGCCCAGCCCGATCGCCAGCGCTGCCAACAGGGTCAGCAGCAGCCGGGTCTGGAAATTCAGCAAGAGGGAGACGACCTGTTGATTACCGGCGTCCAACTGCTGTTCGTTGAGGGCGTCGATGCGTCCAGCGAGCGCGAGCATGTTCTGGCGGCGAGGAAAAACTTCGTCCCGAAGAAACGCATACCCAGAACGGTGCCTTTCCGCTGGGTTCCACTGGAAGACCGGAGCCAATATTCCCCAATAGTCCATGAGCTCTGCCCGCAAAGCCGAATAGTGTTGGGCTTCTGTTGGCGCCACAGCGTGCCGGTAGGACTCCAGCGAGGATTCCATGTGCCGCCGCACATCTTCAAGACTGGCTCGATAGGCATCCGCTCTCACGGTGTCAGGCTCAAGCAGGTAATCACGGACGTAGGTGCCCGAAACGTAAACATCCGACCGAATGTCATTTAATACGTGATTTTGCGAAAGATAGCGATGCCTAATTTCTTCGTCGCTACGGCGGAACTGGCGAAGGACGTTCAGCGCATCGACTCCAGCCAGAGCCATGATCGCCAGGAGCCCGCCAAAGCCAAGTGCCAGCGCCAAGCGCGAGTGAAAAAACACGCGATCTGACGACCGTGCTCCCGAGTCTCTCGCCATACGATTGCCTTCATCCTAACCGAAGCCACTCTCCGGCGGAGCAATCTACCTGTGTTTTTGTTGAAAAATACCACCCGGCTGGTATATGGTTTGGCACCCCGAGCGTCGTATGGTATGGAGGTGAAGGATTCTTGAAACTCCTGAATAAAGCTGTGCCCAATAGGCCACGATCGCGTCCCAACGAAATGACCCCAAAGACAGTTAGCTCGCCGGTGAATCTGGATAAACTCAAGGAATTTGATAGCTGCACCATTTCGAACGCTATCGAAAGGCTTAACGTGCGGTTGCGGAATGAAGGCTTCCTCTCTGGCGTGGCGCGTTGCCGGTTTCCGAAACTCCCACCGATGGTCGGCTATGCAGCTACGGCGCGAATTCGCACCGCCTCACCGCCCATGAGCCATCGCTGCTATTACGACCGCATGGACTGGTGGAATTACGTGGCCTCGCTACCCGAGCCAAGGGTTATGGTGTTACAGGACGCCGACCATAACGCGGGACTGGGAGCATTCGTCGGCGAGATTCACGCCGCCATCGGCGGTGCGCTCAACTGCGTGGGTTGTGTCACTAATGGCGCGGTTCGCGATTTGCCGGCAGTGGAGGCAATGGGGTTTCAAATGTATGCGAGCCACACCTCTGTATCCCACGCCTATGCCCACATCGCAGATTTCGGTGAGCCGGTGGAGATCGACAGTTTGAAGATTTCATCGGGCGACTTGTTGCATGGGGATCGCCACGGAATCGTGAATATCCCCCTGTCCATTGCCACCGCGATCCCCCTGCAAGCTTCCAAAATACGCCAGGAAGAGCATGAGCTGGTTGAGTTCTGCCGCTCTTCGCGCTTCACGCTTCAGGAGTTGGCCGAACGGATTCAAAAAATGAACCTTAGTTGCGATTTACCCTGGCGGGGCGCTAAATAGATCTATGAGGTCAAATACGCGCGCGTTTTTGTTCGTCGGCCTGATCGCCGCAGCGGCCGGCGTCTTGGCCTCCTGTGGCGGCGCCGAAAAGGTTCAGGCCAAGGACCCTGGAGAGGCGGGTGCAAGTCCGGGCTCTGGAGTCTCCGTCGGCGTCGTAAAGATCGGCCGAATGAATTTAGAGCGCACGCTGACGGTTTCTTCCGAATTAGTCCCATTTCAGGAGATCGATGTGTTCGCCAAGGAGTCCGGTTTCGTAAAAGATCTCAATGTCGACTATGGATCTCACGTACAGAAGGACCAGGTCCTCGCGACTTTGGAAATTCCCGAGTTGCAATTGCAGGTGAAAGAGGACGATGCGGCTGTTAAGAATGCCGAGGCACAAATTCCGCACGCCCAGGAAGAGCTGAACCGCGTGGAGGCGCAGCACAACGTGCTCCAGCTCCAGTTTCAAAGGCTGGATACCGTTGCGAATTCCAAGCCCGGTCTTGTGGCGCAGCAGGAGGTAGACGACTCCCAGGGCAGAGCCTTAGCCTCAGCTGCGCAAGTGGAAGCGGCTAAGTCGAACCTGCAATCAGCGGAAAGTGTACTCGCGGCCGCCCAAGCCAAAAGGGAACATGATCAGGCGTTGTTCGATTACTCCAAAATCACCGCGCCGTTTGCTGGAGTGATAACGCAGCGCTTCGCCAATCTCGGCACGCTGATACAAGCGGGTACCAATTCCAGCACGCAAGCTCAGCCATTGGTCCGGCTCTCCCAGGACGACCTGTTCCGGCTGGTGATTCCCGTGCCGGAGACTTACGTTAAGTACATCCATCTAGGCGATACTGTCAGCGTCAACGTCCCGTCGCTGAACCGAACGTTCCCGGGTAAGGTGGCCCGCTTCTCCGTAGACGTTCGCGAAGACACACGCACCATGCACACTGAGGTGGACGTGCCGAATCCCCCCAGCCGCGTTCTGCTTCCGGGCTTGTACGCGGAAGCAACCGTCACGCTCGAAAAGAAAGACGACGCCATAGCGGTCCCCTTGCAGGCAGTGGATCAGGAGAACGGCCAGGCGAGGGTTGACGTAGTAGAGGCGTCCAACAAAATCGAGCACAGGCGAATCGTGCTCGGCATCCAGACGGCGACAGACGCCGAAGTAATTTCCGGATTGCAAGAGGGTGAGATGGTGGCTGTAAGCGATCGGAGCGGCCTGAAGGCCGGCCAATCGGTCCAACCCAAGGTCATCAACCTGATGCAATATCAGAGTTCAGAAGAACAGCACTAGCGCACAGGAGCCAGTCCCATGCCTCGTTTTGCCATTCGGAATCCTTACTTCATCGTTGTCATATGTCTGGCCCTGGCTGTCATCGGCATTAACGCTCTTTCGCGGATGCCGGTGGATCTGTTTCCGCCCATCAACCTGCCGGAAGTAGTGGTGGCCACCTTTTACAACGGCATGCCTCCAGGCGACATCGAAGTGGACATCACCAATCCACTCGAACGTTTCTTTACCCAGGCCAGCGGTGTCGATCACATGGAATCCAGGTCCTTGCTCGGCGTCAGCATCATCAAGGTCTATTTCCAACCGGGGACCAATGCCGATTCGGACGTGACGCAGTTGTCGAATCTTGCTCTCGCCGACCTCAAACGCTTGCCGCCAGGAACGTTGCCCCCCCTGGTTCTGAAGTTCGACGCATCCAGCCTTCCGGTGTGCTTAGTCACCGTCAAAGGGCAAGGTTTGAACGAGACCCAACTTCACGATCTCGCGCAATTCCAGATCCGCAACCAAATCGCGGTGGTGAAAGGCGCGGAAATCCCGGCCGTATTTGGCGGCAAGTATCGGCAGGCCATGATCTATGTGGATCCCTACAAGCTGCTCTCGCGGCAGATGAGCGTCATGGATGTGGTCAATGCCGTCAACGATAGCAATCTCATCTTGCCGGCGGGCGACGTCAAGATCGGTGCCAGCGACTATTACGTTTATTCCAACAGCCTGGTGCAGAATGTCGCGGATCTGGATAGCCTGCCCATCAAGAGCGTGGGCACGAGTTGGGTTTCCGTGGGTGACGTCGGCGAAGCGAAGGACGCCAGCCAGCTTCAGTACAACATCGTCCGCATCGACGGCCAGAAGTCCGCTTATATTCCCATCATGAAATCGGGCGGCGACAGCAACACGATTCAGGTGGTCAACGACATTCGTGGGTTGGTGCAGCATCTATTCGATCTCCCGGCGCAACTCGTCACCAGCATCGTTTTCGATCAATCGGTTTTCGTCAAAGAGGCGCTAAACACGGTGCTGCATGAAGGCTTGATCGGGCTGGTGCTCACCAGCCTGATGATTCTGCTGTTCCTCGGGAGCATGCGCGCCACCGGCGCGGTATTGTTGTCGATTCCGATTTCCGCGATGGCAACCATCGTGGTTCTCTACATGCTCGGCAGCACGATCAATACGATGATCCTCGGGGGTCTCGCGCTCGCCCTCTCTCGCGTCATCGACAACTCGGTAATCTCGCTCGAAAACATTTACCGGCACTTGGAAATGGGATCGTCTCCCGAGGTTGCGGCGGAACAAGGTGGAGCGGAAGTGAACCTGGCGGTGCTCGCCGCGACGCTGGTCGACGTAGTGGACTTTTTTCCGGTAACGTTGTTGTTCGGCGTCAGTAAGTTTCTGTTTTCCGCTCTCGCGCTGGCGTTTTGCCTGGCGTTGCTGGCCTCGTTCGTGGTAGCGATGACCGTGATTCCGTTGTTCTGCTCCAAGTTTCTGAAAGCCGTTCCAGGCCACGGGCACGCAGACCAGCATGGAGAACACGGCGAAGAGCGAGTCTACGAAGAACCCCAGGATCGCTCCTGGGGCGGCCGTTTCAATGCGTGGTTCAATCGCAGCTTTACTGGACTGCTTGACTTCTATGAGCGCTGGGTCCGCCGCGCGTTGAAGTTTCCCGCTTTGACGCTAATTTTACTGCTGGGCGTATTCGTGTTGAGCCTGGGCATTTATCCTTTCCTCGGCCTTGCATTCTTTCCTCGGGTCGACGCGGGACAGTTCACGGTAAATCTCAAGGTTCCCACCGGAACTCGTATTGAGGTCACGAACGACTATGTGGCGAAGATCGAAGACCTCATCCGGCACGTCGTTCCTTCGAAGGACCTCAAGATGGTCCTCTCGAATATCGGGGTGGTCAATGATATCTCCTCCCTCTACACCACTAACGCCGGAATGTACACTGCCTTCATACAAGTGGCGCTGAACGATGGGCACGAGGTAAGCAGCTTTGATTATATGGATCGCGTGAAGGCGCAGATCGCCGCGCAATTCCCCGATGTGCGCACCTTTTTCCAGAGCGGGTCCATGCAGGACGCGATCCTCAACCAAGGGCAGCCCGCTCCTATTGATGTCCAGGTCAACACCCGCGATCTGGGATTAACCTACGACACCGCGCAAAATTTGGCCGCTCGCATCCGCCAGCTTCCCGGTGTCGGGGAGATCTACATTCCGCAGGACATGAACTATCCGTCCATCCGAATGGACATCGATCGAGTGCACGCCGGGGAACTAGGGCTTTCGCAGAAGGATGTGGTCGACAACGTGATCACGGCGCTCAATTCCAATATCATGATCGCGCCCAATTATTGGGTCGACTATAAAACCGGAAACGACTACTTTCTGAGCGTGCAATACGCCGAGCATGGAAAACCGGCCATCCACAATCTGGTTGACCTGAAGCAGATTCCTCTGCGCGCACCCAATGCAAAGCTTCCCACGACTCTCGATTCGGTGGTGAAATTGGTGCCTCTCCAGTCGCCGACCGAAATCGATCATTATCAGATTCAGCGCGTCGTGGATGTGTACGTTACCCCCGTGGGCGAGGACTTGGGCAAACTTCGTACCGGAATTGTCAAGACCATCGCGGATGCGAAACTTCCTTCGAACATCCGTGTCACGCTGCGGGGCATGGTCAACAGCATGGATGAATCTTTCAAGAGTTTCGGACTTGGCTTCGGTATTTCCTTCATTCTTCTCTTTCTCATTTTGGTGGCCCAATTCAAGTCGTTTATCGATCCCTTACTGATCATGCTGGCGATCCCCATGGGATTCGTCGGCGTTCTCATCATTCTTCCGCTTACGCATACAACCCTCAACGTCATGTCGTTGATGGGAGTGCTCATGTTGATCGGAATCGCGGACTCCAACAGTATTCTGATCGTGGATTTCGCGCACAAGCTGGAAGGCCAGGGATTGTCGGTGCTGGACGCCATAGTCACGGCCTGCCGGGTGCGCTTGCGGCCCATTCTGATGACGTCGCTGGCAACCATCATTGGCATGGTCCCCATGGCGATGAAGCTCGGCGAGGGCGGCGAGCAATACACGCCCATGGCGCGCGCCATCATCGGCGGCCTAACTACCTCGGTGTTGCTCACCATCTTCATCGTGCCCGCCGCATATCTTTTGGTTTATGGGAGGAAGCAAAGAAATGTTCCCCAGCCTTCGCCAAATCAGGCTTAGCCGAAAGGCTCTTCTTATCGCGGTATCGCTGGCATTGCCAGTGGCATCCTTCGCGCAAGCGCCGCCCATGCTGACGCTCCAGCAAGCCGAAGCACTGGCCGTCAAGAACCATCCACAGATTCAGGCGGCGCAGAACGAGGTCAACTACGCGACTCAACAAATCGTGATCAACCGCGCCGCCTACTATCCGGGTGTGACGGCCGATATTACCGCATCGCAAGGCAACGATCTTTCGAGAATCGGCGCCGGAGATCTGCCCGCCTCTCGCTTGTTCGATCGCGAGGCCGAAGGCGTGCAGATCCAACAGTTGATTACCGATTTTGGCCGGACCCATAACCTGGTGTCCAGCGCGCGTTTTCAGGCGCAGGCCGCCGCGCAAAATTCGCAGGCGACTCGATATACCGTGTTGCTCGACGTGAATCGAGCCTATTTCGACGTGCTGCACGCACAGGCTACCGTGAAAGTCGCCGAACAAACCGTGGCCGCGCGCCAGCTTCTGGATAATCAGGTGACGGAGCTGGCAAGAAACAAGCTCCGTTCGCAGGTGGACGTGAGTTTCGCCGATGTGAATGTCTCCCAGGCGAAACTGCTGCTGCTGCGCGCCCAGGATAGCGTGACTAGTGCGCTCGCGGAGTTGGGCCGGGCTGTGGGCTCGGACCAGCCGGCCAACTATCAGCTCTCCGATGAACCTCTGCCGCCCGCACCGGCTGCCACGGCCGACGGACTCGTTACCCAGGCGATCGCCAACCGGCCCGAGCTGGCTTCGCTACGTGCCTCGCGGGATGCAGCTCAAAGATTCGCGGATGCTGAAAGAGACCTAAAGCGCCCCACCGTCAGTGCGGTTGCCGTGGGAGGCTACGTTCCCTACATCAATACTCCGCCGCAGTCGCCGATTCCTCCCGAATACGAGGGCGTCGGGGCCAACGTTAGTATTCCCATCTTCAACGGCCATTTGTTCTCTGCACGCCACGAAGCCGCCTATCAACGCGCCTTGGAATCCGATCAGCAGCTGCGGAACCGGCAGCAGCAGATTAGCCGTGATGTTCGTATGGCTTGGGCTAGCGCCTACGATGCCTACCAGCGCATTGATGTCACCGCGCAGTTTCTGAGTCAGGCCTCCCTGGCCATGCAACTGGCGCAGGGACGGTATGATCTAAGCTTGGCTTCGATCGTCGAGCTGACGCAGGCGCAGTTAAACGTTACGACAGCCGCGATCGAGAATCTGAACGCGAAGTACGACTATCAGACTCAGTACGCGGCGCTCCAATTCACCATTGGCCTCCTCCGATAGCCAGCGCGCTTCCCGCCCGATCGTTTTTCGCGAGGTGCAGCGCTTTCCGCTGCGCCGCATGGCCTTGGCGCTGGCCAGCCCGCCCTGCTTCCTGCTCGGCTTGTTGATCTGGCAAGTGGTCTTGGGCCACACCTGGGGCAAACATCCCATGTCCAACGGGGATGTCATTGGTTGGACCGTGTTCCTTTGGCTGATCTACTTTCGCCTGATTACCGTTCGACTGGTCACCGAGGTTCGCCAAGGAGAGCTGATCGTCGCCATGCCGGGGCTTTGGCGCTTGCGACGCGTTCCTCTCGCTGGCATCCATTCGGTCGAGACAATCACCCATGACGTTGCGCGTGACTACGGCGGTTACGGATTCCGATCCACTCGCGATGGCAAGGCTTACGTTGCCGGTGGGACACGAGGCGTGCGCGTAACACTTGCCGCGGGCGAGAAGCTGGTAGTGGGAACACAGCGGCCCGATGAGTTGGCCGCCACAATCCGCGGTTTGATTTGAACATGTTCCTAGGAGGCCTCATGCGATCAGCTTTGAGTCTGGCTCTTGGTCCAAAAAGCGTAAGGCGAATCCCGCTTGCGCTCACGCTTTGTTCTTTGTGCGCAATTAACGCTTATGGCTGGTCCTCTGTCTCGCTCTCAGATCCATCAACCAGACAGAAAGAAAAGACCATGTCATTTGTGGTGTGGGTAGTTCTCGGTCTGGCGGCGGGTTTCGTAGGCAGCCGGCTTGTCAACAAAAGAGAACAAGGCGTTCCGGCTGACGTCTGGGTAGGAGTTGCCGGCGCCGTGGCCGCAGGTTGGCTGTTTTATGCCTTCGGCCCTCCGGGTCAAAACGGGTTCAATTTGTTCAGCGATTTCGCGGCGGTGATCGGTTCGTTGGTTTTTCTGCTTACTTATAACGCCATCAGAAGAGATTGATGGCGCACAAGTGCGCGCTTGTGCCGCTTGGAGGAAGGCCGGTCATATATATTAAGAGATGAAGCAAGACGCCTCAGCATCTTGAAAGGCTTCAGTGGAAAGAATACTCATCAACCGGCGGGAGTTGTTCGCCACCGCACTCGCGGCCGCGCTCCCCGGCGTGTTGCATGCGGCCGATCAGGCGGACGTGTCACGGATGACAGTACTGTCGCCGCGGCCGGAAGACCTCGAAATGCCGCTGGATGGCTTCACGGAATGGATCACGCCGATCGATCGATTCTTTGTCCGCAGCCATGTCTACACACCGAAAGTAAACCTCAGTGAGTGGGGCCTGAAGATCGATGGTGTAGTCGGACAGCCGATGACGCTGACGATGGGCGATCTGAAAATGCTTCCGAGAGTCGAACTCGTCGGCGTATTGGAATGCGCCGGTAACGGAAGAAGCTTCTATCGGCCGCGCATTGCAGGTGCGCAGTGGGCTTTCGGATCGGTCGGCAACGGGCGTTGGGCGGGCGTGCGTCTTCGCGACGTCTTGCAAAAAGCCGGTATCAAGAGCTCGGCTAAGGAAATTCTATTCGACGGCGCCGATGTCCCCTTGGGGAAGATGCCTGATTTTCAACGCACCATTCCCACTGCCAAGGCTCTCCATCCCGATACCTTGCTGGCCTATGAGATGAACGGCCAAACTTTACCCATTCAGCACGGATTTCCATTGCGTGTGATCACGCCCGGGTGGGCGAGCGACTCATGGGTGAAATGGCTGCAGCACATTGAAGTGCTCGATCACGAATTCGAGGGCTTCTGGATGAAATCGGCTTACCGCCATCCGACGCACCCCGTTCCCCCCGGCACCGCCGTCGATCCTTCCGAGATGATTCCAGTCACCGCTCTCAACGTCAAGTCGGTAATCGCGGTTCCCGTTGGTTGGGCCAAGCCCGGGCCGGTGCGCGTTCAAGGCACGGCGTGGTCCAATACCTCGCCCGTCAGTAAGGTCGATGTTTCCACCGATGGCGGCCAGACCTGGAAGCGGGCCAAGCTAACCGGCCAACAGACCAGGTACGGCTGGCGCATTTGGCAGCATGATTGGAAGGCCGCCGAGGGCAGTTACGCGCTCATCTCCCGCGCGACAAATATGGCTGGGCAGACGCAGCCGCTCAGTGAGGAATGGAATCCGTCCGGCTATCTATGGAACACAGCCCAGCCAGTCGCCGTTACCATCTCGGCGCAGGCGCCTTCTATCGCCGAAACCCCACCGGCCGCCACCGAGACACCTTATCCGGATGGCTACAAGACTGCCTGCTTTAGTTGCCACGATGAGCACATGATGCAGCAACAACGCCTATCCGGCGCACAGTGGGACCGCGAGATTAACAAGATGACCGGATGGGGCGCACCGGTCAAGGCTCAAGATCGTGCGGCTATTCTGAATTACTTGTCTAATCGGTTTAAGCAATAACTGTCCATGCGGCTGGACCGCTATCTTCCGATCCGTTCAGGAATCTCCGGGAGCAGCGGGAGAAACGCGAAGCAGTCGGGATTCGAGTATGATCCGTTTTCGACATTCTATTCTGCTTTTCTCGAAGGGGGTGCTGGTCGGGGACGTGAAGGCCCAGCAGTCGACAAGATACTTCTTTGGGGCATAAACCCAAAGGTCAAAATCGACTCCCATTCAACTCCCATTACCCGTTTCCGAGGGTTCCTTCAGGCTCTTTTGAGTTGCCACTCGTGCCTTGTTATTAACTACATACCCAAAGACAGGTACGCTCATAACCCAAAGGTCGGTGGTTCAAATCCATCCCCCGCAACCAACCTTTTCAATTGGTTGCACCAAAAACTCCCATTAGCTCCCAATAGCAGCGCCCGGGTCGTTCCGGCCAGCGGTTTCCTTCAGCCTGACGCTTACTGTCCGTCATGGCCTTCCCGTAAATATTCATCGTGGTCTGGATGCTGGCGTGGCGCATCAACTCCTTTTGGACGGTGAGAGGCGCGCCAGTTTCATCCAGCCAAGATCGATAGCTGTGCCGGAAAGTGTGCCATCCGATATCGCCACCGATTCCGGACGCGACACCAGCCCTACGAATGTGCTTCTTTTGAATTCCCTCCTGATGGTAAGGTCTGCCCGTAATCGGATTGGCGAACAACCATCCCTCGGGCGTGGAGAACGACCGTTCCTTGTGCAGCATAAGGGCCTCGACTACAGCCGTGTCTAGCGGAACGCTATCCCGTGAATATTCGGTTTTCACGTCCCCGACCCTGCCGTGAACTACGCTCCTTTGTATCAGTAGCGTAAGTCCCGGGAAGTCGAAATCCTGCCATTGAAGTGCAACGATCTCGCTGACCCGCAGACCCAAACAACCCGCGATCAGCACCATTATCCGGAACGGCTCCCGGATCATCGGCAACAACGATTGGAACTGTTGAGGTGCGAGGCCCCGAGGCGTTTCCAGACGCTTGGTTCCGCCTTTGACCCGAACCAGCTTGATCGGGTTCTTGTCAATCAATTCCCACCTCTCCGCACACTGAAAAATTGTGTGCATAAGGCTTCGGACATGACTCTTGGTTTTCGGGCCAGAGCTAAGTTCCTCAGCCAATCCTCGACCGCCATCGGTTTAACTGCACTCATGGGCGCATCGGCCCAGCGGGGCCTGATCTGGTTCTTGATGTACGACTGGTACGCAACCCTTGTTGAATACCGTTCTGGCATTTCTTCCTGCTCGTATCCTGCGATGACCGCTCCAAAATCAGGAGCACCAGCCGCACCCGGTTGCTCTGCATTAAGCCGCAACAGGATCGCTTGCACCACGGGAGACTTTCTCGCGGCGGATTCGGTCGGATACTCCTCCCGCGTCCCAACCATGACAGCCCGGCGCTGGCGTTCGCCCCGAACATCAGGTTCGTAGTATCGAAACTCCCATACCTGCCTTCCTTTTCTGCGTGCGCGTAAACAACGAAATCCTTCCTTTCGCGTCAACGGCACGAGTGGCTCTTTGAGCATCATCTAGAACGAAGCCACTCATCGAGAGAGGAGGCACGAAACCGCCAGAGGTCGCCGATTCGGAAGGCTGGAACTACGCCTTGCCGCGCCGGTTGATTCAGGTGATCGTGAATCCTGACTGGGCACCATAGAACTCACCGTGAGTCCGCTCCCGGGGAGGGCTCCTTTGTGGGATTGCGTGTTATGGCTGTCGTGCTGGTTTTCGAGAACCCGTCCATCTGTCGGAGCCACGCAATCACCGCGCTGCCGCACGCCCAAAGCATCGCTCAGGGCTCCGACCCGAGAAAGGTCATTCGATGCGGGCTGTATGATGGTTTCTGAAAGCCATCTCCGAAAGTGCTGGGCAAGGATTGCAAAAACGAAGCTCTTGCAGACGCCCTCCTTGCCATGTAACACCAGATGAACCGATGCCAGGGTTCCATTTCCATGAGTCTTCGGCTATAAAACCATGATGCACTACGCTCGGATGACCAGCCGACGTCGGCGATCGGGTGGACAGGGCTCCGGCCGCACTCGCCCGCACTTCCAGCGATGTGCTGCACGTGTTACTTACGCGAAAAATTCAACCAGCGGTCAGTGGGGAGCCCATGGAAGTTACGTCGCCCGCGAAAGTGCTACGCATGAGGGTGATCCAAGGGCAGTCGGGTTCAAAGCCACCGAAAAAGCGATCGACATCGCAGCGCGCTCGAAGGTTGGCAAAAGACCAACGATGAGCGGCTTTGGAAACTAATTGTGTCTCCTGAGTTCGGAGACCGGGTGGATCTGAAATGGTTGACTCGCGATGTGATCTCACAGATGGAGACCGATCTCGGCACGCGTCTCGAATGGGTAGCGGCCTCCCACTTCAATACCGAGCATCCGCATGTTCATGTTGCGCTGCGAGGCGTAGGAGCGGAAGGTCGGTCGCTGCGTCTTAGCCGTCGCGAGGTACCCAAACATCGTTATACGTCGCTCGACCGCATCATCCAGCGGGATGCTGACAGAGCCGAGGGCTTCATATCTGACGTAGCCCTGGAATTCGCACACCGGGCCTGATTCACGATTCCGAACGGTGTTGACTCATAGCGTCCAGACGCAATGACCCTTCTGATAGAACGAGAGCTGGCCGCCCTCGCTCACCATCAATACATTTCCAAATTGCGAGGCGCCGATGGCCGCCGCGGTACGTCCCCCTTCGCCGATCTCCTCATCCTCATCCACCTGCTGGCGGTGCCGAAGAATCGCTCCGAACGCGAGCAATCTTGAATCGAGATCGAGCACGACGCTCCCATCGATCTGCGCTATGCTTTCGAGAACGGCCGATGAAAGGTCGGTAGCGCGGGTTTTTTGCAGCAGGTAATGGAGCCGATTCTTGGCGCTTGCTCTCTTCCGCCGGCCGGTCTCCAGCAGATCCAGTGCGCTCACAATCTGGCGAGCGTGCCGCGCGTCTTCGAGCACGACAAACATCCCTCCGCGGCGGTGTTCAGCGAGGTTAAGACCGGCAGAAAAAAGCCGCGCGGCCAGCTCTTTCCGTCCGATAGCAGCCTCCCACGCTTCATATTTCGAGACCGAGTCTGTAAGATGCCAGCGCCCGTCGAAAAAATTGAACAATTGAACGCCCTCGCCGAAGATCTTAATCTCACCATTCGGTGTCAGGACAAGGCATATATGGCCGCCGCACAAAGTAGCTTGGCTGTGGGTTCGATAGCGTCGCGCACTGGGAACCGGAAGCTCCAGTGCGCTGAAGGGTTGTGCCCATTCCTGCACGTCCACCAGTTCCACCATAAAGCCCTTTTCGTCCACTAATGCGATGGTCCGTAAGCCGTCGCAGATGCGATGAAAGCTATGAATTGCAGTCAAATCGCTCGAATATGGGAGTGCATCGGCGGGTTGCGATGGCACCGAGTGACAAGCATCTGGCCACGCCCCGAAAAGCAAGGCGCCGGTCGAGATTCGTTTGTCCTCGTAAGAGCTGAGCGCGCTAATTCGAAGGACCTCGATAGCCTCGGAAACGCGATCAGGAAGTGTGGCCACGCTTACGGCATCATCGAAGACGCGTCCATCGAGAAATGTAGAAACATAGCGATCCTCGGTCAGACCGCCGAAGATCGGCATATTTTGGGCCGCGACGTCGCGGTTGAACAGTAGCTCGTGGCGCGTGGAAAGGAACTTTGCAATGCTTCGAACCATCTTCTGTTGGTGATCGCTGAATTCCTTGTGATTGGTGAGCGCATACCTGGTTCCTAGCCAATCAAAACTTAGGCTTCCGTTGGACACCGCCTGAAAAACGATCTGCGGCGTCCATTCCGCAACTTGCCCGACAATCTCCAGGTTACTGGAAGGAAGGAAATAGTGGACACCTCGTCTCAGGAGCTGTTGATACAACCCATCCAAAACTGGTTTGCCACTTTCCTCGCGTGCGGATCCGACCATGTCTGTTGGATGCTTCGAGGAGGCAAAACGGTTCTTGGCAGACGCGCACGCTTGAGCCACGCTACGTTCCTTCGACGCGAGTGTCGCTGGACTCTCAAAGACTCGTGCGATTTTTCCTGGATACCGCAGCATCGGCATCATCTCGAAATGGCCTGTCACGTGCCTCAGAACGAAGGTGCTCGCGAGCGGCAGTCACATAGAAAGGTCAAACTCAATGGGAACGGTTACTTGTACTGCGGATAAAGTTTCCCCCATGCCATTATGGCGAGGCGAACAGAAAGAAGCCCTGATCATTCGCCAAATCCTCGGAGGTAGACGTGATCTGCTGGAGAACCTGATCGAGCCGCATCTCGAGGTCGCGCGCGGGTTTCAACCTTTCAGCGCCGCCGAAATGCAAACCATCCGCGACGCGTGCCGATCTGGCGCCTCGGATGGGCACATGGAGCTCTTCAAGACAACCAAGAAATACGACGGAGACCTGGGACGTGAGATGCACGGGTTTCCATCGAGCGCGGAACTTCCCGTGTAAGCCCTACCTGTATTGAAAACGAAAGGCGGGGCTCTATAACTCGCTTGAGCCGCGCCGTCATTGAAGCGCAAAATCATTGATCATTTGGGACCTACCTGCGTTTGCGTTTGCGCCGGGCGAAACAGCTGTATGGAGCTGAGCAATGTGTTGTACACGCCCCAGGCGAATGGCACTCCAACCACAAGCCAGGCGAGGAACATTACAACTATCGACGAGTTTGTCCTGCTATCTCCCACTTTAATGGCTCCTCTGCGGCTCGAGATTGGAATCAGTGTGTTCCAGTACGGATGAGAGCCAGTACCTCTGCGGCACCGGCCGAACCATCAGGTTCGCTATGCACCCAACCACCAGTAACCCGGCCATTACGAACAGCACTGTTTGGCAGGGGCCAGCGTTGTCCACCCCATGTTCGATTTGATAATCGCGCATGTAGTTCACCGAACACAAAGTAGGTCTGTTTTCGTCCGAGGTAGTCGGAAGCGGTGGACCAGAAAAACCTGCCTGCCATGTTGAATAGGCTAAGCAGGCCGACAAACCCGCCCGCCGCCAGCGGTCCGATAGTCCCCTTACTCCTGGATCATAGGCGAAGCTTGTTCCAGGATTCCGATGCCCGCCGTCACGTTGGTGCACAGAACGATCCACAAAAGCCAGAACTGCTTTGTCCCAAACGCCGTATCAAACATCCACATTGTGCGTCGTTATCACAAGGCTTGCGGCCTGACACTGGGAGTCCAATGTTCTAGCTTCCAACCATCGCGGGTACTCGTATCGTAAATACGCCAAACATCATGAGTAGAAAATATAGCGTGCCCATGACCAGGAACGTCTTTCCAACGCCCGTGTCTTGTGTCGACCGGAAATGAGCCATCAATTTGGATCCCCAAGGGCGACCCGATCATGGCGCCACCACCGAATCCCATGATGGCCATGCCGGTTGCCAACCCTGGGCGATCAGGAAACCATTTGATGAGTGTCGAAACCGGCGAGGTGTATCCGAGTCCCAGGCCCGTTCCACCGATGACGCCATATCCCAGGTAAATGAGCCATAGTCGATGTGTGGCCACGCCAAGGTACGAGACATAAAAGCCCAGTGCAAAGCACACGGCCGCGGCGAACATCGCTTTCCTTGGGCCGGCCTTTTCCGACCACCTGCCAAAAACCGCCGCTGAAAGTCCCAGCATGACGATGGCCAGCGAAAATATCCAGGCGACTTGCGTCTGTTTCCAATCGCTGGGCAACGACTTGTTCACTCCCAGCGGTTGGGTCAACGAAATCTTAAAGACATGAAGGAATAAACCTGTCCGATACATAGATGGATGGCCAGCGCGGCAGGTGGAACCAACCATCGGCTGTATCCTGGAGGGGCGATCGAACGTTCGCGATCGAGCAAAGGCGCCGTTGACAAACCAATTGATGTTACGGGATTCATCTACTGATCTCCTTGGGGGCCTCGCACGTCGGCCCCCTAGCTCTTCACGGCCCGGCTTTACACTGGGGTTATAACCATCTCCTGCTTCGGGATGCTATCCAGCATCGACATTCCCACTCCCAAATGCTGATCCATCAGCAGGTGCGGTGTGTGCGCCATCCATTCCGCTAACGAGATGTCCTGGTATTCGCTGGTCTTAAACATCTCGAGAAAGACCAAGTCCGAATCGCCCGTATTCTCGATGTAATGAGGATTGGAAATCGGAACGTATCCGACATCTCCCTCTTCGAAATCCATGGTTCGGGCATCTGAACCTGCGATGAACAGTGTCATCCGCCCCTTGCCCGTGATGTAGTATTGCCACTCATCCGCGTTAGGATGCCAATGCAATTCGCGCAGGCCGCCCGGCTTCAGAGTGACGATCGCCGCGGAAATCGGAGTGACTGGGAAGATTTTAGAATCGATGATCTTCACTTCGCCGCCGCGCGTGACCTTGGTAGGCTGCATGGTGCTGGCTTTGAAGTCGAAACGCTTTGGCACGGTGCCGGTTCCTTGGGCGCCCTGCGCTTGCTCGGCTTCGAGAGGTCCGGGCAGGCCCGTTTGAAAGATGAAGAGCTCTTTCTTTGGAATCTTGTCGAAAGTGGAGGCCGGCGCGTTGAAGTTTTTCGCAAGGACTTCCTTGGGCGTGTGCGAGAGCCAGTCGGTAATCAGGAAGGTTTGAAACTCATCAAAGTTTCCGTCGTCGAATACCAGCAGAAATCTGCAACCATCCGGGCCCAGGCCCTGGATCGAATGCGGCACTCCCTTCGGAAACAGCCACAAATCGCCCTGGCCGACGTCGCTGACGAAACTCCTGCCTTCCTGATCCACAGCGGTGATGCGCGCGTTTCCGTTGAGCATGATGGCCCATTCCGCTTCGACGTGCCAGTGGAGCTCGCGAACGCCGCCGGCGGTGAGCTTCATCTCCACGCCCGCGATGTCTTTTGACATCGGCAACTCACGCGCGGTCACCTGACGGGTCCATCCGCCACTCTCGACGCGTTTGTGTGAGACGGAAAACGAAGCCTTAAACGGCTTTACGGTGCCGTGATCGGTGGAAGGAGCCCATTCGGAATCGGGATTCTCGGCGGCCAGGGGCAAGTTCTGCGGGCCGGGGTCGACCTCGTTGGGCGCGTTATGGGCAGCTGGCTTCTGCGCCTGCGGAGATGCATGCGCGTCTTTTGCGCCGGCCATTGTCAGCGCGGCGGCGGCCGCGAGAGCCGCGGAGCTCAATCCAAAAGCTTCTCGTCTACTGATCTTCGTATCGTGATTCTCAGTGTCAGCCATGGTGTGTCCTTTCAGAAAATATAGGTTACGTAGGCAAACGGATAGTTGTAATCCTTGCCGTCGCTAGCTTCATTCAGGTACTTGCCTGTAAACAAATGGGCCAGACCGAACCCGTAATTTACATGCTTATTTTGCTCGTATTCCGCGATGAGGTCGAGCTCGTCGCCGAGATGGCTGCTCGTGGCTCCCGGGTGCGCAGCGATGGCGACGGCGCCGCTGGAGGCATAGACTGCATCGTTCCTGGTGGCCAGCCAGAAATCGTCGAACATTTCGGTCAGTGTCCACTTCTTTCCAACTTTCTCGTCGACGCCGGTTCGAAAATCCTCGATATTCCTCCATCCGAACTGGTCGGCGAAGGACATCTTGTCGTGCGCGGAGGGATAGAGCTGGTCATGCGTGCCCCACGTGTTGCTATCCGGGTTTTTGTTGCCCGAGGCGTAATTGTATTCAGCGAAAACTCTCGGCTGGGTGCGCGTGTTCTTGAAGGTATAGCCGGCATTCCAGTGTCCGGCCCAGGCGTCAATCGTGTAGACTCCGAGCGAGCCGGTTTGCTTGTTCATTTCGACGTCGTAATCGAAATTGCCAAGAAACGTGCCGGCGAGGCGCGCACCTCCCGTTACTTCGCTGAGCGCCCCGTGGCCTTCGGTTTCCAGGAGCGGCACGTTGCCGGGAGCAACTCGCCAAAGAACGTAAGGCTCGAACGTCGCGCGCGGGATGAAATGCGTAAGGCTGCTATAGATTCCATAGAGATTGTTGCCTTCGAGGTGGTGATCAATGACGCCGTCGCGAGCGATGATGACGGACGACGCAAATATGCTGACTTTGAATCCTGGATGATGAAGGTCGAGCCTGGCGGTGTCGAAGGTGCGCCCCATATTCAGCCAGTCGGACGGCCCAATAACCCGTTCGTCGCCAAAGCTCAACATCTCGCGGCCTCCGATGAGGTCAAACCAGCCTTCGGTGGAGCTGCCAATCTGCGCGTAAGCTTCGCGAATGTCCCAAATGTTTTGATAGGGCGGTATGGTGCCTACCTCATGATTGAAGAAGACTCGCGCATCCTGGGTTACTCCGACGAACTCGAGCCAGTGGGTGGGCTGGATGTAGATGCCGAGGCGGAGTTGGGTGAGGTCATACGTGTCGTTTACGGGGGCAAACTTGAGCCCATCCTGACTTTCCACTCGGTCGCGAAATTGTCCGCCGAACTGAATCCAATGAGGGAGCAATTGGTCTAGTTGGGTGATGGGGAATAGCCAACCGTCTGGATTGGGTCCGGTTACCCGTAGGTCCGTGGACGCATGCGATTCACCAGGGGTGTCGGGTTGGAACGGCTCAGTGGAAGGAGGCGTGTATTGTTGAGCCATGGCGCTGCCGGCAACCACAGCGCTCAATACAAAGATGCGTGATAAGTGCTTTGTCTTGCGAGCGGCTCTCCTGGAGGTAGAACAAGTCCGTATCATTCGTCATCTCCTTCCGGTGTCGTTGCGCGTCATGTCGATGTATAAAGCAATTTGCACGCCATCAGTCACCCTTTGCTAATCAAGCAAATCGCCCGAGATGCAGAATTCGCCGCACCGCCATGTCGACAGCACTGTCGGCCGGTCACTCCTAGCAGTTGGGTCAACGGAATCTTGAAGACACTGAAGGAATACACCTGCCCGATACATAGATGGATCGCCAGCGCGGCAGGTGGAACAAGCCATGGGCTGTATCGTGGAGGGGCGATCGAACGTTCCCGGTAGAGCAAAGAACTCTGGACTTTCGCCACATGCTCTTGCGGCATAAGACGAGGTATCGACAGTCGAGACGTCAGGCTGACCAATCCATTAATACGCTCCAAAGCTCGACCCCTGTGCGCGCTCGTACATGTGGGCCTGATTGATAGACCCTGGCCAAGTCGAACGTCTCCTCGAGGCTCCGAGCGCGAAATGTCCCGCCCCGCCGGCTTAGACTTTGGTTGCACGGGTTCGTCTCGTTTTCTCCCACAGAATTGCTAAACAGATTGCTAACACGCTAGCCAGTCTCCACTGAACGGAGGACGGCGATTTAGGATATGAAATCTGCGTGCGGCGAAGAAACCATCCATCGATTTTTCGTACCTGTCACTGGCTTCTCTCCCTCGGCCGGGAAACAGGTGTCCGTAAGTGTCGAAGGTAACGTGGAAGCTGGAATACCCCATCTGATCCCGAACGTATTGTCCATCTAGTACAATTGTCGCAGCCCAGGACCGCTCAACGGAGCGGATGGCGGAATCCCATTGTTCACCGCGAATCTTCTGGCCTGCGTAGAGGAGTGAACCCCAAAACTGAGACACTCGGAATGAACGCACTTCCCATTAAACGGGAGGACGAATGGGAAATTGGCGACGGCATAGCCGGGAGTTCAAACAGCAGGTAGTGGAGCGGATGAAGACCAGCGACAACATCCACGAGTTGGCGCGGGAACTGGGGATCGAGCGGAAGCTGATGTACACGTGGAAATGCCAGTTCGAGGGGCGGCCGGAGAAGAACCACGCCGACTACCGGGGAGCTGCGCCGGACACGGCATAGGCACGCCTGCGGCGTGAGAACAAAGAGCTGAAGGAAGCGTTGGGAGAGAAGGCGGCGGAAGTGGATTTTTTCGTCGCTGCCTTGCGCAGAGTGAAACGGGATCGGGCAACGAACGGCGCCGCTGGCGGTCCAGCGTCTACGCCGAAATCCGGGCGCAGATCACAACGCAAGGCAAACTGAGCGTGGAGCAGATGTGCTGGCTGGCGGGAGTGAGCCGGGCCGGATATTATCGGGCTCTGCGGGAGCAGCATCCGGAGGAAGAGGACCTGGAAGTCCGCGCCGCTATTCAGGAGATCGCACTAGGACATCACCGCCGCTACGGTTACCGGCGCATCGGAGCTGAGCTGCGGCGGCCGGGCTGCAGGTGAACCACAAGCGCGTGGTTCGATGGATGCGAGAGGACAATTGGTCGCCATCCGGCAACGGCGTTTCGTCATCACCACCGATTCGCAGCATGAGCTGGAGGTGTATCTGAACCTGGCCAAACGGATGAAGCTGACTGCCGCTAACCAGCTGTGGATCGCGGATCTGACATACATCCGGCTGCACAGCGAGTGCGTCTATTTGGCGGTCATCCTGGATGCCTGGTCACGCTGGGTGGTGGGGTGGGCACTGGATCGCACTTTGGCAGCACGGCTGGCGGTCGCGGCGCTGGAGCGGGCCATCGCAGCGCGCCAACCACAGCCGGGTGTGGTGCATCATTCCGACCGCGGCATCCAGTACGCATCCCACGACTATGTGAGTCTACTGGACAAACACCACATGACGCCGAGCATGAGCCGACCAGCAAATCCTTACGACAACGCCATCTGCGAGAGAGGGGCTGGTTCGGGTCCTTCCAATCCAGCTTCAGCCGGTTTTGGATTTCAATTACATGAGCGTCTTTTTGAACAAGGATCCGCGGAACGAGAACCAGCCGAGGAGACACATCAGTATGCCAAGTGTAACGGCGGTTTTATCCGCATCTCTTGATGCCATTTGAATCGGAAATATCGAACTTGACCCGGCGCGCAGGCTCGTACGCAAGAATTCCGCCCTGATTCGTCTAACGCCCATCGAATTCGATCTTCTTCACTATCTGATGCTCCACGCCGGTTTGGCCATGGCTCACGCTCGGATTCTTGGAGCTGTCTGGGGCGTGGAGTACGGGGGTGAAGTCGAGTATTTGCGATCCGTCACCGAGCCGCTGAATCACTTGAATCTCGCGAATCCGGTGCTGGCGATCGACAGCTCGAGCGTTGGTGAGATCACGAGCGCCCGGCCATCCGATTTTGGCGGCGCCCGCACCGGCCAAGTGGGCGCGCGCATAGAGTTCTAATATCGGCGATAATTTGCGCAGATGAGCACGCGCAGAGACTTCTTCCGTCATACCGCCGCTTTTGCCGCTGGCGCGAAGACCCTTGGGGCACTGCTGGCATCGATTGAGCGCGCCTCGGCCATCGATCCGCCAGAAGGCAGTTCGTTTCTCGATGCCGAGCACGTAGTGATCCTGATGCAGGAGAACCGCTCGTTCGATCACGCATTTGGAACGCTGCGCGGAGTTCGGGGGTTCAACGACCCACGTGCCGTGACGCTGCCGGATGGGAAGCCGGTGTGGCTGCAAACCAATGCCGCGGGAGAAACCTATGCGCCTTTCCGTATGGACTTCAAGCGCACCAAAGCCACCTGGCTGGGATCGCTTCCACATGACTGGCCGGATCAGACCGACGCGCGCAATCACGGAAATCACGACGGTTGGCTGGAGGCGAAGAAATCGGATCGTGAGGACTGCGCGGGCCTGCCGCTCACCATGGGCTTCTATGATCGCGAAGACCTTCCCTTCTATTACGCCTTCGCCGACGCGTTCACGATTTGCGATCAACACTTCTGCTCTTCGCTTACCGCAACCACGCCAAATCGGTTGCACCTGTGGACCGGCACGATTCGCGAAAAACCGGATGCGGCTTCCGTGCCGAAGGTGCGGAATTCCGAAGTGGATTATGGCGCCACCGCCAGTTGGAAGACCTTCCCGGAGCGTCTGGAGGAGGCGGGTGTTTCCTGGCGCGTTTATCAAAATGAATTGAGCGTAGAGTCGGGACTGGAAGGCGAGGGAGACGCGTGGCTCCAGAACTTCGGCGACAACCCGCTGGAATGGTTCGATCAATATCACGTAGGATTCCGAAAGACGCATCGGGAGTATATGGAACTGATGGCGGCTACCCTGCCGGAGGAAATCGAGAAGGTGCGGGCATCGGGCGGTCCCGAAAAGGAACTGAGAGCCAAGGAAAAGTTGCTTCAGTATGTAACGTCGGAACGGGCCCAGTGGACGCCGGAGGCTCTCGCCCGGCTTTCGGAGCGTGAGCGGAGTCTGCATGACAAGGCGTTCACGACGAACGAGGGCGATCCCAATTACCGGGAGTTATCGACGCTGCGGTATCGTGACGGTGGCGTGGAGCGCGAAATGCTGATTCCCAAATCCGATCCGCTGCACCGCTTCCGCAAAGACGTCGAGAACGGGAAACTGCCCACCGTCTCGTGGCTCGTTCCATCTGAACGGCTCTCCGATCATCCCAGTTCGCCGTGGTATGGCGCCTGGTACGTCGCCGAGTCGCTGAATATCTTGACGAAGAATCCGGAAGTGTGGAGTAAGACGATCTTCATCCTCACCTACGACGAAAACGATGGATACTTCGACCACGTTCCGCCGTTTGTGGCGCCAGAGCCGGGGAATCCGGAGTCGGGTAGCACGTCGCCCGGGATCGACGCTAGCTTGGAGTATCTGCCGCTTGAACAGGATCTGAAGCGATATCCGGCGAAGGAGGCACGCGGCGGTCCGGTGGGTCTGGGTTTTCGGGTGCCGCTAACAGTCGCGTCGCCGTGGAGCCGGGGCGGATATGTGTGTTCGCAGGTATTCGACCATACGTCGGTTCTTCAATTGCTCGAACGCATGTTGAGTCAACGGTCCGGGAAGGAGGTCCGGGAGACGAACGTCAGTGCGTGGCGGCGGACGGTATGCGGCGATTTGACGGCGGCGTTCCGTCCATTCCGGGCCGGCCGGGCGTCGGTGCGTTTTCCGCCCAGAGATTCCTTTTTCGAACAGGTCAACGTCGCGCAATATAAGCGCATGCCGTCGGGATTCCGCAAGCTCGGCCCCGAGGACGAGAGGTGGACGCCGCAACAGGAGCCCGGCGTGCGGCCATCGGCGGCGTTGCCGTATGAGCTGGCTGCCAGTGGTGCGATCAGCGCCGACGGGAAGCGGTTCGAGATCGCGCTCGAGGCCAGAAATGAGATCTTCGGAAAGGCCGCGGCGGGGGCTCCGTTTCACGTGTACACGCCGGGGAAGTTCCGCGATCAGGTGAAACTGCGCACGCGCGCGTATGCGGTGGCGGCGGGACAGGGCTTGACGGATTCGTGGGAGTTGGAAGGGTTCGAGAAGGGCGTCTACTATCTGCGCGTTTGCGGGCCGAACGGTTTTCTGCGTGAGTTTGCCGGCAGTGCTGGAGATCCACGGGTGGAGATTCAATGCAAGTCAGCCAGACTCAAGAACGCCCTCACTGGCGACATCGAACTTCGTGTCGCAAGCCAAGCGGAGCGAGCTTTGACGGTGCAGGTGACCGACCACGGATACAAAAGCGGCGACCACACGATCGTTGTCCAGCCGTTCGGCAATCAAACGCTCGTAATGGCTCTTGTGAAGAGCCATTACTGGTACGACTTCAGCGTGACGATCGCCGGTGCGGATGGATTTCTGCGGCGTTTCGCGGGGCGCGTGGAGACAGGGAAGAGCGGGTTCAGCGATCCACTGATGGGACGGCTCGGCGTGTAGGGCTGGTGCCCTCGTGACAAAGCTGAGCGCGAGAGTGTCCCACGAAACAGTGACTACGCCGCTCGGTTAACTGATCCCTCTGCCGGCAGGCCTTTGACGCCGGCGAGCAGTTTCATTAGGTCCCTGACCTGGACGTTTTCGAGTGAACGCACGGCATCCTTTATCTGTCTGAGTATCCCAATCGTCGGCGCGGCCGGCCGCCAGCGAGTCGAACTTCTCGACTTTTTCTTCCCATGTGAACGGGCGAGAAGCCAGGCCCGGGGCCGCGCGGCGCAGAAGCAACGGTTCCTGGGCGAGTTTTTTCCGGCAGAACTGCCTGAAGGTGCGACCGGCAGGGCGTTTGTGGATTTCTTCCAGGTGAATAAGATGAGCGGCGAAACGAAAGGGATTCTGGCAATCAGGCTGGGAAGGAGCAGACGAAAATGATCAAGAACGAAAAGCAGTACCGAATCACGAAGGCACAAGTCCGGCGGTTTCAGGACGCAGTCGCCGAGTTGGCCGGTCAGGCGCGCCCATCGAACATCAGCGCACGATTGTGGGAGGCCGAACGCGAGGCGGCTCGGAGCCAGATGGAGGAATTAGGAGAACAGGTTGAAGCCTACGAGCGGCTCAACGCCGGCCGCAGCAAAGGAGTGGTTCTCGAAGGCGTCGAGGACTTGCCCAAAGCCTTAATCCGAGCACGCATAGCGGCGGGAATGACGCAGGAGAGCCTGGCACGACGCCTTGGGGTCAAGCCGCAGCAGGTGCAGCGCTATGAGGCGACGGAGTGTGGAGCGCCAGCTTTACCCGCATTCTGAAAGTAGTGCAGGCCCTAGGGCTGAGCATGCCTAGAGCGGTACGACTCGTTCGCAACCTTTGAGATGCTCGATATCTGAACTTCTCGCCCCCCAAGATCCCGGCCCCCCTCGCGCAACGCGTCCGCTCTTCGGGCAGGTTCTTGGCGCCGTTCGAAGAGTCTAACGACAACTCCGATCCGATATCCCGGAGCGCGTATTTTCGGCGATAAAGGATCGCGACATTGTGGTACGAGGTAATATGTGCAAGCACCGCCTGCACCATTGCTTCACCGGGGCAGCCAACCGTTCCGATTGGTTCCACGTGTCACGGCGCGTATAAAAGAACTCGTGAAGTGCTAACCTTCCAACACGCGATTCGTCTATACCGCAAACGTCCGTTCCAGGAGGATCGATCTCAATGCATCTATCTAATTCAGGTTCTGTACTTGCGTTTTTCCTTGCCACCAGCCTGAGCAGCGCGATTGCGCAGACGCCGGATCTGCGGGGGACTGCGATGCTCAATTGCTCCGGCCTTCCGTGCGTCGATGTGACGCTGGGGAGCGGGAAGCATCTGCGGATGCTGATCGACACCGGCAATGTGAATTCGCTTCTCGACACCGCCGTCGCCAACGAGGCCGGATTGGCGATTTCCCCGGCCCATGGCGCTGACGGAAAGCCCCTACCCGGCTACGGCTTTACGGTGCTGGCTGGCGTGAAACTCGGGGATGCCTCCCTCGGAGACCTCAGAGTGCTCGTGCTGGACATGGCCAGTCACATCAAGCGCGACCGCATGCCCGCCGCCGACGGTGCACTCGCCTATACCGCCTTCAAGGATCGCCTTCTCGAACTCGACTACACGCGCCGCACCGTTCACGTGACTGAGCGGCTCGAGACCGAGTTGCCGTGCCCGGGCTTCTGCGGCAAGCTCACCACGCCGACGTTCGGCAAGAACGGGCCGCCCATCGTTGTGACAACCGGGTTCCTGGTGAACGCCAAGCCGGTCACCGCGCAAGTCGACACGCTGTTCACCGGAACCATGCTGATCTATCCGGGTTCCGTTCAAAAGCTCGGCCTCGATGAAGAAGCCAAGACCACCAAGAAGCGATTCTTCAACTACACCGACGACGGCGTAGACATGCTGGAGGCGCAATCGAAACAGGAAGCCTTCGGCGAACTGGTGCTTGCCAGGAGCGCGCCTCTCTATTTCACTACTCCCTCAGTTCACCTGCCGGATGACATGTTCGACGCCACCGTGGGACACGAACTATTTCAACACTCGGTGCTTTCGCTCGATTTTCATGGCATGAAGTTGTGGATAAAAGGATAGCCGCTTCGAGGATTGGGAACAGCACCGGCGCTACTTGCCGCCTGCAATGGCGGTGTATTAACATCGAGCGTTGCAGGAAGAAGACAGACCGGTTCATCCGCCGCTTCCGAGGCTCGCGTTGAATATCGGCGTTACCGGGCATCGCCCACAAGACCTCACCGGCGCGAAGCTCGACACGCTTCGCGAGAGAATTCGCGAGGTGCTCGAATTCCTGGCAGTGTTCGCGAGCAATCTAACCGGGGTAGAGACCTGCTATTCAAATCCTGGCAAGCCCGTTCTACGAGTTATCTCCGCGCTGGCCGAAGGCGCGGACCGTCACGTAGCGCAACAGGCCATTGACTTGAACTTTGAGTTACAGTCTCCTCTGCCATTCGATCGCACCGTGTACGCCAACGATTTTTCCTCGGAGGGTTCTAAGCTCGAGTTCAACGACCTGCTCCATCACAGGCGCACCACAGCGGTGCTGGAGCTGGACGGCTCGCGCGATCGAGATGCAGAATCCTACCAGGCCGCGGGCCGCGTGATTCTCGGTCAATCGGATGTGCTGCTAACTGTTTGGAATGGTGAACAGCGCAACAAGAAGGGTGGCACCTCTGATGTCGTTGGCGAAGCCAAGCAACGCAACCTTCCCACCGTCTGGATTAATTCGGAGGCGCCCCACGACGTTTATGTCCGGACTTCGGACAGTAAGTGGAGTCCCTGGGCAGTGGGCTCCGCTTCATTAATCATCCGGCTGGAGGCGCTGTTGCGTCCGCCCGATAGCTCAAAGGTAGATGAGGAAACGCCGACCTTGGCAGCGGAATACTTCTCTGAGACTCAGCCTGTCCGAGACTGGGGTTGCCTGTGGCCGCCGTTTCGCAACTTTGCCGCGGGCGAGAGTTGGACTTGGCCCTCGCTGTCCCTGTCGAACTTTGGTCAGTCGGGCCGGCAGAAGTGGCAAGAGGTTCTGCAAGATTACCCCGCGGCTTTCTCCAAAGAAACTGTCGAGATTGTGAACGCCGCAAGTCTATTCGAACACTTTGGATGGGCGGACGGGTTGGCGGGATATTATGGCAACCTTTACCGTTCGGCGTTTGTAACCAATTACATGCTGGGCGCACTCGCCGTGTTGTTCGCGTTTCTCCACTTCGCCTTCAAAAACTATGATGCGTTCGATTGGGTATTCACAGTGATCGAATTGTTAGCTCTCGGGTCGATCGCCCTCATCTATCGATACGGCAGGAAGGGAGGCTGGCATGAACGTTGGGTGGACTACCGCTTGCTGGCTGAGTACCTCAGGCAAATGTTTTTTCTGACTCCCCTTGGTCCCGGAGAACTTTCTTCTCCCCATATCCCCGCGCATATGGCAGCCGGCGATCCCAAGACTACCTGGATGTACTGGCACTATCGAGCTGTACGCCGGGATTTCGGAATGATTCGTGCCAAATTTACCGCTGCGCATCTGAAGTCGGCACGCTTGTTCATCACCAGCGAAAGAGGAATCGGGGGCCAGGTTGAGTATCACGAAAATAATTCGCAGCGCTCTGAAGCGTTGGACAACAGGTTTGTTCGATGGGCGAAAGATCTGTTCTATCTTGCCGTGGCGGCAGCAGCTCTTAGCCTCGTTATTCCTCATTCTGAGAAGATCGCCCACTGGCTAAACGCGATTCCTCATTCTGAGAAGATTGCCCACTGGCTATGGTTGCGGCTGCCGGCCTGGCTTAATCCGTCCAGGCTGGCCGGAGGCGTTATCGCTCTGATTGCTGGAGTCGCAACGGTTTCTCCCGCCGTTGGGGCCGCCCTGGCGGGGATCAGGAGCCAGGGTGAATTCGAGCGCGTGAAGAAGCGGTCCAAAGCGATGCACCATTGGCTCGCGCAGATCTCGAAGAGACTCGCACCCACTCCAGACACTGAGGCCTCAATGTCGTCGGCCGCGCTAAGCGCAATTGTCGCCGAGGCCGGTCAATTAATGGTGGATGAGCTACTGGATTGGCGAATTGTTTTCAAAGACAGACCTCTGCCGGAGCCCGAATGAAATCCGTTATGGACCTACTGCCTATTGCACCGCTATCGTGATGGCAGTTGGGCTCACATAATCGCCGATGGTGAGAACCACCTGATCGTAGCGGACCGGAGACGCATTGGCAGGCACCACCACGTTGATTTGCAGCACTCCGGCAACTAGACCCGGAGCGGCTCCCGCATAGAGTACCTGGGCAGGCAGGCTGTCGATGGAAACTGAAACTGGAAGCACCGGCAGGGGGTAGGGTTGAGAGGTGAGAAGACCATCCACGCTTGGGGGCTTAGTGAGTCCGCCGCCGGTGCCGTAGAGAACCACCACTGAACCTTGCGAGGCTGGATTGGTTTCGGAGTTCACGCTGAGGTCCTGATTGAGGATCGCTCCCGGGCCTCCACCGGTGGCATTGAGCGCAAACAACGCAGGTGACGCGGACTGAACTGGTACTGTCGAGGATCCCGTGGGCTGGCCCTGGTAGACGACCTGAATTTGCGCAGCCGGTCCGGTAACACCGAACGGAACCACAGCGTTGATCTGGGTGGAGGAAGCGAACAACAGCGGTGAAGGTATGCCGCCGAAGAGGACCTGAGTGCCGTTTATGGTCTTCGAGAGGGAGTCGCCATTGATGCTGCCTGGCGCCTCCGAGGTTGGCCCAAGGTTCGCGCCAAAAATGGTCACCAACTCGCCGGGCGACACCGCGCCCTCCAGAAAACTCGCGCTATTCACGACCGAGGAGATGGCCGGGCTGGCCGCCGGCGGCGTGCTGTTCAGTTGTCCATACACCGCCACTGCGTTGGAAAACGTTGGGACATAAACGCGCCCGTTGGCCACCGTCGGCGGAGCGAATTTCGCGAACCCGCCCGGCTGATCCCGGCTGCTGTTCAGATCGCTGTTCCACAGCTCGTTCGCAAGATTCGATGCATCCAGCGCATGAAGCGTGGCAGGCACGCTATCGATGTCGTAGTTACCGGTGGTAAGCCAGACTATGCCGTTCGCTCCGCCATTTGCCGAAAGAGAGAGCCCGGCATATGCGGAAGACGTCTCCGGCGTGAATTGGGAGAGGATCGTGGAATTGATTTGATTATTCACGATCTGAAACGCCTTGAGCGGGCCATTGGGGTCGAACTCATACACGATGGGGGCGGCTCCGGACGAGGCCGCTGGATTATTCCACAGCGCCATTTGAAAAATGCCCCACGTGTTCACCTGCACCCCTTGAACGGTGCTGGTGGTGTTGGGGCCTAGGTGTCCCATGGAGTCGTCCTGCACCAGATAGAGCAATCCTGACTTACCGCCGCTGAGCAGAAGATTGGTGTTCGCAATCAAGATCGTTCCGGCCGATCCAACATCCTCGTCCAGATTATTGAGGTCGCTCCAATCCTCCGGCGTGTACCAATCGAGTAATGAAAGATCGGCGCCGCCGAGGCGGACCACTGTTTCACCGAAGTTCATGACGCCGTCGAAATCGCCATTCCCCGTGGCGGCATAAACATCGCCGTTGGTGTCCACAGCGGGCGCGCGCCCCGAGTGCCAAAACGCAGCTTGCCGTCCGTTTGGCGCGCTGTTGAAAACCGCCGTCTGCTTGAGCGTCGATGCGTTGTAGCCGAGCAACCATCCCTGATAGTTGCCCGTATCGGCGTGCGATCCAAAAGCGATGTACACCGTTCCGTTCCCGAGAATCAAACCCGGCCTTTGCAATTGCCAAAAAGCGTTGAAAGCGACCTTCCCCTGGCTGCTGCCGGCGCCGTTCCCTGTCACCGATGCGGCAATTTCCACGGGTCCGCCAAACATCTCGTGTCCGTCAACCAGCGACAGCGCGTGCAGTTGAAACACGGGAGTGCTGGAAGCTCCAGGCGGAAGCGTCTCGGCGACAACGTACAGCACCTGCGCGGTCGCATCGATCGCAGGCGTGCCTAAGATCCCAATCTCCGGAAGAATGTCGGTGAAGTTGAACAAGCCGGAGGGCACCGTCGGGCCGAGTTTCACTTGCCAAAGCGGCTTCGCGGATTGCGGATCATCGGCATTAAACGCAAATACGCTGTTGCCCATCGTAGCGACATAAAGAACGTTGTACTTGACGCCGCTGATGGCGACGCCGGTCACATACAGGGGCTGCGTGAACACCAGCCCGTCCACTGGATAGGTGCCAACTTTTCCGAACGTGCTCCAGTTCATCTGTGGCGTGAGGCTGGTTTCCTGCAGGTTGGCGCCGGTCTGCTGGTTGTCGTAGTTCACATTCAGCACATTCACCTGTGCGAACGTGAGCGCGCCAATACTCAGCTCCACGAGAGTTAGACGAGCACACAATTGTGATAGGCGAGATCGAATACTCAACGGTCCGTTCCGCTTCGCGATCGGCGTCGCGAACTTCCCTTTCTATCACGATTCGTTCGGAAATCGCTAGTTGTTGGGGGGTGGCTGCGGAGAAGCCGAGGCGGGTGCGTCGTCTGTAGTTGGCGCTGCGATTACCGAGCCGTCTTCGTTGACCGCGACGCGGCGGCGGTGAGCGGCCGAAGGGTCCGGGTCCGTGGCCGAGGCAGATGGAGTCGAGTAGCCATGGTCGGCGGGCGCGCGGGTGATCTTAAGCGGCGCAGGGTCGCCAATTCCCGACCCATTGGACGGCCCATTGGATAACATGGACGTGCGGCGGTATCGGATTTCGGCATCGGCATAACGGTGGCGAGCTTCCGGAGTGAGATCCACCACGATGTTGCGATCCTGGCCGGGCTGAACGCCTTCGGGAAGATTGAAATACAACGTATAACGCTGGCGCAGGCGCGCGAGCGTATCTTCAAGCGCGGAAGCGTCGTTGACGGACATACTGTCTCCGCCGGAGTCGCGCGCGATCTCCGCCGTGCCGGCCGATGTGGTGTTCCCTCCACCTCCTCCGCCGCCGGGGTAGCGGTTGCCGCCCCCGCCGCGGCCGAAGATGATGCCGCCCAGCCCTCCACCAAGACCACCGCCGAGACCACCCCCACCCGAGCCACCGGGGCGTCCACCGCCGCGTTGGCCATACTGCCCGGCATCGGGAGCGATCAGCGCGCACATCACCGCATCGGCGCGCGCCAAGGCCCGGCCCACGGCAACATCGTCACGGTCGAATTCGGTCTGATCGTCGGTCAGGATGACAATGGCGCGCCGGGAATCGCGGCGGCCCTCGCGGCGGATGTAGTCGGCGGCGTCGAGCATGGCGCGCGTGATATCGGTTCCGCCATTAAAGCGCTCCTGGCGAAGCAGGCGGTCGAATTCGCGCTGCACCTCCTGAGGACTGTCGTTAAGGGGCAGCCGCACGCGCGTGTAGCGATCGAAGACCATGATGCCCATGCGGTCGTCTTTGCCGAGTTGGGTTAGCGCTTGGCCGGACGCATCGGCGATGCGTTGCACGTGCGGGCGCATGCTGGCGCTGACGTCCAATAAAAAGAGCACGTCCACCGGCATATTTTCACTGGCGAAATTGCGAATGGGCACCACCTTGCCATCCTCGCGGAGGATGAAATCGCTGGCGTGCAGGTGAGTGATGGAGCGATTTCCGGAGTCGACCACTTGGGCGTCGATACGGACTAGAGACACATCACTGCGGAAAACGGGATCGTCGTCGTCCCCAGCGAGCAGCCCGGTTACCAGGGCAGAGGCGAACAGGAGAAGATAGACAGCTCGGAACATGCTTGTGGACCGGTAAACGCCTACTTGAATGTTAACGTACGGGGTACGGATGGCGTTTCAAAAGACTGACCCCTGGAGGGCGGCTTTATGCTAACCCCGGCGGTTGTTGGTTCGTCTATTTGTGCGTGTTCGTCGAGTCTAGCCCGTCTGCTTGGAGACCACATGTACTTACGGAACACAGCTCTCGCCCTCGTGATCGCGTCCAATTTTATGGTCGCGACGTTGCACTCCCAATCGAACAGCCTCGTCCCAGGACACACATATCGCGATTCCTTCGCTTCTGGCGGCAAGGGTCCGGAAATGGTTGTTCTGCCTGGCGGCAAGTTCGCTATGGGCAGCCCGAAAGACGAAGCCGGCCGCGAAGAAAATGAGGGTCCTGTGCACGATGTCAGCGTGCGCAGCCTTGCCCTTGGGAAGTATCCGGTAACGCGAGGCGAGTTTGCCAGATTCGCATCCGCAACTGGCTACAAAACCGACGCCGAGAAAGACACCCCCATCCCCTTTCAGCCGACCGAACTTGGGACTCCGGTCGCTTGCTTTGCCTATAAGGGCGGCAGCGAGAACGGATGGAAAGCCGGCACCAGTTGGCGCGATCCAGGCTACAAGCAGGGCGATGATGAGCCGGTAGTGTGCCTAAGCTGGAACGACGCCCGGGCCTATGCGGATTGGCTTTCGCACGAGGCAGGAAAACCCTATCGTCTGCCAACGGCTGCGGAAATGGAATATGCGATCCGGGCTGGCTCGTCTGCGCCGTATCCCTGGGGTTCGGCTGCCGAAGATGCCTGTCAATACGGAAACGTACGCGATATAACCGCCAACGCGCGGTTTCCACAATGGAAAACAGGTGTCACTTGCAACGATGGAGCCCTGTTTACCTCAGCCGTGGGTCGTTATCGGGCCAACGCCTTTGGTCTGTTCGATACCGTCGGCAACGTCGAGGTGTGGACCGAGGACTGCGGCGTGGAGGACTACGATTCCGCTCCCTCGGATGGCAGCGCCCAGCGGTCGCCAAGCTGCGAGCGGCACACGCTCCGCGGTTCCTCATGGAACTTCTCACCCGCCGACTTCCGCTCTGCCCATCGTGAGAATCCTCCAGCAGCGGGCCGCAGCTGGGATACAAGCTTGCGAGTGGCTGAGGACGTCCCACCGCATTACCACTGATCCAGGAGACGACCACGGATCAGGACAGGGTAATTCGGCTTTATTTCCAGACAAACCGCGCGAGTTCCCGATCCTTGCGCACCTGGTCCACGGGAAACACTTGGTTGTGCATCACCACGTAAACGCCCGGCGCCAGCGCGCGCGCGGCAAACAAGCTTTCAGTCAGGTTCTGCAATCCGTCGCTGCCTTCGAATCCCAACGGCGTCATCGCACCGGTGAGCACGATCGGATATCGCAGGTTCACCAAACTCTGCTGCAACAGGAGTCCGGTATCCACCATCGTATCGGTGCCGTGGGTGATCACGATTGGCGCCGGGTCTTGCCCTAGCTTTTCGCGCACCGAGCCGAGCACTCGCTCGCGATCGGCATCCGTCATTTCCAGGCTGTCTTTGTTCATGAGGTGCGTCACCGCGATCTCGGCGTCCGGCAAGCGCAGCATGCGGAAATAACGGTCGATCTTGCTGTCCAGGTTCTGCACGTTTCCGGTTTGCTCGGAGTACACCTTCTCGATGGTCCCGCCGGTCGCGATCAGATAGATCCGCTGCATATCTTACACGGCCTGCCGCATGAGCTGCTTCAGCGGAATTCGATGCTCCAGAATCAACTTCCTCACTTCGCGCGGCGAAAGCTTCCGAATGCGTTCAATCCCGCGGCGTTTCGCCAGCATGCGGGGGATTAGCGGCAGCGCCGCCAGGTCGCCCTTCAACAGCGCCAGCGCGGCTTGCAGTTTGCCACGCAATCCAGGAAATTTTCCCACTTCCCCTTGCCCCGTCACGGCGGCCCAGGCACCAGCACCCAATCGCATCGCGTAGTAAACGCCGTTCAACCACAGCAGGCTCCAGGGGAACAATTTCACGGCCAGCAACACGCGATTTCGTTCGATCAGTTCGAGACGGCGCGACGAGAGCAGACCCAGAGTGGCGCCGCGATGATGCCGCACCACCGCGCCCGGCATGTACAGGCACTTCCACCCGGCAATTCTCGCGCGCAGTCCGAGCTCAGCATCATCGGCGTACGCAAAGAAATCTTCGTCGAACCCGCTGATCTGATCCGATCCGATCTGATCCAACCCAATTTGATCTAACATCGAGCGCCGGTACATGGCCGCGCATCCATCGGGCCACAAGACTTCCTCGACGCGATCATATTGGCCCTGATCCAACTCGCCCGTGCCTCGCCCGCGGTTCTGGCCATCCGGATAGATCAAGTGGCCAACTTTGTCGATGCGCCGCGGATCTTCGTGTACCAGGATTTTCGATGCGGCCATCCCCACGTCCGGGCGGCCCTCGAAGGCGCTTGCCAATCCCGCCAGCCAGCCCGGCTCGGCCTCGGCATCGTTATTGAGTAAAGCGACAAACTCGGTGTCGGACGCCGCGAACCCTTGGTTGTTCGCCGCACAGAAGCCTCGGTTCTCGCGATTCAGTACTACTCGGACTAGAGGATCGTTCCACTCGCTTGCTACCATTTCAGGCGAACCGTCGTTAGACCCGTTATCCACAACCACCACTTCAAACGGCTGGTTTATCTGCTGGCGCTTAAGTGATTGCAAGCACGCCTTCAAAAAGTCGCGGCGATTCCAGTTGACCACGATTACCGAAATAGCCCCTAAGCGGTATCTTGTCACCGGCTGTAGTATTATAACCGTAAGCTAGCAGGCAATTTGTATGTTTTCTGTAGGTGAAACACTTAGACGGGCGCGCTTGGAACAGAGCCTCGATCTCCGCACACTAGCAGCGCGGACCAAAATCAACGTCAAGTACCTGGAAGCGATCGAGGCAGATGATCGCCAAAGTCTGCCGAGTAGCTTTTTTTACAAGAGCTTCGTGGACCAGTACGCCAGGTCTTTGTCATTGGACACGCAGGAGATCGCTGCTGAGATCGATCGCGTGTTAAGCGCGGAAGCTCCTCTGCCGTTACCTGGATACGAAAGCGTGGTGTCCCGCAATGTTTCGCCGTTGACATTCGCTCCTCGTTTTCATGGGTGGCGCACGTTCGCTTCGGCGGCCGCTCTGGTGCTAGTGGTCGCGGGCGGCGCGGGCGTGTACACGCTGTGGCGTAATTGGAGATCGACCATCAGCGTACAGGCAGTGATCGAAAGCGTGCGGTCTCTGGCCAAAACAAGAACTGCTCAAGCGAGTTCATCGGGCCAGAAACAAACCCGGAAACGAATGGAACAACGGGTGGTGACTCCTGCCCCGGGCCCTCGTTATGTGGAAGCAGTTGCATCCCAATCACCTGTATCCCAATCAGCGGCATCCGAGGTGCCCGCCTACAAAGTGATGCTCGATCTGCTGGCGCATGAAGCCACCTGGGTGTCGGTGTCTTCCGACGGCAAGCCGGTTTTTTCCGGTATTCTGCAGCCGAATCAGAGCAAGACCGTAGGCGGCAAAGAGTCCGCAAAGATGCGGATCGGCAACGCCGCCGGCGTTGAAGTGCGATTGAACGGAAAATTACTCGGGCCGCTGGGGGCACGCGGACAGGTGTTGATCGTGCTGTTCACGCCCGATAATTTCCAGATTTTCTTCCCGCCCAAAGAGAGCGATTAAGCTCCAACAATTACTGCGCCTGGCCCATCTTCTCCGCGCCGGCCTGGGCTTGGGAACGCAACATGCGTTTGCGCTGCCGCTCGATGCGCAATAGCTGTTGACGGCGACGATGCTTGATGGAGTCGTCCACCATCCGCCAGAACTTGCGGAAGTATTGGACCGCCGACGCGATGCCGAAAATCACGACTCCCCACATCCACAGCATCGCGAATCCGCTCAGCGCCTGCCAGCGGATGCTCACCAGGATCATGGAAATGGCGGCCACTTGCGTGATCATCTTGGTTTTGCCAAGATCGCTGGCCTGGATTGTATAGCCTTCCGCCGCCGCGATGCTCCGCAGCCCGGAAACCGCGAACTCGCGGCCGATGATCAGCACCACCATCCACGCCGGAACTCGCCGGATCTGCACCAGTGAAATTAGCGCGGCCGAAATCAGCAGTTTGTCCGCAATGGGATCCAGCAGCGTCCCGACGGTGGTGATCTGCTTCCAGCGCCGCGCGAGATACCCATCCAGCAGATCGGTGGCGGCGGCGATCAAGAAGATGGCGAGCGCCAGGAACGCGTTGGGGATTAAGACCCCGCCGCGCCACTCAATACGCAGATTCTGTTCCACCAGCACCGCCACCAGAAATGGAACGAAGAAGATGCGGAGAATGGTAAGCGTATTGGGCAGATTCATGTCAGGGCCGCGTCTTCAAAAATCTGGAATCCTGATGCCAGAATATCACTCGACATATCACTCAACAAGGTAGCCGGCGAGCCGCCGCTTGACGGATTCGGGAACCTCTGCCTCCAACTCGCACACGTCGTCGCGATACTGGCTGGAGAGTACCTTCGCGCGTTCGTGGAGCAGATGAATCAGAGAGCCTTCCCCCGCGGGGATAACAAACCGCTGGTGCGATACCGGATCCAGAGGCAGGGCGTTGTCGATGGCTTGAAGCAAAGTGTCAAAACCTGCGCCGGTGCGGGCCGATACCGGAACCGCTTCGGTGCGGGCGCCGGCCTTCACTTCTCCCATGATTCGTTGTGCCAAGCTTTGGATGCGTTGTGCGAGGCTTTCAGTATCGCTCGCGGCGCTCTCCATCTGATCCATCTTATTGAGGACCAGAATTTGCTGCGTTTGATCCGCGCCGATATCCGCCAGCACCTCGAACACGCGCGCGGTGTGCTGGGGCGCGCTGGGCGAGGAAGCATCCACCACGTGCAACAGCACAGCGGCCTCGGTCACCTCTTCGAGCGTGGCGCGGAAAGCCTTCACCAAGGTGGTGGGAAGATTCCGGATGAAGCCTACCGTATCGCTCGCCAGCACCTTGCGCCGCGATGGCAGCGTCAGATGCCGGACCGTGGGATCGAGCGTCGCGAACATGCGCGCGTCCGCCACCACCTCGGCGCCGGTCAGCCGGTTAAATAGCGTCGATTTTCCGGCATTCGTATAACCAACCAATGCAACCGTGGCGAGCGGAACCGATTGCCGCTGGCGCCGCTGCGTGCCCCGTCCGCCACGCACGCTTTCGAGCTGATCGTTCAGCTTCTTGATGCGGCGGTAAATTCCGCGCCGGTCGGTTTCAAGCTGCGTCTCGCCAGGACCGCGCGTGCCGATGCCGCCGCCCTGACGGGTCATCTCCGTACCCCGCCCGGCCAGACGCGGCAAAAGATAATTCAGTTGCGCGAGCTCAACCTGCAATTGTCCTTCGCGCGTGCGGGCGCGGCGAGCAAAAATATCGAGGATCAACTGCGTCCGGTCCAGAATCTTACAGTCCAACGCGCGCTCCAGATTCCGAAGCTGCGTGGGAGTCAGCTCGGCGTCGAACAAAACCATGTGGGCATCGTGGAAAGTCACCAGGCGGCGCAACTCCTCCAGTTTTCCGGAGCCGATGAGCGTAGCGGAATCGGGCGCCTGCCTGGCTTGAACGATGGTTTCTTCGACATGCGCGCCGGCGGTACCGGCAAGCGATTTCATCTCGTCGAGCGACTCTTCCACATCGTTCGCGCTGGGATCGGTGCTACCGCGCTGGTTAGAGCCGCGGTGCGAGCGGGATTTCAAATCCAGCCCAACCAGAATGGCGCGTTCCTCGGCCACACGTGCTTCGTTAGACACCGGCAAACGGGCTGTTAATCCTCGACGGGTTCCGTAGGCGAAGTTTGGCCGACGGCTGCGGTTCCAGCCGGTGCGGCGGCTCCGGAGGAATGCCCGCCCGCCGACGCATGGAAGGGTTTCGAGACCACCACGGTGGAGATGGCGTGCTTAAAAATGAGTTGCTCCTGATTGTTGGTCTCGAGCACCACCGAATACTTGTCGAAACTCTTGATGCGGCCGGAAAGCTTCACACCGCTCATCAAATAGATCGTCAGGAAGGTTTTGTCCTTCCGCGCGTTGTTTAGAAAAGCTTCCTGGATATTTTGCGCCAGCTTTTCCATGGGCGTCCTTTGGCCGGGTTTGGGCTCGTTATCTTGAATGGTAGTCCCCTCCACCGCCCCACGGTGGTCCAATCTCATCATAGCGCAGTGCCTGATCGGCGCGGACTGGGACGCGCTGAAGCGATCGCTAAAAAACGGACCGATGATGGGTCCGGGCTTTGGTTTGGAGTGAAAATCGGGGCTGCACGGCCGCCCGCCCTTCGATGAGCGCACAGGCATGCTCGCCCACCGCTGGACCGTGCTTGAATCCGTGGCCGGAACCGCCTCCCACCAGCCAGACGTTGTCGAGCTTGGGATGGCGGTCGATCAAGAAATCGCCGGTGGACGTATTTTCGTATTGGCATACGCGGCTTTCGACTAGCGGCGCGGTCGCCAGGGCCGGAAAGCGCTCGGCTAAGAAGGCGCGTGCGGCGTCCAGCCCAAGAGCAACTCGGTCGCCCGTGTCGGGATCGAATTCATCGCCGTGCCGGTCAAACGCCAGCTTAAAGCCGCGGTTTTCCAGATCGGGAATCGTGTACGCGCCGTGCTCGTCGGTAATGTCGGTCCAAGCCGGCATGTGAGGCGGAGCAAAGCGGCGATCTCCCGCGGGCGTTCCAAAGAAAAATACTTCCTGACGTGTCACTCGAATGCGGCCGTCCAAAACCTCGGGAAAAATCTTGGGCAACCAAGGTCCACAAGCATAGACCATCGTGTTCGATCGATCGCGGGCGAGCGCGGCGTTTTCGCTGTATTCCACGCCCTCGCGAATCGCTTGAGCGACCACCGCCTGCACCGCTCGCCGCGCCAAGATCACGCCGGCTTGCGATTCGTACAAACCAATGCGTTCATCCCGGAAGCGCAACTGCGGATAGGAGCGCTCAAGTTCGGAAGCCGTCAACCGCTGGAACGTAACGCCGCAGTTCTCGAACGCCGCCTGCATGCTCACCGCGCGCGGATGGCCGGGCGGAGGCGTCCACAGCACGCCGGTGTTTTGGAAGAGCTCGGGCTTCCCGATTTGCCCCAACAATTCCAGCCACAGCTCGCGCGACCGCATCGCCCAGCGCGTGTAGATCTCATCCGTCCCATAGCCCATGCGCAGAATACGCGACTCGCCCCCCGAGCTCGACCGGCTGTTGCCCGCTCCGTACGTGTCCACCAGCGCCACCCTCCGGCCGGAACGGCGCAAATGCAGCGCGGTCCAGGCGCCGAACACGCCCGCGCCGACCACCACCGCATCGAAGTTGTTCTTCATGCGTCGTTCTTCATGCCGAGGCGCGCATGTCATTCAATACGGAGATCGGGATGTTGAGATTTCCGTGAAAACCCGTGCCCAGCAAAATCTGCGGCTTGATATCGCCGTGGAAGTCGGACCCGCCCGTCACCAAAAGATTGTACTTTCGCGCAATCCCGCTGTAGCGTTCCATGTCCGGCGGACGATGATCGGAATGAAACACTTCAATGCCGCGCAATCCAGCGTCGCGCATCTCGCGGATGAAGGTTTCCTCGGCATTGAGATCGCGCATGCCGAGCCGAATCGGGTGCGCGAGCACGGGCAAGCCTCCGGCGTCCAGCACACGCCGGATCGCCACCGGAACATCGGGCGCGTAGCGTTCCACAAAGGTGGGAGCGGTTTCACCCAGGTAGCGGCGAAATGCCTCCTCGTAATTGGCCGCGTAACCTTTGTCCATCAATATGCGCGCAAAGTGGGGACGGCCCGTCAAAGTCCGGCCCAATCGCTCCACTTCCGCCAGCTCGATCTCGACGCCCTTTTCGCGCAAACTTGCAATCAGCCGCCGGTTGCGATCCCGGCGTCCCTCGATTAACTCGGCGAGCCACGCCCGGAAATCCGCCGGCGGAGGCTGGCGCAAGAAATATCCAAGCAGATGCACAGCGCGTCCTTTTGCGCCCGCTCCCGGAGCACGCGTGCTCAGTTCGATTCCGCAAACCAAATCCAAGCCGCGCGATTTAGCCTCGGGCAGCGCCTGGTCATACCCGGCGAAGGTGTCGTGATCGGAAATGGCGAGCGCTTCCACACCGCGCTCCATAGCTAGTTCCACTAGTTCAAGAGGAGTGAAGGTGCCGTCGGATTCGTTGGTATGACTATGCAGATCGATCACAGCGCGAGCTTCCTCAGCCGCAGCGCGTTGGCAATCACGGAAACCGAGCTGAAAGTCATAGCGGCGCTCGCGATGATGGGACTGAGCAGTAGTCCGAAGAAAGGATACAGGACGCCGGCGGCTAATGGAACTCCGATCACGTTATAGATGAAGGCAAAAAACAAGTTCTGCCGGATATTGCGCATAGTGGCTTTACTGAGCGCGCGGGCGCGAACGATCCCACGCAAATCTCCCTTCACCAGTGTAATGGCCGCACTCTCCATGGCGACGTCGGTTCCCGAACCCATGGCGATTCCAACGTCCGCGCGCGCCAGAGCCGGAGCGTCGTTGATGCCGTCGCCCGCCATCGCCACGATGCACCCTTGCGCTTGCAGTTTCGCGATCACGTCGGCTTTGCCGTCCGGTAGCACTTGGGCGTACACCTCATCGATCGCGAGCGCGCGCGCCACCACTTCCGCGGCGGAGCGGTTGTCGCCGGTGAGCATGACGATCCGGAGGCCGTCGCGGTGCAGTTTGGCGATGGCTTCGCGCGCGGAGAGCTTGATCGGGTCCGCCAGGCTGAGCGTGCCGGCGGGCTGATCGTCGATGCTAACTGCAACCACCGTTTGCCCGGACTGCCCATCGCCATTTTCCGCCCGTCCCACGAAGATTCGACGGCCGTCTACCACAGCTCCCACTCCGCGCCCGGTCTCCGATTGAAAGTTCTGCGCCTTCGCCAAAACCAAGTTTCGCTCGGCAGCGCCCGCCACAATGGCCGCCGCCAGCGGATGCTCGCTGAACTTTTCAACACTGGCTGCCAATCGCAGAACTTCATCGTTCGTGGCCGAGACTAACTTCGGCTTGCCCTCCGTTAGCGTCCCAGTTTTGTCGACGACCAGCGTATCTACTTTTTCGAGGGTTTCGAGCGCCTCGGCATTTCGGATCAGCACGCCGGCCGTGGCGCCGCGGCCGGTCCCGACCATGATGGACATCGGGGTGGCCAGCCCCAGCGCGCACGGACACGCGATGATCAGCACCGCAACCGCGTTGACCAGCGCATAAGCCAAACGCGGCTCTGGCCCAAGAAACGCCCAGACAACGAATGTCAGGATGGCCGCGCCGATCACAGCGGGCACGAACCACGCGGACACCTGGTCAGCCAGCCGCTGAATGGGAGCGCGCGATCGCTGCGCTTCGCTCACCATCTTGACGATGCGCGCCAGCATGGTCTCGGCGCCAACGCGTTCGGCCTGCATGGCGAAGGCTCCGGTGCCATTTATGGTTCCACCGGTTACGCGTGCACCCGCTGCTTTCTCTACCGGAACCGGCTCACCGGTGAGCATGGATTCGTCGACAGAACTCCAGCCCTCAATCACGACTCCATCCACCGGGACGCGCTCGCCGGGCCGCACACGCAGCACGTCGCCAGGGTGCACGCGATCGAGCGCCACATCTTCTTCCGCGCCGTCGGCCCGGATCACCCGTGCGGTCTTCGGAGCCAAGCCGAGCAAAGCTTTGATCGCGCTGCTGGTCTGGCTTCGAGCGCGCAGCTCCAGCACTTGTCCGAGCAGCACCAGGCATACGATCACCGCCGCTGGCTCGAAATACAGTCCGATTTGGCCGTGAGCGCCTAGCACCATCGCGACCACACTGTAGACATACGCAACACCGGAGCCCGCGCCGATCAGCGTAAACATGTTTAAGCTGCGATTCACTATCGACGCCCAGGCACGTTGGAAGATGGGCCAACCGGCCCACAACACCACGGGACTCGCCAGCGCGCATTCGATCCATGCTGGGGGGACACCAAAAAGGGGCGAGTGGACGCCGAAGAACATCAACCCCAGGAGCGCGGCCGATGGCGGAACACTGAGCCAGAAGCGCCACAGCATGTCCTTATATTCGGGATTGACGTCCTCCGCCGAGTCGAGAGTGACGCTAACGGGCTCCAGCGCCATGCCGCATTTGGGACAGGAGCCCGGCCCGATCTGGCGTATTTCAGGATGCATCGGGCAGGTGTACTCGACGCCCGGTTTTTCCGGATGGGGCGGCGCGGCTTGAGGGTGCAGATACTTCTCCGGCGCCGCCTGAAACTTCGCGGCGCAACCTTTCGAACAGAAGTGGTAAGTCTCGCCCTGGTAGATGGACGAGCCCGCCGCCCGCCGCGGATCCACAGTCATGCCACAAACGGGATCGCGCGCCTCAGTGGACTGAAGAATGGGAAGCATCGCTGCTATTACTAGGAACGATTCTCGCGGATGGGCACGCGCTCGTATCGCCGGTGCAGGCTCTGGAATTGGCGCTGATGCAGACCCGCCCGATGCAGTAAGTAGCGCGCGAGCAGTTGCAGGATCGACAACCCATACAGGGAGCTTTGCAGAAACGATGCCGAGGAGGCCTCCACGAAATACCGCGCTGGCACCGGTACCTCGCAAATGCGCATGCCGGAATCGATGAATTGCGCAATAATTTCCTGATCGAACAGGAAATTGTCGGAATTTGTTTCGAGATTCACTGCTTCCAGAGCCTCGCGCCGGTAGGCCCGGTATCCGGTGTGATACTCGCTCAAATGCAAACCGAAGGTCCAATTCTCGAGCACCGTGAGCCCGCGATTGGCCACATATTTCCACCATGGCATGCCCTGCCGCATTGGGTTACCCAGCAGCAGGCGCGATCCCAGAACAACGTCCGCTTCATCACGGTCAATCGGCTCGATGATCTCCGGGAGCAACTTGGGGTCGTATTGATAGTCCGGATGAACCATCACGATGATGTCCGCGCCCGCCTTGAGCGCCTCGCGATAGCACGTTTTCTGGTTCGCGCCGTAGCCATAGTTGCGATTGTGAACGAAGAGTTCCAGACCCAGCTCACGGGCGATTTTGACGGTGTCGTCGGAACTTCCGTCATCCACCAGGATCACCTGATCCACCAGCGCGGGCGGGAGGTCCGCGTAGGTGATGCGCAGCGTCTTGGCGGCGTTGTAGGCGGGCATCACGACCACGATCTTGCGGTGCTGCGGCATGACTTGAGTGGGAGAGCTAACTTCAGTTTACGTCAATTACGGTTTCAGACGGAGACGCAAATAGACGTTGACCGCGACCGGGTGATTTCCATAATAAGGTTTGATGGCGTCTGGCATGGAATAGGTGCTGAAATTCGCGCCGATGCCGGTCTCGATCTTTTGAAACGTGCCGATGTCGCGCGTGTAACCGCCGGTATAGGCGTAGATGCGAAACGTGCTTCCAGCGGTACGGGCGAGTTGCTCTTCCAGATCCGGCTGATCGCTGAACAGGTCGTCTTTGTCCACGCGCTCAATCCGGCCCGTGAAGAAGTTTTTCTTGCGCCACGGCGCCACGGACTCGAGCAGATACGAGTTCAGGTTGTGCTGTGTAAAAGTATCGTGATTGCGGCCCCAGATCGCGCTCGTCGCCCAGTCCGAGCCCTGCATGGGCCGCGCATATTGGATGGACGCAGTGGCGCGGACGATGTCGCCCGGCTCCTCTCGTTCGGGCTTCGCCAATCTTCCGGCGGACACCTGCGCCGACCAATTTTTGGTGGGGAAGTAGGACAGGCGTGAGGACCACGAATTGATGGGGCCGTACTGGATGACCCATCGATTTTCGCCGGGTTCAGTGCCGTAGAATCCGCTGGCTTCCAGACGAACCTTCCCGTACTTGATCCCCGTGGTCACCACTTCGTCCGCGATGTGCGTGGAATCCTGCCAGTGGTGCGAGAGTGGCGCTTCGGGCAACTCGTCGGCCGAAGCACGATGCGGAAACGCCACCGGGCCGAGCGCCGGATCGCCAACGGGCGCGAAGTATAACTCGAGGAGCGCGTTTTCGGTAAGCCGATGCGCGTAATGCACGCCCAACGCCATGATGAAATTGTGCGGATGCTGCTCGTCCACTAGCGGCTTGCCATAAGCGGTCTCGCCGGTTTGAAGCAATTCCGGGTAACTGCGATTCGTTATTGTCGCCGGCTCCAGGCTCAACATCAAATCGAATTGAAAACTACCGCCCCAGAGTTTGTGACTAGCGGCGAACATCCCCCAGTTCGGCGCGTAGAACTTGTCGTGGCCGCGAGGACCGGTTTCCTGCGTTTCCACGACGTAGGCTTGGCCCATCAGCATGAAGCTCCAGCCCGCGCGCATTTGCATCAGCATCGGCAGCGAGCCGGATTGCGGGTTCTCGCTGGTACCCGAAGCCAGATTCATCAGGTCGCTTGCGGCAGGGTCTGACGGACCCATCTGCATGTGCGACATGTCGTGTTCCTGGGCGATCGCGAGGGGCAAATAAAAAATAGCAAGGAAAAGTAGACGAAACACACTTCCTCCGCTGCATAAATCATCGATAGGCTTGGGCTCCGGAGGGAGGTCTAGAGTCGAAGAGGAAGCGGAGTTGCGGCGACCGCGCGCGGAGGCGGTGGAAGTTCGGTCGTTGCGGAAAACGGCGACGCGATGGCGTCTGTGCTCGCCGCGAGCGCGCTGAAAGGAACAATCGGCGCGGCTGTAGGCCGTAAATCGTGCTGCGGCGAGGGTGTGTGCGCCTTGCTGTGCGGATGGCAGGGCGGGGTAGCGTGCTCTGGAGGTTGCACCAGACAGCGCGCGAAACATTGCGCGTTTGCGAGCGCCAGCGCTATCGAGAGCAAAATGAAAACTCTGGCCCACGCGCACCGCATGCGCCTTCAGATTAGCATGCATTCGCTACAATGAAGGCTTCACTCTTCTTCCCATGATTCAAACCCTATTTGGCGCCACGGAACAAGAACCGAACCTGCTGGAGCGCCTGAAGGCCGGCATTCAAAAGACTCGCGCCGGGTTGATGGATCGGCTGGAAGATGCCGTGGCCGGCCGCAAGGAGATCGATGCGGACCTGCTCGACGAGCTGGAGTATGCGCTCATCACCGCCGACGTCGGGGTGAACACAACCACGGAAATACTGGAGAACATCCGGCAGCGGGCGGATCGCAAGCAACTGGCGGACGCAGGCGAAATCAAGCAGCTCATCGCGCAGCATCTGTTGGAGGTGTTGGAAGCAGCCGACCGCCCGGTGCCCCAGGTGGCCGAGCCTCCGGCGGTGGTGATCGTGGTCGGCGTCAACGGCTCTGGTAAGACCACGACCATCGGAAAGCTAGCCGCCCGCTACAAGTCGGAGGGACGGAGTGTTTTGTTGTGCGCCGCCGACACGTTTCGCGCCGCCGCGATCGAACAGTTGCAGGTGTGGGGCGTGCGCACTTCCACCGACGTGATCAGACAATCTCCGGGCGCCGATCCGAGCGCGGTAGTGTTCGACGCGCTGCAAGCCGCCAAGGCTCGCAAAGTGGATTATGTGATCATCGACACCGCCGGACGCCTGCACACCAAGACAAATTTGATGTCGGAGCTCGAGAAAATGCGGCGAACCGCCGCCAAGGTGATCCCAACGGCGCCGCACGAAGTTTTGTTGGTGCTGGATGCAACCACCGGGCAGAACGGATTGGAACAGGCCCGCAAGTTCACCGAGTCGAGCGGCGTCACGGGCCTGGTGCTCACAAAACTGGATGGAACGGCGAAGGGCGGAGTGGTGGTGGCGATCACACGCGAGTTGAATCTGCCGATCCGCTACGTGGGCGTCGGCGAACAGGCGACGGATCTGCTGCCGTTTGACCCCGGCAAGTTTATAACATCACTTTTCGAATAATGAGAAGCCCTCTCATGGACGAAGCGCTGGAGCTGGCGCGGCAGGGACTGGGGCGGACCAGCCCGAATCCGGCCGTCGGCGCGGTGCTGGTGAAGGACGGCGAGATCGTTGGGCGCGGCTTCCATACCTACACGGGCGCCAAACACGCCGAGGTCCTGGCGCTGGAGGAAGCTGGTGAGCAGGCGCGCGGGGCCACGCTCTACATCACGCTGGAACCGTGTTCTCATCAGGGCCGCACGCCGCCTTGCGCGGACGCTTTGATTCGCGCGGGTGTGGCCCAAGTGATCGCGGCCATGGAAGATCCCAATCCGCAAGTGGCTGGACAAGGATTCCGCCGCTTGCACGAGGCCGGCGTTGCGGTGGAAGTTGCTTCCGAATATTCCGAGGAAGCCTCGCGGCTGAACGAAGCCTTCGTCCATTCCATGCGCACCGGGCTGCCGCTTGTAACCTTGAAAGCCGCGCTCACATTGGACGGCAAAATTTCCGCGCCGGAAGATAACACTGGATGGATCACCAGCGAGCGTGCTCGATCCCATGTTCAGGAGATCCGTCATAACGCCGATGCGATTCTCACCGGCATTGGAACCGTGCTGGCCGACGACTGCCAGCTCACCGATCGTACGGGGATCGAGCGCAGCCGTTCGCTGCTGCGCATCGTCGCCGACTCCACGCTGCGCATTCCTCTCAATTCGCGCATGGTCGCGAACGCCAACAACGACCTCGCGGTGATCACCACCTCGGCCGCTTCCGACGAACGGCGCCACGCACTGGAATATCGCGGGGTGCGCGTGCTGGTGTTCGACGGTCCGGGCGGACGGGCGGATCTGACCAAGCTCCCGGCATTTCTTGCCGGTGAACAGTATCGATCCCTCATGATCGAATCGGGCAGCAAGTTGAATTGGGCGGCGCTGGAATCCCGGATCGTCGACAAGATTTTCTTCTATTACGCTCCGAAAATCCTGGGTGGCCTGCTGTCTCTCCCGGTTGCGGGCGGAACCGGCCGATTGCGGCGCACCGACGCCATCCAGTTTCGGAATGTGCGGCTCCATTCCATCCCGCCGGATGAATTCGTGGTGGAAGCCTGGGTGGAGAAGTAGGTGTTCACTGGAATCATCGAAGAGGTTGGTGTCGTCGCGGCCGCGGGTAACAGGATGCGGATTCAGTGTCGTAAAGTCCTCGAAGACGCCGAGGAGGGCTCCAGCATCGCGGTGAACGGCGTCTGCTTGACTGCGGTGGACATTCAACCGGACGGATTCTGGTGCGATTTGTCGCCCGAAACCGTGGTGCGTACCAACCTCGGCGCGTTGCGTCAAGGCTCGCTTGTGAATCTGGAGCGTCCGGCAGCCGTGGGCGACCGGCTGAGCGGCCATATCGTGCAAGGGCACGTGGACGGCACGGCCGAATTCCTGGCGCTGGAGCCGCTGCCCGGCGGAAACTGGTGGCTGACCGTGCGGATACCGCGCGAGCTTGACCGCTATTTGATCCCCAAAGGGTCGGTGACGCTGGACGGCGTCAGCCTGACCATTGCTGGGTTGGAGGGCGCTTCGCTGGAAGGCGACGTCGCCGCGGTGGCGATCATCCCCCACACGTATGAAAACACAGTGATGCGGGAGTACCGCCCGGGCGCGGCGGTGAATGTGGAAGTGGACGTGATCGGTAAGTACGTGGAAAAGCTTCTCAGTCTGCGATAAGATGGACCAGAATAGAGTCAGATAGAATTCGGTATCCGAAGGCCAAGGAGCCGCGTCCAACAGTCAGAGAGAGCATCCTGAGGAGTTTCCATATGCGCGCCATGCAAATCGCGTTCCTATCGCTGGTTTTTGCCGCCGGCACCTGCTTTGCCCAGAGAGGCGGAGGCGGACATGGTGGCGGTGGTGGTGGACACGCTAGCGGCGGTGGTGGACGTGCTGTCGGTGGCGGTGGTGGACGCGCAGTGGGTGGCGGATACCGTGGCGGCTATGGCGGGGGTTATGCCCGGGGCGGCTACGGCTACGGCGGCTATCGCGGCGGCTATGGATACGGTTATGGTCGCGGCTTCGGCTATGGGTACGGGTTAGGATTCGGATTGGGATTTGGTTATCCGTGGTACGGCGGCTATTACGGCGGTTCTCCGTATTATCCCTATGCATATGCAGCTCCGTACTACGATCCCTATTACTCCGATCCGAATGCGTACGGGCCGCCTCCGCAACAGCAACAGTATGGTCCGCAACAGCAGTACGGCGCTCCGCAGTACGGGGCTCCGCAGTACGGTCCTCCGCAACAGCCACAGTATGGTCCTTCGCCATACGGTCCTCCGCAACAGCAGCAGAACGGTCCTCCGCAGCAGCAGTACGGCCCCTCGCCGTACGCTCCTTCGCCGTATGCCCGGCCGCAACAACAGCCACCTCCGCCGCCTCCGCAGCAAACCGCGCCACAGCAGAACTCGGCTCCTCCCGCGCCGCCAGCGCCTTCGCAGTCCAGCAACAACAACGCCACCCCGAATGGCCAGTGGCAACGCTTTGGCCAAACCAGTTCCCAGTAGCGGTAAGACGTCCGTTCGGCTGAGAATATCCCCCGGCACGCTGCACGTATAGGACGTGCAACACAGAGTAATAAACGCTGGGCGCCGCATCCTCGGCTGTGCTTTGGCCTTCATTGTTTCCGCTAACGCCTCTGTAATCGTGCAGTTGAAGATCGTGGACGGCGAAGGCGTGACGTATCGAACCGGTACGCGCGCCACGCGCGGGCTCACGGTGCTGGTTACCGACGAAACCGGCAAACCCGTTGATCTGGCAGCAGTTAGCTTCCGCCTTCCGGATGAGGGCGCAAGCGGTACATTTAACTCTGGCCTGCGCACCGAGATCGTTACCACCGGACCGGATGGGCGCGCCACGGTCTGGGGAATGCAATGGAACAAAACGCCCGGCCCGGTGGAGATCCGGGTCACCGCGATCAAGGAGCAGGCCCGCGCGGGCATCATCAGCACGCAATACTTGAGTGACTCGGTGGCCGTTAAATCCGGCGGCGAGGCCGTCTTTACGGCATCGCACGGTGGGCACAAGTGGCTATGGCTGGCCGGCGCGATCGCCGTTGGAGCGGGCGCGGGCGCCGCGTACTTTCTTCTGAACAAATCAAAACCGGCTTCGAACCCCACCAGCACATCGGGGGTTACGGTAGGTAGCCCGAGCGTCATCGTGGGGCAACCGTGATGAGGCAGCTTTCCGCGATAACCTTGATCGCTTGGTGCGTGGTCGCGAACGCGACTGCGCAATCGGGAATCCGCCCTCCGCAGTTGGGCTTCGCCGGTAGCGCCGACGGCATACTCCGGCCGGTGTATGGAGTTGCAGGCAATTTCATCCTGGGACCGGGAGTTGCCGCGAAGGTTCTCTCGCAGGCGTTCTCCGGATCGCTGGGACTTTTGAAGACCGACACAACCCTGACAGCTTTTGACGGGCAAGGGAAAGTTCTCGCGACTGCGGATGCAGCGAAGGGTCCGGCGCTGTTTGCGTTTTCGCTCGACGGCGCTACGGCGCTTGCCTATGTCGCAAGCAGCAACACGCTGGTGGAATGGAGGACCGGTGAGCTAGTGACGATGCCGTTCCGTCCCGAGCCGGATATCGTGCTTGCTATCGCATTGCCAAATGCGTTTGAAGCATCTCTGATCGTCCAGCGAAGCGACGGAATCTGGGAGGTCCGGTTTCCGTTAACTCGCCCGAGATTGGTTTCACAAAAAGCGCTGGTGGGCGTTACAGCTCCCGTGCTGGCACTTGCGTCGGGCGACCTGGTCTACAGCGATGCCAACGGAATCGTGCTGCGAAAGCCGGATAATTCCGAAGTTCGCATCGCAGCACAATTGCCCGCGAAGTTCTCCTTGCAGCAAATGGATAGCGAGTGGGTGCAACTCCGCGATTTAGATACCGCCCGGCATTTCGCGATCCGGGTCTTGTCGGGGCATGAGGGCTTTTATGAGCTGCCCGAGGCGGGCCGGTGATCCCGCGCGTCGTTTTGCTCGCGGCGTTGTCGGCTGCATTGCTACCCCTTTCCGCGCTGGCGCAACTCCAGCTCTACGAGGTCATCGGGACAACCGAGACGCCTGTGGTGGGCACGGTGGTGAACGTCGGCACAGCCGGGCCGGGGGACACCATTGAGGTGCAATTCCGGGTGCGCAACACCGGCCAGGGGCCCGCCGTGCTTCAAACGGTTTCGCTCGCTGGCGACGGCTTCACAATCGAATCGGTGTCGCCGTCCCTTCCGTGCACGCTCTCGCCATACGTCGGCCCGACATCGGAAGCCGAAATCGACATCGACTTTAGCCCCACTGTCGTCGCTTCGTACAGCGCGACGCTGGCTATCGACGGCGTCAGCGTCGTCCTCCAGGGCGCGGCCGTGCCCGCGGCAGTGGTGACGCTTGCGGGCAGCAACACGCCGCTCAGCGCCGGATCGGTGGTGAATTTCGGATCGGTGGACGTGGGATCCACCAAGACGCAGGACTTCGTTCTAACCAATTCAGGCACTGCCAACATCAACGTCGCGACGCTGGCAGTATCCGGCGCCGGCTTCAAAGGGCCTATTGGCCTGTCCGCGCCAGTTCAGCTTGTCCCGGGGCAAACGGCCTCGTTTCAAGTATCGTTCACACCACAATCCGGCACGCTGGCGCAGGGCGTATTGACGGTAGACACGCGAACGTTCAATCTCACGGGCCAAGGGCTCAGTGCGCCGCTGCCGACCGCCTCCATCGTCTTGCTGCCCACCGTTGGCGCAAGCGGTCAACAGGACCAAGTCTCCATCTCGCTTGCTTCGGCTTCTCAATCGAGCGGTACCGGCAAGCTAACGCTGGCGTTCCAATCCAGCGTCACCGGCGTCAGCGATGACCCGGCAATTCAGTTTCTCTCGGGTCCACAGCGGATAGCCTCGGTCAGCATTTCCCCGGGAGACACCTCGGCCATGATCGGCGGCCAACCGAGCATGACCTTCCAAACGGGCGCCACCGCCGGGACTATCACGTTCACACTCGCGCTGATTAATGAGCCAACCCAGCAGGTCACGCTGACCATCCCTCCTTCGCCGATCAATCTCGCGGACGATACCATTTCGGCCGTCCGGCTCTTCGGCTCGCTCAACGTCTCCTTCGGAGGAATCGACAACACCTACTCGGCATCACAACTTGCGTTCACGTTCTATGACCTCAAGGGCCTCCCGCTGCCGCAGGGCGCGATCGATGTCAACGCCGCCAGTGCTTTTCAGCAGTATTTCAGCACCACGCAGGCCGGCGGGATGTTCCAGGTGCTGGCGGAGTTTCCCGTGACTGGAAGTACCGCTCTGATCGGATCGGTGACCGCCCAGATCACCAATTCGCAGGGCGCAAGCATCACACTGCCGATTCCTTTTGGGAATTAGTATGCTGCAAACATGCTGCTTGACAGCGTGGTGGAGATTTCGCGGCGCGTCGCCGATACCAGCAAGCGCCTGGAAAAGATCGGCTTGCTCGCCAGGCTGATCCGCCAGCTCAGCCCCGAGGAAATCGAGATCGTGGTCCAATTCCTGGCTGGACAAGCCCGCCAGGGCCGCATCGGCATCGGTTACGCCGCGTTGCGCGACGCAAGCACTTCCCCCGCCGCCAGCCCAACTCTCGAAATCCTTGACGTCGACCGCATCCTGCAAAATGTAACCGAAGCCGGCGGCAGCGGCTCTCAGCGGCGCCGTCTGGAACTACTGCAAACCATGTTCGCGCGCGCCACTGAGCGAGAGCAGCAGTTCCTCACCGGCTTGCTGATGGGTGAACTGCGCCAGGGCGCGCTCGAAGGAATCATGCTGGAAGCCGTGGCTAAAGCTTCCGGCATTTCGTCGGAACGTGTGCGGCGAGCCGCCATGCTGGCCGGCGATATCGCGCGCGTGGCGCGGGCAGCGCTCGAAACAGGCGAAGCCGGATTGACGCAGTACGATGTCCAGTTATTCCGGCCCATCCAGCCAATGCTCGCGCAATCGGCTGACGACATCCCCGAAGCCCTAGCCTCGATTGGAGAAGCCGCGCTGGAATACAAGCTGGATGGGGCGCGGGTGCAGGTCCACAAGTCGGGCGACGATGTGGTGGTGTACTCGCGCAGCTTGAAAGATGTCACGCCGGCGCTCCCGGAAGTGGTGGAGCTGGTGCGCGCGCTCCCAGCCAAGGACCTGATCCTCGACGGCGAAGTGATCAGCTTGCTGCCCGGCGGGAGGCCGCAGCCATTTCAGATCACGATGCGGCGCTTCGGACGCAAGCTGGATGTCGAGCGCATGCGCCAAGAGTTGCCCATGACGCCGTTCTGGTTCGATCTCCTCTACTTGAACGGCGGCCGGCTCTTGGACGAGACGCAAGCGCGGCGCTTCACGGCGCTCTCGGAGCTGGCGCCGGATTCGCTGATACCGCACATGGTCACCGGGGATGCGGCGGCCGGCGATGAATTCATGGAGCAGGCGCTCGCGCGTGGTCACGAAGGCGTTATGGCCAAGGCGATCGACGCGAAATACGCCGCCGGAGCCCGCGGCCAAAGTTGGGTGAAAGTGAAGCGGGCCCGCACGCTGGACCTGGTGATCCTGGCGGCCGAGTGGGGACACGGCCGTCGTAAGGGATGGCTTAGCAACTTGCATCTCGGAGCGCGCGATACCGAAAAAGGCGGATTCGCGATGCTTGGCAAAACGTTCAAGGGGCTCACCGATGAAATGCTGGAGTGGCAGACGCACGAATTGCTGAAGCTCGAGATCGGCCGCGACAGCTATACCGTGCATGTCGAGCCGAAGCTGGTGGTCGAGATTGCGTTCAACGAAATCCAGGCCAGCCCCCGCTATGCGAGCGGCCTGGCCTTGCGCTTTGCCCGCGTGAAGCGCTATCGCCCGGACAAAACCGCCGCCGAGGCAGACACCTTTGAGATGGTACAACGTTTGTCGGGGATGAAGGATGCCGCTAGCTAAGCCGGTTGCCTTGACCATTGCCGGATCTGACCCGAGCGGTGGAGCGGGCATCCAGGCCGACCTCAAAACCTTTCATCAATTCGGCGTCTATGGCGAGGCGGTGATTACGCTGATCACCGTGCAGAATACGCGCGGCGTGGAGCGCATCGAGTGTCTGGCGCTCGATTTGGTGGCCGATCAGATCCGCGCCGTCATTGGCGACATTCCCCCCGTGGCGGCGAAGACTGGGGCGCTGGGCAATTGCGGCATCATCGAGGCAGTGGCCGGACTCGCCGCCGGCTTTCCATTTCCACTGGTGGTGGATCCAGTGATTTTGAGCAAACATGGCGCCGCGTTACTCGAGGCCGATGCCGTTGACGCGCTGAAGACCCGGCTGCTGCCTCACACGTTTCTCCTAACCCCAAATCTGGAAGAGGCCGCATTGCTGACCGGTGCGGAGGTTAGTAATACCGTCGACATGCGTAAAGCAGCAGAGAAGCTAGCCACGCTCGGCCCGCGAGCCGTGCTGGTCAAGGGCGGGCACCTGGGGGGCGATGCCACCGACGTTTTGTTCTACCGGGGCGAATTCCGGGAGTTCACTTCACCGCGGATCGCAACGCGCAACACACATGGAACCGGCTGCACGCTGTCGGCAGCGATTACCGCGGGGCTGGCCTCCGGCTACGATCTTCCGGAAGCGGTAGACAGAGCAAAACGTTACGTTGCCGCGGCGATTCGGGGTAATCCAGGACTCGGAGCAGGGGCAGGCCCGCTGGATCACCACGCGTTATTTTAGGTCAAGGGGCGCATCTGAGGGCGGCTTGGGCTGTGGCGGCAGTATGAACGATGTCTCGCCGGGCCGCAGCAGTTTCAGCTTCTTGCGAATCTCCAGTTCTTGCTCGGAGGCGCTGCTTTCCAGCTTCTTGATGCGCTCGCGCCGATAGTTGTTCTCGCGCTGAAGACTGGCGTTCTCTTCTTCCAGCTTGCGAATCTCGTCCCACCTCTGCTTGAGAGCGGGGATCCCTTGAGGGCTGCGCAGCTCCACCAGGCCATATGCGCCAATCAATGCGAAAACGATCAGAAGGATGGCGCGGCGCACAGAATTACTCATTCGGTTCGGTATGAGTCCTCACATTCGTTTATAATCCTCTTTTGCAAAAAGATCCAGAGCAACAGCGAAAAAACTTGCCATGACCGACAAAATTGTTGTGCTCAGCACCTGCGGGTCGCCCGAGGAGGCACAGCGGCTGGCGCATGCGCTGGTCGAGAAAAGGCTGGCGGCTTGCGTGAGCTTGATCCCCGGCGTACGCAGTATCTATCACTGGCGGAATGAAGCCGGGAAGGACGCCATCGAAGAAGAGGAGGAGGTGCTGCTGGTGATCAAGACCAGCCGGCTGCTTCTCGAAGATCTGCGAAGCGAGATCGAGCGGTTGCATTCCTACGAGGTGCCGGAAGTGATCGCCATGCAAGTGGTGGATGGCTCGGAGCGCTATCTGGCGTGGCTCGACCGCGAGCTGGCTCACAAGCCGAGCCTGTAGCAGGCCGGACACGAGTTCCCGCCCCACACACGAGTGCATGCGCAACGCTACGCGCGCGGTCCAGAAGCCAAGATCGCGGCTTCGCCACTGGACCGATCAGCATCCATTGGCACGCTCCGCCCGCCAGACAAATTCAGCGATACGCGCTGCCAGTTGGGGTCGCAAACCGGGTGGCAGATCATGCCCCATTCCTTCGATCAGGACGAGTTCTGCGCCGGGAATGGCATCCGCCGTTGCCCGCCCGCCACTGACGTCGCACATCCGGTCAGCGAGGCCGTGGATAACGAGGGTGGGGACCTCGAGATGTCGCAGGCGCTCCGTCCGATCGCCAGAGGCTACCGTCGCCACCGCCTGACGAGCGGTGCCGACCGGATCGTAGCAGCGGTCGTAGGCGCGGCCTGCTCGAACGGCCATTTCATTCTCGTCGCTCGGATACCCGGGCGAGCCGACGATGCGCGCGGCCCGGACCATCTGCTGAATGACTTCGTCGCGGGTGACGGCCGGTGGGCCGGAAAAAACTCCGCGGAGCACCTCCGGCGATGGCTGCCCTACTTGCTTGTTGCCCGTGCTCGACATCATCGAGGTGAGCGAACGGACTCGGTCCGGATGCTCGATGGCCACCGTCTGCGCAATCTGGCCGCCCATGGACGCGCCGACCACATGCGCCTTTTCGATGTCGAGGTAGTCCAGCAGCCCCACTGCGTCGGCAGCCATATCCGACAGCGTGTAGGACACCGACGACAGATCGCCAGCCAGCACCGCAGGCAGGTTCGGCGGCGGGGCATCCGTCAAGTGTGTGGAGAGTCCGGAGTCGCGATTGTCAAAGCGGATGACCTGCAGGCCGCCATCGAGGAGGGCATGGCAAAACGCGTCCGGCCAATGAATGGATTGCGCGGCGATCCCCATGATCAGCAGCACGGCGGGCGCATCGGGATTCCCGAGGCGCTGGTAGGCGATGTCGATCGCGGATGGCCCAACCGTCGACGCCTTCTCGTCAATGATCGACGCATCGAACCAATTCATCGTCGCGCTATTCTTTTGCGGAATCATGACCCTTCCTGATGCTACTCTGCCAGCGGGGTTGCTATCTTAAAAATGGAGGGAGCGAGCGCGGCACTAAGCGCCTTTAGGCAACTGCAGCAGGTATTTGCAGATTGCGTCTAAATCCGGCGGAGTGAACTTATAGGGCGGCATGATGGTGCCTTTGGTGACGCTATCGGGATCGGCGAAATGTTTTTCGAGCCAGGCGCGATCGTGGCGCAGACCGACTCCATCGAGCGCGGGTGCGAGCGTTGAGCCGACCTTGTTGATTTGATGGCATGCGTTGCAATGGTTCGATTGATAGACCATGGCGCCTTGCGTCACGAAATCCGGCGCCGCTTCGAGCGCCTGCTCGTTCTTCGGGGTGAGCGTTAGGACGAACAAAGCTAGGGCGTTCAAATCGGCGGCCGGCAAATCCACCGGCGGCATCACGCTGCCCGGCACAAGTTGCGACGGATTCTTGAAGTGCGGCACCAGCCACGCGACGTTGCGACGCCCGGTCGGAATCTTGGTGAGATCCGGACCGACAGCTTTTTGGCCCGCTGCGGGATGGCAGCCCATGCAGCCTTGTTTCTTGAAATGCCCGAGGCCATCCAGCTCTTCGGGAGTTAAGCGCTGCCATGCGGCCAGCGTGGGCGCTGACGCGCCGGCGGTTGCTTCCGGAGTTTCGGTCGCCGGCGTCTCGATGTCTTCCGCCGATTCCTGATTTTTGGGCGTGGTTACAACGGCGGCGGTGGTGAGGCCGGTCCATGCGATGGCGGCGAGCACGACCAGGGAGATCGCAAATGTTCTTTTCCCGAGCCGGATCATCGGTCCGCGGTCAATAAAAGGAACCAAGAAGAGCGCGAGCACTGCGAGCCCCGGCAACACCACGCTCACGAAGGTCTCCATAGGCCCTTTGAAGAACTTTAGTATCTGGAATAGGAACAAAAAATACCATTCCGGCCGAGGGATATAGGCCGTGTCGGTAGGATCGGCCAAGCGTTCGAGTGGAACCTTGGCGACAATCGCCATAACGAACAGAATGATGAAGGCGATCGCGATGCCGACGGTGTCCTTGAACACCTGTTCGGGGAAAAACTTGCGCTTGGGCGCCGTATCGCCTGGGGCTGCGGCGACGCCGTGCTTGCGCACCAGATAGATGTGAATGCCGATGAGGATGATTGTCAGCGGCGGCAGCAGCACGGTATGAAGCGCATAGAATCGCGAGAAAGTGACATTGCCGACACTGTCACCCTGGCTGCCCAGTAATCGCAAAAGATATGGCCCGAGGATAGGCGCTTGGGAAGCAATGTGGGTGGTGACCACCGTGCCAAAGTATGCGCGATTGTCCCAAGGCAGCAGATAGCCGCTGAGCCCAAATACCAATGTGATCAGCAGCAGGGTCACGCCGACCATCCAGGTGGCTTCCCGTGGCTTCTTGTACGCGCCATAGATGAAGACCTGAACCATGTGCAGCACCACGATGATGAGCATCATGCTGGCGCCCCAGTGGTGCAGACCGCGGATCAGCGGGCCGCCAGTCAGCTCCGTCATGATGTACTTCACGCTGTTGTACGCTTCGCCCGGCGTGGGCGCGTAATTGAACGCCAGCAGTGCGCCAGTAACAACCTGGATCACGAAGAAAAACACGGCCATGCTGCCGATGATCTGGTGCCAGCCGGCGGAGGCGGGAATGTCTTCGTAGAGGAAATTCTTAACTGCGGTTTCGATGCCCGTGCGATGTTCGAGCCAGTCAATAATGGTGCGAATTGGACGCATGGCGATCTACGCGTGAGGCTCCGGGGGGCCGATGTCGAGCCGGCCGCCCTGGATCTTTGTCATGTAACGATCGAGCGGGCGCGGCGCGGGGCCGCCCAAGACCTTTCCGTCGATGGAAAACACGGAGTTGTGGCAAGGACACATGAAGGTATGGCTGGGGTCATCCCAATGGTAGGCACAGCCGAGGTGCGTGCATTGCGGAGTGAAAGCGACCACCTCGTTATAGGGTCCCTTGACCACCCAAGCGGTGGCCTTCACGTTGGTAATCTTCCATCCGTCAACGTTAGTGCGCTCGAAAAAGATCTCGGTGGGAGTGCCAGCGGGAATCTTGGACAGATCGGCCGTTTCCACCCACTCCTGCCCCTTGCGCAGCTTGGGCGGAAACAGCAGGTAGATGGCGGCTGGAACCGCCAGGGCCAGGCCGATCAAGCCCATCGCGCCGTTGATGAATCCGATGTAAAAAGCGCGGCGCGTAGGTGACACGTCCACGGCTGGGTGTGGTGTTCGGTTTGGCTGGCCCATTTGGCGTAATAGACATTTTACAAGACGCGGGTCTGGTTGCGGATGTTACCGGAGCTGAGAGCGAGGCTACAGGGCGCCGTCGCCGCGATCATCATTGCGGATGCGGATGGCCTCCGCCACATCGTACACGAAGACCTTGCCGTCGCCGATCTTGCCGGTACGCGCGCTGGTGACCACGGTCCGGACCACTTCCGAGGAACGTTCATCGGGAACCACCATCTCGAGTTTGACCTTGGGGAGCAAATCGACCTGGTACTCCATGCCCCGATAGACTTCCTTGTGGCCTTTCTGGCGGCCGTGGCCGCGGACTTCCGAGATGGTCATGCCGTCGATGCCGATCCCTTTCAGCGCTTCCTTGACGTCTTCGAGCTTATGCGGCTGGATAATCGCTTCGATTTTCTTCATGGCTGGCTGTCGTCCTGGCGTTTCGTCCTCACGTTTCGAGATTATAACCTTCTTCGCCATGCATGCTGACGTCCAAGCCTTCCAACTCTTGGTCGGGCGAAACGCGTACACCGATCAGGACATCGCAGATTTTGAGAATGATCAGCGTTCCGACAATCGCAAGGCCCCAGGAGATCGCCACGCCGATGGCCTGGTTCAGCACCTGGCCAGCCTGGCCGTCCACCAGGCCCAACGGAAGCGTTTTGCCGGAGCTGTCCTTGAGACCATCGTTGATGGCCATGGTGGCGAAAACGCCAGTGAGAATCGCGCCGAGGGTTCCGCCGGCGCCGTGCACGCCGAAAGCGTCCAGCGTATCGTCATACCGGAACTTGCTCTTCACCGTGGTGACCATCAAGAAACATACGATTCCCGCGACGAATCCGATCAGCATCGCCGGAAAAGGTTTAACGAACCCGGAGGCCGGAGTGATGGCGACCAATCCCGCCACCGCGCCTGAGATTCCGCCCAACACGCTGGGCTTCCCGTTGTGTATCCACTCGATTAGCAGCCAGCCGAGCACGGCCGCGGCGGTCGCGAAGTGCGTCGCCACAAACGCGCTGGTGGCCAACGAGGACGCCGCCAGCGCGCTGCCCGCGTTGAATCCGAACCAGCCGACCCATAACAAGCACGCGCCGATGACGCTGAGCACCAGGCTGTGCGGCTTCATTGGCTCGGACCTGTAGCCTTGTCTCTTCCCCAAGTAGAGAGCGCACACCAATGCGGAGACGCCCGAGCTGATGTGAACTACCGTGCCTCCGGCAAAGTCGAAACACGGAAACCTACCGCCCGAGAACGCATTGAGCAAGCCGCCCTTGCCCCAAACCATGTGGGCCAGCGGAAAATAAACGATGAACAGCCACAGCACCGTGAATAGCAGCATGGCGCTGAATTTCATGCGCTCGGCGAACGCGCCCGAGATAAGAGCGGGTGTGATAATGGCGAACATGAGCTGGTAGATCATGTAGGTCTGCTGCGGTATGGTGGCGGCGTAGTCTGGATTGGGAGCGGCGCCAACGTTATTCAAGAACAGGTAGCGCAGATCTCCCAGGATGGGCGATCCTGCGCCAAACGCCAGGCTGTAGCCCACGATGGCCCAAACCACCGTCACCACAGCCATCAGAACAAAGCTGTGCATCATGGTGCTGAGCACGTTTTTGCGCCGGACGAGACCGCCATAAAACAAGGCCAGGCCGGGACCGGTCATCATAAGAACGAGCGCGGCGCTTACCAGCATCCAGGCGTTGTCGCCCGCGCTTTGCGCGGATTTCACGGCAGCCTCTAGATTGCTGATGCGAGTTTCGGTTGCAGGAGGGATGGATTGGGCGAGCGCCAACGCAGGCGCAAGTAATGCCGCCCAGACGACGCGGTAGGGCATCAGGTTTATTATTACCGCAGATGATAGCTAAACGGCAACTGGATTTCCGGATTGAGGTATAACAACAGCATGTCCTCCACAACCGGGTTTCTGCTCGCATCCCTTCTCTCCTTCGGCCAGCTTGTCGCGCAGCCAAGAAACTTCCCGCAGCCTCCGCCGCCAAAAGACGTGACGATCACGGCAATTCCCGGCGTGATTGAGGCGGGGGCGAAGTGGACTCTGGTTTGGCAGGGCAACGAGAACGCCGATGGCATCGTGGGCTTCGATGGCGGCTTGCTGTTCGCGCAGGAGCAGACCAATCACATCAACAAGCTCGATAAACACGATAAATTCTCCGTTTACTTGTCGAACGGTCACGGCCCCGGCGCGGTCGCCATTGGTCCGAAGGGCCGCATTCTCGTGGTAGAGCGGACCTGCACCGATCCCGGCGGGCACATGGGCGGCAAGCCGGAGGAATGCAAAGAGCCGACGGACATCGCCGCGCTGACTCCCATGCGCAAGGTTTTGGCGGACGGCTTCGAGGGCAAGGGGCTCGGGCGCGTCAACGACTTGGTCGCCGACAAGAAAGGCGGCGTCTACTTCACCACCAATACGGGCAGCGGAGTGTTCTACGTGAGCCCGAGCGGCCAGATAAGCGGCATCGGCGAAAAAATACGAAGCAACGGCATCAACCTCAGCCCGGATGAGAAGACGCTCTATGTCACCAACGGTCCGGTGATCATGGCTTTCGATGTGCAGCCGGATGGTTCAGTCAAAAACCAACGGGAGTTCGGCAAACTCGAAGGCGGAGGGAACGGCGACGGCATGGCGATCGATGCGTCAGGCCGCATCTTTGACACAGCCAATGGTATTCAGGTGCTCAGCCCCGAAGGAAAATATTTAGGGATGATTCCAACACCCCGCACCGTCATCAGCGTGGCGTTCTCCGGCCCCGGCAAGAAGACGCTGTACGCCGCCTGCCTCGGCGCGCTTGACGCAAGCGGTCAAGAGATCAAAACGCCAGCCGGCGTGCGGAACACCGCGATGAGCATTTATAAAATCCAGATGCTGGCGCAGGGGTTCAAAGGGCGCGCGAAGTAGAGTCGGCGCCTTAGCTCTTCGGCTTCCATTTGAGCCCGCCGCTGAACTCCAGGCCCACAACGTATTTCATGCCTTTGCGCGCGCAGCTTTTTACGGAAGCCGAACCATGCAATCCCAAACCCGCGGCCTGCATCGTCACGTAGGTTTGCTTTTCCAGCGGTTCGCGCAGTTCAACACGCACGCCGGATTCGGAGATATCGATGATGCTGCCATTGATAAACCTGTCGATTCCTTGGCGGTCCTTCCAGATCAACTGGAGGGGCGCCGCCTTGGCGGATCGCGCGTGCCGGCGGAGATCGCCCTCATTACTCATTAGTGGTTGGTCTGGCTGTATATATAGCACTCCATATTGCCGCAGGCAACCGGTGGGAAATGCTCTTCCACGTTGATACTACTTGTTCAACGCCGGCCGGGGCGGCTTGGCGAACCTCTCCGCTTCTATTGCAACGTTCGGCTGGATCTCGCTGAACTCGGTGATGGACTTTCCGTCCAACCAAGTCACGGTCACGCGATAGGGCATCCGCACGCCCGCGACCTCGCGATAGTCGGCGTAGTCGATCTGGGTGGGGTTGAGGCCCACGGGCGATTCGGTATAGCGCACCACTCGCGCCAGCAGCCCTGACTTGCTGTCGAAGTACAGATTCACCGGATATCGGCCGTCGCCAGTTCCTTGAATCATCTGCACGTCGCGGCCGTCGATGATAGCGGAGGAGGCGCCGCGCCATTGAGTGAGCGCCAGCTTGATTTGAGCGGGAAACCACACAGCCGCGTCCAGCCTGGCGCCCTCCAGATCGCCGCCCGTCAGCTCGAGCAAGGCCACCGGTCTTTCTGTTGCAGGCCCTGCGATCCAACCTGCGCTGCCGTTATACGTGGTGGTGCTGTCTCCGGCGGCGGTGTGAATGACGGTGCTGAGCTGATTCGGCGCTTTTGCAAACACATCCATGGGATACTTCTCGTCCTGGTAGCCCTGGTAAGTTCCCTTGGCCGCGAAGCTGGTGAGCTTGGCCACGCGATCGACGCCGCCGATGGCCTGGATGTAGCGGTCGAGAATTAGATCCGCGGAGGGTGCTTTGCTCGAAGTGGGCTCGCGCAGTTCATCCGGCTCTTTGGATGGCGGCGGCCCGTATAGATCCGCCAGATTCGGAGTGACGTCCGGGCGTTCCACGCCGCGGTGGCAGGAGTAGCAAGTGATCTCGCGCCTTCCGCCGAAGTAGGTCTTGTTGATGGCGTTCATCATCCCGAGCATGCGCCGCGCGGTCTCCTTGCGTGGGTTGTCGTCGGCGTATTTGTCCCAGTTGCCGCCGCTCTCGGCGCTATGGCAATCCGTGCACGTTTCGCCCAGGGAAGCGGAAAAGAATCCCATGGTGGCCATGAACTGATCTACCGGAATACCCTTCAGCACTCGGACGTTCTTGAAGGCCTGCTCGGCCAGCATGGGCTTCTCCTGCGCGTTCGCGACTGCAACCATGAGCAGGCCCGCGACGATTGTTACCAGTTTCATTTTGCCTCCATCCCCGCAAGAGACCGCAGAACCGAAACTACCGCTGCCGTATCCTGCAGACCCATCCCTTGCGCGGCTACTTCGGTGAAGAACGGAACGGCCCTGCTGAACAAAGGCACTGGACATTTGGATTGCCTGGCGAAAGCCGCGATGATGTCCAAGTCCTTTTGAAACACGTCGACCTTCATCATAGGGGTTGCGTAAGCGCCCGTCGCCATGCTCGGCCCGCGCACTTCCAGCATGCGCGAGGTAGCCGCGCTATCGGCCAGCACTTCGACCAGCATGGAAGGATCGAGACCGGCTTTCTCTCCCAACACGATCGCTTCCGCGGCGCCGACGATGTGAATCGCCACCAGCAGGTTGGCGATGAATTTCATTTTTGAGCCCGTGCCGAAGGGGCCCACATATCGAAGCGAGCGGGCAAAGTGGGCGAGAGTAGCCCGCGCGCGCTCGAATTCGCCACGATCGCCGCTTGCGAAAATCGTAATATCCTTCGCCGCGGCCTGCGGGCCGGTGCCGCTGATAGGGGCATCCAACATACCAACGCCGGCACTCGCCAGCCGCGCTCGAGCACGCTCTTTGTCTTCGAGCGAAAGCGTGCTGGTCTCGATAACCAGAAGGCCAGAGCGCCCGGCGGCCACCACGCCTTCTTCTGCGAAGAGCGCACTTTCGAGTGCCGCGGAGTGTGGCAGCGACGTGATCACGATATCGGCCTCCGCCGCGACCGCCCGCGCCGACGAACAGCCATGCCCTCCTTGCGCGCTCAATGCGACCACGTTCGCTGAAAGCAAGTCATAGCCCGAGGTGCGAACACCCGCCGCCGCGAGATGTCCGGCGAAGGCGCCTCCCATGATTCCCAGACCAATCACGCCGGCTCGAGTTGCCTGGGCCCTTACGTCATGCGTGCTCATGGTCTAGAATCTTCTCATGCCACGTCGACATAGCAAAGCGCTCTTGATTTTGGGTTGGGGACTCTTGTGGATAGGGGCGGCAACGGCCCAATCGCCCGATCCCCTGGCCGCAGACCCGCAGCACACTCACTTAGAGCTGGAGAACCAATGGGTCCGCGTTTTTCAAGAACACTTGGGACCGCACGAGACGATGCCCATGCACCAGCACCCCGCTCCCGGAGCCGTGATTGTTTTTCTCACAGACCGGAACAACCAGTTAACTTATTTCGATGGGACCGTCAAAGCTTTCCAGAATCACGCTGGCGACGTTATCTGGTCGGCACCCACAATCCACAAGTCGGAGAATCTCACCGGCGCGCAGTTTGCGGCTCTTCAAATCGAACCCAAGCCCGCGGCCCATCCCAAGCCGTTTCCCAAGGAAACGATGGACGCGGTCACTGTGGATCCGGCGCACTATCAGGTGGTGGCTGAAAACGAATGGATCCGGGCCATCCGCTTGACCGTGGGTCCGCACGAGAAGCTCAAGATGCACAAGCACCCGGCCACCGGCGCCGTGGTGATCAGCTTGACGGATCAAGACATGCGTCAATACCATGCTGATGGCACATCGCGCGAGAGCCACTACAAAGCAGGGACAGTTCGTTGGGCTGAGCCGGACGCTGCTCATCAGGATGAAAATATCAGCGACAAGCCGTTCCGGTTAGTTCGGATTGAACTAAAGCAGGCGCAATAGCGAAGTCTCAACGCTTTTTAGTGGAGGGAGCGAAACGATGAACACACGTGCCAGAGCCGCGTTGCTAGCGGCATGCTTTCCCGCATTCATTCTGCTGCCGGGGGAAACTTTGGCGGCACAGGACACGGAAATCCGCATCTTGTGCTCCAACGGCATCCGCGCGGCGGTAGAGAAGCTGCTGCCGGAATATGAGCGGAGCATGGGGCGCTCGATGAAAGTCCAGTACGGCGCCTCCGCGGTATTGAAGCGCTCCATCCAGGGTGGCGAGGCATTCGATCTGGCGTTACTGTCGCAGCCAATCATTGGGGACTTGATCAAGGAGGGCAAGATCGCGGCCGGGACAGGCGTGGATCTCGCCGCTAGCGGTATCGGCATTGCCGTCCGCGCGGGCTCGCCCAAGCCGGACGTTAATTCGCCCGAAGCAATCAAGCAAACGCTGCTTCACGCAAAATCAATTGGGTACGTTAAGGAAGGCGCGGGCACTCCGGCCATCATCAACATGCTCGATCGCCTCGGCATCAGCGAGGATGTTCAGCGTAAGACGGTCCTTCAACCAGGAGCGGAGCGATCCATGGCAAGCGTCGCCGAGGGGCAGATCGACGTCGCATTCGCGTTGATTAGTGAAATACTGCCCGCTCCCGGCGTGCAGTTGGCCGGTCCCTTACCGCCCGAATTCCAAAAGCGGATTATCATGACGGCTGGAATCGCCAGCTCGACTAAAAACCGCGAGGCCGCTAGCCAGATCATCAAGTCGTTGACGAGCGCGGCAGCCGCGACAACCATCAAAGCAACCGGACTGGATCCGATCGCGAAGCAAAAAAGGTCGCTGCGCAGTAATTAAGCTCCCGCAAGTGCCGGCGCTTTGCGGCGCAACTTCGGTACGGAGGGCGCAGCGGCGGGTGCATCGTCCATTGGCAAGCTAAAGCGGCGGATTCCGTCGTAAGCGTACAGAGCGCCCGCGACCGCACCGGCCGTCGGAACCAACCCGATTTCTCCAGCGCCTTTGGCTCCGTAGCCGCCCACTTCGTCGGGAACTTCAATCAGGATCACGTCGATTCTCGGGGTGTCCTTGGCCTTCAGGATGCCGCAATCGCGGAGCAGCAGAGAATCCGGCTGGGCGTCTGTACTGGTGAAGTTTTCCGAGAGCGCATAGCCCAACCCCATGTGAACTCCGCCTTCCACTTGTCCCGCGCAACCTTTGGGATTGATGGCGCGGCCGACGTCGTGCGCTGCCACTACGCGCTCGATGCGGCCGTCGTCGTCCAGAATCACCACCTGCGTGGCGTAGCTGAACGTCATGTGCGTGGTCGGATTCGTCAAAGCTTCCGGAGTGCCGGGCTTGGTCGTGAAGTTGCAAACGTAATCGCCGGTGTACTCGCGGCCAGTCAGTTGTTCCAGCGTGGAGTGTTTGAGATCTTCCGCCAGTTGAGTTGCCGCTCGCTGTGCCGCGGCGCAACTCAGCGTGGTTGCGCGCGACGCCCAGGTTTCACCGCACTTGGCGCCCAGCCCCTTGTCCCAGCGGACGTCCATGATCTCCGGAGACAGGCCAGTTTCTTCGCACACTGCCTGCCGGATGGTGGTGTAGAGCCCTTGGCCCATCTCGGTGTAGCCGGTGAGGACATCCAAGCGGCCGCCGTTTAGCACGCGGATGGCTGCGTGTCCGCTATCGATGGTGCCATTGCCAATGCCGGTGCTCTTGATGCCGCAACCGATGCCGGCATATTTGGCGCTCCTGTAAATGCCCTTGACCGCTTCCAAACTGCGCCGCAATCCCGCGACGCTTTCCCGCATGATCTGGCCGGTAGCGAACGCATCGCCCGGATTGAGGATGTTGCGCTCGCGGATGTCGTAGCCATCCACGCCCACTCGTTCCGCGAGGATATCCATGATGCCTTCCATGGCGAAATGCGCCTGGTTGGTGCCAAAGCCGCGCATGGCGCCGCTGGTGGGATTGTTGGTGAATACTGCCTTCGCCTCGGCATCCACGTTCGGCACGCGGTACGGGCCGCAGGAGTGACAGGCAGCGCGCAGCAAGCATTTTGCGCTGGTGCCGGCGTAGCCTCCCACGTCGCCGACGATGCGGACGCGCACTGCCAGCAACTGACCTTCGGCGTCGGCGCCCACCGTGTAGCTGAGCGTCATCGGATGGCGCTTGGGATGAAGTTGCGTGGACTGTTTCCGCGTCAGAACGGTCTTAACGGGGCGTCCGAGCAGATGCGCAGCCAGCGCGGTCTGCGCTTGAATGGACAGCTCTTCCTTCGCGCCGAACGCGCCGCCGCTAGACGCCAGCGCGATCTCTACTTCTTCCGCGGGCAGATTCAAGGTACGGGCGATGAGGCTTTGATCGAATGTGGAGCCCTGGCTCTGCGAGAACACCTTGATGCCCTTTCCCTGCGGTATCGCCAAGCAAGCCTCCGGCTCGAGAAAGGCCGGTTCGACGGGCTGCGTGGAGAAGGTCTGCTCGATGATGTGGGTGGAAGCCGCCAGTGCACCATCCACATCGCCTCGCGAGAACGCGGTGGTGTCGAGCAAGTTCGGATGGACGTGCAAGTTTCCGGGAGCATGCACTTGAGGCGAGTCCGGCCCGAGCGCAGCAAACGGATCCGTCACCGGCGGGTAGACTTCGTAATCGACCTTGATCTTGCCGGCGGCTTGGCGCGCGTGGAAGGCGGTATCGGCTGTTACCAGAGCGAGAATATCGCCGACGCAGCAGGTGGTTTCGCCTACGGCGACAAAGATCGGCAAGTCGGGAATTGCAAGGCCCGTACCTCGCTGCCCCGGAACATCGGGCGCCGTGAAGATCCTTGCGACGCCCGACATCGCCTGTGCTGCCGAAGTATCAATCGCGAGAACCTTCGCGCGCGGATGCGGGCTCAAGACCGGCGCGGCGTGTAACATATCGGGACCGACGCGCATGTCATCCACAAAGGGCTTCTCGCCGAGAGCCTGCTCGATTCCGAGATAGCGCGAGGGCGACTGGCCGATCCCATTTGCGCGTTTCCCATTCTGAAAGGCCGGATTCCGGCTCAATCCGTACTCTTCGCCGAAATAAGAATGCCGCCGCGGCTCTTCGCTAGGGAGCTGCTTGTGATCAGGCGCTTCTTGAGCACCCCAGGCTTCGCCGGCGGTTTGAATCGCATCGATGATGCGGGCGTAGCCGGTGCAGCGGCAAAGATGACCGTCCAGCGCCTTCGCGACTTCTTCGCGGTCGTGCGTGTGGCCATGCCGGAGCAGCCCCGACGCGCGAATCACGATGCCCGGAATGCAGAAGCCACACTGAACCGCGCCTTCGAGCACGAATGCTTCGCCCAAGACGCGACGCATATCCTCCGGCACGCCCTCCAGCGTGACTACATCATGGCCATCCATGTGTTCCGGTTTGCGCAAGCACGCGAATACGGGCTGGCCGTCGATTAAGACCGCGCAGCAGCCGCAGGCGCCTTCCGGCGCGCAACCGTTTTTGGGAGAAACGACCTTACACTCTTCGCGCAGGACTTCGAGAAAGTCCATCCCCGGCTCGTAAGCGACCGTGGTCGGATTCCCGTTTAATGTGAAAGTAAGTTCCGGCATAGTTGGCACCGGCACCAACGCCCCGCTTATTCAAGGCTATCAGAATCAGCCTACTTACCCACCAAGTGAGGCAGATCTTTTTCGTTCTCCTGGCAGAAGTATTCCAACAGCTCTGTGTTGAGGACGATGAATTGGTTGAGCCTCACTGTCCAGGGCGCGGTGTAGGCCTTGGGATCGTCCAGTGTGATTTCGATCTCGAGGTTCCCGTAGTTCACGCGCCGGAAGCGCTCGGTCAGTTTGGCGGCGTCGGTCATTGGACTGCCGCTACGGTCCAACCACATTCCGTCGCGGAAACCGATGGTCTGAACCACCAAGGTGTCGCCTTCCCAATGTCCGGACGAGTATCCCGTAAAGGACGGTTGCGGATCCTTCGGCAAAGGCCGCCCGTCAGTAAAGATTTGACGGAAGGTCACGTCGCGCTCGGACATAATCACCATCAGCCCTGGCATCTGGACGATCTTGCGGTAGGGCGGATAGGTGAGCAAGCGGAGCGCACCAGCGGGCTTACAATGCGAAACCGGATCGTCTTTTCCGTTGTCGGCCATTCGTTTCTGGACTACGTCCGCCGCCCACGGCTGATAAGGCAGACCACCCGGAAGCCGCGCTCCAATGTTCACAAATTCTTTGGAGCTGGACATGTCCGGACAGCCATCGGGCGGGCATGGGTTGGTGTTGTCGGCTTCCCAGATTCCCGAAAAATCCGGCTTGCCGTCGGCGGTTCTGGGCGTGGGCGCGCCCAAGTTCGGTAATCCGCTGGGTGTCTTGGGGACTCCGGCGGTTGGATACTTCAGCCATTGGGCGGAAAGGAGCGTTGGGATCGCGAAAAAAATGGCAGCCCCTATATTCACGTATGCTCCAGAATAATCTTTAGCCGGCCATCAGCGCCATTTTCCAGCATCCCAAGCGCTGTTCCGAGTTCGCCCAAGGCCATGCGATGCGTCACGACAGGCTCCAGGCGAACCGCGCCGCGATCCACCAAGTCGATCATGACCGGGAAATCCTGAGCGGTGGCGGCGCGATTGTTGATCAGCGTCAGTTCTTTGAAATAGAGATCGTAGAACGGCAACGCACCGCTAGTCGCGCTGGTGATCCCGAAGAGCAGGATGCGGCCTCCGAAACGCACCATCCGAATGGCGTCCGCGATGGACGTCATCACGCCCGTCGATTCAATCACGACGTCGGCGCCGCGGCCGTCCGTCTCGTCCAAAACCTTTGCTGCCGCTTCTGGGCCGGATTCGATCACGACGTCCGCGCCAAGTTGCTTCGCGAGTTCGTTCTTGAAACTGCTGCGGCTGATGCCGATCACTTTGCCGGCGCCGCGCGCCTTGGCGAGTTGCACGTGCAGTTGGCCGGACACGCCGAGTCCGATCACGGCGACGGATTCGCCTTGCGACACCGACGCCAAGCGTTGCGCGTGCAAGCAGGTAGTGGCCACCTGAATCAGCGGCGCACTCGCGCTATCGATGGAATCCGGGAGCCGGAAGACTTGGGCTCCGGGTACGGCCGCGTATTCGGCGAACCCGCCATTGGTCTCGCGCCCGATCAGGCCGCCGGCGGGACATAGGTTGGTTTGCCCGATCCGGCAGTGAAAACAGGTTCCGCAATACAGGACCGGATCGATGATCACGCGCACGCCGCCTGGCCGGATGCCACCGTTCGCTTCGCTCACTACCTCGCCCACCATCTCGTGGCCCATGATCAGCGGATACTGGGTGGGGATCGCGCCTTTGTAGATCTTCAAGTCGGTTCCACACAATCCGCTGTGTGTGATGCGCACCAGAACGTGACCGGCCGGCACTTGTGGCCGCGCGATGTCATCGAGCGCGAGATCGTTGGGCCCTCGCAGGACCATCGCCTTCATGCCGGCAGCGACTTCCCACGGGTCTCGGCGCCGAAGGGCAATAGCAAGAGTCCAACCACGAACGCCAGCGCTGTCAGCGCGACGGGAGTGCCGAGAGTTCCGTAGTGCCGGATCAGCGCGCCCACCAGAAACGTTAGTCCGGCTCCTGCAAAGCGGCCGACGTTGGTAGTGAAGGCAAACGCGCTCACTCGGCAGTCGGTGCCATATTGTTCCGGGAGCCAGAAGGAATACACGACAAAGTTCGCGCCGCCCAGGCCCAGGAAGAAAGTGCACACCAGGAACCACGTGATGGCGTTGGTCTGTAAGTAGAACACGTAGCCGAACGCGAGCCACAGGAAGATCAGCATCAAACTGAAAAAGATACCCAGAACAATTCGCCGGTCCAGGCGTTTGGCGAGGATCGGCGTGAACAACGCGCCAATCACTGTTCCAATGCCTAGTATGGCCGTCGAATAGGAGGCCAAGCGAGCCCCCGTGAGAGTCGAATTACCGGCGCGCTCCGACAGGTACGTGATGGCCGACGGCACGTAGACAGAGCCGGCCCACAAACCAACGATGGATGCGACCAGGTAAAGAGAATTGAGGATGGTCCGCCCGCGATATTGCGGCGTGAAGAGCTTGAGGAACGCGTGGTGCATTCGGACGATGCCCGCTTCTTCGCGCCGGTTCTTCCAGCGAGCTGGTTCATGCAGCCGGTTATAGAAGAAGGCCACCAGTATGGCCGGCGCGCCGCCCACGATAAACATGTATCGCCAGCCATATTGGCTGCCGATGAAGTAATTCGCCACCGCGGCGATCACGAAGCCGATGTAGTAGCCGGTGTGCATCAAACACACGCCCCACGTGCGGCGCCGTTCGGGCCATTCCTCCGATACCAGCGATGCGCCGATGGACCATTCTCCGCCGATGCCCACGCCGGCTAGAAATCGCACGATCGCGAGCGACCACACGTTGTTGCAAAAGGCCGCCAGCAGAGTGAACAAAGAAAACCAGAGGATCGAAAACATCAACGTGCGAGCGCGGCCGAACCGGTCGGCGATCGGTCCCCAGACCAGAGCCACGCCCCAGCCGATCATAAAAAGGGCGAACAGGAGACCGCTGTAGTAACCCACGTTAGCCGTGGTGGCGGGAATGCCGGACCTCGGCAACACGTCGCGCAGCGCGGGCACCAGAACCAGAGAAAAGATGAACGAATCCATCCCATCCATGGTCCATCCTCCCCAGGCGGCCCAGAACGCCCGCTTCTGGCTGGATGTCAGCGGGATGCCGGCCGCGGGAGATTCGATAGCTGGTTTGTTGATGAGAGACATTAGTGGGGTCTCGACATCAAGTATGATATCTGAGTCTTGAGCAAAAACCCGCTTAAGAAGGAGGTAGACGCGAAATGACCAAACTGTTGAGTGCCTTCGCCGTGCTGGCTGGGTTGCTGCTGATCTCCGTTTCGCTTTCGGCGCACCACGGCCAAGCGGGGTACAACACCACGGCAACCGTCACCGTGAGCGGAACTGTCACGGGATTCCAATTCGTAAATCCGCACTCCATTGTGGATCTCGATGTCAAAGACGACAAAGGTGAAACGCAAGCCTGGCAAGGCGAACTCACCAGTCCCAATCATTTGGTGCGGGCCGGCTGGACCGCGACCACGTTGAAGTCCGGCGACCAGGTCACAATGGCCGGCTATCGGGCCAAGAGCGGCGCCAATTCGATGTGGATTACCAAGATCTCCGTCAATGGAGAAGAACTTAAGATGGGGGCGGGAAACTAAATGCGAACTCGCACGATGGCATCGTTGGCCGTCTGGGTGGCTGCACTCAGCCTCCCATCCCTCACGTTCGCGCAGCCGCCAAGCGAGGCGAAGTCTTCGACTGCGACGCCGGATTTGTCTGGCGTTTGGAATGTCAGGGGCTCGCCCGCCACTCGCTACTTGTCCTACAGCTTTAGCAAAGACGAGCCGCCCATGACTCCCTGGGCGGAGGAACGGTTCAAGGCCACCAAGCCGTCCTTCGGGCCGCGCGCGGTAGAGGATTCCAACGATCCCGTGAACCCTACCACGCTCAGCGCCATCGGCTGCTTCCCTCCGGGCATGCCGCGGCTGTATCTGCAGCCGTTTCCGATGGAAATCGTTCAAACGCCTGGACGCGTGATCATGCTTTTTGAGTTTTCGCATTTTATCCGGCAAATCTATACAGACGGGCGAAAACATAATACCGATCTCGGCGCCACGTGGATGGGCGATTCGATTGGGCATTGGGACGGAGATACGCTGGTGGTGGACACCAGCGGGTTTAACGACAAAACGTGGCTCGATCGCGCGGGCCATCCGCATAGCACGGATCTGCATCTTGTGGAGCGCATCCGGCGAGTGGATCAGAGCACGCTGCAGAACGACATCACGATCGAGGACCCGAAGGCGTACACCAAGCCCTGGGGCGGACAGCTGACGTTTCAGTTGAGGCCCACGTGGAACATCACGGAAATGGTCTGCGAGGATAACGTCAACTTTGACCAGTTCTTAAAGAACGAAGCCAAGCCCAAGAAGTAGACCACCGCTTGCGCGTCCCGCGGGCTGGTGATATGGTTGTTTCCCGAGTATGCGTAGATATCTAGCGTTGTTGGTGGCCGCGGCTGTGGTCTTCGCGGCGGGTTTCCTGGTAGCAACCAAGCTGCCTCCCGTGCAGGCCAAAGATAAGCCTGGCTCGGGCTTCGCCGCGGCGCCGGGCGAAATGGGCGTCCAGGATGTCTTCGGCCCCTATGAAGTGGTGAAGGGCTGGCCGAAGAACATCAGCACCGTGGCGGGAAATGAGAAGTGGACCTGGGGCGCCGGGCAGAGCGTGTACGCCGAAAGCCCGAACCGCATCTTTCTCCTGTTCCGCGGAGAGCTGCCGAATATTCCGCGGCCTGAGACGAAATTGATTCCCGAGTTCGGTCCGAGTCTGCAGTTTCCGATCGGCCGCCTGCCGTGGCGTGATGCGACGGTCGCGGCACTCCCGGGCGCGGGCGGCAGCGGCCAGGATCCGGACGATGGACCGAAGCTGTGGAAGGGGACGGTGGGCGTGGATGCCAAGTGGGAACATTGCCTCACGGTGGTGGATGCCAACGGCAACATCGTCGAACAGTGGACCCAGTGGGACAAGATCTTCAAGCGCCCGCACTTCATCGCCATCAATCCGTACGATCCGGAGAAGCACGTCTGGGTAGTGGACGATCACATGCACGCCATCTACAAATTCAGTCACGACGGCAAGACGCTGGTGCAGACCATCGGCACGCCCACGGTGAAGGGCGCGGATGGAACGCACTTCAACCGGCCGACGTTCCTCAACTGGCTGCCGGACAGCACGCTGTTCGTTGCGGACGGCTACAACGGTACACGCGTTGCGAAGTTCGACAAGGACGGAAAGTTTCTGCTCGATTGGGGCATGAAGGGCACGCCTCCGAATGAAAAGCGGCCCTACTACATGAACAACGTCCACGGCATGGCGCTGGACCCGCAAACGCGGCACGTCTTTGTGAACGACCGCGCCAATCATCGCATTCAGGTCTTCGACGAGAACGGAAAGTTTCTCTACGACTTCAGCATGGGTCAGGAGCCGTCGGATATCCACCTGATCTATATCGGAGCCGACCGAACTCTGTGGGCCTTTGACCGGGGAACATCCAAGATGCTCAAGTACGACTTGGAGGGACATTTTCTCTATTCCTTCGGCACGTGGGGCGATTTCCCGGGCGGCTTCTGGGGAGTTCACGGATTTAGCGTAGACCAGGAAGGCAATTTCTACGTCGCGGAAGTCGACAATGGACGGGTACAAAAATTCGTGCCCAGAAAAGCTGTGAACTCGGCGTTCTTGGTGAGCAAACCGATCTACTCAGCTTGGAAATAGGTGTTCCGGGTGTTTACAGAATACGAATTGACATTGAACTTATGCGAATCTCATATTCGCTCAGGTGTGTGTGGGGTAAGTGTTCCAAGACAGTGGTCGAGGGAGGTCTCCATGTTGAGTTGGCGAACCCGCGTTGCGCTAAGAAGGATCGGCGCTTCCAAGACTTGTTCCATTCTGGGCGTTGGCCTATTGCTGCTTCTTACGTCCGTGCCACTCTTTTCGCAGGGCAGCGAAGGGCGTATCTCTGGGACGGTCACGGACCAGAGCGGCGCCGCGATCCCCTTGGCCAAGGTGACAATCACGGACGAGCAACGAAATGTTTCGCGCACCTTGACGACGGACTCTGCCGGAGCCTACGCCGCCCCCAATCTGATCCCCAGCACATACAACGTCCGTGTCGAATTCCGGGGCTTTAAGAATTCCGATCGCAGAGACCTTCTGCTCGAGGTCGGCCAGGATCTTCGTGTGGACCTTGCAATGCAGACCGGCGACCAAACCGAAACGGTGACCGTTACCGAAGAAGCCGCGGCCCTGAACACCAGCAACGCCGAACTGGGCGGGTCGCTCTCGAACCAGGTGATCAACGATCTGCCGTTGAATGGACGAAACTTTGAGAATCTGCTGGATCTGCGTCCTGGCGTTGTAAAGTATCCGGGCAATGCCGGCTGGACGCAGGCGACCAACGGCCTGCGCCCCCACGACAACTTCTTCATGGTGGACGGGATTGATGCCAACGATCCGTGGATGGCGCAGAGCATGATGAATGCGGTGATGGCGGCCGGTGACGCCGGAACGATGTTGCCCATTGATGCCATTAACGAATTCCAGACCCAACAGAATCCTCGCGCGGAATACGGCTGGAAGCCCGGCGCGGTGGTCAACGTGGGTATTAAATCCGGTAGCAATGCCGTACACGGAACAGCTTACGCCTATGGCCGCACGTCTTCCTGGGATGCAAACAATTTCTTCAGCAATGAAGTAGGCCAGCCCCTTCCGCCGCTTGCGCTCGAACAGTACGGCGCCAGCGTGGGCGGACCCATTGTCAGGGACAAGCTGTTCTTTTTCGGCAATTTCGAATCCCAGCAGTACAATGTCGGCAGCCCATTTGTCCACAGCGTACCTTCGACGGGTGGTCTGATCAGCTCTTGCCAGTCTGCATTGGCAGGGGGCAACCTCAGCGCGCTCAGTGCGCAACTAGCCGGATTGAGCAGCACCTGCGCACCGCTTTCGAATTTTCCCGGACTGTTTCCTAAGAGTTCAACAGGAACCTACGCCACCGCGCTCAACAGTACGAATTCGATTTTCTCGGGCGTTGGAAGGCTGGATTACCGAATCAATGATAAAAACACACTGAACGGGCTGTTCTTTATGAGCCCGGGCACCGGCACGTTCGTCGACGACGCCCTTCACGAACTCGCCCCGCAGTGGCTAACCACGCAATACGCGCGTTCGCAAGTCATCTCTGGAAACTGGGTGTATGTCGCGACTCCCACGGTGGTCAATTCGCTACGCATTGGCGTATCCCGTTATCACCAGGTCTTTGGAACGCCCGATGTCGGTGAAAACCCCGACGACTACGCCTACGGTGGCTCTACTTATCACTTTTACACCGGTCAAGACGATCCTACTTTCGGGGGATTTCCTCGAATTCAAATCAACGGGTACCCGACTTTTCAACTCGGCGGGCCGGCCAGTTGGCCCAAGTCGGTTGGACCGGACAGCGTTTACCAGTTCAACGATTCCGTTTCCATACAGCGGGGCAAGCACGCGATCAAGTTCGGCGGTGAGATTCTCTTGAACCGGAGCGACGATAACGTTACCAGCAACAACAAAGGCCCGGTGTCATTTAGGAGTCTCGATAACTTCTTCACTGGGACCTTAAAGACCGCGCGAATTACCAGTGGCGATACGGCCCGAAGCCTGAGCGACGAGGGTTATGCCTCGTTCATCCAGGACGACTGGCGTCTGACGCCGAGGCTCACCGTGAATCTGGGGCTGCGGTACGAATTAACCACCGTAGTGCAGGCTAACAATAATTTGCTTGGGAACTTCATTCCAGGCGAGGGCATCTCCCAGGTGGGATCGCCCCAACTCCCAAACATCATGAACGGCGATCACAAAGATTTTGCGCCTCGCCTTGGGTTCGCCTGGGACATCGGTGGCAATGGCAGGACCGTGGTTCGCGGCGGCGCCGGCGTCTATTATTCCCAGGCCAGCTTTGACGCGTTCATGGCCGTCGCGAATCTTTACGGCCTGCGTACCATTCCGACCGGTGTGCCGCTTTACGCCAACGGCAATTCCACGCCAACCACCGCGGGCGGAAGCATCAATGTTGCTACCATCACGTACTCCGGCTCATCGCTCGGCTCGGCCACCACTCCGGGAAGCATCGCGTATGGATGGGCCAACAACAGTTCCACTACTCCTCTTTACTCGCTGAGTTCGGCTTGCGGCGATGGCAGCGTTACGCTGTCCACTGGGTTTACTCCCCAGCCTTGTTCCATTCTGGGAGTAGATCGGAATCTCAAAACCCCCTACGTTGCCACCTATAACCTGGGTATTCAACACGCGCTCACCAGGAGCCTTTCGCTAGAAGCCACTTATGTCGGCAACGACGCTCAGCGGTTATTCGGAGTAACGGACCTGAATCAGCCGCAAACGGTTGGCGGGTTTAGCGCCGGTTGGGGAAATCCGGCCAATCCCAACAGCGCCGCTGGACAATGTCTGGCGAGTGCTTCCTCCGGCTACAGCAACTGCAACCCGAACGGGGCGGCTGAAGTTGCCGCCCAGCCTTACAACACGAAGTTCCCGTATCTGAACTTTATCGATTATTTGCAGAATAACAACATCTCCAATTACAATGCCCTTCAGGTTTCCCTCACGCAACGCCAGTCGCATGGTCTTTCGTTCGTGCTGGGTTACACGTACGCCCATGCCCTGGCTGAGAATTATGACAATTGGAGCTACGTCGTTCCCATCAATAGCGCAAGTCAAAAATCGATCTATGGGGACAGTATGTTCGACATCCGGCACCATTTCACCGCCTCGGTGACCTACCTGCTTCCGGGCAAACAGACAAAAAGCCAGCTCCTGGACGGCTGGTCTATCAATTCGATTGTGCTGATCCAAAGCGGCGCACCGTGGGCCATTAACGACCTTACCACCGACTTCAGCGGAACCAATGAAATCAATAACCCCATCGGCTCCAACGGCGAGCAGTGGGATTTCTTCGGCAATCCGAGTGATTTCCAGACCAGGAAGTCATTCAACGACACCAACGGTTGCTCCAACGGGGAATGTACCACCGGTATTCCGTATTACCCGGGCACCAGCAACCCCACTTGTCTGGCCCAGTCCACGGCAATGGGACCGTTGGCCGTGGCATCGCTTACCAACCTCGGTTGCTATGCCAATGGTAAGTCGTTTCTGATACCTCCTCCTTATGGCAGCTATGGCACCACCGGCAACAACATTTTCCGCGGGATGCCTTACTACAACGTGGATTTTTCCATCACGAAGGCCTTCAGGTTTAGGGAGCGCGTCACCGCTCAGTTCCGCGCTGAATTCTTCAACCTGTTTAATCATGCAAATATTGCCAATCCCGAAGGAGGGCCAGGAGGATTTGAAGCCGGCCCCACCGACCCCAGCGGTACGGGCGGCGCGGGTTTCGGTTTCTTGCCATCCACTCCGGACGTCGTCAGTTCGAATGCCGTGCTCGGATCAGGTGGCCCCCGCGCGATTCAACTGGGCTTGAAGTTCATATTCTGATCGCTGTTATTCATGGCGACTGTTACACCTGAAGTCAGTTTGAAGTCTCCGCGGAGGCCTATCTACAAAAGCCTCTCGGCTCAGGTGTTGGTCGCGATCGCGATCGCCATTGCTCTGGGCTATCTCAGCCCAGCGAAAGCGGTGGCCATGAAGCCGCTCGGCGACGCGTTCATCCGCTTGATCACCATGATCATCGCATTGGTGATCTTTTGCACCGTGGTCTCTGGCATCGCTGGGATGCAGGACATGAAGAAGGTCGGGCGCGTGGGCGGCAAAGCGCTGCTCTACTTTGAAATCGTATCCACGCTGGCTCTCCTGATCGGTCTGGTGGTTGGGAACGTGGTGAAGCCGGGCAGCGGATTCAACATCAATCCCGCCTCCCTCGATCCGAAAGCCGTAGCCGACTACGCCGGCCAAGCCAAGGCGCAGAGCGTCACCGATTTCCTAATGCACATTATTCCGAACACGGTAGTTGATGCCTTCGCGAGAGGCGACATTTTGCAAGTGCTGCTCCTCGCGATCCTGTTCGGATTTGCGCTATCGATGGTTGGCCAGCGCTCCAAGCTGATCGTCGATCTCTTTGGAGCCCTGACACACGCGGTGTTTGGGGTCATCAATATCCTGATGCGTCTGGCGCCCATCGGAGCTTTCGGCGCTATGGCCTTTACCATTGGCCGCTACGGCCTGGCATCGCTCGGACCGTTGGTGAAGCTGATCGTCACCTTCTACGTCACCTGCATTTTGTTCGTGCTCATTGTGCTGGGCGCGGTGGCGTTCTTCGCGGGCTTCAACATCATCAAATTCCTGTTGTATATCAAGGAAGAGATTCTGCTGGTTCTGGCGGTCAGTTCTTCGGAGCCCGCGCTGCCAACGTTGATGCAGAAGATGGAGAAGCTCGGCTGCTCCCGGGCTCTGGTGGGCTTGGTGGTCCCCACCGGCTATACATTCAACACCGATGGCACCAGCATCTACATGACGCTGGCTGCTCTGTTCGTCGCGCAAGCCACCAACACTCACCTCACCTTATCGCAGCAGCTGACCATCTTCGCGGTAGCCGTCCTTACGTCCAAGGGCGCCAGCGGAGTGCAGGGCGCGGCGTTCATCGCATTGGTGGGCACGATGATGGTGATTCCCACAATTCCGGTGGCTGGGATGGCGTTGATCCTGGGAATCGATCGCTTCATGAGCATGTTCCGCGCGCTGATCAACATGGTCGGCAACGGCGTGGCTACGGTGGTGGTGGCCCGCTGGGAAAATGAGCTCGACCGGGAGTCCTTGCAGAAGCAACTCGGCTGATCGCCCGCACCCGTTTTAACGAACATCCGTTGCGATATGCTCAAACAGAGGCCAGGATTTCATCATCGCCGAGGTTAAAGAGAAATGAACAGTCGAAGAGAGTTCCTCCAAGCAGGAATTGCGGCGTCCCTCCTGCCGGTTGCCGGACTAGCATCGGGAACGGAAACCCCGCCGGTGTCGTTCTACAAGGTTATTGTTGACCAGCGATTCTCGTCGAGCGTAGAGTTCGGCGAAGCCTGGCGAGCCCGAGGCGCATCGGTTCACACCATCCGTGGTGATATCACGGACCTGTGGTTCCATGATCTCGACCCTCAGTGGAAGAAGCGCCCTGTTTCGATCGCGGGACTTACCGCTCACGGCCCTCTATTCTGCCTCGAGCGGTTGGCTTGGGATCACCGGATGCGAGTTGTTTCCCGAATAGAGCAACGTAGCCACGACGGTGACGGGCAGCCGTTAATCTCCTGGGTGATCGCCCCAAAGGACCGGACCTAACATGCCACCTCCTGGCGTAAACGCAAAAGATTTCTCCGACGCCCTGAAGCAGTTTGAAGAAGCCGTCGGCAAAGAATGGGTCTTCACCAGCGACGAGGACGTGGCGCTCTATCGCGACGCTTATTCGCCGTTCTGGGGCGAGCCCGAGGAGCGCGTGGCATCGGCCGCGGTGGCGCCCTACACGGTGGAGCAAGTCCAGGCGGTCATGAAGGCCGCCAACGAATACAAGATTCCCGTCTATCCGATCTCCACCGGAAAGAATCTCGGATATGGCGGTTCGGCGCCGAATCTTTCGGGCAGCGTCGTGCTTGACCTGAAGCGGATGAACCGCATTCTGGACGTGAGCGAACGGAATCATTCTGCCTTGGTCGAGCCCGGCGTCAGCTACTTTGATCTTTACCGTCATATTCAGGAGCGCAAGCTGAAGCTCTGGGTGGATGTTCCCGATCCCGGCTGGGGCAGTCCAGTCGGCAACTCGCTCGATCATGGCGGCGGATACCTGCAGCCGATGTATCGCAATCATTTCGATTCCCACTGCGGCATGGAAGTGGTGCTCGCGAATGGCGACCTCTTGCGCACTGGAATGGGCGCCATGCCCGGAGCGCAAACGTGGCAGCAATATAAGTTTGGATTTGGACCGTGGATCGACGGCATGTTCTCGCAATCGAATTTTGGCGTCGTCACGAAGATGGGATTTTGGCTCATGCCGGAGCCGGACGCTTATCTGACCGGGACAGTCAGCGTGCCAAAGTACGAAGACCTGATCCCGATGATCGACATCCTCACGTTGCTCGAGAATTCAGGCATATCGAACGGCATGCCGGGCCTGGGAAGCCCGATACTGGGCGGCTTCATGATGCCGCAGCGCGCGCCCGAGGTAACGGAAATGCTGCAGAAAGATGGCGTCGAGTCGGCCTCGCTGCATAAATATGCGCAGGACAGGGGCATTCCGTTTTGGAGTTGCACCGTCAAGTTCTATGGACCGGAGAAAGCCATCCGTGCACAGTGGGAGTACGCCCAGGAGAAATTTTCGGCGATTCCGGGGGCCAAGTTCAAGGACGACGAGTTCTACAAATTCCCGCTCACACCCGATCAGTTCAATAAGGTCCACAAACCGGAAATGGGAATCCCCAGCCTGGAGATGTTTTCCATCGGCGCTCGATCGCCGTACAATCCGACGCCCGGCCAAGGTCACATCTGGTTTTCGCCGATCATTCCCCGAACCGGCGAAGCGGTGCTGGAAGCAAACAAGGTGTTCGCCAAGGCGGCGAAGGATTTCGGCTTGCCGCTGCTTTCCTTTAGTCTCCCAACTACCTATTGGATGCGGTCCTTTATCTTCCTGTTCGGTTTTCCGATCACCCACGATATCGCAACCAACAAGAAGAACCGCGAGACGTTCAAGCAAGTGGTTCGTGTCGCGGCGGAACACGGATGGGGTGAATATCGAACCGCTCCGGCCTACCAGGATGCCGTGATGGATACCTATTCCTTCAACAATCACGCGTTGCGCCGTTTCCATGAAACTGTTAAAGACGCCGTGGATCCCAACGGCATCATCTCGGCGGGCCGTTATGGGATTTGGCCCAAGCATCTGCGGGAAACCAAAGCATGAAGTGCCTGTTCGCCCTGACCTTTCTTGCGCTGGCTGGCCAAGGCTTTGCCGCAGATGACGCCACCATTCAAAAGGGCGAGAAGGTTTTCGATTATTGGTGCGCCACCTGTCACGGCCCAGGAAACTTGCCCGGCACGGTCGCGTTGCAGACCAAATACAAAGGCGCCAAGCCGGCCCTGCTGAGCGAACGCACGGACTTGATTCCGCCAGTGACGAAAACGTTTGTACGGAAAGGCGTGTCGATCATGCCGTTCTTCCGCAAAACCGAGATCAGCGATGCGGATTTGGACGCGCTCGCCGCGTACATTGCTCGCAATAACAAAGCCCCGACCCGGTAGCGCACCCGCGCTCGCCAGCCGTTCGGTAGTGAGTCAGCATTCATCCCGCACTGCCCCGCGGTCTTGAGATACGGGAGAATATAAAATAGGATTGCGGCATGGACAGGTCCTCAATCATAGCCAAATTGCGGGAACACGAGGGCGAGTTGAAGGCGGCTGGCATCGAGCATCCGTTCCTGCACGGCTCCTACGCGCGAGGGACGGCTGTACACGAGATGTCGGATGTGCATGTCATAGCTGAGTTCGCTCCCGAACGGCGTCTGTCGCTTCTGGATATGGTCGCCCTTGAAAACCGCCTGGCGGAGATGCTGGGTGTCCGCGTGGATCTTTCCCCGGCAAAAGGACTCAAGGAGCCAGTTGCCGCCAAAGCCTCGCGCGAGGCCGTTCTTGCCTTTTAGGGAACCCACACTTTCCCTCCGAGATATCCTCGACAGCATCGACATGATCACCCAGTTCGTGCGTGGCCTGGATTTGGAGGCGTTTCGGGAAGACCCGAAGACGGTTGCCGCAGTCGAGCGCAAGCTTCTGCTCATCAGCGAAGCGGCGACGCGCCTCGGGAGAGGATGCGGAGCGCCTCTGCCCCGGCTTGCCGTGGCACAATATCCGAGGCATCGGCAACTGGCTCCGCCATCGCTACGACAGGGTGGATGTCGAAACAGTATGGAATACGGTCATCGACGATCTTCCACCGCTCAGGTCTGGGGTCTCCCGCGCGCTGACGCCGCCCAGCAAAGCCCCGGGGTCGGTGCCGGGCTGAAATAGCCCTCGGCGCGCGCTCCCGGAAACTGACCGACTACCGGCCGTTCGCATGTGAAACAATAGCGAATACCATGCGAAGCCTGACGTTCCTCGCTCGTCTCTGCGTTGCTGTGTGCGCCACCCTCTGCCTCGCATTCGCTGAAACGCCTTGCGATCATCTCAAATCGGTCTCGCTCCCCGGTGTCACGTTCACGGCGGTTGAAGCGGTAGCCGCTGGGCCGTATCAAGCTCCCGCCCGCGCCGGAGCAGGCGCCGGGCCCGCCGTGGCTCCGCAGATCCTTCCCGCCCACTGCCGCGTCGCTGCGACGTTGCGGCCGTCAACGGACTCCGACATCAAGATGGAATTGTGGCTGCCGGTCGAGAACTGGAACGGCAAATTCGAGATGGTGGGTAACGGAGGCTGGGCCGGCATCATCAGCTTTCCGCAAATGGCCGCCGCGTTGCGCGAAGGCTACGCCACCGCTTCCACCGACACGGGCCACGAGGGAGGCAACGGTATGTTCGCTCTCGGGCATCCCGAGAAGATCGTCGATTTCGGCTGGCGCGCGGTGCATGAAACCGTGGTCAAATCCAAGGCTCTCATCCAGGCTTACTACGGCCAAAGCTCCAAGTACTCTTATTGGAACGGTTGCTCCACGGGCGGCCGGCAAGCTCTGGTGGAGGTGACCAAGTTCCCGGACGACTTCGATGGCGTGCTCGCTGGAGCGCCCGCGAATCCGCATATCCACCTCCACGCGGCCGGAGTGGAGAGATCCATCGAGCTGATGAAGAATCCCGGCGGCGCGCTTTCACAGGCCAACGTAGAAGCGCTGCACAAAGCGGTGCTCGCGAAGTGCGATGCGCTGGATGGCGTCAAGGATGGACTGATCGGCGATCCCAGCAAGTGCCATTTCGATCCCGCCTCGTTGCTGTGCAAAGGCGAAGAAACCGAAGGCTGCCTGTCGGCTGCGCAAGTGGAAACGGTGAAGATCGTGTTCGCCGACGTGAAGACCAAAAAGGGTGAGATCATCTGGACCGGATACGAGCCCGGCGGCGAGTTGCAATATGCCGCCCTGAAGAGCACGCCTACGCAGCCTGGCGGAGGCTGGGACAGCATCCGGATCTTGGGCCACCAGGACGCCGATTACGATTTTCACAAGTTCGATCTGGATAGCGATGTCGAGTTGGCGGACAAGTCCGGCATCGACGCGCACACCTACGATCTTTCGCCCTTCAAGCAGCACGGGGGAAAGCTGCTGCTGTACCACGGCTGGGCCGATCCAGCCATCCCGCCGGGAAATACGGTCAACTTTTATAGCGCCGTGCTGGAAAAGATGGGCCCAGATCAAAGCGCCTGGCTCAAACTGTATATGGTTCCGGGAATGCAGCATTGCGCCGGCGGGCAGGGCACCGATCAGTTCAATAAGATGGCGGTGATGGAGCGCTGGCGCGAAGACGGGAAGGCTCCCGCGCAAATTGTCGCCGCGCACGTGACCAACGGACAGGTGGACATGACTCGTCCGCTGTGCCCTTATCCGCAAGTGGCCGTGTACAACGGCGCCGGCTCAACCAACGATGCCGGGAACTTTACCTGCCGGGTGCAGTAAGAGCGGGAAGGGTTGCGGGGCGAGCGGTCGATATCGCTTCGAGAATTTCGTCGCAGCGCCCGGTTGAAAGAACCGCGCCCGCCAGCGAGCGGAATTTCGCCGTCATTTCATCCCACGTCAGCGGGTTCTCGGGATCGCCCTTGGGGTAGCGGATGAACTTTTCGTAGCGCTGGCTATTGTCGACGTCGATCACGATGCGAGCCGGCCATTCCTTGGGAAAGGTTTCTTCGATCCGCTCATCTTTCACGAGCACCACTTTGTTCATCAGTTCGCGGATCTTGGGCGAGCGTGTTTTTTCGAGCGTGAATTGATCGAGCCCTGCCGCGCCATCCATCACCGCGATCGCAGCGCCAAACGGCATCGAGAACTGCGCGTCGACTACGGATTCAGGATTGTATTTCTTGTCCCTTGGATCGGCCACGATCCCCCAGCCGGCTTCGAGCACGGCGACTTCGATACGATGGATCTGCCCGGCTTGAAGATCATGTTCGCGCATGATCGCAAGAATCGCGTCAATCGGCCCTTGCATGTAGCGGCAACAGGCGTGCGGTTTCACTGCCGTGTGCAGGATCTCAAAAGACTTGCCGAGATCCTCGGTGAGCCTGTCTGCGATGGGTCTCCGTGAGTAGCCGTGCAGGAAACCGTCCCGGCCTTCCAGGATATGAAGAGGGCCCGAGAATCCTTCCGCAGCAAGCAGCGCCGCGTGAATGCCGTTCTGAGCCGCCAACCCGGGATGAATCCGCTTGGTCCAGGCGCCTTCGGCGAGAAATTCCATCGATCCGGCTGCCATGCTTCCCGCGATCCCGACTGCGGCGAGCGTCTGTTCCGCCGTCAGCCCCAGCAACTTCGCGGACGTGATCGCCGCTCCGAAGACGCCGCACGTCTGTGTGGGATGAAAACCGAGCGCGTAGTGTTCCTTCGGTTGTACCGCCATCGCAATGCGCGCGGTCGCCTCGTATCCAGCCACCACGGCGGTTAGCAGAGCATCCATCGGTGTTTCGGGCATCGTCTCCACGAGCGCGAGCGCTGCCGAATACATCGTCGCGCCCAGATGGATGGAACCACCGCTATGGGTGTCATCCTGCTCGATCCCGTGCGCCGCCGCGCCGTTTACCATCGCCGCAAAGCCGGGAATGGTGCGCATCCGCGTGCCGATCACGGTCGCGCAGCCATCAGCGCCAATTCTCTGGACCATGCGCTGCACAGCCTTCGCGGATTCTTCGCGCGAGCCGCGTATAGCGACCGCGAGATAATCCACCAGGAAGTAGCGCGCGCGATCGAGAACCTCGGCCCGTAAATCCTCCGGCCCTAGCCCATGCAGGAATTCGACCAGCTCGCGCGTGTATTCCTTCATGTCTTCACTTTTTTGGCGTCAGGTATCGGCGGCGGAGCACGATGACCAGCTCCGTGTTCTGATTGTAGCCGCGCGTTTCGATGGCCACGATGCCGCGATCCGGCTTGCTGGCGGACTCGCGTTTCTCCAGGACCTCGGACTCGGCGTACAGCGAATCGCCCGCAAACATCGGTTGTTCGAACACCACGCTCTCGTAGCCAAGATTCGCGATGGTCTTGCCGCTGGTGTCTGAGACGCTCATCCCCACGGTCAGGCTGAAGATCAGCGAATCGAGCACAGGCCTGCGCCCCAGCGGCTGCGTGCGCGCATAATGCTCGTCGATGAACAGCGGATTTTGGTTCATCGAAAGCAGCGCGAAGAGCGTATTATCGTATTCGGTGATCGTGCGGCCGGGCCAGTGTTTGTAGATTGCGCCGACTTCAAACTCTTCGTAATAGCGGCCGAATTCCATCGCTACGAATCCACCTTATACTTCTTGAGGAGGTTCCGCGCGATGATCAGTCGCTGCAACTCATTAGTGCCGCCGCCGATCACCACCAGCGGCGCATCCCGATAGTAGCGCTCCACCGGAAAGTCTTTGGAATATCCATTGGCGCCCATGATGCGCATGGCTTCGAGCGTTACTTCAGCCGCGGTCTCGGTGGCGAACAGCTTGGCCATGCCGGCTTCCAGATCGCAGCGCTCGCCGCGATCGCGCTTCTCGCACGCTGAATAAATCAGAAGCCGCGAGGCCTCGATATGCGTCGCCATGTCGGCCAGCTTGTTTTGGATGGTCTGATACTCAGCGATCGGTTTCCCGAAAGTGGTGCGGCGTTGGGCATAGTGGATAGCCTCTTCAAACGCGGCGCGCGCAAGTCCCAGGCCGCGGGCGGCGACGTTCAACCGCTCCGCTTCCAGGCCCGTCATCACTTGCTTGAAGCCCTGGCCTTCGACGCCGCCAATCAGATTTTCCGCCGGCACCGGGAAGCCGGAAAAATGCAGCTCGCATGTTTCAACGCCTTTATATCCCAGCTTGTCGATGTCGCGGCCAACCGTCATGCCCGGCTCGCCCTTCTCGATCACGAAAGCGCTCATGCCCCGGTGCGCGGGTTGGGAGGTCGGATCAGTCTTCGCAAGAAGCAGGAATGTGTTCCCGTGCCGTGCGTTGGTGATCCACATCTTCGAGCCATCAATGCGGTAAAGATCGCCGTCCCGCGTCGCCGTGGTAATGATAGCCTGCAGGTCGGTTCCGGCATTTGATTCGGTCAAGCAAATGCCGCCGCGCTTTTCTCCCGTCGCCATGCCGGGCAGGAATCGCTGCTTCTGTTCCTCGGTGCCGAATCGCCCCACAACATCGCACATCACGGAGTTGCTTCCGATCACCCCGGCCAGTCCCAGCCAGCCCCGCGAGATCTCTTCGAAGATCATCGCGAAGATGGTCGAGTCCACGCCCGAGCCGCCGTACTCTTCCGGGATGTTCAGCCCGAACAGTCCCATCTCCTTCATCTGCGCGACCAGCGCGTGCGGATATTCGTCGCGATGCTCCATCGCGGAGGCCACCGGGATTACTTCTTTCCCGACGAACCGCCGCACGGTCCCCAGAATCAGCTCTTGTTCCTCAGTGAGCGGTTTCATGAGCAGACCCCGGCGCGGAACAACTCTTCGATTTCGGCGCCGCTATATCCAGCCTCTTCCAGGATGACCCGGCCATGTTGACCGATGCTGGGCGGAGGCCCCTGGGGAGCAGGCGGAGTAAGCGAAAGGCCGATCGGCAAGCGGGGCAGCACGATGGGCTGCTCGCCTGCAAGGTTGATCTGAGTGAACAGGCCCAGCGCCGCCGCCTGTGGATCTTCCAATACCTGCCCCGGACTTTGGATGGGGTCGTTGGCGATGTCGTGCTCATCGAACAGATCCACCCAATGCGAAGTCGGCTGGGTGCGCAGCACTCCCGCAATGAGATTTTCCAACTGATCGACGTTGGCGACGCGATCCCGATTCGTGCGAAATCGCGGGTCAGTGGCCCATTCCTCATGACCCAACGCAGAACACAATCGATAAAAAGCCCGATCGCCGGAAATGCCCAGCATGATTTGCCCGTCGCCGGTGGGAAGTGAGCCATAGGGAGCGAACGCCTTGTGCCGCGCGCCTTGCGGCTGCGGATCAAGCCCCAAGAATTGCCGGTAGACGAGATGGTAAGACATGAACATGATGCCGGTTTGAAAAAGCGACGCGTCCACGCGCTGGCCTTTACCCGAGCGCCGGCGCTCCAGCAGGGCGGCTAGAATGCCGAGCGCCATCCAGACGCCAGTGGTCACGTCGAGGATCGAGACGCCCGTGCGCATCGGATGTCCCTCGCCGCTGCCAGTGACGCTCATGATCCCAGTGCGGCCTTGCAGCACTGCATCGTAACCTGGCTTGGTGTAATCCGGTCCGCTCGGTCCATATGCGGACAGCGACGCGTAAATGATGTCGGGCTTGCGCGCGCGAACCACCGGTTCATCAAGGCCGAGCGCCGCCGCCTTGCCGCCGCGAAAGTTTTCGAGAAAGACATCGCAGCTCGACGCGAGCCTCAGCACCACTTCGCGTCCCTCGACCTTCGCGAGATCCAGCGTGATGGATCGCTTGCCGCGATTCAGAGCCACGAAGTACGCGCCCCATTCTCCCCGATGCGGGCCCATGGCACGTCCATCGTCACCGCCGCCGATGCGTTCCACTTTGATGACGTCCGCGCCGAAATCGCTGAGGATCATGCTGGCCGTGGGCCCGGCCACGATGGTGCTCAGGTCAAGTACGCGAACGCCTTGTAATAGGGGAGCCAAAGACTCGAAGATAGCACGTCATTTGATTTTCTTGATCCATGTCAGGATCGGTCCTGACACGGTCTTATCCGGAGTGTCAATTGAAAACACTTCCGACATATGGCTCTCGCCCTTGAAGTAAAGCAGCGTTGGGCAATGAGCGGGACCTTCTTTGCAGAGCTCGCCGTGCAAGATTTGGTTAAACGACATGATTCCTCCGTGAACGGCGGCATCAGCGCCGGGATCGAGCTCGGCATTGGCCAGAATAATTTTCACCGACGTCTTCTTGAGCTCGGGAAGACTCGATCGAGCCAACCGCGTCGCAGCATCGACGGGAGGTCCACCAAAACCCGCCGGTGGGCCACCGGCCGGACGTCCTCCAGCACCACCTGGAGGAGGACCAAGCGGAGCGTCGGGTCCACCGGGCTGTCCTGCTGTACGGCCGGGAAGCGCGCCAGAGGACGAGAAAGCTCCGCCTTGAACGCCGCACGTTTTGCCGGAGTCAGTCAGAGCTGCGAGTGGGTTCCCTCCACCTGGGGCCGGCGGCGGCAGCTCGAGCGGCGCGATATCAAACGGCGCCGGAGACATGAAGATCACTCCCTTCACGCCCACTCCTTTCGGTCCGTACAGTTCCGGCCGGCCGATGTAGGTGCCAAGCGGGTTGTTGCCAGCCGAGTGCGCCCAAATGAACATGCGGTCCGGATTGCCATGGTATTTGGAAATGTTCGCTTCCACCCACTGGAGCATGCTCGAAATGTCCTTCGCGCCGGCGTCCCAACCCGGGCCAGCATGCCTCTGCATATTCACGCCGACCATTCCGTTCTTGGTCGCCCATCGCATGATGTTGTCGTAGAACGCGTTCGCTTCCTTATCCTGAAGCTCGAGCTTGTTGCCTCCGCCTCCGGCAACATAAATCAAAACCGGTCGCGATGCGGGGCCCTTGTCCGCCGTAAAAATATCCACTACATCTTTCGGATTAGTCCCGAAGGAGGCGTCACGCACCACAGTAATACCCGGATACACTGGCGTGGCGCTACTCGTTATGTCATTGGCCGGCATCAGAGGCCGGTAGAGCTTCGCCGTGCAAGGAGGATCGACGATATGCCCCATGGTCACCAATCCCGCTTCGATGTTGGCGGGGACCTGGGCGTCAGCCGCCACCGCCGCGACCGACATCGCCAAAAACGCGCTCATCAATAATTTCTTATTTCGTTCAAACTTCACTTGTCCTCCTGNNCGCCCAATCGGTCAGCGTCGCCGACCTGGTCAAGTTCATTAAGTCGTCCGTTCAAATGAAGGAAAGAGACGCCGATGTGGCTAAGTATTTGGGCCACATGAAGCTCACCGACCACCTGGACGACCGCACTGTGGAAGAGTTGCAAAGTCTCGGCGCCGGACCCAAGACGGTTGCGGCGTTGCGCGCGATGGTGGACGGCTCGGCGAAGCTTCCCGAGCCCCCGCCTCCTCCGAAAGCCCTGCCGCCTCCGCCGCCCGCTTCTCCGCCCGATTCGACAGAGCAGGGCAAGATCATCGCCGCCGCGCGCGAATACGCGCTCAACTACTCCAAACAACTGCCGAACTACTTGTGTCTGGAGGTGGTTCGCCGCGCGTTCGACCACAACGTCAACGATGCGGCCGGCAGCGAGCAATGGCGCAGCGACGACACCGTGGTAATGCGGCTCAGCTACTTCGAGCAGAAGGAAGACTACAAGGTCGTGATGGTCAACGATCATGCCGTGGAGAACAAGTCTGTGGACTCGCTCAGTGGCGTCACTTCGCAAGGCGAGTTCGGCAGCATGCTGAGAGAGATCTTCCTGCCCGAGTCGGAAGCCCGCTTCGAGTGGGACCATTGGGCGAAGCTGCGCGGCCGCAAAATGTACGCGTTCTCTTACGATATCGATCAGCCGCATTCCCAATTCTCTATCCTCTGGGAAAAAACCGACAGAATCGTGCCGGCGTATCGCGGCTTGGTCTACATCGACGCGGACACGAACATGATCATGCACGTCACGCAGGAGCCGTATGATATCCCCAGGACGTTTCCGGTGCGCGGCTCGAAGGAAGTGCTCGATTACGATTTCCAAAAGATCGGCGACAGCCAGTTTCTGGTGCCGCTGAAGGTAGTGATGACCTCGCGCACCACCAAATATCTCTCCAAGAACGAGATCGAATTTCGCCTTTATCAAAAGTTCGGCGCTGACACCACCATCAAATTCGACGAAACGCCGCCTCCGCTGTCCGAAGATAAGGTCAAAGAGAAGTAGGAAGGTGATCATGACCTCAACCCGTCCGTTCTCTCCGTCTACACGCCGGGACTTCTTGAAGTACACCTCGGCTTTCGCCGCTTCCGGCGGTTTCTTGCTGCGTGAGTTAAGCGCGCAAGATGCCAAGTTTGTCACCGCCGAAACTACCTACGGCAAGATTCGCGGCGTCGACAGCAACGGGATCAAGATCTTCAAAGGCATTCCTTATGGAGCGAGCACCGCCGGTGCGAACCGCTTCATGGCCCCCGCGGAACCGGCTAAATGGACCGGCGTGCGCGATGCTCTTGAATACGGACATAGCGCTCCGCAGCGTGACCCGGCCGCTCCGCCGCCTCCGGCAGGCGCTATTACGATCTCAGGCCAGGGCCTGCCAGCCGAGGGCGAGGATTGCCTGGTGCTCAATGTTTGGACCCCCTCAGTGGGTTCCGGCGCCAGTAGCGGGCGCAAGCGCCCCGTGATGTTCTGGTGCCACGGCGGAGGCTTCGCCTCGGGTTCGGGATCGTCTCCCGATAACGACGGCACGAATCTCGCGCGCCGCGGCGACGTGGTCGTCGTGACCATCAATCACCGCCTCAACGTTCTCGGGTTTGCGAACTTGAGCGAGTTCAGCAGGGATTTCGCGGCCTCCGGGGACGCCGGCATGTTGGACATCGTTCAGGCGCTCAAATGGGTGCGTGCGAACATCCCCGAATTTGGGGGCGATCCAAACACGGTGATGATATTCGGCCAATCCGGCGGCGGGCGCAAGGTTGAGACACTGCTGGCCATGCCCTCAGCCAAAGGACTCTTCCACCGCGCGACCATCGAAAGCGGCGCGGCGATCAAAGTTATTGACCGCGACGTCGCGGTGCGAAACTCGGAGCTGCTTCTCGCCAAGCTCGGAATCGAGAAGACCAATGTACGGGAGTTGCAAAAACTTCCCGTGGAGAAAATCATGGCGGCGCACTTCGCCGTCATCAAGGAACATCCCGGTGTCGATCAAGCGACGGCTGGATTCTCGCCCACGGTAGACGGCAAGATCCTGCCACAGCATCCGTTCCACCCCAATGCCTCGCCGGTTTCCGCCGATGTGCCTGTGATGATCGGTTGCACGCGCACGGAGATGACGCTGTTCTCGACCAATGACGCCGCCGCATTTTCGCTAAACGATGACCAGATGCGCGGGCGCGTAAAGGATCTGCTGGGCGGCCCAGCGCTAGGCATCGTCGACCTCTACAAGAAACTTAATCCCAGCGCGTCGCCTTCGGACATCTACTTTTTGATCGCCAGTGACTATCGCTACGGCGCCCCCACTATGAAGGTTGCCGAACGGCGAGCCGCGCTCGGCCAATCGCCCGTGTATCTGTACTACTTCACTTGGGAGACCCCGGTACAGGGTGGACGTCTCAAGTCGCCCCACACCATGGAGATTCCATTCGCGTTTGACAACGTGAAGATTTCGGCGCGGATGACGGGCGGCGGAGCAGCCGCCATGGCCCTTGCCGATAAAGTAAGCGACTCCTGGATCGCCTTCGCGCGTACCGGGAATCCGAACACGCCAAAGCTGCCGAGCTGGCCGGCGTTCAACGCGAAGGACCGCGCGACCATGGTCATCGACAACGTGAGCATGGTGGTCAACGATCCACTGCGGGAGCAGCGCATCGCGATGTTCCAAGCGATGAATCTGGCGTGAGGCAAAAAGCGGCGGAAGTCAGCTTCTCATTCGAGTGGCCGACATTAGATGCCCGGGGCAATGCGTTTTCGTACGACGAATGCCGCCGCGAGCAGGACTGTTAACGGAAGGATCACCGAGGATGGCTCGGGCACCGTCGCCGAAGGAGAAAAAGTAGCCTGGAACTCAGCGCCTTCCCCGTAGGTATACCAAATGTCGCCGACGGGGGCGCCTACGGCGTATTCGAATGGACCGTTGCCGGCCTCCATCTGTCCATCTCCATGTCCTCCCAACCCGGAGCCGAATGGTTGATTGGTGACGAACGCAATGTATTCATCCCCAGTTGTCAAAGTGAGATTGGGGTCCCACGTGTAAGTCGTCATGGTTGTGGTGGTATCTTGAACCCCACTGGTGTATAGCGCGGGACCTACGGTGGTTGTCCCATTCCAGGCATAGACCTGACTGACGAATGGAAAATTCGTGCCGGTACTGTCGACGGTTAGGGAAAAGGCATCCAGAGACGCCCCCGGGGCGGTGAATATTACCCCATACGATTGATTGCCATCTGAAGATGGGCCCCAGAAATCGATGATCCCCCCGTTACCTGGGTCGTTAATCGAGGCCGCTTGCGCCCTGTTCGCGATCAGAAAAATCGCGATGCAGCCGACAAATCCAATGCGTACTAGGATTTGCAAAAACGTTCTGCGCCATGACGCTTCGCTTCCAATCATCGATGCTTTCTCCTTGACCGGGATTTCCGTGTCGGCTTCCCGACATTGAAAAGTATACGGCAATTGCTCTCGTTCGCGACCAGCTTTTGGCAGGGCATCACCGGAACTTGTACTGGTAGTACGCGTGAGAAGCGGGTGGTGCGCTGGAGCGGAAACGTCACATGCCCGAACCTCTCACTCCGTGCGCAGGGCCGTGAGTGGATCTACTTGAATGGCGCGTCGCGCCGGTACCCAGCACGCGACGAATGCCACCACAGCCATGAGCGCGATCGCGAAGAGGTACGTCAAAGGATCGTGCGCGCTGATGCCGTAGAGTATCTGGGCGAAGAATTTTCTGGCCGCAACGCCAGCGCGAAGCCAATTGCTATCCCCACTGCCAGCAGGTTCGCCGTCCGCGTCAGCACGACCCGCGCCACCTGCGAGGGAGCAGCGCCCAGGGCCATTCGGATGCCGATCTCCCGTGTTCTTCTGGATACCGCGTAGGCCATGATTCCGTACACACCGGTTGCGGCCAGCACCACAGCGAGCAATCCAAACGCTGCCAGCACCACCGCTGCCAGCTGTGCGGGGAACAATGCGAGCCCGAGTGCGCTCGTCAGGCTGCCGTCGTCAAAGACGGTGACCGAGGGGTCCAGTTCCGCGACGGCGCGGCGCAGCAGAGGGACGGTCTCCGCTTCCGACAGTGGCGAGCGCGCCACTAGCGTCTGGCCGGGGCTCCAATTCTGTTCGAGGGGCTCAAAAATCACGGGTGACGGCGCCTCGCCCAGAGAACGGTATTTACCGTCTTCCACCACGCCCACGATCTGAATCCATTTGCCGGTTCTGTGACGGAATCGCTTACCGATAGGATCTACGCCGGGCAGGAGTTTGCGGACGAATTCCTCATTCACAAGGGTCACGAGCGGCGCGTCTTTGGTGTCGCGCTGATCCAGGTCGCGGCCGGCGACCAGGCGTGTCCGCATCGCTTGCAGATAGCCGGGCGTGATGGTGTATAAATTCGCCAAAGGGACGTCGGTCGCGCGTGGCTCGGGCTTGCCTTCCAGATAGATGCCTCGATATGCCACACCGAGGGTCAGAGGCAGGCCGTTGATCGTCCCGGCCGCCTCAATTCCGGGCATCGACCGGACCTTACCGAGCAGGCGGCGCTGAAACGCGCGGCCGTGTTCCTCGTCGTAGCCCTCCGCGGCGAGGTTGACGGAGAAGACGGCCGCATGTTCGGGCTCAAATCCAAGATTCACACTGAGCGCATGCTGCAAACTGCGCACCACCAGAATGCTTCCGATCAGCAAGACAACCGAAAGAGCTACCTGAATGGTGACCAGGATATCGCGCAGGCTCAAGCGCTGAAGTTTTTCCAAGGGCGCTTCGTTCTTCATCGCCCCAGCCAGACTGGCACGCGTGGATTGCAGTGCAGGCGCCAAGCCGAACAAGAGCGTGGTCAGGAGCGAAATAACGGCGGCAAACAGCATCACGCGCGCATCCATAACGACGTGCGGAAATATCGGGAGGTCAACGGGCGGACGCCAAGCGTTTACCAGATCGACGAGCCAGTAGGCGAGCAGAATTCCTGCCGCGCCGCCTGCGACGGAGAGCAGCATGCTCTCGGTGAGAAGTTGGCGAAGGAGTTGACCGCGGCTGGCGCCCAAAGCAAGGCGGATGGCAGTTTCTTTTCTGCGGTCGGCTGCGCGAGCAAGCAGCAGGCTGGCGAGATTCACGCAGGCAATCAGTAGCACCATGCCGGCGACGGACATCAATACGGCGGAGAATCCGGTGACAGCGCCGCGCAGAAAGCTACCGCCCAGACCGGGCGGCGAAAGTACGATGGAAATACCCGCGTCCTCTTTCGGGTATTCGCGGCCAAGTTCGCCGGCTATGGTGTTGAGGGCCGCCTCAGCGCTCTTCACGGAGATTCCCGGTTTTAGCCGTCCGATCGCCAAATCATTCTGGGTGCCTCGGGCGTCCATCCATTTCGTCTGATCAAGCTGCTCCGCCATCGCCAGGGGGACAAAGATTTCGGGAGTGAAAATCTGCTCGGTTCCAATAAATGCCGGCGGAGTCACCCCCACGATGGTGTAATCGAGCCCACCGATCTTCACTTTCCGGCCGATAATATCGGGGTCGCCACCGAACCGCGCTTGCCAGCTACCGTAGGTGATGAGGGCCAGCGGGTGCCCCCCGCGTTTCACGTCATCCTCGGGATGCAGCACGCGGCCCCGGATGGCTCGGACGCCCAGCATATCGAAATAATTTCCGCTGACCGCGTACCCAAACAGACGGGTATTTTTGCCCCCAGTTCGGCTCATGTTCACAGCCAGGCCATGGTACATCGCGAGGCCGCTCAGCACAGTATTACGGTCTCGAAAGTCCTTGTAGTTGGGATAAGAGATCGAAGGGAGCTGCACTTGGGAGGTGCGCTGGTTCAGGGACACCAGTTCGTTCTGGCGTTCGACTCCGAAGGGCCGGAAGACGACGGCGTTCACCAGCGAGAAAATGGTGGTGTTGGCGCCGATTCCCAGAGCGAGAGTCAGGATGGCGGCGACGGTGAAACCGGGACTGGCGCGGAGGCGGCGGAAGGCGAATGTCAGATTTTGGCGCAACATCGCAGCTCCAAATGCACGTTGGTAGCCGCAGCGAAAGCGCTAGATTCTCAATCAGATCGCCGCGTCGAGCGCCCGATATTGGGACGAACCCGCTCGCGTTCGGGACTACTGAGCTGGTTCGGGCCCCTATCCTTTCATTGATCGAGTAAACTGAGCTGCTTCTTGGATCGCTTGGCGCCCGCCGGCGAGCACTCCGCGCATGGAAACGAAGCCGTGAATCATGCCGGGATAGCGGCTGACGGTGACGGGCACGCCGGCCTGCTTGAGGCGTTGCGCATAAGCTTCACCCTCATCCCGCAGCGGATCGAACTCGGCAGTAATCACCAGCGCGGGCGGCAGGCCGCTGAGGTTCGGCGCGAGCAGAGGCGACGCTTCCGGATGGCGCTTTTGATCGACGGATGCCAGGTAGTGGCCGGTAAACCATTCCATCCCCGCGCGCGTGAGGAAGTAGCCTTCGGCCAATTCGCGATGCGATCCGGTTTCAAAAGTGCTGACGTCGGTCACTGGATAGATCAACACCTGAGCCGCCAGCGCGGGACCGCCTGCGTCACGGCAGCGCATGGCGATCACGGTGGCAAGGTTGCCGCCGGCGCTATCCCCACCCACGGCGATTCGGTGCTTATCGATCCCCAGGCGCTCTGCGTTGGCCGCCACCCATACGGTAGCCGCGTACGAATCATCCACCGCCGCTGGGAATTTGTGTTCGGGCGAGAGCCGGTAATCCACCGAGACCACCACGGCGCCCGATTCCTTGGCAATCGCACGGCACACCGCATCATGCGTATCCAGATTGCCGAACACGAAGCCGCCGCCGTGGAAGTAGACCAGCGCGGTACGGAGACCGCCAGGTTCGCTAGCGTAGAGTCGCAGCGGGATGTCCCCGGCGGGCCCAGGAGCGGTCAGGTCCTCCACGCGGCCCAGTTCGTCGGGCTGACCGCCGAGCAGCTTCATCGGTTCCAGGCGGGCGCTGCGGGCTTCCACCGGGTCCTGTGTTTCGAGCGGCGGCGCGCCTTGTGCGTCCATCATCTCCAGCAGCGCGCGCACTTCCGGGTGCAGCCGTTCACTTCGAGTCATAAGTTCGGGCATGGTGAATCCTCCGAACTATGATACAGAATCGGGGGCGGCCCCGATCGGCGTCGCGCGGAGATTATTGGCTATGCTTCCTGAACTTCCGGCTCACATCGGGCCAGAATTCCTTGAGGACGTTCGAAGCCATATCGACGCCGATCTGCATAGAGAGCTTGGTCGTCGAATTGGCGACGCTCCGATTGTCCTGGTAATACAAATTTGAAATCGCAACCGCGGTCGAATTGCCGAGAATCTCCGAATAGTTGAACTGAGTCCGGCCGGAATCGGTGTGGGTCCAAAACGTCTGACCCATCGAGTACCCCAGTCGGGACCATGCGCTCCCGATGCCACGCCGAAAATAGCGGGGATCCTGATGAAGGAGAGTCGGGTAAATCGCCTCGGACATGTAGTTGCCAATAATCAAGTTTCCGTAAGACGCGCCAAAGTAGCGGGCGTATCCCGTCCCACCTTGCCCGTACGAGGGATTGGCGTTGGTGAGCTGACCGTCACCCGCGAGCGCCGCAGCCAGAATCACCGTGCCCCGATCGAATGAGTCTTCACGGGCAATCTGAAACTTTTGCCTGGTTGTGAGAGGTTTGTAGTCCGTCAGACTGGGCCACGTGCGATTATTCGGAATGATGCCAAAAATGTGCTCGTTCTCCAATGGCGCCGTTAATGGCGGCGGTTGCGGAGCGACGCTGGTTTCAGTGACAACTTCAAAAGACTGAGCGGGCGACCACGATGGCAAGCCCGCCGAAGCGAAGAGGATGATGAGTGGGATCGTGCTGTTCGTCACAAAGTATCCTATGCGTCGGTTACCGCAACCACTCCTCCAATCCAGACGCAATCCAGACGTAGAATCTAAACGCTCCCAACCGCCCATCAACGCAGGCCAGCGACCACATGCGGTCAGCTAACCAAATAGGGTCACCCGCCGCCAGTCCGGTGTGGGGCCGGCGGATGTTCTATTTGCGCTCGAAAACCAGGGTGATCGGCTTGTGGTCCGGCCTTAGGACGCTGGCCAGCATGGTGCCATCCGCGGCCAGGGAGTAGCTTTCGACAGTAATCGCGCCGGATTGCGTGGTAGTCACTTTCAGGGTGTCGTGATCCCACTTGGTCTTGCTCTTCAGGTCTTTGCCGCTGTGAATGGTGGCGTTGTTCTCCGCGTCGGTCATGTCTTTGTAAAAGAAGGTCTCGCTCGCGCCTTCATACGCGAAACTGCGAGTGACAATGATGACGTCCCCCTCGCCGCTGATCGTCACGTTGCCGGTTTGAATGACGGGCTGGCCGGCAAACTCGCTCTTAACGGGTACCAGCGTCCAGGTACCGTTGAAGGCGCTGTGGTCGTGAGCGAAGGCGGAGCACGCAAAGAGCACAGCTGTTAAGGCTGCTCCGGTAATTGTTCTCATGATTTCCTCCCAGGCTATCGTTTCCGGGAACCTTTAGAGCACGCGCGAGACCGTTCATGCGAAAGCGTTCTATAGTGAATTCGTGGCACCCCGTCACTGGACGTTGGTATTGGTTCTGGGCTTCTGCCTGGCCATCGCCGCGACTTTCTTCTTTGGCTACCGCGCGGGCAGAACTGCGCGCCACGTCCGCTGGCAGGACGAGCCCATCCAGTCCTGGATGAGCGTGCCCTACGTCGCTCACACCCATCACACCAGTTCCGAGCTGCTGTTCCAGGCGATTCACGTTCGGCCAAACCCCCGCGACCACAGGCCCATTCGTGAAATCGCGCGAGCCGAGAAATTACCGGTTGCCGAACTGATTCGCGATCTGCGCAAGGCCATCGAGAATGCCAACCCTCCTGGCTCGGAAGGCATTCCCCCCTCCGGCAAGGCGCCCTGATGCTCGATCAGCTCCTGGCAGCTCTCACCGAGTACGGTGCTCCCGCTCTGTTCGTTGTCGTCGCGGTCGCGGCCATTGGCGTTCCAGTGCCCGTTACGCTGCTTCTGATCGTCACCGGCTCCCTCGCGGCACAGGGCGCGATCAACATCTGGTTGGCAATCGCCATGGCCGCCGTGGGTTCGGTGGCTGGCGACCAGATTGGTTTCGCGGTGGGCCGCTGGGGTGGAAAGAAACTGATCGCAAAATTCAAATGGATACTTGGTGACGCCGAACGCCTCAAGAACCTCGATGCCAAAGCGAAGAGCTGGGGTGGCGCCGGAGTTTTCTTCAGCCGCTGGCTCGTCACTCCCTTGGGACCGTGGATCAACCTCGCCAGTGGCGCCGCGGATTACTCCTGGTTTCAATTCACCCTGTGGGATTTTCTGGGTGAGTCGTTTGGAGCCGCTCTCTACATCTGGCTGGGCCATGTTTTCAGCGACCGTGTTCAGGAGGTTGGCACAATTTTCGGCGACCTGACGTGGGCCATCCTCGGCGTTCTGGTCACCGCATTTCTCGGCTGGAAGCTGTTCTTCAGCCATCGTACCGCTGGGAAAACAGGGCCTCGCGTCAAACACTCTCCAGTCCGCAAGCTCGCTGAGAAGAGCTAGTCAGCCAGTCAAGCGGCATTTGATCCAGCACCGCAAAACCTCGGCGACGCTCCAGGCTTGCGCGATGCAGCCGCGCGGTGTGAAGGGTGGCTCAGCATCGAAAACTTCACTGATGGACCCGATGCATGCCTCTCTCAAATGCGGCTCGAAGCCGTCCAGGAACTTGCCGGCGCCTTGAAAATCGTCTGGGTAAACCTTGAGCCAGGCGTCGATGAATGGCCCGATCAGCCAGGCCCACACGGTACCCTGATGATAGGCTGCATCGCGGGCACGAAGGTCGCCATCGTACTTCGGTTTGTAATCCTTGTCATCCGGTGAAAGCGATCGCAAGCCAACCGGTGTCAGAAGTTTGGCGCGCGCCACTTCGACCACCGCCGGCCAGCGCGTCTCATCGAGAATCGGATACTTCAACGAAAGGGCCAAGAGTTGATTGGGGCGGCAAGCCGGATCGTCTCCACCCGGCCCATCGATCACATCAAACAGATGCTTCCCTGGCTCATACCAGAATCGTGCGTTGAACGATTGGCGCGCTTGTTGAGCGCAGGCACCCACGCGAGCGGATTTTTCGGACTCATTTTCAGCGGCCAGCCAGCCTTCCAACAGCTTCAATGCGTTGTACCACAGCGCATTGATTTCGACGGCTTTGCCCCGCCGCGGCGTCACTACCCAATCGTCAACCTTGGCATCCATCCAGGTAAGCGCGTAGCCTTCGGCGCCTTGCTTCAATAACCCATCGCGCGAATCGACGCCAATGCCAAAGCCTGTGCCACGCATGTGCCACTCGAAAATGTCGAGCAGCTTGGGAAGCGCCATCCGCAGAACCGATTGGTCGCCACTTACAGCAGTGTAGCGATCGATCGCGTGGAAAAACCAGAGCGTCGCGTCGGCCGTGTGATACAAGCCTTCCGTTTGCCGTTCCGGGAAGAGATTCGGGATCAGTCCGTCGCGCACGTAATGGGCGAAGGTCCGAAGAATCCACGCGGCCTCGGCGTAACGGCCGGTGGAAAGCGTCAGGCCTTCCAGCGAGATCATGGTGTCGCGGCCCCAGTCCGTGAACCAGTGGTAGCCGGCGATCACTGTGCGAATTTGGTCGCCCACCGCGCGGGCCCGAGTGGCATCATCGGTTCTGCCGGCGGGCCTGATCAAGAATTGATCCGCCGCCCAAACCAGCTCGGTGAGGGTCGGGTTGTTTGCGGCCAGGCTGTCAACCTCCTTGTTCAATTTACTCGAGGCGGCCAGAAGGATGCGGCGCTTCCTTTCACACTCCGAGTCCACGGCCAGAGCCGGAGTCAGCGCGCGCATGTTCTCCCAGGACTCAGAAGAAGCGATCAGCGTCGCGTCGCAGCCCTTTTTTAGATCGACGTGGAAGAACCCGGGACTCCAGAGATCGCCTTGCGCCGGATAGCCGCGACGCTCCTCGATGCTGTAGGTCACGTGTTCGATGCGAATGCGGTCCACGGTTAGCGCCGCGTTCTGTCCATCCAAGAGCAGCCGCAGCGGCGGCAGTTCGGTTCCCGGCGAAACTTCGTAGCGATTCTGGCCCACGGTCAGCGTGTAGGAAGATTCCAGCTCGGCACTGACCGCTGTTTCGTGGGGCCGGAAGTGAATCGACGGCCGCAGCACCAGCCGCACGCTGTCGTCGCCGGAGAGCAGTGAATAATTGACGAACGCCGTGTTTTGGCCATGCGGCAACACCAGTCTCTTCTCGATCGTGATGCTTCCGATTTCGAAGCGCCACACGGGCGAACCCGCATCCAATCGAAATTCGCTCAAATATTCCATGGCGTCGAGCTTCACCGGATCTCCGGCTCGCACCTCGCCGCTTAATTGCACGAATCGGCCGTCGGGAAGCTCGAGGCACTCGCCCAGTTCGTTCAGCATCATGACGCGGCCGAAGGGCGCGGGCAGCGCGGCGACGAGGTAGCCGTGATAGCGGCGCGTGATTACTCCCGACAATGTGCCGGACGCATATCCTCCCAAGCCATTCGTCACCAGCCATTCGCAGTTGAGGCCAGCCTCTGGACTGCGGCCGTCTTTGCCCGGCCAGGGCATGCGGATCACCAGGTCAGTCATACTTTCCTTGAAGCGGGCCTTGGATCGGGCTTCAGTAATGCGGCTGCGTGGCCGGGAATCTTCCAGTTCTCTTCGGAGTTGAGCGGCGGAGTCCCATTGCCGCCATACTGGGGATCTTCGCTCGACCACTGTGTGGTCCATTCGCAATCGGACGGTGGAGCGAGCAGTGGCTCCGGCGCTGGATCGACATGCAGATCGATTCCGAGGTTGACAATCAACAACCGGTCATCTCCATCATCGCCGAAAAAGCGCAGCACAAAGGCTTCTGGAGAGAGCACCGCGCCGTCCACACCGTGCCGCCTTTGCGCACCAGACATTTGCGCACTAAACATGGGTTCTTCACGGCGCAGCTTCAGCAAGTCGCGGTGCAGATCGTAGATCTCGCGATGAGTCTCGCGCTCGGAATGATCTAGCTTGCAGCGTTCGAAGGTGGCGGGATCACCGGGATCGGCAAAGCGTCGCTGCATTTCAGGCGTCGCCAGGCCGGGGAATTGCGCGAGAAACTTGGCGCGGCCCTGGCGAACTTGTTTGGCGAGATCGGGACCATGATCGGCGAAGAACAGGAACGGGCTCGACGCGCCGAATTCCTGTCCTTGAAACAGCATGGGAGTGCCGGGCGCAAGGAGCATCAGAGCAGTCATGGCGCGCAGTTTGCCGGGCGAAGTCAGCTTCTGACAGCGCTCGCCATACGCGGAGTTGGCTATTTGATCGTGGTTCTGGATGAAGGTGACCAGGGCAGCGGGATTGAGGTCGAGCCCCGGAGTGCCCCGTGGTTTCTTCTGCCACTTGTAGCGCTGGCCTTGATAAAGGAAGCCGTACTTCACCGATGAAATGAACTCTTGCGGCGTCCCCAAATAGTCGGTGTAGTAGGCTTCGTTGCGGCCGGTGAGAGCCACCATTGCAGTGTGATGGAAATCGTCATTCCACAGGGCGTCCAATCCGTACCCGCCTTCATCCGGAGGCTTCACAAGCTTCACCTGCTGCGGTTCATTTTCGGCGACGAGGATCACCTCGCGCGGGGTGGCATGTTTGCGAGCTTCGCGGGCCATCGCGCCCAGGATGTGATCTTTGGAGCTGTCGTGGATATCTTGCGTGGCATCCAGCCGGAGACCATCCAGATGGAACTCGTCGACCCAATAACAGGCGTTCGCGATGCAGAATTCGCGGACTGGGCCGGAATGGTCGCCATCATAATTGATGGCCGGGCCCCAGTCGGTGTTGACTTGGCTGGAAAAGTATTGCGGGGCAAATTTTGGGAGGTAGTTGCCGTCCGGGCCGAGATGATTGTAGACCACGTCCAGGATCACACCCAGGCCGAGCGAATGCGCTCGATCGACGAAGCGGCGAAAGTCGTCGGGTGATCCATAGAGATGCGAAGGCGCAAACCACTGCACGCCGTCATAGCCCCAGCCGAATCGGCCTGGAAATTCAGCGACCGGCATTATTTCCAAAACGGTGACGCCGGTTTCGGCAAGAGACGGCAGTTGTTCCTGGGCGGCGGACCAAGTGCCTGGCTTGGTGAAGGTGCCGATGTGCATCTCGTAAATCACTTGCCGCGGGAGCGCCACACCGCGCCAATTCCGGTCAGTCCATGCGAAGGCAGCGGCATCGACAACTTCCGACCAACCGTGCGGGCCCTCTGGCTGGAAACGAGACGCGGGATCGGGAGCGACCTCGCCGCCATCGAGCTTGTATCGATAACGAGACCCAACTCGCGCGCTTGGCGCCAAGCCGGAGAAATAACCCGAGTCTTCCGCTTGGAGCGGAACGATGTCGCCGCTGTGCAACACTACTTCTACTGCTTTTCTTGCTGGCGCCCAGACGCGAAAGTGAACGCCGGCGCCCGTGACTTCGGCGCCAACCGGAAACAGTCTGGCCGGGAAGCGTCTGGTGTGCGATTTCACTGGCGTTCCGTGGTCAGCAAACGGGAAACGCTGGGCGGCTTGGGTTCGCGGCAGACCACCAGCGAAAGGGGCGCCAAGTCAATGGCCGTTCCCGTATCGGCGAAGCGAGTGTTGGCTTCGAGCGCTGGATCGTTGGTATCGATGACGATCTCCCATTTCTCGGCTTCAGGCGGTTTGGGGACAAAGAACTGTATCGGCTCATGATGGCAATTAAGCATGATGAGAAACGTGTCGTCCTTAATGGGCTCGCCGGCCTCATCCACTTCGCCGATGGTTTCGCCGTTGAGCAGCATACCGAGGCAGCGCACCCACCCAAGGTCCCATTCTTCATCTGTCATCTCCTGCCCATCCGGACGCAGCCAGACGATGTCCTTTTCTTCGGTGCCGCGAATCGCCCGGCCCTGATAGAACTTGCGGCGGTGCAGGCTGGGATGGTCGCGGCGCATCTGGATCAGCTTTTGCGTGAATTCCAGAAGCGCGATCTTGCGGTCGTCGAGACCCCAATCCACCCAGGTAGTTTCGTTGTCCTGGCAGTAGGCGTTGTTATTGCCGTTCTGCGTGCGGCTGATTTCGTCGCCTCCAAGAATCATAGGCACGCCCTGGGAGAGCAGCAGCGTCGCGATAAAGTTCCGCTTCTGCCGTTCACGTCGTTCTATAATCCCCGGATCATCGGTGGGGCCTTCGACGCCCATGTTCCAGGAGTAATTGTCGTTCGTTCCGTCGGCACTTCCTTCCCCGTTGGCCTCGTTATGTTTGTCGTTATAGCTGACCAGGTCATGCAAGGTGAACCCGTCGTGGGCCGTCACGAAATTGATGCTGGCGGAGGGACGGCGGCCGTCGCGATCGTATAGATCGCTGGAACCGGTGAGTCGATAGCCGAGATCGGACAACTGCCCGTCGTCGCTCTTCCAATAGCGGCGGACGTTGTCGCGGTAGCGTCCGTTCCACTCGGCCCAGCCGGCCGGGAAATTGCCGACCTGGTAGCCGCCGTCGCCCACGTCCCAGGGCTCCGCGATCAGCTTCGCTTGGGAGATCGCCGGATCCTGGTGAATGATATCGAAGAAGGCCGACAGGCGATCCACATCGTGCAGCTCGCGCGCCAGAGTGGACGCTAGATCGAAGCGGAAGCCGTCCACGTGCATTTCTTCGATCCAATAGCGCAGGCTATCCATGATCAGCTTGAGTACTTGCGGATGCCGGGCGTTCAAGCTGTTCCCGGTGCCGGTGTAATCCATGTAGTAGCGCGGCTGGTCGCCAACCAGGCGATAGTAAGTGGAGTTGTCCACTCCACGAAAGCTCAGCATCGGGCCCATGTGATTGCCTTCCGCCGTGTGATTGTAGACCACGTCGAGAATTACTTCGATGCCTTCGCGGTGAAAGGTCTTCACCATGGTTTTGAATTCGGCCACCTGGCCGCCGAGATCGCCGGAGCCGGAATATCGGGCGTCCGGACTGAAGAAATTCGTGGTGTTGTAGCCCCAATAATTGCTGAGTCCCTTCTCGGTAAGATGCTTGTCGTTAAGAAACGCATGCACCGGCATGAGTTCGACGGCGGTGACGCCGAGCCGCTTCAGATATTGAACGGAGGGCTTAGCCGCTAGGCCCGCATAGGTGCCTCGGAGCGCTTCGGGGACCTCGACATGCCGTTTTGTGAAACCTTTGACGTGCAGCTCGTAGATGATGGAGTCGCTGAGCGGGAGACCCAGCGGCCGGTCCTCTTCCCAGTCGAAATAGGGGTTGACGACCACGCACTTTTGCATGCCCGCGGCGTCGTCGCCTTCATCGAACGACAGGTCCGCATCTCCGTTGCCGGGCTGATAGGGAAAAATCGACGAGGACCAATCCACCTGGCCCGCCAGCGCTTTCGCGTAGGGATCGATCAGGAGCTTTTTCGAATTGAATCGGAGGCCATCGTTGGGCTGGAAAGGTCCATGCACGCGATATCCGTACAATTGGCCCGGTTGCAATCCGTGAATGTAGCCGTGCCATACGTACGTGGTTCGCTCAGGCAGCCGGATCCGCGCCGTTTCCGGAGCATTCGGCTGATCGAAAAGGCACAGCTCTACCCACTCGGCGTGTTCGGAATAAATGGCAAAATTGGTTCCGGCTCCATCCCAGGTCGCCCCCAGCGGATGGGCGCGTCCAGGCAACATCTTCGGTGACATATCCGAACGGTAGACGCCGAAAGATGCCGACTTATAACAAATTTATAACCTGATCACTGCGGCAGCGTGAATTGAAACGTAGCTCCATTGCCACACTCGGAGTCCACCCGGATCGCTCCGCCATGTTGTTCGACGATTCACTTGCGAACGGCGAAACCCATCCCGGCGCCCGGAAACTCACCGGCAATATGGCGGACGAATTCCCGCCGGTCCGCATCGCTATGCTGCTCAAGCCGGCGTTCGAGCAATTGTGTGTAACTCTTCACCATGCGAAGCGGGTCGCGCAAGTCATGTGATACGGCGTAAGCAAATTGACGCAGCTCATCGCAATGGAGGATTTTCTCATCGCGGAGGCGATCCCGCACCTCTTCGGCCTCTGCCAGCAGTTTCTCCGCATCGCTCATACCGCCTCCGGTTACGATGTAGAACGGCGAAACCAACAGCGTTCCGGTGATCATGTTGACGTCCTCGGCATCGCCAGCCGATCGCGCGGCGGCCATGGATTTCGGGGCGATCCTCTCCTTGCAGAAATCTTCGGATTTGAACGAACTGCTGAACCTCGGAACGATCGTGGAAGAGGTTCTCGCCCGTGCCGAGCCGCGACCATAAGGGAGCCGGTTTGCCCCAAAGCGTGTAGGAATTGCGGATCCTCGCATTCCTGCCAACGCTAAGTCACTGAAAAACAAATGCTTACCATTTGGCCCTTCACAGGCAGACGATTTATGGACGGTTTTGTGTGCTCATAGATCTCCTCCAAGCGACGAAGAGTGGAATTGTGTCATTCTTCGAGTGGTTCGGCGAACTTGGCCTGTTCTGCGGACAAGTAGTTCGAGCCGCCTTCGGTGCTCCATGGGAAGGCCGCGAACTCGTCCGCCAGATGGATTCGATCGGGTCTAAGTCCTTTCCATTAGTAGCTCTGGCGGGAGCGGCGACGGGCGTGGTCCTCTCCCTGCAGACTCGTGAGAGCTTAACGCGGTTCGGCGCGAAAGCCATGCTTCCCGCCGTAATCGTGTTCTCCCTGATCAAGGAAAGCGGCCCGGTCATTACGGGATTGATCGTGAGTGGCCGGGTGGGAGCCGGAATCGGCGCCGAACTGGGGTCCATGCGGGTTACCGAGCAGATTGATGCGATGGAAGTCTCGGCGGTCAATCCGTATAAGTTTCTGGCATCGACACGAGTCCTGGCGTGCCTCCTGATGCTCCCCCTCCTGACTCTGGCGGCCGACGCTTCCGGCATCTTCCTCGGATGGATTTCTACCACGCTGTCGCATCCCATGACGCTTCGGCTCTTTCTGCATAACGGCCTGAGGGATGCAACGCTAAACGATTTTCTCCCGCCCATCTGCAAGACTGCGGTCTTTGGCCTGATTATTGGCTTCGTTTCCTGTTTTCAAGGGATGCGCACGCGGGGAGGCACCGAAGGAGTAGGGCGGTCCGCGACCAGCTCAGTCGTGCTTTCATCGCTGTTTATTATCCTCGCCGACGTCATATTGGTTCGATTCATCCAAGTGGTTTTTCCGTCATGAGGGCAGGGAAGACCATGGCCGAACAAGCAAAAAATGGCAAGAACCAGGAGCCCTTGGTAGTCGGCCGGTTGCATAAATCGTTCGGCTCGCAAAAAGTTCTGAACGGAGTGGATCTCAGCGTGGCGCGCGGCGAGACTGTTGTCGTGCTCGGGCGAAGCGGAACGGGCAAGAGCGTTTTGCTAAAGCTCCTCGTGGGTTTGCAGCAGCCGGACTCCGGCTCCATTCGAATTCACGGCCAGGACATCGGAGGTCTCGGAATGGACCAATTGAACGAAGTTCGAAAGAAGATTGGATTCTTGTTTCAGCAGGCGGCACTGTATGACTCGCTGACCGTCGAGCAGAATGTTGAGTTTCCCTTAGTCCGGCACACCACGCTGTCGGACGCCGAGCGCGGGAAAAAAGCGCGCGATTTATTAGCCAGCCTGGGAATGGAGAAAGACTTGAACAAGATGCCGTCCGACATTTCCGGCGGGATGCAAAAGCGGGTGGGCCTGGCTAGGGCCCTGGCGCTCGACCCGGATATTCTGCTCTTCGATGAACCCACCTCGGGGCTGGATCCGATTACCGCCGCTGAAATCGGCCAGCTCATTGTGAAACTGAAGAAGGAAAGGAATTTGACATCCGTGGTAGTGACCCACGACGTTCACGGAGCCAAGTCCTTTGCCGACCGGATGGTCCTGCTGCGCGACGGAAAAGTTGTGATTGACGGAACCTTCGTTCAATTGGAAAAGAGTCCGGATCCGTTCGTCGTTCAATTCCTGAAAGACGCGGCTTAGGGAGATTTTATGTCGCAAACGTTTCGGCTTGGTTTGTTCATCGTCGCTACCCTGGCGGTCCTGGTTGCCGGAGTCTTCATGATTGGAAGCAGAGAGTCGATGTTCCAATCCACCTACCGGGTGAAGGCTGATTTCCAGAACGTGGCCGGCCTGGCCGACGGCGCCGACGTGCGGGTGGGAGGACTGCATGAAGGCACCGTAAAACAGATCCAGCTCCCGAATCGGTCGGATGGCAAGGTAACGGTCAGCATGGATCTTCAGAAGGCGACGCGCGATGTCCTCAAGAAAGATTCGGTCGCGGCCATCAAGTCCGAAGGCCTGATCGGCGACAAATATGTCGAGATTTCATTCGGAACAGATAGCGCGGCTCAACTGAAGAATGGGGACACCATCGCAAGTGAGGCGCCCATCGACATGTCCAACTTGGTCAAGAAGGCGGATCAGCTTCTGGATAGCGCCAAGAGCGGAGTGGCGGACCTGAACGGGACCGCGAGCAACTTAAAATCGATCAGCGCCAAAGTCGACCAGGGCAAGGGGACCGTAGGCGCGTTGATTAACGACAAAACGGTCTACCAAAAGGTCAACGCGGGAGCTACAGCGCTCGCCGAAGACGCGGAAGCTCTCAAGCACAATTTCCTGCTGCGCGGTTTCTTCAAAAACCGGGGCTACGAAGACGCTTCAGACCTGACGAAAAATGCCATCGCGCATCTCCCGGAGAGCACCCCAATGAAGACCTTCGAGTACGACGGGCGAGAGATCTTCGCAAAGCCCAACGAAGCCAAGCTCAAGAACGAGAAAACCTTCCAGGAAGCGGGGGACTACTTGCAAGCGAACAAGTTCGGTTTGGCCGCGGTAGTGGTCTCAGTCGGAATGAAAGGTGAAACGGATAAAGACCGAGTCTTATCCGAGGGCCGCGCAACCGCGATCCGCGATTATCTCGCCAAGAATTTCCGCCTGGACGACACGCGTATCAAAACCATTGGCCTGGGTAAGACCAACGGAACAGGCGACGGCGGCAAGGCGGAGATCGTGGTGTATTCCGCGGCCAGTTCTGCGGTTGGCCCTGCGGTGGGCCCCGCGGGAAGCCCGGCGCTCCAAACCAAGTAGGCCCTCTATTTCACCTCAGGCGTCCATGCAATTCTAACTACCCCCGGACGTCCGCCGAGCGTGTGAACAATTTCGGGCACTTCGTTTGCCCCCTGGCGCGGCGCCGGCAGCCGATGAATCCCACAGGCGGCCAAAGCCGCCAGTCTCGTTGTAGGCACGGGCGCCGATCAGACCTGCGAAGTCGCCCAGGCGGTGTTACCGCGCGCCGATTCCGCGATCAGACTGGCGTAGGCCGCGATGCCCTGCGCGATCGGCTCCAGTCCTTCTTGAGCCGGCTGCTTGAGGAGACAAGAGTTTGCGCCCAGCGCATATGCATTGGTTACATCGTCGGTCTGCGGAGACAAAACGAACACCGGAACCTGTTCGTATCGCTCATCCGTTCGGACCGCCGCAAGATCTCCAAGGCGCGCTCTTGCGAGAGATCCAAGAGTATAACGGACGGTGTGCGCAACGCATCAATTCCTGCGCGGCTACTCACAAGTTCTACTCCGAACTGCGGCGCCGTTCTAGTCAAGGCGAGCTGTAGCGGGCAATCCGCGCGGTCATCGTCGCTGACTAGCAGAATTGAGTTCGTCATTTTCCCGGTAGCGTGGAACCTGCGGGATCGAGCAGCAATTGGTAGTGATGCCGGGATCGCTCAATAATATGATCCGCTTGTCCCGGAAGATTCTTTCTCAACCACAGAACGATGGCCTCCGCGGTTGGCATCACCGCCCACGCGGGACGGTGGTTGGCTTTTATCAGGATCCGCAGCGCATCCGCCTTCGGGCCCAGGATTTCGTCCATGGAACGATTGAGCGCGGTTTCGAGCGTTCCATTGGGTTGCGCCGGGACGAGATGTGTGTGTGTGCAAAGCACGCCATCGAGAGTGCCGACCTCGAACTCTTTTCCAAAGATATCAATTGCGTAGGCGCAGTACAGGCTAAAGGAAGACTGTTCCAACAGCCTATTCCATAGTTGTTCCAGCCGGATCGCGGCCGCGAATTGCCGCGCCTTCCACAGAATTCCCACCATCTCGCCATATGCGCGCAAATCCTCGCCGCCGCCCAGGCTCGGATGGACCTCGCGCATCGCTGAGCGTACGACGCTCTCAAAGCGCTGCCAGTCCGGTTGTCCTGCATCCATGAACTGAGCCAGGGTCTGTTCGGCATCCCAGAAGACCAGTTGACGGCTTCCCAGCAGAGCCGGAAGGTTGGCGCCCAAGTGGTTCAAATGCCCGCAGAACAGTTCCTTGTGCTCTGGCGTTACGATAACCAGAACGCCTTCCCCGCGCCGCAGGCCTTCCCAGAGATAGCGACCCACGTTCTTGGTGAGCGCTACCTCGTCAGCCTCGTACAACTGTACGAAGTGACCTCGAGAATGTGGTCGTTCAAGAAGTTTTTCCCAGGGCGACATTGCCCCTCCCCACAGCTATTGTAAAACGACTCGTGTCGCTCTTCAAGGAAACCTCACCGTTGCGATTCCCCGTCCTCTTCGCCGGGACGGAGAATGCGCTTCACTACCTCCGCAAGTTCCATATAAGCCGATAGACTTGTTGGTTTCTGGAAGTACGCTTCAGCGCCCAGGTGCCGAACCGCGGCGCGATCGGTTTCGGCGGTCGAAGAGGTAACCACGATTACGGGCGTCCGGCTACACAGCGAGCTGCTTCGGAGATGCCGCAGCACCTCAATGCCGCCAACCTTCGGTAGGTTCAAGTCGAGCAGCACCAGCGCGGGACACGAGGGTTTCTCACTCCCTGCCAGGTCTTGCAGATACAGTAGCGCCTCCTGTCCGTTGCGGGCGATACGGAGGTTGAGATTCAGGCCGGATCGCTCAATCGCTTCCTTGATCACGAATACGTCCGTCGGGTTATCCTCAACCAGCAACACCGTAGGGAGTCTGGGATCAGCCGAAGCTTCGGATTGTGAATCGCTATCGGGTGCGCGAGGGCAGGGCGAAGCAGAAGGTGGATCCTCCGCCGGGGGTAGACTGCTCCAGCCAGATACGGCCGCCGTACTGCTCCACGACACGTTGGCAAATCGCCAATCCAATGCCGCTGCCCGGGTACCGGTCACGGCCGTGCAGGCGCTTGAAGAGTCCGAAAATTTGCTCCGCATATTGCGCTTCGATCCCAATCCCATTATCAGCCACGGAGAATACGCACCAGCCGTCCCGCTCGTCTGCTCCGACGTGGACACGAGGAACCTCCTTACTGCGATACTTGATGGCGTTGCTAATCAGGTTTTGAAACAACTGGGCAAGCCGGCCTTCATGGATAGCAACCATCGGCAGCTCCGCGGTGGTGACGGTAGCCCCGGTCTCCTCAAGTGCTCCCCACATGCTTTCCAAGACCTTGGCGAGGATGCCCGCCGAATCGACGTTGGGCGCTGGTCCTTCCTCATATTTCGTCGCTCTCGTGTACGCGAGAAGATCCTTTATGAGCGCGCCCATCCGATTGGACGCAGCCAGGATGTTCCCCAAAAGCGTAGAGTCCTCGCCTTGCAGCCGCTGTCCGAAGTTCCGTTCGATGATCTGCGCCGATAGTGAAATGGTCCGCAGCGGCTCCTGCAAGTCGTGGCTGGCTGAGTAGGCGAAAACCTCGAGATCCTGATTGGCGCGCCGCAGTTCCTCGTTCGATCGCTTCAGCTCCGCTTGCGCCCACTGGGACTGCTCGAACAGGCGCGCATTATCCATGGCAATTGCGGCCTGCGCGGCGATACCGGTAATGATCGCTTCGTGAGCCTCGGTGAACTTCGCTGGCACGGAATGACCGAAGAACAGCCCGCCCAGAATCTCGCCTGACCGCGCTTTGACAGGCGCAGCGAGATAGCTGCGGACCGGCAAATGCTCCTTCGGCATGCCAAGCTCCGGCGAACTTTTGCCGTACCCCGGATCTTGGGTCACGTCGTCGCGACGCACCACGCCTTCACCGCGGAATGTCGGCGCGGGGAGGTCCGTGTTGAACGAACCGAACTCGGCTCCCACCAGCGTGCTGGCAATGCCGGTCACTTCTTGGACCAGCTTTTCAAGGTCCAGTTGCGCCAAAACCCTGGGAGCCACCTGATTGAGCAGCTCGGCTGTTCGGCGGGCCTCCTGCTCCCGCGAGAGCAGTAGCGCACGCTCTTGCTCAGCGCGCTTCCGATCGCGAATATCGCGGGCTATCTTGGATGCCCCAATAATCCGGCCAGCCGCATCGCGGACCGGCGAAACCGTAAGAGCGACATCGATGATTTCTCCGTTTTTTCTGCGCCGGCGCGTCTCGTAATGTTCGACACGGAGCCCCTGCTTTATCTTGGAAAGGATTTCGGGCATTTCATCCAGACGGTCGGGCGCCGCCAGCATCGACACGGGTTTGCCTATGACTTCAGCGGCGGTGTAGCCAAAAGTACGCTCCGCGCCGCGGTTCCAGCTCGTAATGTTCCCGTTTAAATCTTTGCTGATGATGGCGTCTTCGGAGCTCTCGACGATTGCCGCCAGGTGCAGACCAGCCGTTTCAAGTTGCTTTCTTTGGATGGCTAAGGCCACGTGAGCAGCCATCGCGTTCGCGATCTCCAACTCCTCCGTCGTACACTCATGTGGCTGGGCGTAATACAGCATGAACTTGCCGAAGACGCCAGCGTCGAGCGCCAGAGGCACGAACGCTATCGCGCGGATGCCTTCGCGCAGCAAGAGTTCCCGGTACAACGCCAGACTCTCGTCAACCAGGACATCGGGCGCCACCAGTGACTGCGCGTCTCGGGTTCCGCGCGGCCAGGGTGAGTGTCCCGTAACCGCCGCTTGATATTCAGCGGAAAGCCCCTGGGATGCCTTGAACCGGATGACACCATCGTCGTCGAATAGTAGTATGGCCGCGCGATCGACGCCGGTTGCATCCAGCAAACTCGTGAGCGTTACCGTGTAGACGTCCTGTAACGTGCTGGCTCGGCTCAGAGCCGCGAGGAGTTGATACAGCGTTCTGAACCGCTCCGCCTCACTCGCCCAATGTGGCTGAGCGACCATGGACATCGCTCCGATTCTACCGCGCTTTATCCAGATCGGCCGGATCGTCCAGCAGAATCCACGCTTGGATCGAGAGCGGCAAGCTCCCATTGGCCAGCAGATCGTCATGAAAGCGCTTCAGCGTGAACTCGGCGCCCAGCTTGTCGCGATATCGTCCCAGCAGTTGCAGAATTTGGAATTTGCCGGTGATGTAAGTCATCTTCTGCGTAGGGTCGCTTGCGGCGCCGGCTGCCTCGCCCGTGGCCGCTTCCTTGTCCAGGCCGCCGGCTTCCATGAAGTACTTGACGCCTTGATCGAACGTCCAGCGTCCCGTGTGCAGGTTCACGTCCACGCCCACGCGCGCGGCCCGATAGCGCGAGAGCCTCAGAATCTGGCCTTCCGCGGCCGAGCCCGGTGCGTAAAACCCGCGCCGCAGCAGCATCTCTTCGGTGTACAAGGCCCACCCTTCGACGAAAACGTTATCGCTATGATGCCGGCGGATCTCGTCCGCCAAATGATTCGCGATTGAAAGCTGCAGGAAATGCCCTGGAATTCCTTCATGACCCAGAATTGGGCGCGGTTCCTCGATGCCAGCGCGAATGTAGAAGTTCTTGCTGTCGGGCGAATAGGTGGGAATGAAATAAAAGCCGCTGCTGTCCCGATCGTAGACGCCCGGCGGATTCATGAACCCTCCCGGGCTGGTCGGTTTGAACGCTTCCGGAAGCTGCCGGATATGGAAAGCTCCCACGTACTCGGGAATCGTGATCAGGTTCTGGCTCCGCAAAAACCCGAGAATATCTTTCAACCGGTTTTCGTAAGCCGCTAAGAACTCATTCTCATTGCGGGGAATATTCTGGCTGCGCGCGGGATCTGGATCGGCCATCGCGGGATTCGGAAGCAGCGCCTCCAGGCCCCTGTACCGCGCCAGTTCCGCCTCACTCAACATGGCCAGCTGCGCCGCATCCAGCGGCAACAGGTACACATGATGAAGCAGATAATTGTAGTTTTCGAGACCCATCGGGCGGAACGCGGGCATACTCCCGACCCGCGCCTCCAGATCGTCGGCGAAGGCGTGAATCGACTTCAGAGCCTCATCTCGCGCCTTCACAAATTGCTCGCGCTCGGCCGGCGACAGCTCGTCAGTCAATGTCATCAGGCTCTGTGTGAAGAGCGGATCGATGTCGCGCGCCGATTCTATCGCCAGTTCCGCGTACAAGCGCACCGGCGCGGTCAGATTCGCCTTCCCTTGGGCCAACATCGCGGGCATGGCTCGTAACCGCTGCTCGGCCGCCATAGCGCGGTGTCCATGCGTGTCGTAGTCCTTCTTGAGCAAGCTAAAGATCGCATTGCTGCACTCATTAACATAGGTAAGCGGGTTGGCCTGCGCGGACTTCAGTACGCGCGAGTCAAAGTCCGGCCATTCCAGCTGCGCGAGAAACAGGACGCGATCGATACGATCGTCTTTCGGCCAGCCCTCGGTATGCATGGCGCGAATGCGCTCCAGCAGCTCGTGAATGTGACGTTGACGATTTGCCACCGCCGCCTTGGAAAAGTCGGTCAGCTTGTCATCCTGAGTGTGCAGCCCACTGTCGCTGGTGTCGACCGGAAATTCCCGCGTCTGCCACTCGTAGTAGTCGTGCGCCATCTGGCGGAGTGTCGCGGGCGAATCCTGGCCAAAAGCCGCACTACAGATTCCAGCCAGCAAAGCTACAGCGCCGATGAATCGATCCATGCGTATCATTATGGCGCGCTGACTCAAAACCGCGCGCGTGCCGCTCCGGCGTCCGGTTCATATACACTCGAATGAAATGGCACGAGTATCGCGGAGACCGTGATCACAATCGCGCGATAAGGAGTTTACAATGTCGCAAAGACTCTTCTGGCTATTCGGAATAACGAGCTTGTTATTGGCCCAACCGCCGCGGCCTCCAATACGTCCAGCTCCCAAAGCAGGCGTCTGTCCTCTCCCGATCCTGCCTGCGCTGCCTACTCTCACCGAGACTGCGTTCTTTGCGAAGGCCGACGTTCCGCACGGAAAGGTGGAACAGGCCACTTACAAAAACTACGCCGGTGCTGACAAACGAATGCATGTCTACTTACCGCCGGACTATGCCGGCAACACCCGCTACCCGGTCCTTTATTTGAACCACGGCGGAGGCGGCGACGACTCGCACTGGACCTCGGAAAATCTGAAAGGGGGCGGCAGCGCACAGTTCATCCTGGATAGTCTGATCGCCACCGGCAAAGCCAAACCCATGCTTATCGTGATGCCCGACACTCACGTGTGCGCCAACTATGAGCCCTCGGCCCCTGGTAAAGACGATGCCTGCACCCAGGAATATTTGAAGGACATCATCCCTTACGTGGACAGCCATTACCGGACCAAGGCCAGCCGCGATTATCGGGCGCTGGCCGGATTATCCATGGGCGGTTTCGTGGTAATGCACACCGGCCTGCCGCACCTGGATACGTTCAGCGAGCTGTTCGTCTACAGTTCCGGCCACATTAGCCCGGAAAGTCTCAAGCAGTTCGACGAGAACTTCGCACCACTGCTGAAGGATCCAAAAACCAACGACCTCTTCCGTGTCCCGTTTTATATGGCCGCGGGCGAAACCGACATCGCGCTGAACAACGGTCAGAAGGATCTCGCGCTGTTAAACCAATACGGCGTTCGCAATTTCTGGGTCTTGAGCACCGGCGGGCACGAATGGGCCAACTGGCGGCGATACTTGTTTCAAACGGCGCAGATCATGTTTCCGGATTGCGGAGCCAATTAATGCGGACCATCGAGTTCATCGTCCTTGCGTCCCTCGCAATGGGATCTCTCGCCGCCTCCATCAACCACCCGGTCAAGACTGTAGGCGGACTCGTTTCCGGTTTACCCGGCAAAGATCCGTCCATCATGGCCTTCAAAGGAATCCCGTTTGCCGCACCGCCGGTCGGCGACTTGCGCTGGCGCGCTCCGGGGCAGGTCGCGCCTTGGCAGGGAGTTCGTCGCGGGGACAAATTCTCGGCCAGTTGCATTCAGCACATTGTCGCGGAACGCAAACCGTGGACCCACGAGTTCATGGCGCATGGCGAAATCAGCGAGGATTGCCTCTATCTCAACGTGTGGTCCGGCGCGAATTCGCCCGCGGAAAAACGGCCGGTATTCGTGTATCTCTACGGAGGTGGTTTCTCGGAGGGATCGGCGTCGGTGCCGGTCTACGACGGCGAAGGCTTGGCGCAAAAGGGCCTGGTGGTGGTCACGATCAATTACCGCGTCGGCGTATTGGGATTTTTGGCGCACCCCGAGTTAACCAACGAATCGGCCCACCGGAGCTCCGGAAATTACGGCCTGCTCGACCAGATTGCCGCGCTCCAGTGGGTGCATGACAATATCGCCGGATTCGGCGGCGACGCGAACCGTGTGACTGTCGCCGGGGAGTCCGCCGGCGGAATGTCGGTGCACGACCTCACGGCATCCCCGCTTGCCAAGGGTTTGTTTCAACGCGCGATTATCGAGAGCGGTGGCTCCAACATCGACCGCGCCGGCATCCCTGGTCCTCACACCTTGGCTGAGGCCGAAGCAGACGGACAGAAATTCGCGCAATCGAAGGGAGCCAAGTCGCTCGACCAGTTGCGCGCCATGAGCTGGCAGGAGCTGACGGAGTCAGCCGCAGGTGGGCCCACCGGACCCGGTCTGCGTTTCGCGCCGATTATAGATGGCTACTCGCTGCCCGCCCCGGTCCGCGAAATCATCGCTCAAGGAAAACAGAACGACGTCGTTACGTTGACCGGCGCCAACACCGGGGAACTCGGAGGATTCGGGCCCTCGCAAGGGCCACCAAGCCAGGACGTCCATGATCGAGCGCTTGTCTCCATGTATCTCTGGGCCAGGGAGCGGTCGAAGACTGCCCATACCAAGGTGTACGAATACTTGTGGGACCACGCTCTGCCCGGGCCCGACGCCGAGCGTTTCGGTGCGTTCCACACTTCAGAAGTTCCCTACGTCTTGAACACCTTATACATGTCGGATCGTCCCTTCACCGACGCCGACCGCAAAATCGCCGCCATGATGTCGTCCTATTGGGCGAATTTCGCCGCCAACGGCGATCCCAATGGAAAGGGTCTAGCGCAATGGGCGCCAGTAGACGAGAAGCAGGAAATCATGGAGCTGGGCGACAAGACCGGGCCAATCCCCGTCGCGAGCAGCCCCGCGAAGTTTCAGTTCTTCGAGAAGCTTCTCACCACGCCAGGACCTTCTCCACAAGAGCAAGCTCGCTGGATCGAACCAGGCCTGGGTGCCACACTTCCCGCCGAAGTTCAGTTCGACGACGCTCTCGGACGGCTTGGAGTCGTGAACGCCTCCGGCCCGGTCAACACCCAAGGGCATCCGTTCTTTGAACCCCTCGGCGTTAACGGCCGCGCCTGCGTCACGTGCCATCAGCCTGCCTATGCCATGACGATTTCGGTTTCCGCGATTCGCGAGCGATGGAGCGCAACCCACGGTAAGGACCCGCTGTTTGCCGCCGTGGACGGCTCCAACTGCCCCGATCTTCCGCAGGACAAGGAAAGTTCCCACTCCCTGCTGCTGAATCGCGGACTGATTCGTTTGGCAATTCCCTGGCCGCCGTCGTCGCCGAAAGGCCGGCCGGAGTTTTCGATCGAAATAGTGAGCGATCCTACCGGTTGCAATACCGGCGCTACCTACGGGCTTCACAGCGCCAACCCCGCGGTGTCCGTGTTCCGGCGTCCGCGCATGGCGGCGAATTTGAAGTACGTCACCAATCCAAATCCTCAGTTCGCCCTGAAGCTGGGTGGGATGGCGGATCTTGATCCAGAGACTGGAAGGCCGGTCAGCATGAATTTCATGGCCGATGCGCGCGAGCCTAGTCTCCGCTCGCAAGCCCGCAATGCCGGACTTCAGCACGGAGAGAGTCACGGCCCGCTGGCCGACGCGCTCGTCCAGCGCATTGTCGATTTCGAAAGCCAGATTTACGTCGCGCAGATTTTCGATCGCAGCGCAGGCAACCTGGCGGAAGCGGGCGGCCCACCGGCGCTGGGCCCGCGCGCGATGGCGGAGCATAAACCCGGAGTGCTTGGCGACAACGACTACGATCCGGTCTTCCAGTTGTTCGACGCTTGGAAACAACCACCACCCGCGCCATCGCCTCAGGCCGAATTCCGTGCGTCGGTTGCTCGCGGCAACGACGTCTTCATGTTCCGCCAATTCTGGCTGCGGGATGCCACGCATATCAACTCCATTGGCCTGGGAAATCCTCTTAAGAGAACCTGCGCCACCTGCCACAATGCGCAGATGACGGGCCAGGATCTTTCAGCCGGGTGGGTCGATCTTGGCACCACGAACTATCCCACTTGGACCGAGCCGCCGCTCTATAGTGAATCCCGCGAACTACCGGTGTTCAAGATTACGTGCGATAAGGATGCTCCGCCGCACCCTTACCTCGGCCGCGTGATTTATACCAGCGATCCCGGCCGCGCGCTGATTTCGGGCCGATGTGTGGATGTGGGATCCATCGTCTTGCAGCAATTTCGCGGGCTCGCCGCGCGCGCTCCTTATTTTTCAAACGGCTCCATGAAATCGCTTCGCGAACTGGTCGATTTCTACGATCGACGCTTCGACATGAAGATGACGGAGTTGGAAAAGCAGGACCTGATGAATTTTCTGGGAGTTCTCTAATGCGTTTCCCGATCCAGCCTCTTCTGCCCCTGATCATCGCCCTGCCCGCTCTCGCTCAGCAGAAAGCCTTCGTCGCCTGCCCCGTCGTGCGCGACACCAAAACCGTTCCGTGCTTTTTGGCCGACTACCAGGGCGAAACATATTTCCTCGGAATCCAGCAGGACATCACGGCCGCGTTCTATCCTCCGCAATTGCTGCACGAGGTGCTGGTGGAAGGCGTCGTCGCGGCCGGCCCGCGCGTTTGCGGAGGGATTCCGTTGAACCCCCTGCATGTCTCGGTACTTCCGGAACTGAACCGCGCCTGCAACACCATCTTGCCGGCCGAACCTGGGATCGACGCCCCGCCCGCCAAGCGCCCTGCCGGACCATCCACGCGTCTGGCTCCGGTATCCACCGCCGCCGTCCCTCCCCAGAAACCGGAACCTCCGTTCATCGAACGCGAGTTCGTCATTCAATATGATTTCGACAGCGACTTCTTGTTTGCCCGCAATACACGCCAGCTTACCGATATCGCCGAGTATGCCCGCGTTTCCAAGGCGCAAACTGTGGAAGTGATCGGCTATCGGGCTTCCACGCTTCTTTCCAACGGAAGTCTTTTGACCGAAAAAGCCAACGTGTCACGGCTGCGTGCCGAGCGCGTCGCGGAAGTTTTGAAGGGACTGGGCGCGCCGGCATCCGCGGTTCGCTGGATCTCTGAACCGGCCGCCGCCAATGGCGCAACCGACTACCAGAATCGCCGCGTCGCGGTGCGCGTATCACCGTGAACCTTCGCTATGCCATTCGCGCGCTGCGCTCCAGTCCCGGATTCGCCGCCGTAGCCATCCTCTCGCTGGCGCTGGGCATCGGCGCCAACACCGCGATCTTCAGCTTGATCGATTCGGTGATTCTCAAGACGCTGCCCGTCAGCCATCCGGAGCAACTGCTCCAGGTGACTATTGGCGACAATCCGTTTTTCACCAACCCGATTTGGGAGCAGCTTCGCGATCGCCAGGATGCCTTTTCCGGGATTTTTGCCTACGGCTTCGAACGCTTTAACCTGGCGGCTGGAGGCGAGGCGCGCTACGCGCAGGGGGCCTATATGTCGGGTCAGTTCTTCGACACGCTTAGATTGCGCGCCATCATCGGACGAGACTTCACCACGGCCGACGATCATCGGGGCTGCCCTGGAACCGCTGTGCTCAGTTACGGTTTCTGGCGGAGGGAATACGAAGGCCGCGCCAATGTGGTTGGCAAGACCATCTCGCTCGACAATCACCCCTTCGAAATTCTGGGCGTGCTTGGGCCCGGATTTACGGGCATCGACGTTGGAAGGGATAGCGCTCTTTACGTACCGCTCTGCGCGGAAAAAATCATTCGTGCCGAAAACAGCGCGCTCGACGAACGCGACGCAGTGTGGCTTCGTATCATCGGCCGCCCGAAACCGGGCATTTCCGCAAGTCAGGTTCAGGCGCGTCTCCGGATATTCGCGAGGCCGATTTTTGAAGCCACGCTACCGCCCGATCTGAGGCCGGAGGATCGCGATAGAGATCGGAAGCGTACGCTTAGCACGCGGATGGCTGCCAACGGACTTTCCTTTCTTCGCGGGGACTACCGGCAGGCGCTGCTCGTGCTGCTGGCGATCGCCGGAATGGTGCTGCTAATCGCCTGCGCCAACGTGGCGAATCTTCTGCTGGCGCGCGGCGCGGCCCGGCAGAGGGAGATCGCGATTCGCATGGCGCTCGGATCGGGGCGGTGGCGCTTGATGCGCCAGTTTCTCACCGAGAGTCTGCTGCTGTCGCTCACCGGTGCGGCGTTGGGCATTGTATTCGCGCACTGGGGCGGGCGATTTCTGGTTGGTTTTCTTTCGTTGGGTCAGAGCAAAGTGTTTCTCGATCTCAGCATCGATTATCGCGTCCTGGCATTCACGGCCGGCGTGGCCATTCTCACCGGCCTGTTGTTCGGCCTTGCGCCGGCCTGGAGAGGAACGCGCGTGGATCCGCAGTCAGCCATGAAAGCGAATGCGCGCGGAACTATCGAACGCTCGAAGTTCGGGCTCGGCAAGGCGCTGGTGGTCGTGCAGGTGGCGCTGTCGCTGGTCCTGGTGGCCGGTGCGGGATTGATGCTCGCGACCTTCTTCCGCCTCGAAACACTCGACCCTGGTTTTGAGCGCGACCATGTCCTGCTGGCGGATGTGGATCTGCGCAACGTACAGTATCCGCCGGCGCGCCGCAGTGCGATTTTCCGGGAAATGCTGGAGCATCTGCGCGCGCTGCCCGGCGTCCGCTCCGTCAGTGCCTCGGATGAGACGCCGATCAACGGCGCCATCGACGCCTGGTATTTGCAGTTCGACGGCTACACTTCCAAGGGTCGGCAGGACACTCTGGTCTATGACAATTCGGTGAGCGACCAGTTCTTTGAAACTCTAGGCACGGATCTTCTAGCCGGACGCGATTTCAACTCGTACGATACCCCGGAATCGCCCAAGGTGGCCATCGTGAACCAGACGTTGGCGAAGAAGTTCTTCGCCGGACAAAATCCAATCGGCAAGCGGTACCGGGTGGAGGAAGGCAGCAAGCTGGGCGACCCGATCGAAATCGTCGGCATGGTCAAGGATGCGAAATACGTAAAGCTGCGCGAGGAAAATCGCCCCATCACCTACCTCGCCGCCAGCCAAAACGCAACGCCAGACCAATCCATCACGTTCGAGCTAAGTGCCAGCGCCGGTGCACCCACCGGCCTGATCTCCGCCGCGAAGTCTTCCATCGCCGACGTCAATCGCGACGCATCCTTGAACTTCACCACGCTGGCGCTTCAGGTGGACGAATCGCTATCGCGCGAACGGCTGCTCGCCACGCTCTCGGGATTCTTTGGAGGACTCGCCCTGCTGCTCGCGATGATCGGCTTGTATGGAGTGATGTCGTACAACGTGACCCGGCGGCGCAATGAAATCGGGATTCGCATGGCGCTCGGCGCCGAACCCGCGCGTGTGCTGCGGATGGTGATGCGCGAAGTGGGGCTCCTAATCGCCGTCGGTCTCGCGCTCGGGCTTGCCGTGGCGCTCGCGACCACCCGGCTCGTGGCAACTTTCCTCTACGGCTTGACGCCGCGCGATCCACTGACGCTTTCGCTCGCGGTTGTGCTTCTGGCAGTAGTAGCATCTCTGGCTGGCTATCTACAAGCGCGCCGAGCGTCACGCCTGGAACCGCTGATCGCTCTTCGGGACGAATGAAGCCGCCTCAAACGTGAACGCCGAATCGAGCCAGCATTTCGCGCCGCCCAAGACTTGTGATACCTAAGGCTCTGCTGTCGAGATCCTGCAGCACCCATTTCCTTTTCAGCGCGACTTTCAGAAGAGCCGCCCCCAACGCCCCGCCAATGTGAGGCCGTCGCTCACTCCAATCCAGGCATCCATACGCGAACCGGCGGCGCAGCATCCGGGTTACCTCTAGGTCAATCCCGAGAGCCTCAAACGCCTTCGCTCCGTGGGGTGTGAGGTCGTACGCCTCGGTGGAATCTACGGACAGCCACCGCAATGTTTGGAACCGATCGTGCAGCAACACGCCCAATGTGCCCGCCAGGTGGTCGTAGCAAGTCCGTGCAACACGGAGCCGGCTGGGCGTATTCGGCACGAACCTGGCGCGCGATCCGCCGGCGAGAACGCTCAGCCCTTCAAGCGTGTGGGCCACGTTGGGTCCTTCCAGACTGTAGTAGCGATGCTTCCCCTGGACAACCACTTTGACCAGCCGCTCTGCTTTCAGCCGGCTTAGGTGTACGCTCCCGGTCGACGGACTCACTTCAGCCACCACCGAAAGCTCGGTGCTTGTTCGTGCATGGCCGTCCATCAGGCAATAGAGGATGCGAGCTCGGGCCGGCTCGCCGATGGCCGCCGCAATTCTGGAGATCGCCGCGTCAGCATAGTGCTCGACATTCATACTTTGACGGTAGACGAATTATTCATGTCCGTCAACTGGCATACTGCCGAATGTGCATCGGCCAAGCCGGCCACAAGGAGAACACCCATGACGATAACCTGCGTCATCCGCTACGAGATCGATCCGTTCCAGAGAGACGGATTCAAGAAGCACGCCGAAAATTTGATCAGCATCATTCCTCAATGCGGCGGCCACCTGATCGGGTATTTTCTTCCTTATGAAGGTACCAACAATGTGGCCTGGGGTTTGATCGCATTCGATAGTCTCGCCTCTTATGAGGCCTACCGGGCACGCTTGAAGTCAGATTCGGAGGCGCGTGAGGATGCCGCGATGGTCGAGACCACGCGCATGATCATCCGTGAAGAGAGAAACTTCGTCGAACTAGTAGATGGAACCTTCAACCTTCCTTCGAAACTCGCGGGAAAAGCATAATCGCCCAGCCAGAACACTCGGAACAACCATGAAGAAAATCGGAATCGTGGGCGGCGTCGCTTGGCGATCCACAGTGGATTACTACTCCGAGATCTGCCGTCGAAGCCAGCAGCGGCATCGCGCCAGGAAACTGCGAGGTATACCGTCGACACCGGAGATGAGTATCGAATCATTGGACCTGAACAAGGCAGTTTCTTATCTCGGCATCGATGGCGATGAAGATTCCTGGGTGCAATTTGACGCCTACCATCGCGCCGCGCTCCAGCGCCTGGAAGCCAGCGGCGCCGATTTCGCGATCATCGCAAGCAACACTGCCCACCATCGCTTCACGTCCATCGCCGGCGGGATTGGGATTCCGGTCATCAACATCTTCGACGTGGTGGCAAAGGAAAGCGCGCGAATCGGAGCCAGCGAGGTTCTGATACTAGGCACGGCTCTCACGATGGGATCGGCAACTTTTCGCGAAGAGTTCGCCAAGCATGGGATTGAGGCGGCCGCCCCGCAGGACGAGGCAGCCCGGGCTAAGACGGCCGGATTGATTACAGATTTACAACTTGGCAAGCTGAAGGGGGCGGCCGAGCGGCTGGGGAGGATTGCGAAGAGCACGTTCCAGCCGCGGTTAACCGCGCAGCCGGCGGTGTGTCTGGCGTGCACGGAGTTGCCGCTGGCCTTTCCGGAGCAAAGGATGCTGGCAACGTTTGAATACAACGGCGTCTTGTATATAAACTCCATCGCCGTGCATCTGAACGCGGCTTTCGATTTCGCCGTCGATGAACGCGGCAGTTGAATTCCAGGCCTGCTACGCTCGAATCGAATGCCTCGCGCCACGCACCACCCATCCCCCGAATAATTCCTCCATGAAGAACACTCCCCTGGAAGACATCACAGTGCTGGATTTGACCACGGCGCTGGCCGGCCCTTTTGCCACTCTGCTGCTGGCTGGTCTCGGCGCCAAGGTCATCAAGATCGAGAACCCGATCGGCGGAGGCGATACCTGCCGCTCCAACGCGCCCTACCTGGGCTCCGCGGGAGGGACGCTCGCGCGGCAGCACGCAGACGACATATCCGTATCCGCTCTCAACCGGCTTCGCAACAAACTGGGCGTGACGCTCAACCTGAAGCACCCCGAAGCGCGCAGCGTGTATGCCGACCTGGTGAAGACCGCCGACGTCATCGTCGAAAACTTCAGCCGAGGTACGCTCGATCGCCTGGGCGCCGGCTACACTTTTGCTCAGGAGATAAATCCGCGCATCGTCTACTGCTCTATCACGGGCTTCGGAAGCGAAGGCGAACCAGGCACCGGCAAAGCAATGGACGCCATCATTCAGGCGTTGAGCGGAGTCATGCTGACTTCCGGCGGACCCGCTGATCCCCCCGTGCGCATCGGCGTGCCGTTCGCGGATCTCAACGCGCCGCTCTTTGGAGTGATCGGTGTGCTGGCGGCAATCCACCAAGCACAACGCACCGGCTTCGGCCAGCACGTGGATGTCTCCATGCTCGGCGTTATGACCATGATGGTGGCGGGTGAACCTTTCGATCTGCTGGAGCGCTGCGGCGTCCCGCAACGAACCGGCCTCACCGTGCCGCGCCTCGCTCCGTTCGGACTGTATCGAACTAAAGACGGCTACGTCTCCATCTGCGCACCCACGGAAGCGTTCGCGCATTCTCTGTTTCGCGCCATCGGCCGGCCGGATCTGATAACGGATCCGCGCTTCGCCCTGCGCGATGACCGCGTGGTGAATGTGTCTGAAGTGGACGCCATTGTCGAAGCCTTCACCTGTTCTAGAACCAGCGCGGAGGTGATCGCGGCCCTGGATCAACAGGGCGTCCCGGCCGCCGAAGTACGCGATCCGAAGGATGCCGTGCGCGATCCGCGCGTCGTCTCGCGAGGCGAGACGGTGCCATTGGCTCATCCCAAATACGGCGTGGTGGAAGATATTTATGGAATGGGCATGCCGATCAAATTCTCCGGAGCGCAAGCCGGATTCGATCAGCCTCCGCCCGGCCTGGGAGAGCACAATCACGCGGTGTATTGCGACTTGCTCGGCTATTCCGAGGAGCGTTTCGAAGAGTTGAAGACGAAGCGGGTGATCTGAAGCGTGTCGGCAATCGCGACCCTTACGAAGGCCTATATAGAGCGAGCGATCCCGTCGCGAGGCCAGATGCCGGTGGTGGGTGTCACTTCCAATACCGTGCCTTGGGAGTTGTTGCGAGCGGCCGGATTCGATCCCGTTCTCCTCAGCCCGCGCCGCCGATACACGCCACTCGCCGATCGTTACATGGAGGACGTTTTCAGCGCGCGCGTGAAAGCGATCTTCGATTTTCTGCTCTCTTCCGAGGCCGCGGCCCTCAGCGCTGTTATCATTCCCAGAACCTCCGAGCAAGAGCACAAACTCTACCTCTATCTGCGCGAGGTGGTTCGCCAGGGTAATTCACAGAGCCCGCCCGTGCCGATCCTCTACAACCTGCTGCACGCGAGATCGGCTGAGGCCGAAGCCTACGGACTAGCACGCACTCACGATCTGAAAAGCACATTGGAGCAATTGACTGGCCGGGCTGTCGAACCCGATGCGCTCGCGACAGCCATCGCCGAAGGAAACGCCGCGCGCCAGGCAATTCGCGGACTATTGCAGCAGCGCGAAGGTCCGGCCCCGAGGCTCTCTGGGACGGAAGCGCTGGCCCTGATCGGTGCCTGGTATTTTATGGATCGCGTCGAGTACACGACGCTGGCGCAGGAAGCGCTCCTGGAAATCCAAACGCGGGCGCCGATCCAGGGGCCACGGATTCTGATCAAAGGCTCGCTTCAGGACACGCCTGATTTCTGCGCGGCCATCGAGGCGCACGGCGCGATCGTGGTGGCTGAAGACGATTGGTGGGGCTCGCGCGCCGCCGGCCTGGACATCGACGCCACGATTGATCCCATGCGGGCCATTTTTGACAAATACTATTTCGATGCTCCCAGTCCCCGAGTATTCTCCGGCGAGATTGCCGATGCGTGGTTCCATCGCAAAGCGACTGAGGTGGACGGCGTGATCGTCTATCTCCCGGAAGAAGACGACGTCATCGGTTGGGATTATCCGCGCCTGCGCGATTATCTGAACGAACGCGCTATTCCGCATCTAATGGTTCGCAAGGAGTCTTCGGCTTCGATCGCCGCATTTATTGAGAGGCTCTCGAATGGCTGAAAAGCAATTGGAATGCACTGTTCGTGCGGCCGCGTATCAGAAGGCGTGGTTCGCCGAACTGCGCGAGGACGTGTTTGAAAAGCAGAAGCCCTACGCCATCGTGCAGGCCGATATGCCGCTCGAACTGTTCCACGCCATGGATGTTCCCGTAGTGAGCAATCAGTGGTGGGCCGCAATGGTCTCAGCCAAACGGCTGGCGCCTTACTATCTGGATAACCTCAACGCCCTGGGCTACCACGACGGATTATGCCGGTATTGCAGCTTGTCACTTGCCTCCACGTTGGCGTCCACGCTGGCCGGAAACCCAACGCAAGCGGCACCTTGGGGGGGCCTGCCAAAGCCTGCGCTCCTTTCCGCCAGGCTTACTTGCGATTGCATCCAGCGCGTTTTCGAAATCTGGGCGGCCAAACTCGGCGCCCCGTTTGTTCCGTTAGATGCTCCGGGCGCATCCGAACTTCCTCCGCGCTGGTGGGAGCTGAGCCGTCACCGCTGGAGCGAACTATTCGAGAGCCACCGGCTGGATTTCATGGTGGCGCAGTTTCATTCGCTCATCGGGACTCTGGAGCGCATCACGGGAAGTACATTCAACTTCGAGCGCTTGCGCACTCTGATGGAAGGCGTCAATCAGCAGGAGCTATATTTCGAAGAAGTGCGCGAAATGATTTGCAAAGCGCCCAAGGCGCCCGTCCGAATGCACGAGCAGGTGAGCAACGTGATGGCGGCGCAGTGGCTGCGCGGCAGCGATTGGGCTATTGCGCACGCTCGCGCGTTTCGCGATGAAGTGAAGAAGCGCGTCGATGCGGGTGTCGCGGCCTGTCCCTCCGAGCGCGTGCGTCTCATGTGGGTGGGCGCCGGCCTGTGGCACGATACCGATTTCTACACCGCCTTCGAAGAACGTTACGGCGCGGTGTTCGTGTGGTCCATGTACCTTGCGTTCGGGCCGGACGGCTATATTCGCTATGGCTTGGACGACCCTCTGCGGGCGCTGGCCAGCCGCACCGTCAGCTTCAACGAACAGCTCCACAATCCGCCCTGGGCCAACGAATGGATTGTCGAACAAGCCAAGGCGCATCGCATCGATGCCGCTCTGGTGCTCGAGCCGCTCGGGACGCGGCCGTCGGCCACGGGCAATCTTTTCATCGAACGGGCGCTCGAAGCCGCGGGCGTTCCCGTTCTACCGATTGCCGCCGACATGGTGGATGCGCGCGGCTGGAACGGCCTGGAAATGCGCCAGAAGGTGGGTCACTTTCTCGAACGCATATAGTGCCTCAAAAACACAATTTCAATCAACGACAGGATTACTCCGATCGCAACGAAATACCAGCCGGCCGTGAAACCTCCGGTGCGATCCCGCAACATTCCCAGGACCTGCGGCCCCACGTATCCGAAGAGGCCTCCTCCGAGTCCGACCACGCCCATGACAGGACCGATCTCGCTTCTACCGACAACATCCGCGGCCAGCGCGAAGATCTGATTGGTTGCACAAAGGCCGAGCGAGATCACGAGCGCGGTGGCCACGCGGAAGACCAGCAGGTTCGGAGTCATCATCGCGAAGCATGACGGAACCAGGAGCACAGCCAGACCGATCATCATGTCCCAGCGGTTAAACTTATCGCACAGATAACCGAACAGAAGATTGGCGAAGATCGCGACAACGTAACTTGCGCTGATCACATAGGCGCTTTCCAGGGGGCTCAGATGGAAGGTCGTCTTCACCGCCGATGGCACGAAGAACGTTGCGCTGAAGCCGCCCATGTTGATCAGTCCCAACAGAACCATGCTCCACACCACAGGCGTGCGGAATGCACTCCTGCTTGGGGCCGATGGGGCGTGGCCGTGCAACACAGTCTGTCCTCCGCTGCGCGCCATTGGTTTGTAGCCGAACCAGAACAGGGCTGCGCCTAGCAGTGCCATGCCGGCGAAACCGATGATCCCGCCGCGCCATCCGTAGGGCTCGGCGATGATGGTGCCAAACGGCGCGCCGATCACCGAGGCAAGCGATGACATCGCGCCCAGAATGCCCATCGCGGTGCTGCGAAAATCAGGCGGCGCCACCAATGCGATGGACGTCATGACGCAGACAAACGCTACTCGATATCCGATGAGCCAGACGGCGCGAGCGCCCAAGGCCCATTCGTACGTGGAGGCTTGGCTGAGCAGCAAGAGCCCCAGCGCAACACCCAACAGTCCACCGGTGAGCGCGGGCTTCTCTCCCACTCGCTTCGCCAGAAGGCCGGCGGGGACACTCACTGCCATCGCCACCAGACCGTAGAGGCCGGTGAACAGCCCGATCTGCGAATAGCTGATGCCGAAGTCTTTCTGGATGGCCGGCAGCAGCGGCGAGAACCCCAGGCTCGACATTTGAATCGCCATCATCGCGACAATGATGGCGGTGAACGAAGCTATCCAGTTCCTGCCTTGATCAGACACAGGCTCCATCCTACACTCAAGCGAGTCTGTTCAGGCTGCCTTACAAATGGATCTGTGTGCCGATCTCAACTACCTGTTTCGTCGGCATTCCATAGCGGCTTTCTTCGTGAACCGCGTTGCGATTGAGATAGGAGAAGATCGCTTCGGGTACTCGCTGAAGGCCGCCATTTTTCGCGATGATCGTTTCGTGACCGATGTAGTAAGTCGCGTCCTCAAGCTGGAAGGGGATCTGCCCTCCGTCGGCCAGGTTTTGCAGTACCGGGAGGAGGAGGGGGACCTCCATGTAGCCGAACGAAACGGAGAGTTGATAGAAGCCTTCTCCAAGCACTTCGACCGTGCAGCGCGAGTCCTCTGGCACCACTGGGGTTGTCGCTTCCGTGACGGTGAGCAGGACCACTGTTTCGTGCAGTGTACGGCTGCGCTCGACGTGGTGCATCAAGACTGGCGGGACGTGATCGGCGTCGGGCGCCAGGAACACGGCGCTGCCGGGTACGCGCGAAGACAGGAACCGCTGGATCAGGGGTTTAGCGTTCTCGAAGGTCGAATAACGCCGTGAGTATTGGTCCACCAGCGCGGTGCGGCCGCGGCTCCAGATCAGCATGCCCGCGATTAACGTAGCGCCGATTAGCATCGGAACATATCCGCCCTCGAAGAACTTGAAGAGGTTGGCGGCCAGGAACGGAATGTCGAAACTCAAGAACAGCGCAAGAATCGCCCAGGCTTTCCACGCGCTCCAGCGCCAGGTGTATCGCGCAACGATGAAATACAGAACCGACGTAATGGCCATGGTCCCGGTAACGGCGATGCCGTATGCGGCGGCCAGTTTGACCGACTCACGAAACGTCAGCACGAGCAGGATGCATCCGACGGCCAGCAGCCGGTTGACTTCGGGTATGTAGATCTGGCCCTCGGTGTAAAACGCGGTATGCTTCACGGTGACTCGCGGAAGGTAGCCCAGCAGCATCGCCTGCCGCGTCAGAGAGAAGGCCCCGGAGATGAGCGCCTGCGAAGCAATTACGGTTGCCGCACTGGACAGCAGGACCAGTAAGTAAGTGGGAAGGCCGGCCGGCACCATCGCGAAAAACGGATTCGCAACCGCCTTCGGATCGGCGAGGAGAAGCGCGCCCTGCCCGAGATAGCCCAACACCAGGGCAGGTAAAACGAAAGCCGTCCATGCCAGGCGGATGGGCCGAACTCCGAAGTGTCCCATGTCCGCATACAGGGCCTCACCGCCAGTCACCACCAAGACGACGGAGCCGAGAATCAGGCCGCCGCGGACTCCATGACGGAGAAAGAACGACAGCCCATGCATTGGCGAGAGCGCTCCGAGAATTTCCGGACGGCGGATGATGTGAAATACCCCGAGACTGGCCAGCGTCCCAAACCAAAGCACCATGACCGGGCCGAAGAGTTTACCGACGTCGCCGGTGCCGCGCCGTTGAATCGAAAAAAGCGCAACGAGAATGACGCAGGTCAAGGGTACGACGGCCGGTGAAAGCCGAGGGCTGGCAACCGCGAGCCCCTCCACCGCGCTGAGGACTGAGATGGCCGGTGTGATGACGCCGTCGCCATACAAAAGCGCAGCGCCGATCACCGCCAGCAGCGCCATTCCCGTTACCCTGCCACTATGCGCCGCCGTCGCGCGAAATCGCTGCGGGACAATGGCCAGCAATGCGAAGATCCCGCCCTCGCCGTGGTTGTTGGCGCTCATCACGAAGGTCAGATACTTGACCGTGACCACCATGATCAGCGACCAGAACATCAAGGAAAGAATCCCATACAGATCTTCGACTCCCGCCTTCACCCCGCCGGCGGCAGCCATGCACTCTCTGAGCGTATAGAGCGGGCTGGTTCCGATATCGCCGAACACCACGCCGAGCGCGCCCAGGGCTAGAGCGGCAAAAGTTGCTTCGTGACCGTGGCCGGCAGGGGCAGTCTGGTTGGTCTCGGGCGGCGCGGGTGTTGCGCTCTGGGCGCTATGTGAGCTCATCAGTTTCTTAGGGTAGCAAGGGATTCGGAAGCTCGGGCCGGTTCCCCGGCAGATCGCCGCCGGGACTGTGGGGGTGTGCATGGTGTGTGTGGGCTGCGCTCGAGTTTTGAAAAATTCGGCGAAACGAAGCCAAGGGGGCGTGGCGATCGGGTGGCGCAAGTGGGTGTGTTTTGTGTTTGGTCGTGTTTTTTTTTCGATTTTTTCGCTGGGGAGCGGCACGGATGGGGAGGGTCCGGGCGCGGCACAGGGAGTCGCGCTTTGGTTCGAGAGTAGCACCCGGTTGGCGGCAAGCGCGGGGCGCGGAGTGGGAAGTTGTTGAATTTCGGAAAGAAGCAGGTAGGCGAGATCCGTGATGGAACACCAATGGAACATCCGCAAAGTGCGGGCGGCTTCTTCGGGAGGGCGGCTGCGCGTCAACGGCGCGATCCGGGGCGCCGCTTCGCAGTGATTGCGCGTCTCTACTATCCCGCTGCCTTTGACGTTGTCCAATCTCGGCGTGACCCGATCTGCCGCAGTTTTTCTATTGTTCCTCGCAATTCAGGTCGATAAGTCGTGTGTAGGATGTGTCGACTTCATACCCCATTGCGTGTGCTGCACTAATTTTGATACTGAACGGCTCTGCTGTTGCCCAACAGTACAGTTTCCGCCACTATGGGGCTGCCGATGGGCTTGAAAATCTAGCCATCCTATCGTTGGCGCAAGACGGAGCGGGTTATGTCTGGGCCGGTTCGGAAGGTGGACTGTACCGGTATGACGGGGCCCGCTTTCGTCTCATGGCAGCCGCCGAAGCGTTGCCGTGCACCTCCGAAGTCCACACGTTGCACGTAGCGGCGGATGGCGCTCTCTGGGTCAACACTTGTGCGCGGATTTTCCGTTTCGACGGGCAGCGCTTCCACCGTATTGCCGGGCTCGGCGGCATGTTGTCCGGCACGCAAGGCATGGCGAACGACGCGCACGGCGGGGTGGTGGTGGCGAATCCTTCCGGCTTGTTCAGCGTGGCGGCCACCGGTGACGGTTCCTTTTCCGTGCGCCTCCATCCGTTGGGGCCGGAGCTTGCCGGCACGCCTATGCGCGGAATTGCGCGGAAGGGTTCGCAACTGTGGTTTGGTTGCGGGCGGCGGCTGTGCATCGAAGACGGCGGACGCGTTTCGATGTTCGGGCTGGTGGAGGGTTTGCCGGACGATGCCTGGGACGCGATCGGAATAACACCGGATGGTTCGGTGTGGGCGCGAAGTCCGAGCAGACTGTACCGCAAGCCGCCCGGAGCAGCGCGCTTCGTCCAGGAAAAACCGGACATCGCTTCCAGTATCTTCTTTGGCGCTTTGACGGTGGGCCGAGACGGATCAGTCCTGGTCCCCACTGACAGAGGGTTAGCCATCTGGCGCGAGGGCGTCTGGAGCGTTATCGACCAGCAACGGGGGCTGCACTCCGCAATGACCGCCGCTGTATTCGAAGACCGCGAGGGGTCGCTGTGGATTGGATTGATCGGAGCGGGCGTGGCCCGCTGGCTGGGTTACGGAGAATGGGAGGCCTGGACCCAGGCGCAAGGCCTGCCGTCCGACCTGATTTGGAGCATCCGCCGCGACCGGAAAGGCGCGCTTTGGGTAGGGACTTCCCTGGGCTTGGCGCGGCTAGACGGGCAGCGGCCGATACGGACCTGGACCAGGAAGGACGGTTTGGGGGGTGACAACGTGCGATGGCTGGGCGAGACTTCCGACGGCGCCATGTGGGCAGTCGTGAAGCCGGGCAGCGTGGCGCGTATCGATTCAGCCAGCGGAGAGATTCGCCTTTTCGGCCACGCGGAGGGGCTCCCGTGCGTGACTTCGCACCGCGGCTTCATCGACCACTTGGACAGGCTGTGGATTGCCACCGCCTGCGGCGTCTTTCGCAACGACCGGCCGTCGGCCTCCGATCGCTTTCACCGTATCGATCAACCCTCGGCGCTGGAGCATGGGACATGGGGGCTTGCCGAAGACGCACGCGGGACGATGTGGATGACCAATCCAGACGGGCTGTGGAGCTTGAGCGAAGGCCGGTGGCGCCAGTATCGGAAAGTGGACGGGCTCCTGAGTGACAGCCCATACATTCCGATAGTCGCCCCGGACGGCGCAATCTGGCTGCGGCACCGCTACGATGCCGGGATCGAAAGAGTGGAATTTTCCGGAGACCGCATTGTTCACTCGACGCCTATCCTGGCGGCGGACGCATTGTCGGTGGAGGTCACCGCCTTTCATGGATTTGACGCGCTCGGGCGCTTCTGGAGAGGCAGTGCGAACGGAGTTTCTGTCCTGGTCAGCGGCTCCTGGAGGTACCTGAGTACGGAAGACGGACTGATCTGGAACGATACCGACGGAGAAGCCTTTTGGGCCGATGCGGACGGCAGCGTATGGATCGGTACCAGCGGCGGACTGGCGCACTATCGGCCTCCGGGCGGTCGTTTGCCTGGGGTGCCGGTTGCCGATCCCGTCATCACCGGTTTGAACGTCGACGAAAAGTCGCGGGTGGTCCGGGCCCAGTTCTCCTCGCTCAGCTACAAGAGCGAGCAATTAGTGCACTTTGCGTACCGGCTGGGCGGAGAACATTGGACCGATACGACGGAGCGAAGCATCTCGTTTGCCGGACTTGGACCGGGCTGGCACCGGCTGGAGATCCAGTCGCGGGTTCGGGATGGGCCACCTTCAGCGAAAGCGGCTGTGGCGGAGTTCCACATCGAGCCGAAGTGGTGGGAAACCTGGTGGCTTCGGTCGGCGGTATTGTTGCTTGCCGCCGCCGCCGTGTGGGGCATCATTTTGTGGAGGCACCGGTTGCTGCGCCAAAGGAATCGCCAGTTGGAACATGCGGTACGCCAGAGGACGGCCGAACTGGAAGCTGAGCGCACCAAAGTATTGGAAGAGAAGCAGCGCGCGGACGAAGCCAGCGAAGCCAAGGGCCGCTTCCTTGCGACCATGAGTCATGAGATCCGGACGCCATTGAACGGCATCATCGGGTTGAGCCGGCTGCTGGAAGCCATGGCGGTTCCCTCCGAAGCGGCCGACATGGTCCGCATGATCCGCTCTTCCGGGGATGCGCTGTTGAGGGTGATTAACGACGTCCTGGATTTCTCCAAGGTAGAAGCCGGGAAACTGGAACTGGAGGTCGCGCCGTTCCATCTCGGCCTTGCGCTGGAAGAAAGCATAGGGCTGTTTCGCGCCGCAGCCGCGGAAAAAGGCCTGCGCCTGGGGTGTGATCTGTCCCCGGAATTGCCAGTATATGTAGCCGGGGACCAAACCCGTTTGAGGCAGGTGGTTATGAACCTGATCTCAAACTCTCTGAAGTTCACCAGCTCCGGAGAGGTGGTGCTCTCGGCCCGTGTCGAACGGGCGGATGAGACATCCTATTGCATCGCCGTGGAAGTTCGCGATACCGGTATTGGCATGACACCGGACCAACTACCTCGCCTGTTCTTGTCGTTCAATCAGGCGGATGCTTCCATCAGCCGCCGTTACGGGGGAACTGGACTCGGTCTGGCAATCTCGAAACGGCTGGTTGAAATGATGGGCGGAACGATCCAGGTGGAGTCCACCTCAGGCGAGGGAACCAGGTTCCGATTCACCGTCCTGATGGGTCACGCACAGGAACCTGCGAAGTCGCGCGCGGCTCCGCCAACCGTCGCTGCGGGACGTCATTTGCGAGTGCTGGTGGCGGAGGATAACGTGGTCAATCAGAAAGTCGTTCTCATGCTGCTCGAAAAACTTGGGGTGAAAGCGGACCTGGCAGCGGATGGCTCCGAAGCCGTGGCGGCCATCGTGGGAAATCACTATGACCTTGTTCTCATGGACGTGCAAATGCCTGTGGTCGACGGCCTGGCCGCAACTATGGAAGTCCGGAGCCGCCTGCCCCAGGAACGCCAGCCCGTCATCTTCGGGCTAACCGCGCATGCGACCACGGAGTATCGCGAAATTTGCCTAGGTGCTGGGATGAACGGGTACCTTACGAAACCGCTGGACCCAGAGAAACTTCGGGACCTGATTGAAGAGTTGTCCAAGCGATCCCAGTTGCCGAATCTCGCTTTGGGCGTCGGGAACGAAGGCGGCCGTCTAACGGGGCATTCCGAGGAAAAGGTTCGACTGGTTTGAGCCAGCCGCATGGAATCATTTCGATCTGGGTCCGCGAGTGCCGGTCAAACAGAATTGCCGGTCCCGTCGATAGATTGCGTAATCCCACGAGTACCGCAGAGAGGGCCTAGCCGACAGCGTGCTGGCGACGAGGATTCGAGAGTTACGACGAGTCGGCTGCGATTTGCTGGCGGGTGATCCAAGAAGAGACGATGTGATCGAGAACGCTTCCGCGAAAATCGAAACGGTCGCCACAGGCTCCACTGATTCAGGATGGCCAATCAGATAACGGGGGCATGTGGCGAACTTCGCGAACAGGGATCGGTAAAGTGCAATACGGAATGCTGCTGGGAGTGGTGCTTGTCACCCTCTTGGTTGCCTTGATCGCGCTGCTATCGGGTTGGCGCGTGCGGGCCACCCGCGAATTCAACGTGGCCGGGCGGCGTGCCGGCTGGAACGTGGGTTCGGACATTATAGGCGGCGCGCTGGTGGGCGGGTCCCAGGTGGAAAGCCGGGCGCATGCGCGTTATACATGACTTGAGCCTTCAAATCCCCTAAAACAGCGCATACGGTAAGATTGTTCAAACCGCCATGCCCGTAGCCGCCGGCACTCGTTTGGGCCAATACGAAATACTTGCGCCCATTGGCGCGGGCGGGATGGGCGAGGTGTACCGCGCGAAGGATACCAAGCTGAAGCGCGAAGTCGCGCTGAAGGTGTTGCCGGAGTCGTTTGCCGGGGACCCGGAGCGTATGGCCCGTTTCCAGCGTGAGGCCGAGGTATTGGCTTCGCTGAACCATCCCAACATCGCGCAGATTTACGGAGTGGAAGAGCGCGCGCTGGTGATGGAGTTGGTGGAGGGTCAAACGCTTGAAGGACCTCTCCCGCTCGAGACTGCTCTCAATTACGCCAGGCAAATTGGCGACGCACTCGAAGCTGCGCACGACAAGGGCATCATCCATCGCGATTTGAAGCCGGCGAACATTATGATCACGCCCGCCGGAGTGGTCAAAGTACTCGACTTCGGATTAGCCGCCCTTCCGAACCGTGACCGTGAGGGAGCGGACTCCGTCAATTCGCCGACGCTCACCATCTCTCCGACTCGCGCGGGGATGATCCTGGGGACTGCGGGCTACATGTCGCCAGAACAGGCGCGCGGCAAGGCGGTCGACAAGCGCGCGGATATCTGGGCCTTCGGCGTGGTGTTGTATGAGATGCTGACGGGCAAACGATTGTTCGAAGGCGAGACAGTTTCCGACACTCTCGCGCAGGTGCTCACTAAGGAGCCGGATTGGGAGCAAGTTCCGGCGAAGGTGCGGCGGCTGCTCGAAGCGTGTCTTCAAAAGGACCCCAAGCAGCGGCTGCAGGCCATCGGCGATTGGCGGCTTTTGCTCACGGACTTGCAACCACAAGCAATCGTTCCCTCTCAGCGGCTCACCTGGGTTCTCGCTGCGGCTGCGGTGGCGCTCGCCATCGCACTCACCGCGGTCTCGTTTCGCCACTTCCGCGAGACACCTCCCGCGCCGCCGGTGCTCGTTCGCTTTGAGGTCGCGGACCCGGCCCTGAACCTGGGAGACATGGCGCCGTCCCCGGATGGGCGCGCACTGGTCTACACCGGCGTGGGCCCCGACGCCGCGCGCCGCTTGTGGATTCGCTCCTTTGATTCGCTCGATTCCCGCGTACTGCCCGGCACCGAAGGAGCCAGCTCGCCGTTTTGGTCTCCCGATGGGCGGTTCGTCGGATTTGCCGAAGGGCCGCGGCTGAAGAAGATAGACAGCTCCGGCGTAGCTCCGCCGGAAACGTTGTGCGACATAGGAAACGGAACGGTGGGGCCGGGCAGTTGGAACTCTGAGGGAGTGATCATTTTTGGCGGCGGTGGGAGTGGACCGCTCCACCGGGTCTCCGCCGATGGCGGGACTGTAACAGAAATCACGGCGCTTTCCGAGGGAGAAATTAATCACACCGATCCGGCTTGGCTGCCGGACGGCCGCCACTTTCTCTATACCCGCGTCAATCCGAATCAGCCTGCTGCCACCTATCTAGGCTCGCTGGATGCAAAGGCGACGGAACAACGCAACCAGCGCGTGTTGATGACTGGATCGCGATTCGTGCCCGCGGCGCAATCTGGAGGCGGGTATTTGTTGTTCTTGCGCGGGACGACGTTGATGGCGCAGCCATTCGACACCAGTCGTCTGGAGCTTGCAGGCGCGCCAGCGCCAGTGGCGGCGCAGGTCGGCGTTAATAATGAGAACGGTTTCTTTGCAGGCTCGGCGGCCGCGTTGGCCTACCGCACGGGAGCCGGGCGGATAAGGCAACTGGCTTGGTACGACCGCAAAGGTGCGGTTCTCGGGACCGTAGGGAACCCCGCCAGCTACCTGGAAGTGGAGCTATCGCCCGATGGATCGCGCGCGGCAGCCTTTGATTTCGACGATCAACAAGATATTTGGTTGTTCGACCTCGCGCGAAACGCGAGTACACGGCTCACCTTCGATCCGGGACCGGAGCGCTGTCCCCTCTGGTCCCCGGATGCCAGCCAGATCGTCTTTACGTCCAACGGAGCCAGGGAGCTGTACCGCAAGGCTGCTAATGGCGGCGGGATGGAACTGTTGCTTAAATCGCCCGAACAGAAATATCCGCAGGACTGGTCTCGCGATGGGCGCTATCTGATGTATGTGGCAATTGATGCAAAGAAAGGAGCGGACTTGTGGGTTCTGCCGTTGAAAGGCGAGCGCAAACCCGCGAAGGTCCTGGCCACGCCCTTCTACGAGTCGCAGGCGCGCTTTTCCCCGGACGGTCGCTGGATCGTGCATCGGTCGAACGAATCGGGCTCCGTCCAAATCTACGTGCGGCCGTTCGTGCTACCAGGAAGCTCCAGTGCGGGGACAGATAGAGGCAAATGGATGATCTCTAACGGAGGAGGGTACCAGCCGCGCTGGCGGCGCGACGGCAAAGAGATCCTCTACTTGTCTCCCTCGGGACAAATGATGTCAGTGGAGGTGAAATCTACGGGCGATTCATTCCAGGCCGCCAAACCTACGCCGCTGTTCGACGCGATTCCCGACATGGCCTCTACCCAACTAGTCACGACGCTGTGGGACATGACTCCGGATGGGCAGAGGTTTCTACTGAATACCACGGCCGCCAATAGCAAGGCCTCACCGATCACGGTGGTGCTGAACTGGCAGGCTGGGTTGAAGAAGTGAACGCTGGAACCTAGCCACGGTTCCATCCAGTATCGTCCCCAAACCGGCAAGTGAGAATTTGTCGTCAGGGCCGGATTCTCAAGGGGAGGGTAGCGCGTTATTCGGGCACTGGGATCGTCGCCGACTTCGAGGGGACTTTTTCTGTGCGCTGCCAGGTGTTCTTCGCTCCTTGAAAGGGTGACACTCCCGACTGGACACAAGTGGCCGCAGGCTTCAGAGCTTGGCACTCAGCAGTTCGGAACAACCC
>PMUP01000040.1 GCA_003166865.1 Bryobacterales bacterium
CGCGAGATTGGCGTGCGCATGGCACTGGGGGCGGATCGCGGGCGTGTGGTAAAGATGGTGCTGCGTGGTGCCTTCTCGCAGGTAGGGATCGGCCTGGCGCTTGGCATTCCGGCAGCGATTGGGGCCGGCAAGCTGATGACTGGTCAGCTGTTCGGCGTTAAGCCCTGGGACCCGGTTATGCTGACACTAGCTACGCTGCTGCTGGCCCTGGCAGCGCTGCTGGCATCGTTGATCCCGGCGCGGCGTGCAGCAGGGGTGGAGCCGATGGTGGCACTACGGAACGAGTAATCAGGGACCGGGTATGAGTGATATCGAGTCCGTGGCTCTCAGCTGTCGCTAAATCGCCAGTGCACTCGGCGATTATTCGTTGCGGAGTGCTGTCGTAGCGTCCACCCGCGTGGCACGCCGCGCTGGGCCCAACGTTGCACAAAAGATAACCATGAGCATGACCGCGAGGACGATCGGATAAATTACGGGCGCACCGAAGTGAACGGGGCCCTGGAAGATCGAGTCGAAGACTTTCGGCAACGGCAGCGCGATCGTGAAACCAATCGCCGAACCGACGGCTGCAACTTTGAGGCCTTGTCTCAAAATCATGCGCGAGATGTCTGAGGGCTTCGCGCCCAGAGCCACGCGGATGCCAATCTCATGGGTTCGCTGGCCCACGGAATACGCGATGAGCCCATAGATTCCGATGGCTGAGAGGATAAGTGCGAGGATCGCAAACGTGGCCAGCAGCCGCGAGAACAGAGGATTGCCGTTCCTTTGGGCTTCGATCACGCCGTCCATGCTCATCACCCGAAGGAGTGGGAGCTCTGAGTCGAGCTGTGCAACCACGTGGCGCAGAGCAGGCGTGAGACTAGCCGGGTCCACGGTCGATCGAAGCATTACGGAAAATGACGCGACCGGCCGCTGAACGTAAAACTCGTAGACCTGCGGTTCATTGCGTGGATCTTCGGAGTAGCTTTTGACGTTACCGACGACGCCGACGATTTCGCTCCATGCGGACGGTGCGCCGGCAATGTCGAGTTGGATCTGCTTACCAACAGGATCGTGGTCCTGAAAATACTTATGGACGAACTCCTGGTTGACGAGCACAACTCGGGGCGCAGTAGCATCGTCGCGATCACTGAAGGCGCGACCGCTCAGCAGCGAAACGCCGACGACCTGGAAATAGTCCGACGTGACCACCACATCCGCGGCTGTGTGCTGCTCGTTCGAGCGCGATTCTTGTTGACCCTTGATATGAATCGTAACGCTTCCGGGGCCAGAGGCAGGAAGGTCGGAGGCAAGAGCCGCACCTTTGACACCGGGTAATTGTTGCATCTGCGTGACCAGGCTGCGAGCGAGTTGGTTCTGTTTGGAAGAATCGACATACCGCGCCTTATCGAGCACCACCCCCGCGGTCAGAAGGTGATCGTGGTTAAATCCGAGCTCCTGGTGATCGAGAATATAAACTCCGCGGATCAACAGGCAGCTCCCGATGAGGAGAAACAACGCCATGGCGATTTCCGCGCCGACAAGCACGACACGCAGCCGACTGTGCGCTTGGCCCGAGGTGCCGCCACGAGATTCGCTCTTCAGATTCGTATTGATTGCTGTGCGAGACGCCTTGAGCGCGGGCGCCACGCTCGACACGATGGCCGAAACAAGCGAGACCAGCGCGGCAAAGAGCAGCACGTTGGTGTCGAGACGGATCGGAACAGCGCTGATCCCGTCGTTAAAGCTCAAGCCGGCGCGAACGAAATGAATTCCAATGTAAGTGAGAAACAGGCCAACGCCGCCGCCCAGCAGCGCGATAACCAGCCCTTCCGTCACGAGTTGGCGCACCACTCTGACACGGCTTGCTCCCAGCGACATGCGAACCGCGAGTTCCTTTTGGCGTCCAACCGCGCGCGTCAGCAGCTGGCCCGCAACATTCGCGCACGCTATAAGCAGCACAAAGCCCACCACGGTCATGATCACCGCGATGGCCGAGCCAATGCCAAAGTTGTGAATGAGAAAATCTGGCAGCGTCCTCACAGAAGCGCCCCAGCGGCTCTCGGTGCCCGGAAAATCCTGCTGAGCCTGTTGCGCGAGAATGTTGATCTGCGCACGCGCCTGCTTGAGCGTGATGCCGGGCGCGAGCCTTGCAAACATGTACAGATAGCGATTCTTGCGGCCACTGGGTGTGCCGTCCGCCGCAGTCAGCGTCAGCGGCGTCCAGAGTTGGGGCGAGAATCCAAGAAGGCGGAAATCCGCCGGCATGACACCGGCCACCACGTAGTCCTCTCGGTTCAGGCGCACCGGCCGTCCAACGATCGAAGGATCCGAACCGAAACGGCGCTCCCACAGGCCGTGACTGAGGATGAGGACATGGTCGTGCCCTTGCACATCCTCGCCCGCGACGCACGCTCGACCCAGTTGCGGAGAAACGCCGAAGACTGAGAAATAGTTTGCCGAAACGGCCGCATATGAAATCCCTTCTGGCTGTTGCGCCGATCCCGACAAGCTGCCGGTGAGATATTCGTTCGCCGCCGTGACCGCAGAGAAGACGCGCGTGTCATTTCCCCACGCCGCGTAGTTGGGCGGAGAGACAGGATTGGTGTCTGGCTGAAAAGTTGCGTCTGGATTGACGGAGGAGACGACCACCATACTTTGCAGATCGCGGCCCGGAAGATGCGGCAGCAGGAACGCACTGACCAGGCTGAACATGGTGGCGTTGACGGCGATGCCGAGCGCCAGCGTGGCAACGGCGGTGACCGTGAAGCCGGGAGATTTGATCAGTTGACGCAGCGCGAATCGGATGTCTGCAAGGAGGCTTTCCGCTGTAGGCCACTGCCACACTTCGCGGCTGCG
>PMUP01000051.1:0-30300 GCA_003166865.1 Bryobacterales bacterium
ATCGGCGAGCCCGGCGTGGGCAAAACCGCCATCGTGGAAGGCCTCGCGCAACGCATCGCGGAAGGCGATGTGCCGTCCTTCCTGGCCGACAAGCGCATCCTGGCCCTGGATCTTTCGCTCATCGTGGCCGGCACCAAGTATCGCGGCCAGTTTGAAGAGCGNNTCTTCATCGATGAGCTGCACACCCTGGTAGGCGCCGGTTCCGCCGAAGGCTCCCTCGACGCCGCCAATATCCTGAAGCCGGCCCTCTCCCGCGGCGAAATTCAGTGCATCGGCGCCACCACTCCCAGTGAGTTCCGCAAGTCCATCGAAAAGGACCGCTCCCTCGAGCGCCGCTTCCAAGCCGTGAAGGTGCCGCCTCCCAGCGAGCAGGATGCCGTCAAGATCCTGTTCGGCATCAAGGACCGCTACGAAAAATTTCACGCGGTGGGCTACACCGACGATGCCATCGAGACTGCCGTGTTCACCTCCAGCCGCTATATTCCGGACCGCTTCCTGCCGGACAAGGCCATCGACTTGATCGATGAAGCCGGCGCGCGCGTCAAGCTGCGCCAGACTACTCTCCCGAGCGACTTGGCCGACATTCAGAAGCGCATNNAAGTTCATCGTGCACCGCATGGAGAACGCCATCGCCAACCACGAGTTCGAGAAGGCCCGCTTCTACTCCGACGAGGAGCGCAAAGAGCGCGAAAATATGCGCCAGTTGCGCGAAAAATACAATCTGGACGATTCCTCCACCGGCATCGTCACCAAGGACGACATTGAGGACGTGGTGGCGCGCTGGACCGGCGTGCCCATGACCTCCATCAAGGAGGAAGAGATCACCAAGCTGCTGCGCATCGAGGAAGAGTTGCACAGGCGCATTGTCAGCCAGGAGAAAGCCATTTCCGTGCTAGCCCGCGCCATTCGCCGCTCGCGCGCCGGACTGAAGGCCACCGCCCGGCCGGCCGGATCGTTTCTGTTCCTGGGGCCCACCGGCGTGGGCAAAACGGAAGTTGCCCGCGCCCTCGCGTCGTTCCTGTTCGGCAGCGAAAAATCGCTCATCCGCTTTGATATGTCCGAATTCATGGAGAAGCACTCGGTTTCGAAGTTGATCGGCTCGCCTCCCGGATACGTCGGCTACGAGGAAGGCGGCCAGCTCACCGAGCGCGTCAAGCGCGCGCCATATTCCATCATCCTGTTGGATGAAATCGAGAAGGCGCACCCGGATGTCTACAACATCTTGCTCCAGGTTTTCGAGGATGGACAGCTCACAGATGGCCTTGGAAACACGGTCGACTTCAAGAACACCATCATCATCATGACCTCCAACCTGGGCGCGCGTTTCCTCGACAAGAAGTCGTCGATTGGATTTTCCGCGCCGTCGCTCAGCGGAGTTCCCACCAAAGTCGAAGACCAGGTGATGGCCGAAGTGAAGAAGGCCTTCAATCCGGAGTTCTTGAACCGGCTGGATGAAGTGATCCTGTTCACGTCGCTCAGCGATGAAGACCTGCTGAAGATCATCAGTCTGCTGGTGGAACAGATCAATATCAATCTGGTCGCCAAGCAGATCAAGATCCGCGTCAACGCCGACGCTGCGCGATATATTCTCGAGAAGACGCTGGTGGACCGCAGCTACGGCGCGCGGCCGCTGCGCCGGGCGCTCCAGAAGTTTATCGAGGACCCGCTGTCGGAGGCTCTCATCCAGGGCACGCTGCCACGGCCCTCCGAGCTCGAAGTCTACTTGGGTGACTCCGGCATCTTTTGCCGTCCCGTCGCCGGAGAGCACGCCGCCGAACTTCAAGAACAGCCGGTCGGCGCTCCGTCTGAAGAAGTGGCCGCAGCTCCGGCCCCCGGCATTTCGCTGTACCCGTTCTAATCTGTACAATCAGACAAATGAAAATTTACGAGTTACAAAAAGGGGCCACCAGCCTGGATGGCTTGGTGCGGGCCGATCGGCCCGATCCGCGGCCCGGACCGCGCGAGATCGTCATTCGCGTGCGCGCGACGTCACTCAACTATCGCGATCAGATGATCGTCACTGGCAACTACTTCGGCGGCCCGGTGAGCCGCAATACCATCCCGCTGTCCGACGGAGCGGGCGAAGTGGCGGCTGTCGGCGCCGGAGTCACGCGATTCAAAACCGGCGATCGCGTGGCTGGCACTTTCTTCCAGGGCTGGATCTCGGGACCCATGGTCGAGCGCTTTCCGGCGTTGGGCAACCCGCTGGATGGAACGCTGGCCGAGCACATTGTGCTGCATGAGGACGGCGTCGTCGCCATCCCACCCAGCATTTCTTTTGAGCAAGCCGCCACGTTGCCGTGCGCCGGGCTCACTGCGTGGAACGCTCTCATGGTCTCTGGCAAGCCCGTCAAACCGGGCGATACCGTGCTTTGCCTCGGTACCGGCGGAGTTTCCATTGCCGCGCTGCAGTTCGCCAAGGCCGCCGGCGCGCGCGTCATCGTCACTTCATCGAGTGATGAAAAGATCAAACGCGCCTGCATCCTGGGCGCTTCCGATGGCGTCAACTACAAACGTTTCCCGGATTGGGAAAAAGAAGTGCTGCGCCTGACCGGCGGGCGTGGCGCCGACCACATCATTGAGAACGGCGGCGCTGGCTCACTCACACGATCCTTCGAAGTGGCCGCGTTCGGCGGTAAGGTAGCGCTGATCGGTTTCCTGGCCGGCGGCAAAGGCGACATCAATCCGGCCATCCTCATGATGAAAAGCGGTGCCATGGTTGGCATCGGTGTCGGCAGCCGCGCCATGTTCGAAGATATGAACCGCGCCATCGAAGTCAACAAGATCAAGCCGCTCGTCGACAAGGTGTTTCCTTTCGACCAAGCCGCGGATGCGTTCCGTTGTCAGGCCGCCGGCGATTTCGTCGGCAAAGTCGTCATCACACTTTGACACTGGAACTCATCGCCGCCGCATCACTCGCGGCATGGGTTTATCTTTTCGCTGCTCGTGGCGGCTTCTGGCAAATCAAAACGCCGCCCAAACCGGCGCCGTCTGCGGCCACTAAATCTGTCTGCGTCATTATTCCAGCGCGCAATGAGGAATCCATTGTCGGAGAGGCCATCACATCGCTCCGCCCCTGGCACGTGATCCTGGTGCACGTAATTTTGGTGGATGACCACAGCTCGGATCGAACGGCCGCGATAGCAGCGGAAGCGGGCGCCTCAGTGTTTCAAGCCGGTCCGCTGCCGTCAGGCTGGTCGGGCAAGCTCTGGGCGATTTCGGAAGGGTTGAAACACGCGGCTTCGCTCGCGCCGGACTACTTTCTTTTTACCGATGCCGACATCGTTCATGCGCCGGACAATATCGCGCGGCTTGTTGCGCGCGCCGAAACAGGCCAGCTCGATCTGGTTTCATTGATGGTCAAGCTGCGCTGCCGTTCGTTCGCCGAAACGTTGCTGATCCCGGCCTTTGTATTCTTCTTCTTCATGCTTTATCCGCCTGCCTGGGTCGCTCGGCGCGATCGCAAAACCGCGGCTGCGGCCGGCGGCTGTATTCTGATCCGGCCCTCGGCCCTCGATCGCATTGGTGGCATCGCGAGTATTCGGGGTGAGATCATTGACGATTGCGCTCTCGCGCGCGCCGTCAAGGGCACCGGCGGCCGCATCTGGCTCGGAGTCACCGATGAAACGCAGAGCATTCGGGCCTATGTCAGTTTTTCCGAAATTCGCAGCATGGTTTCGCGAACGGCCTTTGCGCAACTGCACCATTCCGTACTGCTGCTTCTTGGAACCATCGCCGGAATGGGCGTGATCTACGTCGCGCCGCCGTTGCTGATCCTCACTCACAACCCGCTCGCGGCGATTTGCGGATTGGCCGCTTGGATCCTGATGACCCTCGCGTACGCTCCTACGCTACGTTTCTATGGCCGATCCGTCGCGTTGGCGCCGCTGCTTCCGCTGGTCGCGTTGTTCTACGTGGCGGCTACGATGGAATCCGCGCTCTCCTACTGGACCGGCCGCGGCGGCATGTGGAAAGATCGAGTACAGGATGTCAGATAATCAAGCAGCTGTTACCGCCGCCCGCAACCACGGCATCGGTTCTCTCTCCCGGCACATTTTCCTCTGCGCCGATCAAACCAAACCCAAGTGCGCCGAGCGCGAAGTCACCAACGCGTCCTGGGATTTCCTAAAGAAGCGCCTCGCCGAATGCGGGCTGATGCAAGGCCCAGGCTGCGTCTATCGCACCAAGGCCAATTGCTTGCGCATCTGCGAGCGCGGGCCCATCGCGCTTGTTTACCCCGATGGTGTTTGGTATCACTCGGCGACACCGGAGGTGTTGGAGCGAATCATCCAAGAGCATTTGATCGGTGGCAGGCCGGTCGAAGAATTTGTCTTGGCCGTCGATTCTCTTACTGCTCCAGTTTGTAAATCGTCAGACCGCTGAGCAGCTTGGGATAGAAGTCGGTGGATTTCTGAGGCATCACGCTGCCTGAAAAGGCCACGCCGGCCACCTGCTCAATGGTCGCGGGCTCGAGCAGAAATGCGATCTGCGCGCCTTGGCGAACTCTTGCGTACGCGGCGTCTAATCCCCGCACGTATTCGATGTGCTTTTGCTCTCGGACGGCTTCCTCGCTGATACCCAGCACGTCGCCGAGCAGCTCATCGTGCAAAACGCGCACGTCAAGTTCCCCGGCTTTCCGATCGCGCTCATACAAGCAAATCTCGCCTGATTCCACCGCCAATCCGATCCGGATCTTTCCAGGCGCGGCGCTCTGAAAGGTCCGCTTTAACTCTTCTATATTCGCCAGGCGGCGCGCCCCAATCGCATTGGCGAAACGCATGGGGCGGAAGTCCGCCAGTCCTTGCAACACGCGATGGGTCGCCAGAATCTCGAGTCCCGGCGAATGCGTATTGACGAAGGTCATCATCACCCGTTCCGCGTCCTTCAAGCCGCGATCCTCCCGGTGAAAGGCGAGCGCGGTCTCGTAACGATGATGGCCATCTGCGATCAGCAATTTCTTGTCCGCCATCAATCCCACGATCCGCGCAATAGTTGAAGCGTCCGTGATCTTCCAAACCCGATGGACGGCGTCGTACTCGTCTTTCACCTCCATAACGGGCGGCTCGCTCGCTGCCGCGCGATCGAGTATCCGATCGATCGCCAGTTCCGGATCGGGATACAGCATGAAAATTTGGCCGAAATGCGCGCGCGTGTGCCGCAGCAATTCCATCCGGTCCTTCTTCGGGCCGGAGAGCGTCTGCTCGTGGCGGTGGACCACACCGGCCGAATAATCCTCCACGGCGCCCAAGCCGATGAAGCCCTTGCGTTCGCGCGTCTCTCCGGTATCGGGAACCGTGAACTTCTGAAAATACGCATAGAGGCCAGGCTCGGCGTCGCGCTCGAGAACGCCAGCTTCAATCCAATCCCGCAGCAGACCGGCCGCGCGGGTGTAGACATTGTCCGCGCCGGTGTCGCTGGGGAACCGCTGGCCCAAAATCAGACGGACCAGATTGTACGGACTCAGCGAAAGATAGCGCGCCTGCATCTCGGGCGAAATCTTGTCGTAGGGCTGCGTCACAAGTTTTTCCACGCTGCCGGCCTTCGCGCTGTAGCGATACGGTTGAAAAGGGAAGATACGTGCCAAGCGATCAGGATAGCGCGGATCTCTTCGCGGGGGACGTCTACATAGTACGAAAGCTCTATCCGTTCTAGAACCTTTGGGACAGACTGTCTCACCGCCTGACAACTTGTCGGAGGCAACGTGTCCCACTCGCCTGTATCCTCAACATTTTGAATGGACTTTGTTTGGACTGCGAACTGCCTTACCAAGGGCGGGGGTTGGTTCCGATTATGCAAAGGATTGTTCGAGTCGCACTTCTAGCGCTGGCCGCTTCGCTGGCCTTCGCGGGTCCCAAGATCGCCTCGGACATGCCCGCCTCCACGCCCGACGGGATGGTGGAAGTCATCGTTCAATACCACCCCGTGGCGGGCCGCAATGTTGCGGATGAGCTTGCCGGCGTGGGCCAAGTTCATCGCAGCTTCCGCAGCATTCCCGCGGTGCACATGACGGTGGCGCTCTCGGCGCTCAAGAACTTGGCAGCCAATCCGCTGGTTGCCTATATTTCGCCGAATCGGAAAACAGTGGGCTTTTTGGACATCACGACGCAAAGCGTATTTGCGAACCAGGTGTGGCAGTCGGGCTGGGATGGCGCCGGTGTTGGCGTTGCGGTGATCGACAGCGGGGTGGCGCTCAAGAGAGACCTCGCGACGGAAGACGGCCGGCAATCGCGCGTGGTGTTCAGCGAAAGTTTCGTGCCCGGAGAGGGTGCTGGGGACGCATACGGGCACGGAACGCACGTGGCGGGCATTGTGGCAGCCAACGGAGCGGAATCCACCGGCCCAAATTTCACGCACACTTTCAAAGGTGTGGCGCCCCAGGCGAACATCATCAACCTGCGGGTACTGGATGCCAACGGCAGCGGCTCGGAATCGCAAGTGCTCGCGGGCATCGATGAAGCCATCGCGCTCAAGGACACCTACAACATTCGAGTGATCAATCTTTCGCTGGGACATCCGGTATTCGAGAGCTTCAAGCTGGATCCGCTGTGCCAGGCCGTGGAGGCGGCGTGGAAAGCGGGAATCATCGTGGTGGCGGCCGCCGGCAATCTGGGACGGGACTACGCTCTGGGGACGGATGGCTATGCGACGATTAACTCGCCGGGGAACGATCCATACGTGATCACTGTCGGGGCCATGAACGCCAATGGCACGCCTTGGCGGAGCGATGACAAGATCGCGAGCTATAGTTCCAAGGGTCCGACGCCATTGGATCACGTGGTGAAGCCGGACCTCGTGGCGCCCGGCAACAATGTTGTGTCGCTGCTTGCGTCGCCCAACTGCACGTTGGCTAGCGAGTATCCGCAAACGCTGATCTCCACTTCGACGTACGAGAAATCCGGCCAGGGTGTCTCCACCGCCTACTACAAACTGAGCGGAACCAGCATGGCTACTCCGGTGGTGAGCGGCGCCGCGGCCTTGATGCTCCAGGAGGATCCCAGCCTCACGCCGGATGCGGTGAAGGCGCGCTTGATGAAGACCGCCGACAAACATTTTGCGCGCTACACGACCGCAACCCCCCTGCGCGGCACGGGGACGTACACCACTCAGCAGGACATCTTCGCCGTTGGCGCGGGGTATATCGATATCGAGAGCGCAATAACGAATACCGATCCGGTGAACTTCCAGGCTCTATCGCCGGTGGCGCAGTACAATGCACAGACTCAAACCGTGACGTTGGTGTCGGCCGATGCCCTCATCTGGGGCAGCACGACGGCGCAAGCCAGCACTGTCATTTGGGGCGACACCGTCATCTGGGGGGATACGGTGATCTGGGGCGATACGGTGATCTGGGGCGATACCGTGATCTGGGGCGATACCGTGATCTGGGGCGACACGGTGATTTGGGGTGACACCGTGATTTGGGGCGACGCCGTCATTTGGGGCGATGTCCTTTACGACGGTGATAAGTAGCGGCGGCTCGGCGTGAACGCCTACTTCAGGCCCTGCGCGAGATACAGAGTTGAAGTATCTCGCTGGAATGAGTAGGCGTATGAGTTGCCATCCGGCGTCATCACCAACTGGCTAATTTGGACCCCCACGGAATCGGGAGTTGCCAGCTCCTTCCAAAGCTCGCGGCGTCCAGAAGCCGCGTCCAGCCGGTTGATCCTTAAGGATGCGGGCCCGTCTAACTTTCGTAGGAACAGAAAGCGACTGTCTCCGCTCCATTGGACTATGGATTCGCCTGGTTCTAGATTTGTGATCAGCTTGGGATCGCCGCCTCGCATCGGGAGCAAACTCAATTTGCCGCCAGCGACCACAGTTGCGTATTTTTGGTCCGGAGAAACGTGGCTCGCAACTACTCCTTCGGGAGTGAGTGGTACCGGTCCTCCTCCGTTCACGTTCTGAACAAATGTTCTCGCCGGCCGAGCCGGCTCATTTCCTTCGAACAGAATTCGCTGGCCGTCGGGCAACCACTCCAAGCGTTCGTAGTGCATTCCAGGAGTGCCAATCGTTCGCGCTTCCCCCGCGCCCGTCGGCAAAAGAGCCAAGGTCGTTTGCGGGCCATCGCTCACGATACAGGCTACCCGCTTGCCGTCCGGCGATAGGGCGGGCCGGTTGCCATCGCCCAAACGAACCGCCGGCGAACCATCCGTTTTTCGCAAATAGATCGCGGGGTTGCGAGACTGGCCGTACGATAGCTCCTCGAATAAGATTATGCCGCCGTCGGCCGAAATATCATAGATCCGTGAGGCCTCGAACCATGAAAAATCACGCTCCTGCTTGGCTCCGCGTGGAAGACCCAAGACTCCGATTCGCACGTCCTCGACCGTGGCCAGCACTTGGCCGTCTCGGGAGATATCCTGGATCACCAGCCAGGCGGGAGCCTCGACCACGATTCTGCCGGCTCCGTTCATGTTGACTGCACGTAAAACCGGCTCGCCGCCGGTCTTGGTGCCGGAATACCAAATCTCACGTCCATCAGGCGACCACGCCAACCCACCCTCCGCTCTCCATCCGCGTGAGAGGACCCGTTTCTTTCCATGATTGTCCAGCACGGTTACTGCGAAATCTCCGACGGTGTTATCGTATTCGAAGAAGGCAAGTAAGTCTCCTTTGGGCGAAACGCGCAGAGTCATGGGCGGGCGTCCCTCACTCTCATACAGCACGGTTCCGATTGGGTACTCGATCCGGTTGCGACCTCCAATAGTGCGCGATACGGCCAGACTCGCTCCGTCCGGCGCCCAGTCTGCGTCGTTGACGTTCTGGAGGATCTCTCGGGGTGCCCCACCGGAGAGCGGCACGCGAGCCAGAGTTCCGGGCGCGCCTCGTGCCGAACTGCCGAGTAGAATCGCCATTTCGTCGGATGAGTTGATTGAAAGTATCCGCGCATCGGGAAAATCGAAAGGGCGAGACTCATTTCTGCCCGGCTGCATAGAGAAGATTCTGGCTGGGTCGGTCGCCCAATGAGCGCTGAAGAGCACGGTGCCGCCGGGCGCGAACCTTGCTCCCGTAACATCGCCTCGGCGATAGGTCAAGCGTTGAAAGCTAGGCTGCGGCGAGCGCAGAGCCCGCCATCCGATGAACGCCCCGGCGCCCAGCGCTAGCAGGATTAGCGCAGACCAGACCAGCAGGCGCAGACCGAGTCCACTGTTGCTCGCTTGCTGCGCAGCGTCCAGTTTTCCGGAGTCGAAGTCCTCCAGGGCATCCTCGAGCGCGATCTTCAGGTCCGCCGCGCGCTGCCAACGCCGCCGTGGATCCTTTCTGAGGCAGCGCTCGATGATCCGTTCCAGTTCGCGCGGCACCTGTTCCCGTGCCTCTCTGACAGGCGCGGGTTCCGTGCGGAGAACCGAGGCGAGCGTCGAAAGCTGGGAACCTCCGCTGAAGGCGCGGCGGCCGGTGATCATTTCGTAGAGCACCGCACCGAAGGAGAAGATATCGGAGCGTTCGTCCACGCTTTGCGCCTCGGCCTGCTCGGGTGACATGTAAGCCGCCGTCCCGGTAATAGTGCCCACTTCCGTTTCAAAGTGAACGCTCTCCGTGGCCGCCAACACGTCGGCTTGCTTGGGCTCGATCAGCTTGGCGAGCCCGAAGTCCAGGATCTTAATCGCGCCCTGTTCGTTGACGATGATGTTGGCGGGTTTTAAGTCGCGATGAATGATGCCGGCGCCGTGTGCCGCCGCCAGGCCATCGGCGATTTGTTGGGCATAGCGGAGCGCCTCACTTAGCCGAAGACCTTTGCGCCCGATCAGCTTATCAAGCGTTCTGCCGTGAACATACTCCATAGCGACAAAGTCCAGGAGCTTGCCGTCCGCCTCGGCGGTGTCGATGTCGTAAATGGTGATGATATTGCGATGGTTCAAGGCCGAGGCCAACTTCGCTTCTTGCACGAAACGCGCCCTTCGCTCGGCATTGCCAACTGCTCCAGCGGGCAGAACTTTGATGGCGAGTTCGCGCCCGAGCCGGGGATCAAAGGCCAGGTACACCTCGCCCATTCCTCCTTTACCGAGAGGCGCGCGGATCACAAAAGGGCCGAGGTGTTCTCCGGCAGTAATGGGCATAGCTGAGCCGTCGCATAAATTGTAAACCAGGTAATCGCGCGGAGTTCACCGGCACCACTTCGGACGGTAGAATGGCTTTTCGTGCCTCGAACTTTCAAACTCTGGATTGCAGCGTTCTGCCTTCTTCTGGCTCCGAGTGCCAGGGGGACCTCGGTGGCGATCATGGTAACCAGCCGCACGATTCTTATGGCCGCCGATGGGATCGACACCAAGACGATCAATGGAGTTGATACCTTCGTACCGTACTGCAAGATCGGGAACCAGGAATCGGTATTTTACACCGCGGCGGGGGTTCTTTCGATTCCCGAGATCAACTTCAATTTATGGGCGCTCGCGCGGGATGCGGTTCGCAAATCCAACACCATGCAGGGGACTTACGATCGGATAGAGCGGAGCGTACTTGCCCGGCTTCCAGCTATTGTTGAACGCAGCAGAGTTGCCGATCCAGGCAGCTATTCGCGATGGCTCACTGGAACTCCGGTGATTTTGATTGCTTTCGCTTCGTTTGAAAACAGTCCTTCTGGAAAAAATGTTCCACGGGTGGTTGCGGTGTCTTTTTCACTGGACAGCAGTGGCGCAACACGGAAGCCGGTAAGGAATATGCTGGGCGGCCCGGGAGTAACGGTGGACACCGGTTTTTTCGGGTACAACGAACGAATGAAAGCGGCTGCCAATCCTCGCACACCGGCCTCCTGGCAGCCTGGATTCAGGAAACATCCCGTCGCTTTCATTCAAGGTTTGATCCAGCTCGAGATTGACCAAGCCAGGCGAGATCACAGACGCGACGTCGGCCCTCCAATCGCGATCTTGAGAATCGATAAGACCGGCGGAGCTTTTGTCAGCGGACACCAAGGCGCGTGCCGATAACGTCAGTGCAGAAAGGTTTCGCGATTATCTCTCGGCGGCTTCCGTAAAGACTGCCGTAAAGAATTCGCGGGAGGAAGGTGCGAAGCCGATGTGCACGGTGTCGCCGGTGACCTGAATAAAACCAAGATAGCCGGCCCACCCCATGTCATCCAAGGTAAAGTTCAGGCATTCGCGCTCGCCGCGCGGCAGGTTGGAACGGTCGATATCGAATACCTGACCGGTGGAATGTTCCGGGAACTCGGGGTCCACCAAGAGCGTGCCGGCTTCAGCGGGCCGGTCGGCGGTGCTGACGAGCTCGGCCACTTGCAGAGGAACGAAGCGCTCGCCCTTGGGCTTCAAATCTTCAAACAGGCGGCGTGTTTCAAAGGCCACATACAGCAGCGCGCCGATCGCGGCGGGCGAGTCCTGGAGGTAGAGCTCGCGTTCGGCGCCGCCTATCTCGGGCAGCGAGAAGCCGAAGAACCGAGGATCGTCCAGCGCTCTTGCCAGACTCTTGCCGGAGGCGAGCCGCAGCTCGTCCGCGGATTGGTAGAAAATATCCAGCGACTTGAGCCAGATCATCAAGCGGTCGGCTGCGCGGCGCTGTGGATGGATCGGATTCTGGAAATCTTCGGCAAGTTCACGAAAGGCCGCTGGATCGCTTTGGTAGAGCGCCAGCAACTGTTCGGCGCGCTTTACACGGAACCAATAGGTGGGCGAATAGTCGCGTTGCATTTCACGCTCGAGCGCCTGATAGAGTTCGATATTTCGAGCGGGGCTGGCGGCGAAGAACATTTCTGCCACGGCGGGCTGCTGGTGATGCACGGCGGCTTGGGTGAGCGGAAGCAAATCGGAGACGCAGCCTTCGCCGCAATGATAGGCGAAGATGGCCCAATCGCGTCCACCGAACTTGGTTTCCAGGCGCGCCAGATAGCGAGCGGCGGCGGGCGCGGCGCGCTCGGGATTCAAGCGGTCGTCACGAATAGTGACGGTGTAGGGCGTCTTGCGGCGAACGTTGCGATAGACGGTTCGACCGGACTTCAGGCGGACGCGCTGGCGCGAGGTGACGATTTTGAACCGCGTGACGCGCACGATGCGCAGTCCTGCGGCGCGGGCGGTGGCTTCCGAGAATTGCATGAGGCCTCGGGGACCCGCGGGACTGACGGCCTGCGTGTCGCCGCCGCTTTCCAGATACGCGATCGCCTCCAGAAGCGATACCGGCCAACCGCTCTCAGCCGCGGCGCGGCGGAAGATGGGAGACAAGCGCGGCCCGGTGATTCGTTCGGCGCCGAGGGTCGAGTTCGGTTCGCGCATGATGGTGAAGGTTTGCGATTGAATCATGCGATCGGTGCGAGCGCGGAGAAGCTCGGGGGTCATGGCGGCGCGGCCGGCGCCAATGCCTGAAAGCTGGTGTTGCGGTGTGAAGTATTCGAAAGCGGCGAAGAGCGCGGTGCTGGAACAGAGCGCCAAGGTGGCTAGCGTAGCGGTGACCAGCCAGCGCCCGAGAGATTGCACGTTGATTCATTTTAGAACACGCTCCGCCGGGAGTGATGCATCGAGATTAGACTCGGACGGGTTTAGTGAAAGCCGGGCTTCGCGTGTTCTGGGTTCCAATCAACCTTGACGGGCTGCGGCCTAGCGCCTTCTAAAGCGAATGCCACCTGGCCTCCCTTAACAATCTGAGAGACGGGGCCGACGAAGAGATTTCCGTTCTGCAAGGTGACAGGCCGTAGCGACGTTGCGAAAACAAGGGGCGTGGCCGAGCTCAGGGTCACCTGAGAGCTACTGTTCAAACAGGCTTGCAGACTTGCGGTTGGCGAGGCGCTGGTTCCTGTCCCGCCGGTGGCTTCCTTCGCGCCGGTGGTTCCGGTCCCACTCGGGCAATTTGGGAGCTTGGTTCCAAATGCCGCGGCAATATCAGTGCTGCTTGAGCTGGAAATGGAAATGTTCGCCGTACTCATCGTGGTATCTACAATGTAAACGCTGTATTTCATGGATATCCATGTCTTAACTTTGTTTGCGACTGCCTGGTTAGCGATGACCACGTTGCCGTCAATCGTTTGCGCGGATGCATTGATCTGATCCACGGTTAGCTGGCTCTTGTGATTGATGGATAGGCCGCCGCTGGCAATTGTGGCAATCGAGCTTAGAAGCGCTTGAAGACTAAACGAGTGGCTACCTGTGGACCCAAAAAAACTAGCGGAAGAAGGGTTGGTTGGAAAAGTTACGCCGGATGGCAGGCCGTTGTAAGAGGCGTGTTTATTGTCGGCGACAACGAATCCGCCTGCGACGACGGCACTGCTGGCGGGATTAACAAGGTTGTAGTCCGCGCTGTTGAGCTGGTTTTGCAGTAGCTTTACCGGATTATCCGCTGAAGCAATCAGGCACGAGCCCACAACAAGGCTGCCTATGGTCAGGAAACGAAAGTGGTGAGTCAAAGTACATTCCTCGGATGCTGTTCAGTATACACCCGGCCGTCGCGCTTTAATTCACAATTAAAACTCCCAATCGAGAATATTGCGCTGGACAGTGGGCCAAATGCGAGCGCGAGGATCGATCAAGTCGAAGTGACTGGCGCCCGTGAGCGGAATCAGCTTGGCGTTTCCAGAAGCCTTTGCGAATCGCTGGCTCATATCGAATGGGACCACGTTGTCGGCGGTGCCGTGCAGCAAACGCTGCGGCACGGAGATGGGCAGCAGCTCCGCCGGAGAAGCCGCGGCATAACGTTGTGGAACCTGGTCCGGCGAGCCGCCGAGAAGTTGTCCGACGACACCGCCATCCAACTGAAGAGCCCAAGCACGCCGCAGGTCCGATACGGCAGCCAGTGGGACCACGCCGCGCAGATCGATGACGCGCTGCGCCGCGAGCCACAGCGCCAGTTGTCCACCGGCGGAATGTCCGGCCGCGATGGTGCGTGTGAGGTCAAGGTTGTAGCGGGCCTGGAGCGCGACCAAGTGCTGGGCTCCGTGGATGATATCGTCGGACATGCCGGCCCAATTTCCGCCCGGATCGCCGAGGCGCCGGTATTCGAGACTCCACACAGCGGCGCCCGCGCGGGCCAGCGCGGCGCACAAGTGACCGGCGTGATCCAAGTTGAAGGCGCTTCGCCAAAATCCGCCGTGAATGAAGAGGACGGTTGGGTGGGGGATGGGACCTTTTGGAAGGAACAAGTCGCCGAACTGCGCTGGTTCTTTACCGTACGGTATGCGCGCGTTGGCTTTGGGTGGGGCGAGTGTCAGAATGTCCTGCGCGATGGCAGGGGTGGTGGCGGCTAACGCGAGAAAATCCCGGCGGTGCACGCGACCATTTTACAGCTACCAAACGCGGCAGGCGGGTGCGTGAACCATGGGCTGTCCCTCGTGGCAAGCGAAGGCTTCGCGAAATTCGGGCATGTTTCCGAGCACGCCGTTGACGCGATCGCGGCCCGGGGAATGGGGGTCGAGCTGGGCGAGCAACCGCGACCTTTCCGGCCGTGCGTTCTCGCACCAGACTTGGCCATAGCCGAGGAAGAAGCGCTGCTGGGGCGTGAACCCGTCGATTTTGGGCTGCGGTTTGCCATCCAGCGACTTCATCAGCGCCTTGAACGCCAGGCGTATGCCGCCGTTGTCGGCCGTGTTTTCGCCCAGTGTGAGCTTACCGTTCAGATGCACACCGTCCACCGGAGTGAAGGCGGAATACTCTTTGATGAAACATTCCGCGCGCTTCTCGAATTCCTTCTCGTCCTCCGGCGTCCACCAATTGCGCAGGTTGCCCTGGGCGTCGAACTGGCGGCCTTCATCATCGAATCCGTGGGTTAGCTCATGCCCCATAACTGCCCCGATGGCGCCATAATTCACCGCCGCGTCCAGGCCGTTGTTGAAGAATGGCGGCTGCAAAATGCCAGCCGGGAAATTGATATCGTTGTGCTGTGGGTCGTAGTACGCATTTACAGTGGGCGGCGTCATGTCCCATTCCCCCCGGTCTACGGGCTGGCCGATTTGGCCCAGCTTACGGTGAACTTCGAACGCGGAAGCGCGCTCATCGTTTCCGACGGCTTGTCCCCGCACAATCTGGACGCTGGAATAGTCGCGCCATTTGTCGGGATAGCCGATTTTGTTGGTCACGCCGCGCAGCTTGACCAAAGCCTGTTCCTTGGTAGCAGGAGTCATCCAATCGAGAGTTTGGATATCTTCGCCGAGCATCTTCTCGATCTCCTGTATCATGGCCAGCACGCGCGTCTTGGCGTCGGGCGGAAATGCTTGTTCCACGTACTTCTGGCCGAGCGCGAAGCCCAGGTCGCTATCGGTGGCTCGCACGCAGCGCTTCCATCGGGGCTCCAGCTCCTTGGCGCCTGTCAGAGTCTGGCCGAAGAAGTGAAAATTCTCGTCGACAAAGGCCTTGGCGAGGAAGGGCGCTTCGGAGTGGAGCAGGTGCCACCGAAGATAGATCTTGAGATCGGAGATGCTGGTGTTCGCGAGCGCCGTGTCGAGCGTCTTGAAAAACTCCGGGACCGCGACGTCAAGATCGGTGAAGGAAGGCGTGCCCAAGCCAGCGAAATACGTCGGCCAGTTGATCCGTGGAGCCAGAGCAGCGAGTTCCTTGACAGACATCTTGTGATGAACCTGATTGGGATCGCGCCGCGACACCCGGTCGAGCGATCCTTTGGCTAGATCTGTTTCGACGCGCATCACGGCCTTCGCGCCGGCAGCGGCCTGGGTGGGCGATTCGCCCAGCAACCCGAGCATCTTTTGCACGTGCGTCACGTACTGCTTGCGGAGCTTGACCGACTTGGGATCGTCTTTCAGGTAGTAGTCGCGATCCAGAAGGCCGAGACCGCCCTGGTCCGCCTGCGCGATCATTAGGTTGGAATTTTTGGGATCCGGCTCGGACGATAAGCTGAAGAATACCCCCACACCCATGAGTTGAAGCCGGACCAGCGCATCGAGAATCTGCTCTTTCGATTTGATCGCGTCAATCCGTTTCAGCTCGGGCTCGAGCGGCCCGGCGCCCAGCTTGTCGATAGCTGGTTCGTCCATGCAGGAGCCGTAAAAGTCGCCGATCTTTTGTTCCACGGCGGAGCGCTTAGCATCGTCAACGGAGGCCTTTTCCAGGATTCCGCGGAGGACGGCAAGATCGCGGTCGTCCACTACACTCCAAAGGTCCCACGCGGACTGGTCGGCGGGAATCGGATTGTTGGCCCTCCAGGTTCCGCAGGCGTATTGATAGAAATCGACGCAGGGATTGGCGGTCATGTCCATGTTGGCGGTGCTGAATTGTGGGCCTTGCTGCGCTAGGGAGCCGACGGCGAAAAGCGGGAAGAGAAGGATCAGACGCATGCTTAAGCTTACTGCTACCAGACGCGGCAGGCGGGGGCGTGAACCATGGGCTGTCCCTCATGGCAGGCGAAGGCTTCGCGAAATTCGGGCATGTTGCCGAGCACGCCGTTGACGCGATCGCGGCCGGGGGAGTGGGGATCGGTTTGCGCCCACAGCCGGGCCATTTCCGGCCTCACGTTCTCGCACCAGGCTTGGCCCCAGGCGAGGAAGAAGCGCTGCTGGGGCGTGAATCCGTCGATCTTGACTTGGCTTTTGCCCTCCAGCGACTTCATGAGCGCCATGAACGCCAGGCGTATGCCGCCGTTATCGGCCGTGTTTTCGCCGAGCGTGAGCTTGCCGTTCAGATGCACGTCGTCAACCGGAGTGAAGGCGGAATATTCCTTGATGAAACATTCGGCGCGCTTCTCAAATTCCTTCTCGTCCTCCGGCGTCCACCAATTGCGCAGGTTGCCCTGGGCGTCGAACTGGCGGCCCTCATCGTCGAAGCCATGCGTCAGCTCATGACCCATGATGGAACCGATGGCGCCATAGTTCACGGCCGCGTCCATGCGATTGTCGAAGAACGGCGGTTGCAGGATGCCGGCGGGGAAATTGATATCGTTGTGCTGCGGATCGTAGTAAGCATTCACGGTGGGCGGCGTCGCGTCCCACTCGGCGCGATCCACGGGCTGGCCGATCTTACTTAACTGGCGGTGGACTTCGAACTCGGTGGCGCGTTCGTCATTGGCCACAGCCTGTCCGCGCACGATTTTGACGCTGGAATAGTCGCGCCATTTGTCGGGGTAGCCAACTTTGTCGGCTACGGCGCGCAGCTTGACTAGAGCCTGTTGCCTGGTGGCGGGGGTCATCCAATCCAGCGATTGCAGATCGTCGCCGAGCATCGTTTCGATCTCTCGCACCATGGTCAGGACCCGCGCCTTGGCGTCGGGCGGAAACGCTTGTTCCACGTACTTCTGGCCGAGTGCGAAGCCCAGGTCGGCGTCGGTGATTTTGACGCAGCGCTCCCAGCGGGGCTGCAACTGCTTGGCGCCAGTCAGGGTCTGAATGTAGAAACTAAAGTTTTCGGCGACAAACGCTTTGGGCAGCAGAGGCGCCTCGGAGTGGAGCAAGTGCCAGCGAAGATAGGCCTTGAGATCGGCGACGCTAGTGTTCGTGAGAACAGCGTTGAGAGCTTTGATGAAATCGGGGACCGATACGTCAAGATCGGTGAAAGAGGGCGTGCCCAATGCGGCGAAGTATTTCGGCCAATCGAAGCTGGGAGACAATGCGGCAAGCTCGGGGACGGACATCTTGTGATAAATCTGATTGGGATCGCGCCGCGACACCAAGTCGAGCGATCCTTTCGCCAAGTCCGTTTCGATGCGCAGCACAGCCTGTGCATGCGCGGCGGCCTGCGCGGTGGATTCGCCGGCCAGCTCCAGCATCTTTTGCACATGCGCCACATACTGCTGGCGCAGCTTCACCGACTTGGGATCGTCTTTCAGGTAGTAATCACGATCCGGAAGACCGAGACCGCCCTGATCGACGCCCGCGATCATTTGCGTTGAGTTTCTAGCGTCCGGCTCGGAGGAAAAGTTGAAGAAGACTTCCACGCCTAAGAGGTGCAGGCGGACCAGCACATCGAGGATCGCGTCTTTCGACTGGATGGCGTCAATGCGGTTCAGCTCGGGCGCGAGCGGCTTGGTTCCAAGCTTTCCGATGGCGGGTTCGTTCATGCAGGAGACATAAAAGTCACCGATTTTTTGTTCCACGGCGGAGCGCTTGGGATCGTTGGCGGAGGCTTTGTCGAGGATGCCGCGGAGGATGGCGCGATTGCGATCCGCCAGATCGCCGAATGTGTCCCAGGAGGACTGGTCGGCGGGAATCGGAGTGTTGGCGATCCAGGTTCCACAGGCGTATTGATAGAAATCGAGGCAGGGATTGGCGGTCAGATCCATGCTGGCAGTGCTGAATCCAGGGACGGCTTGCGCGGGACCGGTTTTGGTTGGGGTAGCCGGCGCGGGGACTGCCTGCGCCAGGGCGTTGATCGTTAAGAGGGGCGCGAAGAGCGGGAAGAGGAGGATCAGCCGCACATTTTTGATTTTATCGCGCGGAAAGGTTTGTTATGTTGAGAACAAGACCGAATGACAGGCCTGCGATTTGAATGCCAGCCAGGATGCACAAATTGTTGCGAGCAACAAGGCTTTGTGTATTTGACGGAGGCTGATCTGGAGCGCATCGCCGAGTACGTGGGAATGACGGCGCGCGAGTTCGAGCGGCGCCACGTGTATCGCACCAAGCACCTGCTGCGGCTGAGGGTCCCGCGCCACCAGCAGTGTCATTTTTTGCGCGAAGGAGGCTGTTCGATTCACGCGGTGAAGCCGGCGCAGTGCCGTATTTTTCCCTTCTGGCCGGAGCTGGTGGATAGCAAGCGGGAGTGGAAGAAGACGGCGTCGTATTGCCCCGGCATTGGTAAGGGCAAGTTGGTGCAGATTGAGACGGCGCGGGAGTTGGCGGCGGAGTTAAAGGTTATTTGACGACGATTTTGTCGACGGCCTGGTTGTCGAACTCATCGCTGACGCGGACGGCGATCACTTGTTCGTCGGCGGATGGCCGATCGATCACGAGATGGTACTCTTCCTCGGGCGAATCCGAGAGGCGGTTTACTGGATCGATCAGCATCCAGTCGCCACCGTTCACCGAATACTCGGCGTGATCGATGGTGCTGCGGGCGTCGCGCGCGGTCCAGCGGACATCGAGTTTGTTGCCGGACGCCGGGCTGCCAGTGAGATTCGAGATTTGCGGCGGCGTGTTGTCGATCAAGAATGGATCGCTGGCCAAAGACGCGCTGAGAGCCTGGGCGGGCGGGTTGCTGGGCGAATCCGATGCGGTGACGCGCAGGACGTATTCGCCGTCGGGAAACGCGCCGGTGTCCCAGCTGAAGTACCTTTCCTTGACGTTGTCCTTGAGAAGCTTCCACGCGGACTCTTTCACGCCCCGGATTTCCACGCGATAGACCAGCGTGTCGCTGTTTTCGTCGGCCGCCAGCCAGCGCGCGCCTTCATAGCCCTTCGCGTAGCTCATGGACTGGGAGGAATTGCCGCTGTCGATGGAAGGCGCGGGATTGGTTCTTTGCTGGCCGATGGGCGGAAGCGTGACGGAAGTGGAGGGAGGAAGCGATAGCACCGGCTGAGGGAAGCGATAATTCGGGGGGGTGACATCGATGGTCTCAACCACTGGCGCGACGTTTTTCGGAAGATAGGCGACCTCGACGTAGGAAACCTCGGGCGCGGGGTGGCTGGAGCCGGGTGTCAGCTCGATTTTGTATTGCAAGAACCGAGCCGACGGCGAAACGGTGCGCCCGGCGCCACAAGAATCGCACGCGGGGGCGGTGGTGTCCGCTTGGAGCGGCGCCCAAGGGCTCCAGTTACTCTCCGGATGGCTGCGGTTTCCGCTGCGCGTGGAAACCGAAATGTTCCCGGAGCCGCGATAGTTGATGCGGCCCCAATAGGTGAACGAACCGGCGTCCAATACGTCGCTTTCAAACGTGCCGTTCTTCTCGAAGCCGGGGCCGATGCGAAAAACTTTACCGATGTTGCCGGTGACGGCGAACAAGTCGCCCTGGGGGCTTCTGCCAAAGCCGGTGACCTGGGTAGGCGTGGCGTCGAGCAGCAGCGTGCTGAGCGAGCCGGAATCCAGCCGATAGATTTTTCCGCGGTTGCCGGTTCCAAGCAATGGAAGACCGGCCGTATCGAATCCGATGGCGTACACGATATCCTGCGCGGTGGTCCAGATGGTGCGCGGGGAACCGTCAGCATCGATCCGGTACACTTCGGATCCTCCCACGAGCGAAGGGCCAGGGGCGCCTACCGCGGATACATTCCGGACATTTCCGGGGCCAGGTGTTCCGCCGAGCGCTGGATTTGGAGTGGGCGAGGGTGGCGGCGGGGCGGCTTGCGCGACCGCGGTCTTATTGCCGACTCCGGCGGCGTAGATAGCGCCGTCCGGCTTGATCGCCACGGCCGTGATCTCGCGCTTGGGCGACTGATACAACACGAAACCCTTTCCGGGCACACCTGGACCCGCCGGTGAGATGCGCAGGATCAGGCCGTTGGGCTCGGTGCCGACGATCAGGTTGTCCTGGGCGTCCAGGGCGAGTGATCGGGCGTGAGTCTCTTCCGTTTTGAAGAAGACGGAACCAACGCCAGCGGGCGTGACACGATGAATTTCGCCTTGATCGCCGGTGGCGACGAACAGATCGCCTTGGCTAGAGAACGCCATGGCCCAGATATATTTCTGGTGCGGATCGTAGAACAGCTTCGGCTTGCCGTCGGCGGCGATCTTGTAAACCTTGCCGTCGGGATCGGTGGCGGCGTACAGCGCGCCGCTTCCGTCCAGGACGAGAGCGTGGATCTCGAGCCCGTCTAATTCAGCGAAAGTCCGGCTCTTGCCGTTGCGATCGATCGCGAAAACCTTGGCCGATCCGCTGCCCGAACCGCCGCCGGCGGTGTAGAGAGTGCCCTTGGAGTCAGCCGCGAGGGTCCAGAGATAGGGGGTGGTGGAGTCGAAGACCTCGGTGAGCTCGGGTGCAAGAAAGATACGGCCATCGCCCCGCAGGGAGAGGTGCGTGAGCGTTCCGCGTTCGAAATCGGCGCGGTCGCCCTGCTGCCAGAAACGTGTATCCACTGCGAAGCAGGCGGCGCAGACAAGCAGCGCCACCAGGGAGAATCGGATTATTTTCGTCATTAATGAGCGCGTTTACTTTACGGTGATCCGAAGCGAGAAGCTGCCTTCGATGAGCATGTCGAAAGGAATGTTGCCTTGTTCCATCGCGCTTTCGGACGAGCTTTGGAGGCGGCGGCTGGCGGTGCGATCGGTCTGCATCACGTTCATGATGGAGGCCGGCAGGCTGGGCAGCGTCTTGTCTTCATAGAAGACGGTGGGCCGGGGCTCGACCAGCGACACGTAGAGCTTGTTGTTGCTGCGTTCCTGATTCATCAACGAAACGGTCTGCTTGATGTCGATGAAGGGTTCGGACATGGCGGCGGCGCTTTGCATCCGGTTCAAGGTTTCGGCGTCGCTGAACAGCACGCGATGCTCGCCCTTGGGCAAGCCAGCCGGAATCTTGAGAGTGAAATCGCGCTCGATGCGTTCGCCGCGGTAGGGCCTCACGAAAACCTTCACCGGCACTTCGGTGCCCGCTTCCACTTCACTCGCCGGAACCCAGGCGTTCTCGATCATGGCTTCGCGGCGATCGGGAAGAATGTCGATGATGGCGTCGACGGATTTGAGTTTGGGGATTTGCACCGGATTCAGGAACAGGCGGTTGAACTTGTCGCCCCACCATCCGGCGAGCTGATTGGGAACGGGCGCGGGGCCTTCGTTGGCCGCGAGCATGGTAGAAAGTGACACGCCGGGCTGGCCGTCCAGCGCGACTTTGCCGCTCATGCGGTAGGTGCTCTCTTCGGCGAACTCGTTCAAGCTGGAAATGGAATTGAACAGCGTCATCATCATCAGATACGGCGTCCACTTCTGTTGGATGAAGACGCTGAAATGCAGATCCCGTTCCTTGCGGATGGTATTGTTGTCGCCGAAGGAGCGGACCTTGAGCGTGACGGGGACCATTTCGGCGGTCTCGCCCAGATCGCCGAGCACGCCGCTGTGGCGGTCCTGCTTGAGGGCGCCGACAATCTCGGTGGCGTTTCCGAACTTGGTGGGTTGATATTGCGAAGCCAGCGTGGTGATGACATCGGCCTTGGCCATGGGCATATTGACGGGCCCGAGGTTGAAGAAAGAATGGCCGCAAAACAGCACGTGTTTGCCGTCGTTATAGGTGACGGTACACATGGCGCTGATGCTCATGTCGCCGGTGACGAGAACGCCGCTGACGGCATCGCCGGGCTGCAGCGATTGTTGCCATCCCGCAACCGGCTTGGGACTGGTCATGGTACTGGCCGCGCCGCCGCCCGCCACGGTCATGCCCATTTGCTGAAACTCGGGGGCAAATTCGGGCACGACGTTTTCATTAAATCCCGCGAAGTTCAGCGGCGTCTCGATGGGCACCATGCCGGAGAGGGGTGCGAAGCTGGATGCAAGACTGGGGCCGCCGGGCGATGAAGATTCAGACGACGCCGCGTTGTGCGCCGCGGATTTGCCGGGCGTTCGCGCGTTGGAGGGAAGCGAGGCGTCAAACTCGTTCACTTCGAGCATCAACTCAATGGGCGTGATGCCGCACAGCGCGTCGGGCGAGAAGGTGCTGAAGCGCAGGGCGATAGCTCCCACCAGCTTGCCGTCGATGTATACCGGACTGCCACTCATGCCAGCAGCCACGTTGGTGCGCTGGCCCTTGCCGCCGAGCTTGGCCAGGATCACGTCCTGCTTCGGCCCCCATTGGTTCAGATAGATTCCCAGGATCTCGACCGGGATCGGCTCCGGTTCAGAACCTTTGAGCACGGTCCACGCGTATCCCTTCATACCAGGCTTGAGGTCGGCCTCTTTGAAAATCTGGACCTTTCCAGCTCTGGGACGGACGGGCGCAGGTTCCTGGCCGAAGAGAAAAGAACAGCACGCCGCCGCGACCGCTAGTGCGGCTAACTTCTGCATGGGGACCATCCTTGTTACTGATACAGGCATACGGTGCCTGCTGTCCCTATTATGATCCAGATTTTCGGGAAGCGGGGAGAGAGGCATGCAAAGCTTGGACGCGTCAGGTTTGCGGATAGGTACCGTCTGGGTTGTCGCCGCCGCCTGCGTCCTGATCGAGTTCGGCGGGTTGGGGCGGGTGGAGTGGGCCGCGTGGTGGCGCGACTTCGTCTGCGGTAGGTAGTTGCGTTGTTCCGGTCAGCCCCTCCATGAGCGGTTGCAAGATGGATTCGGGCGGCGTGGCCGGCTCGGGATGCGGATGTTTGTGTGGATGTGGTGTTTCCGGCTGTGGTGTTTCCGTTGGCTTTTTGCTCACGGTACACCTCCTTTCTGCCAGCGATTCTAGTCGGCCAGGGTTTGCTTGCCGCCTAGAGCTGGCCGCAAGCCGATGAAAACCGCGGCAAAACGACTTTTTCGCTGCCGTGACTCATACAAACCGTGGTACCTACATTTCGATGAGGAGCCTTGCATCCCGGGGTACAATTCGTATAATTAATGGTTCGGGAAGGAATCGTCTCTGCTAACAGCGAATTCCGAGTCCAGCGCTGAGAATGGGGTGGCGCCCGCGCGGGTTGTTGCTGGCAAGCCGCGGGAAGTGCTCGTGGTTCTCGGCATGCATCGATCAGGGACCTCCCTGTGCATGAACGTGCTGAATGGATTGGGAATTCGAGTCGACAACGATCTGCTTCCGGACTCCAGCAACCCCGAGGGCTACTATGAGTCAAGCCAGATTACCAAGCTGAATCAGAAACTTCTTGAGCTTATCGGCGTAGGTTGGCACACACCGTTCTTTACTGGGTTGCAAGGTCGTTGGTACGAAGATGCGGCGCTGACCACGGCGAAGGAGCGGCTGGCAGGATACATAAGTCAACAGGCCAACCAGCTCGCCGGGCCGTGGGCGCTGAAAGATCCCCGCATTTGCCTGTTGCTCCCTCTATACGAGCAGATCTTTGAGCAATGCAATCTAAACCCGAGTTACGTGCTGTGTATCAGGGATCCGCGGTCGGTGGCGCTCTCTCTGAAGCGAAGAGACAACTTTCCGGCGATCTTGTCTGAGTTGCTGTGGTTGAACCACACGATGGGCGCAATCCGGGGTGCGGGAACCCGCATCAAGGCGGTGGTTCATTATGAAAAATGGTTCCGTGATGGACACGAACAGGTTCGTGAGCTGGCCGCTGGCTTGGGACTTTGCCGAACCAATGGTCATCATTTCGGCAGCGCCGCGCTGGGGCGGATAATCGATCCCACGCTGAACCACTATGTCTCCGAGGGCGGAGGCTTCGCCCTGAATTCCGTCGAGAAGATTTACCGGCTGCTGCTGGCGGAAGAGTATGAGGCAGCGATCCGTGAGTCTCTCGATATCCAGCGCGGACTGGATTGGGAAATGTATCGGGGTTCCGCGTGTCAAGTTTACTGGCGGACGAAGCGGCGAGATTATTTTACCGAGGCGGATAGCCGGTCCGCGGATATCATTGTTTCTCCGGAGCGGCGGGTCAATCGTGTGTTCATCCCCGCGCAGTGCGAGCCGGTTGCAGGTCTTCGTTTGGATCCGAGCAACGTGCCCGGATTCGCACAACTTTTTGCCATCCGCGTGTTGGCGTCAACGGGCAATATTTTGTGGGAGTGGGATGGCGAACTTGACACGCTTTCGGAATGCAAGCGTCACGACGTGACACTGGTCGAGAGGGCCGAGGGAGGCGGTATTCTCGTTCGTTTCAAAGGTGACGATCCCCAAATCGTTCTCCCAATTCCGGGAGCGCTGGGATGCCTCTCCGAGGGCGGAGTGCTGGAGTTCGAAGTGGCCTGGTTGAGCGAAAAAAGTGGGGTTGCTCCGAGCTACGGGGGTGTCGAATTGCTGCGCAAGAGGGCCGACGTTCTGAGCGCTGAGAACGAGGAGCTCCGGAATCGCATCCAGGCGGCCGAATCGGGCCAAGCGGCCGCGAGAGCGTGCCGGGCCAGCATGCTGCAGTCGTGGTCGTGGCGGTTGACGGCGCCTGTTCGTTTGATCGGCTCATTGTTTCTCGACTGAGCGGGTTCCATCAAGAAAGACATATACTGCCTTGAATATGTCCATCAAAGCATCTACTCGGATTCGCTTGAGTGGAGTTGGCTTGGCTCTTGCGGGATTATGCCTGGTTTGGTCGCAGGGGCAGCCTCCGAAGCAGCCGCTCAACGTCCAAAAGGTGACCGACAACCTCTGGGTCATCATGACCAGCGACAGCGGTAATGTTGCCGTCTTGCCGACCGCCGAGGGCATTGTGCTGGTGGATGACAAATTCGATCAGTACGGGCCGGAGATCCTGGCCAAGGTGAAGGCCATCAGTGACAAGCCGATCAAGTACATTCTGAACACGCACCAGCACGGCGATCACACGGGCGGGAATGCATTCATGCTGATGAACACGCCGGCCGAGATCCTGATTCACAAGAACGCGCGCGCCAACATGGTGGCGGGCAAGCAGCCCGGGCTGCCTCAGGTGACATATGCCGACGACGCGCAGGTGTTCATCGGGGGCAAGGAAGTGAGCGCACATCACCTTGGACGAGGGCATACGAATGGCGACGCGGTGATCCTGTTTCCGAGCGAGCGCGTGCTGCACACGGGCGACCTGTTCGTGAACGGCAGCGCGCCGTTCATCGACTACAGCGCCAAAGGCAGCATCGTGGAGTGGGACAAGACGCTGGATCGCGTATTGCAGCTCGACTTCGACATCGTGATTCCGGGCCACGGGCCGGTGGCGAAGAAAGCGGATCTGGTGAAGTGGCGGGATTCGATCGCCGAGCTGCGTTCGCGTGCGAAGAAGGCTTGTGCGGGTGGCGCGGAGGGCGCGGCCAAGCGGTTGGATTTGTCGGGACTGGGGATGGACGACAGCCTGGGATTTATGGTGCGGAGCGTGCCGGGAATGTGCGCGGAGTTGGCGAATTAGGGGGGACCATGGAAGCGACGAGGAGACGGTATTCGGCGAGAGCGGCAGGCGTGGGCCTCGCCGTGGGGTTGTTCGTGATGGCGGGAGCGGGGCGTGCGCAAGTAACCTTGACCGGACCCATTGCTGGCACGCCGCTCCTCGACCTCGGCAAGTTCGATCTGGCGGCTTTGGGTTATGTCACCGAGGAATTCTTCCTCTCGGGAACCGCGACGTCCTACAAGCGAGTTGGTCAGCTCACCGAAGACGGCAACTGGCAGGTGGAGCACGCGGCAACAGCGCCATTCACGACACGCATCGTGGTCGTCCGGCCCGCCGAAGCGAGCAAATTCAATGGCGCCGCCGTGGTGGAATGGTTGAACGTCAGCGCGGGTACCGACCTGGCGGCGGACTGGAGCGCCGTGCATCGCGAAATTGTTCGAGACGGTTTCGCCTATGTCGGCGTCTCGGCGCAGAAGGTGGGTATCGAGGGCGGCCCGAGCCTGGCGCCCAACACTCTGCCGATCAAGAAAGCCGACCCGGCGCGATATGGCCGGCTCAGCCATCCGGGCGACGCATTCTCTTACGACATCTATTCGCAGGCCGGCATGGCTGTTCGCGGCGCAGCGGGGGCTAAGGTCTTAGGTCCGTTGGCCGCGAAGCGCTTGCTCGCGACGGGCGATTCGCAATCGGCGGTCTTTCTCACGACCTACGTGAATGCCATCGATCCCATCGCCAAAGTTTATGACGGCTATCTGATCCACTCCCGCTTCGCCGGCGCTGCGTCGATCGAGGGCGCCTCAATGCTTGCGGGGCCAAGCGACATGCCTGCGACGGCGAAACTGCGCGCCGATCTGCGCGTTCCGGTGATTACGGTCATTACCGAAACCGACCTCATCGGCGGCGCCGGATTAGGGGGATTCTCGAATGTGGTGCAGGCCGACACCAACCGGCTGCGGATCTGGGAAATTGCGGGAGCGGCGCATGCCGACACCTACGTTTTTGGCGCTACCGCGATCGACTCGGGCTCGGCGCCCGTCGCGCAACTGGCGGCGGCGTACGCGCCAACCGATACCGTCGCGGGAGCAAAGCTGGCGAAGCCGATGAACTCGGCGCCCCAGCACCATTACCTGGTGTCGACGGCGCTGTGGAATCTCGACCGCTGGGTGAGGGACGGCAAAACGCCGCCGATCGCCCCGCGCCTCAAGACGCTTGCCGGCGACAAGCCCGGCGCACCGCCGCAGCTCATTCTCGACGCCAACGGCGATGCGGAAGGCGGCATCCGCACACCTTGGGTGGACGTTCCGACGGCGCGCCTATCGGGGCTTGGAAATTCCCCGGGAGCCATGGGTGCTCTTTTCGGCGTCACGGAACCCTTCGATCAGGCGATGCTCGACAAACTCTATCCCGGGGGCCGGGCCGAATACCTGAAAAAATTCGACAAGGCTTTGGAGTCGGCGATCAAGTCGGGCTTCATTCTTCGAGCGGATGCGGCGGACATCAAGGCTTTGGCGGCGGCCATGTATCCCGGGTTGAAGTAGTCGCCGGCGCGGACGGAGCCCAGCCTATGAATTTGTCAGGGCTTGGGAATCGACGGCCTGGGACTTATGCGAAGCGTACCGGGAATGTGCGGGGATTTGGTGAACCAGCGAATTCTTGACCGCCCTCAAGTTTCGGCTTATAATCCAACTAGAGCTTCTGGCTCTTAGACTTAAGTATCGTAACTATATTGTGAGGATATCTAGAAATGAAGATTGAAGAAGTAGAGTCTCGTCTTGAAAAAGATCTTGCTGCGCTGCGTTCTCCAGCGTATGATTCCCTTGAAGCAATTCGGAACACCTTGGTTCCACCGGGTCACCGAATTCGCATATCGCTGCTTGACAAGAAAGGGCGTAAGAAGCGCAAGAATGCTTCCGCTGACAGTTGGTCACCCGAGGAGGGTGAGATTCGGATATCCTTCGAGCCCGAGCCGTTATCCGAACTTTCTCGCTTGGACGCATCCATCGTCCCCGTAATAGCCAGTGCTGAAGCGCAGGTTCATTCCGACCCACTCTCCGACCTCGTTCGAGTTCTGGACGGCGTCGAATCGAGGCCTGGGTACGGCTTCGTGGCCCTAAAGTGGTTCCGCGACGTTGCTCTTCCTGCTGCGGACTTGGAATGGGTGAGGTCGGAATCCATCCGGCAGAAGGTTCTTCGGGAGGCCATTGATCAGCATCTGGTACTGACCGGCAAAGTGCAAAATCCCAAAGCTCCGCAATTTCCGACCACGGCCATCCGGCTCAATCGCATTCTTCCCGGAGTGAAGGCGATCCTCGGAGAAAAGCAGAGTTCCGTTGGGGACTTTGAGCCGGTGAATATTCGGGGCGAGTCTCTTTCAAACACCGTGCTGCGCGAAAGGCGCTAGTCGTTGGGCCTTTACTACCTGGACACCAGCGCCCTCGCCAAGTTGTATGTGCAGGAGGCTGGCACACAGCAATTGCTCGTACTGACCGGAAGTTCCCGCAGCCATCATTTTGCCGTTTTGAATCTTGCCAGGGTGGAACTGCATTCCGCAGTCCGCAGGCGACAGAGGGAGGGTGATCTCGAGGCCGCGGATGCGGAACGGATCCTCGCGCGCTTCGAACAGCACTTGGAGACGAAGTTTGTCCGCCAGTTGGTCAGCGAACCGCTAATCGACATGGCGATCTCTCTGGTCGAGCGCCACGCCCTAAGGGCTTACGATGCCGTTCAACTTGCGGGCTGCCTAGCGCTGAAGGCTGCTTCTGGACAGGACTCACCCATTTTCGTTTGTTCGGATCACCGATTGGTTGAAGCCGCCGAGGCAGAAGGGCTCGTGGCGATGAATCCAGCTGCAGAAGAGCAAAAAACCCGCCCCTTTCGAGGCGGGCCAGTTTTTTCATTCTGAATTCTGACTTCTTGAATTCTGAATTCTTCGGTCTAGTAATCCATCTCCGGACCGCCGTGCCCACCGGGGGCCGGGGCCTGCTTCCTCTCCGGGATCTCGGCGATCATGGCTTCGGTAGTCAGCATGAGGGCCGCGATGGAAGAAGCGTTCTGGAGCGCCGAACGGGTCACCTTGGTAGGATCGATGACGCCCGCCTTCACCAGGTCTTCGTACTGCGCGGAGGCAGCGTTGAAGCCGAAGTTAGGGTCGCTGTTGACGCGGATCTTTTCGATCACGATCGCGCCTTCGTAGCCGGCGTTGCCGACGATCTGCCGCACGGGCTCTTCACAAGCGCGCCGCACGATATCGACGCCGATCTTCTCGTCGCCAGGGAGAGTCAAGCCGTCCAAGGCCTTGGCCGCCCGCAGTAGCGCGACTCCGCCGCCCGGAACGATGCCTTCTTCGACAGCCGCGCGAGTAGCATGCAGCGCATCCTCGACGCGAGCCTTCTTCTCCTTCATCTCAGTCTCGGTGGCCGCGCCGACCTTGATCACCGCCACGCCGCCAGCCAGCTTAGCCAGCCGCTCTTGCAGTTTCTCGCGGTCATAGTCGCTGGTGGTTTCCTCGATCTGAGCGCGCAACTGCTTGATGCGCCCTTCGATGGTCTTTTGGGTACCTGCGCCATCAATGATGGTGGTGTTGTCCTTGTCCACGGTGACGCGCTTAGCGCGGCCGAGATCTTCGAGGCGTACACCTTCCAACTTAATTCCGGTCTCTTCCATGAGAGCCTTGCCGCCGGTGAGAATCCCGATGTCCTCGAGCATGGCCTTGCGGCGGTCGCCGAAGCCGGGAGCCTTCACCGCGCACGCATTCAACGTGCCGCGCAGCTTGTTGACCACCAAAGTGGCCAGCGCTTCGCCTTCCACTTCCTCGGCGATCACCAGCAGCGGTTTGCCGGAGCGGGCGATCTGTTCGAGCAGCGGGAGCAGGTCCTTCATATTGCTGATCTTCTTTTCGTGGATCAGGATGTAAGGATCCTCGAGCACGCTCTCCATGCGATCCGGATCGCTGATGAAGTAGGGCGAGAGATAGCCGCGATCGAACTGCATGCCGTCCACGGTCTGCAGTTCGGTGGTCATGGTCTTGCTCTCTTCCACCGTGATGACGCCGTCCTTGCCGACCTTCTTCATGGCATCGGCGATGGTGTTTCCGATTTCAGCGTCGCCATTGGCCGAGATGGTGCCCACCTGGGCGATGGTCTCGTTGTCCTTCACGTCCTTGGAGAACTTCTTCACTTCGCCGACCACCAGCTCGACCGACTTCTCGATGCCTCGCTTCAGGGCCATCGGATTGGCGCCTGCGGCAACTGCCTTCACGCCTTCGCGGTAGATGGACTGCGCGAGAATGGTGGCGGTGGTGGTGCCGTCGCCGGCCGTATCGGAAGTCTTCGAAGCGACCTCGCGCACCATCTGCGCTCCCATGTTTTCGAGCGGATCCTTGAGCTCGATCTCCTTGGCTACGGTGACGCCGTCTTTGGTGATAGTTGGGCCGCCGAACTTTTTCTCGAGAACGACGTTGCGGCCGCGGGGGCCAAGCGTGACCTTTACCGCATCAGCCAACTGGTTGACGCCGCGCAGAATCGCTTGACGGGAATTTTCGCTGTAAACAATTTG
>PMUP01000051.1:30348-117288 GCA_003166865.1 Bryobacterales bacterium
AACAGGATGCGGTTGCCCTTTTCCACGTCCAGTGGAACCAGCTTCCCGTCTTCCAGGCGCTTGCCCTTGCCGACGGCTACCACTTCTCCTTCTTGCGGCTTCTCTTTGGCGGAATCCGGAATAAACAGGCCGCCGATTTTGGTCTCTTGCTCCTCGATCCGTTTCACCACGATCCGGTCATAGAGCGGTCGAATGTTCATGGTTGTTGAACCTCCTCTTACGTTTCAGCTTGGAATTTTATGTTGGGCGAGTGTTGACCTCTCGCCTCAGGTATATTAGCAGACTCTGGCGACGAGTGACAACAATCTCCCGTAAACAACTGGTTACAAGGAAGTTATATTTGCAGCCGAGGGGCGTGGACACCGCTGGAAGCTTCTCGATATGCTGGAGGGGTATCCATGCGCCGCTTTGCGCCACTGATCCTGCTGGGCTTCGTTGCGATTGTGTCCGGCGTCGGATGGACCTATTACGAGCGCTTGAAGCTGCAGGAGGCCAGCGCGCCGGCCAAACCCAAGAGACTGGCGCCCGGCCTGACGTCTACCTTCCACGGCTGGACTTATAACCACACCTCGAGTCAGAAGACCGTCATCCAGTTGCATGCCGACGATATGCAGGAGTTGGACGGCAAGTACGAACTGTCCGGCGTGACGCTCGACATCTACAACAAAGACGGCCAGAAGTACGATCACATCCAAAGCGCCAAGGCCGACTTCGACGTGGGCTCGGGATGGCTGTACTCGGATGGTGAGGTGGAGATTACGTTGAACGTGCCGCTGGACGGGGAGCCGACCGCCCGGCTAATGGCGATCACATCCTCCGGCGTTCACGTGGAGAGCAAGACCGGGAAGGCGAATACGGATCGGCTGGCCAAGTTCAAATTTGACCGGGGCGACGGCCAAGCGACGGGCGCCGATTACGATCCCACCACGGGCGAGCTGAATCTGCACGGCCAGGTGTCCATGACCTGGCGGGGGACCGATCCAGCTACCATCCCGATGAAGATCGAAACCGATCAGCTCAATTACAAGGAGAAAGATGGGAAGGTGTTTCTTACGCCGTGGTCCAAGCTGACGCGCGACACGCTGATGATGAATGCCGGACCCGCCATTGTCACCATACAGAAGGGCAATATCAAGTTTGTGGAAACCACGCAGGCCAAGGGTACCGACCAGCGTCCGGCGCGCAACCTGGATTTTGCCGCCAATCAGCTACGGCTGGATTTCAACGACTATAACCAAATCCAGAAGATCACGGGCGTGGATCAGGCGCACGTGGTTGCGGCCGGCGAAACGTCGGTGACCACGATTACGTCCGATCGTGTGCAGATGGATTTCGAAACCACCGATACGGACAGCATTCTCAAGGCGGCGGTATCGCAAGGCCACAGCACCATGGAATCGAAGCCGGTGGTGAAGCCGGGCGTGGATACGGCCGAGACGCGTGTACTGAAGAGCGACACGATTTGGACTAAGATGCGCCCGGGCGGACAGGAGCTGGAGTCAGTGGAGACGGGGGGCGCCGGCGCGCTGGAGTTCCTTCCGAACCGGCCCGAGCAGTCGCACCGCTGGATGAACGGCGAGCACATCTGGATGACGTACGGGGCGAAGAACACGCTGCAGAGCTTCCGCTCCATCGCAGTGACCACGCGCACCGAGAGGCCCAAAGAGAAAGACGCGAAGACCGAGCCCGCGCCGGAGCTGACTTGGAGCAAGAACATGGTCGCGACGTTCTTGCCCAACTCGTCGAAGCTTGACAATCTCGATCAATCAGGCGATTTCCGTTATGAGTCGGGCGAGCGCAAAGCCAGAGCGGAACGCGCACTGCTGGATCAGCCGAACAACATTATCACTTTACTGGGTGGGGCGCGCATGTCGGATGCCAACGGTACGGCCGACGCCGACAAGATCGTGATGAATCAAATGTCGGGGGACTTCACGGCGGAAGGCCACGTGATCTCCAACCACGTGCCCGATAAGAAGAAGGACGACAACTCCGGAGGCGGGATGCTGTCGGAAGACGAACCTTTGCACGCGCGCGCCAACAAGATGGTATCGACGGACAACAATCTGCTGGTGCGTTACGAAGGCAATGCGGTGCTGTGGCAAGGCGCGGACCGGCTGGAAGCGGAGACCGTGGAGATCGATCGCGATAACAATTTACTGAAAGCGCACGGGCACGTTCTCAGCCAGTTGCTGGACAAAACGAAAGGCGAGGACGCGGAGAAGGATGGGAATACCGCGGCGGTGGATGGGAAAACCAAGGCCGATGGGAAAGCCAACGGCGATTCGCCGGCCAAGGGCGTGACCAAGCCATCCCTGCGCGTGTATACCATCGTGAAGGCGGCCGATCTGGATTACAACGACGACACGCGTCTGGCGCACTATAGCGGCGGCGTCACGCTGGAACGGCCCGACATGACTGTCAAAGCCCTGGATGTTCACGCCTATTTACGCAACGATAGCAACGATTCGTCGCTCGATCACGCACTGGCGGATGGCAAGGTTGAGGTCCACAAGAAGATGCCGGATCGAACGCGCGATGCCACTTCGGATCATGCCGAATACTATGTCGACGAAGACAAAGTTATCCTAGAGGGAGGGCAGCCGCGCCTGGTCGACAGCACGCGCGGAACCACGCGAGGTGATAAATTGACCTGGTATTCCTCGGATGACAGGTTGCTGGTGGACGGAGTGCCGCAACAGCAGGTGAAGAGCGTGTTGCACCGAAACCCCGATAAGACCAAGTAAAGCTCCCCATGCGCACATTGCAGACCGCCGAGATCTCGAAGAGTTACCGCGGCCGGAAGGTCGTCGACAATGTGTCGCTGTGGGTGAAGCAGGGCGAAGTGGTCGGATTGTTGGGGCCGAATGGCGCGGGCAAGACCACGTCGTTCTACATTATTGTCGGGTTGATCAGCCCGGACTCCGGGAATGTGCAGGTGAGCAACGGCAAGGGCTCGGAAGACATCACCCGGATGCCGATGTACCAACGTGCCCGGCGCGGCATCAGCTATCTGCCGCAAGAGGCTTCGGTTTTTCGCAAGCTCACGGTGGAAGACAACCTGATGGCCATTCTCCAAACGCTCAGGATGAGCGGCCGGGAGCGGCGGGAGCGAATGAACCGGCTGATCGAACAGCTCGGCCTCGAGACCGTGCGGCACAATAAGGGCTACGCTCTTTCGGGAGGCGAGCGGCGGCGCGTCGAGATCGCGCGCTCACTGGTGATCGAGCCGAGTTTTCTGTTGCTGGACGAGCCATTTTCCGGCATCGATCCCATCCAGGTGCTGGAGCTGCAGCGGATCATTTTCGATCTGAAGAACCTGGGCATCGGCATACTGGTGACGGACCACAATGTGCGCGAAACTCTGGCCGTTACCGATCGCGCGTACATCATCAACAACGGCAAAATCTTTCGCGCGGGAACACCGGACGCTTTGGGCAATGACCCTGAGGTGCGGCGAGTGTATCTCGGAGAGAATTTCAATCTCGGCGCCGCATAATGGAGCTCGAAAAGCTTTTACTGCGCAAAGTCGGCGAAGCCGTCGGCCGGTTCAAGATGATCCGCGACGGCGACCGGGTTGCCGTGGCGCTCTCGGGCGGCAAGGATTCGCTGACCCTGCTGGAGACGCTGTTGCTACTGGCAAAACGAGCGCCGATAGATTTCTCGGTCTGCGCTTTCACCGTTGAGCAGGGCAAGTTTCTGCGGCCCATCGGGCCATTGGGTGAATACTTGAAGGCTCGTGGTGTGGACTGGACCTATCACACGGACAATCCGTCGCTACGGTTGCTCGAAGAACAGCCCGATCATGGCTGCGATATGTGCAGCCGATTCCGGCGCCGGGCCGTTTACCAGATCGCGCGCGGCCTGGGCGCGAATGTGATCGCCTTCGGGCACACGGCGGACGATTTTTGCGAATCGTTTTTGCGCAACGCCATGTTCACGGGTCGCGTGAGCGCGCTGCCGGCCATCACCTATTCTCGCGAGAAGGATTTTCGGCTCATCCGTCCGCTCGTTTTCGTTACGGAAGACATTACCAGCCGGTACGCTGAATCGCTGGGCGCGCCGATTGTTCCGTGCGGCTGCTCGCTCAGGACCGGCACCGTGCGCAAGTCTATTCGCAGCCTCTTCAGTGAAATCGAGAAGGACTATCCGCACCTAAAAGAGACGCTGCTGTCGGCGATGGGGAATCTCGAACCGGAGCGGCTGCTCGATTTGCGCTATCTGGACCTCGACAGCAGCGAGGGCGCCGGCGTTCCGGAGTTGCTGCCGATACTCAACGATTAATCTCCGGTAACGACTAATCTCGGTTTTCCGTTCGAAAGCCGATCCTTCTCCGTTTGGTTGACACGGGCGGGTTTTTCACTTGGTCGATCTCGTTGGCAAGCATTTGGATCACCGAAACATGCCGTTGCTGAGCGATCTCCAGCTTGTCCACACGCGCGGCGAGATCCTTGTGGTGAGCCGTTATCTCGCGAATGCGAATGAATGCGCGGATGATCAAGATGTTCATCTGGACTGCGCGCTTGCTTTGCAGGACCGAGGAAAGCATCGCTATGCCATGTTCCGTAAAGACGTGCGGGGCGTATTTGGCATGGCGGCCGCGCCCCTGTTCTAAGGTCACAGGTTGTGACCTTAAAGCTTTGGCTTCCTGGGAGGTGAGCTGGAACATAAAGTCCTTTGGAAAACGATCCTTGTTGCGCTTCACCGCTTGATTGAAGGCTTTGGTGGATACGTGATACAGCTTCGCAAGGTCGGAATCAAGCATGACCCGGTGTCCTCGGATGAAATAGATGCGGCGTTCGATTGTTCCGGCGGGGACATGAACGAGCCCGGTAGAAGTGGTGTTGACTCTCACTAGTTCAGCTTTCATAGTTGTTTTGCTCATTGCGCGCCCCGCGATAGCAGCATCACCTTCGCGGTGCGAAACATGATGACGGCGTCGAGCGCTGGCGCGAGATTCTTGATGTAGTACAGGTCGTACTCGAGTTTCACAATGGTGTCCTCAATGGTGTCGCCGTACTTGTGATTGATCTGCGCCCATCCGGTGATACCGGGCTTGATGCAGTGACGATGCCGGTAGTAGGGGATGCGTTTCTCGAGCTCGATGACAAACTCGGGGCGCTCCGGCCGCGGGCCCACGATCGACATGTCGCCCTTCAGAACGTTGAACAACTGGGGCAGCTCATCCAACCGGAACCGGCGCAGCCAGCGTCCCACTGGCGTGATGCGCGGGTCGTTGCGCTGGGCCCACACGGCTCCGCTGCGCGCTTCCGCGTTGGTCACCATGGAGCGGAATTTATAGAGCGTGAACAGGCGGTCGTTCTTTCCAACGCGCTGCTGGCGGAGCAGCGCCGGGCCGGGCGAAGTCAGCTTGACCAGGATGGCCACCGAGAGCATGACAGGCGCGGCAATCAGGGTGGCCAGCGCCGCGGCCGCCAGGGAGTAAACCGACTGCAGCATCACCCGATTTCGATTGGGACCCAATTCGGTGGACGAAAAAATCAACTGCGAGGGGCGCAGCTCGCGCGTCGAGATCCGTTCAAACGCCGCTTCATACATGCTCAATGCGTCCTCGATGTGGATGCCGGAAAGGCGCATCTCGAGAAGCCGCGCCACGGGCAAGCTGGACCGGCGCTCGATGAGGCCCACCACGATCCGGCTTGGACGGATCCGGTCCACTACATCGCGCAGGTCGGAGAGCGAACCGAGCCGCTTGCCGCAGGGCGAGTTCGAATCATCCACGAATCCGAGCGGAGTGAGCCCTTTCTCGGGATGCGCTTCGAGCTGGGCAACGATCTCCTGCACGATGGCTGAATTTCCAAGGAAGATCACCCGCTCCGATGGCATCATCTTGAGGAGCACGCCACTGAAGAAAATGCGCCAAGCGAGCAGAGCGATGATTGTCAAGGCGCTTCCCGCGATCATGGGGGCCGCGGGCACCACCAATTGCCGCAGCTTCAAATAACTGAGGAGCGCTTCGGCCAGGAACGCCGCTCCCGCCACCACGCCGGCGTATTGGATGAGGTCTCTGAGGCGAACCCGAAGGTTGCTGTACAAATCGTGGAAATAGATTCCCAGGATCAGGCAGATGGCGACAATCAAGATGCGCAGCCATCCGTTGTCGAAGAACAGAAACACCTGGGCGTCGAAACGCAGGAACGCGAAGGTGGCGGCCACGTAGCACAGATAGATCAGGATGAATTCCGAGGCCAGCAGTGCGGCGACGCGGCCCGGAATAATGCGGTGAAAAAGCCGGAGCATTGCCTCTAAGTTGCAGCCGCACGAGGGCGCGCGGCGCGGTCACTGCGCCGAGCAGCCAGGGGGACCGCCCCACCTACTAAGTCAAGAACGGAGAGGGCGCTGGCTTGAATTTGCTGCATCGCTGGGGCGGCCTGCTTTTGCGCCAGCACCAGATGGTCCGCCACGCGAGGATCTGGTCCAGGCTGCCGGTGAGCAGCCGTCCGATATGAGGAATGGTCTCGAGAATAAAATTGCGGTTGGATCCGTAGATGGCATCCAAGCGAATGCGCGGGTCGAACACCTTCACGTCGCGACCCTTGCCGATGAGTTGTTCCAGCAACGTGACAACCGGGCTTTCGCGCAGGTCATCCGTGTCCTCCTTGAATGCGAGCCCGATGACGCCGATACGTTGCGCCGGCAAATCGAGGACCGCCTCAATGGCGCGCCTCAGATGCTGTTCGTTGCTGGGCATGGCCGACTCCAGCAGCGGCAATTTCAAATCCAGATGGGCCGCGCGGTAGACCAACGCGCGCAAGTCCTTCGGCAAACAGGAGCCGCCAAAGGCGAATCCCGGCTTCAAGTACGCAGGTGATATGTTCAGCTTCACGTCTTCGCAGAGCGTGGCCATCACTTCGTGGCCGTCCACGCCCACCTGCTCGCACAGCGCGCCGATCTCATTGGCGAACGAAATTTTCACCGCATGGAAAGCGTTGGAGGCATACTTAATCATCTCCGCGGTTCGCAAAGACACGAGACTGGCTTGGACTCCCAGGGGCTGGTACAGGTCCGCGACGCAGCTGAGGGCCGCGTGGTCGCTGCCGCCGATCACCACGAGCGGCGGCTCAAAGAAATCCCGCACCGCCGAGCCTTCCCGAAGAAACTCCGGATGAGCTACCACGCTGACGGCCGCGCTATCGGCGAAGGCCGGTTGCACCACCTCCTCGCACGTGCCAGGAAAAACGGTGCTCCGGATGGCGACAATCAGGGGCTTGGCGCGGGACCCAGCGTGGGACTCTACCCGGCCCGCAACCTGCGTGGCAATCTCGCCCACTGCCCGGCGCAATTGGTCGAGACCTAGGTTGCCATTCTTCTCGGACGGCGTTCCGACGCAAACCAGCGCGATGTCCGCATTCGCGATTGCATCGGCCGAGGTGGAAGCTGACAGCCTCCCCGCGGCGATATTCTCTCGAACCAGCTCATCCAGGCCCGGTTCATAAAAGGGCGCGCGGCCGTTTCGAACTTCGTCGATCTTGTGTTGGTCCCGGTCGACCCCAAAAACTCGATGTCCCAGGCTCGCTAAACAGGCAGCCGTCACGCACCCGACGTAACCAAGTCCGAGTACGGTGACGTTAACCGGATTTTTCGTTTGCAGCGATAAATCCTTGATCTTAGTATGGCACCGCGGGCAGAATCGTGCGTCCGGCGCCCGCGCGGGGTTACAGTAGAAGCAAAACAATGCAGTCCTCCGCAGCTTCCGCAGCACAGACTCTGGAAGAGAAGATCAAAAGCCGCACCGCTCGAGTCGGCATCATCGGTCTTGGTTACGTTGGCTTGCCGCTGGCGGTGGAGTTCGCCAGGGCGGGGTTCCCGGTTACGGGAATCGATATCGAGCCATCGAAAGTCGAGCAATTGAATCGCGGCGAGTCCTACGTGCAGGACGTGGCGCCGGATGTTCTGAGGCCCTTGGTCGGGGCCAAAAAGTTTCACGCCACGGCGGACTTCTCCGTTATCTCCGAACTGGACACCATCAACATCGCGGTCCCGACGCCTTTGCGCAAGACCAAGGATCCGGACATGAGTTACATCGTGTCCGCCTGTCAGGCCATCGCGCAATATTTTGGTCCCGGCAAATTAGTGATTTTGGAATCGACCACATATCCGGGTACCACCGACGAGTTAGTCCTGCCGATGCTGGAACGTCCGGGCTTGAAAGTTGGGGAACAATTCTTTCTGTGCTTCTCGCCGGAGCGCGTGGACCCTGGAAACGCGCAGTTTCAGACCGCTAACATTCCCAAAGTGGTGGGCGGCATCACGCCCGCGTGCACGAAATTGGGCACGCTGTTTTATTCACAAGCTTTGGAAACGGTGGTGCCGGTTAGCTCAACCAGAGTGGCGGAGATGGTGAAGCTGCTGGAAAACACTTTCCGCATGATCAACATCGGCCTGGTGAACGAAATGGCGCTGATGTGCGACCGCATGGGGATCAATGTGTGGGAGGTGATCGATGCCGCGGCCACTAAGCCATTCGGATTCATGCCGTTTTATCCGGGCCCCGGCTTGGGCGGTCACTGTATCCCGATCGATCCGTTCTACCTTTCCTGGAAGACCAAGCAGGCCGGCATCGAGGCGCGTTTTATCGAGCTCGCCGGATACATCAACGGGCAGATGCCGCACTTCGTGGTGGACAAGATTCAGAACGCGCTGAACGATCACTCCAAGCCGCTGAGAGGTTCGCACATCCACATCCTCGGCGCCGCTTACAAGCGCAATATCGGCGACGTGCGTGAATCGCCCGCCCTGGATATTATTCTGCTGCTGGAACGGCGCGGCGCGCGCATCACGTACAGCGATCCGTTCGTTCCCCAGTTACAGTTGGACGGGCATCAATTGACAGCGCAGGACGCGGTCACGCAATCCGGGGAGGCCGACTGCGTGGTGATAGTAACCGATCACAGCAGTTTCGATTACTCCGCGATCCTGGAACGCGCCCAGCTGGTGGTGGACACACGCAACGCGCTGAAGAATCATCCGTCATCCAAAGTAGTGCGGCTGTAAGCGATTCGCGAACCCCCAGCATGCTAGCATCTGGGAATGGAGGGTCTCCTCGATTTCCTGAAGCCGCCCGTGGCCGGCCTCCAGGATTTCTACATTCTTTCCGGACGCGCCCTCCGCAATCTTTTCCGCGGGCCGCACTACGCCGACGACATCTTCATTCAAATGGACGCGATAGGCGTCGGAAGTTTGTGGATTGTCATCCTAACGGGTTTCTTCAGCGGCGTGGTTATCACCATGCAGATGTCGCGAGCACTCGCGCAGTATGGCGCCACTGGGCAAGTGGGCCAGATCGTCGCCATCACACTGGTTCGCGAACTGGGGCCGGTGCTGACGGCGCTTCTGGTGGCGGGCCGCAACGCCTCGGGAATCGCGAGCGAACTCGGTTCGATGAAGGTGACCGAGCAGATTGACGCCATGCGGGCGCTGGGAACCGATCCGATTCAGAAGCTGGTGACCCCGCGTATGATCGCCACTTGCGTGATGCTGCCGCTGCTGACTATCGTGGCCGATTTTGTCGGGCTACTCGGTGGATACGTAATCGCCTATTTTTCGATCGGTCTCCCAAGTTCGCAATATTGGACGAACGCGTACCAAGCGCTGCAATATAACGACATCGTACAAGGCCTGCTCAAGCCGTTCGTCTTCGCATTCATCATTTCATTGGTGGGCTGTTTCTATGGGCTGCGCACCTCGGGTGGGACGCAGGGCGTTGGTCTGGCCACCACCAAAGCCGTGGTAGTCTCCTCGATCTGGGTGTTCGTGGTGACGTCGATGCTGACGCGCATTTTCGTCAATTTGAATTGATGAACCAATAATAATGACGAGCGCCGCGTCCAATACCGCCGCGACCGAAAGCCTGCTTCGGTTCGATACCGTCAGCCTGAACTTCGACGAAACGGTCGCGCTGGATTCCGTCTCGTTTGAAATGTGCGCGGGTGAAACGCGCGTCGTCCTGGGCGCGGCCGGCAGCGGCAAGACCACACTACTCAAGATCGCGATCGGTCTGATCCGGCCGGACTCGGGGCGGGTTTATTTGTTCGACCAGGAAATCACCGGCTTGAAAGAAGCCCAACTGTTCGATATTCGCAGCAAGGTGGGAGTCCTGTTCCAGGAAGGCGGCCTGTTCGACTCCATCACGATTGCGGAAAACGTCGCCTATCCCTTGCTCAACAGCCGCACGCACGCGGTGCCACTCGACGAAGTGGAACCCAAGGTCCGGGAAGCGCTACGGTTTGTCGAGCTCGAGCAAACCATGGAACAGTTCCCCGCGGAATTGTCAGGCGGCATGCGGCGACGGGTGGGCATCGCCCGCGCCGTGGTTAGCGAACCACCGTTGGTATTGTACGATTCGCCCACGGCGGGCTTGGATCCCATCACAGCCACCACCATCATGGCCTTGATCGCCAAGGAGCGAGATTCACAGGACATCGCCAACCTCATCGTTACCCAGCGTTACCAGGACGGGCAACTCATGGCCAACTTTCGATACAATCGCACAAGCGGACATTTGGAGCCGGCTTCCAGTAACGGAGGAGCAGCGGGACACGGTTCCGATCCGGCGCGCACCGTCTTTATGGTCATGAAGGAGGGGCGGGTGGTCTTCGAGGGCACCCAGCACGAACTGGAGGCGTCCCAGGACGCGTACATCCAGAAGTTTGTGCCGAAGTACTCATAAATATGCCAGTTCAGAAACAGGCGTCGTGGGCGCGACTTAAAGTGGGGATTCTTGCGCTCTTCGCCATGGCCATTTTGGCTGTGCTCATTTTTCTGATCACCGGCGACACCAATATCTTCGAATCCAACGTCGCGATTTACACCTACATGGCCGACGCCGCCGCGCTGACCACCGCCGCGCCAGTGAATCTGGACGGCATTCCAATTGGTAAGGTCAAGCTGATCCGGCTCTCTGGACTAAAAGATCCGAGGCGGCTGGTGCGTATCGAAATGCAGATACCGGAGCATGAGCTCAAGGACATCCCCACCGATTCGATGGCTTCCATCAGCGCGGCCAACGTGCTGGGCACCAAGTACATCAACATCAAGACCGGTAAGGCGGCGACTACGATCACCGCCGGGTCGGAGATTCCAAGTGTCGGCACTGGCGAGTTCGAGGATCTGATACAGCAGGGCTTGAGCGTAATGGCTTCGGTTCAGGACACCGTTCAGAGGGTCGACAAGGTAGTGGAAGTGGTTGAATCGGGAAAAGGCACCATCGGCAAGTTGCTGGTGGACGAAACGCTCTACAACAACCTGTTGGCAATCCTCGGTCAGGTGAAACAACTGGCGGATACCTTGAACAGCGATAATGGCACGATCGGCAAGCTGATCCACGATCCCGAGCTATACAATCAGGTTCACGGATCGCTGAACCGGCTGGACGAAATGTTGCAGCAGTTGCAGGCTGGACAAGGGACCGCGGGCAAGTTTCTCAAGGATCCGGCGATTTACAATGAAACGCAGCAAACTATCGCTGGCGTGCACAAGCTGGTGGATAACCTGAACGCTGGGAAGGGCACCGCCGGCCAGCTTCTCACCAACGAGGATTTGAGCAATCAATTGAAGGCCACCTTGGCCAAGGTCGATTCGATCATCGATAAGGTCGCCTCCGGTCAGGGAACGCTCGGTCAGTTGCTGGTGAACCAGCAGTTGTATGACAACCTCAATGGCGCCACGCGCGAAATGCATCTGCTGATGAAGGATTTCCGCTCGAACCCGAAGAAGTTCCTGCGCATCAAACTCGGGCTATTCTAACGGGGGCCCGCTTGCTCACGCGCGCGGTTCAGAAGTGTGGAATTGAAGTATCTGATCCCTAACGCCGACGACTTCGGCTACACGCGCGACGTCAACGACGGTATTATTCACGCTCATCGGCAAGGCATCCTCACCGCGACTACGTTGATGGCAACCGGCCGGGCGTTCGATCACGCGGTAGCGCTGGCGCGTGAGAATCCCGGACTGGACGTGGGCGTCCATCTGGTTTTGGTGGGCAGCGAAGGCTTTCCGCCGACAGTGGCGCGGCTGATTGGCGAAATCGCTCTGGGCCGCCTTCGGATTTATGACGAGCTATCCAAGCAAGTGCGCAAGGTGCTGGGAACAGGCCTCCAGCCTAGTCATTTGGACACGCACAAGCATACGCACTTGCTGCCGCCGGTGCTGGACGCGGTGGCGCGCATCGCGTCCGAGTTTCAGATCCCCTGGGTCCGCCGCCCATTCGACCTGGCGCTCAATGCCGGGAGCGTGCCGTGGCAAAGGCAGGTGGTCAGCCGATGCTTGAGTTTCGCGCGCGCCCGGTTTCATCGCGTTCTCACGCGCCATGGCTGCCGCACCACCGATCACTTCGCTGGTTTCCAAATCACCGGGCATTATGACGCGGCCGAACTCGCCAGGCTGATTCGCAATCTGCCGGAGGGCGTCACCGAATTCATGTGCCATCCGGGCTTCTGCACCGAGGAATTGCAAGCGGCTCGCACGCGGCTCAAGGAGAGCCGGCGCCGGGAATTGGACGCTCTGACCAGCGCCGAGGTGCGCGCGGCCATCGAAGAGTCGAACGTAACTCTGGCTCGATACACGGAAATCCGCTAACTTGGGAGCACCGATGCAAGCTCTCCCACCACTGATCGATCGCGAGATTCTATTCGGCGATCCCGAAATATCGGGCGCCCAACTCTCGCCCGACGGCAAATACCTCGCGTTTCTCAAGCCCTGGAAGGAAACGCGCAACATTTGGGTCAAGCAGATCGCCGACCCGTTCAGCTCCGCGCGCCTGATGACGACCGAGACGGCTCGTCCTGTTGCGGGGTTCTTGTGGACTAGGGACGGCAAGTACATCGTCTACGTGAAAGACAATGCCGGCGACGAGAACTTCAACGTCTACGCGGTCGATCCCGGCGCCGCGGCCTTACCCACGGATGCTCCACCCTCGCGCGACCTCACCAACCTGAAGGGCGTGCGAGTGATGTTGTTCAGCGCGCCCAAGACCGATCCTGACGTGGTCTACATTGGCCTCAATGATCGCGACCAAGCCTGGCACGATCTCTACAAGCTGAGGATCTCNNGGCAATCTGCGGCTGGCCCAGCGGGTCCAGGACTCGGGCGATCAGGAAATACTGCGCGTGGACGCCGACAGTTTCACGCCGATCTATACCTGCAATGTTTTTGAGACTTGCGATCCGGTGCAATTTCACAGAGACGCCCAGCGTGTCTATATTCAAACCAACAAAGGCGGCCTGGATCTGACCACGCTGGCGTTGCTCGATCCGGCGACGGGCAAGCTCGAAACCGTGGAATCCGATCCGCTGCATCGCGTCGATCTCGGATCGGCGTGGTTCTCCGAAGCCACCGACGAACTGGTCGGGACCCTTTACTCGGACGATCGCGAACGCCGGTATTTCAAGGACCAGGCGTTTGAAGCGGATTATCGATGGCTGGAGAAGAAGTTTTCCGGCCGGGAGATTTCGGTGGTCTCGAGCACGTCGGACGACCAGCAGTGGCTGATCAGCGCGCATGGCGATGTCGAGCCGGGCGAGACATATTTGTTCAACCGCGATAGCCAGGCCCTCGCGTTTCAGTACAAAGTCCGCGAAAAATTGCCGCGCGAATCGCTCGCGCCCATGCAGGCGGTCCGCTACAAATCGTCCGACGGCTTGGAAATCCCCGGCTATTTGACCTTGCCGAAGGGCCTTCCGGCGAAAGGTGACGCCAAGGCTCTCCCGGCGCTGCTCGTTCCCCACGGCGGACCTTGGGTGCGCGACGAGTGGGGCTACAATGCACTGGCGCAGTTCTTCGCGAATCGCGGCTACGCCGTGCTCATGCCCAATTTTCGCGGCTCCACGGGCTACGGGAAGAAATTCCTGAACTCCGGCAATGGCGAGTGGGGCACGAAGATGCAGGACGACCTCACCTGGGGCGTGAAATATCTGGTGGCCGAAGGCATCGCCGATCCGAAGCGTATTGGGATTCTGGGCGGCTCCTACGGTGGATACGCGACCCTGGCCGGTGTCGCTTTCACGCCCGATCTCTATTGCGCGGCCGTCGATATTGTCGGCCCATCGAATTTGCTCACGCTGCTCGCGGCGATTCCACCCTATTGGGAAGCCGGACGCAAAATCATGTACGCGCGAATGGCCGATCCGGATACGCCGGCCGGCAAAAAGTGGATGGAGGAGCGATCGCCGCTGCATTCCGCCGCGAAAATCAAGACGCCGCTGATGGTGGTGCAGGGGGCCAATGACCCGCGCGTGAATCGCAGGGAGGCCGAGCAGATTGTGATCGCGCTGCGCGATCGCGGATTCCCCGTGGAGTACCTGTGCGCGCCCGACGAAGGGCACGGCTTTGCGCGCCCGGTGAACAATCTCGCGATGTTCATGGCGGTGGAGAAATTCCTGGCGGCGCATCTGGATGGACGCTATCAGGAGGGCGGAACGCCCGAAGTAACGGCACGCCTGAAGGAAATCACGGTGGATCCGAAGACGGTGGTGATTTCGAAAAAGCTGGATGCGGCCGCGGTCGGCGTTCCCAAAGTGACGGCGGATCTGAAACCCGGCACTTACAAATACGAAGCCAAGCTGGCGATGGGCGGCCAGCAGATGGCGCTCAAGCTTTCAACCACCATTCAAGATGGCGGCGGCGCTTGGACCGTGGTGGAGAACGTCGATACGCCCATGGGCGCGATGCTCGACACAACAATTCTGTCGAAGGACAGCCTTACCTTGAAAAAGCGGGCCGTGGAGGGTGGCGGTGATAAGCCGATCTCCGCAGATCTGGATGGTACGACCTTCGCGGATGGGGCCGGTTCCAGTTTCGTGATCGGTTGTCTACCGCTCGCGGAAGGCTACACCACCGCCTTCCGCAATTTCGACCTGCAAAGGCAAAAAGTCAAACTCATGCAGCTCGGGGTGGCCGGATCGGAGAGCGTCACCGTTCCGGCCGGTACGTTCGACGCCTTCAAAGTGGAGCTTTCCTCGGCCGATGGGGGCCCGGACAAATCCACGGTCTGGATCGCGAAGGATAGCCGCACACCGGTGAAGATATCCACGGTGCTGGCGGAAATGGGCGGAGCCGTCCTGACCGCCGAGCTTTTGCCGTAGCTACAATATTGGGAATGCAATCCAAGCTAAGCGTGGCCGCCTGCCTGTTCTGCTCCATTCTTCTGTCCTTGCCGATTGTCGCCGCAACATGCGATAGCCTGGCATCGCTCAAGCTGGAAAACACCTCCATCACCTCGGCTCAGATCGTGACGCCGGGAACATTTGTGCCGTCAGGCCCGGCGCCCAATCCCGCTGCTCTGGCGCTCTACAAATCCCTGCCCGCGTTTTGCCGCGTGCAGGGAGTGATCCAGCCGTCGAGCGATTCGCACATTGAGTTTGAGGTGTGGCTGCCGGCGTCCAGCTGGAACGGCAGGTACATGGGCACCGGCAATGGCGCTTACGCAGGAACCATCGGCTACTCCAGTGGACCGGTGGCCAGCGCCATTCCCGGTTTGGCGGAAGCTTTGCTCGGTGGGTACGCGGGCTCTGCCACCGACACTGGACACAAGGCGCGCGGCGATGACGCACAGTGGGCGCTCGGGCATCCGGAAAAGATTGTGGATTACGGCTACCGCGGCATCCACGAGACCGCGGAGAAGTCGAAAACGATCATCCGCGCCTTCTACGCAGACGGTCCGAAGCATTCGTACTTCAACAGTTGCTCCACTGGCGGTCGCCAAGCGTTAATGGAAGCGCAACGATTCCCCGCCGATTACGACGGAATCGTCGCCGGCGCGCCCGTATACTATTTCACACACGGAGCCGCCGGTACAATCTCTAGCGTTCAGGCGACGGAGGTGGATCCGGCCAGCTACATTCCTGCGGCGAAATTGCCGGCCATCGAGTCGGCGGCGCTGGCGGCCTGTGATGCGCTCGACGGATTGAAGGATGGCCTGATCGACGATCCAAGAAAGTGCCACTTCGATCCCGCCACGCTGCTTTGCCAGGGGCCCGAATCCGACCGTTGCCTCACGTCGCCCCAGGTGGCAGCTCTCAAGAAACTTTACTCGGGTGCCCGCACGTCCAAGGGGGAACAGATCTATCCTGGCTACTTTCCGGGCGGAGAAACAGGCGCGAATGGTTGGGGCTCGTACATCACCGGCAGCGGCCCGGGCAAGAGCATGAGCTACGCATTAGCGACGCAGTGGGGCTATTTCCTCCAAAATCCCGCATGGGATTATCGCTCTTTCAACCCCGACCGCGATGTCAAAATCTTCGACGACGCCTTGGGGCAAAGATTCAACGCGGCCGACCCCAATCTGAAAGCCTTCAGGAGCCGGGGCGGAAAGCTGATTCTGTTCCAAGGCTGGAGTGACGCTGTCATCGCGCCGTCCGGCACTGTGGACTATTACGAGAATGTGGCTGCGAAGATGGGCCGGAAGGATGCAGAGAGTTTCACTCGTCTCTACATGGTCCCCGGAATGGATCATTGCTTCTTTGGTCCCGGCCCAAATAGCTTTCGCGAGCCGATGACGGCGGCGCTGGAACACTGGGTGGAACAAGGCTCGTCGCCGGACGAAATTGTCGCGACGAAATACAAGACTAACGGCGATCCATCCAGCGGCGTCGCCCGCACGCGGCCTCTCTGCTCCTATCCACAGGTTGCGCGCTATCAAGGCTCGGGCAGCATTGACGACACCGCGAATTTCGTTTGCCGGATGCCGTAGCCATGGCTACTCAGACTTTCGCCGCACCCGCCGACCAGTACTTCGATTCCGACGGTGTTCGCATTCGTTACGTCGAGCGAGGCAGTGGCGAAGCCGTCGTATTGATCCACGGCCTCACCGACTACATCGAGCGAGCCTGGATCGAGGCCGGCACATTTGATCGGCTGGCCGAGCATTATCATGTGATCGCACTCGACTGTCGCGGCCACGGCAAAAGCGGCAAGCCGCATGATCCCGGAAGATACGGGCTCGAGGTCTCCCAAGACGTGATCCGGCTCCTCGATCATCTTGGTATTGAGAAGGCGCACATCGTGGGCTATTCGATGGGCGCGGGCGTCACCGCTTCTCTTCTCGCGCGATACCCGGAGCGATTTCTCACCGCGACCTTGGGAGGCGCGGCACCAGGGCGATCCCTCCCCGCCGCGATTTTGGAAGCTTGGGCCGCTGAGATGGAACGGGGATCGATGGCTTCGCTCATCGTCGCCGCGATTTGGCCAAACGACCAACCCCCGCCAACCGAGGAGCAGTTCCAGGAGACGTCGGCATTCTTGATCGCCGGCAATGATCCGGTTGCCCTCGCGGCTTTATTGCGTGGGGCCCTAACGGTACAGCCGGCGGATCTGACCTGGGCCAAGGTGCCCATTCTGGGTGTCTGCGGTAGCGCCGATTCACCGCTGGCCAGGTTGAAAGAGATGACCCTGAGCATGCCACATCTCGAACTGGTTGAGATTCCAGGCGCCGACCACCGGGCGGCTCGGTTGCGGCCCGAGTTTGGAGAGGCTGTGGAGAGATTTCTGGCCGCTCACCCGGCCACCTTTCCGGTAGTTTGAATCCGCCAGTACCGTCTCGTCATCACATACGTGTATAATGAGATTGTCGGTAGTGTCCAGTGGGCGAAAGCCCACTTTTTTATTGCATTAAGCAAATGTCTGTCGTCGCCAAGGAAGAGATTGTGGCAAAGATCGCGGAAATCGCCGAGCGAGTCGCCGAGCCGGAAGGCCTCGAGATCGTCGACGTGCAGTTGCTGGGCGCGGGCCGGGGCCGGCTCCTGCGTATCTACATTGACCGGGCCACTTCCGGGGATGGGGCGGGCGTCACGCATGCCGACTGTGAGTTTATTTCGCATCAGGTAGGAACTATTTTGGACATCGAGGACGTCATACCTGGGGACAGTTACACGCTGGAGGTCAGCTCGCCTGGCCTGGAGCGTAAGTTGTCAAAAGCGAAAGACTTCGAGAGATTTGTGGGCCAGAAAGCAAAAGTCGTACTGCGGGAGCCGGTGGAAAACCAGCGTAGCTGGGTAGGCAAGCTGGCCGGTATTTCGCAGGGCGTCGTTGCCATGGAAATTGCCGCGCTGGAGCCAAGCACCGGAAGGGTCATCCATTTCCCGCTCGCGCAGATCGAAAAAGCCAACCTGAAGTTTGACTGGTAATTCACTCCCAGACAGTTTGAGAAGAGGAAACAGTGGCTAGCATCTATCAGTCCATTGAGATTTTGAGCAAGGAGAAGGGCATCGATCCGCAGATCGTCATCGACGCGGTGAAGGACGCCATGCTGGTGGCGGCCCGCAAGCACTTCCGGACGGCCGAGGATCTGGTCGCCGCATTTAACGATCAGACCGGCGCGCTTGAAATCTACGGCGTGAAGAAGGTGGTGGAAGCCGTCCAGGACCCGGACAAGGAAATCTCTCTGGAAGACGCGCAGCGGATGGATCCCACCGCTCAACTGGAATCCGAAGTTCATTTCCCGAAGCCCACCGAGGCCCTGGGCCGCATCTCTGCCCAGACCGCCAAGCAGGTGATTCTACAAAAAGTTCGGGAAGCCGAACGGGAGACGATCTTTGCGGAATACTCGGGCCGCGTGGGCGAGCTGGTCAACTGCATGGTGAAGCGCATTGAGGGTCAGGACCTGGTGGTGGATCTCGGCAAAACCGAGGCGCGTCTGCTCAAGAAGGAGCAAAGCAAACTCGAGAACTTCAGTGTCGGCGACCGCGCCCGTTGCGTCATCCGCAGCGTGGAAAAAGCCGGCAAGAACGCCGGAGTGATAGTGTCCAGAGCCGCGCCGGAGCTGGTGATGCGCCTGTTCGAGCAGGAAGTGCCCGAAATCTACGACAACACGGTGGTGATCAAGGGCTGCGCCCGGGAAGCCGGCGAGCGGACCAAGATCGCCGTGTCCAGCCGGGACCGCGACGTGGACAGCGTGGGCGCCTGCGTCGGCATGAAGGGCATGCGCGTGCAGTCCATCATCCGGGAGTTGCGTGGCGAGAAGATCGACATTATCGAATTCTCCGAGGACTCGGTGGTTTTCGCGACGCACGCGCTTAGCCCGGCTAAGATCACGCGTGTGTCCATCATCGATCCGGTGGACAAGCACATGGAAGTGATTGTCGACGATACGCAGCTTTCGCTCGCCATCGGCAAGAAGGGGCAGAACGTCCGGCTGGCGGCCAAGCTGCTAGGCTGGAAAATCGACATCAAGAGCGAGGAAGAGAAGCGTCAGGAAGTGGAGTCGGCCATGGCCGCTCTGGTTCCGGCGGGCGCGCCAGTATCGGTTCTGATCGATCTTGGCCTGGCTGAGAAGATCGTCGAGAAGCTCTTCGAATCGAGCGTCGGCACCGTGGAAAAACTCGGCTCCATGACGCCCGAGGAGCTGGAGGCAATCCCGGGGATCGGTCCCACGGTTGTCGAGAAGATTCTGGTCGCGGTGAACGCCTACTACGCGCAGTTTGAGCCGAACGCTGCAGCGGAGGGGGCCGAAGGCAGTGTTGAAAACGCGGCCGAATTGCCGGAAGAAGCTCCGCTCGAGGCCGAATCGAGCGCCGCGCCCGAGCCGTCCGAAGCACAGGAAACCGCTTCTGTTGCCGCCCGAAACGGGGCCGAAGAGAAAAAGGAATTTGATACCATAGAGAACTCGGAGGGGGTCGGCTAAGCACCGCGTTTTACTGATGGTGCAGTTAACTATGACGAAAATCCGCATCAACGAGCTGGCAAGGCAACTCGAAGTTCCATCGCACGCGATCATCGACATGTTGCCCGAGCTCGGTGTTTCCGAGAAGAAAACACACTCCAGCTCCATCGACGAACCCGTCGCGTTGATTATTCGCGATCGGTTGCAAGGCGGAGGGGGCGACGCGGCGCGCCGGGAATCCGACAGCTCCGTAGCGGTTGCCGAACCTGAAGCGATCGAGGAGCACACCCGGCCTGAGCCCGCGCCCGAGCGTGCTCCGGCCGCAAAACTCGCCGCACCCAGTATCGAACCACCCGCCACAGCAGCTTTCCAGGAGGACACCGTTACCACCGTTGAAGAACCGCTTCGCAGCAAGCCTGCGCCCTTGAGGCCGCCCCTGTCCGCAGGTGGCACCGCGCCGCTGCATCCCCCGTTGCGCACGGGTCCGATTCCGGCCCGTCCCGTTCCGGCGCCACGTCCTGGCCAAATCTTGTCGGGACCGCGACAGCCCATACCGGCGGCTCCTCCCGCCCCGCCGGCTGCGTCCCTCACGATTCCAGCTCTTCCGGTGACTAGGACCGCTCCGCCACCAATGGTTGAATCGGCGGGGTCTTCGATGGCGACTCCGGGGGCGATGCCAACGCCTGGAGCGCCCTTGCGGCCGCAGCCGCGTCAAACTCTGGCCGGTCAACCCGCCGCGCGTCCCGTGGTCCCGCCTCGTCCCGACATGGTGGCGAGGCTACAGCAGACGCGTCCGGCTCCCGGTCAAGTACAGCAGCCTCCGCGGCCTGGGTTGCCGACCCGTAGTTCGACACTGGTGCCGGGCCAGCCCATCTATCGTGGTCCGATTCGCCCCGGCCAGCCCGTCATGCGCGGGCCCGGAGTGGGTACCGGCGCGCCCGGAGGCGGATCGATCGGACCAGGGGGGCCAGGAGGCTTTCGCCGGCCGCGCACTCTGCATCCTACGTCGCCGCTGCGCGCCGAGCCCGCCACTCCGATCCCAGCCGAACAGCAGCGCCGCCATCAAGGCAAGCCAGTCAGCCGCGACCGGCATCGCGATCAGGAACAGGAAGAGGGTCGGCTGCGGATGCCGATGCGCCGCGAGCAATCCGCCGCGCCGCCGCCCATCGATCGCGAAATCACGATTTCGGAAGGCGTCACGGTCAAGGAGCTTTCCGAAAAACTCGGCATCAAAGCCAACCTGGTGATCAAAAAGCTGGTGGAGAAGAAAATCTTCGCCAGCATCAACCAGAACCTCGATGTCAAGATGGCCGAGGACCTGGCGCGCGAATTTGGCGCTTCCACCAACAAAATCAGTTATGAAGAAGAAAGCACGCAGGAGATAGCGCAAGCCGAAGAGACCACCGATCGCGTAAAGCGCGCGCCCGTGGTCACCATCATGGGCCACGTCGATCACGGGAAGACGTCGCTGCTGGATGCGATCCGTTCCGCGCACGTGGCCGACCGCGAAGCCGGCGGTATTACGCAGCACATCGGCGCTTATTACGTGGAGAAGAACGGCCGCAAGATCGTGTTCATCGACACGCCCGGCCATGAAGCGTTCACGCGCATGCGCGCCCGCGGCGCCAAGGTTACCGATATCGTCATCCTGGTTGTGGCCGCCGACGACGGCGTGATGCCGCAGACGCTGGAAGCCATCGATCACGCCAAAGCGGCCGGCGCGCCCATCATCGTCGCCATCAATAAGGTGGATAAACCCGATGCCCACCCGGAGCGCGTCAAGCAGCAGCTCGCCGATCGCGGCCTGCTGGCCGAGGATTGGGGCGGCGACGTAGTCATGGTGCCGGTCTCCGCCAAGACCAAGACCGGTCTCGACCTCCTGCTGGAAATGATCCTGCTGGTAACCGACATGCTGGATCTGAAGGCCAACCCCGACCGTCCCGCCGTTGGTAACGTTCTGGAAGCCAATCTTGACCGCGGGCGTGGACCGGTTGCCACCGTACTAGTGCGCAACGGCACGCTACGCGTTGGCGACTACTTCATCTGCGGCTCGGTGTTCGGCAAAGTCCGCGCGATGTTCGATGATCGTGGCGGGCCCATCCGGGAAGCCGAACCGTCCATGCCAGTGGAAGTGCTGGGTCTCGATTCGCTACCCGAGGTCGGAGATATGTTCCAGGTGGTCACCGACACCGCCAAGGCTAAACAGATCGTCATCTATCGCGAAGCCAAGGCGCGCGACGTAGCCATGTCCAAGAGCGGCCGCATGACGCTCGAACAGTTTCATGAGCAGTTGAAGGAAGGCGAAGTCAAGGAGCTCAACATCATCCTCAAGACCGACGTCAGCGGAACCGCCGAAGTACTTTCCGACATGATGCAAAAGCTTTCCACCGACAAGGTCCGCATCCGCGTGCTGCGCAGCGCCGTGGGCGCGATTAATGAAAGCGACGTGCTGCTGGCCTCTACTTCCAACGCGATCATCGTCGGGTTCAACGTCCGTCCTGAGAGAAACGCCACCACGCTGGCGGAGCAGGAAAAAGTCGACATCCGGCTGCACACCATCATTTATGAGCTCTCTGACGAGTTGAAGCGCGCCATGACCGGCATGCTGGAGCCGGTGTTCAAAGAGGTCTATCAGGGCCGCGCCGCGGTGCGCGAAGTGTTCCGTATCAGCAAGGTCGGCAACGTGGCTGGCTGCATGGTGATAGACGGCATGATCAAGCGCGATAGCGAAATACGCCTGCTGCGCGATAACGTGGTCGCCTTCACAGGCAAGATCGAGTCGCTGAAGCGATTTAAGAACGACGCGAGCGAGGTGAAGAACGGATTCGAATGCGGTGTCACGCTTCGGAATTTCTCCGACGTCAAGCCGGGCGACATCATCGAAGCCTTCGCCACCGAGCGCGTCGCCGTGGAGGCCATGGCGTAAGCGCCCCTGGCCGGATTGCCATGCCGAGCGTCGGCGTATTAACCCTTGAGCTTCACATCGAAGGCGCGCTCTCACTTAAGGACAAGCGCCACACCGTGAAGAGCTTGAAGGACCGGCTGCGCGCCAAGTTTAACGTAGCCGTGGCCGAGATCGGCTATCAGGATCTTTGGCAACGCTCGCTCGTTTCCGCCGTCACGGTTTCCGGCGACCACGCACACGCTGAACAAGTGCTCCAACGCGTGGAGCGCGAGGCCGCGGGGCTCCTGGGTGGCATTCTCGTGGGGTCGAGCGTGGAGTGGATTGAATAGAAACCAAGTCGGGTAAGCATGCCACATCGTACTGAGCGGGTTTCCGAAGCGCTCCGCGAAGAACTGACCGAGCTGATCGGCTACGAACTTTCCGATCCACGCATCAGCTCGGCCATCGTCACTGGCGTCGAGGTCTCGCCCGACAAACGACACGCGCTCGTCCGGATCGGAGTAGCCGAAGGATCCGATGCCCAGCAGGCGCTGGCCGCGCTCGAGCACGCCGGCCCATTTCTGCGCCACCAACTTGCCATCCGGCTGGAGCTTTTCCGCATCCCGGAACTGCATTTCGAAGCCGACGTCGCCACCGAACTGGGCGGCCGCATGGACCACCTGCTTAAGCGCATCAAAAAAGGCCGTCCGCGCGAATAGCGGCCGGTCCGCTAAGTCGCTGAATTTAAACATCCAGCTCACTGAATGTTCCGGCGGCCCCACAATTTAAGCCCAAACTATTGACAGTAGGGCTTGGTCCAAGCGCTACTATAATTTAGGCCGTTTAACGGCTCACGTCACTTACACATGCTCAAATACGAAATCACGCCAGGTTCACGATGCGAATGGCCTCAATGAATAGCCGGTTCCTGGAAGCCTGCCGCCGCCGCCCGACCGATGTCCGGCCGGTTTGGTTCATGCGGCAAGCGGGCCGTTATATGAAGCAGTATCGCGATATCCGCGCCAAGGCGGGGATTCTCGAAATCTGCAAGCGCCCCGATTTGGCCGCCGAGGTCACGTTGCAGCCGGTCGAATTTCTGGATGTCGACGCGGCCATCATTTTCGCCGACCTGCTGCTGCCGGTGGAGCCGATGGGATTGAAGCTCAAGTTCCTGGCAGGTGAAGGGCCGCACATCGACAATCCCGTTCGAACTTCCGATGACGTCGATTCACTCTCGATTTCCAACACCGACGATCTGAATTACGTCGGCGAGTCGATTCAGCTGGTGACCCGGCAACTGGCTGGCCGCGTGCCGCTGATCGGCTTTGTGGGCGCGCCGTTTACGCTTGCCAGCTACATGATCGAAGGCGGACCTTCCAAGAATTTCGTGCGCACCAAGTCCATGATGTACAGCGACGAAACGCTCTGGCGGCGCCTGATGGGCAAGCTGGTGGACGTGCTGGGGCCGTTCGCTCTCAGCCAGGTGACCGCTGGCGCGCGCGCCATCCAGGTGTTCGATAGTTGGGTGGGCGCTCTCAGCCCGGACGACTACGTCCGCTTCGTCGCACCCTATTCACGCGCGTTGATTGAGCGGATCCGCACCGCGAGCGTCCCGGTGATTCATTTCGGCACGGGAGCGGCGGGATTCTTTCGCGAGCTTCACGCCGCCGGCGGCGATGTGATGGGCGTCGACTGGCGCATCAACATCGATCAAGCCTGGATGGACATCAGCTATCGTTCCGCCGTCCAGGGCAACTTGGATCCGGCCGTCCTGTTTGCGCCGCTTCCCGAGTTGAAGATGCGCGTCCATGAGCTGTTGAAGCGCACCGGCTCGCGTCCCGGACATATTTTCAATCTCGGCCACGGCATCTTGCCCGAGACTCCGCCGGACAATGTGCGCGCCGTGGTGGATTTCGTGCGCGAATTCAAGATGTAAAATTGCGGAGCGAGCTTGCTCGCCATGCGGCACAAGGCACTGATCATCGGCGGCGGAATTTCCGGTCTCTCGGCTGCCTACTACCTCTCGAAAGCCGGCATCCATCCCAGGTTGCTCGAGCGCAAGCCGCGCATCGGCGGCGTGATCCAAACGTCGGTGCGGCAGGGATGCGTGCTCGAAGAAGGCCCCGACGGATTCCTTGGCGCCAAACCGTGGGCGCTGAATCTGATTCGCGAGCTCGGCTTGGCGGACCAGGTCATCGGCTCAAACGACCATTCCCGCATCACCTACATCGTCAAGAAGGGCAAGCTCGTTCGCATGCCCGAAGGCCTCATGATGATGGTGCCGACCAAACTCATGCCCATCGCGGCGACGCCGCTGCTCAGTTGGAGCGCGAAGATCCGCATGGGTCTGGAGATTTTCCGTAAGCCGAAGTGCGCGCAACCGGACCGCTCCGTGTACGATTTTCTGCTCGACCATTACGGGCAGGAGTCCATCGACTATCTGGCCGAGCCTCTTCTGGCTGGCGTCTACGGAGGCGATCCGCGCGAGATGAGCGTGAACAGCGTGCTGGCTCGCTTCGTCGATCTCGAGACCAGATACGGAAGCCTGACGCGCGGAGCGCTTGCGCAACCGCGGCCTAAGGGGACGAGTTCCTTTTTGCAGACGCTCAAAGGCGGGCTCGGCCAGTTGATCGAAGCTCTGTGTCCCAGCGCCGACGTGAAACAAGCCAATGTTGAGACAGTGGAACAGACGCCGGGCGGCTTCCGGGTTCGAGCGGACGGAAGTTGGCTGGAAGCTGACCACGTCGTGGTCGCCACGCCGGCTGGAGATGCCGCAAACATTCTGGAATCTCTGCAGCCCGAGCTTTCCCATCTGCTCGCGGGCATTCCCTACACAACTTCCGTTACGCTGTCGCTTGGATATCGCAAAGCGACCTTCGATCATCCGCTGAACGGTCACGGATTTTTGGTTCCCAAGAAGGAGCGCAAATACATTTTCGGCTGCACCTGGGTGGGCAACAAGTTCAACCATCGCGTGCCGGACGACATGGTTGTGCTCCGATGTTTCCTCGGCGCCGATGCCATGCCGCTCTCCGATGGAGCGCTGGTGGGCGCCGCGCGCGCCGAATTACGCGGCATCATGGGTCTCGAAGCCGAGCCTGTGTTTCACAACATCGCCCGCTGGCCCGATTCAATGGCGCAATACACGGTTGGGCATGAGCAGCGCGTCGCGCGAATCGAAGAAATCGTGCGTGCGATCCCGGGTCTCTATTTGGCCGGCAACGCGTATCACGGAATCGGGATTCCGGATTGCGTTCGCATGGGCCAGGAGGCTGCCACACGCATCATTGCCCGATTTGAACAGGCCGGACATGAGCCGGCCGGATATAAACCCGCGCTTCGACCAGCGTGATTACGATGCGATCTACGTTGCCGGCCAGCGCAAACGGCTCGTCGATCTTGGCGTCGGGATAAAACGGCAGCAAGAAGTTCTGGATCAGAAAATCGAGCGGCGCGCCCGTCACCGCCAGGCCGCCGATCTCCACACGTAATACATGCACGGTGGCTCGACCATTGGCGGATTGAATGCGGGCTTTTGCCGTGACCAGCTTCTCGCCTTGGATCAGCTTGGCAATCAACCAATTCGTTTCGATGCCTTCGGAGTGCCGCACCTTGACGAAGTCGATGCGCGCGGATGCGGTGGCCGTGCCGTTTCCCAATTCAAGCCGCGGCTCGCGGAAACCATCGTGGATAATGCCCGGCGCCTTCACGCGTACCCAGGCGTTGAGCTCCGCGGGCGTGAAGTGAAACGTCGCTCCAGGCTTGGCCTTGCCGCTCTCGATCAGATCCAATTTACGGCTGACGTTCATCGGCTGCGGATCGGCCGCCGAAAGCGCCACCGCGCTCGCCAGCACCAAAATCAAAAACCGCAAGCTCAACTTTCATGATATAGCTGCTAGAATCGTGCCTGGGAGATCTGATGAAAACAGCTCACATAGCACTTCTTTTGGCGACCGGCGGTCTGCTGTACGGGGCCGGCGACGCAGCGAAGCGACTGGACGATTCAGCCGAGATGCTGACCGAAATCATGTCCGCGCCCGATAAGGGAATTCCGCAAGACCTGCTCCGAAGGGCTCAGTGCGTTGTTCTTGTTCCCGGCCTCAAGAAGGGCGCCTTCATCGTTGGCGCGAAATATGGCAAGGGCTTCATGCTGTGCCGCAAGGCCAGTGGAGTGGGTTGGTCGGCCCCCGCGGCAGTTCGCGTGGAAGGCGGGAGTGTCGGATTTCAGATCGGCGGCTCGGAAACCGACGTCGTGATGCTGGTGAACAGCGAACCGGGCGTGAAGAAGCTGCTCCAAGACAAATTCACTCTCGGCGCCGATGCATCCGTCGCAGCGGGTCCCGTGGGCCGCACTTCATCGGCTGAGACGGATGCGCAGCTTCACGCCGAGATTCTAACCTGGTCGCGTGCGCGCGGCGTCTTTGCCGGAATTTCACTGGAAGGCGCCACCCTGCGCCCGGATGAAGACTGGAATACGGAGCTCTACGCCAAGCCGCTCACCAACAAAGAAATCGTGATGGGCGACATTCCGGCTCCGCCCGCGGCGGCCAAGCTGATCGTGGTGCTCGACAAATACTCCAGCCGCAGGTAGCTACTTTCCTGCGGCACTGATAGCCTGATACGGCGCAGGCGACGCTTGCTGCGAAAAACCGGCAATCATGGGGCGCGCACCGGCGTCGAAATGCGTCATCGGCCGCAAGTGCAGGATCAGCTCCATGGTGCGCAGCACGGAGGTGGTGTTGTACATGTTGCTGTCAGTCGCGCCGGTGTGTGTGTAGGGAGAAATCAGAAACGCGGGCGACCGGCCCTTCTGCGCGGCGGATTCCACAACAAGAATCGCGGTGCTCCCCCAGAACTTGCTGCGCGACACCGCATCCACAATCGTCCCGAGCGCCTGATCGTCGCTGCCCAGCCGCATTAAGATCAGCGCGGGCATCTGATTGGCGGAGCTGAACTCTGCAAGATCGTCCAAGAACGCCTGCGCGCGCTTGACGTCCGGATAATCCGGATCGAAGCCGCGGTATTTCAGGTTCGTGACTTTGCCCAGGGTGGAGTCGAGCACTGCTTCGATCTCGACCCCGTCCGGGCCTGCTTCTTTTTTGTTGACCACCCAGAAGCCGCAATTCCGCATCGAAATGCCGGCTGCAGCCGCGTTCGTCCACAGGTAACCCGCAGGCGGAAGCGCAGCCGGTTCGCCGCCTTCGAAACCGGGGTTGAGGTTGCGGCCCGCTGAGTTGCTGGGCGCCATCTTTTCCACATAGTCGTTGGCGATCGCGGAGGTGGACCAATTGAGTCCGTCGGCGCCGGCGTCGCCATTGGCGTAGAAGTTGTCGAACGTTACGAACTCGCGGGCTAGCTTCCGATGATTGGGGCTGACGTTTTCGGCCCCGCTGACGATGTAGATGACGTGCTGGATCGCGGCCGGAATGCCCGCCGGAATCTCATCCAGCTTCTCGTCGGTGTATGGCGAGTTGGATTTCACTTCAGCTGTGTAGCTCGCGAGCGCGTCGTCGGTCAGCGCGGGAATGAAAGACGCCGATCCAGTCTGGATGCCAGAGCCTTTGCCATTCAACACCACCAAACGGCCATCAGCCAGGGCCCGGGCGGCAGTGGGATACCAGCCGGTGGGAACGAAGCCCAGCACCTGGCTGCGCGCCGCGGTGACGTCGACTACCGCTGCAGCGTTCTCGCCGGAGCAGACGACGTACAAACGGCTTTGATCGGGACTGAGCGCCAGCGCGCTCGGCGTCATGCCCAGTGGATGTTCCGGAGTGGTGGACACATTGATGGTCTCCACCACGCGCAAGTCGCCATTGTCCGAAACGCCGGCGGCATAAACATTGTTCGTGTTCGCGGCGGAGACGAAGATACGGGCCTTGAATCCGGCCCCTTCCCCCTCGCCTTCCTCGGCGCGACTGGCGCGTTCGCGCCAGATCATATCGGTGGGATGCGCGCCCAGCCGCAGAGCCTGTAACAATGTACCGTTGCTGGTTTGGTGATGATACAGCGAACCATCGGCCCAACTGGTCACGTAGAACGATTTGCCGTCGGGATTGAACAATATCCGATAGGGTCGGCGGCCGGTTTTAAACCGGTCGATCACGATGCCCGTCTGCGTATTCACCACCACGATCGCATCGTGATACAGGTCGCAGGCGTACAGCAGATGGCCATCCGGATCGATCGCTACATCTCCGATGAAATCGCGCGTGGACCGCGCCGCGCCCTTGACGATCTCGAACGTCCGCGCGGGCGCGAGCTTTCCGTTCTCATCGAATGAAAACTCATAGACAGCCGCTTGCGATCCGCCGCCTACCCACAGCGTGCGGCCATTGGGCGACAAGGCCAAGCCGAGCCAGGCATCGGTTACGGGTGTGCGGCCAACCTCGTGGCCATCCTTGGTATCTAGCACGCTCAGCGACGGCGGATTGTAGCCGCCGTTCAGCGCCACCAGAAAGCGGCCGTCCTTAGAGAGCAGCGATGACATCGGCAATGTGTCGAGCGGAATCTGCGCACCGGCGGGCTTCACGCGCCAGCCGCTATTGAGTAGGAATCCGCCTCCAGCGAGCGGTCCCACTTGTTCGCGCGGTGGAGGCTGTGAAGAAGAGACCAGCGCGGCGGCAAACAGAATGAGTGCAGCGAAGATGACGCGTCGTGGTCTCATTCGGAAAACCTTTGTGCAATCGGGAAACGGCGTCCGATGCCGAACGCCTTGGTGGTCACCTTCAGGCCCGGGGCGGCCTGCTGGCGCTTATACTCATTGCGATCCACCTTGTTGACGATGTCGCGCACCAGGGTCACAGGGAAATCTAGCGCGTCGGCAATCTGCCGCGGGCTCTCATTGTTTTCGATGTAGAGACGCAAAATCTGGTCGAGCATTCCGTAGGGCGGGAGCGAGTCGCTGTCCTTCTGGTCGGGCCGCAGCTCGGCCGACGGCGGTTTGACGAATGTGTTTTCCGGGATTGCGTTGGCGTGGCGTTTGTTGGCCACTCGCGCCAGCGAATAAACCAGCGTCTTGGGCACGTCGCTGATGATCGCCAGACCGCCGCACATGTCGCCATACAGCGTGCAATAGCCCACCGCCAATTCGCTCTTGTTACCAGTGGTGAGCACCAACGCGCCCCACTTGTTCGAGAGCGCCATCAATGTGACGCCGCGCAGACGCGATTGCAGGTTCTCCTCGGTCACGCCGATTGTTGATCCATCCTGGGTTGATCTATCGAAGAGCGGCTCCAGAATGCCGAGGAACGCCTGGTATTGATCTCGAATCGGGATCAGTTCGAAGCGAATGCCGAGATTGTGAGCCAAATCGCGCGCGTCCGTGACGCTGTGCTCGGACGAATACGGGCCAGGCATGCCTACGCCGATGACGTTTTCCTTGCCGACTGCATCCACCGCGATGGCCACCGTCAGCGCCGAATCGATGCCGCCGCTCAATCCAACGATGACGCGCTCGAAGCCGCACTTGCGGATGTAATCGCGCGTGCCCATGGCAAGCGCTTGATAGACGGCGTCACATTCGTCGGACAAGTTGGCATGATGATCGCCAATCAACGTCTCGGTGTCCAGCATCACAAGATCTTCTTCAAACGAAGCCGCGCTCGCGATGACCTCACCGTCCGGACTCATCGCGAAGCTGGTTCCGTCGAACAGCAGTTGATCGTTGCCGCCCACCTGGTTCACGTAGACGATCGGCACGCGAAAATGCCGTGCCGTAGCTGTGAAGATTTCTGCGCGTTGCGCGCGCTTGCCCATGTGATACGGCGACGCGTTGATGCTGATCAGGATGCGCGCACCGGCCGAGGCCAGTTCCTCCACCGGATCGCGGCTGTAGCGGCGGCGTTCCCAATACTGCTTGTCGTTCCAGGCGTCTTCGCAGATGGTGAGCGCCGTGACCGAGTCCCCGACCATCAAAGCCGACTGCTTTGTCGCAGGCTCGAAGTAGCGCGCTTCATCGAAAACGTCGTACGTGGGCAATAGCATCTTATGTTGCCGAAATGCGATGCGGCCGCCTTGGAGCACCGCGGCGCTGTTGTAGATAGGGTGTCCCGCGGGCGACCCCGTGCGCGTCACCGTGCCGCAAATGATGGAGACGTTCAACGGCCCGGCGTCAGCTGCCAGGCGCTCCAGGTGCTGCTCGGTGCGATCAAGAAAGCTCTCTTTTTCGAGAAGGTCGCGCGGCGGATAACCGGTCAAGGAAAGTTCCGGGAATACCACTACGTTCGCGCCCGCTTCAGCCGCGCGCCGCGAGAACGCCAGGATACGCTTGGCATTGCCACAAAGATCGCCGACCGTGCTGTTGGTTTGTGCGAGGGCGATCTTCATGGGGAACCCCTATTTTAGCGTGCTCGCCGCCGGCGAAGTGAAGTAACTCAGGCGAATTCCCTAGCGCTCCTCAAGTGATTCCCCTGTTTTCGGCCTCCGGCCAACGCCCTTAGACTGGGATCATGAGAGTCGAGGCGCCCTCCATGGCGACTGATGTCTCCGCGGAGCGGACGGTCTGGCTCTCCGGTGAATTCGTCACGCTGTTCAACAAGCTGTTGTTTCCCGTGGTCTGGCTGGCTTTGATCTCAGGGATTCTCCTCAGCGTGTTCGTAAGAACCGGCCACATCTCCATCGCCAGTAATTCCCGGTACCTGGTCGGCTTCTTTCTCATTGGGACGGCCTTCATGGTGTGGTTCAGCTTGCGTGTGCAGCGGGTCGGCTATTCCGGCAAGGAACTGGTGATTTCGAATTACTGGCGCGAAGCGAGAATTCCTTTCGATCAGGTGGAAGCCGTAGAGCCGGTGTGGTGGTATCGCGGACGCCTGGTGCGAATCCAGCTGCGTTCCGAGAGCCCGTTCGGGCAAGTCCTTTACTATTTGCCGAAATGGGGGTTCATCCGCTGCCTGTGGTCATCGCCGGACAAAGAGCTGAGAGAGCTAATTTCTTAAAGTCCAACCGCTTGCTCACGCGCCACCCGTCCGGTCTTCTTCGAGTCGATGTTCTCCAGTGCACGACCTCCGGTCGTCTCCGGGTGTGCTGCTGGCGCGCGGCTCAGGGCTGGCGCCGGAACAACGATTCGTTCTTCAGCAACTCCTCAAAACGCACGATGTCCTCGTTGTTCTCAATGCATTCGTACTCGTGCAGGCGCTCGCCCGGCCGCAGCGATAGGAACGATGGCGCGAGGCTCCAGGTCTTCGTGAACGCCTTGGGATCGTCGATGGTCACTTCGTAAGTGATGGTGTCGTAGTCCACGCGCGTATAGCGCTCGATCACATGCAGCGCGTCGGTATGAAGGCTCGCGCCGCCCACGCCCAGCCAGGTTTTGTCGTTGAACCCGATTACGTCCACCACCAGCGTGTCGCCTTCCCAGTGCGCCACCGAATCGCCCAGGAACGACGGGTCGATATCGTCGGGATGCTTGCGCCCGTCGGTTGGGATCACGCGAAATGCGTGAAATGTTTCGTACAGGAACGTGATCTCGCCCGGTGTCTGGATGATCTTGATGGGCAGCGGCATGTTAGTGATACGCGGGACTCCCACCAGCAGGCAGCGCGCGCTCGGATCGTCGATGTTGCGCCGGTCACGGATTTCCTTGAGCTTGGACAGCATCCAATCCTGATATGGCGGCCGTGCGCGGCTCACCTGAGGGGCAGCCGGCGCGGCTGCTACCGCTGTGTCACCGGGACGCGCCGCTTTCGCGTTGTCAGATCCGATGGCGAAGGCCAGTCCGCCTGCTCCACCGCCCTGCCAGATCCCGGACATGTCGGGCTTGCCATCCGCGGTGCGAGGGATGGGAGGCTTGGTTGGAGCTGCTGGCTTGGCTGCATCTTGTGCGAGAAGCGGTACTACGATAACTAGCGATGCAATTATTGTGATGCTTCGCATCGCCTCAGTCTATCGTATCTGTCAGTGTTTCGTGCCCGCGATCGAGTTCACCGCCTGCCAGAAAAACTGCACGTGCTTGTACAGTGCGCTCTCGAGAATCCGTTCCTGATCGCTGTGCGGTCCGAAACCCTTCGGCCCGTCCTCTTCGTCCACCATCGCACCGACGCCATAGCACTCGACGCCCTTCGCGCGCAGAAACGCCATGTCGGTTGCGCCGGTCTGCATCAACGGTATCGTGATCACGCCATAAATGTTCTTGTAGGCTGCTTCGATGGCCCGATAAGCATCCGAATCCAATTTCGACGGCGCTGAGCCCGGGCGCTGATTGGTGGTCTCCGGTACCAGTTCGACTGAAGGGTCATTGATCACCTTGCGCATCATGTCGTAGAACGCGGCGATGTTCTCGTCCGGCAGCGCGCGAATGTCCAGCGTCGCTTCCGCCTCTGACGGAATCACGTTCACCTGATAGCCGCCCTTGATGACGTTGGGCGAAATGGAGGTGTGCAGCATCGAGTAGTCGATCGGATCGTGCTCGGCCAGATACTCGCGCACGGCTGGCGCCTTCTGCGCATCGAATAAACCTTTGAATCGCGCCGCCTCTTCGGGACTGCTGACCGCCGCCATCTTTTCGAAATAGAAACGCGTCGTGTCGTTGAACCGCATGGGCGGGTCCCAAGCCGCGATGGTCTCCACCGCCTTCGCCAGATGCACCACGGCGTTGGTTCGCAGCGGACGCGATCCGTGCCCCGAGATACCTTTTGCGACCAGGCGCGCGGCCCTGGGTTGCTTCTCCGTGGTTTCGATCAGCGCGTATCGCGCCTGTCCATTCTTCAGCCGCACTCCGCCAGCTTCCGCAAGACAGAACTCGGCGTCGATGTCGCTCCAATGCTCGTTCACCAAATATTGGATGCCAGGCCCGGTGGAACCCTCCTCGCCGGCTTCCGAGACGAAGATCACGTCGCGATCCAGCGGCGTCTTCTGCCGCTTCAGCATCAGCATGGTCATCATTGTCGCCAGCAGATCGCTCTTGTCGTCGAGCGTGCCGCGCCCATAGACATAGCCGCCCTGCCGTGTCGCGCTAAAGGGCGGGAAGGTCCATTTGGCGGGGTCAACGCGCACCACGTCGCTGTGACCCATGATCAGGAGCGGCTTCTTGGAACCGTTGCCCTTCAACCGCGCGATGATATTGGCTCGCGCCGGGTCCTGCGCCACCATCATCACCTGGATGCCGTCGGCCTCCAGCGTTTTCTTGACGTACTCGGCTACCCGCGTCTCGTTGCCGACGCTGCTATCGATTTGTACCAGCGCCTGAAAATGGCGCATGGCTTCGTCGTTAATTTTGGACCAATCGGGAGTCTGAGCGCCCGCAGGCAGCGCCCAAATTAGAAGGGCGAACACGAAGAGGTTTCGCATCCGCCTAGTCTAGCGTACCCGTGGTCCGGGTTTTTGTAATTACTTGGTCAGCCCCAAGGCCAGCGTGGGCCCCGACTTTCCGCGCGGCAACAGGCTCGGTCCCGAGGGTATGAAGATCTGGGCGGTATTCGTGTTCACATCCACCACCAGGCCCAAGAACCCCGACTGCATCTCGTCCCAATTCTGGTCGCCCCAATGCACTTCCTTGGTGGCATCTGGATTGTACTTATTGTTCAGCGAATTGTCGTAGTGCGCCACCGCGACCAGCCGCGTGCCCTTCGGCAGCAACAGCGGCTTCTCCAGTTGGTATCCGACCTGCCAGTCGAAATTCCACTTGCCCTTGAAGATGACCTGCGATTCGCCCGTCGGGTAGATCGCGCGCAGCTCATAATCTTTGCCGCGCAGGTGCATGTGCGGCTGGATGTACACCAACTCCGCGTGGTCCACGCCCACGGTCGATTCGCTCACCACTTCGGCGTTTTCATCGCCCGGAGGGATCACCAGATTGAAGGCCGCCGGCGTTCCGGGTGACATCCAGTAGCGGCGCTTTGGTGGCTCTTTCGCGAATACCAGTCCGACTTTGGACAGATCGTCCTGTTCCGTGCCAACCGCCGTGTAGTGGATATTGAATACGATGTCCGAGCCCTTCGGCACGAACTTGGCCGAGCCGTCCACGTCGAATCTCTGCGCGCCCAGCCCAGGGTTGAACTTGCCCAGAAGATCCGTGCCTTCCTTCGCCCCGCCCATCGCTTCCGAGCCTTCTTCGTACGACTCGCCGTACACGGCATGAGCCATCCATGTTGAACCGGGCGGTAAAACGATGGCTCTCATGTGATGCACCACCTTCGGATTTCCGGCGCGCATCTCCGCTGCCACTACCCAGGTGTCCTCCGGAAAATTAACCTTCACGCGGATGTTCTGGTAATTCACGGTCCCGGTAGCCTTCACGTGGAACGGCTTGGGCATTTCAATGATCATGTCGGGCTTGATCTGCCAGCCCTCGGGAAACGTCAACGGCGGCGGCGCATCCTTGGTGTCGCCCTCAGGCGACCCATTGTTCGCCCAGGCCACCAGAGTGTTGACATCGGCGGCGCTCAGCCTGCGGTCGTTCGCGAAGTGGCCGAAGTTCGGATCGGCGAACCAGGGCGGCATCTTTTCGGTGACCACCGCCACCTTCATGGCCTTGGCCCACGGTCGCGCGTCCTTGTAGGTGATCAGCGACATCGGCGCCACTTCGCCCGGCCGGTGACAACCCTGGCAGTTCTTCTGCAGGATGGGCAGAACATCTTTATTGAAGGTGGGCGAACCGTTGTCCGTCGCGGCCACGGCGGCCATCGCAAATGCCAAACCGACCACAGAAATGCGCAGCATATCGAACCCTCCTAGGGGGCAAAACCACTGCCAGTATTATATTTTAGTGCTGCATGCAACGCAATGGGCCGGTGTAAGCTAGGGTTGTGCGCCAGCGGTTTTGGTTAGCCATACTTGCCGTCCTTGCTATTCCGGCGTTCGCCGCCCCCGATGCGCCGTGGCGACTCGTGCGAAGCGAGCACTTCGAGATCTACGCGCAAGCGAGCGACCAGAGCGCCCGGGCTATCCTGACTTGGTACGAGCAACTCCGCGCTTTTTTCCTGCAGCAGAGCGGATGGAAAAACCAGTCTTCGAACCCAGTGCGCGTGATCGTGTTCGCGTCAGAGAGCGAATACCAGCCTTACCGCCTGCGAGCCACCTCCGACGCCTACTATGTTGGCTCCCTCGATCAGGATTACATCGTGATGGCCGGCGCCGATCCCCCAGATTTCGCCACAGCGGCGCATGAATACGCGCACCTGGTGCTGCGGGCGTCCAGTCTGCAACTTCCTCCCTGGCTCACCGAAGGGCTGGCGGAACTGTACTCCACGCTCCGAATGGACGACCGTGGCACCGAATTGGGCGGCCCACTGCCCGCGCGTCTGGACGCTCTGCGCAGGCGGGCTTGGATGCCTCTGGCGGACCTGACGGCTCTCTCCGTCGCGTCGCTACAGCAGGCGGAACGCAGCACAGTCGACCTGTTTTATGCCGAAAGTTGGGCGCTGACCGGAATGCTTGCACTTTCGCCCACGTACGCGGCTGGTTTTCAACAGCTCATCGCTCGGTCCGGCGCCAGCTTGCTGAGCCTGGAAGTCTTGACCAAGCACTACGGGAAATCGGCCGATGCGATCGCAGGCGATCTTCGCGTGTGGGTGGATCAGCGGGCAGCATCGTCTGTTCAGCTCGCGCGAGTGTCTCCCGAATCCGGAGCGGTGGAAATCTCTGATGTTCCGCCGCTCGTCCCGCGCGTGCTGCTCGCACAGTTACTTTTGACTGCCGGCGAATTCGATCGCGCCGAAGCGCTTTTCCATGCTTTGGCGGACGCTTTGCCCGATTCCGCCGAGGTTTCCGCCGCACTCGGCTTGATCGCGCTGCACAAAGGCGATTCCGAGCGCGCGCGTCTCGGTTGGAAGCGAGCGATGGATCAAGGCATCACCGACGCCAAGCTCTGTTACCACTACGCGATTCTCGCCGATCAGGGCGGCCTGAGCCCGGATGATATCCGTCCGGCGCTGGAGCGCGCGGTCGCTCTGCAGCCTGATTTTGACGACGCTCATTACCAATTGGCGCTGATCGAGAAGAACGCCGGCCGATACGAAGCGGCGCTCCAACAGTTCCACGCGATGCGCGTGGTGGCGGATGCGCGCGCGTACGCCTATTGGCTGGCGTTGGCCGACACGTTCAACGAGCTTGGACGCCGCGAAGAAGCTCAGTCGGCCGGCGGGCATGCCGCTGATCACGCCACCACCGCGGCCGAGCGCGCCCGCGCGGCGCAACAAACCTACATCGCTCAAACGGATCTCGGCGTTCAATTCGCCCGCGACCCAAGCGGCCATTTGCAGCTCAAGACCACGCGCATGCCGCACCAGACGGCGGACTGGAACCCCTTCATCGAGCCCGGCGACGACGTTCAACGCCTCCAGGGCCGCCTGCGCGAGATCGATTGTGGTAAGACGACCACCATTCGCGTGGAAGCGGCCGGTAAACTGATCACGCTTGCCATCCCCGATTTACAGCACGTTCAGATGCGCCACGCGCCGCCGGAGTTCACGTGCGGTCCGCAAACACCGACACCCGTGACGATCGAATTCGCTCACGCCAGGAGCGGAAACGCCGAGGGTATCGTGCGAGGCATGGATTTCCAGTAAAGCTTATTCCTGATCGAACAGTTCCGATCGGCTGATGCGCCCGCCTTTCAGAAACACCGCCTGAATGCTTTCAATCTGCTTGATGTCCTTGAGCGGATTGCCATCCACCAGCAAAAGCGTCGCTTCGTGTCCTTCTTTGACCAGACCAATCCGATCCGAGGCGCGCAACAGACGCGCCGCATTGTAAGTCGCGGCCTGCAGCGCCACTGCCGGCGGCAAACCCGCCTCCACCCACAGCTCCACTTCGCGTTCGATGGTGGGCCCGTGCAACACCAGCGGATTACCCGCGTCGCTCCCGGTGACCAGCGTGACGCCGGCTTGCCAGGCCGCCACCAGATTTCGTTTTGCGATCCCCAGATCTATTCCATATTTCTTGAGAGACTCGCCCATCTTCAGGCCGTCCGCCGATTGCAGAAACTTCTTCGAGGAATCGATCAGCCCCGGCGGCGCCACTTGCAAAACCAGAGGCCGCTCCAGCGGCTCCAGGCTGCCGTTTGCTGCGTCGGTGAATCCCTCCCACGCTGACATGGTTGGATCGTAGGTCACGCCGCCAGCCTTCATCTGCTCGAAAAGCGCCAGTGGGATCTCATCGCGCGACGATCCGTGCTCGATCCCGTTCACTCCCGCGCCCAGCGCATCGGCAACATCGCGCGAGTCTCCCGTGTGAACCACAATCGGCAGCGCCTTGGCGCGCGCCTCCGCTGCCACCGCGCGAAAAACCGCCACATCCATTCGCTGGAACACAAAGCCGTTCTGTCCGGCCTCCAGAATCGCCTTGATGCCGTCCACGCCGATCTGCTTCAGCGCATCCACCTGCTGCCGGGCTTCCTCCGGCGTACCCGGCGTGCGCACGATTTGAGCTTCGGCGGCCTTCCGATATGCCTCCGGAATGTAGCGAAGATACTCGGTGCCATGGCCACCCGGCGCCGTAAACATCGGACCAACCGCGAAAAGCTGTGCGCCCAGGCGCTCGCCGGAATTCACCAGCATGCGCGTCTTCAGAATGTCGTCCAACGGATCGCCAACGCTCTTCACCGCGGTGATCCCGCTGTAAAGATACGCGGCCAGTGCGCGCGGCATGGTCTTGCTATTCACATACGCGTCGGCGGATTGCGAGAATCCTCCGGGCGAGCTCAGGTGCACGTGCACGTCGATCAAACCTGGCAGCACCGTCTTGCCTGCAGCCTCCACCGCCTCGGCGTGCAACTGCTTCGGATCGGGCGCCTCTCCTTCGTACACATGCTCGATCTTGCCGTTCTTGATCAGCACCGCGCCCGATTCGATCACGCGCCCGTCGCCCACGAAGATGCGCGCCCCGCGAATCAGCAGCGTGCGGCTCTGCTCGAATTGACGCTCCAGCAGTTTCGACTGCACAATGCTTTCCCTGCTGTGGGCTTGATACACGCCCAACACCAGGAACGGCGCAAGCACCGCCAGCAGCCACAGCTTGGCCGAGCCGGCGACCTTTTCTTCCTTTTCCCAGCGAAACAGCTTCACTCCCAGAAAAGTTGCCAGCACCGTGGTGAGGATCAGCGCCCCGGCCCCGGATGTGTTTTGCGCCAGCGTCTCGTTCTTCCCCACGATCGCTTGCATTCCATTCACCAGGTATGTCGACGGGATAAACTGCGCCACCAATTGCAGCCAATTCGGGAAGACGCTGATCGGAATCGTCATGCCGCTCAGGAACAGCATCGGAAAATACAGCATCTGAATTACGATCTGGCTTTCCTGCGCCGAGTTCACCACCGAGGCGATCATCAGCCCCAGTCCGCGAAACGCCAGCACTCCCAGCGAGATGAACACCAGTAGCGAGATCCAGCGCCGCGGAAATTCCATGCCGTAGATGAAGTGCGACAGCAGAATCATCAGCAGTGCCGAAGGAAGAAAGTTCAGCACGCCGGTGAGCAAGGACGCCACCAGCATGGGCGCGGCCGATATGGGCGCCACTTTGAACCGCCGCAGGATGTTCGCCTCGCGATCCTGTACCGCGCGGATTCCGGCACCGAAGAAACCAATCCCAAGAATCCCGATGCTCAGCACCATGGTGAGAACTTGAATGATCGCGCCGCCCTGCTCCGCATGGAACAATGTCGCGAAGATGAAAAAGAAAATCAGCGGGAACAGGTAGTTGAAAAAGATGACGGTCCTGTCCCGGTACGTCAGCTTGAGATTGATCTCCGCCTGCGCCAGAAAGCCCTTTGTCATCTGCCCCAGCATCATTCGCGCAGCCTCTTGCCGGTCAGCTCGATGAACACATCTTCGAGCGTCGGCCGCTTCAAGTGAATATCGGCCAGCCCGATGCCCAGTTGATCGATCCACTTCACCAATTCAACGATGGTCCGGGCCGGGTGCTCGGAATGCATTGTGAGCGATTTCCGGTCGTCCGAAAACGCGTGCTTCTCCGAGGTAAGAAACGCAGGCAGGCTCTCTGCGGGCACAGGTTGCTCGCATTCGATCTCAATGCGGCTTTGCCCCAGCGTGCGCTGCTGGATTTCGCGCGGGGTTCCGATCTCGATGATGCGTCCTTCATCGATGATGGCCACCCGGTCGCACACCCGTTCTGCCTCCTCGATATAGTGCGTGGTAAGCAGAATGGTGCGCTGGGCGTCGCGCAGCTCCTGAATCAGGCCGTGAATTTCCAGGCGGATTTGGGGGTCCAGGCCGCTGGTGGGCTCATCCAGAAACAGCAGCTGCGGATCGTTGATCAGGGCCAGCGCCAGTGCCACGCGCTGCTTCTGTCCGCCCGAAAGTTTCGAGTAATACTCGTCCCGCTTATCGCTGAGTTGGAGCCGCTCCAACAGCTTGTTGCGATCCACCTGATGCGAATAGAAGGACGCGAACAGCGCCAGCGCCTCGTGCACCTTGATCTTTTCCGGTAAGTTTGTCGCCTGCAGGCAAACGCCGATGCGGTCCTTGATTTCGCGCGCCTGGATGCCCGGATCAAGGCCCAATACCAGCGCCTCTCCGGAGCTGCGCGGCCGCAGGCCTTCCAGAATCTCGATGGTGGTTGTCTTGCCCGCGCCGTTCGGCCCCAGCAGGCCGAAGACCTCTCCCGCGCGCACTTCAAAATCGACGCCGCGCACCGCTTCGAAGGTCCCGTAAAACTTGCGAAGTCCTCTTACGGAGATGACGGAGCCGTTGCCGTTCAAGCAGTACTCAGTCTAGCAGCCGCTCCCGCACCGCGTTATACTCGCAGCCGAACAGCGAAATCACAGCCAGCACGTACATCCAAACCACCAACGCAATCACCGCGCCGATGCTGCCATACAGGACGTCGTAGTTGGCGATGTGCCGCACGTACAGCCCGAACAAGGTCGTCGCCAGCAGCCATAACACGGTGGCCAGAATCGCGCCCGGCAACACGCTGTGGAACTTGATCGGCCGGTTCGGGCCGGTGTGGTACATCAACCCGGTGACCAGTACGATGGCCGTGAGCGCCACCACATAACGCAGCAGGCCGAAAGCCAGGATCACGGAGGTCCTCAAGTCTTCTTCCGGCGCCAGGCCGAGCGTCGCCAGCATCCACTGCTCCACGCGCGCGCCGAACACGATGAGCACCGAGGAGCCAACCGCCGGCAGCGCCGCGATGAACACCAGCACAATCGCCACGCCGCGTTGCTTCAGGAATGGACGGCCCGATGGCAGCCGGTACGCCGCATCGAATCCTTCCATGAGCGTCATCATCGCGCCGGAAGCCGCGAACGTCGAAAACAGCGTGGCCGACAGGATCAGCCAGGCGGACTTGTTCTGAGCCGTGAAGTGCGACCGCACCAGCTCCTCGGTGCCCGGCGGTATCACCTGGAACAAAAGCCGGGAAAACACGCGCGCCACTGCATTGGCATTGACGCTCGCAAGGATCGCGGCCAGCGACGCCAGCACCGGAAAGAACGCCAGCAGCGAGGAGTAGGCCGCCCCCTTGGCGATGCCGAAGCAATTGTCCTCGTAAGAGGCGATCGAGGCCTGACGAAACAAGCCCCAAAAGCGCTGTACCGGGCCCGGGCGCTGCAGATAGAGGCTGGGAGGAGTTGAGATCATGCCCAACTTATTCTAATAAACAGCGCTCGACGCCGTTTCAGAGACCTGGCCAAGACTGCAATCCCAGTCACCGCCTGTGTTCAGCGATATGTGGTTGCCAGCGCGGCGCACATCCGACATCACTACACTGCACTCCTGTGCTGGTCTCACCACTGCCGTCCGGATTCATGGTCCACACCTCGGCATAGGCGTTGGGGTCGGACTGCTTCATTCCGTTGATGTCCCACTCGAAGGCGATCTTCTTTCCGTCGCTCGACCAATTCGTGTCGCCGGCTTCATAGGGCGGATCGAAGTGGGTCAGCTGCTCTAGCTGGCTGCCGTCGGCGTTCATCGCGAAGATGTTGAGCTTGTTTCCGCCCTCTCGATCGGATCCAAACGTGATTCGGTTCCCACCCGGAGACCACACGGGGTCACCATTGTTTGCCGCGCTGGTGAGTTGCCGGAGGTCGCTGCCGTCCGCGTTCATAACGTAGATCTGCAGATCGCTGCTGTTCATCAGGCTCATAAACACTATTTGGTCGTTGACGGACCACCTGGGCTCGACGCTGAACAGGGTGTTTGCCAGGATGACGTGATCGCCCGTACCGTCCACGTTCATCACTCGAATGTCGGTCATAGGCGGCTGGTTGGGTTGAGGAACCTCGAGAAGTCTTACGTAGACGATCTGGGCGCCGTCGGGAGACCAACTCGGGGTGGCATCGAACCCCGGCGTTGGAGAAAGACGCTGCTGGTTGGCGCCGTCCGCGTCGATCACGTAGATCGCGGAGCCATTGAAATCGCGCTGATAGACGAGGCGCTTCCCGTCGGGAGACCACGAGGGATAGTTTTCCGCGTCCGCGTCGTTGGTGAGCCTGGCCGGGTTGGCGCCCACACCCCAGGCGTCAACATCCATGAGGTAGATCTCGTTCACTGAACTCTGCCAGCTGACGAACGCTATCCGGCCCGCCCCGGAAGCGGCGGCGCGCCCAGGCTGTGCGTGGAGTGGAGCGAAGGTTGAGAGGGCCAGGATAACGGCAAACGGACGATAGAACTGCCGCATACAACTTTAATGACGCGTCGGAAAGGCGAAAAGACGCGCACTCCTCAGGCCGTAACCGGCGCCGCGCTCGGCACGCGGAATCTCTCGATCTCCGCGATCTCTTCCGCGCTCAGCCGGAACTGGGCCGCTCCAATTACGCCGTCCACTTGTTTGGCCGAGCGCATCCCCACGATCGCGCCCGTCACCGCCGGATGCCGCAGCGTCCACGCGATGGCCACTTCGCCCGCCGTTCTCCCGTGCCGCCGGCCAATCGCTCCCAATAGCCCGGCCAATTCCAGATTCCGCGAAAGGAGCGGCTCCTTGAAATTCGGCGTACGCTGGCGATAATCGTCCTCCGGCATCGCGGCTACGCGCTCGCGCGTCATCGCGCCGGTGAGCAGTCCGGACTTCATCGGCGAATAAACAATTACACCGATATTGTTGGCCAGCGTGTACGGCAGAATCTCCTTCTCGATCTCCGGCGAAATGATCGAATAGGGCGGCTGCAGTGAAGTGATCGGCGCGATCGCGTGCGCGCGCTGCATCTGCTTAACACTGAAATTCGAAACCCCAATGTGCCGCACCTTGCCCTGCTCTTTCAGCTTGGCCATCATCGCCCAGGCCGCCTCGATCGCATCATCCGGCTCCGGCCAATGGATCTGATACAAGTCGATCACGTCCAGCTTCAGCCGCTGCAGGCTCTGCTCCACTTCCTTGCGGATCGATTCCGGCTGGATGGTCCGCCTCGTTTCGCGCCGCTCGTCCCAAACGATCCCGCATTTGGTGAACACCAGCGGTTTTTGCGGCCGCCCCGCAAGCGCGCGACCCACCACTTCTTCGGAATGCCCCAGCCCGTAGATCGCGGCCGTGTCGATCCAGTTGATGCCTTGGTCGAGAGCCGCATGAATCGCGGCAACCGATTCGTCATCATCCTGCGCGCCCCAGGCGAACTGCCATCCTCCGCCGCCCATGGCCCACGCACCGACGCCGATCGGAGTAATTTCCAGATCGCTCGCACCCAGCCGTCTCTTCTGCATTCCTCCATTTTGGCACTTTGGGTTGATTTGAGAATTTAGCCTCTCGCACACACTACCTTGCTCAAGTGAAGAACCCGTTAGTCGCGCCGCTCGTGGCCCTGGCCGCGGGCGTTGTCATCTCCCGGCTCGTTTCCTTCACGGTCCGCGACTTCCTCTGGGCCCTGCCGCTTCTGGCCGGCCTCACCTTTCTCGCCTGGAGGCTTTCCTCTCGAATGTTGGGGCTTTGCGCCCCTCTGCTGATGTTGCTTTGCGGGGCGCTGCTCGAGGCGTTGCACCGTCCCGGACTTCCCCCCGAAATCGACGCCGGCGCGCGCGAAAACGTGATTCTGGACGGCTGCGTCGTTTCTCCGCCCGCCTTCTATGAAGGTCGCGATCAATTCCTGCTCGAGCTGGCGCCGGAAGCGCGCGCCCATGTCACCCTGTCCATTAAGGATGGAGAAACCCCGCCGGATCTGCGCTATGGACAGCTGGTCGAACTCGAGGCTCGCGTGCGCCGCATCCGCAATTTTCAAAACCCAGGGGCTTTCGATTACGAAGGGTTCTCGGCGCGCAGCCATGTTTACTGGACCGCGGTCACTTCAGCCGGAAGCTCGGCCGGAAGTATGGTCACCGTGAAACCGGGCCGCTGCGGTTCGCGTTTCCAAGCCGCGGTCTTCGCCCTGCGCACCACGGCGCTGCGGCGTATCGAGCGGCTTTACCCCGACAATCCCTACGCCACCGCGATGATGGAGGCCACGCTCATCGGCGAATCCACGCGCATGGAGCGAATCTGGACCGATCGCTTCCGCCGCACCGGCACGTATCACATGCTGGTGATCGACGGCCTGCACATCACCGTTTTGGCGGCGTTTTTGCTGTTACTCCTACGCCTCTGCTTTTTTCCCGAGATGACCGCGCTCGCGATCACGGCCTCTGGCGCCTGGCTCTACGCTCTGGTCTCCGGTTTGAATGCCCCGTGCATTCGCGCGGCCGGCGGCTTCACGTTGTATGTCGCGGCGCGCTACTTCTACCGGCGAGGCCGGCTGATGAATCTGCTGGCCGCCATCGCCATCGTGTACCTGCTCTGGGATCCGAGCCAATTGTTCGAGGCAGGTTTTCAGTTGTCCTTCCTGGCCGTCGCGGCTATCGGCTTGCTCGCTACGCCGCTGCTCGAAGCAACGTCCTTGCCGTACGCCCGCGCGCTCGCCCGGATCAACGAACCGAGCCGCGATCCACGCCTTCCGCCGCGCATCGCTCAATTCCGCCTCGAACTACGGCTGCTGTCAGAAACTTTGAGTTACTACGCTCCGATTTCCCAGGCCTGGGCCGCGCGCGCACTCGCTGCCGCGGTAAGAATCGCCATCTTCGGTTACGATCTCGCCGTGATCTCCGCCGCCATCCAGATCGGTCTCGCTCTGCCCATGGCCATCTACTTCCACCGCATCTCGCTCACCGGTCTCTCGGCGAACATTCTCGTCGTTCCCCTTCTCGCCCTGGTGGTTCCCCTGGGCTTCCTGGCCGTCTTCACCATGTGGCGAGTTCCCGCCATCCTGGCCGGCTGGCTCCTGCGCGCGGGAGAAGTGGTCGCCGGCTGGCATACGCATCTCGAACCCAACTGGCGGGTTCTCGCTCCTCCGCTGTGGTTGGGTGTTCTATTCTGCGCAACGCTGCTGCTGTTGGCTCTTGCGATGCGCTATTCCCGCCAGTGGTCTTGGGCCGCGTTCACCGCCGTCCTGGCCCTTTTTGCCCTTATCTTCTGGCATCCGTTCCCGCCCGCGCTGCACCCTGGCGAACTCGAACTCACGGCCATTGACGTCGGACAGGGCGACAGTTTGCTAGTCTGCTTTCCCGATTCCAAACTGCTGCTGATCGATGGCGGCGGTGTACTCTCGTTCGGACGCCGCGCAACCGCGCGCATCGATATCGGCGAAGATGTGGTCTCGCCCTATCTATGGAGCCGCTCCATCCGTAGGATCGACGTGGTTGCTCTCACCCACGCGCATGATGACCACGCCGGCGGCCTGCCCGCCGTCATCGAAAACTTCCATCCCTCCCAGCTTTGGACCGGCGCCATGGCCCCCAGCGCGGCTTGGTCGGCTGTACGCCAAAAGGCCCATGCCGAAAATGTCAAGATCCTTGCGCTCCCGGCCGGCCTCAGCTTCGATTTTGGAGGCGCTCGCATTCAGGTCATTTCGCCGCCCGCCGGCTACGTCCCCGGTGATAGTCCCACCAACAACGATTCCCTGGCGCTCCGCGTCACCTACGGGCAGCGCTCGTTGCTCCTCACCGGCGACATGGAAAAGCCCATGGAGCGCAGCGCGCTGGCCGGCGCGGAACCCCTGCGGGCCGACATTCTCAAGGTCGGGCACCACGGTAGTAACACATCTAGCATCGATCCGTTCCTGGATGCTGTCTCCCCGGAATTCGCCCTCATCTCCGACGGATACGAAAACACGTTTCGCCATCCCCATCCCCTGGTTCTACACCGTCTGGAGGCTCATCACGCCAGGGTCCTGCGAACCGACCAGGATGGTCTTATCACGGTACGCACCGATGGCCGCCGCATATCCGTCGAAACTTTTCGTCTGAAACGGGCATCCGAATAAACAGGGCCGCGACCATAGGGAGCCGGCTTCCCGCGCGTTCCTAAAACTATTGCTACTATAAAAGCACCCGAGGTCGAACTACTCTATGTCATCGTTCCGCTGGTTCCTGGGCTCCCTTTTGCTCTGTGTCGCTAATCCGGCCTTTGTCTCGGCCCAATCGGAAGCGGACGTCAACGCAAGCCTGAAAAAGTTCACGCAGGTATACGAAGCGGTGGAGAGCAACTTCGCCGACAAGCCGGATGCAGACAACACCGTGTTCAAGGGCGCCATCCCCAACATGCTGCGCGCCTTGGATCCGCATTCGAACTTTTTCGATCCAAAGGCATACCAACTGATGCGGGAGGGCCAGTCCGGCCATTACTTCGGCGTCGGAATGTACGTTGGTTCGCCCGAGGGCAAAGTGATCGTGATGTACCCGTTCGTGAACTCCCCGGCCTACCGCGCCGGCTTGCGCCCGGCCGATCAGATTACCGCCGTCGACGACACGAATACGGAACGCGCCACGGTCCCCCAGGTTTCCGGCATGCTTAAAGGTCCCAAAGGAACGCCGGTGACGATCACGGTGCGCCGCTCCGGCCACGCCGAACCGATGCACTTCTCCCTGGTTCGCGACAACGTGCCGCGCGGCAGCGTGAACTATGCCTTCTGGCTGCATCCTGGAATCGCGTACATGCGCGTGGAAGCATTCAATGAAACTACCAGCCATGAAGTAGACCAGGCGCTGTCGCGCTTTCCCGAAAGCGCCATCGACGGTCTGGTTCTGGATCTGCGCGACAATCCCGGCGGCCTGGTGCAGGAAGCCGTGAATGTAGCCGACCGTTTCCTGCGCAAGGGCCAGCTCATCGTGTCTCATCATGGCCGCGCCTCGGCGGAAACCAAGTTCATCGCCAAGAAAGGCGAGCGCGGGCGCGAATACCCCATCGTGGTGCTCGTCAACCGCGGCACTGCTTCGGCTGCCGAGATTCTGACCGGCGCGCTGCAAGATCACGACCGGGCTTGGGTGGTCGGCGAAAGCACCTTCGGCAAAGGGCTGGTGCAGGCACCCTTCCCGCTTTCCGGCAACAGCGCCCTGCTGCTCACCATCGCGAAATACTATACTCCGAGCGGCCGCTTGATCCAACGCGACTATGAACATCAGGGGCTGTTTGAATACCTCAGCCGCAGCGAAGACGGCAAGGTCAACTCAAATGACATGCGAAAAACCGATGGCGGCCGGATCGTTTACGGTGGCGATGGCATCCGGCCGGACGAAAAATATGAAACTCCCAAGCTGACGCCGCTCGAAGCCGCGCTCAGCGATGATCTGGTGTTCTTCTTCTACGCTCCCCAGTTTTTTGCCGGCCGCACTGGTCCGCCCCTGGCCAAGGACTGGACGCCCGACGTTCAAGTGCTCGCGGACTTTCGCAACTTCGCCGCCATCCGCGGCGTCGTGTTCCCGCGCGCCGACTTCAACCGCGATGAATCCTGGATTCGCGAGCGCCTCCGCGAAGAGCTCTTCATCACTGCCTTCAGCAAGGAAGACTCTGACCGCTTGGCGTTCCAGAACGATCCGGAAGTGGCCAAGGGCGCAGGTTCTTTGCCCGCCTCCAAGGCCATGCTCAATCGCGCCCACGAGGTCGTCAGTTCGAAGAAGGTCGCCTCCAACGAGCCCGTGCAATAGAACCGCGCGCCCCTTCCGAGCGCGCGTGAGCAAGCGGTTTTTGGTCTATTTCGCTAAAGTGAAGAAGCGGCCGGAGGTGAACGCATGAACAAACTGGCACTCGCGCCTTTGAGGAACTCGCGCAAAACGGAGTGCGGCGCGAAGCAGTTCCTGGCCGGACTTGTGGTGCACGCCGCACCCTTCGCGCTACTGGCGGCTTCTCTTCCCCTGCTGGGCGCCGATGAAGCGCTTCCTAGCGTCCAAGCCGTCATGGACCACTGGATTGCCGCCACCGGCGGCCGCGCGGCTTGGGAGGCCCGGCACAATCTGGTGGAGCATGCCACGCTGGAGTTCGCAAAACAAGGACTCAAGGGCTCCCTCACCATATACGAGGCTGCTCCCGACAAATACCTGGGCATCACGGAGCTTCCCGGTATCGGAAAAATCGCGAGCGGAAGCAACGGTGAAGTCGCCTGGGAGAACTCCGCGCTCCAGGGCCCTCGCGTCAAGCAGGGCGCCGAAAGAGACGACGCGTTCCGTGAAGGCGCCTTCAACGGCTCCCTCAATTGGCAAAAGATCTACGTGAAAGGCGAGACGGCCGGAGTCGAAACCGTCGAGGGCCACGACTGCTACAAAATCGTGCTCACACCCAAGGAAGGCAAGCCCATGATCGAGTTCCACGACAAGACGTCGGGCCTGCTGGTCAAAACAACGACCACTGTCAGTTCGCAAATGGGCGAAATCAGCGCCGAAATCCTGTACAGCGATTATCAAAAAGACGGCGGCGTCCTGTCGCCCCACCATATGGTCAACCACGCGGCCGGGCAGGAATTCGTGATCCAAATTCAGAGCATCGAAACCAACGCCGACCTGCCCAAGGATCGCTTCGATCTGCCGCCCGAAATCCAAGCTCTGGTGAATAAGGGGGCGCAGGCCGCAAGCAAGCCCGCCGAAGCCAAGCCTGACACTCCCGCCGTCCATCAAACCTCATCCGCATTGCCCGATCAAGGCAAGCTGACCATCTATATGGCCGGCAACCCGGTTGCCACGGAAAATTACACCGTCCAGAAGTCCGCCGGCGGGGGCGTCGACATCGATGGCTCCGGCTCGGCCAGCATCGGTACGATCAAGATCGATATCGAAAAATTCCAGGTGGTGACCAACGCCAACTATGAACCGGTCGACGCCATTGCGAAAGCCAAATTGGGCGCCATTCCGATGAACGTGCATGCTACCTTCGCCGACGGGCAGGCCAAGAACGAAATCGACACCGGGCAAGGTCCACAGACCAAGAACATCCCCGTACACGCCGGCGCCATCGTCGTCAACGCCAATCTGCCGCTCTATCCCTGGACCATCCTCGCCATGCGAGCCAGCTTCGACACCCACGAGGCGCAGCAGTTTCCCGTTTACGTGATCGGGCAGGCTGAAGTGAACGCCAGCGTCGTATTCAAGGGCCGTGAACACGTGGAATTTGCCGGCAAGACCGCCGAGTTGAATCATCTGGCCGTCACCGGGACCACGCCGCAAGGCCAGCCCATCAGTCTGGATTTTTGGGTGGACGACAACCGCAAGCTCATCAAGATCGCGGTGCCGTCGCAGGGCGTGGAAGCGTTTCAAGGCGGTTTCGAGCCCATGGTTCCAGCCGCTGTTTCCGCGCAGCCAGCCCCGAAAGGCTAGTCCTATCGAGAAGAACTCCATCGAGAAGAACTCCAATGATCCGTGGCGCCCCAGATCACCCGACACCACGGCGGCAGCGGTGGAGTGTTATCTATCCGCGATTCTCGGCATCGCTGAAGCCATCGATGCAGTTTCGCCCGAGATCAGCCCTTCCTATCATGAGCGGTTGACGCGGCTGCATGCCAGCCTAGCCGAGCACACGGCGGCCCCATTGCCCGGCCCATCGCTCGCCCAATCTCTCGAAGACAGCCGCCAGGTCTTGCACGAAATCCTGGGCGATTTTTCCGGCAAGGCCCGCCACAACAACCAAACTTTGGCTCGCGATCTGAATCAAACCCTGGACATGATGGCCCGCACCGAGGATTCGCGTTCGGTGCGCAATGTCCAGTATGTGGAACGTTTAGTCGACTTCGCCGATCAGGTGGATGCGGCCATCCGCGCGGGCGACCTGCCACGGCTCACCCGCCAGACCTCGGAATTGCGCGGTTTCGCTGAATCCATCGAGCTCGACAGCCACGATGCATTCGCGCGCTTGCGCAAGAAGATGATCGAAATCCAGCTCCGCCTGCACGAGGCCGAGCTGCTTGCCACGCTCGATCCGCTCACAGGCGTCGCCAACCGCAGGGAGTTGGATCGCGAGCTCGCGGCCCGCGTCGCAGGCCAGCAGGAATTCTGTATACTGCTGTTCGACCTCAATGGATTTAAGGCAGTCAACGATCAGTATGGGCATCTCTGCGGCGATGAAGTCTTGAAGCAACTGGGCGCCCGGCTCGGCGGTCAGGTACGCGCCCGCGATTTCGTCTGCCGCTGGGGCGGCGATGAGTTCGTCGCCATTCTTGCCTGTGAACAGGCCCACGCCGAAACTCGTTCGCGCCAGATCGCGGCCCGTCTCAATGGCCCCTACCACATCAACGGCGAGGGCCACGAAGTCCATGTCGATATCGCGGTTTCAGTGGGCCTGGCTCAATACGCACCCGGCGAATCACTCGCGCAGCTCTTTCGCCGCGTCGACGAATCCATGTACCGGAACAAGGATACGGCCACGTCTGGCTAATGTTCGATGGACACTCTCATCCATGCCGGTGTGCTCATAACGGGGGCTGGACGAGGCATCGGCAAACGTCTGGCGCTCGGCTTCGCGGCCGCCGGAAATCGCGTGGCCCTGCTCGCGCGCAGCAAAGCTGAATTGGACTTGGCGCACCTTGAAATCGAGCACGCCGGAGGCAACGCGCTTCGCATCCGCGCCGACGTCACCGACTTCGAACAAGTGAACGCCGCCGTCGACCGCATGCGCGTCCACTACGGCGAAGTCGACGTTTTGATTTGCGCCGCGGCCATTCCGGGGCCCATCGGACCCTTCGTCGATCAATCGCCGAAGGCTTGGATCGACACCATCCATACCAATCTGCTGGGCGTGATGAACGCCTGCAAAGCCGTGCTGCCGCACATGATCGCTCGCCGCGCAGGAAAGATCATCGTCCTCAGCGGCCCCGGCGCAACCAGCGCGCGCCCGAATTTCTCCGCCTATGCCGCGTCCAAGGCAGCCGTGGTGCGCTTGGCGGAAACCATCGCCGAGGAAAACCGCGAGCACAACGTCCAGATCAACTGCATGGGCCCAGGCGGAACGTATACTTCCATGACCGACGAAATCCTGCGCGCCGGCGAACGCGCCGGATGGAAGGAGACCGAGGAGGCGCTTCAAATCCGGCAAACCGGCGGCGTCGCACCCGAAAAACAGATTCAACTCGCGCTGTTTCTGGCGTCCGAACAGTCCAATCACATCAGCGGCAAATTGATTCACGCCTCCGACGATTGGAAAAAACTCCGGTCAGAGAATATCCATCCCGAGGCTTACACCCTGCGCCGGACACAGAAGGTCGCCCCGTAGTTACGTCTATCACAATTCCAATCCTAAGTAACCGCCGCTAAGCTGCCGCTCGTGTCTGAATTGTGAAACGTTTGTAAACTCTGCGCTGCGCAGCCTAAAACGCTTGTGATTGCCCTCTCTGGCTGTTCCCATGAACTAGAAAGGAACAGCAACCATCATGCTCCGCTCATTTTTTGGCTTAGCCACACTTGCCGTGGCAGGTTTACTTGCGACCGCAACCTCGCAGGGCTCTGAGATCGCGACCGCGACGATAAGCGACACCGAGATCAGTCCCGGAGAATTCCAATACACTTTAACGCTCGACGACACCGGAACCACCACGCTCGGAACGTTCTGGTTTTCTTGGGTACCGGGCGACAACTTTATGCCGGTGGACCCAACTAGCATCACTTCGCCCGCGGGATGGCAGGACATGGTCACCAGTGGCGGACCGTCCGATGGATTTGCCATTCAATGGACGGCCAAGATGCCGGCTAACGATCTGACCTCCGGAAAGACGTTGTCGGGCTTTAGTTTTGACAGTTCTTTGACTTTGGCACAGCTTGAGGGCGACTCCAGCGGACATCCCACAGATCCCGTTGATACAGCTTTTGTGTATAGCGGCGCGCCGTTTTCCGACGCCGGGTACCAATTGACCGCCCGCGCCGTCGCCACGCCGGAACCATCCACCACCCTGATCACGGCGTTCGCATTTGGTCTGATCGCGCTGGGCAGTGCCTTAGTGCGAAGACGCAAGAAAGCCTGAAGCCGCAGAAGCGGCAGAAGCGGCAGTGGCTCTGTGAATCCTGCCACCAGCCACTAACCACCAGCCACGCCTTCTTTTTTCAACTGCCCGCAAGCCGCGAAGATATCCCGCCCTCTCGGCTTGCGGACGAAGCACGGCATCGCCCGCGCAGAAGGTGAGTCCCTAGCACCGCTGACCGTTGACAGGAGCGGCCCCAACATCTACCCTGAAGGCGCATGGACGTAATTCCCATCAAACCGGAACGTAAGGCCCAATTGGAAGAGTACGCGCAACGTCGTGGCAAGGACACCGCCGCTGCGCTCGATGATGCCTTGGCCGAGTATCTGGCAGGATTATCAGGAAGCCATTGAAGGCATCCGGCAGGGCTATGAGGACGTGAAGGCTGGGCGCGCCCAATCCGCTGAGGAGGCGTTTGAAGAGTTGCGCGTAAAGCATGGTCTTCCACGTTAAGACCACCACCAAAGCAAAACGCGACTGGCGCTACTATTTCAAGCGGCGCCATGTCACACAGATTCCTGTGATTAACCTTCGGGGAATAAGCGGAATTTGTCTCATCATGATGGCAACATCAATTTGGAGTTTGTTCCATTCGCGATGAGCCGTCATCTGCGCGACCGGCCAATCCCTAATCGCCAATGCCCAACGACCGTCGCCAGCCGCCAGCCACTAACCACCAGCCACGCCTTCTCTTTTCAACTGCCCGCAGGCCGCGAAGATATCCCGCCCTCTCGGCTTGCGGACGAAACACGGCATCGCCCGCCGCACGATCGCCTGAAACGCATGCACGCGCTCGTCGTCCGGCGTCTCAAAAGCGATTCCCGGCCCGGGATTCAGCGCGATCAGATTCACCTTCGCGTTCAGATGCGCCAGCAGCTTCACCACCCGGCGCGCGTCGGCGTCCGAATCGTTCACGCCCTTCAGCAACACGTACTCGAACGTCAGCTTTTCCCACGGCCGCAGCGGATACGCCTTGCACGCCGCCAGCAAATCCTTCAGCGAATACTTCCGAGTGATCGGCATCAGTTCACGCCGCTGCTCTTCACTCGACGCATTCAGCGAAATCGCGAGCTTCGGCCGCACCGGCTCCCGCCCCAACTCCGCCATCTTGGGAACGATTCCGGCTGTCGAGAGCGTAATCCGCCGGGGCGAAATTCCGATCCCCGCCGGATCGGCCAGCAAGCGCGTCGCCTTGATCACGTTCGGCAGGTTCAACAGCGGCTCGCCCATCCCCATCATGACGATGTTCAGCCGATCGCTCTCGGTCGAAATCCCATGCGCCCGCATGATAAACAGCACCTGACCGACGATTTCCCCGGCCGTCAGATTCCGCTCCAGGCCCATCAGAGCGGTCAGGCAGAACTGACAATTCACCGGGCACCCCACCTGGCTCGAGATACAAATCGTGTCGCGACCTTCTTCCGGCATCAGAACCGCTTCCACCGTCCGCTGGTCCTGTAGTTTCAACAGATAGCGCCGGGTGCCGTCCTTCGACTGATACTCAGCCGCCGCCTCCGGCAATCCCACTGCAGCCTTTGAAGCCAATTCTTTTCTTAGATTTAGCGGGAGACTCGTGATCTGCGTCAGGTCCGTGACCTTCTGCCGGTAGATCGCGTCGTATACCTGGCGGGCGCGAAACGCAGGTTGGTCTTGCCCAAGGGTTTCTTGTAGATCTGGAAGTTCAAGGCCTACAATAGCTTGCGACACTTTTCCCAGTATACCTCGCCCGCCCCCGGCGGGGAACGTGACAAAACCGCGATAAGATGGTGTTGAAGGTAAAATGGCTGCCGCAGTTCAAACTATCCGCGATATCGAAGCAACGACTCTGAAAAACGGGGTCCGTGTAATTAGTGAGGAGATGCCTCACGTCCGGTCCGTCTCCATGGGCGTCTGGATCAAGACCGGATCCCGCCGCGAAACTTCCGACGAGAACGGCATCTCGCACTTTATCGAGCACATGCTCTTCAAAGGCACCAAGAACCGCTCGGCCGAGGACATCGCGCGTTCGGTTGATTCCATCGGCGGCGGCCTGGACGCCTTCACCGCCAAGGAGATGGTCAGTTACAACACCAAGGTTTTGGACGAGCATCTGCCGCTCGCGTTTGATGTCCTGGCCGACATGGTGCGCAATCCATTGTTTCGCGAAGAGGACATTGAGAAGGAAAAGGGCGTCATCCTCGAAGAGCTGAAGATGGAAGTGGACAACCCCGAATATCTTCTGCACGATATCTTCTCCAGTAATTTCTACAAGGATCATCCCCTCGGCAAACCCATCATCGGCAGCAAGGACACCATTCGCGCGTTCGATCGCCAGATGATCGGCGATTATTACCGGCGCTATTATTCGCCGTCCAATATCCTGATCACCGCCGCCGGTAATTTGAATCACGGGCATCTGGTGGACTTGGCGCGCCAGTATTTCGAGGATCTCCCCATGAACGGGACGCTGGCGCCGGAAGTTGCGCCGGTGCCGCACGCGCGTCTGGTGTTCCGCAACAAGACTTCGCTCGAACAGACGCACCTGTACATGGGCGTGCCCGCGTATCCCTTTTCGCACGAGCTGCGCTTCGCCTGCTATGCGTTGAACACCATTCTTGGCGGCGGCATGAGTTCCCGGCTGTTCCAGAACATCCGCGAAAAGCAGGGCTTGGCCTACGCCGTGTACTCCGAGCTCGCCATGTATCACGACACCGGCTGCATGGCCATCTATGCGGGTACGGCCGTCGAGACTTGCAGCCAAGTGATCCATTCCATCGTGAAAGAGCTGCGCGAGATCAAGGAGAACCTGGTGCCCGCCGAGGAGCTGCGGCGCGCCAAGGATAATCTCAAGGGGTCATTCATGCTCGGCCTCGAATCCACCTCCAGCCGTATGAGCAACCTGGCCCGCCAGGAACTGCATTTCAAACGCTTCTTCTCCCTGGATGAAATGATCGAGAAAATCGAAGGGGTCACGGCTGAACAAATTCGCGACATCGCACGGGAATTCTTCCATTCGAAGAACATCACGCTCGCTGTGCTCGGCAACCTGGGCGACTTCCGCATCAAACGCGAGGAGCTCGACTGCTAACTCCACCGCTCGGTAAATTAGCGCGAACTGCACTGGTTCTATGCGCGCTCACCGGGTCTCTCTCCGCACTCGATCTGAAATCGCTCAAGCCGCAAGGCTACGTCAGCGATTTCGCGAACGTTCTCGATCCGCAATCGCGCGCGCGGCTGGAAGCCTATTGCGGCCGGGTGGAACAGCTCACCGGCGCGCAAGTGGCGCTGGTTACCATCAAGTCGCTGGACGGCCAGCCGATCGAAGACGTCACCAACGCGCTCTATCGCCAATGGGGCGTCGGCAAGAAGGGCAAGGACGAGGGGATCATGTTTCTCCTCGCAATTCAGGACCATCGCGACCGCGTCGAAGTCGGCTATGGGCTGGAGCCGATCCTTCCCGACGGCCTCGATGGTAGCATTACGCGCAGCATTCAACCGCTCCTGCGGCAGGGAGCTTATGGGCCGGCCATGATCGCCGCTGCCCAGCGGATAGGTTCCACAATCGCCCGCGCCAAAGGTATTACGCCGCAGGCCAGCGCGCGTCCGCGATACCGCGAGACTTCCCGGGGCCGGGGTCTGCCGTGGCCGGCGATCATCATCGGCATCGTGGTCTTGCTTTTTCTTATGCGCAGCGGTGGCCGCGGCGGTGGTGGTTTCTTGGCCGGCATGCTTCTCGGTAACCTATTAGGCGGCGGACGAGGCGGTGGCTGGGGTAGTGGCGGCGGCTTCGGCGGCGGCGGTGGAGGCGGAGGCTTTGGCGGATTTGGCGGAGGGGATTCGGGCGGCGGCGGCGCCTCGGGAAGTTGGTAGAGAACATGGAAGACAAACTTCAGGAACTCGTCGATCGTCTAAAGCACGCCCAGCAGCAGCGACTGCGCTCCGTCGTACTGTACGGATCCGCGGCTGCCGGCGAACACAACGAGCACTTCTCCGATCTCAATGTTCTGTGCGTGCTCACGCAGGTGACCCCCGCCGAGCTGGCCGATTCCGAGCCGATTTTCAAATGGTGGCGCGAGCAAGGCAACCCCTCGCCGCTGCTGTTTAGTGAAGACGAGCTGCGCACCTCGACCGACTGTTTTCCGGTCGAGTTCCACGACATGCAAGAGCGGCACCGCATCCTCTACGGGACCGATGTCATCAAAGACCTGGTGATCGATCGCACGTTCTATCGCGCGCAGGTGGAGATGGAGCTGCGCTCGAAACTGTTGCGCCTGCGGCAAAAGGCCGCTGAAGTACTTACCGAAAAGGCTCCGCTGCTGCGCTTGATGATCGATTCGGTGCCGAATTTCCTGGTGCTCGCGCGGCATGCCTTGCTGCTTTCCGAGCAACCATCCGGCTGGAAAAAACGCGAGATCGTCCGGCATCTGCCGGATATTGGCGTGGATGGAACACCGTTCGATACTCTGCTCGATTTGCGGGAACAGAGCAAGCGAGCCGGTGACGTGGATCCGGCGCCCCTGTTCGCCGCTTACCTCCAGCAGATCCAGGCGCTGGTGGGCCACGTCGACCAGATCGAGAAGTGACCCAGATCGAGAAATGAGGGAACTATGAAAATCGGATTAATCGTCATCGGAGTGCTGGTCTTGAGTGTCCTGTGCGTCTTCGGCTGGGCCGCGGGCTCGCGGAACACGCTGGTTACCGAGCGCGAAGCGGTCAACGCGGCTTGGGCACAGGTGGACGTCGCGCTGCAACGCCGTGCCGATCTGATTCCCAATCTTGTCGAGACCGTCAAAGGTTTCGCCAAACAGGAACAGGCCGTGATAAAGGAAGTCACCGATGCCCGCGCGGCGCTGGGTGGCGCTCGCTCGCCGCAGGAAAAAATCCAGGCCAATGGGCAATTGGACGGCGCACTCAATAGGCTTTTGGTCGTCGTAGAGAACTATCCGCAATTAAGATCGAACGAGAATTTCCTGCGCCTGCAAGACGAGCTCGCGGGTACCGAGAACCGCATCGCCGTCGAGCGCCGCAAGTACAACGAGACCGTGCAGCGCTATAACACCGACATCGAACTGTTCCCCAACAACGTCGCCGCTTCCATGTTCCACTTCCAGCGCAACGATGCGTATTTCAAGACCGCGCCTGACGCGCGCAACGCCCCCAAGGTTGCGTTCTAAGCGATGGCTGCGTTCTAGGCGATCCAGCGCATGCCAGGCAAGTGCCTGCTCTTGATCGGCGCCACAACCGGTTATCAAACGCGCGTCTTCGCCGAAGCGGCCGAGCGCCTGGGATATGAGCTGATTCTCGCCACTGATCGCTGCCATGTGCTCGACGACCCGTGGGGCGATCGCGCCATCGCGCTACGTTTCGAAGATCCGACCGGCGCGGCTGAAACGCTGGCCGCCGAAGTCTCAATCGACGGCATCGTCGCCGTGGGCGACCGCCCGGCTTACATCGCGGCCCTCGCCGCCCAACGCCTCGGTATCCCCTACAACTCACCCGATTCGGTCAACGCCAGCCGCAATAAGTTTCTCGCTCGCGAGCGCTTTCGCGCCGCCGGATTGCTGGTGCCGGAGTTTCATCGCTTTCCGTTCTCCGAGGGTCCCGAGCGCGCGGCACAACAGGCGTGCTATCCCTGCGTCCTCAAGCCGCTCGGACTTTCCGCCAGCCGCGGCGTCATTCGCGCCGATAATCCCGCCGAGTTCGTCACTGCTTTCCGCCGGATCGAAAACCTCCTGGCCGACCCCGATATCGCGCGGCTCCATGAAGATCAAGACCGATTCCTGCAAGTGGAATCGTTCATCGAAGGCCGCGAATTCGCGCTGGAGGGGCTTCTCACCTGCGGCCAACTGCGCGTCCTCGCGATTTTCGATAAGCCCGATCCCCTCAATGGTCCCTTCTTCGAGGAAACCATTTACATCACGCCGTCGCGCGAGGATTCATCCACGCAGCGCGCCATCATTCAAACCACCGCAGCCGCCATCCGCGCGCTTGGCCTTAGCCACGGCCCCATTCACGCCGAAATGCGCGTCAACTCAGCCGGGGTCTGGATGCTGGAAGTTGCCGCGCGGCCCATCGGCGGTCTGTGCGCGCGAGTCCTGCCGGGACTCGAAGAGTTGATTCTCCGCCACGCCGCCGGTGTTGATCCGGGCTCCATCGCCCTGCCCGCTCCGGCGAATGGAGTCATGATGATCCCGATCCCGCGCGAAGGAATTTATGTGGATACCGAGGGCCTCGACCAAGCCCGCGCCCAGCCCGGCATTGAAGATGTGATCATCACCGCCAAGCAGGGTCAGAAGCTGATACCGCTTCCGGAAGGCGCCAGCTATTTGGGCTTCATCTTCGCGCGCGGTGAATCACCGGATGCTGTGGATCGTGCGCTGCGAAGCGCGCACCAATGCCTGCGCTTTGAAATCGTAACAGCGCTGCCGGTAATCTAGGATCTAATTTTTCGCTTGCGGAGGCACGTAGCCCGGAGGCAGCGCAGCGCCCGCCCCGAAGAAATAGTCTTCCATTTGCTTGAGCAGAAACTCTTGCGCTTCCTGAGTGCCCAGGTTGAGCCGGTACTCGTTCATGATCATCTTCATCTGCTCCAGCCACATCTTCCAAGCTTCCTTGGAAACGTTCTCATAGATGCGCTGGCCTAGCGGATGGCTGTCGAAGGGCGCTTCGTCGAGTCCTGGCATCTCCCGTTGAAACTTGACGCAAAACACGGTCCGCTTGCCAACTTCTTCCACCTTGGGACCGCCTATGCCCCCGCTTCCACAACCCATTTCAGCGCCTCCTTGAAACTCCAGCTTACCAAAGGGGGACCAGCAGAGGGTTCCACGTTTCGTCTACGCGACGTTTTCGTTATGCCAAGCGTGTTTCGGATGCAGTCGTGTCTTCGGCGGGGGCGGTCCGCGCAGACGCGCTCTTCTTGGTGCCGAGATACTCCGACAGACGCAAGGGCATTTGCGCGCCCTTTTCCATCGAGCGTTGTACCGCTTTCTGGTAGCGCCGCAGGGTCTCGCGCTTCACCGGCTCCCGGAGCTGGCAGGCCTCGATATCCAGGAGGATGTCTATCTCCCACGGCTGGAACGTGTTACGGTTCATTACCCCGCGAATCAGTTCCTGCATCAGGCGGTTGAACCGATTCAGCCGGGCTTCGCTGTCAATAGTCTGCACGAGCATAGGGCGCCTTTTTCTCTATCGGCGAAACTGCTCGAAAACTTGAACCAATATACAGGACAATAATACCGGAGCCCCCACTCATGCCTGATGCCAAATTCGACCAACCCCGCCTCGCACTCAACCGTATCTATACCAAAACCGGCGACCAGGGCCAGACGCACCTCGCGGGCGGCCAGCGAGTCTCCAAGGACTCCGCGCGTATCGAGTGCTACGGCACCGTCGACGAACTGAACGCCTTCACCGGCATGGCCGCCATCTCGGCCGCCGAATGCGTGCCTTCCCTGGTGCCGATTCTGCGCCGGGTGCAGCATGAATTGTTCAATCTTGGATCCATCCTGGCCACCAAACCGGAGGATGTGCACCCCAAGCAGGCGCGCGTGACCGAAATTGAGATCCGGCAACTGGAGACGGAAATCGATCGCATGAATGCCACACTTGCTCCGCTTCGTTCCTTCGTGCTCCCCGGAGGCACGCGCTTGAACACTGAGTTGCACGCTTGCCGAACTATTTGCCGGCGCGCCGAGCGAATCGCCGTGGCGCTATCGCGCGAAGAACCGATCCCACCGGAAACAATTCAGTATTTGAACCGCTTGAGCGATGCTTTCTTCGTCTGGAGCCGGTGGGTCAACCACGTGCTCGATGTTCCCGAGATTCTATGGGAGCCGAACCAATCCGCCTCCGGCACTAATTCTGAACCGCGACCGTGAGGGAGTCGGCTGCTACCGCCCGATCTCGTGGCGATCGTACGCCGCACGCATCCGCCGAAGCTCCTCGACATCGTTCCACAGCGCGTCGCGCTCCCGGCCCGACAAATGATTGTCGTCGATCACCTTCTGAACGGTCGCAATGGCGCCGTCCAAATTGCCCTTGTCGAATTTGCCGTGCTGCCAGTGGTTGGCGAAATCCCGAAGCTGCCGTTCGGCATGCGTCAGCCGCTCGCGGTCACCCTTCCGTAGCTGCCAGACCGCGTATCCCCGGTTGAGATCCTCATGTGCGCGATCGACGATTGCCGCTACCGCCTCTGGCCGGTAGCGTCCTTCCGGGCCAAATTGCGCTTGGCCGGTGGCCGCCAACGCTACCAACATGACACCACCCAGAAATCCACGGAGCGTTTCTCGCATCGGGTTCCATCCCCTCGCCTACATTACCGCGAAATGGGGTATTCTAACTGAATCATGATGAAATTCATCATTCTGTAACTCTACGAGCGAGAGTGCCCCCAACGCCTAGTCTGCGTGCTATGCCGCGCCCGTCCGCGCGGTCCAAATATAACGAGGAGGATTCTTATGACAAGCAGCCTTCGCTTTCTTCGGCCAGCCTTAATGGTCGCCGCCGTTCTCACACTGACCCTCACTGCTCACCTGCCATCTAACGCACAGCAGATTCTTGGCACCATCACCGGGACCGTGCAGGACGCCTCGGGAGCCGCCGTGCAGGACGTTACCGCCTCGGCGCGCAACATCGCTACCAACCTGACCGTCACCGCGCGCACACAATCCAGCGGATCGTATTCGATTTCAAATCTGCCGGCAGGTACGTACGAGCTCACATTCACCAAGGAGGGCTTCGACGCCGAGCGTCATACGGAAGTGGTCGTCAATGGCGATCGCACCACCACGGTCGACGGCAATCTCAAAGTCGGCACCGTGGCCACCAGCGTTGACGTCGTCGGAACGCCCCTAATGAACCAGACCGACATCACTACCGGCTATGTGGTGGATCAGACCACCATCGAACAGACCCCGCTCGGCACCGGCAGCTTCACGCAATTGGCCATCATGAGCCCGGGCGTTCACGCCGACTTCCTGTCGGGCGCCGGCACCAATGCCGGCCTTGGCAATCAAGCCATCTTCGCCAACGGGCAGCGCGACACCAGCAATAGCTTTTCGGTTAATGGCATCAGCACCAACAACGTGTTTAATGGAAACTCCACTAGTTCGGTCGGGGAGAACCGCTTCGTCCTCAATACCGGAGAGAGGTTCGGGGCGGGCGGCGAAATTCAAACCAGCACTTCCGTTTATGGCGCAATCGGCCAGTCCATGCCCACGCCGCCTCCAGAGGCGATTCAGGAGATTGCCGTCAATTCCGCCATGTACGATGCCAGCCAGGGCGCTAACAGCGGAGCACATATAAGCATCCTCACCAAATCCGGCAGTAACGGTCTGCACGGCGAGGTCTACGAGAAATACCAGGGGAACGCCTTCAATGCCGCGCCGTTTTTCTACAACAACGATCCCGCCATCACTCAGAAGGTGCCGTTCTTGAATCGCAATCAATTCGGCGCCACGCTCGGCGGTCCCATCAAGAAGGATAAGCTGTTCTACTTCCTGTCTTATCAGGGAGTCCGAATCGCCGATGCCGCCGACGCCACCAGCGAGAACACGGTTCCGCTGACGCTCACCAACGACCGCAGCGCCCAAGGCATTATCAACGCCATCCAGGGCGCTTACGGAACAACCATCTCCGCCAGCCAGATCAGCCCCGTGGCCGCGGCCCTGCTCAACGCCAAGGCTCCCAACGGTCAATATTTCATTCCCAGCGCACAGATCACCAATCCAGCGCTTGCGACTTCGCTGGGCTACGACACTGTTCTGCAAGGTCCCAACGCACATTCCAGCGTCGATCAAGGAATCGCCAACGTAGACTACGCCGTTAGCGATAAAGACCGCCTCGGCGTGAAGTATTACGTCCAGGACAATCCCACGTCGAGTCCTTTCGGTTCCGTCGGATCGCTGCTGGGTTTTCCCCAGCAACTTTCAGCGGGCAGCCAGGTAGGATCCGTCACTAACACGGTGGTTCTTACTCCCAATGTGACGTGGCAGCAACTTATCGGATTTACGCGCTTGCATGCTTTCGCTACCGCAACCCAGGCGTACACCCCGAGCGACTTTGGGATGAACCTGCTCGGTTCGGACACCTTCCCTCAGATTGAGATCACCCACGCCGATCCGACGATCTCCGATAAGCTGCAGTTCGGAGGGGATTCCAGTTTCGGCAACGCCGGCATGTACCAAAACCAGTGGGAATATGGAACTTCGCTGAACTGGGTGAAAGGCCGCCATACCCTGAAGTTCGGCCTGTCCTGGGATCACACGCAGCTCAACATCATCAATAGGAACACCAACACCGACGTTATCGACTTCAACACCTTTGAAAACTTCGTGGAAGGCGCGGTGAAGACGGGCGTTGCCAGCGACGCCATCATTGGTTCCGCCAATCGTTATTACCGCTCCGACACAGCCGGCGCGTTTGTCAACGACAACTACAAAGTGCGTAGCAATCTTACGGTCACGCTGGGCCTTCGCTGGGACTTCGATGGACCGCTCTCGGAGAAATATGGCAGGCTGACGGCGTTCAACGGCAACCAATACTCTTACGACGGCGCCACGGACACTATCACGAATTCAGGACTTGAAATTGCCGGCAACAATCCCACCGCGGCCACCCCCGGCGCGAGCGACACGCTGATGAAGAACCACCAATGGGGTTTTGCGCCACGCATCGGCATCGCCTGGAACCCACTCCCGAAACTGACCGTGCGCACGGGATTCGGCATCTACTACGACCGCGGCGAATTCTTCAGCTATCTTTCGCCCAGCGCCGGCGGAGGCTTCAATGGACCGTTTGGAGTCACATTAGAGCCGCCGTTCGTTCAGCCCATCGTGGCTCAAAAGGGCGCGACATTCTCGACCCCCTTTGGGACCTCCGTACCCCCGCAGCCATCCGGCACACTCGCTTCCTTCCAGGCTCTTCTTCCCAACCTCTCCCAAACCATCTCCGGAGATTACCCCGCCGGCAATGGGTTCGGACCGTTCCTGTTCGGCGGCTACGACATCAACAACAAGCTCCCCTACACCGAGAACTGGACCTTCGATCTTCAGTACCAGGCCGCTAACAACTGGCTATTCAGCGCCGGCTACGTTGGCAACCATGGTGTGCACGAGATCCTACCCATTGCGTTCAACCAGCCCGGTATAGCCACGCCCCAGAATCCGATCAACGGCCAGATCTATTCGTACGGCGGCGTAAGCCCGAATTACAACCTCGACCTGGAACCCATCTCCACCGGAGAGTACGCAGGCAATGCTCCGGTGCGCGTGCCTTATATCGGTTATGACATGAACTCGGTGCTCTTCAAAGCCGAGGGCATCTCCAACTACAATGCGCTCCAGTTGCAGGCTCGTAAGCGTTACTCGAACGGTCTGCAATTCACCGCATCCTACACCTGGTCGCACGCGCTGGATGAACAAAGCGGACTGGGGCTCTTCTTCACCGGCAACAATCCCCTGGATCCGAAGCAGAGCTACGGCTCGGCCGATTTCGATCAAACCCACGTGTTCCTGATCAACTACAGCTATACGATCCCGAAGTTGACCTCGAACAAAGCCCTGGGCGCCGGAATCAATGGCTGGACTATCGGTGGACAGACCGTGGCGCAAAGCGGCGAGCCCTACAGCATTTACGACTTTTCCGGTTCTGTGGCGAGTTTGTACTTTGGCACCTCAAACTATATCGGAAATCCGATTGTTGGCCTGAAACCTGGCGTTACCGTGCAACAGGCCCAACTCCAAGGCACTACAGGAGTGAACGCCGGCAAACCCGTTTTGAACGTGAACGACTTCCTCCCTCAATTTGTGGCGCCGGGACAGGACGGCGTCCCGCCCTGCGATGCCACCGGGTGCGACCTCTATGAATCGCTCTACGGCGACTCCGGCCGCAACATATTCCGGGCGCCATTCCAGGTCCGCTTCGACATGTCCTTGGGCAAGGAATTTCTCCTGAACGAACGATTCCGGCTGCGCTTCAACTTCGACGCGTTCAACGTCTTTAACCATCCGGATTTTGACGCGCCGAACAACAACGTCACGTTCTTCCCCTATTATTCGGGACCGCCATCGATCCCGCCGGTGGGCAGCCTGGGGATCATTCAGCACACTCTCGGAAGCTCGCGATTCCTGCAGCTTTCGCTGCACCTGCGGTTCTGAACCGCTTTACCGAGCCGCGCGCGTGAGCGAGCGGTCTTTATGAAGCTGCTCATTTTCTCGGACATCCACGGCGATAAGGCCGCGCTCGAAAAATTGATGGCCGTCGAAGCGGATTACTACTTCGCCGCCGGCGACTTGGCGAATTTCGGGCGCGGTCTGGACGCCATGGGGCCGATCATGCAAAAGCACGCTGAACGAATGTACGTGCTTCCCGGCAATCACGAATCGGAAGCCGATATCGCCCGCTTCTGCCGCGAGTTCGGCTTTCACGATTTTCACGGACGCACCATGGAGATCGCGGGCTATCACGTCGCCGGGCTCGGCTACTCGAATCCCACGCCCTTCGACACGCCGGGCGAGTACAGCGAGCAAGAGCTAGCGGAGCGCCTCAACAAATTCAATGGACTGGAGCCGCTGGTGCTCATCTGCCACACCCCTCCCAAGGGTTCCGCGCTCGATCGCGTCGGACAAGGCAAACATTTCGGGAGCGCTGCAATCCGCGAATTCATCGAACGCGAGCAGCCCCTTTACTTCTTTTGTGGGCACATCCACGAAGCCGCAGGCCAGCAGGCAACCATTGGGCGGACCCAGGGCTGGAACGTCGGAAAGCGCGGTCAGTTGCTGGAGTTGACGGCCCTGCTAAAATGAAACTTCCATGACCTTCGAAGAACACGAAAAAGAGTACGCTTCGCTCCGCCAGCAAGCTGACGCTGTGCGGAGCTATCTTTGACTCCTCCAACAAGAAGCTTCAGCTAGGCAGGATCGAACACCAGATCTCTTCCGATTCCGACTTCTGGAATCAGCCGCCGGAAAAGAGCCAGAAGATCATGCAGGAGCGCAAGCGCCTGGAGCAGGCCATCGCGGATGAGGCCGATGTCTCGCGCCTGACGTCGGATCTGGACACGCTGTTCGAGCTGGGACGCGAAGGCGAGAACGTCACCGCCGATCTGGACCACGCGATGCAGAGCTTCTCCGAGCGCTTGGAAGTGCTCGAAACCGGTATGCTCCTTTCCGGCCCCAACGACGCCAAAAGCGCCATCATGGCCATCCATCCAGGCGCGGGCGGAACCGAGAGCCAGGACTGGGCCGAGATGCTGCTGCGCATGTATCTGCGCTGGGCCGAGCGCCACAACATGCAGGCTGTCGTCACCGATCGCCTGGAAGGCGAGGGCGCGGGCATCAAATCGGCCACGCTCGAGATGAATGGCGAAAACGCGTACGGGCTGCTTCAGTCGGAAATCGGCGTGCATCGGCTGGTGCGGATCTCGCCGTTCGACTCCGCCGCGCGCCGCCACACTTCCTTTGCGTCGGTCTTCGTGTATCCGCAGATCGACGACGAAATTAACGTCGACATCAAGCCCGAGGACCTGCGCGTGGACGTTTTCCGCGCCTCGGGCGCCGGCGGCCAGCACGTGAACCGGACCGAGTCGGCCGTGCGCATGACGCACATCCCCACCGGCCTGGTGGTCCAATGCCAGAACGAGCGCTCGCAACACAAGAATCGCGCCAGCGCGATCAAGCAAATGCGCGCGCGCCTGTATGAATACGAGCTGGAAAAGAAGCGCGCGGCGGACAAGAAGATCGAGGACTCCAAGCTCGAGATCAATTTCGGCAGCCAGATTCGCAGTTACGTGCTCGCGCCCTATCGCATGGTGAAGGATCATCGCACCAAGCTTTCCATCGGCGACGTGGACCGCGTTTTGGACGGCGATCTGGATCGGCTGATGCACGCATTTCTGGTTTTCAAGCACACCGGAAAAATCGCGGGCGATGCGAAAGAGGATCTGCCTGAGTAGCGCGGCCGAACTCGACATAACTCGCGCTGGCGCGCTATTAAGAGCCGCAGAATTGGTCGCATTTCCGACGGAGACGGTTTACGGCTTGGGAGCCAACGCGCTCGATCCAGCGGCAATCGAGAAGATCTACGTTGCAAAAGGTCGTCCGCCGTCGAGCCCGTTGATCGTTCACGTGAGTTCCCTCGAGATGGCTAAAGAACTCGTCCGCGAGTGGCCCGAGCGAGCCGAACAACTGGCCAGGATATTTTGGCCTGGGCCGCTGACGCTGGTGCTTCCCAAGAAGCCGCACGTTCCAGACCGGCTCACCGCCGGCTTGGATACGGTTGGAATTCGCATGCCAGCACATCCGATCGCGCAGGCCCTGATTCGCGAGGCCGGCCTCCCGATCGCCGCGCCCAGCGCCAATCTGTTCGGTGGGCTTTCACCTACCACGGCGCAACACGTGCGCGATGGTTTGGGCAATAGCGTCTCGATGGTGCTGGACGGAGGCCCGTCGAAGGTGGGCATAGAATCCACCGTTCTTTCGCTCGCAGGTGCGGATGCAGTATTGTTGAGACTGGGCATGGTGACGCAGCACGAAATTGAAGCAGTGATCGGTCCCGTGCGAGTTCTGAAACAGGCTACTGAGGGCGCTCATTCATCGCCCGGTCTGCACGCCCGGCACTATAGCCCGAAGACTCCGCTGATTCTGGTCGAACGAGGCCAAACCCCTCCGAGTGGGCGCGGAATCTACATTCAGATGCCGGCCGAACCGCGCGAATACGCGGCAGTCCTCTATGAGAGACTGCATCAAGCGGACGCCCAAGGCTGGGACTGGATCGCCATCGAACACCCGCCGCGCACCGAGGAGTGGTCAGCGATTTGCGATCGGCTCGAGAGGGCCAGTTACCGGCCGTAGCAGGCCGACGGGCTCCAACCAGCGGCATCGGATTGCTTGCGGAAATGCGTGCTGGTGATCATGCTGCGGAAAAGATAAGTCGGATCGGAGACGATGGTCTTCACCACGATCCAATCAGCTTCGGGCTCCTTGATCACGTCGAAGAATTCCTGAACGGTCGTTTTATCGCTGTAGGGAACCCCATTGCGGCGCAGATATCCGGGCGCGAGATGGCTGGTGTTCACTTCCAGCGATCCGCCCTTGGTTGGATCGAACGCAGCTCCGAAATATCCGATGCCACCGGCCGGTCCAAGCCAGCGCGCGGCGGAATAACCTTGCAGCGTCGGCGGACCGCTAGGAGCCTGCGGCGGACCGAAGTGGAGCAAGCGAGTTTGCGTGCCCGCGTCCGCCTCGACCTTCAAAGTGTTGTCGTCCTGCCAGGTGATGTGCAAACGCGTGGGAATGCGCATCAGGCCAGCCGCGCCGTAAGCCTTGCACTGATTGCCCGCGGCTTCGTCCTTGGCCGGATCCCAAGCGTTGGCGGCCTTCATGCCTTCGGGATTCAGCGGCACGCCGGCGAAATCGCCCTTCGGCGCGGCGATCATGCGGAAGCGCCAATCTTCGGTCACGATGGAGACCCAGTAGCCGGTGAGCTCGATGGGCGCGACGGCTTTGGCGGGTTTGGGTGGGCCGGGAGGCGGGCCGAACGGAAATTGCGCGAAGAGCGCGGGCGCGAAGGCCAGAATTGCTAGAACTTTGACGGCTAAGAGCTTTTTCATTTCTCACCCTTCAAACTTTTGTAAACGGCTTCGACGAACTTGTCCGTCGTCCAGAAGCCGGTGGTGGAACCGTATAAAGGATCGTAGTCCTGCGTCGGCCGGGCGGCCTTCACTTGTTCGAGCGTCATGCCTTTCTTGATCATGTCGCGCACGCGATCGCGAATGATGATGGTCATTTCGCGGAAATTCAGCACGTCCCCGAAGTCGCACAAGCGTCCGTGGCCGGGGACCACCATCGTGCCGCCCTCCTGGCCGTAAATCGGGATGATCATGTCGACGATCTTCTGCAGCGCGTCGATGGTGCCCTGAATGCTGCCGCCGGCGGCGAGATCGATGATCGGATAGTTGGTAGTGGTGAAGATGTCCCCGGTCGCGATGACATCGTCGCGGCGGAAGAACACAATGCTATCGCCATCGGTATGGGCCGCGGGCTGATGCAGGATGTCGACGCCTTCGCCGTTGAAGTACAGCTTCTTTTGGTCACCCAGGAACGTGTCGGTGGGCCAGCCCTTCTCGGGACTCGGGGCCTGCGTCCCTGTCGGCGCGCTCATGCGATTGAGGACGTTGATGTGCGAAATGACCGCCGCGCCCACGCCCGCGTCCTGAATGTCACCCGTTACGTTGGCGCCGACGATGGTACTGCCGGCCAGGCGAATTTTAACATTGCCGCCGGTGTGATCGGCATGATAATGCGTGTTGATGACATAACGGATGGGCCCGTTGGAAATCGTCTTGATGGCGGCCAGAACCTTGTCGGCCATCGGCTCCAGGCCAGTGTCGACAACCAACACGCCGTCTTTGCCGGTTTGGACCGTAATGTTGCCGCCCGCGCCCACAATCATGTAGATGTTGCCCTGCACGGGCAGCACGTGGACTTCAGCGCTCTGATTTTGCGCGCAGACCAAGCCGGCGGTTGCGATTAGCCCTCCGGCCGCGATTAAAGAGGCAAAGAGGGTTCTCATTTTGCGTCCGCCTTGGCAGCCGGGGCCGTTCCACGAATTTTGTTTTGATACTCGGGATACATCGTGTCGGCTCCGCCGCGCGCGGCTTTGGGCGGAATGCCGTGCTTGGCCGGGAATTCGTCGAGGAAGGTGTTGGTGCCGGGCACGTGATGCGGGATCACGCCCTTGGCCCGGATGACCTCTTCCACGCTTTCGCATGGATAGGGCGCGATCTGGCCGCCGATTTCATAAAGGTAGTCGCGGGTGCGGATGAAGGGCTCGGTGAGATAGGGGGGATCGCGAATGACCGTCATGATCGTCAGATTGTCGCCATGCCGGATGAAGTGCTCGGTGACGATGGCACGATCGCTACGCGGCAGACCGTTGCGGCGGATCCAGCCTTCCTTCAAATGCGTGGTGGTGACGGCGAGAACGTCGCCTTCCCATTTGCCGGTGGAGAAACCCTGCGAGGTGTGCAGCGCGTACTCGGGCGGATGGGGGCGGCCGTCCATCCATATGGTGCGCTCGGTGCCCCACGCGAAGTGGTGCGTGTGGATGGCGATGAGCGTCTGCGAATCCTTGTCGAATTCTTCCCAGATGCGCATGCCGGCGAAGCTGGGGACGTAATCGGACGGATGGACGCGGCACTGATATTCGGGCAGCGTGATGAGCGATGCATCCCAGGCGTCGGCGCGGTAGCGCGCGGCATCGTTGACGGGGACGCCGAGGTAATCGCCCAGCTCGGGGCCGGGCAGGCGTTCAGGCTCGTCTTCGTGCAAAATTTGCAGATTGTTCCAGACGCCGCCGAGATTGACCTGGCCGAAGGCGGGAGCGTGGGCCAGCGTCAGCATCACGGGGAACAGCCAGGCAAAGCTGGCCATTCGATGGGTTCTTTCCATAAACCTTCCTATTTTTGAAGCCCGGCCACCGGCCGAGCGAGTATTAGAGCGTGACTGACATGATTGTATACAGGTCAGGGCGGTTTGTCGATTGGCGCCGGGGGGCGGTGGGGCACGGCAGGTTTCCGCCGAGCCGTGGGGTTCTTGGCGGCCGCGCTGCGGGTTTTTACCACGCTCCTGCCGGTCCCGCGCGCGCCGGCTGGCGCTGCTTGCTCCACCGCCGCCTGAATGTAGCGGCGCACGAACGGCCGCTCCACATCGCCCAGGCTCGCGAATTTGATGTGGCGCATGGTCTTGCCATCGCCCTCCAGCACGCGATTCGGATCGGCGAGCGATGTTCCAAGCGGGAAGCCGAGGTTCACGTGCTTCGCGTTGGTCGCGATGTAGCAGAACATATCCTTCATCTTTCCGCTGAACCCGAACCATATCGCGACCGTATAGACCTGGTAAACCGATTCCGACGCCTCGGGCGCCTCCTCCAGAACGATCTCCCGCAGCGCCAGTGCCAGGTCTGAAATGTGCCGGTCGTACGCTTCAAGGAAACCGAGCAGTTGGGGATCGGGCGGCCGGCGCATGATCGGACCGAATATACACTGAAAGTCTATGGACCGCAATCAGGCGTGAGTAGCGATGTGGGCGGGGTAATCGGGTTGAGAAAAGCGCTGGGCCCTGGCTGATCGGATACACTAAGTTGTCTCGCAATATGCCGCTTTCAGCAGGCCCCACGTGAATGTGCCCACGCGCCCGCCACTGCGCTTTTGCATGATCACTAGCTTTTACCCCCCTTACAACTTCGGGGGGGACGGCATCTACGTGCACCGCCTGTCAAATGAGCTGGCGCGGCGTGGGAACCTGGTGGACGTCATCCACTGTATTGACGCCTACAATTTCGCAGCTCCGCCGCCGTCAACCGGCTATCGGGATCACCCCAATGTCACGGTCCACGGCCTCAAGAGCGGACTGGGAATGCTTTCTCCGTTAGCCACGCAACAGACCGGCTTTCCGCTCATGAAGTCCAGGCGAATCCGGGAAATCCTGAGCAAGGGCTTCGACGTAATCCACTATCACAACATTTCTCTGGTGGGCGGACCGGGAGTTCTCGCGTTCGGAGATGCGATCAAGCTCTACACCATGCACGACTACTGGCTCATTTGCCCGACGCACGGCTTGTTCAGGTTCAACCGTGCTCCGTGTGCCCGGCCAACGTTCTGCGCGGCATGCACTCTGGTTTACAAACGGCCGCCACAGTTATGGCGCTATTTCGGATTGATGGAGAGCGCGATCAAGAATGTGGATGCCTTCATTGCGCCGAGCTTGACGAGCCAGCGCAAGCATGAACAGCTGGGGCTCAAAGGGCGCATTGTGCATCTGCCCAACTTTGTTTCGCCCAGCTTCGCTTCGATGGATACCGGCGACTCCGCGCCAGCCAAGCCCGATGACCCGCCGCCAGAGGAGCGCTATTTTCTGTTTGTCGGGCGCCTGGAAAAGCTCAAGGGCTTGCACACCCTGATACCGGTATTCCTGCGTCAATCGAAGGTGCAGCTATGGATTGCGGGCACAGGGAGCGAAGAGGCTGCGCTGCGCGAGTTGACGCGAGGAGACTCGAAAATACGTTTCCTGGGCCATCAATCCGCGCCGGCTCTAAGACTCCTTTATCGAGACGCCATCGCGGTGCTGTATCCCTCGATCAACTTCCAGGTGGGTCTTCCGGAATCCAGCACAAGCAGCGGACAGGGCGCCCCGCTGGTGATCATGGAAGCCTTCAGCCAGAAGACCCCGGTAATTGCGAGCAACATCGGCAGTATACCGGCGCTGCTGGAGCAGACCGGCGGCGGACTGGTCTACTCCACCGAGCAGGAGCTGCTAGCGGCCATGGACCGGCTCCTGTCGGATCTGGCGCACAGACGCGAATTGGGTTTGCGAGCGTACGCTGCCTATCGCGCCAATTGGACCGCGGAAGCGCATCTGGATCGTTACTTCGGGCTGATTGACGAGATCGCTGCCACGCGCAGCCGCACTTCACCCTTGCCATCTGCGCCGTAATATGAGAACCTGAATTCAGGTTCATATTATGCGCCGCCGTCTCGTGCTTTACGGTTTCGTTGGCTGGATGGCCGCCACCATTGCGCTACGGGCCGGGGGACAGTATTTGCTGCGTCCCGGCGATTGGAGGGGAACGCTGGTTCTGTTCGCCGTCAGCTTTCCGATCATGGCTTTCCTGGTACGGCGCCTATGCAGCGGGCTCGGCGGCGCGGTGCTGGTCCTCGCGCCCACCCTCCTGCTGGATCCATTTTCGAGTGCGTTCTTCCCGGTGGTTTTTCCGAATATGGCGCCGGAAGTGGCCGGCGTTTTTGGCGGCTGGATGCTGTGGTGTTGCGCCGCCGGCCTGCTGGGAACAACCTTCGGCAGGTCAACGCCAGCGTGAAGAAGCGTCCGAACCTGCTCGCGGATGAAGACCTTCCGCCAGCACCGCATCAAAAGCGAAGTATCCACAAACGGGCGCGATTGAAGGCGGCCGGCCTCGCCCTGTTCGGGGAAAAAGCTTATGAAGCCACATCGATCGACGATATTGCGCGACGCGCGAAACTCGCGGTCGGGGGTTTCTATCAGCACTTCCGTTCCAAGCGGCAACTGCTGCTGGCGTTGATGGACGAGTTGCTCGAACACTTGAGCCAGATCGACCTTCGTCCAAAAGCGTTCGCCAATGTCCAGGCAGGCTTGCGCGAATTGTTGTCCACCGCGTTTTCCAGGGATCTGAAATACCTGGGAGCCTACCGCGCCTGGCAGGAAGCGACGCTCTCCGATCCGGACCTGGCGCGGAAGGAAGCGCAGATTCACGCGTGGACAACGGCCCGAGTCCTTAGGGTGTTTCAGCTACTGCGGCAATTGCCCGCTGCGCGGCCGGATGTTGACATTCGAGTGCTGGCGCGCGTGATGGACGGTTTTTTCTGGAGCCTTCTGGCGCGAGCCGTGAAAATGCGCAGAGCGGAGCTCGATCAGTGGATCGATACGTCCGCGCATCTCATCTTTCATGCGATGTTTTCGGACGCCAGGGCGGACCGCCGTCGTCCCCGCACTTGACAGGGTTGCAGAAATCCTGCAAGCTTCAACGAAAGGCGCCGGAGCTACGCGCCTGGCCAAAGGATCCCCATGCCATTCAATCGCCGGCAATTTGTTGGAATTCTGGGAGCGGCCACAGCCCTCCGAGGGGCAACCGTCCGGGCCGATGTCGTTTTATATAACGGCAACATTCATACCATGGACCCGGCCAATCCTCAGGCTGCGGCCGTCGCCATCTCGGGCGGACGCTTTCTCGCGGTAGGCGCCAAGGATGAAATCGACAACCTGGCATCGGCGAACACCAAGCGGATCGATCTGGGCGGCCGCACCGTGCTGCCCGGATTTATCGACGCCCACTTGCACACGGCGTCCTCGGGATTGCGGCATCTCAAGGAAGTGGACTGCGACTTGCGATCCATCGCCGCCATCCAAGCAGCCATCCGCGAGCGCGCCGCCAAAACTCCGCCGGGCCAGTGGGTAGTTGGCTTCAAGTACGATGACACCAAGACATCCGACGGCCGCGCTCTCACCATCGCGGATCTCGATGCCGCGGCGCCCAATAATCCGGTACTCATCAATCATCGCGGCGGCCACACGTCGTGGGTTAACTCGAAGGCTCTGGCCTCGGCCGACGTAAATCAGAAGACGCCCGATCCGCCGGGAGGCAAGTTCGAGCGCGGTCCCGACGGCAAGCTGACTGGACGCGCGATGGAATCGGCGAACGATCCATTTCGAGCGAAGATTCCCAACACCGCGACGCGCGCGGAACGGCAAGAAGGCGTCAAGCTCATCACCAAAATGATCGTGCGCAGTGGGATCACGTCGGTCAACGACCCCACCGGCCAGCCCGAAGATCTCATCGCGTATCAGGACGCGTATGCGGCCGGCGACCTCAGCGTACGGGTTTACGGCTTCATCAGCCAGCCTTTTATAAAGAAGATGCTTCCTTCGGGAGTCCATTCCGGATTGGGAAACGAGTGGGTGCGCGTGGGCGCCATGAAGATGTTCTGCGACGGATCCATCTCGGAGCGAGATGCGCGGGTTTCCGAGCCTTACGTCGGACGGCCGAACGACTTTGGCATCTTGGTCAACAACGAGGAGCAGCTTTTCGAAATGGCGCGGGAACCGTACAAGGCGGGTTGGCAGATCGGCACGCATGCCAACGGCGACGTCGCCATCGACATCGTGTTGCGCGTCTATGAGCGATTGCAGCGCGAGACGCCCAAGAAAGATCCCCGCTTCCGCATCGAGCACTGCACCATCATCAACGACGATCTGGTCCGCCGCATCAAGGCCCAGGGCGTCATCCCGCTTCCCTTCTCGAGCTACGTGTACTATCACGGCGAAAAAATGAAAGCGTATGGCGCCCAGCGATTGAATTCGATGTTTGCGCTGCGCAGTTTCCTGGATGCCGGGATTCCCTGCACCATGTCGTCGGATTATCCGCCGGGTCCCTTCGAGCCGATGATGTTCCTGCAATCGGCGGTTACGCGCACGGATACGATGGGAAATGTTTGGGGACCCAAACAGCGCATCACGATCGCGGAAGCCCTGCGCGTCGGCACAGTGAACGGCGCGCATGCGTCCTTTGAAGAAAAGCTGAAAGGTTCCATCGAAGTGGGCAAGCTGGCCGACCTGGTGGTTCTTGGCCGCGATCCGCTGAAGGAAGATCCATCGTCGCTGGTGACGATTCCCGTCGAGCGCACCATGGTCGGCGGAGATTGGAAATTCGAAGCATGATGAGTGTCAAACCGTACGTCTTTGTAATCGCTGCTGCCGGCATCCTGATCGCCGCCACCCAAACCAAGCCGGGCGATGTTACCGAAGCGAGGGTCATCGCCGAAGCATCCGCGGGCGACAACTGGCTGGTGGGCGGACGCTCCTTCGATGAGCAACACTTCAGTCCTTTAAAACAGCTGACCGACCAGAACATCGGGAAACTGGGCCTGGCGTGGGCCACCGACATCGAGAGCGCGATGGGACTGGCGACGGAACCGATCGTCGTGGACGGCATCATCTACGTGAGCGCCCCGCAATCCAGGGTCTACGCCGTGGATGCTCTCTCCGGGAAAGTGCTGTGGAGATTCGATCCCAAGGTGCGGCTGGACAGGATGCGGAATTCCTGGTCGGCGCACAGCAATCGCGGACTGGCGGTGTGGGCGGGCAAAGTGTATGTGGGTACCGGTGATTGCCGCCTGGTCGCAATCGACGCTGCTTCCGGCCAACAAGCGTGGGAGTCGCCCGTTTGCGACGGCTCCAAAACCGGCATCACCGGAGCGCCCCACGTCGGCAAGGGCAAGGTGTTCATCGGCTACAACGGTTCCGACATCGGTGTGCGCGGATCGCTGGCGGCCTTCGACGCGGCCACGGGCAAAGAAGTCTGGCGCTTCTGGACCGTTCCCGGAGATCCGGCCAAGGGATTTGAATCGAAGGCCCTTGAGATGGCCGCCAAGACATGGTCCGGCGACAAATGGTGGGAGGTGGGCGGTGGCGACGTGTGGGACCCGATCACCTACGATCCTGCCAGCGGGCTGGTGATTTTCGGCACGGCCGGAGCTGAGCCTGAGACGCTCTTCGGCGATAAGGCGGACAAGAAAGTCGGCGGCGACCGGCTTTTTGCCGGATGCGTGATCGCGGTGAACGCGGACACGGGCGAGTATGTCTGGCACTTTCAAACCAGCGCACCCGATTATCACACCGAGAACATGCACATCCTGCTGGCCGATCTGGTAATGAATGGACAGAAGCGACGAGTGGCGATTACAGCGCCCAAGAATGGCTTCATCTACGTGCTGGATGCCGGAACCGGCTCACTGCTAGAGGCGAAGCCCGTCGCCAAAGTGAGTTGGGCCACGTCCATCGATCTTAAGACTGGGCGCGCGATAGAAGTGCCTGCGCCCTCGGACGGCCGTCGGGGAATAACCGGCGGCCACAACTGGTGGCCCATGAGCTACAGCCCGATCACGGGCCTCGTTTATCTTCCATTGCACGACGTCAAGGAAAAGCCACTTGCGCCGGATGAGTTCCCGGAAGAAGGAAAGCTGGTGGCGTGGGATCCGCGCAGCCAGTCGGCACGATGGTCCGTCACGGAGCCGATCGCGACCAACGGCGCTGTGCTTGCGACTGCCGGAAACTTAGTGTTTCAAGGCGAGGGCACCGGCGAATTCGCGGCGTATGCGGCGGACAGCGGGCGCAAAGTCTGGTCGATCAAAACAGGCTCGGCGATTCACTCCGTCCCGGTGAGCTTTGCCGTCCATGGCGAGCAGTACATCCTGGTGCCGGTTGGCTGGGGCTCCGGTTCAAGACTGTTCAGCCGTGGCAGTTCGATGGCGACTCCGGAGGCCAAGCGAGGACCGGCGCGCCTGCTGGCCTTTAAGCTGGGAGCTACCACGCCTTTCCCAACAGTGACCGTGCGAATCCCGCCGGTGCCACGGCCACCCGATCAGACATTCAGTAAGGAGACGATTCAACTGGGCGCGGCGCTCTTCGAGAAGCACATTTGCTTCGACTGTCACGGCCCCGGCGCGGACGGGAGCGGCGCGTTTACAGAAGACGGGGCGATTCCGGATCTGCGTTATTTGCCCGCGGAATCTCACCGGCTATGGAATGCGACGGTGCTGGGCGGCAGTCATCAGAAGCAAGGCATGCCTGGCTTTGGCAATCCTCCGGGCTTCCCCATTGTGGTTAGAAAGATGAGCGCGCAAGAGTCCGACGCGATTCACGCTTATGTGATCGAGCAGTCCTGGAAGGCTTACAACGCAGAACAGAAAAAGTGAGACCGGACCTCACTACGGCTCCGGCAGAGAAACACAAATGGCCGCGCCATCGAAGGACGCGGAACCACCCACGCTCACCGTCAGATTCGTGGCAACCAGGCCCGGACCTTGTCCGGAAACACACGGAGGCAAACCGGCCGGGACCCCCGGAACGACAAAGTTGATCTGATACAAGCCGGAATATCCGGCTGTCAGTCCCGTGAACAACGGAATCGGGGGCCGGTAGTTCGCTGGAACCACGTTCGAAGGGAACGGTTTGGACGCCAGTGCATCGGGATGGAAATTGAAATCCAGTCCGAAGGTCTCCACGGTTGGCACGGGCTGCGCCGGCGGTTCACCGGCCTGCACTATGGGTTTGGTGGCGCCGCGCTACGGATCGCTTGCGGGTATGGTAATCGTGGTGGAATGGCCATGACGTTTGAAGCCGTTCGTAAAATTGCACTGGCGCTGGACAATGTCGAAGAGAGCACGTCGTACGGCACGCCGGCGTTCAAGGTGCGAGGAGCGCTGATGGCGCGCCTGCGCGACGATCTGGGGGCGCTGGTGGTGCGCATGAGCATCGAGGATCGCGAGGCGCTGATGGCGGCCGATCCCCACACCTACTTCATCACCGATCATTACCTGAACTACCCGTGGATTCTGGTCAACCTTGCCCGCGTGCATCCGGACGCGATGCGGGATTTGTTGCACGGGGCGTGGCGGTCGGCTGCCGCGGAGAAGAAGGGAACAGGTGGGTCCAAGAGGCCGCAACGTGGAGGTAAGCTAGATAAGTAATTCTCGTAGAGGAAAGCTGTGAAATGACGAGGACTCATAAGATGAAATCCCTGGTCAGCAGAGTGGTCAATACGGCCGCGCTCTTGATTGTCTTCGGCGGACTTCCTGACGCCCTGTCAGCACAGTGGCCGAATTATCCGACGCCGGGCGTTCCGAAGGGCCCCGATGGAAAGCCGGATCTAACCGGGCCTGTGCCGAGGACGGCCGACGGGCATCCGGATCTGTCCGGGATGTGGACCATTGCCAGCAGGCCGCGACCGGTGCCAACCGATGGAAGCATCCCTGGGCAACTGCCGCTCTCGCCGACGCCCGCATCGCCCGCGTCGGCTGGATCGACCACGCCGGGAGCACTGCCGGCTGGATCGCAATTTGGCGTGGGCGGGATTGGTCTGGGACCGCCTCCCCCTGGTATCAGTCAGTTCTTCAATATCGGGTCGACCTTGAAGGATGGCCTGCCGTTCACGCCTTGGGCCAAGGAGATACGCGCACAGCGCAAGGGGGAGAACAACAAGGACAATCCCGATGCGCACTGCCTGCCACTCGGCCTTATGCAACTGCACTTGCATCCGCAGCCGCGAAAGATCATTCAGCTGCCCAAGCTGATCGTGATTTTGTATGAGGCGCAGGCCGGCATCCGGCAAATCTTCATGGATGGGCGTCCGCTGCCGAGCTCCTTGCCAAACAGCGATCCGCAGCCGTGGTGGTACGGCTACTCGATCGGGCATTGGGACGGTGACACGTTGGTGGTTGAGACCACCGGTTTCCGCGACGACGTGTGGCTGGACGTGGAGGGAAGCCCGCTGACCAACACCGGAAAGATGACCGAGCGGTTCCGGCGAGTGAACTACGGGAACATGGACATCGAGATCACGGTGGAGGATCCCAAGGCGTACACCAAGCCGTGGACAGTGATGGTGAAACATCGGGTGATGCTGGACACGGACCTGATCGAGTTCATCTGCAATGAAAACGAAAAGAGCGACGCGCACCTGGTGGGCAAGTAGGGCTCCGATCTAGAATGAAGCAGGCGGCCATGGACTACCGCGAAATCATCACGATCGAGGCAGATAAGATGGGCGGTAAGCCGTGCATCCGCGGGCTTCGGATCACGGTGTACGACGTTCTAGATTATCTTGCGTCGGGGATGACGGAAGCCGACATCCTGGCCGACTTCCCAGACCTGACTTCCGAGGACATCCGCGCCTGCCTCGCGTTCGCCGCGGATCGTGAACGCCGGCTCAGTTCCATTCCGGCGTGAAGCTTCTTTTTGACGAGAACCTTGCGCCGGCCCTGGTGGGCAAGTAGCGTCGGCGTGGGGCGGACGCCTTCGTCCTCGCCGGATCCCTGGTCCGGCTCCGACATCACGCGAGAAAGGGAGGCCGACGAGGGCGTCGGCTGCGGTCCGGGGGGACCGCCCCACAGTCGGTGCGCTAGTGTTCTTTGTATTCGCCAAACACGGCGCGCAGGCGATCCGATATTTCTCCCACCGTCCCGTGGACTTCGGCGCAAGCCAGAATGTGCGGCATCAGATTGTCGCTCGAACGCGCCGCCGCTTCGAGCGCACACAACCGAGTCTCCACAGCGTGCCCATCGCGTGACGCGCGTAGTTCGCGAAGCCGCGCGATCTGTTGCGCTTCAAGCGCGGGATCCAGACGGAACATCGTGGGCGGCTCCTGCTCGTCCTGCTGAAACTTGTTGACGCCCACCACCACCGCATCGCCGCGTTCCACGGACTGTTGATAGGCGTAGGCGGCGTTCTGAATCTCGGCCTGGATGAATCCCCGCTCGATGGCGGCCAGCGTACCTCCCATGGCATCAATACGCCCGATGTACTCCTCGGCGCCGCGCTCGAGCTCATCGGTGAGCTTCTCGATGTGAGAACTGCCGCCGAAGGGATCGGCCGTATTGGTGACGCCGGTTTCGTGCGCGATGATCTGCTGCGTGCGCAGGGCCAGCCGCGCGGCTTCCTCGGTGGGCAAACCCAGCGCTTCATCCTTGGCGTTGGTGTGCAGCGATTGCGCGCCGCCCAGCACCGCCGCTAGCGCCTGCATCGACACCCGAACGACATTGACATCAGGTTGCTGCGCGGTGAGCGTGGACCCCGCCGTCTGCACGTGAAAGCGCAGCATCATCGAGCGTGCATTCTTCGCGCCAAACCGGTCGCGCATAATTTTTGCGTAAAGACGGCGAGCGGCCCGGAACTTGGCGATTTCTTCCAGAAAATTACTGTGCGAGTTGAAGAAGAACGACAGCCGCGGCGCGAAGGCATCCACATCCAGGCCCGCCTCAATGGCAGCGCTAATGTAGGCGATGGCATTGGCCAGCGTGAAAGCCACTTCCTGGATCGCGGTGGACCCGGCTTCGCGAATGTGATAACCGCTGATGGAGATGGTGTTCCATTCGGGCAGCTCGCGGGCGGCCCACGCGAACAGGTCGGTGATGATCCGCATCGCCGGGCGCGGCGGATAGATGTAGGTTCCGCGCGCTATGTATTCCTTCAGAATGTCGTTCTGGATGGTTCCGGAGATCTTGGCCAGCGCGGCGCCCTGGCTGCGTGCGACCAAAACATAAAAGCTCAGCAGTATGGCCGCCGTGGAATTGATGGTCATCGACGTGGTGATGTCCGCCAGGCGAATGCCCTCAAAGAGGCGCTGCATGTCGGCCAGCGAGCAGATGGCGACGCCCACGCGTCCCACTTCGCCGGCCGCGAGCGGATGGTCGGAATCCATGCCCATTTGCGTCGGAAGATCGAACGCAACCGAGAGCCCGGTGATGCCTTGCGACAGCAGATAGCGGTAGCGGCGGTTGCTCTCCTCGGCGGTTCCGAAGCCGGCGTACTGGCGCATGGTCCAGAGGCGGCTGCGGTACATGTCCGGATATATCCCTCGCGTGAAGGGATACTGCCCTGGCAATTCGGTGCCGAGTTCCGCGCTCATGATTTCGCGATTTTGCGCGCTCGCAAAAAAGAGTGGATGCCGAACCCGGCCATGAGGAGCCCGAACGGGATTTCCAGGGCCAGCCGTGGAGCGCTATCGCTCCTTCTCCAGTCGCGCCAGATGGCATGCATGGGCAGCAGCGCCAAAACAATGAAAAAGAAGCCGATCACCTGATTCCAGAGGATGTGTATAGGGCGAATGACTCCGGGGATCACGTGGTGCAAAAACTTCTTTGCCGTTGCAAACATGGACTAGTACCAGTGTAGCGAAACGTCTCTTGGCCGTTCCGGTGGAATGCCGGGGCGTAGTGCCAGGCCGGGGATTTGCTACTGAGAATTGGGGTTCGAACCGATAAATGTATTGGAGAGCGAAAGCCAGATTTTAGCCCACCTACTTTTGGTGAAACTGTGCTTGCCTTGGTAACATCAAGAAGGTAGAGTGATATTCTAAGAGGGAACCCGCAGAACGGAGAAAGGGGTAATGCGTGGAAGAGAAACTCAAAGAGCTGATGCAAGAGCTTGGCAATGCGATCAACGAATCGCTGTCCGACTCCGACCGCATTGCTGCTGCTATCGGAGAGATTAAGCGGGCCGGGTACGACGTCTTCCTGGTGCTCGAAGCCACCATCGGATTCAACAAACGCGAGGAAAACGGCGAGTACGAATCCGAAGACGGTGATGCCGAGGCAGTAGAATCGGAAGCTCCTCCAAAGCGTAAGTTCGAGTCCACCGGCAAGATCAAGCTAACTTCTCAGGACCAGAAATTCCTGAGGGCGCTGAAGATCGCGATTGACGAAGAAAAAAGCTAAAGTAGTTCCCCGTAGACCTTCCAAGTTGCCTCCACCGATTTTTCCCAGGTGAACTCCTGTACCCGGGCGAGCCCTGCGCGGACCAGTGCGTCTCGTAAAGCAGTGTCCGCCATCAGGCGGCTCAATCCCTCGGCGATCGCACTCGCATCGATTGGGTCAACCAATAGCGCCGCGTCACCTGCGACCTCCGGCATCGCCGAGACACTCGAGGTCAAAACCGGAACGCCGCGCGCCATGGCGTCGAGCACGGGCATTCCGAAGCCCTCGTCCAAAGACGGGAACGCGAAGATCGCCGCGCGCCGGTAGAGTTCTTCGAGTTCGGGACCGGGTACATAACCGAGCACTTGGATGTCCCGCTTGCGCGGGCTGCGTTCGATGCGCTGGAGAGCCTCCTGTGAATCGAATCCGGACGAGCCGGCCAGGACCAGCTTCCAACCCGCGTCGATCTGCTCGAAAGCTTCCACCAGGCGGACCGTGTTCTTGCGGCGCTGGATGGCGCCGACGGATAGGATCATTGACTCCCTTTCCGGGGGCCGCGCGGTTAGCGCCGGGGCGAGACGTGCGCCGTGGTGAATCACCCGGATTCGCGACGGCTCCACATCGAGAAGCTGCTCTACTTGGCCAGCCGTGAACCGGGAGACAGTGATAATCATATCGGAGCGCTCGGCGGCGGCACGGGCCTGCGTGGCGAAGCGCTCACGGAACTCAGGTGTAGAGTAATCGCCTGAGATCACGAACAGGTCATGGAACGTGGTAACCGCTCGGGCGTGCCGGGCGGAGCCGAGCCGCTGGTTTAAACCGTGGAACAGATCGGCCGATGGCGCGCGATGCTCTCGCAACAGGCGGCGGCTGGCGTTCGGGGGAAGCTGCTCGGCGAAGGAGCGCAGGAAACGGTGCGGCCGGTAGCAAAACAGCCAGCGCGCTTCCGGATGGGCCCGCGCCAGGCCATGCAGGATCTCGCGCGAATACACGCCTACGCCGGAGAGATCCCGGCCTAGGGTGTAAGTTGCGTCGAGGGCGATTTTCAATCAGCCAGAATAGCGGTTTTCGCGTGCGCGCGTAGCTGGGGACCCGCTCGGCGCTGGCGTTCGACGGCATAACGAATGGAGCGAGCCAGCAGCGCGCACTCCAGTTCCGGCTTCACCAGTACGTCTTGAGCGCCCTCCCGCAGCAATCGATTCGCCAGGTTTTCGTCGGCCTCGTCGGCCAGAACAACGATGGGTACGCCCTGCGCGTTGACACTGTGCGCGATGGCATGGACCTCTAGGAACGAATCCAGCAAGGTCGGGCTATCGGGCAGGCTCAGGTTGAGCAGCACGATGTCGAATCGTTCCCGTCGCAGACAGTCGATGGCGTCGGCCAGCTGGCCCACCTGCACGATGGCCGTACCTCGCCAATTGCACCACTGGCGGTTTTCCTCGATCTCTACAAAAGCTTCCTCCAGCAGATCTGCATCTTCCAGATCGTCTTCGACCAGCAGAATTTTGAGGATTCTTGGGTCTGGCACTCAGGGTAGTGCCGGGAAATGAATTTTGTCTCAGCCGTCAGACAGCCAGCTGGTATTCCTTGAGTTTGCGGTAGAGCGTGGTGCGGCCGATGCCGAGCAGGTTGGCGGCGATGGCGCGGTCCCCTTTGGTGTATTCCAGCGCTTCCAGGATGGCTCGCCGTTCTATCTGGGTCAGCGGAATAATCGGCGAGTAGTTGGACTCTTGCGGCCCCCGGCGTTCGTGCGAACTGGCCTCGCCGGGCGGCTTGGACAGCGCTTGAAAGCCCACCGCCACCGAAAGCGCCTGAGCCTTTTTCACGATCAGATGATTTTGCAACATCGAAGGCAACTCGGCGGCGTGCAGCAGCGGCCCGGTGTTGATGGCGACCATGTGCTGTATGCAATTCTCGAGCTCGCGAACGTTACCCGGCCAATCGTAGGAGAGCATAGCTTCGAGCGTCTCCTGCGTAAAGGTGTGACCTTTGCCGTGTCGGCCGAGGAAGTGCGCCAGCAGCGCCGGGATGTCCTCTTTCCGGTCGCGCAGCGGGGCTAGGCGAAGGTTCACCACGTTCAAGCGGTAGAACAGGTCCTGGCGGAAGGTTCCCTTTTCCACTTCCTTCGCCAGGTCGCGGTTGGTGGCGGCGATCACACGGAAGTCGGAACGCTTTTGCAGGAGCGAACCCACTGGCCGGAACTCCTTCTCTTGTAAAACGCGCAGGAGCTTGGCCTGCAGATCGAGCGGCAGCTCGCCGATCTCGTCGAAGAAGGCGGTGCCGCCGTTGGCGGTTTCGATCAGGCCGGTCTTGGGTGTTACCGCGCCGGTGAATGCTCCCTTGACATGGCCAAACAGCTCGCTTTCCATGAGCGGGCCGACCAGGGAGGAGCAGTCGATGGTGACGAAGGGTCCCGTCGCGTGGACATTATGTATGGATCGCGCGACCACTTCCTTGCCGGTGCCGGTTTCGCCCAGCAGCAGGACGGGCCAACGGCAACGGCCCAGCTTTTCCACCATCCGCAGGACGTTCCGGATGCGTGGGGACTGGCCCACCAGCAACGGCTTGGATTCTTCAGCTTGCGCTAACATTCAACTAGAGTCCCCGATTTTGAGCTGTTAGAGAAGAGAGTGTCTTCATCCTTCATAAACTCTAAGGGGACTTTAGGATTTCGACAACACCCCACGGTATTGAATTGCAGGATCATTTGGGGTATTGGGGCCACTTCATTTGGGGGTATGGCCTTAGTACTGCCGTTTGGGCGCCGGCGGCCTCGCTAATCCGCGGGATCCAGGCGCACCACAAATCCCGTGCCCTCCTCGTGGCGAACGCGCCGGGCCAAAACATTGGCGGCGGCTTCGGTGGGCGCTCGTCCCACCAGCACTCGCCACATCGGAGGACTGCCGGGATGGAGAACCAGCCGGGCGGATCCATACTCGCGTTCGAGCGCGGCGCGCACTCGCTCGGCGCGGCCTTGATCCAGGAACGCGCCGGCTTGGACTGCATACCAATTCTGGGCGGAGGTGGTGGCGGGGGCCGAGAGGATGACGAGCCGGACGCGCGCGACTCCTGGTCCGATGAGTCCGATGGCGCCGGCGGCGGCGTGCGAAAGATCGATGATGCGGTTTTCGACGAAGGGCCCGCGGTCGGTAATGCGGACGTCGACCGTTTTGTCGTTGGTGAGATTCACCACGCGCACCCAAGTACCGAAGGGCAACGTGCGATGCGCGGCAGTGAAGCCTTCCATGTCGTAGATTTCGCCGTTCGCGGCGGGGCGGCCGTGATAAGGATGCCCGTACCAGCTCGCGAGACCGGTTTCGCCGTCTCGGATTTCACCAGTGACCACGTGTGGCGGCGGAGGCGCGGCGGCGGTGCGGGGGTGCTTCTTCGCGCAACCTCCCAGCGTTAGTCCGGCCAAGGTCAGCGCGGAGATCGTGAGCGCGCGGGGAAAGGTCACTTGGTCCGATCGTAGCGCGGGTGCGGCGCGCGGGCAAGAACAAAATCGCGTGTTCATGGAGCGGCGCCCCCAAGAACAATTCGTATGGCAAATGGTTTTGGGGTCCGGCGGGGGCGCGGAGGCCGGGTGAGCCGGGGCCGATCAGCATTTTTTTCTTGACTTTCGTCTCAAACCACCTTATATATGAATCACACTGCGATCTAAGATCGCAAATCTGATGTTAGGGAGAATCAATCGATGAAGAACGCAACAAAGAAGGCTGCGAAGAAGGCCGCTAAGAAAGCGCCCGCCAAGAAAAAGAAGTAAGACCTTGGCGCCCCGAGAGGGCTCGCAGTAGTTTAGGGTTCATGCAAATCGGCCCCGAGAGATCGGGGCCTTTTTTATTGCCCGCGCAGTCCCGCCGCTAATTCAGCCTACCCTGTCCAGCGCCGCCCGCAGTTCCTCGAGCGTCATCGCGCCCGGATGATACACCCGCACGATGCCGCGCCGGTCGATCAAAACCAGCGTCGGCGTGGTGCTGGCGCCGTAGTTGCGAAAGTTGGCTTCGCTCAACGGCGCGGGCACGCTGAGCAGGTCCGCGTAATACTGATGACGGATCTGCTCGATGTACTTGAGCTCTTCGGCCGGCCCCGCCTCCTCGCCGTTCGCGACGTAACCGTAATGCTGCGTGGGCGCGATCAGCACCAGGCCTTTTGCAGAATACTCTCGCGTGAGGGCGGCCAGAATATGCTCCTCCTGCTTGCAGTCCGGACACCAGTGCGCCCAGAAGAACAACAGGACCGGCTTCCCGCGGAGTGCCAGCAGCGGCGTGGGCTTCGCGCCCAAGTATTCGCGTTCCTCCAGGGCCGGCGCGGGTCTGCCTTCGAGCGTGAGCAGATTGATATTCTTCTGGATGCGCGTCCGAATGGACGTGCTCCGGTATGCCTCCAGATCCTTGCGAAGCAGCGCCAGCGCGCCAGTGCGGTCGCCGTTCGCGGTCAGCACCTGCGCTTCCACTTCAATCGCCGCGCCCAATGCAGTGGGCAAATGCGGCTCGGCATCCAGCGGCCGCGTCGCGAGCGCCTGCTCGGCCAACTGTTCGGTCTCCTTGGCGCGGGAATCCGCCTGGTCGAACTGCCGCGTGATCAGGTCCCCGCGCGCGAGCCACGACAGCGCCTCCAGAAACTCCGGCGTAACGCCGCTCTTCGAGCGATAGCTTTGAAGGATCGCTTCGGCCAGCGGGAAATTTCCGTGCGACAGCGCGGTCTCGACGTCGTTGACAACGCTGGCCATGGCCGTAACGGCGAGCAAACCAGCGGGAATCAGCTTCCGTAACATCTATATCGAGGATATCAAGCGTGCGGGAATCGTCGCTACTCACAGCTTGAGCTGCTTCAGATATTCGCGGAACGGACCACCCAGGTCGTGACGGTGCAGCGCGAACTCGACGGTGGCCTTGAGAAAACCGAGCTTGTCGCCGGCATCGTAGCGCGTGCCTTCAAAACGATAACCGTAGATGGGCCGATTGCGCAGCAGGTGCTTCAACGCGTCCGTGAGCTGGATCTCTCCGCCGCTTCCCGGTTGAATTTCTTCGATCGACTGGAACACCTCCGGCGTCAGGACGTAGCGGCCGATAATGGCCAGGTTCGATGGGGCCTCCGATGGCTTGGGCTTCTCTACCATGTTGCGGATGCGGAACAACCGGTCCTTGCCGGAATTGTGCGAGATTGGTTCGGCGTCCACGGCGCCATAAGCGGAGATGGCGTCGCCAGGAACTTCCATCAGCGCCACCACGGAAGCTCCGTAGAACTCATAGACGTCCAGCAACTGGCGGATGCAAGGGGTCTCGGAATCGATCACGTCATCGGAGAGAACCACCGCGAACGGTTCGTTGCCCACCAATTCCTTCGCGCGCAGCACCGCGTGGCCCAGCCCCAGCGCTTCCTTCTGCCGCACGTAGGACACATCGATCATGTCGGAGACATCGCGGACGATCTTCAGAAGCTCCTTCTTGCCCTTGGCCTCCAGAGTCTGCTCCAGCTCAAAGCTGACGTCGAAGTGATCCTCGATGGCGGTCTTTCCGCGTCCCGTGACGATGATGATGTTTTGAATGCCGGAATGCATGGCTTCCTCGACCCCGTATTGAATGAGAGGCTTGTCCACCAGCGGCAGCATCTCCTTGGGCTGAGCCTTGGTGGCGGGAAGAAATCGCGTGCCCAGTCCTGCGGCGGGGAAGACTGCTTTGCGCACTTTGGGGATCATGTTGGGTTCTCGTTTTAGAGATCGGAAAAAAGGATGCCTGGCGTTAGCTCGAACGGATAATCGGCGAGCGCGAGCGAGGAGACGTTCTGGAGCCCCAACGCGGTGTAGAGCGCCAGGCGCTTGTTCAGCGGATCGACGACCCAGATATTCGGCACGCCCCAGACACGGTATTCATCGAGCTTCTGCATGAGGTTGGGATGGCGATCGTCTTTGGATACGATTTCGATCACGAGTAAGGGCGGCGTGGAAGGCACGTCCTCGCGCGGCGCCTGACCGCCAAAGACGGAAATGTCTGGAATGCGGAAGACTCGAGGTTCCAACCGCAATCGGAGTTCCGGATAAGGGAACAAGGGATGTGATTGGATCAAACGTCCGATCGCCATCAGAATCAGAAACTGGATGAGTGAGTGGATTCTGTCCGGCATACTGCGCTCGACAATCTCGCCGTGAACAAACTCGGCATCGTGTTCGAACGTCATGTGGAGGTACTGCTCGGCCGTGATCTGCGCGTTAGTGGCCATCTGTGGGAAGCATAGCATGGCGCGCGCCGGCCCCGGATTTCTTCCATCTGACGCGTAAATAGGCCATTTCGACGCGATCCGCGCGGAAAAAACGGCAGCCACGCTATAATGACGGTTACCCCACCCGCAGCCCGTCTTGAGGCCGCGCCGCTGGAGAAACGAATGGCTTACGTTATTGCAGAACCTTGCATCGGTGTTAAGGACGCGGCCTGTATCGACGCCTGCCCGGTCGATTGCATCCACCCCAAGAAGGACGCGCCCAACTTCGCCGAGCACAACATGATCTATATCGATCCAGTGGAGTGCATCGATTGCGGCGCTTGCGTGCCGGTGTGTCC
>PMUP01000019.1 GCA_003166865.1 Bryobacterales bacterium
AAGACGTACTCTCCGGAGAACAATGGTTTTGAAGGTCAGTATTTACCCCTATCCGTCGCGACAGTCCAAAATTCATTGGCGCAGACCGTACGGCTCAACCTGGACGACACCGTCACGCCCACTCTATTGCTGCATTTCGGCGCGGGCCTGCTGCACACCACCAATCCTTCGGTCACCCCCACCTTCAGCGGCGCCTCCTCGCTGTACCCGGATGGCGTTCCTTTCCCATCGAAGAACTTCCCCTATTTAGCAGGGCTGGACGCTTCCGCCTTTGTCTTTCCCGGCTTCACTGGTGGCGGCGGATTCCCCACCAGCAATACAGCCTCGTTCTTTGAAGCGCCGTTCGAGGAGGATGTTAAGCCGACCTTTAACGCCAGCGCGACCTGGATCAAGGGCAACCATACCTTCAAGCTGGGGGCGACGGCGATGTTTGAGGGCATCCCGACAGTGACCAGCAGCCGCGCTAATGGAGAATTTACATTCAGCCAGCAACAGACAGCCGATCCGGCGCAATTCGGCCAGCCTTATTCGAATTACGCCAGTAGCGGACTTGGCTATGCCAGCTTCCTTCTGGGCGCGGCCCAAAGCCTGGATGTCGCCCCGGCCTCGGAGGGCACGCGGCTGGGCATGCATTCGTATGCGCTGTATCTGCAGGATAGTTGGAAAGTCACTCACACACTGACGGTCGAGCTCGGACTGCGCTGGGATTACGCGACCCAATGGTCGGAAGAACACGGCCGTATGCAGAATGCCGACTTCAGCCTGCCTAACCCGACCATCGGCGGACGGCTTGGCGGAGTGGAATACGGGGCAACTTGCCACTGCACCTTCGCCCCGGCCTATCCGTTTTCCATCGGACCTCACCTGGGAGTGGCCTGGCAGATCACGCCCAAGACCGTGTTCCGCGCCGGCGCCGCCATCACTTATGCGGCTGGGTCGGATCAGGCAGGATTAAACGTCAGCGTCCCGGACTTCCTTGGGCTGAATCCCGCGGGGTACGGATTGCCCGCTGCTATTCTAAAGAACGGAGACCCGTTCGCTCCAGGCAACGTTTACGGGAATCCGGCGCTCACGTTTAGTACGTTCCAAACTACGCAAGAGTACCCGGCGCAAGCCGCTCCCGGCGTGATCCCTCCGAGCTCGCCGTTCATCTCGATCGCTTCAAACGCCGGCCGCCTTCCCCGAGTCTTTCAATGGAGCATCGGCTTCCAGCGCGAGCTTGCACGCAACATGGTGGTGGAAGCCGCCTACGTGGGCAATCGCGGCGCATGGTGGACCGCGCCCCTGCTTTCCCAATTGAATTACAACGGCATCACGCCACAGGAATTGCAATCGAAATACGGGCTCAATGTCGCAAATCCGGCTGACGCATCTCTTTTGCTAACGCCGATTAGCTCTCCCAGCGTCACGGCCCGCTTCCCGGGTTTGGCAAATCCAAATAGCGTCTACCCGGGTTTCCCCGGTGGTGAACCCCTGATCGCGGCGCTGGTGCCATTTCCGCAGTGGTATGGTGGGATCCCGCCATTCCTGGGACCGCCCATGGGAGACACCTGGTACGATTCGCTGCAGGTGAAGTTTACCAAGCGTTATTCGCATGGGCTGACCATGCAGGCCGCTTACACCTTCCAGAAGGAACTGACCAACGGCGTCAACTCCAATACTTCCTATCTCACGCCCGACGCCCCGCTCATCAACGACGTGTTCAATCCCGCGCTGGACAAGCAGATTTCCGGCTTCGATATTCCACAGGAGTTGATCATTTCGTTCAGCTACACAACCCCCAAGATCGCCGCCGAGAACGGTGGCATGAAGGCGGTTTCGTGGTTCGCGCGCGACTGGACCATCAGCGGGCTGCTGCGTTACCAGAGCGGCGTGTTGATCCGGACACCACCGTCCAACAATAATCTTCTTACCGACTTGGGCATCGGACCAGCCAACAACCCCGCGCTGTGGGGCGGCGGCACGACGTTCCAAAACGAAGTGCCTGGCGTGCCCTTGTTCCTGGTGAATCCAAATTCCCATTTCGATCCGACACAGCAACTGGTGCTGAATCCGGCTGCCTGGACGGATGCGCCGGCCGGGACGTTTGGCTATACGTCGCCCTACCTCAACAACTTTCGCTGGCAACGCCAACCGGCCGAGTCAATGGGCTTCGGTCGCATTTTCCGCATCAAGGAGAGCATGCAGCTCCAGGTACGCGTAGAGTTCCAGAATATCTTTAACCGGCTATTCTACTCCGTGCCAGCTGATGGAGTCGGAATATTCGGCCTTCCGTCCACCACTCCGGAAACCGGGGCGTCTCGCAGCAACACCCTCGGTGGCCAGACCGGTCTCTTGTCGAGCGGCTACGGGTTCGTCAACTGGGTGGAGGGCGCTGGCGCCCAGCCCAGGAGCGGTCAATTGGTAGCGCGCTTCACGTTCTAAGGCGCGGCATTCCGTATCACAGAGCGGCCAGGAGGCAAACAGCCTTCCTGGCCGTTTCTCATTGTGGTCGCCCGCTACTTGCGAACAGCGGGCACCGAGGCACGGACGGCGCGCTCAAACGCCCAGCCACGAATGTGGTTGATCTGTTCCTTCATGGTGCGCGAGAGCGGGACGATGCGCACCGCGGTGAGGATGAGATCCTGCTCGGTGATTTTCCGATCGGCCAGCCGCGCCTTGGTGAGCGCCGATACCACGCACTGCTCGATTTCAGCGCCGGTCCATCCGACTGTGAATTCCGTGAACTGCGCGATGTTGAAGCTGCTGATGTCCACGCCGCGCCGCGTCAGATGGATCTTGAAGATTGCGATCTGTTCTTCTTCGGATGGCAGGTCGACGAAGAACACTTCATCGAAGCGGCCTTTACGGATCATTTCTGCAGGCAATCGATCAATCCGGTTGGAGGTGGCGGCAACGAACAGGCCACGGGTCTTCTCCTGCATCCAGGTAAGGAAAAACCCGAAGATGCGTCCCGACTCGCCGCCGGTCTCGGTCGACGTGATGCCCATCTCGATTTCGTCGAACCAGAGCACGGCGGGCGCCATGTCTTCCATCATCTTGCAGGCTGCCACGAACGCGCCTTCGGGCCTGCCGTGGCGTCCCGAAAAGATCTCGATCATGTCCACGCGATAGAGCGGAAGCTTGAACTGATGGGCGATGGCCTTCACCGAAAGGCTTTTGCCGCAACCCGGAATGCCCATCAGGAGCAGGCCCTTGGGCACGATCTCGGCGTCCAGGCTATCGCGCATTTCGAACAACTTGCTTCGCTCGAGCAGCCAGGTCTTCAGGCCCTCCAGGCCACCGACGTCGCCGAGATTCGTTCCATCGGCGATGTACTCGACGACGCCGCTGCGATTCACCAGTAGCCGTTTCTCTTCGAGCAGCGCCGGCAGAGCTTCCGGGCCCAGGCCGCGGCCCGAGGCGAACGCGCGCCGCAATGCATAACGAGCTTCGTCGAGAGTGAGCCCCTGGAGAGCGCGCGCCACGGGGTACAGAATTTCGAGGCTTGTGCCGGGCGTTTCCTCGCGCAGAAAATCGAACAGCTCGACCATGTCGGGCGGCCGGAGCTCGAGAAATATGATGCTGCGCTCCAGTTCTTCGGGAATGAACTGAACGGCCGAGCTGATGACGACGAACTTCCGCTGATCGACGCCGGCGTCGTACACATCGCGCAAGCGGCGGCGGATTTCGGGCGATTCGCGCAGCGGCTCGTGAAAGTCCTTCAGGTGGAAGATGGCCGAGCCTTCATGGGCAAGGATAAAGTCCAGCGCGGCTCGAGGCGATTCGGTGGCGGAAAAGGAGGCCTCTTCGCCTTGGCGGCGCATGCCCTCAGTCAAACTCCAGGTCCAGACTGGAAGCGGCGTGGACGTAAGCGGCCCTCTGGCCACTTCGCTCAAGATGCGGACCACGCGCTGCTCCTCGGCCGAACGGATGTAGGTCAGCGGGCGCCCGGATTCGAGGATCTCTCGAACCGTTTTGGCCGCGCGGCTCTCCGCCGGCTGGGTAACCTGATGGTTCAGCGTGGGGCTTTCCAATGTCACTACTAGTTTAGACGGTGGAACGGATCAAAAAGTCCGAGGGCGCGATCTGATAACATTCACACAATCCATATGAAACAGTTTGTTTTCGCAGTCGCTGTGCTTGCGTGCTCATCGGCCCAGGCGCAGACGACCGCGGCCGTTCCCTATAAGCCGAAGCCCGCGTTTCCTGGCCAGACCGAGGCGCCTCCTCCGGCGCAAGCATCCGGGCCTCTTGAGATCCGAACTATCACCAACCGGCTGAACGCTCCGTGGTCGCTGGCGTTTCTGCCGGACGGCAATTTCCTGGTGACCGAGGGCGTGGGAAGCATGCGAATCGTGCGGCCGGACGGCTGGGTTTCGGCCCCCATCGCGGGAGTGCCGGGCGTGAAGGTGATAGCCGCGCAAGGTCTGCACGACGTCCTGCTCGACCCCGACTTCACGAAGAATCGGCTGCTCTACATCACTTATTTCGCGCCGCCGCGTGGCGAGGACCCGGCGATTTGGCCGACCGAGTTTTTCTACGAGCAGGTCTGGACCAAATCGCTGGCCGAGCGCCGGACGATGTCGATTGGAATCGAGCGCGTGGGACGGGCGCGATTGAGCGACGACAACAAGCGCTTGGAGGATTTTCGGGTTCTGATCGACGGCGGAGGCGAGCGCAGGATTGTTCTTGCGCCGGATGGCACGCTGCTGGTCACGGGCGCCGATCGTTTCCGCTTTTATGACTCAGATTTAGACGGCGTGGAGCATGATTTCACGGATAATCCAGATATTCGGCGTAATTTCTCGGGGCGCGTGATCCGAATTAATCGCGATGGGTCCATTCCGAAGGATAATCCGTGGCTTAATCGCGCCACTGTGCTGCCGGAGACGTTCGCGCACGGGCTGCGCGATCCCGAAGGGGCGGCGATCAATCCAGCGACGGGTGAGTTGTGGGCCACCGATCACGGACCGCAGGGCGGCGACGAAATCAACATCATCCGCGCGGGGCGCGATTACGGGTGGCCGGACATTTCTTGGGGAACGCAGTACGACGCGCGGCGCACCGACGGTCGCAAGAACGTGCCGGTGGGGAACGGCCTGCATAGCATGAAGGGCGTGGAGGAGCCCGTGTACTTTTGGGTGCCGTCGATCGCGCCGTCGGGCATGATGTTCTACACCGGTGACTTATTTCCGGAATGGAAGGGCAACGTGTTTGTCGGCGCGCTGGCGGGGCAGCACTTAGCGCGGCTGGTGTTGAATGGCGAGCGCGTGGTGGCGGAAGAGAGCTTGCTGACCGATTTCAAGCAGCGCATTCGGGACGTGCGACAGGGTCCGGATGGCGCGGTGTATTTGTTGACGACCGGCGGCGGATTGGTGAAGCTGACGCCGAAGAAGTGACGAGATAAGATAGATCAATGCAAACCACTCGCAGGCTATGGCTGTCCCAGTGCGTCGGCATCGTCGCACTGGCTGACATCGCCGCGGCTCAGCAGCACGCGCATGAAGCGGTGCAATCGTCCACTCCGCCACCGTTCCGAACGCTGGATCCGGCAACGGCCGCGGAGATCGACGCGATCACATCCCAGATTGTGCCTTCAACCGATGGTCCGGGCGCGCGTGAAGCCGGCGTCATCTATTTCATCGATCGCGCGCTCTCTACGTTCGACGTGGACAAGCGCGAGGCCTATCGCACGGGCATGGCCGCCGTACAGAAGAAGCGCCAGGAACTTTTTCCCGGCTCGACCAAGATCGCCGCGCTGACGAACGAACAGCAGATCCAATTGGTCCAAGGTATCGAAGCCACTGACTTTTTCGAGCTGCTGCGCACGCACACACTCTACGGCTTCCTCGGCAATCCCAGCTACGGTGGCAATCGCGATCACATCGGGTGGAAGCTGATTGGTTTTGAAGATCGTATGGTGTTTCAACCGCCGTTTGGGTATTACGACGGAGAACAGAAGTGAGCGCGACGTTTCGGCCTTCGGATGTGGTGGATTTTCTCGTCATCGGCGCGGGCGCCGCCGGTGGCGTGATGGCGAAAGAGCTGTCGACGGCCGGATTCCGTGTCGTCGTCTTGGAGCAGGGTCCTTATCTCACCGAGAAAGATTACCGGCACGATGAGATCCGGTACACCTACCAGGCCGGTCTCACCAACGATACAAAAGTGCAACCGATCACATATCGGAAGAATGAATCCGAGCCCGCCAAGTTGGCCAAAGCCATCATGTACGGGCGGCAGGTAGGCGGCGGAAGCGTCCACTTCACCGCCAACTACTGGCGGTTTCACGAAAGTGATTTCGAAGAGCGCAGCCAGTTCGGCGAAGTTCCGGGCGCTGGGCTCGCCGATTGGCCGATCAAGTACGCCGACCTCGAACCTTACTACACGAAGGCCGAATACGATCTAGGGATCTCCGGATTAGGCGGGGCGAATCCGTTTGAGGGGCCGCGATCGAAGCCGTATCCGCTGCCGCCGATGCCGGTGAAATCGTCCGGCGTGTTATTCGATCGGGCGACGAAAAAGCTGGGGCTGCATCCGTATCCGGCGCCAATGGCGATTTTGTCGCAACCCTACCAGGGCCGCGCGGCCTGCGTCAATTGCGGCTTCTGCGAATATTTCGGCTGCGAGGTGCGGGCGAAATCGAGCACGCTGGTTTCGGTGATCCCCGTCGCCGAGAAGACCGGGAAATGCGAAATTCGTCCAAACTCTTACGTGCGCAAGATAGAAACCGATGTGCAGGGGCGCGCGACGGGCGCGGTCTATTTCGACGCCAATCGCCGCGAGATTTTCCAGCGGGCAAAAGCTGTCGTAGTGTGCGCCAACGGCGCTGAAACCGCGCGATTGCTGTTGATCTCAAAATCGAAGCGCTTCCCGGATGGTCTCGCGAACTCGAGCGGCCTGGTGGGCAAGTACCTGATGTGGGACACCGGCGGCCTCGCGATGGGGCTGTTCGAACATCCTTTGAACGAGTACAAAGGCATTCAGGTGACGCGCGTCATCCACGATTATTACAAGGCGGACCCCAAGCGTGGATTCTACGGCGGCGCGGGTCTCGATGCTCGCTTTAACTATTACCCGGCCAATTTCGCGCTACAAGGCATGCCACCGGACGCCCCGAAGTGGGGCGCCGAGTACAAGAAGATGCTGAGTACGTATTTCACGCACACCATGACCGTACTGTCGCACTCCAGTTCCCTGCCCCAATTGCGAAACAGCATTTCGCTGGATACTGATGTGAAAGACTCCTGGGGATTGCCCGCCATGCGCGTAACGTTCGATTTCCATCCCGACGACGTTGCGACGCTGAAGTGGGCCCTCGCAAAGCAATTGGAAATTCTGGAGGCGGCCGGGGCCAAAAAGACCTGGGCGTCGGGCACTGCGGTGGAGGAGAGCATGCCGTCGGTGCACTTGATGGGCACGTGCCGGATGGGCAACGATCCGAAGCAGTCCGTTGTGGATCGTTATAACCGCGCGCATGATGTACCGAATCTGCTGATCGTGGATGGCAGCAGTTTCGTCACCGCGGCGCGGCAACAGCCGACAGCCACGATCCAAGCGCTGGCTTATCGGGGTGCTGACTTTGCGATTCAGGCCGCGAAGAAGGCGTGATTCGGCGCTAGCTCAGGCTCTCGGCGCTGTATCGGGCGATCAAACCGGTGCGGACGGCGTGATGGTAGATGTAGCTGAAAAACCAGCTCGCGAGCAGGAGGAACACCAGGTCAAGCGCGGTTCCCCACAACAACGCATAAGGCGAGCCGGGGCGCTTTAGTACCATGCTGCGCAAGTTTTCGAACACATAGGATGGCGGCAGCAGGCGCGACAGATATCGCATCCAAGCCGGCAGAGTGGAAAGCGGATAGAAGACGCCGACGAGTGGCGAGATTAGCGCGGGAATCGGCCAGATGAGCCACTCCGAAGCTGGACCAAGGCGCAACACGATGCCGCAGCCGATCACGCCGAGCGCGATACCAAACAGGAACAACACCAGCAGATACGGAATCAACAGTAGTCCGTAGACAAAGAACGACAGGCCGAACACTGCGGTGGCAAGCACCAGCATGACAATCAAGCCGACCGAGCTGGTGGCAATGCTTGAAAGCACCAAGCCACCGACGTATTCGGAAATGGAAAGCGGCGTCGCGAAAATGTTCAGGAAATTGCGCGACCACACGTCCTCGAAGAACGCCATGGTGACGCCTTGCATCACGCGAGCAAAGAAATCCCATAGCAGAACCGCGCCGAGCAGCGACGGCACGAAGTTGAAGCCCGAACCGCTTACGGCGTTCAGGTATTTGGTGATGAAGCCCCAGGTCACCATGTCGATCGCCACCCAGGCAAACAGCGGCAACACGCGCGCCGGACTTCCTTGAATCAAGTAAAACTGCCGGAGCACAATCGCGAAAGTCCGCCGTAGGGAGACCATCATTTACGCGCGCTCATTTTATATGCGCCCCAGTGCGAGCGGTTCGCGGGCCACGGTGACGAAGAGATCTTCGAGTGTCTCTTTGCCGTGCTCGGCAGGCAAAGTTCGGGGATCGCCCGCGAGCAGAATCTTGCCGTGGGAGAGGAACAATACGCGGTCGCACACGTCCGCGACTTCATACATGTTGTGCGATGTCCACAGCACGCCGCCTTCGCCTTGCGCCGCAAATTCGCGGATCTGGAGCCGGATCTCGCGCGCCACGGAAGGATCGAGCGACGCAGTCGGCTCATCGAGCAATAGCAATCGGGGATTGTTCAGCATGGCTTTGGCCAGCCCCACGCGGGTCTGCTCGCCGGAAGAAAGCACGCCGCATTTCATGTCGCGAAAGGCAAACAAATCGAACTGTTCGAGCAGCGACTCAATGCGCGACGCCAGGTTCTTCACCCCGTAAATCAACCCGATAAACCGGAGATTCTGGATCACGGTGAGGTTTCCCGGCAGAGGCGCGTAGACCGCGGCGAAATTAGTGCGCGCCAGCACTTGGGAGCGCTTGGCGGCGATATCGGCGCCCTCCACCAGGATGGTGCCCGAACTGGGCTCGAGAACGCCCAGAATCATGTTGATTGTGCTGGTTTTCCCCGCGCCATTCGGGCCCAGCAGCCCGACGATCTCGTTCCGGTTCACTTCGAATGAAACGCCGTCCACCGCGATGGTAGCGCCGTAGTGTTTCCGCAATTCACGCACGGACAAGACGGCTGGAGGCATACACAATCAGTGTGACACGGCGGCTCAAGACAAGATTCTACGAAACAAATTGAGTTACTTTCGATCTAACTGCCAGGGAGAGTCTATGGAACAAGGCAAAAAGTGCGCCCATCCGAGTTGTCATTGTCTAGCTAGAAAGGACAGCAACTATTGCAGCACGTATTGTGAAGGGGAGGCGCATACGGCGGACATCATCTGCAGTTGTGGCCATCCCGAATGCAAGCCGGTATAGGGATCCGTCATGAGAGTCATCACGGATTTCCTATTCCTGATCCTTTTCTTCATGCTGCTGGGCGCCTGGCTGATTCTTTGGGCGGCGTTTCACATAGCGGGCGGATTGATCCACATTCTGCTCGTCATTGCGGTGATCGCGCTGATCCTGCACCTGGTGAGGGGGCGCAGCGCGGCCTGAGCCGGGAATCACGGGACGCGCTTCAAGACTAGCGTATACGGCCTCTGATTCGTTCCTTCGCGGGCGCCGCTGATCGTGATCTCATCGCCCGCAACGGCGCCTGTTGCAGTGTTCCGAAACGGCTTGCCGCCGTTCTCGATCACTTCGGGATCGTCTTTAGCGTCGTGCAGGACGAAGAAGGAAATGTCATTGCCGTGAAGCGTTCCGTCAACGATTTTGTAGCTGCGCTCGCCAGGGCGGCCTTCAATAATGCCGGTGAAGCTGTCACCCGCAACTTGGAAGGTAAATATATTCGTTTTCCCGGTCGACCATCGGCCGCTGAGATCCGCCGCGCTGGCCAAGCAACAAAACAGTAGAGCCCCAATAAGTAGTTGTCTCACGTCAAACAAGTCCGGCGATCCGGCTCGCCATCGTATTATAAGCTCATGCTCAAGCTGAGACATAGCGCTCCGTCTGTTGCCATTGGCGCCGTGCTGTTGTCCGCGATGCCGGTGCGCGCGGCTGTCGCCGATTCCGCGGCCAACGGATTCACCGTCAAACTGGAACTCAATATCCAAGCACCCCCGCAGGAGGTCTACCGCCGGGTGGTCCACGACGCCGGCGATTGGTGGAACTCCATGCACACGTTCTCCGGCGATGCGCACAATCTCAGCATCGATGACAAAGCCATGGGATGCTTCTGCGAGAAACTCCCAAGTGGAGGCAGTGTCCGGCACATGGAGGTGGTCTACGCCGATCCGGGCAAGAAGCTGGTGTTCAGCGGCGCGCTGGGTGCGCTGCAATCAATCGCGGCGACGGGCAGCATGACGATCCAGTTCGCCGCGGCAGGCGACGGCACGAAACTCACGGTCGTGTACACGGTGACCGGCTATGTGCCCGCGGGCATGAACACCTGGGCCGCGCCCGTGGATTCCGTGCTGACCGAGCAGTTTACGCGGCTGAAGAGCCTGATTGAAAATGGAAAGGCCGCCCCGAAATAGCAGCGGCCTGATTCGCTAGGCCCAGCCGTAGCCGCTCTTGGACAAGGGCAGCTCACGGATGCGTTGGCCGCTGGCGGTGAAGATCGCATTGGCAACCGCCGGCAGGACCGGAGGCAGCGCCGGCTCGCCCAATCCCGTCGGAGGATTGTCGGTCTTCAGCCAATGCACTTCGATCTCCGGCGCCTGCGCCATCCGCACCATCGTATGCTTGTCGTAGTTGGACTGCACCACGCGTCCGGCTTCGAGCGTGATCTGCTGGCCCATCAGTTCGCTTAGGCCATCGATGACCGCGCCATGGCACAGGTTCTCCGCGAAATTCGGATTGATGATCTGGCTGCCGATGTCCGCCGCCACCCACACCTTGTGGACCTTCACCTTCTTCTCGGCGCTCACGCTGACTTCAGCAACTTCGGCGAAGTAGCCCATATGGCTGAAGTGGAACGCGACGCCCAGCGCTCTTCCGGACGCGAGAGATCGCTTGCCCCAACCGGATTTTTCGGCCACGAGTTTCAGCACTCCGCTGGTACGCTCGGCGCTAAAATCCGGACCACCGAAACCACCGCCACCCGGCCGTGGCGCTGGAGCCTGCAGCGGCGTGTTCGCGAGCAATGTCAGGCGGAATTCCAAGGGATCCTTGCCCGCGGCATGCGCCAATTCGTCGATGAACGACTGGATCACGAACGCGTAGGCATTACTGCCCGGCGCCCGCAATGCCCCAGTCTTCAACCACAGCGGCTGCACGGAAGTGTGCAGTGCGTAATTGGGAACGTACCTGGCCGGAAACTCGGTGGGCGACATGGTTGACGCCTGCGCAGAACGGTCGCCATCGCCCCAGCTAACGAAGTGATTGCGCCACGCGGTGATCTTGCCCGATCCATCCACGCCGCCCTTCAGGAACTGAAAGCCGCCGGGACGATAATAGTCGTGCTCAAAGTCGTCTTCGCGCGTCCACAGCAATTTCACGGGCGCGTTCACGACCTTGGAAATCCAGGCTGATTCCACCATGTAATCGTTGGTCAAACGCCGGCCGAATCCGCCGCCGCCGCGCTGCATGTGGATGGTGATGTCCTTCTCGGGGATACCCAACGTCTTCGCCACCAACGTGCGGCCGCCGCCGGGCACCTGGCTGTTCGACCAGATCTCCATCTTGCCGCCCTGCCAATGCGCGGTGCAATTCTGCGGCTCGAGCGGAGCGTGCGCGATAAACGGATAGGCGTAAGCGGCCTCCACCACCTTCGCGGCGCCTTCGAGCGCACCATCCGGGTCTCCGTCCTTGCGGAGGGTTTTGGCGGGCGGCTGCGTGGAGAGCTCCTGGGCCTTTTGCGCAAACCCGACGCTGGATTGCGAGGCGCCGTGCCCCTCGTCCCATTTCACCTGCAACTTCTTACGCGCCGTTTGCGCCTGCCACCAGCTATCGGCGACAATGGCGACGCCAGGCTCGAGGGCGTCCGCTTCCACGATGACGCCGGGCTTCACGTTGCCTTCCACGACAAACGCGTCGCGGACGCCGGGCATGGCCTTGATTTCGTCCAAGTTCGCGCTCACCACCTTGCCCGCGAACACCGGGCACTTCTGATAGACGGCGAACAGCATGTTCGGCAGGGTAAAGTCGATCGCAAAAACCGGCTTGCCGGTGACGATCTTGGGAACGTCGTAGCCGCGCTGGCTATGGCCGATGATCTTGTAATCTTTCGGATCTTTCAGCTTGACGTTCTTCAGGTCGGGCGCCGGCATGGCAGCGGCTTTGCTCGCAATCTCGCCGTAGCCAACCGACCGGTTCGATTTCGTGTGCAGCACGCGCCCCGCCGCGGTGGAGCATTCCGCCTCCGGAACGCTCCAGGTCTGAGCCGCGGCGCTGACCAGCAACTGGCGCCCGGCCGCGCCCACGCGACGCATCGGGTCCCAGTTAAACGGTGTCGCCAGACTACCGCCGGCGAATTGGAGCGCGTACTTGGTATCGTCGAAGTCGGTCTGCTCGATCTTTACTGTCTTCCAGTCGGCATCCAACTCCTCGGCGATCAGCATCGGAAGCATGGTCTTCACGCCTTGGCCGACTTCGGGGTCCTTGGCCATGATGGTGACGGTGCCATCCGGATCGATCTTGATGAAGTTGTTGGGCACCTGTTGCACGGCCGGCCCAAATTGAGCCGAGGCCTTGGGTTTGATGTATAGCCCAAGCAGCACGCCGCCCCCGGCGAGCGAAGTCACACGTAAGAATGAACGTCGATTGATAACCATGATGTTTCGATGCCTCCCTTATTTCTGAGCGCGGCGCTATTGCTGAGCTCGACCTTTATTCCTGGGCTACGCCTTGGCCCACCGCGACTTCCGACGGCTTCTTCAACTTGCTGGTGGTCGCGATCTCGGACGCCTTGTGGATCGCCTGGCGAATGCGAACATAGGTTCCGCAGCGGCACAGGTTTCCATTCATGGCCGAGTTGATGTCTTGATCGGTGGGCTTGGGGGTCTTCGCGAGCAACGCCGCGGCCGACATCATTTGTCCAGCCTGGCAATAGCCGCACTGCGGAACGTCGATCTCGAGCCAAGCGACTTGCACTGGATGGGTCCCGTCCGCCGAAAGTCCTTCGAGCGTTGTGATGGGCGCCTGGGCGGCCGCGGAGACGGGCGTTTGGCAGCTTCGCACCGCCTTACCGTTGAGATGCACCGTGCATGCGCCGCATTGGCCGATGCCGCAGCCGTACTTGGTCCCTTTCAGCTTCAGAACATCGCGGATCACCCACAAAAGGGGCATATCCGCGGGTACATCGACGGTGCTGGACCGTCCATTCACTGTCAGTTGGAAAGCCATGACGGCGGTCTCCTATCTGCTATCCGCAATTCGATGATAGCTGTTTTTCGGCGGGCGGACGGGGCGTGGCCGATCATCGCTAGGCCTCGCCGAGTCGAATGTATCTTATAGTTTTCACTGTAGTTTATACGCGCACCCTTGGAAGTATTGACGGATTTCATCCCGCACTTTGCGGAACGCCGCGAGCTTTTCTTCGTTGGAGCCTTCGACTGCCGCGGGGTCTTCGAAGCCCTTGTGGAGCCGGTTGCCATAGCCGGGGTAAATCGGACAGCTCTCCTTGGCGTTGTCGCAGACGGTCAGAACGTAGTCGAAGTCGCGCGACGCGAATTCGTCGATTGATTTGGAGCGATGTCCGGAGATATCGATGCCAATCTCCTTCATTACCGCAATCGCTTCCGGACGAACACGGTTCGGCTGGGTGCCCGCGCTGGCCACTTCGAAGCGGTCGCCGGCATCGTGGCGCAGCAGCCCCTCAGCCATCTGGCTGCGCGCCGAGTTGCCCGTGCACAGGATGAGAACGGTCTTCTTCATCCAGCCGCCTCACCCGCCGTTCTGAACAAAGTTTTCGACGTGCCGTCGGATCTCGTCGCGGACCCGCCGGGTCGCGGCGTACAAGCCAAGATCGGAATGTTGCGGGTCTTCCAGATCCCAGTGCAGCCGGTAGATCGCCCCTGGAAAAATCGGGCATGCCGGCTCTTTTTGGCGATCGCAAAGTTGGATGAGATACGTGAATCGCTCGCCCAAATACTTGGCCACGTCCTTGGTCTCATGTTGGGAAATGTCGATACCGATCTCCCGCATCGCTTCGATAGCGACTGGGCTGAGTTCTTCCGGCGACCCGCCCGCGTTCACGACGTCGAACTCGCCTCCGGCCATCTTGCGGAGAAAACCCTCAGCCATCTGCGTCCGGCTTGAATTTCCGGTGCAAAGAAACAGGACCTTCTGTTTGATCATGGTGATTTACTCTGGACTGAACTGTGGAACACAACTTCTTTCGCTTCCGTGATCAATGATGGTGTCAACCAGCGAAACAGCGCCGTGGCGGCGGCCGCGCCGATCAGCTGCATGAGCACAAAACCGGGCGCGTCGGTTGGCCGGATGCCGGAAAACGTATTCGTGAAAGCGCGCGCCAGCGTTACCGCCGGATTCGCAAACGAGGTGGACGCAGTGAACCAGTAGGCGCTGGTGATGTACGCTCCGACCGCGAACGGGACCGCCGACGATCGCACGCGTGCGCATCCCCAGATGACGCAGAGGAGCCCGAACGTCGCCACGAATTCGCTGAAAAGCTGGCCGCCTCCACTTCGAGCACGCTGGGACGCGGCCAATAGCGGCTCGCCGAACATGAGATGCGCGCCAGCCACACCGGCGAACGCACCCACGAGCTGGGCTGCTACATAGGCGGGCACATCGCGCCACTCGATTCCGCCTTGTGATGCATCCGCAAGCGTCACGGCGGGGTTGAAATGCGCGCCGGAAATTGGCCCGAATGTCAGGATGAGCGCCACCAGGGCGGCTCCCGTGGCGATCGTATTTGCCAGCAGCGCAACGGCTGTGTTGCCGCCCGCTAACCGCGCGCCCATAATGCCGGACCCGACCACCGAGGCGAGCAGCAACGCTGTTCCGACAGCTTCTGCGGTGACGCGGCGCGAGAGCGTCATGCTACAGGTTTGTTGGCGCGCACAAATGCGCTCATGAACTTGTCCTGAACCTGCGGCGCGATGGCATCCACGTCGATGCCTTCCGCGGACAGAAACGCACGCGCGTCTTGGATGTCGTAGACTCGCGTCGGCTCAATAGCAATGTTCTCGAAGCCCGCCGCGGCGAGCTTGGTGAAATAGTCTGAGTCCTTCAAAGCGCCGGCAATGCATCCCACCCACAGGAGCATGTGTTCGCGCACCTCGCGTGGAACGTCGCCCCGCACGATCACGTCCGACACCGCAAACCGGCCGCCGGGCTTCAGCACGCGATAGGCTTCGCGCAGCACGCGATCTTTGTCCGAAGACAAATTGATCACGCAATTTGAAATGACGACGTCCACCGAGTTGTCCGGGAGCGGAATGTTTTCGATTTCGCCCTTCAGAAACTCGACGTTGGCGACGCCGGCTTTCGCCTGATTTGCGCGCGCAAGTGCCAGCATTTCGTCGGTCATGTCCAGGCCGTAGGCTTGGCCGGTTGGGCCGACGCGCCGGGCCGAAAGCAGCACGTCAATGCCACCGCCCGAGCCCAAGTCAAGCACCGTTTCGCCCTCGTGCAGTTCCGCCAGCGCGGTCGGATTGCCGCAGCCGAGCGACGCCAGCACGGCATCTTCGGGAAGGGCGCCCTTTTCAGAGTCGCCGTAGAGATTCGCGGTGATCGGATCGATGTCCGTGCCGCAGGCCGAGGCACCGCCGCAACACGAGTTGCCCTGCCCGGACGTGACTCGCAGCGCCGCTTGCCCATACTTCTCTTTCACTACTTCCTTTATGTTGGTCGTGTTCATTCTGGCTCCTTTACTTACAGCACAAGATCTTCTGGGGTTCGATGGCCTTGTTGCGCGTGCAACATTCCGAATAGAGGAAGCCAAGCAGATCCTGCAGAGCGTCCGTGTTGGCTGAGTACCACAGGAACGTGCCCTCGCGGCGCACGCGGACCAGGTCCTCGTTCTTAAGCTTTTCCAGATGATGCGAGAGCGTGCTGGACGGGATGTCGAGCTCGCCACCGATCTCACCGACCACCAGGCCCTCGGGGTGCGCGCTCAGCAGCAGGCGCACGATCCGCAATCGCGGCTCAGCACCGATCGCCGAGAACATGTCCGCGCAGCGGGTGATGAGTGCTGAATCGTCTTTTTTGGGCAAGGCGTCTCCTCGACTATTTCCATATTAGCAGAAATATCGAAGATCCGCAAGAGCTCACGGTCAAATACTAAGGTTGGAGCGTCAGGGTCGCGTTTCCCGCGGCGCCGTTATAGATCAGCTCGAGCGAGCGGATGCCCTCGGTCTTGCCGCGGTAGAGGAAGAAAAGCAGTCCGGCCTGCGGCATTGGACGGTCGCCTTCCTGCATGGCGGCCCTTTGAACGTGCTGCTCCATCGCGCGCCGCAGTTCGAATGGCATTTTTGGAGGCAAGGGAGGCGGCGAGTTGCCGGCGCCGCCGTTGTTACCCGTCGTAATGCCGGTGCCGCCGCCTTTCGACTTCGATTCTTCCGTCTCGGGCGGCTGCCACTGGGGATCTTTGAGGGAATGGAAAACCAGCTCGTAAGGCTCGCTGGGCGAGGGGATCTTCTTGCCGTTGATACGGAGCGAAAAGTCGCCGCGCGCTAGCATGATCTTCCCGCCTGGCGGGCCAAACAGCCCCGCTTCGACCACAATATAGTCATCTGCGGAGACCGTCTGCTCGGGTGTGGGGACGGCGTGGCCCATGAACTCGGCGGCAATCGTCACAGTGCCCGCTTGCGCCTGCGCCTGATACTCGGTGGGAGCCGTTCGGGGCGGCATGCCCTTGGCTTGCGTGTCCTTGCCTTGTGTTTCCGGGCCTTTTGTGTTTTCCTCTTGCGCAGGCAGGCAGACGGCGGATATTAGGACGCCGGCAATCAATAGACCGGCTCTTCGCGTAGAGAAAACTCGCATGGCAGCTTACAAACTAGCATAACCGGTCTTGGCTATTTTGCGTCCGGAGCAGGCCTCTTGTGATACCCCGGCCGGTACTGCAGATGGCAGTTCACACAAACATCATTGAGGGGATCATTGAGCGCGCGAATGCCATCCAGATCCTTGGCCTGCGCCGCCTTAAACGCCGTCTTGCCGAGGTCGATCATGATCTTTGAATATTTGATCCAATTCTCCTGATCGCGCGCGCGGCCGGCCATCATGATCAGGTTGCCGGACTCCGCCAGAATCAGCGCCTGCCCTCGCAGCAGGCTCCACTCGTGCTCATTCTTCGGCGGATCACGGTCCACATAGAAGAGCGCATCCGAAGTCGGATAAATGATGTCGATCATCAACTGGCTCATGTTCCCGACGGGCTGAAACGTCGTTGGCGCCTGGGCCGTGGCGGCCATTGCTAGCACAACGGCGGCCATAATCAAACGCACTCCAAGACTTTGCATCGCGACCTCCTGAAGCCTGTGATTCTATCACTCTATTTGCTATACAATGCTTTGCAGTCATGACTCGGAATCTTTTGCTCGCGGCGTCGCTAGTCGCAGTAGGCGCGGCCGGACAAGTTGTGAAGGACTACGTTCCGGTGACCGAAGACATGCTCTTGCATCCCTCGCCAGACGATTGGCTGATGTACAGCCGCACCTACGACGCGCAACGATTCAGCCCGTTGAAGCAAGTGAATCGCTCGAATGTCGGCCAGCTCCGCATGGCGTGGACGCGTGGCCTGGGCCCAGGCACTTCCGAGACGATTCCGATCGTGCATAACGGCGTAATGTATCTGGTGGAACCCGGCGCTATCGTGCAAGCGCTGGACGCCACCAACGGCGATCTCATCTGGGAGTACAAGCGTAAAGTTCCCACGGCCGCCGCAAGCACCGCGCGCACCAAAGCGCTCGCAATCTATCAGGATGTAGTTCTCTACACGGCGCCAGACGGCTTCGTGGTCGGCCTGGACGCCCGCACTGGCGAGCAGCGCTGGCAGACCGGCACGGGCGACGGTCAGAACACTTCGGGTCCCATCGTCGTCGAAGGCAAAGTGATCTCCGGCCGCGGCTGCGGCAAGACGCGCGACACCTGCTTCATTGCCGCGCAGGACGCCGTCACGGGCAAGGATGTCTGGAAGTTTTACAACGTTCCCGCGCCTGGCGAGCCAGGCTCGGAGACCTGGGGCAAGGACTTCAAGGACACCAATCTGGCATCCACCTGGGGACTGCCCGGCACCTACGATCCGGTCCGCAAGACGCTTTACTGGGGCATCGCGAACCCCATGCCCAACACGCGGCTGCAGCGCCATGGCGGCGATCCGGATGGCACTTCGCGCACCTCACCGGCCGATCTCTACAGCAACTCGACGGTGGCGCTCGATCCGGAAACCGGCAAGCTCAAATGGTATTACCAGCATCTGCCCGCCGACGATTGGGACATGGACTATACGCACGAGCGCACGCTGGTCCACGAGAAGTTCAATCCCGATCCGAAGTACGTGAAGTGGTTTAATCCCGATATTCCGCGCGGCGAAGAGCACGACGTGGCAGTCATGGTCGGCGAAGGCGGCGGAGTTTTTGTGATCGACCGCGGCACCGGCCAGTTCCTATGGGCCACGCCGTTTCCCTACGATGACCCGCTGTTTCTCATCTCCAACATTGACGGGAAGACCGGCAAGGTCACCATCAACTACGATCTGGTGAACAAAAAGCCGGGCGAGGAGCACATCATCTGCTCTTACAACACGAGAAGCTTCTGGCCCACGGCGTTCGATCCCGACACCAACTCGCTGTACGTTCCTTACATCGATAACTGTCTCGACATGACGTCGGCAGGAACAGACCCGAAACAGCGCGAGACCCGCAAGGCAGTGCCGCGACCGGGCTCGGATCCGAACGCGCTGACTGCCATCGGGAAAATCAATCTAGAGACGGGCGAGATCCAGCGCATCAATGTCGGCCGCTCGCCTTCCGATGGCGCGGCTCTGGTCACCGCGGGCGGCCTGCTTTTCCAGGGCGATTTGAATCGCCGTTTCCGCGCGTACGATGCCGAGAGCGGCAAACGGCTCTGGGAATCGATCCTCGGCGGATCAATTTCGGTGAGCACCATCACCTATGCCGTCAATGGCAAACAATACGTTGCTGTGATGACCGGCAATGGGCTGCTCGATGGGGTGCTCTTGGGCGAGACACCGGAGCTGCATCCGCCGCGCGGTGTGAACGGCATTTACGCGTTCGCGCTGCCGTAGCCGAGCCGTGCGCGTAACTGAGCCGTGACCGTGAGGGAGCGGTTAAGCCGGGGCGTCCACACCGGCCCACAGATTCCAGGTGTTCAACTCTTCACGCCCGCAGGACTTAAGGTAATCAAAGAGCTGCGTCCGGTAAGCGGCGTGACCGCCGAGCACCAGGTCCACCAACAGGGCCCCGCGAGAGGACTTTCTGCCAAACATGTCGACTTTAGCGCGGAACTCGGCCTCGGTCCACCCGCTCAGCAGACGGGCATATTCGTCAGATTGTTTTTGGATGGCCGCGACGGCCTGATCGTAGCTCATCGCTTTCGCCGCCTCTTCCGCCGGACGCCAAACGGTGTTCATCGTTGTTTGATCGAACGTTTCGGTTTTGATGATGGCAACCTCAGTCGGGCCCATCATGGACATGTATTGCAACAGCTCTAGCGTGCTGCGCTGCTTGGGCGTCGGCCGGTAATCGAGTTTCGATTTGTCCACTTTGCCGGCCAGATGCACCAGGATGCGGACTTCATTCTGCAGAGACGCAATCAGTTCTTCTTTTGTTAGGACCATGATTGAGTTTAAGCCTCCGGGCCATTTGCCGCCCGAATTTGCTGATAGACCTCGTCCGCGGACAGGCCGGCCTTCATCAAGCTACGATACTTCTCGCGCAGGCTAGGGCGGATAGCATCGTATTTGAGCCACGTCTTTACCGTTTGCTCGGTGCGCTGGACGGTTCCATCCGTGCGCTAAACCAGCATTTCTGTCTCATCGGTGCGGAAATCGCCGTCCACTTCGCCTTTCCTGCCGCGCGTTGATGTCATTCGCATCTTCGAGCAGCGCGTCAAGCTCCTGACCATATCGCGCCCGCCACTGGCGCGGATACAGGCGGGCAAACCAATGCGCGAGACCCCTCATGCCTGCCTCAGCCTTTTCAACCCGGTTCTGACGATCTGGTTCAAGCCCGAAAGTTGTTCTTCAAGATGCCGCCGGCCTTCCGCGCTGAGCGTGTACGGCTGCCGCCGGTCATCGCTTGACTTCGCCGGGCGAATCCAGCCGTGTTGTTCCAACCGCGTGATCGCGCCGTACAAAGTCCCTGGGCCAAGCCGGACGCCCGCGAAACGTTCGATGTCTTCCATCATGGCGTAGCCGTGTTTGTCGCCATCGGCCAGGCTGGCTAGCACAAGCAGAGCCGGGTCAGACATATCTATTACGTTGCACGTAGTATCGTGACGCAGAATAGCGCGGCCGTCAAGGGCTACTTCTCAATCACGGCCAGCACGCGTCCCACAGACCCGCTGGGCGCATTCACCCCCAGCAGCGCCGCTAGCGTTGGCGCGATGTCGGCCACTCGTATGTTCTCGTCGTAGCGGCCCGCTCGGATGCCGCGCCCAAAAAAGATCACGGGCACGTGAGTGTCGTAGCTGAACGGCGTACCGTGCGACGTGCCTTCCTTCGATGCCAGCCAATAGGGTTGTTGAACAATGAACAGGTCCCCGGCGCGCGCGCGATAATATCCCCGCTGCATCAGCTTTCCAATGGGATCGCCCGCCAGGTTCTCGTGCTCTAGTTGCGTGCTGGTGTACACGCGGAAAATATACGGAAGCTTTCGCACTGCCTCCGCCGCGGTATCCACGGCATCCGTCAATGCGATGTGCTTCGCGCGCAGCAGCTCGTGATCCAGGTACGGCGATAGCTCAGCGTTGCCTAGCACCCATTTGGCCGAGCCATATTTTTCGCTGAGCGCCGTTTCAATGGCGCGATAAACTTCGCCACTCGAAAATCGCCCAGCCGGCATACCGCGCTTGGTCAATTCCTCGGGTATGGGCGCCACGCCATGATCGGACGTCAACACCACGACATAGTTCCCCGCCCCGGCCTCGGCCTCGACCGCCCGCAACAACTGCCCGAGGACGCGATCTGTCTGGATGCACATATCGCGAACTTCAGGCGCATCCGGCCCCACCTGGTGCCCAAGCAAATCGTTGCTCGAAAAGCTGACCGTCAGCACATCGGTGCCCGAATGCTGTCCGAGATGCTCTTCCTTCAGCGCCTGCTCGGCAAAAGCCTCCAGCATCTCATTCCCGTAAGGGCTGCGGATCATCTCTTCGTAATACTGTTTCCCGAGCTTCGCGGGAAGTATCCGAAACGGCTGCGCTCCAGGCTCCGCATCGATCGGCATCCATTTGGCCGCGGCATGGCGATTGGCCGCGTCGCTCTTGTTGAACGCCTGCACCCAGGCCGGCAAATCGATCATGTAGTAAGTGCTGCTGACGAATTGGCCGGACTCTTGATCAAACCAATAGGCCGCATTCGCCGCATGGCCGGCAGGCAAAATCGCGGCGCGATCTTTCAGCGAAACCCCGATCACGGTGGTGTCGGAAGGGCCGGCGATCTTGATTTCGTCGCCAAGCGTGCTCCCAATCAAACGCTTGGGCGATGAACCTGGGCCGCCGTTCCCGCCCAGCAGCTTGGTCGCGTCGTCGGAGACGCTGGTCACCATTTTGCCCGTTTCACGATCGAACCATTCGTTCCCAATGATGCCGTTGATCGCCGGAATCGATCCGGTCAAGAATGCGGCGTGGCCAACGGCAGTTACGGTTGGATAGTGCGCTTGGTGTGCATCGGTGAAAAAGGCGCCCGCATCGTGTAAACGCCGCAGCCCGCCTTGATACGACGCATCGAAGCGCGTCATGTAGTCATAGCGGAACTGATCGATGATGATCGCGACCACGAGCTTGGTCTTGGGCGCAGTAGAGGGTTCGGCTGCCTGCGCGGGAATCCAAAGGAGCAGCGCGGCCAGTCCGCAAATCCAGCGGCGGAAATGATACATCATCTTTTTATGATGCCACTCCTTGGTAAGATGCCTGGTAGAATTGAGTTCGGCCCCGATGGAACGAGCTGGCAAGATCCTCGCCAAAATCAAGAACAGCGATACGATTTCACCCGAAGAGTTGGCGCGCGCCGCGTGGCTCGCCACGGTAGGCAAACGCATTGCCGCCAAGGCGTCGGCCAAAGCCCTGGTGCGCGGTTCGCTCATCGTCGAAGTGGAGGATGCAATCTGGCAGAAGCAGCTTTTTCACCTTCGCTTCGACATCCTCGCGAAACTCACCTCCGTGATTGGGAGCGGAATTGTGACCGGACTGGAATTTCGCATCGCCACGCCTCGGCGGCCGCCGCAGGCCGCGCAAAGTCACAGTGACACCGCTTCCCTCGATGAAGCCGACCGTATCGAAGACCCGGTTTTGCGCATCCTATATAAGCAGGCCCGCAAGAGGGCGACCGCGTGAAGATCACCGAGCCGGAGGTCCGCTATGTGGCCGGCCTCGCGAACCTGAAGCTGACGGATTCCGAGATCACGCGCCTTGCGAAAGACATGGACGATATCCTCACGCATATGGACGCTCTGAGCGAGCTGGACACTTCCGCGGTCGAGCCCATGGCTCAGGTGCTTTATCAAAGCGAAGAGACCGCAACACTGCGCGAAGACCAGCCGGTTCCGCCGCTCGGCAATGAAATCGCGCTTGCGAACGCGCCGCTGGCGGGCGCCGGTTACTACAAAGTGCCGAAGGTGATCGAGAGGTGAACATCGCTTCTCTCACCATTGAGCAGGTGCAAGCCGGCTTGGCTGCGCGCCAATTCAGCGCCGTCGAGTTGGCGAAATCCGCGCTCGAATTCGCCCAGGCAGAAAATCCGAAGACCAACGCCTATCTCCACTTTTGCCCCGAACGCGCGCTGGCTGCCGCCGAACGAGTGGACCAGAAGCTCGCAGCCGGTGAAAACGCCGGGCCGCTAGCCGGCGTACCGCTCGCGGTGAAAGACGTCATCGTTACCAAGGGCGTCCGCACCACCTGCGGATCGCGTCTGCTGGAACGCTACGTCCCGCCCTACGACGCGACGGCCGTGGTGCGTCTGGAACAGGCGGGCGCCGTGATTCTGGGAAAAACAAATTGCGACGAGTTCGCGATGGGATCGTCCAACGAAAACTCCGCGTTCGGGCCGGTGCGCAATCCCGTGGCGCTGGACCGTGTCCCGGGTGGTTCGAGCGGCGGATCGGCCGCGGCAGTCGCGCAAGGAACAGCGGTGGTCGCGCTGGGGTCAGATACGGGCGGGTCCGTTCGTCAACCAGCTTCGTTCTGCGGAGTAGTGGGTGTCACCCCTACATATGGACGAGTCTCGCGCTACGGCCTGGTGGCTTTCGCCAGTTCGCTCGATCACATCGGACCTTTTGGAAGGACTGTCCGTGATGCGGCTCTATTGCTCGAGACCATGGCGGGACGCGATGAGTGCGATTCTACCTCCGCCTTCGCCCCTGTGCCCAGCTACACGGCCCAACTCGATGGCACAGTCGCTGGCCTGAGGCTCGGCCTGCCGCGCGAATACTTCGAAGGGCTCGCGAGCGAATCGGGCGACCGAATTCATCAAGCTGTGGAACTCCTGAAGAACTTGGGCTGCGAAGTGCGCGAGATCAGCCTGCCCGCCACCCAGTACGCCGTGCCTTGCTACTACATAATCGCGACGGCCGAAGCCAGCTCCAATCTTGCACGCTACGATGGCGTGCGCTACACCACTCGGGCCAACAGCACGCGTGCGAACGAGGACACGCTCAGCGGTATGTACCGCGCCACGCGAGGAGAGGGTTTCGGCGCCGAATGTAAACGCCGCATCATGCTCGGCACCTATGTGCTCAGCCACGGCTATTACGACGCGTACTACTTGAAGGCGCAAAAGGTGCGCACGCTCATCGCTGAGGATTTCCACAAGGCCTTCGCCGAAGTGGATGCGATCGTCGCTCCGGTTTCACCATTCCCCGCATTCAAGATCGGCGAGAAACTTGACGATCCGATGGAGATGTACCTTTCCGATATCTACACCATTACCGGCGATCTGGCTGGTATTCCCTGCATGAGCGTGCCGTGCGGAAAAACATCCGAAGGCCTGCCGGTTGGCATGCAGATACTCGCCAAGCATTTCGATGAAGCTGGTATGTTTCGTCTTGCGGACGCTTTTGAAAAGGCCGGCGGATTCGCTGGCTCAAATTGAGAATCAAGAGGAGAAAATTATGGCATTTACCGTTCCCCCGCTGCCTTACGCGTTCGACGCGCTGGAGCCCTACATCGACAAGCAGACCATGGAGATTCATCACGACAAACACCATGCCGCTTACGTCACGAATCTGAATAAGGCGCTGGAATCCGCGCCCGATCTGCAGAGCAAGACCGTGGAGCAGTTGCTCGCGAACAACTGCGCGATCGTTCCGGAAAACATTCGCACCGCGGTCCGCAACAACGGCGGCGGCCACATCAATCACTCGATGTTTTGGCAGATCCTCGCGCCCAGCGCGGGCGGCAGCCCCACCGGCCACGTCGCGAGCGCCATCAACTCCACGTTCGGCAGCTTCGATACCTTCAAGGAAAAATTCGCAGCCGCGGCCACGACACGATTCGGCTCAGGCTGGGCCTGGCTGGCCAAGACCAGCAAAGGCCTGGAGCTGTTTTCGACGGCCAATCAAGACAGTCCGATGATGGAAGGGCACTTTCCGGTCCTTGGCCTGGACGTCTGGGAGCACGCCTACTATCTCAAGTATCAGAACCGCCGTCCTGAGTACATTGCCGCCTGGTGGAGCGTGGTGAATTGGCCGGAGATCGAGAAGCGCTTCAACTCCGCCAAGTAATCGTCGCCCTTGAATGAGCGCTCGCTATTGACCTGGCAGTGCCATCGGAGAAGTGGTCAGCTAAATTAGAACAGAGGAAGTGAGGTTTATGAGAGTCTATCTTCTTTTGTTCGCTGTGGCATGTTCAGCCAGGGCCCAGACCCCCAACGTCGTCAGGTATCACGCCACCATTAACGATGTGAAATATGTGTACGGCACCGCGGCGCCTGTCGCGCACGTGAAACCGGGAGACGTCATCGAGACCAATACCTTGGATGCATTCGGCAACGTTCTGAAGAAGCCCGGCGACACGCAGAGCCTGGTCAAGGGAGACAACCCCCTGACTGGACCTTTTTACGTGGACGGCGCGCAGCCGGGCGATACGCTGGCCGTCAAGATTCTCGATTTACAGGTGGACGGTAATCAGGGCGTGGGAGCCTTCGCGCCGGGCTTCGGGGCGTTGAACGAAACCAGCTATACGCCCATGCTTCATCCGCCGCTGCCGGAGAAGATCTGGTTCTATCCGATCGACAAGGCGAGCAACACGGCGACGTTTAATGCTCTGGACTCAAAATTCTCGGTGAAGATCCCGCTGCATCCTTTCTTTGGCTGCATCGGAGTCGCGCCGGCTGGCGGTGAAGTGCGCAGCTCAATCGTGCCCGCGGAATTCGGCGGCAATATGGACGCTCCCGAAGTCAGCGTGGGCAATACGTTGTATCTTCCAGTGAATGTACCCGGCGCGCTGCTCTATATGGGCGACGGGCACGCTGCGATGGGTGATGGCGAAGTAGCAGGCACGGCGATTGAAGTGCCGTTGCTCGCGCGAATACAGGTCAGCATCATCAAGGGGCAGAAAATTAACTGGCCGCGCTTTGAGAACAACGATTCGATCATGGCGGTGGGGGCCTATCGCCCGCTCGACGACGCGTTGCGAATCGCGTTTACCGAATTGGTCGCCTGGATTCACAAAGATTACGGACTGTCGAGTCTGGATGCGTATGAACTGCTTTCCAAGGTGGCCAAGATTCATCTGGATGAGATGGTGGACCCGAATTATGTCGTGGTGGCATCGATCGACAAGAAGTTTCTACCCGCGAAAAAGAAGTGAGGGGCCACGCCACAGGCGTCTACCCGGCGCTGCCCTAAAAATCCGCAGCCCAGTTGCGGTAACATTGCAATTCAATGGAGTGTGTATTAGAGCTTCGCGGCGTTTCGAAGCACTATCCCTCGCACCACGCCGTTAACGGCGTCTCGCTGAACCTTGCCCGCGGTGAGTTCTTCTCACTCCTTGGACCCTCCGGTTGCGGCAAGACCACCACATTGCGCCTCGTCGCCGGGTTTGAGGAGCCCACGCACGGCGAAATTCGCCTCAACGGTTCCAGCATCCAGCATCTGAAGCCCTACCAGCGCAACGTCAGCACGGTCTTTCAAAACTACGCGCTTTTTCCGCATCTCACGGTGCGCGACAACGTCGAGTTCGGCCTGCGCCGGCGCGCGGGCAATCACATTGGCGACCGCGTGCGCGACGTGATCGATCTGGTTCAACTTGCCGGCAAGGAATCGCGGCGTCCGGCCCAGCTCTCAGGCGGCGAACGTCAGCGCGTGGCTCTTGCGCGCTCCTTGGTGCTCGAACCCGATGTTCTGCTGCTTGATGAGCCGCTTTCCGCGCTCGATCCCAACCTGCGCAAACAGGTCCGCGCAGAGCTAAAAGCCATCCAGCGCCGCGTCGGCATCACATTCTTGTTCGTCACGCACGATCAGGAAGAGGCGCTTTCACTCTCGGACCGCCTCGGCGTCATGAACAAAGGGCACCTCGAACAGATCGGCACGCCGGAAGAAATTTATCTGCAACCCAGCACGCGATTCGTGGCATCGTTCCTCGGCGCCGTTAACTGGATCGGCGACGTCGGAGTGCGCCCCGAGGCCATGCGCATCGCGCGCGAACCTTCGCGCAACGGCCATCGCTCGCGTCCCGCCACCATTGTTCACTCCACGTTCCTCGGCAACTGCGTCCACGTTGACACCCGCTTGTCCGATGGCGAACCCGCTGTCGTGGAGATTTCGCGCCTCGGCGAGGCCTTCGCGCCCGGCGAGGCTGTCCACCTCTGGTGGGAACCAGCCGACGAGCTGCGCTTCGAATGAACCGTCTGCGCGCGTGGTTTCTCGCTCCAACGTGGACGGTCGTCATTACGCTGTTTCTCGCGCCGCTCGCCATCATCCTCGGTTACAGCTTCCTCACGCGCGGCGTCTACGGCGGCATCACCTCGCCCTGGACGCTGGAAAGTTACCAGCGCCTGGTCGATCCTATCTATCTCGCCATCCTGTGGCGATCGTTCTGGGTCGCCGGCGCGTCCACCGCGCTCTGTCTGCTGCTGGGCTTCCCGCTCGCGCTGTTCATCTCGCGCGCCGGCCGCCACAAAAACTTCTATCTCGGCCTGGTGATGCTTCCCTTTTGGACCAGCTTCCTGGTGCGCACCTACGCCTGGATGTTTCTGCTGCGCGACACGGGTTTGCTCAACACGTTGCTCCAGAAACTCGGCGTGATCCACTCGCCCTTGCCCCTGCTCTATAACGACGGCGCGGTGATCCTCGGGCTGGTCTACGGCTATCTGCCTTTCACGGTGTTGCCGCTCTACGCGACGCTCGAACGCTTGGACCGCACCCTACTCGAAGCCGCGGCCGATCTCGGCGCCAAACCCTGGGCCGCTCTTGCGCGCGTGACCATCCCGCTCTCCGCACCCGGTATTCGCGCGGGGGCCATCCTGGTCTTCATTCCGTGCCTCGGCGCGTATCTCACGCCCGATCTGCTCGGCGGCGGAAAGTCCGTCATGATCGGCAATCTGATCCAAAACCAGTTCACCACCGCGCGTGACTGGCCGTTCGGCTCGGCAGTATCGCTGGTCTTGATGGCCATCGTGATGGTGCTGCTGTTCGCGATCGCGCGTGGCGAAGGCGAAAGTTTACTTTGAAGCGCACGCCCGCACTCGCGATCTATGCCGTGGGCGCGTTTTTGTTCCTCCATCTGCCGCTGCTGATCCTCTCCATCTTCAGCTTCAACTCCTCGCGCTTCACCGTCTGGCAAGGCTTCTCGCTGCGCTGGTACGCCGCCGCAATCAAAGACACGCAACTGACCGAGTCCGCGGTGAACAGCCTGATCATCGCCACCGTCGCCACGCTCGTCTCCACCGTTCTGGGCACGCTCTGCGCCTACGGCCTCTGGAAGCGCACTTCGCGGCCGCTTGCAGGGTCCCTTTACCTGTCTCTGGTCACACCAGAAATCGTCACCGGCATCTCGCTGCTGGCCTTCTATCAATGGATCTTCCGCTTCCTGCGCGTCCAGCTCGGCATGCATACGGTGATCCTCGCGCACATTTCGTTTTCCATTGCCTACGTGGTCATCGTCGTCATCGCACGGCTCCGCACCGTGGACGCCACGCTCGAAGAAGCCGCCCTGGATCTCGGCGCGAATGAATGGCAGGCGTTCCGCTACGTTACTCTCCCCGCGATTCTGCCCGGCGTCGTCGCGGCTGCTCTGCTGGCCTTCACCGTGTCTTTCGACGACTACGTGATCACCAGTCTAGTAGCCGGCGTCGATTCCGAAACGCTGCCCATGGTCATCTACGCCATCGCTCGCCGAGGCGTGAATCCGGTAGTCAACGCGATCTCCGCCCTCATCGTCATCGGATTCGGATCGCTTGTGGTGATCTCAGAGAGGCTCAGGAGCGCATGAACCGCCGCTACTTCTTATTCGGCACGCTGGGGGCCGGACTAGGCGCCTGCGCCCGCGACGGCCGCCCTCGCCTCAACATCTTTAATTGGTCGGCGTACATCGCGCCCGATACCGTTCCCAAATTCGAATCCGAGTTCGGCGTGCGCGTCCGCTATGGCATATACGAAAGCAATGAAGAGATGCTGGCGCGCGTCACGGGCGGAAATTCCGGATGGGACATTGTCTTTCCCACCGGCTATATTGTGAAGCCGCTGCTCGCGAATGGGCTGGTCGCGCCCATCCATCGCGAACTGCTCCCCAACCTTTCGCAACTCGAGCCCCGATTCCAGCGGCCCGATTGGGATCCCAATCTCAATTGGTCCATCCCCTACATGGTCACCGCCGCCGGCATCGCCTACAACCGCAAGCTCGCTCCGCCGCCCAAAACGTGGGCCGACATGTGGGACCCGCGCCTGCGCGGCCGCATGACCATGCTCGACGATCCCTTCGACACCATGGGCGCGTCTCTCAAGAAGCTCGGCTTCTCGGTGAATGCCACCGATCCCGGCCAGCTCGATCGCGCTCGCGCCGAGGCCATCCGTCAGAAGCCTCTCCTGCGCGCCTATCTCAACGCCGAAGCCCGCGACCAGTTGGTCAGTGGCGATGTGTTGGCCGCGCACATGTGGAACACGACGGCGCAGCAGGCCATGGATTCTTCACCCGATGTAGGCTTCGTCTATCCGGCCGAAGGCTACGCCGTCTATCCGGATGCGTCCGTGATCCTGCGCGAGAGCAAACGTCAGGAGCTCGCGCACCAGTTCATCAATTTTCTGCTGCGCCCCGATATCGCCGCCGCCAACGCGCTCACTGCGCGCACCACTACCACCAACGCGGGCGCCCGCAAAATCCTGCCGCCCGAGTTTCGCGACAATCCCACTCTCTACCCCGCGCCGGATGTTGTCGCGCGCGGCGAATGGGCCATCACGCTGGATCCGGCGACGCAGCGCCTGCGCGATCGGCTGTGGACCGAGATCAAAGCGGCGTAACGTTACCATCGTAGTGTGCGAGTCTCCCCCAAGGCAGTCATCTTCGATTACGGCAACGTACTGTGCCAGTCCCAACCAGTCGCCGACACGCAAGCGCTGGCGAACATTCTCGAGCTGCCCGTCCCACAGTTCACCCAAGTCTATTGGCAGTTTCGCGTGGCCTACGACGAGGGGTCGCTCGACCCCGCCGGCTATTGGAAGAGCGTCGCTCGAACTGCTTCGCGCGAGCTAGCGCCAGCGCAGATCGACGCGCTGACCGAGATCGACAGCCGGAGTTGGTCTCACGCCGCGCCCGTAACACCCCAGTGGGCGCGCGACCTCCGCGCCGCCGGCATCCGAACCGCTCTTCTCTCCAACATGCCCTTTCCCGTCCGCGATTACATCCTCCGCTGCGCATGGCTCCCCGATTTCGATGTCCGCGTCTTCTCCTGCGAGACTGGCCTTTGCAAGCCCGAGCCCGAGATCTATCGAAATTGCTTGAGCCAACTCGGCGTCCAACCCTCGGAGGTCCTTTTTCTCGATGACCGTGAGCCCAACATCCGCACCGCCGAGGCCTTGGGACTGCATGCCGTACTGTTTACCGAACCGGCCTGCGCCGCCAGGGAGATCGAGCAGCGTTTTTCGCTCCCATTTGTTCTCAAGTCAAGTTAAAACAATTCTTTTCAGTTGCGTTTTGGCTGGAAATCGTGCATCATGAGCGATAAGCGTCCTACGAAAGATAAAAGCTTGGCAAGTGCGTCTACACCTGCTCTGGCACAAATGCTCTTCGCTGCCATCAATGAGCACGAAGCCGTACTAGCCCGCGTCTCGCGGCTTTTGCATGATGACGTCAGCCAGATCTTGAGCGCCGTGGGATTGCAGTTAGATGCAATGCGGATGGACTTCCGCGAGCAGACTCCCGGAGTGGACGGCCGCGCCGCTGAAATCCAGGAGCTGCTGGAGCAAGCCATCGAGCAATTGCGCGACATCAGCAACGAACTGAACCCTTCCATTGTCGAGCGGGCCGGGCTCCAGTTCGCGCTCGACCGTCTGGCAGGAACAGCCCGCGCGAACTTCTCCGGCACACTGCGCCTGCATTTTGATGCTTCGCTGCGCGTACCCACCATTTTGGCAAAGGCCTTCTACAAAGTGGCCGAGTGCGCGCTCGAAACCGCGATCGCAGCGCCAGGCTGCTCGCTGATCGACATTTATGTGAAACGCTCACAAGGTGAATACGTGCTCGAGATCACCGACAACGGAAGTGCAGACGACGTGGACCCCGATTCCGAGCCGCTCGGGCGGCTGCTGATGGACTATTATGCTTCCAAGAATCACGTGACGCTCAAGATCCAGAGGACTCCTGGCAAGGGCAGCGTCATTCGTGCTAGTTTTCCGCTGCCGGCGGCGACCATCGAGGACGGAAGTTAACGAATATGCCGTTTCAAGTGCTCCTGGTGGACGATCACAAAATCATGCGAGATGGCATTAAAGCCATCCTGCGGCACAGTGACGAGTTCGCGGTGGCGGGCGAGGCCGAGAGCGGCACCGAAGCCGTGCAGATGTGCCGCAAGAAACGGCCGGACATCATCCTGATGGACATCGGCCTGCCCGGCTTGAACGGCATCGAGACCACCACCGAAATTTTGCGGCATTGCCCCGAGGTGAAGATCATCATTCTTTCCATGTACGATGACGAGCATTCCGTCGTCAGCGCCATTCGCTCGGGCGCGCGCGCCTTCGTACTGAAGAAAGCTTCCGACAACGATCTCCTCGACGCTCTCCGCGCGGTAGCCAAGGGCGGTTCGTACCTGAGCCCGCAGGTTTCCGATCGCCTGCTGCATCGCATCCAACGCGGCGACCTTGAGTCCAAGCCGGCCTCCTCCGCGCTGGACGCTCTCTCGCCCCGCGAATTGCAGGTATTGCGGCTGGTCGCGGAAGGCAAAACGAGCAAGGAGATCGCCGTGATGCTCGACCTCGGGCTGCAAACAGTCCGCAGCTACCGCAAGACGATGATGAAGAAGCTGGGTGTGAACAACGTCGCCGGTATCACGCAGGTGGCGCTCGCGGCCGGCATCACGCACTTCCCCATGGCCGCCTCCGCCGACCAAAAAACTCCATAATTGAAACAGCATGATCGAAACACCCTGGGGCCCGCTCGCGGTCGCCGACGCGCACGTCCATTTTTTCTCGCATTGGTTCTTTGCGGCGCTCGCCGAGCAGAAGGGCGTCGCGGCCGATCAGTTGGCGCCTCTGCTCAACTGGCAACTGCCCGCCGAAGATCCCCGGCAGCTCGCCGACGGCTGGGTCCATGAGCTCGACAAGCACGGAGTCGCGAAAGCTTCCTTGATCGCCAGCGTTCCCGGAGACGGCGGATCCGTTATTGCCGCGGTTCGCCGCCATCCCGAGCGATTCTATGGCTATATCATGGTGAACCCGGCGGCGCCAGGCTCGGATGCCCAAGTGAAAACCGCGCTCGGCAGTGGCCACATTCATGCCGTTTGTTTTTTTCCGGCGATGCACCGCTATTCCATGCACGACGACCGCGTCACGGCTCTGTTGGAACTGCTCGCCGCTCAGCCGCGCTGCGTCGCCTTCGTGCATTGCGGCGTGCTCAGCGTCGGTGTTCGCAAAGTGCTCGGCCTGCCGTCGCTCTTCGATATGCGCTACTCCAACCCCATCGATCTTCACGGAGTCGCGCTGCGCTTCCCACAGCTTCGATTCGTAGTGCCCCACTTTGGCGCGGGATATCTCCGCGAGGCGCTTATGCTCTGCGACCTATGCCCCAACGTACACCTGGATACTTCGAGCAGCAATAGCTGGATGCGATACGAAGAAGCTCACCTCGATCTTCGGGTCGTCTTTAAGCGTGCGCTGGATGTGGCAGGCCCACGGCGCCTGCTTTTCGGTACCGATTCCTCATTCTTCCCCCGCGGATGGAACGCGTCGGTTTTTGAAACCCAATCCAAAGCTCTCTATGAAATTGGCGTGACCGAGGAAGTCGCGCGCCTTATTTTCCACGACAACCTGGTCCGCTTATTCTCCTGAGATGAAGTAAGACATCGCGGCACCTTTTTGTTTAGACATTTCAAATTCACCATGGTGGTCAGAATTTGCCGCCCCTCCAAGGGCGCACACTTCATTCATCCGGTGGATCCCGCGCCCCGGACGGCGGTGCTGGCGGCGGGATTCCAGGAGACCAAGCTCGCCCGGGTCTTCCCGCTGGGTTGGAATGGGCGGGCCGCGCGCTTTTCACGATCCTCCGTGGCCGGTCCCCTGGAGCAGGTGCTGCGAGTGGCGCGCGCCGGATGGCGGGTGGAACACTCGATTGTCGTTTTCACGTATCCCGGCGAACGTGGATTGTCAGCCCGGGAACGCGAGTCCTTCTGGAAAGCGTTCGAGGTTCCCGTGTTTGAGCAGTATCTGGGGCTCAATAGCGAGCTGCTGGCCACCGAATGCGACGCGCACGCCGGGCTGCACATCGTAAGTGGGTACGAGGATCTGGATCTCGAACACGACGTTTGCGCGTGCGGCAATCAAGCGCCGCGTCTGACCCGGGGCGCCCGGATCGACGAGCTCGCGGCCTTGCTATCTTAACCCCGCCGCGGCAATCTTATCCTAACCCCGCCGCGGCGCTGCTATCCTAATTCTGTAGCCACCGAGTCCTCTGCGCATGCGAACGTGGCGGAATTGGCAGACGCACCAGACTTAGGATCTGGCGGCCGCAAGGTCATGGGAGTTCGACCCTCCCCGTTCGCACCAACTATTTCTCGATGAACAGCACCACCGAACGCCCGTCGACCGCGTACTGCTGCGCCTCGAGCTTCATTTCCTGACCCGCGGCGTGAATGTTACCCCAAGCTTCCGCCGCCGCGCTCGTATCAGCGACGATATGCCATCGCTTGGCCTGCAGGTTGAGCGGGGCCAACGTGGCCACTACCGGATTGATTCCCCAGTTGTAAGCCACGCAGACCGAAGCAGCGGGATCGTCCAATTCGGTCCCGTCGATTCGATGCGCGAGAAAATGATTGTCAGGGTTCGCAAAATACGCGCCATCCACCTCGGCGCCGCTGGCAAGATACCAGGTCAGGTCCTTCAGTCCGTTTCCGTTGTGATCGGTCCCGGTGAAAAACTCGGCGGGCCGCAAACACGGATGCGCCAGCCGGAATCGCAGCAGGCCGCGAGTGTAGTCCGTTAACGCAGCCTCCCGCGCAGCCAGCTCCCAATCGAACCAGTTCGCCCTGGTGTCAAGATTATAGGGATTGTTGTTGCCTTCGAGCGTGCGATTGATCTCGGAGCCGCCCAGCAGCAAGGGCGTGCCCGCCGAAAGCAGCAAGATCGCCAGTCCCGTTCGCACGGCCTGCCTTTGTTGCACCGGATCTCCTGCATGGTCCCAGCACATCTCGTCCGCCGCGCTGTGTCCGCCGGAGGAAGGACCAAACGGGAACGGCTGATTGTTATTCGGACCGTTGAACGAATAGAGGTCGCGCAATGTCATGCCGTCGTGGCAAACGATGTAGTTCACCGAGTTCCACGGCTTTCTGCCGCGCGGGCCGAATAGATCCTCCGATCCCGCAAACCGCGTCGCCATGCTGCCCGGCGTCACGGCCACGAAGCCGAGCTTATTCTGCGATGCGCGGAACACATCGCGATAGCGGTCGTTCCATTCCGACCATCCCACCGGAAAGTTCCCCTGCTCCTGCCCCGCGCCGTTGGCCGTGTAAGGCTCCGCGATCAGGTCCACGCCAGGGCCGCCCCACGCCGGGCGCGCCGGCAATTCCGCTACAGCCCGATTCAGAATGTTGCTCGGATCGTCGCGATTGAAGTAAAACCCGCCCTGCGCATCGGCATTCCCCAGGATCGCTGCGAGATCAAACCGGAATCCGTCGGCGCCCATGACATGGGTCCAATACTTCAGCGAATCGAGGATCAGGTTCCGCACTGCAATCGTCGCGGCATTCACGTTGGGACCCACGCCGTTGTCGTCCTCATAGTGATTCAGTTCGGTTGGACTGCGCGCCTCATAATAGTTCGGGTTGTCGAGCCCGCGCAGCGAATAGATCTTTCCAATGGTCCCGGTGGCCTCATCCACCGGCCCTTCGTCGTGATGATTGTAGACCACGTCGACGTAGACCTTCAGGCCGGCCGCGTGAAACGCCTTCACCATCGCGATCCATTCGCGCGTCGGGCCGCTAGGCGATTGATCGCTCGCGTACCTCCGGCTGGGCGCAAAGAAACTGCACGAATTGTATCCCCAGTAATTGTGATACGCGGCGAGTTCGGGTGAATCGTTCAACGCACTCTGGGTTTCATGGATGGGCTGGAACTCGACGGCGGTCACGCCGAGATCCCGCAAATACCCAGCCCGCAACGCCGCTCCGGCGTATGTTCCTTGCAGGTTCGCGGGCACGGAAGGGTCGTTCTTCGTCAGTCCCCGCAGATGCACTTCGTAGATGATGTCATCCTTGAACGCGCCTGTCGGCTTCGCGCCGAAATCCGGACTCGGCATCGCGAGAACAATGGCTTTGGGCGCAAACGGGCCGGTGTCCACCAAACGAAACGTGGCACCGGACAGGTAGGCGGTCGGATCAGGATGCGTGGGCGTCAGAGGATTGTGACTCACCTCGAGCGCGTACGGATCGAGCAACAGCTTGTTTGGGTTGAAACGATGGCCGCCACCATCGACATCCGCCACAAATCCCGCCGCCGATCCTGGCGTCCAAGCATTATCAAACAGCCAGTTTGGCCCCCAGGCGCGATAGCCGTAATAAATGGCGCCTGCCGTCGTCGCTGCTGTCGCGGTGAAGCTTCCGTCGGTCTGCCGGTCCATCGCTTGCCGCAGAATCGGATCCGCGTCCATCGCCACCGCATAGATCCATAACTCAACGCGAGTGGCTGCCGGCGCATTGACGCGAAATCCAGCTTGGGAGTTGCCCGGCAGAAATCGCGCGCCCAGGCCCGCGCCTACAAAGGATGCGTCCATGAGTTGCAGGTCTTATTGTGGCATCCATCGCTCGATTGACGCGTGCGGCGCAAGTCTGTTCTAATCGCCAGATGCCAGAAGACGAAGTGCAGGCAGTGGCCGGCAATCTGCTCGAGGCGCTGCGCTTCTTTGGGCAGGCACGCTCAGACGCCGAAATCCGGGATCTGCCGGGCATCTCGTTAATCTTTTGCGGCTTGAACTATGCGGCGTTTAACGCGGCGTTGCAGGCGCGGCCGATTCAGGGGGACGCGGAGGAGCTGAACCATTTGATCGATGTTTCCGCCGAGCAGTTTGACGCTCGCAGTCTGCGCTGGACCTATTGGCTATGCGAGGATTTCTTGAATCAGCCGCTGCGGCGCGAGGCGGCGCGCATTTTTAAGCGCCATGGCTTGCGCCACCTGACCGAGGCGCCGGGGATGTACACCGACCGGCTGGCGCCCGTGACCCGGGAGCTGCCGGTGCTCGACATCCGGCCCGTGGCCGATGAAGCGACGCGCAGCGCGTTCTCTGACGTCATGTCCACGGCGTTCGAGATTCCGCATTCCGTAAGTCTGTCGGTCTACGGCTCGGCGCGAGCCTGGCAGGGGACGTTCCAAGGCTATGTGGGCTATTCGAACGGCCGGGCCGTGACCACCGCCGCGGCCGTGATCACCGGCGATGTGATTGGCTTGTACTCGGTGGCCACGCTGCCGCAGCATCGCCGGCTTGGGTTCGCTGAAGCGATTATGCGGCAAGTGATCGAGCAGGCCCAGCGTTCCCGCGGTGTGTCGCGCATGGTCCTGCAGGCAACCTCATCCGGATTCTCCTTGTATGAAGCCATGGGATACCGGACGGTGACCAGCTTCAACGTGTTTATCGCCGATTGAGGCCCGCACCCCGGGTGAGATCCGCCGCTACAATTTCGGCGCGTAGTAACCCTTGCGAGCCCGCACGATCAGCTCTTTGTGGCCCTTCACCCGGATATCCACGGGATGATACAGACCGTCAACCTTCAGGGGCTCGGGGCGATAGAAGATGTTGTACTGGTGCCGCAGCTCGTTGGCAATGTTCTCGAAGTCCTGATTCAGATCGCTGGCTTTGAACGGGAAAAAAGATTGGCCGCCGGTTTCCTCGGCGAAATAGCGCAGCACTTTATCGCCATCGCTCTCGATGCGCGTGATGTTCGTGGAAATGGTGTAGATGTTGACGTCGGCCTTCTGCGCCATTTCGAGAGCTTGATCGCGCGTGCGGCGGCTCTGGTTGTCCTCGCCGTCGCTCAGAATGACCATGGCGCGCCGGAATTTGTAGAGCGGCTGGTCCTGCATCAGCTTGTCGCGGCAGGCGAAGAAGATCGCGTCGTAGAGCGACGTTCCTCCGCCTGGACGGAGATTCGCGATGCCCCTTTCGAGCTCTCCTATGTCGCCGGTCAGATCGGCCACCAACTCGGCGGCGGTATCGAAGCTCACGATCATGGCTTTGTCGTGCTCCGGCCGTACAGTGCCGTCGATGAACGCCGTCGCAGCTTCCTGCTGGAAATGAAAGCGGTCGCGAACGCTGTTGCTGGTATCGATCAGGACCGCGAGGCGCAGCGGCAGGTCGGATTCAGCAGCGAATTCAATGATGGCTTGCGGCTTCTTACTCTCGAAAACCTCGAAGTCGCCCTTGGTGAGATCGGTGACGAAGCGGCCCTTCTTGTCCGAAACCGTGTAGAGCATGTTGACGCGCGAGACGTCGAGAGTAATGCGGGTTCGGTCTCCCGTATCTGGAGGCGCTGCCTTTCCGGCGTCATTGGACTGGCCGGACAATAAAAACGAAGATGCGCAGAGAACTACGACGGGGTACAGCTTCTTCATCGGAGGTTGTACCCATTATAGAAGACCGCCGGCCAACGTGGCCAACAGCCTAATCGATCTGGATTCCAATCCCTAGGTCCTGGCGATCTCGGACGTAGCCACACTGTAACCAAACCGATCGGGATCCGCACCGCTACTGGGCAGAATAGCAGCCTGATCCTGCTTGCCGTGCATCTTCTGGGCGTGCGCGAGGCTGTTCTTCAGCTTGCTTCCCAGGACGCCGACGTATGGTTCCTTGAACATTCCATCGTGGCCGCCGACGATGTCGTAACTTTCAAATGGCCCCCGTATCAACTTGAGCCAGACTTGCCGCAGGTCCCAATGCCGTCCGGCCGGTCTTTCGACCGCCTGGAAAAGGACGACCGGGCCGGAGTAAGGTTGGGGCCTATAATCGGTGCAGGCCACGAACAAGACCGGGTCCAGTTCCATCTCCAAAGGCCCATCGGTGTTCTGTATCGCGCGAAGGTAATCCAACCGTTGCCAGGATCTGACTGCTCTGTTGCGAAGCATCTTGACGCGCTGCAATAGGTAGGCGGGAATCTCCGCCGCTTTTAATCTTCCGAGCGCGGTCGCGTGATAAGCCCACTTCTGCAAGGCCATTCGCCCTCGGGCGGAGTAGGGCAGCATTGCCTGGTGGGCGGGGTACCGGCTGTCGATCATCACCAGCGAAGCGACTTCTTCGCCATCGGCAATGAGCTGCTGAGCGACTTCGTACATGAGGACGCCATACAGGCACCAACCCCCCAGGTAATACGGGCCATTGGGCTGGAACTCTCGGATTGCTTTTGCGACGTGCGCGCCAATATCCTGCAGCCGGACTGGAACAGGAAGCCGGTCGGTCCCGAGTAGAGTCAGATCCACGCCCATCAGAGGCTGATCGTTTCCGAGTTGCCGAGCCAAAGGAAGAAAATAAGGCCCGGCGCCCAGGCAAATCAAGGGCGGTCGCGTTCCCTCCGGCTGAATCGGGAATACCCGGCAAGGTTGAGACATTGCTTTCTCGTCGCGAAGAACAGCAGCCAATTGGGCGATGGTTGGTTTCTGAAACACCGTGGCCACCGACAAGCTCTGGTTGAACGCTCGCTCCACTTGAAAGAGCAATCTTGCCAGTAGCATCGAATGGCCGCCCAAATCGAAAAAGTTGTGATTCACGCCGATGGGATGCGTAGCCAGGAGAGCTTCCCAGATTTCAACGAGCTGACGTTCGATCGAATCACTGGGCGCCATGTATTGTTCTTCCGGCGCAGCCGTCCACTGCTGAGGAACTGGCAGTCCGCCCCGATTTACCTTGCCGTTGGACAACAGGGGCAGGGACTCCAGGAATACGAAATGCGACGGGATCATGTAATCGGGCAAGCGCTCTTTCAAAAAGGTCCGCATGGCTTGCGAATCCAATCCCGATACGGCAGGGATGACGTAAGCGATCAGCCCTTGACCAGTGGGACCGTCTTCCCGCAGCGCGACCGCAGCCGACAGGACTTGATCCGACTGCAATATGCTGCTCTCGATTTCGCCTAGCTCTATCCGAAAGCCACGCAGTTTCACCTGATTATCGAGCCGGCCCAGGTATTCGATATTGCCGTCCGCAAGAAAGCGCGCCCGGTCGCCGGTCTTGTAAAGACGAGCGTCATTGTCTTTATCAAAAGGATCCGGAATAAACCGCGCGGCGGTGAGTTCGGGCCGGTTCAGATATCCGCGAGCGACGGCGACGCCGCCAATGTGCAGCTCGCCCGCAACGCCGATGGGGACTGGCGCTAGATGCCGGTCCAATACGTACGCTTTGACGTTCGCAATGGGACGCCCGATGGGAACGGTCGCGCAGGGCGCTTGGCTACCGCAGTCCCAATAGGTAACGTCCACGGCCGCTTCGGTGGGTCCGTACAGATTGTGCAATTCCGCTCCCACGCGCTGATAAAACTTTTGCCGCAGATCAGGGGGCAGAGCTTCACCGCTCGAGAAGACGCGCCGGAGCGAGCCACAACGGTTCAGGTTGCCGGTCTCGAGAAATTCACGCAGCATGGAGGGCACAAAATGAATCGTGGTGATCGCTTCGCCGCCGATCAGGTTAGCGATATAGGCCGCATCTCTGTGACCGCCCGGCTCCGCGATGACCAGCGTCGCGCCGCAAGTGATGGGCCAGAAGAACTCCCAAACGGACACGTCAAAGCTAGCAGGAGTCTTCTGCAGGACACGATCGCTGGCTTGGAGCGGGTACTGATCCTGCATCCAGAGGATGCGATTCGCCACAGCTTCGTGGGTATTTATCGCAGCTTTGGGGACGCCGGTGGACCCGGAAGTGTAAATAGCATAAATGGCGTCCCGGGGTTCCACCGGTATCCCGGGATTCGGGTCCGGTTGAACTTCGATGCTTTCCCAGCCGGAATCGAGCAGGACCGTGTGCCCGGCGTAGCCGGATAAATTCTCGCTCAACTTTCGCTGGGTGATCACACACACGGGGCGGGAATCGTCCAGCATCATGTTCAGACGAGATAACGGAAGCTCCGGGTCGTAGGGCACGTAGGCGGCGCCGGATTTCAAAATGGCGAGCAGCGCCACCACCATTTCGAACGACCGCTCCATATAGATGCCAACCAAGGATCCGCTCGCCGCTCCATTTTGACGAAGCCCGTTTTGAATAAGGTGGTTCGCTAGCTGGTTGGAGCGCTTATTCAGTTCGGCATAGGTCAACTGCTGGCCGCGAAAAACAAGCGCTGGGTGATTGGGGCTCTTCTCCACCTGAGCCTCGAACAGCTCGTGAATGCGAAGGCCGGGAAAGCTCCGCCCGGTATTGTTCCAATCCGCGAGCAGCGTCCGCCGTTCCGTCCCGGTGAGCAAACGAACTCGCGAGAGGGCCTGGTCAGGGTTTCGAACCAGCTCTTCGAGCAGCACTTGAAAATTCCCCAGCAAGCGCTGGATCGTGGCGCGCTCGAAAAGATCAGTGCTGTACACGCACCGCCCGGCCAAGCCTTGCGGGTGCTCCGAAAACTCGACGAACAGGTCGAAACTTGACGCACCGCTGTGCACTTCCATGTCGGTGACGTCCCAGCCGTCCGGAAAATCGGTGAAGGGCGGCCGCATCGAGAATAGAACTTGGAACAGGGGGTGACGGCTGGAGTCGCGCTTGGGCGCCAGTTCGCGCACGATTTCGTCGAACGGAATCTCACTGTGCGCCAAGGCGCCGAGCACCGTGCTTTTCACGTGTCCCAAGAAATCCCGGAATGTAAGATCGGCCCCGATGTGGCTTCGGAAAACAACCGCATTCAGAAAATATCCCATTACCGGCTCGAACTCAGGCCGGGTGCGCGTATTCGTCGCGCCTCCCACGGTGACTTCGTCTTGTCCGGAATAGCGATAGAGCAGAACCTGGAACGCGGCCAGCAGCAGCATGTAAAGCGTTACGCCCTCGCTGCTGCCCAACTCCTTGAGTGACTCGATTAATCGCGCGGGTATCGCGCACGGTTCCATTCCACCCCGCCAGGTAGGCTCGGCGAGACGCGGCCGGTCGGTTGGGAGCTCTAACGGCGGTAGATTCTCCGAGAGGGTCTCACGCCAGTATTTCAACTCGGCGGCGTGCCTGCCACTGGCCAGATGGTTCTGCTTCCACTGGGCGTAATCGCCGTATTGAACGGCGAGTCCGGGAAGTGGGGACGGCTGGCCAGCGGAAAACGCGCCGTACAGCGCGGCTAATTCCCCGATCAAAACACGATATATGGACACGCCATCGAACACCAGATGGTGCACTGTGAGATAAATGCGGTGGTAATTCTCATCCCATCGAATCAGACGCGCGCGAAATAGAGGCGCCACGCTCAGATCAAAGGGACGGCGAGCATCTTCAGTCGCGATTCGAACGGCTTCCGCTTCGCGCTCCTCCTCGGAAAGATGGCTGAGGTCGATGAGCGGCAGGGACACCCGAACATTCGAATCGATTCGCTGAACGACTTGTCCGTCGCTCATAGGGAATGCAGATCGCCAGATCTCATGACGCCGGACAATCTCGTTGAAGCAGCGCTTGAGGACTACCGGGTCCAGCGGTCCCCGTTTGTGAATCGTCACCGACTCGTTATATATGGGAGCGCCGGCGGCCAGATGGTCGTGGAACCAAACCTGCTCCTGGCCGGGCGAGAGCGGAGCCTGCACACCGGGTGGCCTTGGAATGAGAGGCTCAAGGGCTCCGGTCGAAGCTGGCAATTCGCCGCGCCGAAGTTTTTCGAGCAGTTGCCGCCGGGCTTCGGAGCTTGTATCGGGACCTGTCATGCGTTACCCGTGAACAACTCGAGGCGGGAAGCCGGAAGTTCCTCACCCGGCACGTCGAAACGTACCGGCAGGCCGCTGAGCCCCCGCAAGCCGAAATTCTCGCGCCAAACGAAATCCTCAGACGCCAGCTCTAGATTCTTCAAGCGCCGCAACAGGGTGCTGAAGGCGATCTGCCCTTCGATGCGCGCCAGCGGAGCGCCAAAGCAAAAGTGCGCCGCCCAGCCGAACGCCAGATGCCCCTTATCCCCGCGCTTCACATCCAGCAGGTCCGGATTTGGGAAGCGTTCCGGATCGCGATTCCCCGCTGCCAGAACCGCCACCACCGACTGACCGCGGCGGATGAGTTTACCGCCTAGCAAAAAGTCTTCGTGGGCCACCCGCGCAGTGTGCTGGATGGGGCTCTCATATCGCAGCAACTCCTCAACCGCCAAGGGAATCAGCGACGGGTCGTCCAGAAGCATCCGCAGCTGCTCGGGGTGCCGCAACAGCGTCAACAAACCGCTACTGATCAGATTCGTGGATGTTTCCTGCCCGCCGATCATTGTAAGGATCAGGTTGGCGATGATTTCCTCTTCGGTCAACCGAACTCCATCCACTTGGGCCTGTGCCAGTGAGTTCACCAGCCCTTCGTGAGGATCAGTCTCCTGCTGGCGGATGGCGGCGCGGAAATACTCGGTCATGTCCCGGACACTCGCTACCACGCGCGCGATGCGATCCGGCGGGTGTTGAAAATTTCCCAGGATCTCGGCGAAGTCGATGGACCATTGCTTCAGCTTTTCGTGATCGCTCACCGGAACGCCCAGCATCTCGGCGGTAACGATCGCGGGCATCGGCGCTGCGAAATCATCCACGATATCGGCTCTTCCGTTGCCAAGGAAACCGTCAATCAGGCCGTCCGCTATGTCCTGAATATGCCCGCGCAGTACCGCGACGCGCGCCGGAGTGAACGCCGCGGCGCAAAGGCTTCTCAGGCGCGTGTGAGCAGGCGGATCCCGAAACAACATCTGTCGGGCAACCACTTCCATGATCGGTTTCAGCGCTCCGAGTCCCATGCCGTCCAACTGCTCCGAGGTCAGTGTGCGGTCCGCGGAGAAACGGCTCAGGACGGTGACAATATCCACGTAGCGGGTAATCGCCCACGCATGCAGGAAAGGATCCCAATGCACGGGGTCGGCTTCGCGCAACTCCCGGTAAAAGCGGTACGGGGAGGCCATGACATCCGGCTCTGTGAGCTGGCACAAGCTGATATCGGCATTCATTGGATCTCTCCCGGCTAGCTGGCCAGGTAACGAGCGACCTCTTGATCGCTCATCGAGTCCAGCTTCTGGATAAGCTGGCGATCCACCTCGGCGGCCAGGCGCGCCACTGTTTTGGCCTCGAAGAGATGTCGCAGGCTGAGTTGAATGCCGAAGCGCTGGTGTACGCGAGTGGCAACCTGAGTCGCAAGCAGGGAGTGAAACCCGAGCAGGAAAAAATTGTCGTCAGCCCCCACGCGATCCATTCCCAGCACCGCGGCCAGAATTTGGACCAGCCGCTCCTCGGTCGGCGTACTGGGCGCGCGATAGCCCGCGTCCTCGATGCGATTCTCCGTGGTCGGATCTGGAAGAGCGCCGCGGTCCAGTTTGCCGTTCGCGTTCGAGGGTAGCGCCGAAATCTTGACGAAGGTGGACGGAACCATGTAATGAGGCAGACTCGCGGACAGGAATTCGCGTAAACCGGATGCCGTCAGCGCTTTGTTTTCGCGCGGCACCACATAGGCCACCAAGCTCTTGGCGCTGCGGTGGCCACGCGCTACCACCGCACTGCCGGCAACGGCGGGATGACGGTCCAGCGCGCCCACGATCTCGTCGGGTTCGACCCGGTAACCGTGAATCTGTACCTGACTGTCCACGCGGCCGCGAAACGCAATTTGGCCGTCCGGAAGAAAGTAACCCAGGTCGCCGGTTCGATACATCCGCGAGCCCGGGATGGGATTCAACGCATCCGGCAAGAAGCGCTCCGCCGTGGTCTCGGGACGGTTGCGATAGCCGCGCGCGACGCTGGTTCCGGCGATGTAGATTTCGCCTACCTGGCCCGCCGCGACAGGACGGCCGTCGCCATCGAGAATGCGGATTTGGGTGTGCGCGATCGGCTTCCCGATGGATGGCGGCAATGCCGACGGCGATAATTCCGCCGGTCCAGCGGCCGGAATGACCCCCGAAGTCGCGACCACCGTGCACTCCGTCGGCCCATAGTTGTTCACTACGGTGAAGGGCAGCCCCGGCGAGGGATGGCGATGCAACGCTTCGCCGCCCGTAAGCAAATACCGCAATGCCGTCCCGGCCGGCCAGCCCTGGGCCAGCATGGGTTCGGCGAATATGGTGGGAACGAACGCCACAGTGATGCGCTCTTTCACCAGCCAATCACACAGCAGGTCAGCCGATGTGCGAGTCTGCTCATCCACCAGCACCAAAGTTGCCCGGGCGGTCAAATGCGGCCAGATCTCCCACACGGCGGCGTCAAAGCCGACTCCGGCAAGGTGGCTCGCCCGATCGCCGGCCGTGATCCCGAAGGTGTTCCTATGCCAGAAGATGAGGTTCAGAAGATTGCCATGCGTGACCTCGACGCCCTTCGGCTCGCCGGTGGATCCCGACGTGTAGATGATGTAGGCCAGCTGGTCGCGCGTCACCGCGACGGGCTCGGCCAAACAATCGCAGCGCTCAATCGTGCCGGCGGCTGTGTCGAGATCGATGGTGCATGTTCCATTTCCAGCCGCAAGTTCGGCGAGGGAACCACGCGAGATAACCAGGGGCGCTTGGGCATCGTCCAGGATCTTACGCAAACGCTCAGCCGGCCAAGCGGGGTCCAAAGGGAGATACGCCGCACCCGTCAGCAGCACTGCAAACGCCGAGACGATGAAATCGAAGGAGCGTTCCAGGCACAGCCCTACGGGCACTTCGGGCCCCGCGCCGAGTCCGATCAGATAACTTGCCAGACGCGCGGATTGAGCCGCCAGATCGCCGAACGTCATACGATCCGCACCGGCCGAAAGCGCGACAGCTCCGGGACAGGACCTGGCTGCTTCCATCACCAGGTTCGCCACACAAGCACGTCGTCGGTTTTCCACCGCAACCGGCCGACGGACAGTTCCGCTGGACGAAATGTAATTGCTACCAATATCGTTCGTCTGAGTTGAAGTGGCCATAGCTAAGTGAATCCATTATGCTTGCGCATCGAAAGGACTTAAATGAGTCGTCAGTACCGTGACTAATGCAGACGGATTACAACTCAAGTACCGATGAGCCAAAGGCAGACGTGGTATACGGTTCCGTGGCGCTAGGCACCAGGCTGGATTACGGAAGGGTGCTGTGATACGGAAAAGGCGACAATCGCGTCTTCTCATCACTACGGCGAAAATCAGTTCGACGAACTGATCTCGGGGCTCCCTCCTGAGATTGTTGTGGCCCTTATATTAGCATCGTTTACGGTCACTTGAGACGCATTTTTGAAGGCGTGATGATGTAGTACTACTAGTAGTGGAACGCTGGCTATGAGTGCGAGAAGATCGCATTGTGGGCCGCATAACTCCGTCCGACATTCGATTTAATGCCCACCATTAATGGGAAACACATGCCGATGGAAACACCTATAGAAGTCCGCAACACCGATGGACACGAAAAGCCACAAGCGACACCCGATCCAGCATCGTCATCCGACGGACACTGCGGAGTCCCCAGGACGCATGGTACCGCCTGGACATTCTTGGACGCTAAGGGAAGGAAGTTGTGACGGGTATTCTGCATCACTTCGACCAGAAGGACGTCGTAACCCAGCCCCGGCGTCAGCGAGCTAACTGATTGGGCGACAGGGTACGGCTTCCTCATAAGCGGTGAATCAATTGGATGCGGGTGCGAAGAAGGGTGTTGCTTTTTCACCCCATCAACTACGCTGCGCACCAGACCGATCACGTCGTCATTCAGGCTTCGTGAAGTTTCTGGTTGAAAATCAACTGCGATCCGGGACTACGCCGGTGCGGGAAGGGTCAACGACGATTTCGACAAAGCGCTTTGCAGCACTCCAATGGCGTCGAATTCGGCGAGACCACGCGAAATCGAAAGCTCGGTCACCAGCATGTGACGGGCACGCTCGAGCATCTTCTTTTCACGGAACGAGAGCGGCTTTTCGGACTGGAGACTCAACAGAGTCTTCAGAACTTCGGCGATCTCGAGCAAGCTGCCGTGACGCATCTTGTCCGAGTTTTCCTTATATCGATCCTTCCAGTCAGCCTTGCGCTTGGCGTTGCCCTCGGCCAAGAAATCCAGCACGCGCGCGATTTCACCGTTTCTGGTCACCTTGCGCAGGCCGATTTCACCGACGTGCGAAAACGGGACCATCACCGTCATACTGTTGTAGGTCAGCCGAAGGAGGTAGAATCGCTCGAATTGCGCTCCAAAGGAACGCGTACTGATGTTCTCAACCGTTCCAATGCCGTGGTTCGGATAAACCACTTTCTCGCCGATCTGAAATAAGGTCATACACGGACCACCTTTTATGCACCTTGGCTGTCAGCTGTCCTACGGACAGAAACCGAAAGAAGATGGTACGGCTATTGGGATAACTTGTCAATAGCCTTTACAAACGCCTTTTTCCTCAGACGTTTTGCCCCATTCCGCTCATACACTTTCCAGTAGTGTCAAATCCCAAAATCGAGAGGGCGCAGCAGCTCTTCGTTGGCGCGCCAGCGGCAAATCCTGTATTCTCATTAATGGTCCTGCTCGACGATGGTGGTATGTTAAGTGCTTTGAAACGGCGAAACAGATTGCTGTAAGTGTGTGCGCTAGAGAAGTATCAGCGGAGACGGCCGCTTGAGGGATCTTAAGACCCAATTCGTCAGCGCGCTGCTGTTCATTCTCACGGTGGCAGCGGTGTGCTGCGCCCTCGTCAATTTCCGGCAGCAAACCATGTATCACCTTCCAGATGATGGAGTTACGTGGGTGGACCGGACCGCAGGCGATGGCCAACACCTGGTTCTGGCGCTGCACGTCACGCCGGGTAGCCCGGGCGCTAATGCTGGCATTCGCGCAGGCGACGTGCTGCTCCAAGTGGCCGGCCATGTCATCGAGAAAACGGTGGATGTCCCCCAGGCCCTGCAACAGGTCGGCATCTGGATCAAAACCGAATACATCCTGCGGCGCGACAATGTACCGGTTCCGGCGCAAGTACTGGTCGGCGAAGGCGTGCTGGATCGCTCGCTGTACTACCAGTATGCGGTCGGGATCGCCTACCTGTTGATTGGATTGTTTGTTTACTACCGCCGGGTGGGCGCGCCACGATCGATTCATTTTTACGTTCTGTGCCTGACTTCGTTCATCTTGTCGTGCTTCCACTTCACCGGCAAATTGAATGCGTTCGATCAAGGAATTTACTGGGGCAACGTCGTGGCCGGCGTTCTGGCGCCGACCATCTTCCTGCACTTCTGCATGGTGTTCCCGGAGCGGCCGAAGTGGCTGGAGCGCCCGGGCCTCAGCGCAGTCTTTTATCTGCCCGGCGCTTTCTTGTTGACGCTTTACCTGCTGGTGGCCAAGGGCATCCTGCGCGTGACGGCATCGCCGGTGGAAGTGAACTGGTTCCTGGATCGGGTGTGGCTGCTCTTCCTGAGCGCGTTCTATCTGGCCGGCACCTTGGTCTTGGCGCTGAAAACGCCGCACGCCGAGGATCCTCTGGTGCGGCGGCAGTTGAAGTATTTGCGCAACGGAGCACTGCTGGGCGTGGTGCCATTCACGCTGATTTACGCCGTACCGTATTTGTTTGGCGCGCTTCCAGGCCATTACCAGAAAATGGCCGTGCTTTCGATGATTCTGATGCCTCTGACCTGGGCCTACGCCATCCTGCGCTACCGGCTGATGGACGTCGACATTATCTTCCAGCAAGGCTACGTTTACACCCTTGCGACGCTGGTGGTGCTGGGGATCTTCTACGGTCTGATCTTCTCGTTTGCGCGGCCGGAGGACTTGAGCCCGGCAGCGATCGTGGGGCTGATTCTGTTCGCGACGTTCATCTTTCAGCCCATTCGCGACTGGCTGCAGGAGCAACTCGATCGCTATTTCTTCTACAAGGACCGCTACGACTACCGGCGCACGCTGATCGAGTTCGCGCGCGAGCTGGGCTCGGAGACCGATCTGGATGAGATGCTGCGATCGGTGGCGGACCGGCTGCTGCACACGCTATCGATCCAGCATGTGGCGTTTTTCCTATTGGACGAACCGGCTGGAGAAGGCGACGAGTTCCGGCTGCATATGACCCTGGGCAATCGCAAGGAGCGCGGTCAAAAGCAGGGACACGAGCTCGACCTCAGTTTTCTGAGCACACAGCCGGGCAGGCCGTACCTGTTCTTTGAGCGCACGCGGCATTTGCTGGACGCGGTCTCGCACGACTGGCCGATCTCGGTGCGGCGGACGATTGCCGATCTCGACCTGACCTACTATTTCCCGTGTACAGTCCGCGGCCGCACCATCGCATACCTGGCGCTGAGCCGCACCGACAAAGGCGATTTTCTTTCGAGTGACGACGTGGAGCTGCTGACCACTCTGGCCGGATATGTCAGTATCGCGGTGGAGAACACGCGGTTGTACCGTTCGCTGCAGCGCAAGATGGAGGAATACGAGCGGCTGAAAGAGTTCAGCGAGAATATCGTCGAGTCCATTAACGTCGGGATTTTGGCCGTGGATCTGAACGATCGGGTGGAGAGCTGGAATACGCAGATCGAGCGGCTGACGGGGACCGCGCGCGAAGCGGCTTTGGGGCGGCGCCTCGCGGAGCTGTTTCCAGCGGAGCTTTGCAGGGAGTTCGACCAGGTACGCGGGCAGACGGGCGTACACAATATCTACAAGTTTGTGCTGCGGGGGCCGGCGGGCCTGGCAAGCGGGAAGGCCAACGGGAATGGACACGGCAAAGAAAATGGATCGGGAGCGCATACCCTGAATCTTGCGATCGCACCGCTGGTGGCCAAGGATCTGCAGCAGATCGGCAGGCTGATCATTTTCGACGACGTCACCGATCGCGACGAACTGGAGCGCCGGTTGGTGCAGGCAGATAAATTGAGCTCCATCGGCCTGCTGGCCGCCGGAGTCGCGCACGAGGTCAATACGCCGCTCGCGGTGATTTCCACTTACGCGCAGATGCTGGCCAAGCAGATTTCCGAAGATGAGCAAAAGTCGAAGCTGCTGGACAAGATCGCCAAGCAGACCTTCCGCGCCAGCGAAATCGTCAATTCGCTGCTCAACTTTTCGCGCACCTCGACCACCGAATTCGTGGAGCTGGACCTCGGCAAGGTGATTCAGGAAACGTTGAACCTCGTGGAGCATCAGTTGCGCAAGTCCGCGATCGAGGTGAAACTGGATACCCAGGCGGCCCTGCCCCCGGTGAAAGGCAACGCCGGCAAACTGCAACAAGTGTTCTTGAATCTGTTCTTGAACGCGCGCGACGCCATGGAAGCGGGCGGCACGCTGGCCATCCATGTCTGGAGCGAGGACGGTTTTGCGCGCATCGACGTGGCCGACAGCGGGCAAGGAATCCAGCCCGAAAACCTGGCGCGCATCTACGATCCGTTCTTTACAACCAAGGCAGCCCGCAAGGGTACGGGGCTCGGACTTTCCGTTACCTACGGGATCGTGCGGGAGCACGGGGGCACTATCGAAGTAGAAAGCCGCTGGGGCGCCGGATCGCGGTTTCGCGTCGAGCTCCCGCTCATGTCCAGAGGCCCGCAAAACGGAGCGCGCGGGCTGCCGGCTGCACTCCATGAGGATGTCCGCGCGCCCTTTGCGGGCTAAGAAAGCCGGTGCATGCCTGATCCACTTCCGCCCGACGAACCAGCCTCCTTCCCTAAAGGCCGCATCCTGGTAGTTGACGACGAAGCAGACATCCGCGAAAGCCTGGAGACACTGCTGTGCCTGGAAGGCTATACGGTGGAGCTGGCGCAAAACGGCGCCGAAGGATTGCGCCGGGCCGAGTCGGCCAATTACGACATGGTCCTGCTGGATCTCATGATGCCGGACCGCTCTGGAATGGAGGTGCTGCGCGAGATTCGCGAACGCGACACCGAGACTCCGGTGTTCATGATCACCGCGTACGGGTCGGTGGAAGTCGCGGTCAGCGCGCTGAAAAACGGCGCGAACGACTATTTCTCGAAGCCCTGGGACAACGAAAAGCTGCTGCTTGAGATCGATCGGATGATCGCGCACAGCCGCTTGGCGCGCGAAAACGCCCAGCTCAAGCGAGCGCTAAAGCAGTATAGTTTTCCAAACATTATCGGCAAAAATGATCGGATGTTGCGCATCCTGGATCTGGTGACACAGGTAGCCCCGAGCCGCGCCACCATTTTGATCACCGGCGAAACGGGGACGGGCAAGGAATTGATCGCCAAGGGCATCCATGCGAACTCGGCGCGCGCCGATCAGCCGTTCGTTCCCGTGAACAGCGGGTCGGTTCCGTCCGAACTCCTGGAGTCCGCGCTATTCGGACACGTGAAGGGAGCCTTCACGGGCGCCATCGCCTCCCGCAAGGGATACTTCGAAACCGCCAACAAGGGAACCATTTTTTTCGACGAAATTGGCACCATTAGTCCGGAAACCCAAGCCAAGCTGCTGCGCGTGATTCAAGAGCGTGAATTCATGCCCGTGGGATCCACCGACACCGTCAAGGTAGATGTGCGCATCATCGCGGCCACCAACGCGGATCTGAAGAAGCTGGTGGATGACGGCAAGTTTCGCGAGGATCTTTATTACCGGCTGAACGTGATCGATCTGGCGCTGCCGCCGCTGCGGGAACGCAAGGAAGATATTCCGCCGCTGGTGGAGCACTTCTTCCAGAAGTTCGCGCGCGAAAACGAGAAGTTTCTCGACGCCGATGGCAAGAGCCTCTTGCGCATGGATCCGGAAGCGATGCGGTTACTGCTGGACTATAACTGGCCCGGCAACGTGCGGGAGCTTGAAAACGCCGTGGAACGCGCGGTGGTGCTAGCCTCGCAGGCGACCGTGCTGGTGGATGTGCTGCCGGATTCGATCCTGCAAGAAGGCGGCGTCAAGATCCGGCGCGATGCCAGCGGCATGCTGCCAGCCGACGCGTCGCTGCCCGAGATCCTGGCCGACTTCGAGCGGCGCAAGATCATGGAGGCGCTGGAATCGGTGAACTGGAGCCAGACCGAGGCCGCCGAAAAGCTGCACATTCCGCTGTCGACGCTGAATCAGAAGATCAAGCGTCTGAGCATCGACGTGAAGCGCAAGAGCGGTGGGGCCGGCGCGCCGTAGGTCGGCGCAAGCGTAGTCCGAGTGCCCTTCGCAAAATCGAACAGTAAATAGCGAAATCGAACACTCGCAGCAAGCCTGCTAGCCCGGAATCGTATTGTCACAAGCCTTTGGTCTGGACCCGCGATTGCTTCCCAAGCATTCGAGCTACGATTCTAGTGACCATGCGTTTCATTCGAAATATCACTCTATTCGCTCTGGCGGCCGCCGGCTGTTGGGGGCAAACACCCGAGATCACAATTCAAACACCCCAGGGGCCGCCGGTGATAGGGCCACTCTTCCGCCCGTTTCATCTGGAGCGGCGGATCGTTTCGCCCGCTACGCTCGGCAACACGCCGCGCCTGGAGTCGCTGATTCGCGCTGGCAATTTGTATCTGTCGGCGCAAGACGTGATCGCACTAGCGCTCGAAAATAATGTGGATATCGCCGTCCAACGCTACGGCCCATATCTCGCGCGTGAAGTTTTGCGGCGTGCCCAAGGCGGTGGCGCCTTGCGCGACATCGGTCAGCCCATCGCGCCAGGACCAACCAGCGTGAGCCTGGAGGGCGTGAATGTGAACTCGGTCGGTTTGGCTGAGAGCGGCTCGGGAGTGAGCTCCGGCGGGGGCATCGTGGTTCAATACGGGGCGCAGCCGCCGCCGCTAGACCCGGTTCTGTTTATTTACACGAATTTCGTGCATCAAACCATCCCCGAAAGCAATATCACTCTCAGCTTGGCCCCCACGCTGATCTGGGACTATCAAACCTATGCCGCGCAATACAGCCAATCGTTCTTGACTGGCACGTATGCGCAGCTTTCTTACGGCAGCACGCGGAATCGATACAACAGTCCGCTCTACGACATCAACCCGTACACGACCGGCTATCTGGATTTATACGTCACCCAAAACCTCCTTCAGGGCTTTGGCATCAGCGTCAACAATCGCAACATCCGCGTGGCCAAGAACAACCTGAAGGTGACTGACATCCAGCTCAAACTCCAGGTGATCACGACAGTTTCCGCCGTCCTGAATCTGTACTGGGACTTAGTAAGTTTCAACGAAGACTTACGAATTAAGCGGGAGGCACTTACCACCGCGCAGCAGCTCCACGAAGGCAACCAACACCAGGTGGAACTCGGTACGTTACCGGCGATTGAAGTCACGCGCGCCGCAGCCGAGGTATCGGCCGCCAAGGAGAGCCTGTTGATCGCACAAACCAATGTTGCCCAGCAGGAGACGGTGCTCAAGAATGCTTTGAGCAGAAACGCGGTGGTGAACCAGACGCTGGATGAAGTCCACATTGTCCCCTTGGATCACATTGCCGTGCCGGAGACGGAGGACCTAAAACCGACCGCCGAACTGCTGAGCTTAGCGCTGAACCAGCGTCCCGAGATTGCCAAGGCCAAGATCAATATCGAGAGCAGCAACATTAACCTGAGCGGCTCCAAGAACTACCTGCTGCCGACCTTGGTCGCAAATTTCGAATTAACGAACAACGGCCTAAGCGGCCCAGCGAATCCCGCCAGCTCTGTCTTCGGCCTAGTGTCCCCACCAGCTTACGTCGGCGGCTACGGCAATCTGCTGCGGCAGATCTTCAGCCGCGATTATCCCAACTACTCGGCCGGATTTTCTTTGAACATTCCGTTTCGTAATCGGGTGGCCCAAGCCGATTACGTGGCCGATCAGCTCGGCCTGCGCCAGAGCCAGCTGCAGTATCAAAAAACAGTGGCTCAGATCCGCGTGGACGTGAAGAACGCCGTGATCGGGCTGCAGCAGGCGCGCGCGAGATACGAAACAACAGTGGCCACGCGGTCACTCGCACAGCAGACGCTGGAGGCGGAACAGAATCGTTTCCGCTTTGGGGAATCAACCATCGCGACCGTGGTCCAGGCGCAGCGCGATTTAGCTGGCGATCAGAGCGCCGAGGTCCAGGCCATGGCGAACTACACGCATGCCAAGGTCGCGTTTGACGAGGCGGTAGGGCAAACCTTGGATGTGAATAGCATCTCGATGTCAGAAGCCGAGGCCGGCCGTGTTGCCAGGGAATCGGCGATTCCGGAAGCACTACCGCAGAAAAAGGATTGAGGGGTGCGCCAATGAAATTGCATAAACCAGTTTCAGTCATTACTGTTTTGGGCGTGCTGGCCTCGCAGTGCATGGCCCAAGAGCCGCCGCAAGTAGAGAAACCCCACGGTCCGCTGTTGATTCGATCCTACCGGCCTGCTTCGACCTCGCCGGTGAATCTCAGCAACTCAAACCGTCTGCACAGTCTGATTCGCGCGGGGCACTTGTACCTGACGGTGCAGGACGCGATCGCGCTGGCGATCGAGAATAATCTCGATCTGGAGGTGGATCGCTACGGACCGCTGAGCGCCGAATGGAATCTCGAACGTGCCCAGGGAGGAGGTCCGCTGAGAGGCGTCACCAACGGGAATAGTTTGGTGAACCAAGCCACCAGCGGTCAGGGCGTTCTGGGCAGCGAGGTCGCGGCGGGCTTGGCGCAAAACACTTCGAATGGTGGCGGCAGCAGTGGCGGCGCCACGGTTTCACAGATCGGTCCGGTGACGCAAAATCTGGATCCGGTGCTTCAGAACGGCACCAGTTTTTCCCACACCACGTATCCCTACGCCATCACCTACGTGAGCGGCACTCCCACACTGATCAGTGGGCAGCACGTGTACGATTCGTTCCTGCAGGAGGGGCTTTTGAGTGGCGGCTACGTCCAGGTGAGCGCCAACGAATCTTACGAGAAACAAAATGCACCCACTGATTATCTGAATCCTTCGGTTGCCCCGGTGGTGCAGATTTATGCCCGCCATAATCTGTTGCAAGGGTTCGGAACAGGCGTCAACGGCCGATTCATCCGCGTCGCTGAGAAGAATATCCAGGCGGCGCACGAAGCGTTTCGATCGCAACTCTTAAACGTCGTTGCGAACGTCTTGAACCTGTACTGGGATTTGGTAACCGACGACGACGACCTGGCGGTGCGCCAGCGGGCGGTGGATCAAGCTCAAAAGTTTTATGACGACACCCGCAAGCAGATCGAGCTAGGAGTAATTCCCCGGTTTGAAGCCTCGCGAGCACAGGCTAACGTTACCAACAGCCGGCAATTGCTGGGTATCGCCCAAGCCACCGCGCAACAACAGGAGAACCTACTGAAGAACACGATCAGCCGAAACGGCCTGGAGGATGAGCTGCTAGATTCCGCCCAGATCATGCCGCTGGACCGCATCGAAGTTCCCGATCAAGACAATTTGCCCGCGCTTCGCGACCTGGTGGCCACTGCTCTCCGAAATCGGCCTGACGTGGCGCTCGCCAAAATCAACGACGAAGTGTCCGAGATCTCGGCGCGCGGAACGGCCAACGGCGTACTGCCCAGTCTGCAGGCGTTCGCGGCCGTCAGCGCGAGCGGACTCTCGGGCACATCGGCTCCTTACCAAGGCGTCGCGCCCGATCCATATTACGTGGGAGGATTGGGCAACGCTCTGGGCCAGGTATTTCGCGACGACTTCCCGAGCCGGCGCGTGGGCGCTTTGTTTGCGGGCACCATCCACAACCGCATCGCGCAGGGCGACTACGGAATCGAACAATTGCAATTGCGCCAGGGCGACGTCGTCGAACGACGGAACCAGAATCAATTGGTCGTGGATATTTCCAACTACATGGTCGCGCTGCGGCAGGCCCGTGCCCGGTATTCGCAGGCCGTGGACTCGCGCAAGCTTCAGCAAGAGCTGCTCGACAAGTCGCAGCAGTCGTTCTCGTTTGGCGCAGCGACCATCAGCGACGTGGAAGCGGCCCAAACCACGCTAGTGGCCGCGCAGGAAACCGAAGTCTCGACGCGATCGGCCTATAGCCACGCGCGGACCTCGCTCGATCAAGTGCTCGGCCAAACGCTGGATGTCAACCATGTTTCCGTGGAGCAGGCCCTGAATAGCCCTAGGGTCGCGAAACCGTAGCGGCGACCAGCCTCTCGATCGACGGCCCAATGGCAAGCCGCAATTCCGCCTGCGGCTTTTTGCATGTTTCCAAAAAAGCCCGTTGCTGCGCCAGCCAGGTTTCCGGCGGACGCTCGCCGCGATCCAGGTAGTCGAGAGCCTGCAAGCCGATGGTGCCCAAATGCGTCAACGCTCCGTTAGGCTCCATGCGTGCGTCGTTGTCACGCCAGCGAATGAGCCACATTCGTAGTTGCAGGCGATCCATGTGATCGACTAGCATCGCAAATTCCCGCGCCGTATCGCTCTCCGGCCGAACCGCGTCTACCAGCCCGGTCAAGGGTGTCTGTTGATTGTATTTGTGAGTGCGGATGCGCTGGCCAAAGGTCGCGGGCTCGACGACGTCGGCCAGGGTCTTGAGCGGTTCTATCGGAGCTCCGCCGGCCAGCCGTTCCAGCATCGGAAGATAACTGGAGCGATGTGTCAGGCCGAGCCGATCGAGCTCCTGGCTCACTTGGTCTAACCGGCGGTACATCGATGGCACGTCTTTCACCTCTTGCGGTGACCAGAGCCGCTCGGCCACTGCGGCCGCGCGCGGCCAAATGCGCGAGTCCACATTTTCCGGGCTCACGAATTCGCCCCACATGGCAACTTCACCGCCCAAAATGCGAGCTTTTTCCTCATCGCTAAGATTGGCGGCGTCGCGGTCCAGAGGATCCACCGCATAGAGCGTCGATGCCGGCTCCATGTGATCGAGATAGTAGCCCGCGGAAAGGACGCTCGAAAAACCATGCCGCGCGGACTCAGCGAGCGACTTCTGGCCGCGCCAGGATTGAATCACGATGTCCTTTGGCAGATCCGGATCGAGAATTTCATCCCAGCCCTCCAGTCTCTTGCCATATTTCGCCACCGTTTTCTGAAGCCGGCGATTGAAGTAAGCCTGCAGGCCCTCGGCGTCTTTCAGATGATGCTGGCGGATGAACGCCCGAATGCGCGCGCTGCTCTTCCATTGCTTGCCGTTCACTTCATCGCCGCCGATATGAAAGAACTGGTCCGGAAAGAGCGCGGCCATCTCGCCAATGAATGTGTCGAGAAATTGATACGTGGATTCGCGCGTTGGGTCCATGGTTGGATCAAACACTCCCCAGTTGCGTTCGATTTGATAGGGCCCTGGCGCACTCGCAAGCTGCGGATAACCCACCAGCCAACTCGTAGCGTGGCCTGGAATGTCGAACTCGGGGACCACGCGAATGCCGCGATCGCTCGCGTAGGCGATTACCTCGCGCACCTGCTCTTGCTTGTAGTAAAGCCCGTCGGAACCGAGCTGCTGCAACTTCGGGAAGCGCTTGCTCTCGACGCGGAAACCTTGGTCATCAGACAAGTGCCAGTGAAAGACGTTGAGCTTGACAGCGGCCATGGCCTCGAGATTACGCTTGACCACTTCGATGGGCATCCAGTGCCGCGATATGTCCAAATGCAAACCGCGCCACGGAAAGCGCGGATGATCTTGAATGTCCAGCGCGGGCACTTCGTAACCTTGCTGACCGCGGGCGCTAGTAACAACGAGCTGCCGAAATGTTTCCAGGCCGCGCAACACGCCGAGCGGATTCGACGCAGACAGCCGCGCCTGCATTGGCGTGATCTCTAAGTGGTAGCTTTCGTCTTCACCAAGCTGCTGGACCGGCGCGGAGGCGTGATCGCACTGGATGACCAATCGAGCCGATGGCCCCGGTGGAATGACCTCGCCAAGCCTCCGAACTGCCGCCTCCAAGCGCGGCTCCGAGTACCCCGTGATGGCGATGCGGATCGACGGGGGGACCGCAAGGCTTCCCTGCCCCATCTCGATCTGGGCCGGCCACGGCATCAGATTGGGCTGCGCAATCAAGAGTGCAGCCGTGATCACGAAGCCCGCAATATAGCGGATTATCATCTATTGCCCTAGCGTCTATTGGCCCAGCATCTATTGCCCTAGCTTGGGCGGCGCGAAGAAATCGATTGGCTTCAGCGATACGATCTTCCAGTGTTTGTTTTGCTTGCGAAACTCGCAGTGAATCACTTCGCGGCGGCGAACGATCGGGCCGTCCTCCTGCAGGCTGCGCACTTCCAACACCCAATCTAGATCGATGCTGCGCGCTTGATCATCGCCGTCCTCACTCACCGTCTGTATGGAAGAAGAGACCTCGGCCTGCCTGACCAACGCAGTCACGTTCATCTCGAGCGTCCCGTAGCCCGGCATGTCTTTACTGAACGCCGACATGAACCTCGACACGTTCCCGCGCACAACCGAATCGCCAATCCCATTCACTTCAGTCAACGAGCCCGCCATCGATGTGATCACTTCAATCACGTCGTCATGCGCATCCGCGCACGCGAAGGCGGAGGCGATCGAAACCAACACCGCGCTACGTACGATAGCTCGCATTGATCTCAATGTACTTCTCCGTCAGATCGCATGTCCAGAAGCGCGCCGCACCCTGGCCTCTGCCGTGCAAGACAAAACGAATCAGGCACTCGCTCTCGTCCAGCTTTTTCTTGAGATCGGGCTCGGAGAAATCCGCAGCCAGCCCGCCCCGGCACACGGGCACGTTCTGGAGATCGATGTCCACTTTGTTCGGATCCAGCGGCACGCCGGCATTCCCGGCAGCCGAGAGAATGCGGCCCCAGTTGGGATCGGAGCCCGCGATCGCGGTCTTGACCAGCAGCGAATTGGCGATGCTGCGCGCAATCTGCGTCGCGGCCTCCTCGTTCGAGGCGCCGCTCACCTCAATGGTCACCAGCTTGCGCGCGCCTTCACCGTCGCGCACGATTTGGCGCGCCAGGTCCTCCATCACTTGCGTTAGCGCCTCTTCCAGCTTTTTGCTCTCTTTCTGATTGGGCTGAATTCCCGACGCTCCGTTCGCCAGCACCAGCATGGTGTCGTTGGTGGAGGTGTCGCCGTCCACGCTAATCCGGTTGTAGCTGCGTTTCACGGCAGCAGCCAGCATCGCGGCGAGAACAGCGGGCGGAACAGCGGCATCCATCATCACGAACCCGAGCGTGGTGGCCATGTTGGGCTGGATCATGCCGGAGCCCTTGGTCATCCCTGCAATACGAATCGTCCCGCCTTTCAGACGCACTTGGCTGTGCGCCGTCTTCATCACGGTATCGGTGGTGAGTATTGCCCGGGCGGCGTCTTCAAAGCCGCTTGGCGCGAGCCCCGCGACAAGATCAGGCACCGCGTTGACGATCAAATGCGCGTCGAGCTCCACGCCGATCACGCCCGTGGACGCGGGAAAAACCTGCACCGGCGGAACGTGGAGATGATTGGCCACGGCGTCGCAGCAAGCCAGCGCGACGCGATCGCCCGTTTGGGTGGCGCAATTGGCATTGCCCGCATTCATCAGGACCGCGCTCACCAGTCCGCGCGACTTGGTCAGATTCCAGCGCGCGATGCGAACCGGCGCGGCTTGCACGCGATTCTGCGTGAACACGGCAGCGCCCGATGCGGGAGCATCCGGAACGATCAGCGCCACATCGTCCTTCCTGACTTTGCGGATTCCGGCGTACACGGCCGAGTATCGATAACCCAGCGGTAACTTCACGCCAATTTTACCCCCAGCATTTCGCCATCTCGTAATTGATGCCCGTTCAGGAACGCTTCAGCGGACATCCGCTTCCTGCCCTCCACTTGAACCTCGATGGCCTCGAGCGTGGTCGCTTCTCCGCACGCAATCAACAGGCGTTTCTTTTGCGGAATCATCTGCCCAGGTTCGCCGCTCTCCCGATCGCTCGAGACGCGCGACTTCCAGATGTGAAATAGCTGCCCGCGAAAGAAACTGTGCGCGCCCGGCCACGGAAGGAACCCGCGCGATCGATTGGAAATCTTTCTCGCGGGCCAGCTCCAATCGATCAGCCCGTCTTCCTTTTTCAGGATCGGCGCATAAGTCGCTTCGTCAGGATTCTGCTTCACCGGTGCGGGATTGTCCTGGAGCGTCTCCACAAGAAGCTCAGCGCCGGCGACACTTAGACGGCGGCCGAGATCTAGGGCGTCCTCTTCTGGCCCGATTTCCGTCTCCCACTTCAGCAGCATGTCACCGGTATCGAGCCCGGCGTCAATCCGCATCGTAGTCACGCCGGTTCGCGTCTCGCCATTCGCGATGGCCCATTGAATCGGCGCCGCGCCCCGGTACTTCGGCAGCAACGACGCATGCACATTGATGATGCCATGCCGCGGAATATCGATGATGCCCTGCGGGATGATCTGGCCGTAGCCGACCACCACCATCGCGTCCGGTTTCATCTGCTTCAACTGCTCCAGCACTTCCGGCCGCCGTATGCGCTCCGGCTGATGCACCGGCAATCCCAGACGCAATGCCGCTTCCTTCACCGGCGATTGACTCACTTGTCCCCCGCGTCCCTTCGGCCGATCGGGTTGCGTAAAGACGGCCACGACGCGATGGCCCTCGTCGACGACCCGTTCGAGCGTGGGAACCGCGAACGCGGGAGTGCCCAGAAAAATCAGGACCATTCTCCGGCTTTCACTAACTTGCGCACCTTGCGCCGGATCAAGTCGCGCTTCAGGGCGCTCACGTGGCTGATGTACAAGCGGCCATTCAAGTGATCGATTTCGTGGGCAAAGGCGCGCGCCAAAAGTTCCTCGCCGGTCATTTCGAAAGGCTCGCCCTTGATATTTTGAGCGCGCACGGTGACGCTCTTGGGACGCGTCACTTGCTCGCGAAATCCAGGTAGGCTCAGGCACCCCTCTTCGCCGGTTTGAAACTCTTCCTTGCGTATGATCTCGGGATTGATCAGCACGATCTTTTGGGCCGGGTCCTCGGCCACCGAAAGATCGATCACGGCGATGCGTTGTGCGATGCCGATCTGCGGAGCGGCCAGGCCCACGCCCTTGGCGGCGTACATGGACTCGAACATGTCCTCGATCAATGTGTTCAGCTCGGGTGTATCAAACTCGGCCACGGGCGCAGCCTGTTTTTCGAGCACCGGCTCGCCGAATAGAACGATCGAATACGTCATCAGAAGTTTCTTACCTGCTCCTTGTAGCCTTCAAAATTGCGGCGCGTCTCCTCCAGCGAGTCGCCGCCAAACTTCTCCAAGAATGCTTGCGCCAGAACGATGGAAACCATGGCTTCGCCGATCACACCGGCAGCGGGCACAACGCAAACGTCGCTGCGTTCGTAAGCCGCCAGCGCGGGCTCACGCGTCACCAGATCCACCGATTCAAGCGGCCGGCGCAGCGTCGAAATCGGCTTCAATAACCCACGCACCACCACATCCTGGCCGTTGGTCATGCCGCCCTCCAGCCCTCCGGCTCGATTGGCGCCGCGCGTGAACTGCCGCTCCTCCCGATTGTAGTGAATGGTGTCTTGCACGCGCGATCCGAATGAAGACGCCCCTTCGGCGGCGAATCCGATCTCGACTCCCTTCACGGCTTGCATGGAGACGATAGCCTGCGCCAGACGGCCATCCAGGCGCGAGTCCCACGTCACATGCGAGCCCAGTCCCGGGGGCACGCCGTGCGCAACAACCTCAAACACGCCGCCCACCGTGTCGCCAGTGCGATACGCCTGGTCGACAACTTCTTTCATCCTGGCTTCAGCCTCCGCGTCGACGCAGCCCAGCAGTACCTCTTCCTTCTTGCTCAGCGCGACCAGTTCCTCCCACGCCGCGGGCCGATCCAGGCGCGCTTCACCGACACCGATCACATGGCTCAGCACGCAGACGCCAAATTGTCCGAGGAACGCTTTGGCCAGTGCGCCCACCGCAACGCGCGCGGTGGTCTCTCGCGCGCTGGCCCGTTCCAGAATGTAGCGGGCATCCGGAAAATTGTACTTCAGGCTGCCCGCCAGGTCAGCGTGGCCCGGACGGGGGCGCGTCACCGGTTTATGCTTCTCCGGCTGGTCGTCGCTGCATTCCACTGGCAGCGCCTCGGTCCAATTCTTCCAGTCCTTGTTCTGGATCACGATCGCAATCGGCGACCCGATGGTCTTGGAGTGGCGAACACCGGCGACAATATCGGCGCGGTCGGTTTCGATCTTCATGCGGCCGCCGCGCCCGTACCCCTGTTGACGGCGCCACAGCTCATGATTGATCGCGTCCAGAGTGATCGGAATGCCCGCGGGAAGACCCGTCAGTGTGGCTACCAGGCACTCTCCATGAGATTCACCGGCTGTTTCGAAACGGAACATGTGTGCGGGGAAAATCTCATGGTACCGGAAACCCTGGGTCGTGTCATACTTCCTGGTGTTGCAGACGCGGCACGATAACAAAGCCAGCCAAGCCGGTGCTTCGATGGCGTGGGTTGTTCTCGGCTTGGCTCTTTTGCTGCTTTGGCAATTCCTCACGGTCCACTACCTCCGCGCCGGGAACTGGACCGCGCTGTTCCTCAGCGGCGAAGACTACCCATCCCACCGGACTTGGTTGCGGGAACCTACAAATTTCCCGGCCACGGCTACGACCGTGAAATGTATCGCTACGTAGCCCATGATTTGCTCATGCGGCGCGGTTACGCGAAGTATTTGGACGCTCCGGTGCAACGTTATCAACGCATTCTGGTGCCCGGCTGGCTTACCTGCTGGTGGCTGGGCATCAAGCGCGGATCGACGCGTCGTATATCGCCGTCATCGCGATCTTCGTCTTGCTCGGCGCGTACTGGCTCAGCCGATGAGCCGTGCTGGTGGGCCGCCATCCCGCGTGGCGCTGGCATTCTTGCTGGTCCCAGCCACGCTCATTTCCATGGACCGAATGACCATCGACGTCGCCTTGGCGGCCTTCACCATTGCCTTCGCGTTCTACTGGCGGACCGGCGCCTGGACGAAACTCTTCGTTGTTTTGGTGCTGGCTTGTCTGGTTCGCGAAACCGGAGTCTTCCTCGTTGGAGGATGTTGCCTGGTTGAGCTGATCAACCGTCGGTTGGTGCGCGCCGTGATTTGGGCGTCCACGGCTCTGCCCGCTTTCGTCTGGTATCTGTTCCTCCGCGCGCGCCCTCTTAATCCGTTTGCAATCGCCGCTGCGATGTTCGTCGTTCTCGTCTTTATGCTGACCCAGGTCACGTATTGGAACGACGTCAACGCGTATGCGCGGGTCTTCTGACCGCTGCTGCTCCTGGTCGTGTTTGGTTCCCTGGCGGGAGAGGGCGGCGTGCCTGGGTGGACCGGCCTGGTCCCCGCAATTCTCGTGGATGTGCGGCTGAACATGGAATTCGCGTCGGCCGCCGGCAGCGTTGTCCGCGGGCTGCTGAGATAATAATTCCATGCCGCAGAAGACTCCCCGACTGATCACGATTGCCCTGGCGATCGTCGTTTGTCAGCTGGTTTGCCAGCTCGCGTCCGCCGAAGTTCAAGACAAAGTGAAGAACATCGGTGGCGTTTTCGTCCACTACAAGCTGATCCTTCCCAACGGCTACGATCCGGCCAAGGCTTATCCGGCGGTCCTCGCGTTTCCAGGCGGTCCGCAAACCATGAGCATCGTCCAGAGCACCGTCGAGAGGAACTGGCGCGCTCAAGCGGAACGTCGCGGCTACATCGTGGTGGTTCCGGCCGCCCCCGATGGCGATCTGTTCTTCGAAGAGGGAGCGCGCGTCTTTCCCGAATTCATCACCAAGCTCCTGGCTGATTTCAAAGTTGACGGCGGCAAGTTCCACATCGCCGGCATGTCCAATGGAGGCCTCAGCGCCTTTCATATCGCCGCGATGTATCCGCGGTATTTCCTCTCTGTCACCGGCTTCCCCGGCTTCCTTCGCGATCCAACTGCGGCACGCATGCAAGCTCTGTCCGGAATGTGCATCAACATGCACGCCGGGGAACTCGACCCGGATTGGTTGAGCGCGATGAAGCAGCAGTCGGAGCAATTCCGCGCTCAAGGCTACCAGGTTCGGTTCACCGTGGAAGCGGGCCAGCCACATCGGCTGGAGACTTTGGCCGGGGACGGCGCGGCCCGGCTCTTCGATCAATTCGACGAGGCCCGCCGGGGCTGCCGGACCCGGTAAGGGAGCCTGGAATTGCTGAATGCCCTGCCGCATGCTATACTTAGCCTCAGTTTGATCGTCCCGCCCACGCTTGGCCGCAACGCAGTAACGCATCGTGCTCCTCGCAAAGCCCGCAATCAAATGTGCCCCTAAGAGACGAAGGAACAGTTCATGAAAAAAGTATTTGTAGGAAACTTGGATTTCGGAGCGACGGAGGAATCCATTCGCACGGCCTTTGAAGCGTTCGGCGCCGTGGAACGAGTCAGCTTAATGACGGACCGCGACACCGGCCGATCCCGTGGCTTCGCGTTCGTCGAAATGACGGATGCCCAGGAAGCCGATCAGGCGATTGCCGGCCTGAACGGAACGAACTTGGGCGGCCGAGCGATTAACGTCAACGAAGCCCGGCCCAAGACCGAGAGCCGCCCCAGGAACGATTTTGGTGGAGGCGGTGGTGGACGGCGCGACCGCCGCTGGTAGCCCTCCATAACTTATCGATTCCGGTGGTCAACCAAACCGCCAAAATGTACAGGAGAATCTCATGGCTGGCCGGTCAGGCGATACATTCAAGAAACGTCAGAAAGAAGTTGCCCGTGCTGAAAAGCACCGGGAAAAGCTCGCTCGCCGGCTGGAGCGGAAACAGCACAAGGGCGAGGGCGAGCCGGAGGACGACGTGGGCGTAAACGAGCTATTAAACGAGCTATCAGAGGATGCGGCGCAATCAGAGGAGAGCGGCGCTTCGCAGTTAGGTTGAGCGTATTTCGCGCTCAAATTCAATCAACAAACCAAGCAACAGAGTACGAAGGAGAAAATGTGAAAGAGACAGGGACAGTAAAGTGGTTTAATGCAGGAAAAGGCTTTGGATTTATCCAGCGGGACAATGGCGAAGATGTTTTCGTGCATTTCTCGGCCATAGAAGCCAGCGGATATCGCACGCTCGATGAAGGCGCTCGCGTGTCCTTCATCGTCAAGCGCGGTCCCAAGGGCCTGCAAGCCGAACAAGTCACGTTAGCGTAATCGAGCAACACAACAGCTAGGGTCTGGCCGTTGCACAAGCGGCCAGTTGCCATTCGAAATCTGGGGCGGGTGCTCCCGCGTAGTCCGGCGTGTCCGCAGTGCCGCCGAAAAGGTGCGGCCCCTTAATAATGCAGCTCCTATTTAAAGGCTTCAACCAGCGAGCGAATATCCGCAGCTACCGGTTTGACGGCGTGCTGCCCAGCGAGCGGCCGACCAAGCTCCGCAAGAATCTGGAATTCCTCCTAAACGTTGATATGACCGTGCTGGCCGAGAACCGCATCCGGGTTCAGGACGGCCCGTCCCTGTGTCTGCGCATCCTGCAGACTGCGTTAGCCACACCTGGAGCCGACACGATTCCTTTCGTGAGTTATACCGTAACCCGCGCCGAGATCGTGGCCTTTGCCACCGCCCGCAACGCAGTGGAGGAAGCCAAGGCGGGCCGGCGGAAGCATCGCCCAGCCTTCAAACCCACCACACCCGCGCAGTGGAAATGGCCGGGGCAGTAGCCCTACGGCAGCGCGAAAACGTTCAGCGTCAGCCCGGCAACGATAGCCACATACTGCTTGCCATCCTTGCCCTCGTAGGTCATCGGATCGGCATTCGCCGCCGCGTCCAGCTTGGCTGACCAAAGCTCCTTGCCGGTCTTCGAATCGATCGCGCGGAACCGATTGTCACTCACCGCTCCAATAAACACCAGCCCGCCCGCGGTTGCTGTTGGTCCCGCGAACCCTCCGGCCCGCCCGGTATTCTGCCGGTCCGGCCCAAAATCTTCGGTGATGCCCAGAGGAACCTGCCACGCAAACTCGCCGGTATTGGCATTGACCGCGGTCAACCGGCCCCAGGGTGGCTTCTGACACGGCCAGGTGCCCGCCGCGCGATCGCCCGGTTTTGCAGGCGCGCTGAAAGTATGAAATGGCCCCGGCGGATCATCCACCGCCGACCGCGTATATTCGAGCTTGGAACCATGCTCGTCGAAAGAATACTCGACACCGGGTCGTTTCTTCTCGGTCCAGCCGACTTGCCCCTGATCCTGCGTGTACACGAAAATGTACCCATCTTTCGGATCCACGGCCATGCCGCCCCAATTGGTGCCGCCCGTCGCGCCCGGGAAAATGATGCTCGACTTCGGCGGCTTGCCTTCTTCGTGGTACAGGAACGGCGTGAATGGACCCGCATTATAAAATCCGCCGCTTCTCTCCACCAGCGCTTTGCAGGCTGCGGCGTGCTCGGGCGTCGTGTCGGCGGCCGTCACCAGATCCTCCGGCTTGTAATCCATGCGCGCCAGCGGCGGCGGCTTTAGCGGGAACGGCTGCGTGGGCGAATACCACTCGCCCGGAACATCGCCCGCCGCTACTTTGCGCTCCTCCACGCCGAACACCGGCTTGCCGGTCTCGCGATTCAAGATGAACATCCATCCCGTTTTGCCGATGTCGGCGATGGCCGGAATTTTTTTGCCGTTCACATCGATGTCCACCAGCACCGCCGCGGGCGGATTATCGTAATCCCACAAGTCGTGATGGACCGTTTGGAAATACCACTTCATCTTTCCGGTCTCCGCGTCCACGGCCACTAAGCTGTTGCCGAAAAGATTCGCGCCCGGCCGATCGCCGCCGTAGTAATTGGAAGCGGGCCCATCGATGGTCATATAGAGGATCCCGCGTTGCGCGTCGGCCGTCATGGGCCAAGCCCAGATATTGGTTCCGGATCGGTCCTTCCAGCCATCGTTCAGCCAGGTCTCATGCCCCACTTCGCCCGGCCTGGGAACGGTGTGAAACTCCCACAGCTTGGCGCCGGTGCGAGCGTCGTAAGCGCGGGTATCGCCGGGCGGGCCGGTGGGAACTTCGAGAACCGCCGCACCTACCGTAATCACGTTGCGAAACACCGTGGGCACGCCCCCGTAGCCGATCACCATGTCGACTATGCCCTCTTTGCCGAAGCCCGGATCGAGCTTGCCGGTATTGGCGTTCAGCGCGATCAGATTGGGGCCGGCAGTAAACAGGATGCGGGGCGGATTCTGCTTGTCGCCGGGCCAGTAGGCCACGCCGCGTGTGGATAGCCGCGCGCCGCTGACCGTGTAGCTCCATACCTCCTTGCCGCTGACCGCATCCAGCGCCACCACGCGCGCCGACGCCGTGATGTACATGGTGCCGCTCACTACGATCGGCGTCGCCTCCGATCCTCCGCCTCCGAAGCGAGGCGCCTGCGCTTCACCCTTCAATGAATAGGTCCACGCTGACTTCAGGGTCGCGACGTTCTTGGTGTTGATTTGCGTGAGCAGCGAGTAGCGCGTGCTGGCCGAGTCATGATCGTAAGAAGGCCAGTCGCCCGCCGGCGCTTTCGCGTTCTGAGCCATTGCACTCGCCGCGATCAAACCCAATAATGCGCAGCCGCTTAGAATCGTTTTTGGTGAAATTGTTCCCATCCGTTAGGCCATGCTATCACGTGCTGAAGAAGAGTATCAGTAGCGGGACAGGGTCAAAAGGCGTCACTGGTTCCTGGGACCGTAGTGCGGCAACGGGCGGTCCAATTCATACGCGCCCAGGTCCGGCGCACGGCCTGTGAAATCGTCCGTGATCGAAGGAAGCAAAATGCCCGCATCCACCGCGCGTGATCCTGCCTTCAGACGGAAATCGAAATCTTCCGGCCTATAGAGACGCTGGGGGTCCGATTTATCGGGAATGCTGACATTGACGAAGACATCGTAATCCACCAGGATGCTGTGCTGCTCTTGACGTGTCGACTGGCTGTATTCTTGGAGGGATTTGAATTTGCGCGTCACTTGCTGACCCTGATAGTCGGCTGCAACCTCGAACGGCGGCGAGTTCCATTCAAAGGCGTCCTCGACGTTTGGATTCGGGCGGAAGCCATTGTAATCCGACGTGGAGTAATTCGTGTACGTGCGCAAATTGAGGACCGGATCGCCGAAGCCGTCTCCCAATATCAGATTGTTCAAGAAGTGGACGTTGGACGCGGGCCCCATCAAGCGGCCTTGGCCGATGAAGGTATTCTGATAGACCAAAACGCCGGCGGGCGTGTCCACGAACTTCAAGGGACCGCCGGTGGTGGCGTCGTAAACAAGATTCCGGTAAAAATAGAGCGGGCCGCCGAACGTCGGCTGCGCGCTGAATGCGCCCCCGGCCGAATTGAAGCAGCGATTCTCGAAAACCCGAATATTACGGGCCCCGCCGTCGGCTTCGATGCAGTTGTCGGCCATATTGGAAAAGTCATTGTTGTAGAAATCGATGGAAGCGGGCAGCCGGTCTTGGATCGCGTTCGGTGTACCGTCAGGATCGCCATAAGTGGCAATGTCGATGCCGTCGTGCCAGTTGGCGACATAGTTGTAGGCGACGACGTGACCTTGGCCGTAGATCTTGACCGCGTACTCTGATGTGATTGGAGCTGGATAACCGGGGAACTTCGCCCAGACCGCCGGCGTCCACCAGCTCTGAAGCTTGTTGGGATCGTGCCGCCCGATGAAAACGTTGTCCGCGATGTAGACGTTCTTCGAACCTGACCACTCATCTTGCACCGCGCGGCCGATATTCTCGATCCGCGAATGCTTCAGCGTGAAGCCACTCGACCCGGCAATATTCTTTAGCCCGAGCAGGAACGCCACATTGGTATTTCGAACCGTGATGCCCTCGAAATAGTTGTAGTTCCCCGCCATCAGATTAAAGAGAGTCTGGCAACCATCTCCATCGAAGATGACTTCGCCATCGCCCGCAGCCTTGATGACAATCGGTTTGTCGGGCGTCCCGCTCTGAGTCAAATAGTAAGTGCCATCAAAGGGCGTGCCATAGGCGGGAACCGCCCGGTCGAAGCCGCCATAGATGAACCGGCTGTCCTTATAGAGCCCGGCGTGCACCAAAATGATATCGCCCGCCAGAACGCGCGGAGGCAGTGCGTTCGAATGGTCGGACTGGTCCGAACCCATATAGTAAGCGGCGAGCAAACCAATGAATGCGGGCTCTTGCTTGGCTCCCTTGTACCCAAACGGATACACGTGATAGACATGGCCGCCGGGGGCAGGCTGAGGCTCCTGGCGCGTGCGCGCGATCACGGTCTTTTCCGCTTTTCCCTTCACTCCGTCCGGATCGGACAGAGCGAAATGGCATTCGTATTCGGTGCCGGGCTCCAGATTCAGCAGGCTGCCGGCGAACATGTTGGGAGCTACGTAACTGTAGTAGTGACTGCCGCCCTCGCGCGCCACTCCACCCAGGACCTGTTCGTGCTGCAGGCGCAGAAGCGGCAGCCCCTCGCGCCACTGCTGCTCGCCTTTCTTGCGATAAGTGACGTCCACGCGCGCGTTGCGATTGTCGTCTCCTGAAATCTTCCACTCGAAACCGAGGGAGACCAAGGTCGGCGGATCGACTAAGAATTCGCCAGGAACTGTGTTCGTCTGAGCCGAGCACATCGCTGGAAGCAGCGCTGCGAATACCAGCGAGAGAAAGAATCGCACGTGACCATTCTATTCGTCTGGTGGGGCACTTACAAAAAGCGAAACCGCGTGCTCACGCGCGCGGCTCAGTATCGCGCCCACGAACAGACTTCCAAACAGGAGGGCCTGAGTTACAGCACCGGTAACCAACGATTCCAGATAACGGGCATCCCCGAACGAATCCACCATCAATCGGAACAGCCATGGGATGTTGATGGCCGGAACGAGACCGAAATTCCAGACCGCGAGCATCGCAGCAAAGACCAGTACCACGGGAACCGTGTCGGACCTGTTCCAGCGCCCAATCATCCAGCCTGTCGCGGCTAGCGCGACGCACTCGAACGCCAACTGCGCGGTCGGAAGCCAGCTTGCGCCGAGCACCGGTGCGGTCCAACGAAGCAGTGGACGCTCTGCCAAATAGGTGACCGCGAATAGCGCGGCCCAGCCCAGCAGGATCGACCGCGCCGCAATCAACAGGCGATGGCGCATGCTGGTCGTAATCTAGCAGGTACCATGGGATGGTGGCGCGCGCGGCGAAACAATCCTCGTCCTTCATTCTTATTCTCATTGGGCTCTTCAAACTGGTCAAAGCCCTTCTGCTGATCGCCGTCGGGATCGGGTCGATCAAGTTCTTGCACAAGGATCTCGGCAGCACAATGATGCATTGGATACAGGTGCTGCGCGTCGATCCCGATAATCGATTCATTCACGGAACTCTGGTAAGGATCTTCCGCGTGACGCCGAAGCAATTGAAGGAGCTGAGCGTGGGCACCTTCCTATACGCGGGAGTGTTCTTGACGGAAGGTATGGGTCTGCTCCTTCGCAAGCATTGGGCGGAATATTTCACCATCATTTCAACCGGCTTGTTCATCCCGCTGGAGATCTACGAACTGGCGCGGCATTTTACGATCCTAAAGCTGGCGGTAACAGCGATCAACGTGCTGATTGTCTGGTACCTGGTGGCGCGCGTGCGGTCGCGCTCAAAAAGATCTTCGGGTAGTGTCGATTCTAGGCGCCGCCGTTCGACTATCTAGCGAAAGGCCAAGGAGGCATATGGAGTACCTATTACTGATCTATGGAAACGAAGCTGACGTCGCTAAGATGAGCAAAGCGGACCAAGGCGCCATGTACCAGGAGTTTGGGAGCTTTACCCAGAGCATTCAGGAGTCGAAGAACTACGTCGGGGGTAACCAATTGCAGGACGTGGCGACTGCCAGCACCGTGCGCATGCGCGGCGGCAAACGGCTGGTGACCGATGGTCCGTTTGCGGAGACCAGGGAGCAGCTCGGCGGATACTACCTGATCGAAGCCAAGGATTTGGACGAAGCGCTGGGGATTGCGGAGCGCATTCCTTCGGCGCGCTGGGGATCGATTGAAGTGAGGCCGTTGGTCAAGCGTCCGGGATGAATCTGGAATCGCTCTATCGCGAGGAGTGGAGGCGCGTGCTGGCCACTACTGTGCGCTTGACGGGCGATTTCGATTTGTCCGAGGAAGCGGTGCAGGATGCGTTCGTGGCGGCGCTCGAACAGTGGCCGCGCGATGGAGCGCCCGCGAGCCCGTACGCGTGGCTGGTGTCCGCCGCCCGCAACCGCGTGGTGGATCAGCTTCGGCGGCGTGCACGTTTTGCCGAAAAACAGGGGGAAATCGAACACCTCGCCGCGCTAAGCGAGCCCGAGATCGATCTGTCCGAGGCTGCCATGGTTGACGACCAACTGCGTCTGATTTTCACATGTTGCCATCCGGCATTGGCTGTGGAAGCGCAGGTAGCGCTCACGCTGCGGACCGTGTGCGGTCTCGCGACCGAAGAGATCGCGCGCGGTTTTCTGGTGCCGGTTGCGACCATGGCGCAGCGCCTGGTGCGCGTGAAGCGCAAGATCCGGGACGCGCGCCTCCCGTTCGCAGTCCCGCCTAGAGACCAACTAGTCGAGCGGCTGGACGGCGTCATGCTGGTGGTTTACCTGGTGTTCACCGAAGGCTATGCCGCGACGTCAGGTAAGGTCTGGATACGGAGCCAGCTCTGCGACGAAGCGATTCGGCTGGGACGATTGCTCTGCGAGTTGATTCCGCGCAACCCGGAGCTGCGCGCTTTGCTGGCGCTGATGTTGCTGCACGATTCGCGGCGCATCGCGCGCGCAGGACCGGACGAGGAAATCATCACGTTGGAAGAACAGAATCGCGAGCTCTGGGATAGGCGCGAGATCGCGGAAGGCGTTCCGCTATTGGAATCGGCTTTGCGTGAAGGCGCCACGGGCGAATACGCTTTGCAGGCGGCGATCGCGGCACTGCATGCTCGTGCGCCACGCGCGGAAGATACGGATTGGGCGCAGATCGCGCGCTTGTACGACGCTTTGCTTCAGAAACAGCCATCGCCGGTGGTGGAATTGAATCGTGCCGCCGCCATCGCGATGGCGGAAGGTCCTTCGAGCGGGCTGGCATTGATCGACGAGCTGGAAGCGAAAGGCGAACTGGCCGGATATCATTTGCTGCCGGCCGCGCGAGCGGATCTGTTGCGCCGCGATGGCCGCTGGAGGGAAGCGGCGGAAGCCTACCGGCAAGCTCTTGCCTTGGTGGCGAACGATCCCGAGCGACGCTATCTGAATCGCCGTTTGGCCGAAGTGGAAGGACTACAATCAGCAGGTGGGGCCAGCAATATTAATTGAGGAAATGCGGCAGGAAGATTGGCCCGCCGTGCGCGCGATTTACTTGGAAGGCATCGCCACTGGGAATGCGACCTTCGAGCAGACCGCGCCGGAATGGGAGAAGTGGAACGCGGGTCATTTACTCGCGGCCAGGATCGTGGCTCGGTCCAATGGCACTGTCTTGGGGTGGGCTGCTCTAAGCGGCGTCTCGAGCCGATGCGTGTACGCAGGAGTGGCTGAAGTCAGCATCTACGTCGCGGAACGCGCGCGAGGACGCGGAGTCGGACGGCAACTGATGGCGCGGTTGGTCGCCGATTCGGAAGCCGAAGGCATGTGGACCCTGCAAGCCGGCACCTTCCCGGAGAACGTCGCCAGCGTCGCATTGCACGAACGCGCCGGATTCCGCATTGTCGGTAAGCGAGACCGGCTGGGACAAATGAACGGCCGCTGGCGCGACGTGGTATTGATGGAGCGCAGAAGCGCCGTGGCGGGCCGATAAGATTGGCCGCGGCCACTCTAAACGCCTATCTCGACCAGAAGGCCGGCATTGTCGAAACCTTCGGATTCGAAACCACCGTGGGAGTTAGGGTATCCGAGCTGATTTGAAATGATCCTGGTTCTACCGATCGTCTGATCGTCGCATTCATGCGTGTGGCCGTACACTCACAAGGCCGGCTGGCGGTCTTCGATGACCTTCTCCATGTCCAGAGAATTAAATGCGGGCCAGAGCGGGCTGCCCTTGAATTTCGTGTTGGGATTGATGACAGGCGCGGTGTGGCTGATAACCACGCGCGGACCCCTTAAGTCCTGATCGAACCAAGAGAACAACTTTGCCACGAACGTTTGATGCAGTGCAACGGAATCGGCCGGCCTAAAAGGCGTTTGGTCCGGGTTCTGTATTAGCCGGAAATCGTTCATTTGAGTTCGGGCGGTGTGCATGGCAAGCTGGTCCGCCCCATCGAAATCGGTCCACATCGTACCGCCGAAGAAATTGATGCGATCGATGCTGACCGCTTCATCGAGCAGCAGCGTCACATGCGGATGGCTGCCGTCCAGCCATGCCCTGAACTTGTGGTCCTCGTGGCTCATCGGGCTCCGCGTGTAGTATTCGTGGTTTCCTGTGACATACAGGACGGGCTTTTTCCATCTCTGCAGAATCTGATCGAGCGGGCCGTAATCGGCGAGCGTGATGATGTCGCCCGCCAGGATCATGACATCTCCGTTGGCCTTTTCCGGCAGCGTCCAGCCGGAACCAAATTCGAGATGCAAATCGCTGTAGGTGACTATTTTCAACCCCAGGCCGTGTTACTAAGTGGTTGCGGGTGCCGACTTCATGCTGCGCTGCCGCTTAGTCTCCAGATTCGGGAGGAATCCCGTGAGTAACCCGATCGCCGGCAGGAAAGAGCAGACCTTGTAGACGAAGGCGATGCTGGTGTGGTCGGCCAAATTGCCAAGCAGCGCCGCGCCCACGCCTGCCATCCCAAACGCCAATCCGAAGAACAGGCCGGAGACCATTCCGATCTTGCCCGGCATCAGTTCCTGCGCGTAGACCAGGATCGCGGAGAACGCTGACGCCAGTATCACGCCGATGATGATGCTCAGAATGCTGGTCCAGAAAAGATTCGCGTATGGCAATGCCAGCGTGAATGGCAACACACCGAGGATCGAACACCAGATGACGTACTTGCGGCCGATACGATCGCCGATGGGACCGCCGATGATGGTCCCCGCCGCAATAGCGCCCGCGAACATGAACAAGTGAATCTGAGCGCTGCGCACGGGCAGATGGAACTTACTCATCAGAAAGAACGTGTAGTAGCTGTTGAGGCTCGACAGATAGAAGAACTTCGAGAACATGAGTGCGATCAAGACCGTAAGCGACAGGTAGACTTTGCGTGGTGTTAAAAGGGGATGATATTCGGTGTGCCCGGCGCGCAATTTTCGCACCTGCGGCCTGTTCCTCTTCGACCAGGTACCGACTCGCGCCAGCACGATGATCCCAAGCAGAGCGACCGCCGAAAACCACGCAAGGCTACTCTGGCCGTGGGGCAGGACGATGAAGGCCGCGAGCAGCGGGCCTAGCGACGATCCGGCGTTGCCACCCACTTGAAACAGCGCTTGTGCGAAGCCGTGGTGTCCTCCTGAAACCATGCGGACCACGCGGGAGGACTCCGGGTGAAACACCGCGGAGCCGACGCCCACCAGCGCAGCGCCCATCAGAAGCGTGGGGTAGGTGGTTACGCGCGAGAGCGCCACCAAGCCGATAAGCGTGAAGCCCATGCCAATCGCGAGCGAATACGGCCGGGGATGGCGATCGTTGAAGTGGCCGATGAGCGGCTGTAGCAGGGACGCGGTGATTTGATAGGTCAGCGTGATCATCCCGATCTGCCCGAAGTCGAGATGGAAAGAAGCCTTCAGCAGAGGATAAATCGCCGGGATCAGCGATTGAACCATGTCGTTCAAGAAGTGGCAAAAGGCGGCCGCGAGCAGAATCGAGAAAACCAGTTTCTCGGCGACATGTTTCGGCGCTTCGGTCTGAACGGGACTGGCGGTGGACTGCATGGAAACTACTAGAGTAACGTCTTTGGGCCGGTCTCTGCTGGCCGGGCGAATGTTATTATACTTGGGAATTGTGGAGCACCCAGCGTGTCCCCGGAATTGCATCAGCGAGTTCGCAAGCTTTTTGAGGAAGCGATCGTAAAGCCGGAAGGCCAAAGACTTGCTTTCTTGAAGGCCGCTTGTCCCAACGATCTGGAGACATATCAGGGTGTAATGCAAATGCTCGAATCGCTGGCCACCGCCGCGGCGTTTGTTGGAGGGAAGCCACGGCAGATGGAACGCATTGGACGCTATGTCCTTACCGGCGAGTTGGGCCGCGGCGCCATGGGCGTGGTGTACGAGGCCATGGACCCGCTCATCGGACGCAGCGTTGCCGTTAAAATCATCCATCTTCAGCTCCGCCCGGACTCGAAGGAAGCGGAGTTCATGCGCGACCGTCTGTTCCGGGAAGCGCGTGCGGCCGGCCGGCTCTTTCATCCGGGCATCGTCGTCATCCTGGACGTCGGGCAGGAGGGCGACATCGCCTTCATCGCCATGGAGCGTGTTGACGGAGTAACCCTTGAGAGAACATTGGCCACGCAAAAGAAACTAAAGCTCGCCGATTCGCTTGATATTTTGCGGCAGACGGCCGCGGCGCTGGATTATGCTCATCAGAACGGCGTGGTTCACCGCGATATTAAACCCGCAAACATCATGCTTCACAAGGGCACGACGGTGAAGGTTGCCGACTTCGGAATTGCGAAGAGCATGTCAACCGAACATGGAACCATGGCCGGTATGATCATGGGCACGCCCAGCTATATGCCTCCCGAGCAGATTGAAGCGCAGCCTGTTAGTGGGCGGTCCGATCAGTTTTCGCTTGCGGTAGTAGCTTATGAACTTCTGAGCGGAAACAGGCCATTTCAGGGAGATTCGCTCGCGACACTCGCGCACATGATCGTGTACGGAGACCGCCCTTCCATCCGGTCGATCGATCCCACGCTGCCGGCCGGCTTGGATGAAGTATTGCATCGCGGGTTGGCCAGAAAGCCCGAGTTAAGGTATGAGAGTTGTACCCAGTTCGTTGCCGCGCTGGAAGAGAAGCTAAACCGCGTTGGGATTGTCGAGGATTTCGACGAGTTTGCCGTAACGCAACAGGTAGTTTTGCCGTTCCAGGCGGTATCGGCGACGGATTCGCCTCAAATCCCGAAGAAACGCCGGTCCAAGTCGCTGTGGTACGTGGCAGCCGCTGGCGGCGCGCTTGTTATACTCGATCTCGGTCTTTTCTATTTCAGGGCCGCTACACATCACGGCATTCCTGTCGTTTCGGTCCAGCCGGCGAAAGTGGCAACAGCGAGTCCGTTCGCGAAGAAAGTCACAATCCCGCCCAGCAACTCGGAACCTTCGGTATCGCCAACGCCCCATACGGATGTCGCGCCGCCCCCTCCCGTGCCATCGAAGGCCGCGTCAAACCCTGTGACTCCGAACCAAGTCCCGTCACCCCAGGTCGCGCCAAACCATGTGACACCGGACCAGGTCCCACCGCCCCAGGTCAAATCAAACCCTGTGACGTCAAGCAAAGTCCCGTCACCCCAAGTCGCATCGCCCCAGGTCGCATCAAACCCTGTGACGTCGAGCCAAGTCCCGTCACCCCAGGTCACGGCATCCCAGCCCACGTCATCCCCGTTTGCGCCGACCCATGTCGCGCCGCCCACCGTCGATAAGCAAACCCAAGGTAGTAAGCTCTACCTTGAAGCAACCGACAAACTTCGTACCGGCAAATCCAAAGAAGCTGTTGATCTGTTCCGCGTGGCCGCGGACTTGGGAGAGTCTCGTGCCATGCAGGATCTGGGCGAAATATTCCTGGAGGGGACTGTAGTAGGCAAGAACTACGACGAGGCTTTGAAGTGGTTTCGCAAGGCAGCGGAGAAAGGCAATACGTCCGCTATGCTGTCTCTCGGTGGAATGTATGAGCTGGGTGATGGTGTCGAGCAAAGCTACACGGACGCGGCCAACTGGTTCCGCAAGGCGGCGGACGCAGGAAACCCGGCGGCTAAGTTCAATCTCGGGAGGTTTTATGAGGAAGGGACCGGCGTTCCCAGAGATGTGGCAAAAGCGAAGGGGTACTATCAGCAAGCCGCCGCACTCGGGGATCAAGAAGCCAAAAAGCGCCTCGATCAACTGCGCTGACGAGGATCAGTATTAGATCCCTAACCGCTGCTTGAGCGCGCGCACCCGATCGCGCGACACGGTGAGCTCGGTGTGTTTGGAATCCTTCAATCGCACCATCATCCTTCCTGCGAACCAGGAATGCAGCTCTTGCACGTGATCCACATTGACCAGTGACGCGCGATGGACGCGAACGAATCTTCCAGGGTCGAGCTTCTGCTCCAGCTCCTGGATGGTATAGTCCACCGCGTAGTTCTTTGCGCCCGTGGCTGCGTAGGTGAGTTTGTCCGAGGCGAAAAAATGCGTCACTTGTCCGAGATCGATGAACTCGATCCGTTCGCCGACCTTGGACGCAACGCGGTCCGGATAGGCCGGCGATTTCACGGCCCCGGCGGCCGCGGTCAGCCGCTCGATCAGCTCAGTCATTCCTGGAGGAGCCGCGGCGCTTCCGCGCAGACGCTCGATCTTGTCCAGAGCGCGATCCAGGTGCACGGCTTCTATGGGCTTGAGCAAATAGTCAACCGAGTTCACGCCAAAGGCTTCGAGCGCGTAGCGATCATAGGCCGTGGTGAACACCACCCAAGGCTGCGGCTGAAGATGAGTTAGCATCTCGAAGCCGGTCATCCCGGGCATTTCGATATCGAGGAAAAGGATGTCGGGTTTCGCTTCGAGAATGGCGGGCACGGCTTCGACCGGGTCCGTGCTTGTGCCCACCACTTGCACCCGCTTGGTCACGCCGAGCATCCGCTGAAGGCGCTTCAGAGCGAGCGCTTCGTCATCAACCAGAAATGCCCGCATGTCCATAGGTCACATAGGAGTGACAGCTTGAGGAACCGACAAGATCAAGTTGTTGCGCCCGCCCACACGCTGCAATACCAGAGCCGCCCGGTCTCCGAACAGCGCCGACAATCGGTCTTTCAGATTGTCGAGCCCGTGGCCGGAGGGCGCCGATTCAAGCTGGAACGCCGGGCCGGAATCCGAAACCTCGACCCGGCAAAGACCGTGCGCGCTCGCGCAGGTGATACGAATCTCGCCGCCGGCGCGGTCCGTCGCGATGGCGTGCTTGACGCTGTTCTCCACCAACGTCTGCAGCGACAACGGCGGGACGCGGGACTCGTTCAAGTCAGCGGGAACATCGATTTGATAGCGCAAGCGGTCGCCAAAGCGGGCGCGCTCGATATCCAGATAGTCGGCGACAATCTTAAGCTCGCTCGCGAGCGGCACCAGGCCCGATTGATTGGCGTCCAGCGAGAAGCGCAGCAGCGCGGCCATCTGCTCCACCAGGCGTTCGGCGCGGGCCGGGTCCTCGGGAATTAGCGAGGAGATGGAGTTCAGCGTGTTGAACAGAAAATGCGGATGGATCCGCGACTCCAGCGAAGCCAACTGTGCTTCCGTCGCCAGCTTGAGCGCGCGCTCGCGCTCCAGTTCCTTGGTGCGTAGCTCGAGAGTTGTTTCCTCCAGCCGTTCGCGCAGCGTGCTGTAGACGCCAATCGCAAGCCCGGCGCCAATGGTTATTAAGACAGCGAGCTTGAGCGATCCAAGAAACTCTGGCCAAAAGTGATCGATAGGCTCCCAGTGCAGGCCGACGAAGATGAGGCCGGCCAACAAGGCGCCCGTGACACAAGCGGCAAGCATCGCAGTCACGCGCGCGCTCCAGCGAAGCCATTGTGGGTACGCGCAGGTTCCCATCCACACCTTCGGAATGAGGAGGAACGCAATGCCGCCGATGCAGTTCGAATAGATCCAAGAGAAACGGAAATCTTCGAGGAGACGATGCCACGTTATGCCCGGATTCAGCGCGAAAAGCAGAATCGGCGGAATGAGCGCAATGGCCGAATCCCAGAGTACGACCTTGAGGATGCTGGTGCGATAGGTTCGCGTGTCCATGAATGGCCTGCCCTTATCTTACTTCTGCCGTGCCAGTGTGGCAGCCCAGACAGCCGGCCTGCCGGGGCGTTAACGTCTTGGTCTCCAGCCACGTTGCCGCGGAATTAGCGTAGGGTGTGCCGGGCAGGTCCTTTTGAATGCGCTCGAACCACTGCTGCGCCTTGTCTTGCTGGCCCAGTCGGGCGTACGCATCGGCCATGCCGATCATGAGCTCGCCGCTCTTATGCGTGCCGAGATGGCTGAGATCAGGGCCCTGGACGGAGTACGCTTTCTCGTAGTCACTCAGGCCCTTTTCGATTAAAGGGCGGGCCGCCTCTGCATTGGGCAGATATTGGGAGGCAACCAAAAGCACCGCGCCGCGAACGATGCGGACACCGAGATCATTGGGCGCCATGGCCTCGGCTTGGTCCATTTCGTCCAGGCCGCGCTGCCACAGTGCGGCGCCGTTTTGCTGGTCGCCCTTTTGGAATGCTTCACGGGACTGGCTGACTAGGCCCATGCCGTGCCAGACCAGGGCTTCCGGCTGCTTCGGATCGCTCGCCAGGATCTCTTCGCAGATCTTCATGCCCTTCTGGAGTGAAGCGGCGTCGCCCGCGAGACCGGCGAAGAAGTAGTTGCGGACCTTCATGTCGAAACGATCCTGACTCAGGAGGACGCCGGCGGTGAAGATGAGCACGGCGGCGATGGTTGTCTTTTGCAGTTTCATTGGGTGCTCCTTACGAATCCAGATTAAGCGCCAAGCTGCGGATTCCGAGCGAGGTTCGGATGAGGGGTCAAAAAAACGGATGAGTCGTATGGAAGGGGAGACGGAGAGACGCCCTGTACCAGGCTAGACGCCCTGAACGCGATTGACCGGCTATACGTGGATGCCGTATAGCGCTGAACATCTCGAACACCGGAGCCAAGAGACGAACCGACTCAACTTGGCACTCAATGCCCGGCCGGCGGAATGAGGACCCTACCCGTGGACTTCCAGGTGCACAAACCCGGGAATGCTCGCGGGCTGATTCCCGAGAAACACGATCCGCCGCGTTTTGGGGAACGGCAGGCCGGATTGGATGGCGCGCGAATAAAGACCAACTTGCCGAAGAATCCCCCGATAAGTTTCGTCCTGCGTATCCAGGAACGCGATCTTCGAGAGAAAGCCCGCGCCCCAACCGAGCGGAAGAATGCAGCCTCGCTTAGCTTCGCGAACAGCCGTCAGGCGAGCTTCGAGCTGCTCGATGGTCGATTTCAGCAGAGCCAGGCCGGTCCACGCGGCGTACTGCTTTTGGATGTGCAACAACCGCTCGGTGTAGCTGTTCACCAGCTCGAACATGGCTCTGGCATCCATCGGCGCGCGGCGGCGTAGGGCCTTGCCAATTTCGGGCTGCGAGAGAAATGCGTTCTGACGCCACTCGCCCTCGAAGACCGCGCCGGGCTCGGCCATTTCGGCGAACGTAGGCGTGCTGTCTTCGGCCCGCTTCACGTTGCCGCGCGGAGTCTGCTTCCAGGCCACTTCAAACTTTCCGCCGCCGCGAGCTTCGAGCGTGGAAGTGCGCAGCAGGTAAATCTTGAACGTGGTCGCCGCAACGCTCTTTGAGTCGTACGCGGAGATCACGCGCAGCGGGTCGGCGCTGGCCGCTCCGAGTGCGGATTCTTCGACGGAATTCGCGGGGTGGCGCGGCAGACGGCCCTCCGAAGTGCTGCGCTCGGCAAGATCGGTGAGCATGCGCGCGGTAACGCGGCCGTGGATGACGCCCGTGCGGAACGCCCCTTTGATCGCCGTGCCGGGAAGGTACGGGCCGCTCGGACCGATGCTGAAGGTCGGGATAAACAAATGCTCGGCGTGCGTTCTCTCCCAATATTGCGTCGAGCTCGGATGTTCAAACGGGATGCGTCGGCCGGCGTAGTTCTGCGCGAATCCGCCCCAAGAGCTGAAGTCGAGCTTGTCGGCCTTCTTCAATTGCGAGAGATAACCTTCCAGCCGCGGACCCTTCGCCAGCAGGCGGAAGATGCGCCATTGATCGAGAACATTGACATGGTCCTTCCAGACCATGTAGTCGATGGGAGAGAGTCTCTGGCCGTCGCCGACGAGCGTTGGCGTGAGACACGTCAGACGATAGTTCATGCGGCAACCCGCCAGGGAATGGGAACCGTCACCGCGAATCCGGAGCGATACACCGGATGCGGAAACCCAGCAGGGGCCACGTTGCTCGCGGCTCCCAGCAGTTCGTTGGCGGCCAAAAGCACGGAGCCCTCGGCGATCATGTTCGTAGGCTGTTTCGGCTCGCCCCACCGCGCCCGGCTTTCGATGCGGCCGCGCCGCGAAACGGTGATGTAGCTGCCGCGCTTCCAATCCACCGAGTCGTTTTCCGATGGTGTGTAGAGCGAGAGCAGCCAGTGTGCGCGTTCGATTGGTTGCTCCAGCGCGGGCGCTTGTGGCGGCGTCCAAGGCTGCCACTCGGGCGCTTCCGAACGGCCCCAGCCGCGCGAGCGTTCGCCACCCAAACCCGAATCGGCCAGCAGCAGCAGCGCGCTCCGGACGGGCGCTTCCCACTTCACGGCGGCATCGCTGTCAGCGAATTGAACGATGGTCCAGAGCCCAGCATCGCGCGCGAATTCGAGACACGCCGTGGAATGGACCTCAACGCCCGCATGGTGCAGCCGGTCCACTCCGGCACTGGAACGCAGCGCCACGCGGAACGGGCCCCGGCCGTGCGACCCGGACGGTGTCAAGCATTCGCTTTCGCCGTCCACCGCCCAGCGGTCGTCATCGATCGCTTGATCGGAGAGCAGCGCTTGGATCACCGGCAGCGGAACGAAGTGCGCGCCCTTGTAGCGGACCTTGGTGGACTCGGGCGGCGGCCAGAGGCTGCGCGGGGGCACGACGAACATCGTGTCGCCGATGAATGGAAAGAAGGAGCTGAAGCGCACCGCGGGACTCGACGCAGTGGCGGTGGCCTCCAGCCAAGCATCGGCCAGGCCGAGCTGCGACATCGCCGAACACACCGCGGAATAAAAAGCATCGCTGTGATAGATGAGATCCACGCGATCACGCGCGCCCGAATCGGGGCCGAAGCGCCATGGGCCCATCGGGCGGAATCGCACCGCAAAGCTGGTAGCCTGGGACATCCCGAATGACATGCCTACTCGGCGAGTTTCTCCGCAAAATCGGCCGCGGTGACAAGCGACTGCACCGCAGCGGAGTCGGCGCCAGTCAGCAGCTCTTGTTCCGCTGCGCCGGACGCGTAGAAGCCGCGGCTACGCCAGGTGAGCTTCACGCTGGAAAGCGCGACGCGCCCGTTGCCGCGCGAACCTCCGCCGCCCAGACTATCGTCTTCGAGCAAGCGCAAGCCTTCGATCAGACGCGGCAGCAGCTCGCGGTCTTCGGCGCACAGCACGTCCAGCACGATGCGAAAGTGAAAGCGGGCTCCCGCCGGCACGCGTTCCAGGGTGCGCGGATTCGCCTGGGATGTGATGCGGTCGATGGCGTTCTCGCTTTTCACTTCAGTCAGCTCGTCGTCCATGTTCTCGCGCATCTGAGCTGTGATACTTTCGGCGATCAGCGGAGCGTCATACACAGTGAGGCGCGCCGGGGTGGCGGCGCTGGATTCTTGCGCATCGCCCGCGACCCGCTCCATCCGTCCCGGATTGCGCCCGAACAGAAGACAGATTTCGTCGTCGGGACGTTCGCTCTGATGAATGCGCACTTCCTGGCCTCTGCGCTTGGAAACATAAACCAGCTCGGACGGCACGGCCAGGCCGGAGGATTGCTCGAGCAGCGAGCGCAGCTTGCCTCTGAGCGAACTGCCGGGGATGTAGGGCAGCCCGAAAGCGTCCTTGACCACCGGATTATCGGCGCCGCCGATTTCGAGCGATCCTTTCCCGGCCCCGATGTGCAGTCCGGTTTGGCAGACGATGTCGCCTTCCACGATCAGCTTTCCAATCAGTTTCAATTCCGTTTGCGCGGTGTGCGAACTCATGGTTATTGGTTGTTAGTTGTTAGTTGTTAGTTATCAGTTATTCGTTGTAAGCCACGATGGCTTCGAACAGATCTCTGAAGCGCTCATAGCCGCGTGCTTCGTTCTTGCGCGTGACCTGCAGCAGCAGTTTTTCGAGTGGATCCAGGCTGCGCAAGGAGTGACGCGCGATAGTATAGGCCAGACGCGCTCGCAGCATGACGAATTGCTGCTGCCGCTCGTTCTCCGGCGTCCGGACGGCGCGGCGAACGGCGTTGTAAAGGCGGCGCAGTTGGCTCTTGGTCCCGGAGTCCATGTCACGCATGCGGCCCACCACGCCGTGGGCCTGGTTGTCGAGGTACAAGGGATCGGAGATCAACTTCTCGATGTCGATCTCAGGCGGGCCTTCGAATCGGGGGCGATCGCCGCCACGCCGGTCGTCACCTCGATCGCGTCCTCCTTCGCGGGCACCCTCGCGCCCACCATGCGGACCCCGGTTATCGCGGCGCTCTCCTCCCTGCGCTCCTCGGCCACCTTCCCTGCGCTGGCCTTGAGGCGCTTGCCCTTGTGGCCGATCGCCTTGCGGCGCTGGCTTGCGTTCCGAACGCTCCGCTGGCGGGGCCTGCACCGCGGCAGGTGGCGCCTCGCTTTCAGCCGGGGCCGGTTTACTCTCGGAAGCCCGTGGTTGTTGCTCTGTCTCTTGCGTGTCAGCCATCCAAACCTCGTATTGTACGTTAAGTCTCTGACGGACCTTCAGTCGACAGCCTGGCCCATTCTAGCGCTACGCGGCCCGACGGACGCAATTTCAGGTTCGCCGGGTTCTTGCCCACCAGGTCCGCGATCAGGCTGGCGCGGGCCTTCTGGAAATCGCGCGAGCGCGAACTTCCGAGAATTCGCAGCAGCCGCCGGTGGAAACGCCACGGACGCTCCACGCGCTTGGCGCCGGGCGCGCGGCGGGTTTCACGATAAATACCGCACAGGTCGCGGAGGTACTGCGGCGCGACCCCGAACTCGCGCACCATCGCGGTAAGTTCGTCCTTCAGCTCGGCGGCGTCGGAGAGTTGCTTCCATTCCAGAGTGCGGCCGAGCAGAAAAAAGCAATCCTTATCCGCGGATTTCGCGATTTCCAGCCGATCGCGCGATCGGCCGTACACCGAACCGAGCGGCGTGTCGAGCTCGGGCGCCAGCGCCAGCGCCATCGTGATCGTTTTGCCCTCCGGCCCCGGGAACTCCTTCAAGTGTTCCTCGGTGAAGCGCTGGAACAACCGCTGCAACTCGCGAGCAAATCCGATGAGCGCATCCCACGCGCCATAGACTGCAAAGTCATCGCCGCCGGTGTGCAGCAAGTTCACTTTGCGCCAGAACTCTGGCAGCGAGCAGAGCACTTCCACTTCGCCCGCGAAGAACTGTTTGTAGAGCACGGAAAGCTGCACGTACTCTTCGATGCTTTGCAGCCGGCGCATGCGGATTCCGAAGCTGTCCACGTCGCCTCGCAACACGCCCCACACGGGACGGCCCTCGGTTCGGGACGCCAGTACCGGCGCAGTGGCGGCTTCGCGCCCGTCGTCGGTGAGCGCGGTGTGGCGGGCGAGCGGCACCGAATCAGGCGTTGTGCCAATCGTCCAGGAATGCTTTCCGCCCGTGGTTAGTATAGTCGCGGGCGACTCGGGTGACCAGCTCACGGTGGTGGCGTCGCGCAGCACTCGGCCGAGGCTCTCGAAATACTCCGAGCCCGGCTTCGGCGCAGCTTCCGGCTGGACCAAGCCGGTGTAAGCCAGCGGCGTCCCTTGCTTGCGCTGGAATTCATCGTTCAAACGCTTTCGGACCACGGTCCAATCGCCGAGATTTTCGGTGATGGCCCAGAATAATTCCAGGCGGTCTTGACTCAGTTCGCGAATGCCGGATCGCGCGGCCACAAGAAACGTCCCGGCTTGCGCCCGCACCTCTTCGGGAAGAACCACCAGAAACTGATCGCCCCCGCTCGAGCCCAACAGCATTTTCGAGAGTCCCAGCTCGGCGATGAGCGCGCGGGGCAGAATCTCGCTCAGCAGACTGACCCAGCGCAGGCGCCCGGTGAGGAGGGCTTCGCCAGGTTGCCCGGATGGCAAGAACTCCTCGACACCCAACAACTTGCCCTGCAATAGGATCTGTACGGACATGCGACGCGGCGGTGAAAACTCAAATGTACCACGAGACCCATGGGCTTGCAGCCGACAAAACTCCTCCTTGACAGTGCCTACATTTCCTGATAGCATGTAGGCATGAGATCGCAGGCAACAAAGATGCAAACAGAGGAACCCGCCCAGTACACCGTTCGCGGCATTCCACGGGAAGTTGATCGGGCGCTTCGGAAAAAGGCGGCTCAACTCAAACTAAGCCTCAATCAAGTGGTGGTCGACGAGCTGACGCGCGCGACTATCGGGCGTACCCGCAAGTCCGATTTTTCCGGCCTGGTCGGCCAGTGGACTCCAGACCCCGTATTCGATGAAGTGATTGCATCTCAGCGCCAAATTGATTGGGACAGGTGGAAGTAAGAGTTGCGCTGGACACCAACCGGCTCACCGATTTGTTTCAAGGCGATGCGGAGTTGGCTGACCGGTTGGGCGAATGCGATGAAGTCTGGATCCCATTGATCGTCCTGGCAGAGATCAAGGCGGGATTTTACGGCGGCTCCCAGCAGCATCGGAACGAGATTCTTCTCCAAAGCTTCTTGGCCAAGCCGACGGTCGGAATCTTACTTCCGGCGCGCGAAACGGCCGAGCACTATGCGCGCCTGTTTGTACAACTCAAACGCGCCGGGACGCCAATTCCGGACAACGACCTTTGGATTTCGGCGCTCGTACTGGAGCATGATCTCTCGCTGATCACTCGCGATCGGCACTTCGAGAGCGTGCCGCAGTTATTGCGCCGCTAGAGCATAACCAAGTCTCGCCGGTGGGTTGTTACTCTAGTGATCGAGTGTCTTCTGGCGTCGTCACTGCTCAATCCCCTGAAAATTGGCGCAGCCGTCTAGGACATTGGACAGACGGCAAGGCTCTGCTCCAGCACGAAGACAAAATCCTCCTGCTGCTCACGCTGATCATCGGCGCGCTGGTCGGGCTGGTGGTCGCGGCGTTTATCTACGTCACCGAGAACCTTGGCGCGCGCATGTATCCGGCCGGAGGCGCGGCCTGGCGGCGCGTTCTGATCCCGACCGGTGGCGCCCTCATCACCGGTTATCTGCTCTCGCGCTTCTTCACCAACGCCCGAGGCAGCGGTATCCCGCAGACCAAAGCGGCGTTGTTCCTCCGCGATGGTTACATCAGCCTTCGCACGGTGCTCGGGAAGTTCGGTTGCTGCTCGGCATCGCTCGCCAGTGGCATCGCGCTGGGCCGCGAAGGGCCGTCGGTGCAAGTGGGAGCGGGGATCGCGTCGGTGCTTGGGCGGCGCCTGGGACTCGGGCCCAACCGGATCCGTGAGCTGATTCCAGTGGGCGCGGCCGCGGCTCTGGCGGCGGCATTCAACACGCCCGTGGCGGCCGTGCTGTTCACGCTCGAAGAGGTGATGGGCGATCTGCACGCGCCGGTGCTGGGCTCCATCGTGTTGGGCTCCGCGACATCTTGGGTCACGCTGCACTTGCTGCTCGGCGATGAGCCGCTGTTTCACGTTCCGTCCTACCAGCTTGTCAGCCCGATTGAATTCATCACCTACGCGGTGCTGGGAATCGCTGGCGGATTCGTCTCGGTGGCGTTCGTCAAGCTGCTGCTGGCAATTCGCAAATATTTTCTCGCGTTGCCAAGGTGGAGCGAATGGCTGCAGCCCGCTGCAGGAGGCCTGACAGTAGGTCTGATGGGATGGTTCGTGCCCGACGTTCTCGGAGTCGGCTACTCTCACGTGAGCGAAGCGCTCAACGGGCAAATGACGCTACAGGTAATGGCCCTGCTGGTGGTGTTGAAGCTGATCGCGACCACCACCTGCTACGGGACTGGAAACGCGGGCGGCATCTTCGGCCCCAGCCTGTTCATCGGCGCCATGCTCGGCGGCGCGGTTGGCACCGTGGCGCATCAGCTTTTACCGGACTTCACGGGCGGCGTCGGCGCGTATGCTCTGGTGGGCATGGGCGCTCTGTTTGCCGGCATCGTGCGCGTGCCGCTGACCTCGGTGATCATGATCTTCGAAATGACGCGCGATTATTCGATCATCGTGCCGCTCATGATTTCGAACCTGATCAGTTTCTACATCTCGTATCGACTGCAAAAAGAGCCGATTTACGAAGCCTTGCAGCACCAGGATGGTTTGCATCTTCCCTCGGGACTCCGCTACCGGCAAGGCCTGCTGATTGTGCGCGACGCCGCCGAGGCGCCTCAACACCTGCTTTCGATAACAGACCGCGTGGAAGATGCGCTGAAGTGTCTCGATACGGATCACAACGCGTGGCCGGTAATGGATGGCGGACGCCTGGCGGGTATGATCACTCTCGCTCAGGTGGAGCAAGAGATCGCCACGGGGCAGGGCGGCCGCGTGCTCGGGGAGCTGCTGCCGGTGGACGTTCCGGCCCCATTGCTGACGTCCGAGAACTTTCCACATCTGCATATGGATCATCCGCTGGACATCGCACTGCGGCGTATGGCGCAAAGCAAGTTGAACCTGCTGCCCGTAGTGGGACGCGCCGATATTCGCGATCTGAAAGGCGTGGTCTCGCTGAGCGATATCCTGCAGGCCTACGGCGTAACGGGAGAAAAAGCCGAGGCGCAAGCAGTGCGCGAAGAGATTGGCTCATCTCGCAAACTACTCCCTGGAGTAATCGCCGCCGGCCTCGCGGTCATGCTCGTGATCGGATTCCTCAACTACTACTACCGGTCCGAGCGGTCGCAGCGGGCCGACCAGTATTACAAAACCGGCAACGAATTGTTGCAGCAGGACCGCGATGACGAAGCGGTGCAACAGTTCCGCGACGCGCTATCGGGATCGCCTGGGAACGCGCAGTACCGGCTGGCGTTGGGACTCGCTCTGGCCAAGGCCAATCATCCGGCGGAAGCCTCCGTATATTTGAATGCGCTGTTGAAGCGCGATCCGCAGAACGCGCTCGCGAATCTCGGAGAAGCTCGGATTGCATTCGCGCAGGCCAAGACAGCCGACGCCATGAAGTTTTACCGCCGGGCGATCGATGGCTCGTGGCCGGCGGGCCAAGACAAGACCCGGATGCAAGCGCGTTTCCAGTTGGCGTCAATGCTGGAAAAGATTGGGCAACATCGGGAGGCCGCGGAAATCTTCCGGGAGGTGCTCAAAACCGACGATCGGAACGCGGAGGCATATGCGGGTCTCGGTGCGGAGGAGCTTGCCTTGGAAAATTACCAGGGGGCTCGCGATGCTTTCCAAAAGGCTTTGCAGTGGAACCCATCCGACCAGGCCACCAGGAAGCGGCTCGATTTAACAGAGCAGGTGCTGGCGCTCGATCCGAACGCGCGCGGGTTGAGAACAGCCGAGCGATACGAGCGCAGCAAAGAGCTACTACAGGCTGAGGTGATGCGATTCGACCATTGCCAACCGGCCCACAAAGCAGCAGACCAAGCGCTGGACCCCGCCCGCAAGGCTCTCGCCAGCCACCCGCGCCGTCGTGCGTTGGAGGATGCAGCCGCTATGAATCTCTCGCTCGCCGAGGACCTGTGGAGGCAGGAGCAGAAGCTCTGTGCCGGGGCGCTCAGCCCCAATGACGCCACTGAGCGCGTGCTGGCCCGCCTCTCCGAACGATAGATTCTGAATTCTGAATTCTGTCTTCTGATTTCTTTAGTTAACGGCAGCCTGCGTGATGTGCGTGCGCCGATTCTTCTGCCAGCATTCCTCATCGTGCTCGGTGCAGACCGGTTTGTCCTTGCCGTAACTGATGGTCGCCAGTTGGTTGCCAGGCAGCCCCAGCGTCGCCAAATAATTCTTGGCCTGCTGGGCGCGCGCGTCACCGAGAGCCAGGTTGTATTCATCCGATCCGCGCTCGTCGCAATACCCCTCCACCGTCAGCTTGAACTCCGGGTACTGCTTGATGATGTCGGCCAGTGTCTGCGCGTCCGTCCTCAGCGCGACTTCGGCGTCCGGGCGCAGAGTGTGTTGGTTGTAATCGAAATAGGCGTCCTGGATGCGGTCCAGCAGTTCTTGGATGCGCGCGCGGGTGGCGGCATCGGGCGTCCGAGGCGGCGTGCTCGAAGCCACCTGCGCTGGCCGCGAATAGCTGGAAGCGGGCGCCGATGTGGACGCGGCGGCAGGCGCGATGGGCGTCGGAGCCGGCGGCTGAGCCTTCGCAGCCGTCTTCTTTGCACAACCGGCAAACGTCAACGAGAGCGCTATCAGGGCCGCGCAAGTCAGGAATCGAGATTTCATCCAAAGCCTCCTAAGGTTTCGTATTTACAGCATATCGGCCCATGGAGCGCTAAAGAATCCCGTCGTCACTGTATTTCGGTGAGCCATTACCCTGATACAGGATGGACGCGAATCCCCTATTTGCCTCCAAGTTCTACCTTAGAGAGATGTGGTTTATTTCGCGGAAGTTGAATCTCGTTCCGAATTGTCCGTCACAAACACTTCCATCACGATGCCCACATGCCCTTCTAGAAAGTGCCCGCCCTTGGTGCTGCCATCCGGCAAGCCGACCACGACGTGCGCGTGGACGTAGGGCTTGCCGTTGAGCGTGGAAATGCTGCCGATAAAGGACAGCACCTCCGCCTCCTGATTGATCTCGACCTTCTTGAAGGCGCGCTTATCGGGATCGGTCCAGCCCAGCAAAGCCGAACTGAAGGCGCCCACGCCAGTGAAATGCCCCGTCGTGATGTGATTTTTCTCGGCGAATTCGGTCAGGCCTGACGCCACTTCGTCGCCCTTGCCGAAGGTGACTTCGTAGGTGTGGCCGGCCGCGCCCAGGTCTTTCACTTTCATGGCGGGCGCAAGTCCCCGCGCGGTGATCTCTTTACGCCCGACATAGCCATCCGGAAGCGCCTGCGGCTGGGCAGGTGGCTGCGGCTGGGCGAGCGCTATCCCCGTAGCCAGAATCATCAACAATGGTTTCATTCGTGTACCCTCGCTCAAAAAGCGCAAAGGGCCCGCTGGCGGGCTCCGTTTTGCGCGAGTTCCTCAAAAGAGCGTATCACGCTACTGGGTCACGGTCAGCATGGCGGGCTGGCTGGCGACCCCTCCCACGGTCACCACCACGGGCTGCGCACCGAGCGGCGCATTGGCGGGAACTACATAGTTGACTTGTGTCACGCCAACCAAGCCGGGCGGAATGCCAATGAAGTCGATGGTCGCCGGCAGATTCGCGACCGTCACCTTGACGGGGAGTGTCGGCTTCGGCAGTTCCGAGACTGGCGTCGACGGAGCAGGCGACGCGCCATCGGCTAAACTCGGAGAGACTTGACCTTCGCCGGTGATGTACAGCGCGGTCTCCACGCCGCGTCCGGCGCTGGAGAACGGAGGGAAGACAAATCCGTTGTCCATGAAGATGCCGGGCGCAGCCGGCACCACTCGAAGCGTGTAGTTGACGCCCACGTCCGGGTTGTACGGGTCGTACACCGTGAGCGTCGCGATCCCGGGTTGCGTCTCATACGGGATCTGAAGGTTCACTTGGTCCGGGGACACATAGTACAGTGAAGCCGTGACGCCGTTCACGGTGGCCGCGAAACCTTGCAGGTATTGCGGCAGCGGAATCGTTCCCGCCGATTGCACCTCATTTCCAAGCGCCGTCCCGTAGACGCTGAGCAGCATGCCGGGCGCGTAGCCCTGCTGGCCCGATGCCGCGTTGCTCGCGCCGCCCACGCTGAGCGGCGTTAGCTTGCCCTTGAACGGAATGGTCAACTCTTCGGACCAGTGATTTCCGTGAACATCCGTGCCGCTGTAATCGAATACAACATTAGTGGGCACCGACAGATTCGTCAGGTTCAAATTCAGGGAGGAAATCGTTCCGTCCGCTGGGATGTCGTTGGTCCCGAACACCGAGGTCACGTCGTAGGATTTCCCGTCAATGCTGAATCCGGTGACCGTGGCCGCCACGCCCGCCTCCTCCGATAGCGTGATGGTAAACAGCCAGCGGTTGCCGCCTACATCGGTTGACTGCTCGAACACCGGATTCTGGTCGATGGAGGCGACCACCACCGCCGCCGTCGCAGCCTGGCTGGTCCACGCATGGACGAAGTTGTATGCGTCGGGAGAGCCCAGGCCGGATGCCCGGCTATAACCCTGGCCCGCGCTATATCCGAAGCTGCCGTTAGTGCAATCCGGAGAACCAATCACGCACGGAACTTCGTTGTTGCCCACGCTAATATCGTGGAAAACACCGCTGGTCTGAGCCAGCCGGTACAACTGGGGATTGATGTTTGCAAGTCCGGGTTGGGCCTGCGCGCCAGTGGACACCAGATATTCGTTGAGCAGAGTGACAATTCCGGCCATGGTCGGCCCCCCAATGGACGTTCCACCGATGATCTCCAGCATGCCGCCGGTGTAAATGAAGTAGCCGTCGTGATTGGGCGAGGCAGCGATGGAAACATCCGGAACATTCCGAAAGCTGTTGCTCGGAACACCTGGGGCCGTTTGCCACACCGGTTTTGGAAAGAAGATGCTCGTTCCTCCTCCGCCGGCGCCACCTTGCAGCCCGTAGCCGATGTCGGTATCGTTCCAAACTCGCTCCGGAATGTATGAAAGGGCGGACGCCCCGGTGGCGCTATTGGTGTTGCTCCAATAGTTACCGCTGCCTTCATTAAACTCGCTGCCGCCCATGGAAGTGACTTCGGGAACGCTGCCCGGAGCATCCACCGCCAACCCGTCCTGAGCAATCACGGCGTCCTGGTCCTCGCAATCGGCGGCGCCCGTGTCACCAGCCGCGTTCAACCACGTGATGCCTTCGGAGTTGGCTTGGAGCGCCAAGCCTCGATAAATAGGCAGGTCGATTATATCGGCGTTCTCGCACAGCCCGTAACTCATGCTGATCACCGGCGCGTACGCTTCATCGATGGCTTGCGTCAACGATACGAACACATCGTCGGAGTTGACATAGATGATGGTGGCGTACCGCGCTACCGAGCCGGACCATTCCAAATCCAAATCTGCCTCCGGGAGATCGTCCTGGCTGACGCCGGGATCCGGCGGCACGAGCCTCACCTCGGGAGTATTGGCTGGCAAACCATACATCGAACGGAATGTTGCAATGTCCGACAGCATGATATCCGTCTGACCCATGATCGCCAGTTTCTGGCCCGTGCCTTTGATGTTCTCGTTGTACAACCGGGTGACGTCGTAGATGGTGGCGAAGTCGTCAGGCACGATTTGGTTTTCCCCGTCTGTCTCATTGTCGGGATTGCTCCGCCGGGCGAAGAGCGGCCGCAGGCGAAAGTTGTGCAGCCCGCGAAATCCGCGCACGATTCCGGAGAGCGCCGCGGGAATGGAGGGAGCGCTCACGTTCGCGTAGTGAACCTTGCCGTTTCCCAGATACTGATCGATCTGCGTATGCAGCGCAGCCTCCACTTGCCCCGCCGAACCGCTGAATTGAATCCAGGTACGGCTGCGTGCCACACGTTCCACTTGCAGGCCTTGTGACTGGAGCCACGCCGTAAGGCGATTGATATCGTTCTGGCTGACGCCAAACTGATCCGCGTATTGTTCGGGCGACAACCACTTGTGATAGTTCGCCGAACTGGGATTCTGCTGGCCGGCCAGCAACTGCTCGAGCGACGTTTCCTGACCGGACGATGACTCCAGGTACATCGTGATGCGGGGCAGAGGAAAAGACGCGTCCACGGGTCCTTGATCCACCGCCGCTCGCGCCTGGGCCGGCACGTGGCCGCGAAGCGCCACCGTGGGACTGTTGCGGATCCGCGTCCCGATTCGGTCCTGCTGGGCTTCGGCGGTCAGCGTGAGTAGAGCGGATGCAGATATAAGAAGAGTGAATGATCGCGCACGGATGAACATAGTGATTGCCACGAATGGATGCTGAATACTAGGATGGACGCGTACCGAACCAGGTTTCAATCAGACTTTTGACTTAGACTGGCCTTCGGAGTAGCTACGCTCGTATTCTCCCACAAGCTCCCTGCCGAAAGTGGTTGCGAATCCGATAAACTAAAACACGAATGCAACGGGTTTGGCGCACGGCGGTGTTGTTTGTGATCGCGATGTCCTCTTGCGTCTTTCTGCCGTCCATTGCGGCCGACGCACGCTCACCCTTCGCGGGCCGCTGGGATTTGACGATCACTACGCAGAAAGGCGCCTTTCCATCTTGGATGGAGTACGTTGACGACGGCGGCACGCCGGCCATACGCATGGTCGGCCGCACCGGGAGCGTGCACGCTATGCGCGACGCCAGGGTGGAAGGATCGCACCTGATGTTCGCCGATCCACAGTCGTCGGGCGACGGCCACTGGGACCTGACCGTAAAAGATCGTAAGCTCCAAGGCCGATCGCCCGATGGCGAGGTCGCCGGCATTTCGGCGCCACTGCTGAACCGAAGACCTCCCAAAGCCTGGAGTGCTCCCGAGCCGCTGTTCAACGGGCGCGATCTCTCGGGATGGGAAGCCGACCAGGCGTCCAACAGCCACTGGGTGGCCGTGGACGGCGAACTTCGAAATCAGAGCGCCGGAGCAAATCTTCGCACCGTGCGCACGTTCGGCGATTTCAAATTGCATATCGAGTACAATTGCCCGAGCGGCGGCAACAGCGGCGTGTACCTGCGGGGACGCTATGAGGTCCAGGTGGAGTACGAGCCGCCGGACAAGAACGACGCGTTTCACGCCATGGGGTCGATCTACGGCTTCATCGCTCCGTCGGCGGAAGTCGCCGCGCGCCCAGGCGAGTGGGAGAGCTATGACGTCACCCTGGTGGGCCGCAACGTGACCGTGGTTCGCAACGGCGTGCTCATCATCGACAACAGGGAAATCCCGGGCATCACCGGCGGCGCGCTGGATAGTCACGAAGCCGAGCCTGGCCCGCTCTACCTGCAAGGCGATCACACCGGCGGCCTCAAGTTCCGCGCGATCACCATCTCCGTCCCGCGACCGTGACCGAGCCGCGACCGTGAGGGAGCCGGTCCCTCACTCCACCGTCAGCACCACCGGCTGCTCAATAATCGATGCCTTGTTCGCCGTAAGAAAAGCCAGATGATACCGGCCGGGCTTGATGCGAGGAACCTGGAACTTGATCTTGTCACTGCTCTGTTCCATGACGGCGACTTTCGTGTCCACCTTGCCGTCGGTCAGATACAACTCGACGCCCGGGGTTTTGTCCGCGCTCTCGCAAGTGGCGTTCACCGTATCGCCCGTCTTAGCTGTGTCGGGATCGATCGCCGAACATCTCGGCGTTCCCTGAAATCCAGCCATGGCCGCGGCCGTGGCCAGCAGCAGTCCAACAACGAAGCACGTTTGCATGGTGCCTCCAGTGCTGGCGATTATACACCCGCCGCATGCGGACCGCGCGCAAGTCACCACTCGGCAACTGCCGGCAACTCCAAAGTTCTTGACAACCTCCGTTCTGCTAACATCCCAGATCATGAACATTGTCCTGGTCCATGGAATCCTGGGTTTCCGCGAGAAGTTCGGAATCGAGTACTTCCGCAACATCGCCGAGCATTTTAGCGAAAAGGGTTTCAAAGTGATCGCGCCAACTCTCGATCCGACGCAAGGCATCGAGTATCGTGGCGGCCAACTTCGTGATCAGATCAATGCCGCGTTCGGGAATGGCAGCATCGACCCGTCACAGAAGACCCACATCATCGCCCACAGCATGGGCGGGCTTGACAGCCGCTGGATGCTGTCGCCGGTGAACCCGAATCGCATCCAAGCTCCGATTCGGTCCCTGACGACGATTTCGACGCCGCACCAAGGCTCATTGATCGCCGACCTGATTGATAGTCCCGAGAAGCTGGCGCCCTTCGGACAGCTGCCGTTCGGACCGCACCCGAACCTCTTGCAACCCGCGCTCGATGCTCTCGGCATTTCTCTGAACGGATTGCGGAATCTGACGACGGCGTACTGCCAGAGATTCTCAGCGACGTATACGAATGCCCCAGCGGTTGCTTACTTCTCAGTCGCCGGAGCCGGGCGCTCTGGTTTTCCCTCTACATGCGGTCTGTTCTTCCTGTTTCACCAGTACATATCGGCGCAATCGGGTCAGGCGAACGACGGTTTGGTAACCGTGCCCTCCGCGCAGTGGGGACAGTTTGACGGGAACAAGTGGCCCGCCGATCATGCCGATGAGGTAGGAACCAATCTCGACACGCTGGGTCCGTCGTCATTTCCGTGGCTTGCGAAGTATGATCTGATCGTGGCGAACGTTGCGGGCCTCTGAGTGGCTTGGCGACTCGATGTTCAAGCCAAAGCTTTTCCGTACAGCGCGAGCAAGCGGCTCCATGCCTTCTCGGCCTGTTCCTGGTTGTAGACCGACGTATCCGGAGGGCACCAGCCATGCGCGGCGCCCGTGTACACTTCGATTTCCGCGGGCAGGTTCGCCTTGGCGAACGTCTCTTTCAGAACGTCCTTGTCCTTGGGAGCCCGCATATCGTCGTTGGCCGCAATCGCGATGAGGAACTGCGCCTTGCTCTTAGCAGCCTCGAGATGCGGACTGTTCGGCATATCTGTCACCAGTCCCCCGCCGTGGAAGGAGGCCACTGCTCCGACGCGATCGGGCACGGCGGCTGCGGTACGAAACGCCATCGGGCCGCCCATGCAATAACCCTGTGTGCCAACCTTTCGATTCTTGGCAACTGACGATTGCTGGTCCAGCCACCCGATGAACGCCTTCGCATCGGTCATGTGGGTCGTCTCGTTCAGAGCTTGCGCCAGCGGCAACAGCTGCGGGATCGGGGTTGCGGCGCCGGCATCCGCGGTCGGGGCTTTCTTGACGCGGTAGAACGGATTCACCACNNGGATGCACGAAGTAGCAGTCCGCGGTGCCGTCTGGCGTCATCACGTTCACATCCGATTCGGTCACTGCAACCGCGTTCGCGACTTGCGGCAGCAGCATGGCCATCCCTGCTCCCAACATCATGCCAAATTGCTTTCGTGTCACCAAACCGAGAGCCTCGTACTCTTGCTGGTCCTTCTCAAAATGATCCTGATCACACATGTTCGCTCCTTATCGGGTCATTCTATATCACACAACCAACAACTAACAACCAAGAACCAACAACCAGCGCTACACTGAAAGACAAGAGGCAACCATGCGTTTCGTTCTAACTTTCCTGCTGCTATCGGGTTCTGTTTTCGCCGCGACCGCCGCCGATCCTGACCCTTCCCAAGTTGACGAAATCATCGCGAAGTTCGCAGCCAAGGAAGCCGCCTTCGCCCAGGCGCGCACGAACTACACCTACCGCCAGACGGCGCGCGTGATGACGCTGGATGATAGCGGCAACAGCACCGGCAAATGGGAAGAAGTCACCGACATCGTCTTCACACCGTCCGGCCAGCGCATCGAGAAAGTGGCCTATGCTCCCCCGAATACGCTCACGGCGATTTCTCTCGATCCGGGCGACATGCAGGATCTCCGCGAGGTGCAACCGTTCGTCCTCACCACCGCTGAGCTGCCGAAATACTACATCCGCTACCTGGGCCGCGAGCAGTTGGACGAAATCTCCTGCTATGCCTTCGCGGTCAAGCCGAAAAAGTTGGAATCGGGCAAACGCTATTTCACTGGCGAGGTTTGGGTCGACGATCGCGACATGCAAATCGTCAAGAGCTACGGCCGCGGCGTCGGCATAACTCATGGCGATTATCAATATGCAAAGTTTGAAACGTACCGCGAGCAGATCGATGGCAAGTATTGGTTCCCCACTTACACCATCTCCAACGCCACGCTGCACTTTAAGGAAAACGATCAGCGCATCAAAGAGACCGTGAAGTACGAAGACTACAAGCAGTTCAAGAGCGACATCAAGATCAAGTACGACACGGACGACCCGGCCAAGACGGCCGAACCAACTCAACCGCCACCGAAGAAGCCGTAAGTTGAGGGCCCCGCTTCCCATCGACGGCCTTTTGCCGCGAATTCGGGAGTCGCTCACTAGCGCAAAGGGTGCGGCGCGCACCATAAGACCGGCCAGCAACTGCTCCGCGCCGCACTCCGTTTTGCGCGGGTTCCTCGAAAGTTCTCATAATCTCGTCATCGAAGCCCCGCCCGGCGCCGGGAAAACTACGCGAGTTCCTCCGGCCCTGCTGGATCTGGTGCGCGGAAACGTGCTCGTGCTCGAGCCGCGTCGATTGGCCGCGCGCATGGCCGCGCGCAGAGTGGCGCAAGAAATGTCCGAACTGCTCGGCGAGACCGTTGGTTATCAAGTCCGCTTCGAGGAAGTGGCCGGCGCGCGAACGCGTCTCCGTTTTCTCACCGAAGGCATCCTGACGCGCCGTCTGATCTCCGATCCGCTGCTCTCGGGCGTCGATGCCGTGGTGCTGGACGAGTTCCACGAGCGGCATCTCGAAACTGATCTCGCGCTGGCGCTCTTGCGCCGCTTGCAAAGCACCAAGCGGCCGGATCTGCTGCTGGTGGTGATGTCCGCGACGCTCGACGCCGCGCCCATCGCGCGCTACCTGGGCGGTTGTCCCATCGTGCGCTCCGAAGGCCGGCTGTTCGATCTCGCGATCGCCTATCAGCCCTATTCGGCGGCCCCGCTTGAAAAGCAAGTGGCATCGGCCTTGGACACTTTGATTGCTCAACAACCCACCGGCGACGTGCTCGTCTTCTTACCGGGCGCGGCTGAAATTCGGAGAGCCGAACGCGAGTGCCGGGCGCTTGCCACCAGTCACGATCTGCTCGTCCTGCCGCTCTATGGCGATCTCTCGCCCGCCGAACAGGATCGCGCCGTCTCCCCGGCCCCGCGGCGCAAAGTGATTCTCTCCACCAACGTCGCCGAAAGCTCCATCACCGTCGAAGGCGTCACGGCCGTTATCGACAGCGGCCTGGCGCGGATGGCCAGCGATTCGCCTTGGACCGGACTGCCGACACTCGAGGTCGCTCGCATCAGCAAAGCATCCGCCACGCAGCGTGCAGGTCGGGCCGCGCGCACGGCACCCGGAAGGGTGATACGACTTTATACGCTGGATGATTTTCACCGCCGCCGCGATCAAGACCCGCCCGAGATCCTACGGCGCGAATTGTCCGAGTTGTGTCTGACGCTGCGCGCTATGGGAATCGCGAACCCGCGGGAACTGAACTGGATGGATATTCCACCAGATGCCGCCGTCTCGCGCGCTGAAGACTTGCTCGAACGTCTGGGCGCGACTGGTGATTGGGCGCGCCGCATGGCCCGTTATCCGCTGCATCCGCGCCTGTCAAGAATGCTGCTCGATGACCCCGGCGAAGAAGTCTGCCGTGCCGCGGCGGCTCTCAGCTCGGGCGCACGGTCGCCGGATTGCGATTTGATGACGCTGCTCGATTCGCCGTTCGATCCGGCGACGCAACGCCATTTGGAGCAGATTCGCCGCATCGCGCGCCCCTCGAACCATGCATCTTCTGCCTTGGGTCTTTCGGTGCTCCATGCGTTTCCCGATCGCGTCGCTCGACGCCGCAAGGACAGTCAACTGCTCTTGGCGTCCGGCGGCTCTGCGGTTTTGGCCTGCGATACTCGCACCGATTTTCTCGTGGCGCTCGACATTGAAAGCCGAAGCGAGCATGCTCTTCCGCTGGTTCGTTTGTTTTGCGCGATCGAACCAGATTGGCTCATCGATAAGATGACCGAACGGTCGGGTGTTGAGTGGAACCGTACTGCCGAGCGTGTCGAAGCGGTAAGCGCGTTGATGTATGAGAATCTCGCGATCGAAGAGACGCGCAGCGGTGCACCCGACCCCGATCTAGCCGCGGCGCTGCTAGCCGAACACGCACTCGACGCCGGTATCGATCGCTTTGTTGATCGGGAAGAACTCGAGCAATGCCTCGCTCGCATCGCCTTCGCCTCCGAGCACACCTCGATCCCAAAGCTCGATGTGTCAGACGCGCTTCGCGAACTGTGTCGCGGCCTCAAGAGCTTCGCCGAGCTGAAGAGCGCCGGCGCGTCGTTGATTTCAACCTTGGAGCAACGCGCGGGCGCAAAGCTGCTCTCTAACATCGCGCCCAACAACATTCGCCTGCCCAGCGGCCGCCAGACCAAGGTCAATTACGAAACCGGAAAACCGCCGTGGATCGCTTCCCGCTTGCAGGACTTCTTTGGGCTTCGCGAGACGCCGAGCATCGCCAACGGCAAAGTCGCCCTGGTCGTGCATCTGCTCGCGCCGAACCATCGCCCGGTGCAAACCACCACCGATCTCACCGGTTTCTGGCAACGGCTCTATCCGCAAGTGAGGCGCGAGTTAAGCCGACGCTATCCCAAGCATAAGTGGCCGGAGGACCCCCTACACTAAGCTTATGCGACGTGCCGTTGCAGCACTGTTCTTGTTCGGAATTTCGTTCGGCTATCTTGAAGCCGCCGTGGTTGTTTATCTGCGAGTGATCTATGATCCCATCCGCCAGCGGATTCTTCCGGAACGCCATCCCAACGATTTGTTTCCGCTCATCACGCCCCAGCAACTGGCCAATGCCGGAGCCGAAAATCCCCGCCGCCTCGCGATCGAGGTTGGGCGCGAAGCCGCCACCATGCTGATGCTGGCCGCCTTTGCGCTAGCGGTCGCGCGCAATCTGCATGAATGGATCGCGGCTTTCGCCATCGCGTTCGGAGTCTGGGACATCAGCTTCTACGCGTTCTTGAAGCTACTGATTCATTGGCCGGACTCGCTCAGTACCTGGGACATTTTGTTTCTGATTCCGCTGCCCTGGGTAGGACCGGTGTGGGCGCCGGTGCTGGTGGCGCTCAGCATGATCGTATGCGGCCTGATTGCGCTGCCCTCCGAAGGCCTGCGCGGAACACCGCTTCATTGGATGGGCGTGCTCGCGGGCGCGGCCGTCATCGTCCTCGCCTTCGTATGGGATTTCCGGAACACCACCGCCGGCGGCTGGCCCAATCCCTTCAACTGGCCGCTCTTCTTGATCGGCGAAGCCATCGGACTCAGCGCATTTGTCGCTGCAGCAAGGTCTCGAGTATATCCGGAATCTCAAAAACAGCCCGATTCGTAATCGCCGCCGCGTTGGCGCGAAAGCGCGCGAAGTTGGCTGCGTCCAATAATTCGCCGAGGCCGGCGTCAATCTCGCGGAACGATTTCAACACCACTCCGACCTTCTTCTCCAGAATCCACTCCGTGTTGTAGCGCTCTTGCGGGAGGGTCCACGAATTGCGCTCGACTACCACCGGAAGCCGCATGGCGATGGCCTCGCTGATGCTTCCAGGTCCCGGCTTTCCGATGAAGAAATCCGACAGATGCATGTAGTAGGGAATCTCGCTGGTGAATTCCTCGACGTACTTCGGAAACTTCGTGCTCATGCTGCGTAGGCGCTCGGCCAGCTTCTTGTTGCGCCCGCAAATGAAAATGAACTGGGCGCGAGCCATCACGCGCCTGGCAATCTCCGGCATCACGCTCGATCCTTGCCCGCCGAACAACATCAGACCCGTCGGCAGCTCGGGATCAAGCCCGAGTCTCCTCCGTTCAACCGCGCGATCCGCCGTCACTGGCTCATAAAAGCTCGGCCGCAAAATCATTCCCGAGGTCGCGAAGATGTGCTCCTCCGGATGCCCCAGAGCTCGCGCCTGCTCCACGGCCTTCTCGGTGCCGCAAATCAGATATTGGTCCTGGCGTTCAATCCAGAAATGCGGCGGATAATCGGCGAAATCCGTCAGTAGAGTCACCAGCGGCGTCGCGGGCAAACTCTCGCGTAGCGCGCGATTGAAATTCGGAATCAGCGAAACCACCAGATCGCGCTCGCCCTGCTTCCAGAAATCCTTGAGCAAACGGACTTGGCCGGAATGGTACAAGCGAATCAGCCCGTGCATCAGCACCGTCATCTGCGCCGAGCCGAGGGTCCACCCTTTTTGCAGTAGTACGTTATATACGTCCTGCATCCGGATGCCGGTGTACTTGCGAAAGATGTCGAGGGGATCGAGAATCTCCTGAAGATTCACCAGCCGGATTTCCCACGGGCGCCACTGCTGCTCGATCACGGCCTTCAGGGCATTCGCCGCCGACCGATGCCCGCCGCCCGCATCAAAGAAGACGAAGTCGAGGCGCGTGGTCCGGGGCAAAGAACAGTTTGTCACAGTTACGTAGCGAGTCAAGAATGTTTTAAATAAACTCGCCAAACCATCGTCAACATGGGCCCGAAATCATTTCTTCATAAGAATGTAACTAGGGGGGCGCTACACTCAATGTAGGATGGTGCGCAGCTTAATCACGAGGGGCGACTACAGTGTGATGCGCCGTGCCAATAACTGGGAGGCGCCACGCTGGGTGCGCGTTTACGTCCGGAGCGCCACCTTCGTTGGCGACGGATGGCTGTGGTACGCCATGGGCCTGGCGATCTTGCTCTTTGGTGGCGAACCGCGATTCCAAGCCCTCGGCGCCGCGGGACTCTCGGCCGTCCTGAGCATCGCGCTGTTCGTTTTGCTCAAGCGCATGACTGGCCGCCGCCGGCCATGCCAGATCGCGCCGCACTGCTGGGCGACGCTGCTTCCGCCGGACCGGTTCTCCTTCCCATCCGGTCATACCATGACCGCCTTCGCGGTTGCCATACCGCTGGCTTTGTTTTACCCGACGCTCATGATCGGGCTGTTCTTCTGCGCCCTCAGCATCGCGATGTCGCGCATCCTGCTTGGCATGCACTTCCTGAGCGACGTACTGGCGGGTGCACTGATCGGCACCGCTCTCGGCTACCTCGCTTACTTCGCCTTCGTCTAGGCGGAATAATCGGTATCATCATAGACAGCATGACTGTGCACATGACTGAGGCCGAGCTTGCCCGTGACCTGCACACCGTTCTGGAGAAGGTCCGGCAGGGCGTGGAAGTCATCATCGAACAAGACAGCCGTCCGGTTGCCGTCCTGAAAGCGCCCGTGGTGAAGGGCCGGATGATCTCGGAAGTGATCGCCGCCCTGAAGGCCCGCGGCTCGAATGCCGTTATCGACGATGATTTTGCCCACGATATTGAGGAAGGCATCAAGGCGCACCGGGAGCCATGGAATCCGCCGTCCTGGGAATAGTGCTCGACTCCAGCGTGCTGATCGCCGCCGAGCGCCGCAAGCTGACTGCCGCCGAAACCATCGAAAGTGTCCAAAGAACGATTCGTGAATTGCCAATCGTGTTGTCTGCGGTGACTGTCGCCGAGGTCGGCCACGGGATCTATCGGGCTCACACGCCTGAGATGCGCGAGCGTCGCCGACTGTTCCTTGACGAGCTGAAAGCCACGGTTCCCATCCATCCCGTCACCGAATCGACCGCCGAAATCATCGCCCGGGTCGGCGCGGAGCAGGCCGCAAACGGAATCACGGTTCCAATGGCTGATCTCATCATCGGAGCCTGCGCGCTCGAACTCGGCTACTCCGTTGGAACAAGCAACATCCGCGATTTCGGCCGCATCCCGGGCCTGAATCTCATTTACCTTTAGCTGCCTCGCGTCCACACCCGCCATCTCGCTATATTGGAAGCTCAGGTCTGACCCATATTCACACTCCATGCTCGTAGTCATGCAAGAAGGCGCCGAAGAGGCGCAAACCCAAAACGTCATCAACCGCCTGGTATCCATGGGCTTCATCGTGCATCGCTCCTCCGGGATGCTGCACACGGTGCTGGGCGGAGTGGGCCCGGTTGGCGACGTGGATCCGATCGAGTTCGAAGTCATGCCCGGCGTGAAAGAATGCCACCGCATTGTCTCGCCCTACAAGCTGGCTAGCCGCCACTTCAAACCCGCCGGCACAAGGATCCAGATCGGCGACGTCGAGATTGGCGGCGATCAAGTGGTCGTCATGGCCGGGCCGTGCAGCGTCGAAAGCCGCGATCAGATCGGCCAGGTGGCTGAAGCGGTGGCCGCGAGCGGCGCGAAAGTTCTGCGCGGCGGCGCGTTCAAGCCCCGATCGTCGCCTTACAGCTTTCAGGGCATGGGCGAAGACGGCCTCAAGCTGTTGCGCGAAGCGGCCGACCGCAACAAGCTGCTGCTGGTGAGCGAAGTGATGGATCAAACCCAAATCCCGCTGCTCGCCGCCTACGTCGACATCTTGCAGGTGGGCGCCCGCAACATGCAAAACTACAACCTGCTGCGCGAGCTCGGGGCTCTGCGCAAGCCGGTGCTGTTGAAGCGCGGTATCTCCGCCACCATCGAAGAGTTGCTGCTCAGCGCCGAGTACATCCTCTCCGGCGGCAACTACGACGTGATCCTCTGCGAACGCGGTATTCGAACTTTCGAGAACTCCACGCGCAATACCATGGACATCTCCGCGATTCCGGTGGTGAAAGCGCTGTCGCACCTGCCCATCGTGGCCGACCCCTCGCATGCCACCGGACGCCGCGACAAAGTCCTGCCCATGGCTCGCGCGGCCGTGGCGGCGGGCGCCGACGGTCTGCTGGTGGAAGTGCACCACGATCCCGATCACGCCTTGAGCGACGGCGCTCAATCGCTCTATCCCAGCCAGTTCGCCGAATTGATGAACCAGCTCCGCATCATCGCCCCCGCGGTCGGGCGCTCGGTGTAGGCCGCTCCACGCATGGAAACGGTCGCAATCTTCGGCGTTGGCCTCATCGGCGGATCTTTCGCTCTTGCGATTCGCAAGGCCGGGTTCACGGGCCGAATTATCGGCGTCAGCTCGGACCAAACCATCCGAGCGGCCCTGGACGGCCGAGTAATTGACGAAGCGCTGCCGGCCCGCCAGGCCGCAGGCCTTGCCGACCTCCTGTATCTGGCGCAACCGATCCTCAAGATCGTGGATTCCCTGGAAGAACTCGATGCCTGGGTCCAGCCCGGCGCCCTGATCACCGACGCCGGCAGCACGAAAAAGCTGATTGTCGATCGGGCTAGCCAAGTAATTTCCCGCGCCCGATTCCTGGGTGGCCATCCCATGGCCGGCCGCGAGCGCCGGGGCGTTGAGGCTGCCGAAGCGGATCTCTTTCAAGGACGGCCCTATGTGCTCACGCCGCGCTCGCCCGCGGATCTCGATTGTCCGACCGCGCGCGAGTTTCTCGATTGGATCCCGCGCATCGGGGCATTCCCCATCATTCTAGACGCGGAAACCCACGATCAGGCCGTAGCCTTCACTTCGCATCTGCCGCAACTGGTGTCCACGGCGCTGGCCGCGCTGCTGGAAGGCCGTCCGGAACCTCAAACGCGCGTTTACGGGCCGGCCTTGGTGGACAGCACACGCCTGGCCCTCAGTTCTTTCGATATTTGGGGGGATATTTTCGATACCAACCGGGACGCCATAAGCTTGGCCGTGGAAAGCTACATCGCCAAACTCGAAGAATTCCGCGCCGCCCTGAATGCCCCGCTCGATGGCCCGCCTCCCGACGGGCAATTATTACGACGCGGCTTTGACGCTGGGGCCCGCTTCGCCGCCCGCCTTCGCGACGTGACATGAAACCCAAGGATTTGTATGCTTCCTATGAATCATTAACATTTTGTATGACAATTCACTTGACATTCGGACTATAATAATCAGGATCAATGAACTCTCAGCCTATCTCCATCGCGGCCATCGTCCGTAGTGAATTGATCAATCTGGACGCGGTCGCGAAGTTCTCCCCTAACCGGCGCTTCGCAACCGTGTACTCGGAAGGCAGTCCGTTGGACTCGCTCTTTTTTCTCGAGTCCGGTTTGGTGAAGATCCTCAAGCGAGGTGACGACAATAAGGAAATCATCCTGCAAATTGTGTCGCCCGGTGAGCTGTTCGGCGAACAGGCGCTGGGCACGGAAGTCGCGCGGAGCATGGCCGCCGAGGTGTTGCAGGAGGGCGTGATTTACATAATCCCGCGCGATTTATTTGTGCGCGTTTGCGACGACCATCCCGAGTTGTGGCGTGAAATCTCCAGCCTGCTGACGGTGCGCAAACGTCAATTGGAGAAGAAAATCGAGCTGCTCTGTTTGCGGGATGTGGAGTACCGGATTCTCTACTACATGGCTGACCTGGCCAAGACCTTCGGGGCCAGATCGAACGGATCGGAGTATTCGATTCCGCTCTCCCAAGGCGAGCTGGCCAGCCTGATTGGCGCCACGCGCGAAACCACATCCACCACTCTCAACGCGCTCGCCCGGCGCGGCGTCATCCGCCTGGGACGCCGCCAGTTGATCGTTCCGTCCATAGACGGCGTGCTCGAAGCGGCCAATCAGCGCAGCCAAGCCGCGAAAGTATCGTAGTTACACACTGTGCCGGCTCCGCACACCCGGCTAACGCCAAGGACTAATGTTTCCAGCCACTTGAAGCTGGACCTTGGATTGCCATTCCGCACGCCTATGAAGCTCGTTCTGGTTCCGCTGCTGGCCGTCTGCACGCTTCTCGGGCAATCCGTAACGCCTGCCGGAGACTCCGCTTCCGACCTGAACGTCAATTCCCGCTACACCATCGAGAGCATCAATTTTATCGATCAGCGCGATTACAAGCTCAGCACTTCGGCCCTGGAGGACATCCGGCGGCTGATTGGCGCCAAAGTCAACACCGAAGCTTTGGACCTTCTGGCGCAACGAATCCGGGCCGAGTTGCACGCGCACGAAGTGACTTTCAAGCTGACTCGCGGAGCGGCGCCTGAAGAAGTGAGGGTTCTCATCCACGTGGACCAAGCCGCTGGCGCGGTGGACGCCTCCGTTCCAAAGTTGATCTACAACTCGCAACTGGGCTTTACGGGAATTGGACAAGTCACCACCACGCTGGGCTCCAACGCTCTGACATTTCAAATGGTCCGCGACAGCGACACCCTCATTGAGACCCTTTCCGGCATACAGGCCAAATATGACAGGCTCTCGCTCGCCGGCGGACGCATCCGGCTGGGCTTCGAATTCGATGCCTACGAGGACAAGTATGATTCGTCGACATTGGCGGCGCTCGACAGTGCGTCCCGGCCTTCTTCCCTTGGAGCTGGCCTTGCGGCTGGCCTCGGCGCTGGGGCTTATGGTTCCCGTCTGAATTATGAGCCCAGCGCCACCTTTGTTTTGGCCGCGCCCTTGACGCTAACCGTCGGGCTCAGCTTCGAGCAGCTAGACCATCTGCCTTCGGCCGCGCGTCCGGAGTCGGCCAACGCGGTGATAAATACTCTGCGCTATCACCAGCGCTGGACCGGCTCCGGCGGCAACAAAGAGGAGTTGGACGCAGGTTACAGCCTGCGCGCGGCCACCACATTCCTCGGCTCCAACCTCGCATACACGCGCCATCTCGCGCATGCCCGGTACATCTATTCGCGCGACGCACAGTCCGTTGAAGTTGCCGTCTTTGCGGGAGCCATCTACGGCCAGGCGCCCCTGTTTGAGCGCTTTGCCATCGGCGATAGCGCCATGCTGCTAGGCTGGAACAAGTACAAACTGGATCCCATCGGCGGAAACCGGCTGGCATACGGGTCCGTCACATATGGTTATCACATGATGCGCGTTTTCTACGATACCGGATCGGTTTGGGAGCAAGGCAAGCCGCCTGAGCCCAAGCAATCCGCCGGCGTCGGAGTATCCAGCGGCCTGGGCGTTCTCGAGAAGGGCGCTTTCTTGCTGGCGCTGGCCTTTCCTCTTCGGGATGGCCGCGTCACTCCGGTATTGATCGCGGGAATGAATTTTTGACAGCCCGGCATAAATTGGCAACAGCGCTCATTGGCCTCGGGGCAGGAGGGCTTGGGGTTCTCGCGATGACTGTATCGTCGCAGGGCTTGGTAGCTCACCATGTCTCCGGCGAAATTCGCGTCACCGCGCCCAATCTGCACTTCCTGACCGGCAAGTCGCTGTCGCGGCTGCACGATGGCGCGGCAGTGCCTTTCGATTTTCAGCTCATGATCACCGACTCCAGGAACAACGTGATTGCTCGCGCGCTGGAGCGCTTCACGGTCAGTTACGATGTGTGGGAGGAAAAATTCTCAGTGGTCCGTGTGCGTGACTTCCGCAAGTCCGGCATGCGGCTCTCCGCCACTAGCGCGGAGTCCTGGTGCTTGGAAAATATCTTCGTCCCAGCAACCAGCCTGCAAGCGGGCCAACAACTTTGGGCGCGCCTGGAAATCCGGACTGTGGAATCCAGGGAACCTGTGGCCGCGAGTTCCGGGATCAATCTGGCCACTCTCATCGAAATCTTCAGCCGGCCATCGCGGCCGCAGCAGGATCGCTGGTCACTGGAATCGGCTCCGTTCGAATTAGCCAGCTTAAACCCATGAGCACCCTGCGCACCCGGCTGATCCTGGTCTTCATGGCCGCGACGCTCGCGCCATTGTGCTTGATCGGATGGCTCTCGGTGCGCCTGCTGAACTATAGCCTCGCGCTGGCACCCACCGCCGAACTGGATCAAGTATCGCGATCGCTCGAGAAAACCGGACACGAGCTCATCCGCCGGGCATCGGACTCGTTGAAACAAGATGCGGCCGCTGGACGCGTTCTCCCGCAAGCATTCCCAGCCGCCACCCGCGCTAACTGGCCGCCCGCGGTTCAGGAGTTTTTTTCGAGCGGCGAAACTGAGAACTTTATTCTCACCGGCCATCAGGGCGACCGCATCGAGTATCTGCTCCGGCGCGGGGACGGCGTCGCCATGTATACCGCGTCTCTCAACGGCATCTCCATGCAGCCGCTTTCGGATCAATACAGCGGAGCCCGCGCGCTGGTGGCTGCCGCGGGCACGCATGATTGGCGCCGCGGTTTCACCTACACCTACTTGCTGCTGGCCGCCGCCATCTGGCTGGTGACGTTTCTGGCGCTGTTCTACTTCGCCCAACGGATCAGCCATCCTATTCAGGAGCTGACCAAGGGATTGTCGGAGGTTGCGACCGGCCACATGGACTATCGCGTTCCCGAAGGCCGCAACGACGAAATAGGGACGGCTGCGCGAGCATTCAACAATATGGCCGAGGAGCTCAAGCAATCGCAGGAGCGCCTGGTTTATGTCACGCGCCTGGAAAGCTGGCAGGCGCTGGCGCGCAAAATGGCGCACGAAGTGAAAAACTCTCTCACGCCCATCCGCCTGACCATGGAAGAGATCGCGGCCCGGCAATCCGGATCCGGCGGCGAGTTCTACGAGCAGGCCGCGCAGATCGTGGTTGACGAGGTGCTGAGCCTGGAGCGGCGCGTCCGCGCGTTCTCGGAATTCTCAGCCGAGCCGCCGGTTTCGCCCAAGCCGATCGACATTAATTCCCTGCTCGAGGAGCGCATCGCGTTCTTGCGCACTGCGCATCCCGAAGTAGTCTACAGCACGCGCCTGGCGCCGGATCGCCCGCGAGTTTTCGCCGACGAGGATCTGGTGAAGGGAGTGCTCACGAATCTGCTCGAAAACGCCGCGCAGGCCGTGAGTCCCGGTGGAACAGTGCTGGGCGTGACCATCAGCGCGGGCGACAAGATTACCATCGAAGTCCACGATTCCGGACCCGGCGTCAGCCTGCAAGCGCGCAGTTCGCTGTTTCAACCCTCCATCTCGTTCAAGCGCGGCGGCATGGGCCTGGGACTGTCCATCGCCCGCAAGAGCGCGTTGCTGGCAGGCGGCGATATTCTGCTGGTTCCAGGCGAACTGGGAGGAGCAGCCTTCCGTGTCCTGCTTCCAGTGGCGTAATCCCTCTGTGCCGCACGCACATGTGGCGCACGCACTCCTGCGTGCCGTGTCGAGACTCATCTCGACACCATCCCCCGGCCCAATCTGAACCATGGCCGCGAAACGCATTCTCGTTCTGGACGACGAGCCCAATATCGGCGCCTCCCTGCGATTGATCCTGGAGCGTGAGGGTTACTCGGTCACCCTCGCGCGAAGCATCGCCGAAGCCAAGCCCGCAGCCGAGCGCGCCGACCTGCTGCTGCTCGACGTCCGGCTCCCGGACGGCAGTGGCATCGATTTCCTGCGGCAATTGCGCGAGCGCGAGTTCATGGCGCCCGCCATCATGATCTCGGGCCACGGAACTATCGCCGAAGCCGTCGAGGCCACCCGCGCCGGCGCTTTCGATTTCCTGGAAAAGCCGCTGGGCCGCGACAAAGTTCTGTTGTCGCTCAAGAACGCGCTGGAACAAGTCAGCTTGCGCCGCGAGAACGAGCGGCTGCGCGAACTGGTGGCCGCCAGCACCAGGATGATTGGAGCCAGCCCGGCTTTCGTTCGAGTGGTGGAACAAGCCAGCATGGCCGCGCGCTCCGACGCACGCATCCTCATCATGGGTGAATCCGGCACCGGCAAGGAGCTGCTGGCCGCGCACATCCACCACGAAAGCCCCTTCGCAAACGGCCCGTTCGTCAAAGTGAACTGCGCCGCTATTCCATCCGACTTGCTGGAGAGCGAGCTGTTCGGCCACGAGAAGGGCGCGTTTACTGGCGCCATCTCCGCACGCAAAGGCAAGTTCGAGCTGGCAGATGGCGGCACTATCTTCATGGACGAAGTCGGCGATCTGCATGCCGCTTCGCAAGCCAAGCTCCTGCGCGTGTTGCAGGAGGGCGAGTTCCATCGCGTGGGAGGCGAACAGCCGATTCGTGTGGCAGTGCGCGTGGTTTCAGCCACCAATCGCAATCTGACCGACTTGGTGGCCCAGCAAAAGTTCAGGGAAGACTTGTACTATCGGCTCTGCGTGGTGCCGATCCGCGTGCCATCGCTGCGTGAACGGCCGCAAGATATCGTCGCGATGGCGGACTATTTTCTGGACGACTTCTGTCTGCGTAATAACTTTCATTCCAAGCAGATCGAGGACGAAGCGTATGAGATTTTTGAATGTTACTCCTGGCCCGGCAACGCGCGCGAACTACGCAACATCATCGAACGCATGGCGATTCTGACGCCAGGCAACCTGCTTACGCCAGATTCGGTGCCCGTCGAGATCCGGCTGGCCGGTGAGTCCGGCCCGCGGTCTAATATCAAAGAGGCACGTGCTTCGGCCGAACGTGAGCACATCCTGCGCGCCCTTGACGAAAGCAGTTGGAACGTTTCCGGCGCGGCGCGCGCTCTGGGGATGGAACGCACAAACCTCCACAAACGCATTCGAGCGCTGGGGCTAAGCCGCACAAAATAAAATCTATTCTGATCCCCAAGACAGCAATCCGAACAGCAGGAACGCGGCTGCAGCAGCCAGCTGCGCAACCACTAATCCAGCCCGCTGCCCGAGCAGCAATCGGTTGATCCCCAGCAACAGAAAACCGCCCGCGATCGAGAAATACCACCAGGCGAACATGCGTGTGCGCAGAGGGTTCTTCATCGCCAGCCGCGGGGTCTACAGGCCCAGTGTAACCCACCGCCAATCGCATGAAACCAGACGCATTTCCCTCTTGCGGACCCCGGCGGGTCGTGTGATATCATGGTCCAGTTTTATCTAGACTGTGCGTTTAAGCACAGGCATCAGAAGCTAGGAGAATCGCGTAGTGAGAGAAAAAGGGACTGTGAAATGGTTTAACGCCGCCAAGGGTTATGGCTTCATCCAACGCTCCAACGGCGACGACGTATTTGTTCACTTCAGTGCAATCCAGATGAACGGGTATCGCACTTTGGAAGAAGGTTCGGAGGTGGAGTTCGAGGTGAAGCGGGGCCCCAAGGGACTGCAGGCCGAGAACGTGATGAAACCCTAACGGGGATCTTCCGTAAAATTTTGGAAGAGGGGCCGTCCGAAGGAGACGGCCCTTTCTGTTTCTGCATGAATTTTCTGTTACTCACGCACGGCGCTGGATCCAACCGCAACGCTCCTCTGCTTGTGGCTCTCGCAAACGCGTTCATCGAGCATGGAGTGGATGTGCTGCGTTACGATCTGGCATTTCGACAAGAGCGCCCCAAAGGACCACCTCGTCCTGGGGACGCGGCGCGCGACCGGGAAGGCCTGCGTGAAGAGATTTTGAAGATCCGCGAAAAGCATCATCCCAATGAGGTGTGGCTCGGAGGACAATCTTATGGCGGCCGGCAATCGAGTATGCTGGCAGCCGAAGCGCCCGGCCTCGCGGATCGCTTGCTGCTGCTCTCCTATCCTTTGCACGCGCCCGGCAAACCAGCGCAATTGCGTACAGCGCACTTCCCGAAATTGAATACGCCGGTGTTGTTCGTACACGGCACGCGGGATCCGTTCGGTTCGCTCGATGAAATGCGGACCGCCATCCAGATGATTCCGGCGCCGGTGAAATTGATCGAAGTAGAAGGCGCGGGCCACGATCTCGGCCGCGATCACGCCGCGCTGGCGCGAAGGATCGTGGATCAATGGGAGTTGATGCGCCGGTGATAATTGTAAATCAACAGCGTCAAGATTCCGAACGTCATTCCCATCAAGGCCAGCAGCGCGCCATAGGGCCATCCGGCAGTCAGCGAAAAGCGGATCAGGATGGTGGAGATCACGAACGCCGCGTTGCGGAAGACTAACTCATAGCGATCGGAGACCACCAGGGACAGAATCACGATCACCACGTCCGTGAAAATCATCACCATGAAGACCTGGGTATAGAAAGATGCGCTCGAATCGGCCCCGGGGGTTGCGTTTCTGTAGATCACGTTGAATATGTCCACCAGATACTCGATCACGCTCCGTACTGCCAGCGCTGCCAAAAGGATCGTCAGCCCCAGCGCGATGATCTTCTTCCTGGTGACAAGGGCCGCCACTTCCGCCGATTCCGCCTGGGGCGCGGCCGTCTCTCCACTCTTCGCCGCATGCAGAAAAATCGTCACCAGCAGGAACATCACCAATCCGGCGCTCAAGTTCAGGAACACAGGCACGACATCGGGCGACAGGTTGGTGATCTTGCCAATGCCACGAAGCTCAGCGATCGCATGGAAGAAATTCCGGACGAAGATCAACGAGACGATCTCGTACTGTTTCGCAATGGACCGGGTAGTGGATTGCGGCAACGCCACGATCAGCATCAGTACTTCGTAAAAGAGGATGTAGCTGAACGGCGTATAGATGGCCGCCAGATAGTTGGTCCCGACCGCGGCGATCAGCGGCGGGGGTGCGGAAAGATTGGAAGCCAGAAACACCAGCCCCAGGTGAACAATGAATCCGGCGATGCTGACCCACACCACCAGTCGTTCCAGAAAAGCCCGGCGAGGCTCGGCGTAGAGATGGTCGAAGGCGGCTGCCAACCGGCTGAGGGTCATGGAAGCGAGCGCGGCTGGGCTTCAACAGCCAACAGCACCAATGCGATCCACAGTGAATCGGCCAGTAAGAGGTGCGTGATCTGCATCCAAACCGGCGCCAGCAGGACCACATTGATCGCGCCGGCCGAGAGCTGCGCCAGCACGAGAATGAGCACTCCGGCTGCGAGCTTCGTTGCGACGCCGCGCTGCTTCGATCGCAGGACGACGATCGATACAACGACGAAATAGGCCCCTGCGAGAATCGCGAACGCCGGATGCAGGATGCGGAGCCGCAGCAGGAAATTGGCCGCGTCCGAAAAATCCTGATGAAAGCCTTGCGCGAGCGACGTCGCCGGAAACAACGTATCGCCTAATGCCGCAATTGCACCAGTGACGCTCACCAGCAGCGCCATAGGCAGCGCGGCGATTACCAATCGCGACGCGCGCGCGTGAACCACTCTGGCTTCGCGCGAAAACCAAGCCGTCAGCGCCAGCGCGCCCAACAGCAACAGTGTATTCACCAGGTGTAGTGATAGATAGAACGCTCGCCCGACAGAAGCGTCTTTGTCGACGTAGTTGAACAACACCAAACCAGCGCCCAGCAACGCTTCGGTAACCAGAAACACGAGCGACGCCAGAGCCATTCTTCGCGCGCGATCGCCTCGGGAAAAACTCGCCCGGCTCCAGAGCCAAAGCGCGACGACGGCCACCAAAGCCACGCCGCTCATCACGCGATGCGTGAACTCGATTATGGTCTCGATGCGGGGCGCCACTGGAACTACTTCGCCGTTGCACAGCGGCCAGTGGCTTCCGCATCCGGCACCCGATCCGCTGGCCCGCACAAAGGCGCCCCACAGGACCACCAGCATGTTCCACGCAAGAACTCCCCAGGCAAAGCGCGTGAAATTCGCGGTGCGGGTGGGAGCCGGGGATATGATCGTGGCAGCCAATCTTCATGTTACTGCCTTTGCTAAAATCAGGTCTCGAACCAGCATGCAAGTTCTGCGCACACCTCTGCTCGCGACCATCCTGCTGGCCTTGGCCGGAAGCGGCGTCGCGCAGAACCCGAAGCCCAATCCTGATGACGGTTACATTCCCGTCGTCGCACCCGACAAAAAGAAAAAGAAGGGCGACGAGATCACGCAAGCGCTGCCCCCGTCACCGGAACTGCCGTCCGCCGTCACCACCGAAACCGCGCGCCTGGCTTATCAGGTGTCGCCGCTGTCCTCCAAGGGGCTGCTTTCGCAGCAGACGCGCGATGCATTGAAGGCTTTGCTGCGATCGAATCGCGGACCCATCGTGAAACTGCGAGCTTTCGTCGCGGGCTCGGGCGATCTGCGGCGCATCGGCGAAATCGCGGGCGAAATGTTCCAGGAAAAACATCTGCCGCTGCCGGCGCTCAGCGTCGCGCAAGTAGGCGCCCTGCCGCTGGAAGGAGCGCAGGTAGTGATTGAGGCCACCGAAGCCGATCGCAAGGTAGTGAATCCTTCGGGCGTTGCCTTTCTTGCTGCGCAGCCCGCGTCGCGCGTGGCCGATTCGCTTGCCAAATTGAAGAGGGTGCTCGCCGCTGCCGGCCTGCAGCCCTCCGAAGCGTTGCTGATTACGTGCTTCGTCAGCGCTCTCGATGACCAGCGCGACACCCAACAAGCCATGGCCGCGGACTTCCCCGGCGCCGCGCTCGACTATGTGCAAATGCAGCGCGCACCGGTAACTCCCGCAGCTTCCTGCGAAGCCACGGCGCGCTTGACCAGACCGGCAGCTTCGAGCGATTCGCAAATGGCAGCCGTCTCAAGCCCGCAGGTCGTAATCACGGGAACCCAACTCGCGTTCGGAAACCACGACAGCGATTTCACACTGGCCTTCGAACGCCTGGAGAAAACGCTGGCAGCGTCCAAGACACGCCTCGATCGCGTCGTGATCGCGCACCTTTATATAACAGCGAGCGGATTATCCAGCCGCGTCCTGGCCATCCAATCGGCGCACAGCAACCCCGCGCATCCGCCGGCGATTACGCTGGTCCCCTTCGAATCGCTGCCGTCGCTGGATGCGCTCTTTGGAATCGACGTGATCGCCGTGCCGGAATTATAATGACCGGGACCGTTGAAAGGATAGATCTATGATGCGACGAGCGCTCCTTTTGTTGTTGGCAGGCGCGCCACCATGCTGGCGCAGGGCAATCCGGATTGGCACACTAAGTTTCCAGCATTTAAGATCGCCGGGAATCTTTACTGTGTCGGTACCGCCGATTTAGCTGTCTACTTGATCAACACGCCACGGGGCAACATCCTGATCAACTCCGACTTCGAACAGGACCTGCCCCTCATCAAGAAGAGCATCGAGGAACTCGGCTTCAAATACAGCGACACCAAGATTATCCTTATCAGCCACGCGCACGGCGATCATGACGCCGCAACGGGTCTGATCAAAAAAGAAACTGGCGCCAAGTTGATGGTTATGGATGCTGATGTCCCCGAAGAGCAGAGCACTGCGCCGGGCCGTCCGGGCGCGCACGTGGATCGAGTTCTGCACGATCGCGAAACAGTCGCACTCGGCGGCTCCAAACTAGTTGCGCATCTCACGCCCGGCCATACCAGAGGCTGCACGACGTGGACGATGCAGGTACGCGATGGAGCACGCACGTTGCACGTAGTGATCGTCGGCAGCCCGAACGTAAACCCGGGCTATATTCTGGTTGGCAACAAGAATTATCCGCAGATCGCGGAAGACTATGTAAAGACTTTCGCTGTTTTGGAGAGTCTCCCCTGCGATGTCTTCCTGGGAGCGCACGGCGGCTACTTCGGCTTGAAGGCGAAGTACGAGAAGATGAAGGCCGGCGGTGCGAATCCGTTTATCGATCCGGAGGGATACAAGGCGTACATCGCGGAACGCGGCGATACGTTCCGCAAAGAGTGGGAGCGGCAGAAACAGAACCCAGGCTCCGCGGCGCCATAGCCGTCTGAGCTGGCGCTGAGCTGGCGCATGCACGCGCGGCGCTCTTCGGATAAGCTAGAAACACGCCGGGACTCGAAAACGATACAGCCTGGCCAACTGTTTGCCAGCCCAAAAGGAGGCACATCGTGAAGACAGCAGCGTTGCGGATTATCGCGATCGGTGTCGGAGTGGTGCTGCTCACCTCCGCCTACACCCGCATGCATTCCGCGTCCGTGATGACGGATGCCGCCAAAGCGTTTCTGACCTCGCTCACGCCGGAACAGCGCGCGCAGGCCACCTTCCAGTTTCAGAACGACGAGCGCTTCGACTGGCACTACATTCCGAAAGAACGCAAAGGCATCGCGCTACGCGAGATGACGGCCGAGCAGCAACAGCTCGCGCACGCCCTTCTCGCTGCTGGTCTGAGCCAGCAGGGCTACATCAAGGCCGTCAGCATCATGAGCCTGGATGAAGTGCTGAAGGTTCTTGAAGCGGGCAAAGGTCCACACCGCGATCCCGAGGGCTACTTCTTCACGGTCTTCGGCGAGCCTTCCGCAACCGGCACGTGGGGCTATCGCGTGGAGGGCCATCACGTCAGCCAGAACTTCACCATCGTCAACGGCAAGGTGCAAGGTGCGCCGAGTTTCTTTGGGACCAACCCGGCCGAGATCCGCGAGGGCCCTCGCAAAGGCCTGCGCATTCTGGCGCGCGAAGAGGATCTGGGCCGCGAGCTTGTGAAGTCGTTCACAGCCGATCAAAAGAAGACCGCCGTCCTCAGCCATGACGCGCCCAAGGAGATTCTGACCGAAGCCTCGCGTAAGGCCGCGCTGAACGGCCAGGCCAGCGGTTTGGAAGCATCGAAAATGACCGCTGCGCAGCGCGCGATTTTCCAAAGCCTGCTCGACGCATATTGCCAGAACATGACTGACCAGATCGATCAGACCCGCGAAGACCAGATCAAGAAAGCCGGAGATCATCTGTACTTCGCCTGGGCCGGCGGCGAGGAGCCCGGTCAAGGACATTACTACCGGATTCAATCGCCCAGTTTCCTGGTCGAGTTCGACGACACGCAAGACAACGCCAACCATATTCATTCCGTTTGGCGCGACTTTGAAGGCGATTTTGGACTGGACCTGCTGAAGGAACACTACCAAAGCAGCCATCGTTAGCTCTGCTTTTGATGGTTAGCTTGACCCGCCGCCGTTTCGTTGCGTCATTTGCCGGTTTGAGCGCCGGCGCTTGCCTGGCAGCCGACAACAAGCCGGGGATGTATCCGTCGGAGATCCAGCGCTACGCCGACGAAGCTACCGACTTCAGCGTGTTTCGCTTGACCGATCCCGCGCATCAGAGCTGGTTGCCCCTAGCCTACGGCCGTGCGATTTCGAAGAAAACCGAATTTCTGATTCATTCGAGCGACCGCTCAGGATCAGTGCAAGCATATCGGCTGGAATTGAAGAGCGGGCAATCGCGAGTTTTGACTCAAGCCGCGGATCTGGTCACGGGTTCTTTGACGCTCGCGCCCGATGAGCACGAATTCGCTTACCTGGCGGGCCAGTTGCTCTACATGGGACGAACCAATGGCGTTCACGCGCGCGAAGTTTATCGGGCCGAAGAAGGGTTTCAGTTCGGGAGTGGGTTCAGCCTTTCTGAAGATGGTTTGGTGGCCGCGCTGATCGAGGAAAAGCCGGGATTGAGCCGCTTGCGTCTGATCACCATGCGGACGGGAGTGGCGGCAACGCTGGTGGAATCGAGCGAGCCGTTATCCGATCCCGAGGCGCGCCCGAAACGCGCCGGTTTGCTGTACCGGAAAGGCACTGAAGTGAATACGAGTGAGTTATGGGTGGTGAACTACGATGGCGGGCAGAATCGCAAGCTGCGAGTGGCGCCCGGTAGCCTCGGGACGGCTCTTTGGTCCGGCGATGGAAGAACCATCGTTTATCTGAACCTCCCCGCGGACCGGAAACAACTCAACAACATTCGGGAGTTCACGCCCGATACAAATGAAGATCAATTTGTTTCGGCCACCAGCCAGTTCGCGACCTTCAGCCGTAATCCCGATACCAGCGTCTTCGTGGGCGCGAGCGGCAGCAAAGCTTCACCATACCTGTTGCTGCTGGTCCGGTCGGTCAAACGGGAGCTTACGCTGTGCCAGCATCGCGCCAGCGATCCGCGCCAGGTCACGGCATTCTTTTCTCCCAATAGCCAGCGAGTGATCTTTCAGAGCGACCGCGACGGGAAGATGGCGATCTACTCGATCGCGGTGGAGCGGTTGGTGGAAGAAACTGAAACGGAAGCACCCTGATCAACCACGGAGCTCCGATCAAAGAGTCCCGCCACTGAAGCAAGGGTTTTTCGAATGTCGTGGTTCGCTTCCACCTTCCGCCGGCCAGCCGCACCCATCTTCTTGCGGAGTTCCCTTTGATCCAGCAGCGAGTGGATGGCCCGTGCGAATTCAGCGGCTGCATCAAAGTGTTCGATCAAGATTCCGCAACTGGAGTCGAGCACTTCCGGGATCGACCCAACCTTGGAAGCTATTACACAGCGCCCGCTGGCCAGCGCTTCGAGAATCACCAAGGGGACACCTTCACTGCGCGACGGAAGAATCACGATGTCGCAGGCGGCCAACAGCGGTGCGAGATCGTCGACCTGTCCACGGAAATCGAAGACAGCATCCAGCCCGAGCTTGTGGACGCGCCGCTCGAAACGTTCTTTCTCCGGGCCATCGCCGGCGATGACGAATCGAAAATCGCCCTGGGACCGCAGCTTAGAGAGCTCGCGCGCGATGTCGGCCAACAGCAATGGTTGCTTGCGGCGTTCGAGCCGGGCGGCGAAGAGGATTTGCTTCACAGAGCTGGCCGCATTGATAGGTGATGGTTGGAATCGCTCGAGATCGACGCCGTTACGCACCAGCAGAATCTTCGATTCGGGCGTTCCCATCGCAAGCAGACGATCGCGAACCGATTCAGCCAGAGCCACACGGCAGTCGATACACGACGCCACTTCGGCGGTGGATGCGATCTGGTCCCAGCCTTCATCAATGTAGTGAACCAGGTCAAATATCCTGATGTCCGGTAACAGCTTCTTGAGGTGTGGAAGCGCTGCGTATCCGTAGAGACTGTTTTGGAGCAGCAGGTAATCGCATCGCCAGTTGGAAACGATGGAGTAAAGAGCCGCGATCATGCGCTCAGGCGGGACTACTTGCGCGGGGTCGTACGTGTGCTCAACCCGTCCGCGCCATTTTGTGAGCCAGCGATCGTCCCGCGACTGCGTGGCAAACAGCAAGCTTTCGAATCGGCTGGAATCTAACATGGACGCAATATCGTAGAGCACCGACTCTGCGCCTCCCGGCCCCAAGTGCGTAGTCACCAGCGCGACGCGTTTGCGGCCATGAGCGGGCTTCGGGTAGTAGATCAAGGGCTCCACCAACATGTCGCCGAGCAGAACTGAATTGGGTTGAAACTGCAAGTAGAAAGACAGATCGAAGACCCGGCGGCCCACGGCTTTATTGATACGTTCCTTCGCGCGTAAAGGGACCAACCTGGTCAACGAGCGCGCCGGGTGATGCGTCCAGGATCGCAACGACAGCAGTTCAGCGTTCAGCAAATTCCGGTGCAAACGACTGCCCGCCGAGGGCCGCAAAGGTTGCGCGTCGGCGCGTCCGCTCCAGGCGGCAAGCGCGGCCAATTCAGCGGCCTCGGGATCCAGAGAGCCACTGGTCGCATCGAGAACGGCCGGCGCCAAAGGTGATTCGCCAGGCGCGATCACCTGAATGTCTTCGATGGTCTGATTGCTGGGCGGCTCCAGGGCGATAATCGAAACCGCGGGCGACCAGCGCGCCTTCACACAGGCGCGGTTTTCGTATTCGTAAAGCTCGGGGTGCAAGCTTCGAATGTATGCGACGAACTCCTGGTGACGAGCGAGAGCGTAATCATACAGAGACGCTCCATGCTTGCGGTAACGGAACAGCGATTTCGGCACGTACCGGCCGAAGCGGTGGCGCGCGCCCAGCCGAAGCCAGAACTCCCAGTCTTCATATCCGAAACATTTCAAGGATTCGTCGTATCCGCCCGAGTTTTCCCAATCGTGCTTTCGAATTAGCGCCGCATACGTGAGATAGTTGCGATCCAGCAACCGATATAAGTTGTACTCGCCCGGCCGCTCCTGGTAGGTCTCGGTTCCAAACACCCGAAAGTCGGTGTATGCGAAGGCGGCATCCGAGTCTTCGAGGGCGGTAAGACATTCGGCGATGTAAGCGGGCTCGATCAGATCGTCTGCATCCAGCGGCACGACGAACTCACCGTGCGCCGTTCGGAACCCTACGTTGCGCGCGGCTCCAAGACCGCGGTTCGGTTGTTCCAAGTAGGTGCCGGCCAGGCGCGATGCCTGTTCAAGAACTGCCAGGCTCTCAGGTTTGTCCGAGCCGTCGTTCACTAGTATGATTTCGATATTCGGGTGCGTTTGCGCGGACGCCGACGCGATGGCTTCCAGCAGAAATGTGGTCGGGTTATAAGCAGGGATGACGACGGAGACCAGGTAATCTGGCAAATTTCAGTGTATCCGGATTGGCCGCTTGCCTGGCCCTTCAGTTCTCGGCGACAATGGACGATGAAGTTGGACGGGGGATTATTTTGACTATCAGATTTTCGATTGGATTGACGATGCTGCTGTGCACCAGCGTGTGCTCCAGCCTGTGGGCCGCGGATTTTCACGCCCTGGATGTGAAGACGGGCCAGTGGGAGACCACGGTGACCGGGCAAATTACCGGTGCGCCGGCCATTCCCGCCGAAGTGCTGACGCAGTTGACGCCCGAGCAGCGCGCTAAGATGGAATCCGCCATGGGCGGACGGGGCGCGAAGCCGATGGTCACCACAAGCTGCAAGACGAAAGAGAAACTCAACCAGGCGTGGACTACAGGACAAAACCAAAAGTCTTGCACTACCACGGTGACAAGTTCCTCTTCCAGCAAACAGGAAGTTCATCTGGAATGCAGTCAGGACGGAGCGAAGTCCAGCGGCGCCATAAAGGTCGAGGCGGTCGATTCGGAGCACATTCGTGGCTCGTTTCAGATGAGTGCGGCGTCGGACGGCAACCACGTGATGGGCATGAATTATACGTTCACGTCGAAGTGGTTGGGCGCGGCCTGCACCGAGACTAAATAATCCTCGAGATCCGGCGGCAATGGAGCGCTGAGCGCGATCCGTTCGCCCGTGCTCGGGCTCGTGAAGGTGATCTGGCGGGCATGCAGAAAGTAGCGGCCGAGCGTGCTGGCCGGGGCGCCGTAGAGTTTATCGCCCACCACCGGATGCCCGATGCTGGCAAGATGCACGCGGATCTGGTGGGTACGGCCCGTACCGATTTTCACTTCAAGAAACGTGAATTTGTCGAAGCGCTTCAGCACTTGATATGACGTGCTAGCTTTTCGTCCGGTGGCTAGGCGCGCGGTCATGCGAATACGGCGAATAGGATCGCGTGCAATCGGCGTCGTGATACTGCCCTGGTCATTCTTGACGCGTCCATGCACCAGCGCCAGATAGATCTTTTCGACCTCGCGGCTCGCGAACTGCCCGGCCAGGTTGCGATGCGCGGTGTCGTTGCGCGCTACCAGGATCACGCCACTGGTGAAGCGATCCAGACGATGCACGATGCCGGGCCGCAGGTCGCCGCCGGCGGTGGAAAGCTTTCCAAAGCGGTGCAGCAGGGCGTTGACGAGAGTGCCCGAGTGCTGCCCGGCGCCGGTATGAACCACCATGCCCGCGGGCTTGTTGATCGCGATGACATCGGCGTCTTCATAGAGGACATCGAGCGGGAGGTCTTCAGGCGTGGCGCGCAACGGGGCCAATTCGCCAGGCTGGACGTGGATTCGCTCGGTGCCCTTCAGCAGGAACGAACGCTTCTCCGGCGAACCATTGACCAAAACGCGCCTTTGTTCGATCCAATCTTGCAGCCGCGCCCGGCTGTATTGCGGGAGGCGCTCGCGCAGAAACTGATCCAGGCGTTTGCCTCGATCCACCGGGCTTGATTCCAGCCACAAGTCACTAGCCACCAGCCACAGTTATATTCAATAGGTGATCAAAAGCGCAATGAGCCGGGATCGGTTTGCACTTGCGCTCTTGTTCCTGGGATTGCTCGTCGCGCGGCTGTGTCACAGCGCGATCGTTTGGGTCGAAGAGGCGTATCCGGCGGCCGCCGCCATCCAAGTCTTGAGCGGAAAAGCCCTGTATCGCGACGTTTGGTTCGACAAACCCCCGCTTTCCGCGCTGGTGTATTTGCTGTGGGACGCGCGCATGGGAGTGCTGCTGAGGATCGCGGGCGCGGCCTTGGTCTTTGCGTGCTGCCTGATGTTATGGAGGTTCGCGCGCGATTTGTGGGGTCCGCGCGAAGGCCTGGCAGCGGCCCTGCTGCTCGGATTCTTTTTAACGTTTGGGATTCCGGCGGCCGTGATGGCGCTGGCGCCGGATTTGTTGATGGTGCTGCCGCACATCGCGGCCGTTTATCTGGCGTGGCGAGGAAGGCCTCTGCTCAGCGGATTCGTAGCCGGCGTCGCGCTGCTGGTAAACGCGAAGGCCTTCTTTGTTTTGGCGGCTTGCATGTTTTTCGCCTGGCGCGGCGCGGGATGGCTGCTGGCCGGCTTTGCCATTCCGAACATTGTGGCGCTCATTTGGTTCGGCCAACCCTACGTCGATCAAGTCTGGCGGTGGGGCGCCATGTATTCCGAACAGACGTTCTCACTTGCCACCGGTTTCATCAGAACCGCAAATTGGGCGGGGTTTCAAAGCGCGCTGATCGTGGGAGCCGCGTTTGCGCTATGGAAGGAAGACCGCTGCCGATGGAAAATGATCGCGTGGCTGCTGCTGTCGCTCGTGGCAGTGGCGGCGGGCTGGCGATTTTTCCCGCGCTACTACTTTCAACTCTTGCCGGTGCTGGCGCTGCTGGCCGCGCGCGGCTACACGGCATTGGGCCGATGCCGCGCCGTAATGCTGGCGCTGCTGTTGATCCCCCTGATCCGCTTTGGCCCGCGCTACGTGATGCTCGCAAATGATTTGGTGCATCAGCGGCAAAGTAACTGGAGCGACGTCGCGCTCAATGAAGATAGCCAGGCCGCTGCGGATCGAATCGGGCATGCGGGCACACCAGCCGAAGCACTCCGTGCGGAGACACTATTAGTGTGGGGCTATCGGCCCGACATTTTCACCTATACCCGAATGCCCGCCGGCAGCCGCTTCTTGGATTCGCAGCCGCTCACGGGCGTGTTGGCGGACCGCCATCTCACGACCTCGGAGGCGTTCGCACCAGCGTGGGCCGCGCGAAACCGGCGCGAGCTGATCGCGAGCGATCCAACCTGGATTGTAGATGGGCTCGGCCCTCTGAATCCGGCGCTCGCCATCACGAACTATCCGGACTTGAGCGAGTGGTTGGGGAGCTATCGCGAAGTGGGGCGGACACGGTTCTCGATCATCTACCAACTCAAGTAACGCCGTTATTCCCCGCTCCAGCACGCTACGCGTTTCTCAAGAAACGCGGAAATGCCCTCCTGCGCGTCGTGCGCGAGCGAGTTCATCGTCATTACTTCCTTGGCGTAGGCGTAGGCCTTGGACTGGTCGAGATCGATCTGCGTGTAGTACGCTTGCTTGCCCAGAGCGACCGTGAAACTGCTGGCCTCGGCGATTTTGCAGGCGAGTTCGCGCGTCGCCGATTCGAGCTCGGCGGCGGGTACCACGCGGTTCACAAGGCCCCACTCGGCCGCGGTCGAGGCATCGATCAGCTTGCCAGTGAGCAGCATCTCCATCGCGCGTTTGCGGCCCACGGCGCGAGAAAGCGCAACCATGGGCGTGGTGCAGAAGAGGCCGAGCTTCACACCCGGGGTGGCGAACGCGGCTTGGTCGCTCGCGATGGCGAGATCACAGGTGGCCACCAGCTGGCATCCGGCGGCCGTGGCGACGCCTTGGACTTGCGCGATTACCGGTTGCGGGATGGATTGGATCTTGGCCATGAGCTCGGTGCAGACGTCGAACAGGCGCCGATAATCGCCGACAGTCCGCCCCACCATTTCACTCAAGTCGTGGCCCGAGCTGAAAACTTTGCCCGCGGCTGCGAGGATGATGACGCGGATGTGCGTAGAAGCGGCGAACTCGTCCAGGCAGCCGGTCAGTTCGAGCATCAGATCGAGCGAGAGCGGGTTGCGGCGGTCCGGGCGATTCAGCGTGATTACGCCGAGCTGGCCTTCGGTGCCTGCTTCACAGGCGCCTGCTTCACAAGTTGATGCGGTGAGATATTGGTAGGGCATAAACAATAGAGATGTCCCTCGGCGGCCACCGTTTCATCGCCCGGCGTGATCGTCGCACCGGTTTCGACGTGTACGATGTCCGTATACCCAGCGTCGCACAGAAAAGCGACAATCGCGCGCGCCTTGCACCGCTTTTCCCGCGGCGTGTTTCCGTGCATCTCCAGAAACAGAGCTGGTTGATGCGTTGCCAGCGTTTCGCGAGCTCCTTGCAGCGCTTCCAGCTCCCAGCCCTCAATATCGATCTTGATCAGATCCGGCGCGGGCAGAGTCGAGGCGGCGATGTCGTGGTCGAGCGTGGTAACTTCAACGCGCTGCGAAACGGGCCCGATGGCACACGGGTCGAGGGTCCCACCGCCTGCCATCTCCGCAGCGTAACGCAACGTGCCGAAGCCAGCCTGCGCGCCGACGCCGAACTTGCGCGCCTGGACGTTGGTCAAATTGTTCAGCCGGATGTTTTCGACCAGGCGGGCGTGATTGATTTCGTTCGGCTCGTAAGAGATGACTTGCGAGCAGCGCGAGGCGAAGAACAGCGTGAGGATGCCATGGAAGGCGCCGACGTCGTAGATCACCAGGCCGTCGAGCGCAAGCCCGCGCCAGAACATTTCTTCCTTGGTTTGTGCGATACCGGCCGGTATCCAGCCCAGCCCGCCCTTGCGGCGCATGCCGCGAATCAGGCCGTGCCGGACCGTGTAGGTGCAGCGGTCAAACAGATGGCGGCTGATCCACGCGATGGCGCGGTGCTGGAGCGAGTAGTGATGGAAGGGAAGATCGTCCGCGTCGGACGGCTCACGCTGTCGGGGTATCGCCCCAAGGTTCGGGGACTGCATCCGTTAGAGAGTCGAATTCCTTCTCGATTTCTCTCAGCTCGGGATCCTGGTTCGCGATTTCAGAAGCGCCGATGAGCCGTTTTTTCCGCTCGTCGGGATCTGCAGTCGCCTTCTGATTTCCCATATAGCCATGCTACCACGCGCCGTGAACATTATAATTTCTTCATATCTCGCCGGCCCGACGATAAATCAATAACTTACGGGAGGTATGGATAGTTACTTACGCTTGAAGGCGACGATCGCCGACCAGCGAACGGCAATGAAACATGTAGATGCGATACATGATAATTTGCGTTGTCTTGGTTCTGGCAGTCCTTCTTTATGCGCTCCGCGAGAAAGGCGACGCTTCCACCTCATTGTCAATTTGGAGAATTTTGGAATTCAAACTTGAGGTGAAGGAGAAACGAGCGCCACCTTCTGAAGGAAGTCGCCACTGACCTAATCGCTGTCCCCGTCTCCAACCTTCAGCACCGCCAGGAACGCCTCCTGCGGAATCTCCACGCGCCCCACCCGCTTCATGCGCTTCTTGCCTTCCTTTTGCTTCTCGAGCAGCTTGCGCTTGCGCGAGATATCGCCGCCGTAGCACTTCGCCAAAACGTTCTTACCCATCGCCTTGATGGTCTCGCGCGCGATTACCTTGTTTCCGATCGCGGCCTGCAGCGCCACCTCGAACATCTGCCGAGGGATCAGCTTGCGCAGCCGCTCGATCAACAGCTTGCCGCGGTCATACGCGAAATCCCTGTGTACAATCATCGACAGGGCGTCCACGGGTTCGCCCGCCACCAACACGTCCAGTTTCACCATCGGCGAAACGCGATAGCCAGCCAGATGATAGTCGAGCGACGCATAGCCTCGCGAAGCCGACTTCAGGCGATCATAAAAATCCAGCACGATCTCATTCAGCGGCAGCTCATACAGCAGCAGCACGCGCCCGGTGCCAATGTACTCGAACTTCTTCTGCGTACCGCGCTTTTCTTCCAGCAGCTTCAGGATCTCGCCGACGTACTCCTCGCGCGTGATCACGGTCGCGTCGATGATCGGCTCTTCAATGTGCTTAATCACGGACGGATCCGGGAACTTACTCGGATTGTAGACTTCGATGAGCTCCCCGTTCATGGCCGTGACCTTGTAGCGCACGCCGGGAGCCGTGGTGATGAGGTCGATTTGGAATTCGCGCTCCAACCGCTCCTGTATGATTTCCAAATGCAGCAGGCCGAGAAAACCGCAGCGAAAACCGAATCCGAGCGCCACCGAATTCTCCGGCTCGAAATTGAACGCACTGTCGTTCAGGCGCAGCTTTTCCAGCGCCTCGCGCAAGCGGCCGTGCTCGTGCGATTCCACCGGATAGAGCCCGGCGAAAACCATCGGCTTGATTTCCTGGAAACCTGGCAGCGCCTCGGAGGCCGGATTTTCCACGCCGGTGACGGTGTCGCCGATTTGTGCATCGGAAACGGTCTTGATATTCGCGAACAGGAACCCGGCTTCACCGGCCGAAAGCTCGTCGCACGGCACCGGCTTGGGCGATTGATAGCCGACGCCGTCCACTTCGCATAGCGCCCCGGTGGCCATCAACTTGATCTTTTGCCCTACTCGCAGCGTTCCGTCCACCACGCGCACCAAAATAATGACGCCGCGGTAAGGATCGAACCAGGAATCAAAAATCAGCGCGCGCAAAGGCGCTTCGGGCGAGCCCGTGGGAGCGGGCACCAGATGCACCACTGCTTCCAGCACATCCTTGATGCCGATGCCTTGCTTAGCGCTAACCAGGATCGCGTCCTGCGCCGGAAGGCCTATCAACTGCTCGATCTGCTCGCGAATCTTTTCAGGCTCGGCCGATGGCAAATCGATTTTGTTGATGACCGGAATAATTTCGAGATTGTGATTGAGCGCGAGATAAGTGTTGGCGAGCGTCTGAGCTTCCACGCCTTGCGACGCGTCCACCACCAGCAGCGCGCCTTCGCACGCTTGCAGGCTGCGTGAAACCTCGTAGCTGAAATCGACGTGGCCGGGCGTATCGATCAGGTTGAGCTGGTAGAGCTGCCCATCCTCCGCGCGGTAATTCAGCCGCACGGCGTGGGCTTTGATGGTGATGCCGCGCTCGCGNNAGCAAGCGATCGGCCAGCGTGGACTTGCCGTGATCGATGTGCGCGATGATAGAGAAGTTCCGGATGAAAGCGGGATCCATGCGGTAGAATGAGGCCTGAACCTCAAGTATCCCATATCCCACAAAAGTGACCGAAGGAAAACCAGCTTCTGCGCATCTCCAAGCCGGCCGTTTTAAATTTGCCGTCCTTTGCGCGCAGTTCAATAGTTCCATCACGGATGTTTTGCTAGCCGGCGCGCTGGACGCCTTGAAGCGTTCGGGCGCCGTCGACATCGAGGTCGTGCGTGTCCCTGGCTCCTGGGAGCTGCCTCTGGCGGCAAAAACGATAGCGGAACGCAAACCCGGAGCTCTGGGAAAGGTGCCCGATGCGATCATTGCGCTGGGAGCCGTGATTCGCGGCGATACACCGCATTTCGACTACGTGGCCGGGCAAGCCGCCAGCGGCCTCATGGCGGTGCAACTTGAAACCGGCATCCCGGTAGCGTTCGGCGTTCTAACCACGAACACGATCGAACAAGCCGCCGATCGCGCTGGGGGGAAAGACGGCAACAAGGGATACGACGCCGCGATCACCGCCATCGAGATGGCCGAGCGGATTCACCGCCTGCGACAATAGGTCACATGGCGGCCCGTCACCGATCACGCCAGCGAGCTCTGCAGGTTCTCTACCAGTGGGACATGACCAAGCGTCCCATGGAAGAGACCATTCACGCGTTTTACGACACGTTGCGCGCGGAAGGAGCGCCCGAAGCCGCCGAGGAACCAGATGACGAAGACCGGCCAAGCGACGGCCGCGATGCGTTCATGGAAGAACTCGTGAACGGCACCTCGGCCATGGCGCCGGACATCGATCATCGCATTTCCGAGAAATCGGCTCATTGGAGGCTGGAGCGCATGCCGATTGTCGATCGCAATATTTTGCGCCTGGCCATCTATGAAATGAGCCGCCAGGACACGCCGGCGGCCGTGGTGATCGACGAAGCGCTGGAGCTGGCGCGGCAGTTTTCGGGCGACGAGTCGGTATCGTTCATCAACGGCGTGTTGGACGCGATTCACAAGGAGAGCCGAAACTGAAGATCCTGATGGTGGCATCCGAGGCCACTCCCTTTGCAAAAACAGGTGGACTCGCCGATGTTTTAGGTGCTTTGCCGGCGGCCTTGCAGGAACGCGGCGAGCGAGTGGCCGTCGTAATTCCCGCCTATCGCGAAAATCGCTATCCGCAACCCACGCGCGAGGCCTATCGCGATCTGTTCATTCCCATCGGTACAGGCTATCGGGTGGACATCCTCGAGACTACCGACCACGACGTTACCTACTATTTCGTCCGGTGCCCCGCCCTCTACGATCGCGATGGAATTTACGGCGCCGCAGGGATCGATTTCCCCGACAATCATCTGCGCTTCGCGGTGCTCTCGCTAGCCGCCCTCGGCGTGGCGCGTCACTTGTTCCCCGCTGATCTCCTGCACCTGCACGATTGGCAAGCCGCGCTCGCCCCCGTGTACCTGCGCGAATATTTCCGGGGCGATCCGACTTTTCGCCGCGTCAAGTCGCTGCTCACCATTCACAATCTCGGCTATCAGGGCATCTTCGGTCCTAAGGTGGCGTCCGAACTCGGACTGGACCCGCGCTGGATAACCCCGGAGCAGCCGGGGTTTCCTGGAGACGTGAATTTTCTGAAAGCCGGCATTGCCTGGAGCGACGCCATCAGCACCGTCAGCAAAGGCTACGCTCGCGAGATTCAAACACCCGAGTACGGTTTTGGACTGGATAGATTTCTCCGCAAGCACGGTCCGATCATGGGGATCGTCAACGGTGTGGATTATACCCAGTGGAGCCCGGAGCATGACCCGCATATCGCGCGGAATTATTCGGCCACCGATCTTTCGGGAAAGCGCGCGTGCAAGCGGGCCATCCTGGCCGAGTATGGGCTGCCGCACGACAATCTGGATCGGCCGCTCGCGGCCATTGTTTCCCGCTTCGCGTCGCAAAAGGGCTTCGACATTCTTGCCGATGCCGCACCGCGTTTGCTCCAGGAAGATTTGGATCTGGTGGTGTTGGGTTCGGGCGATCCGGTCTACGAGAAGATGTTTCACGCCCTGGCGCGGGCGTATCCCGATCAAGTCGGCGTGCAGGTGGGCTACGACGACCCTCTGTCGCACCGCATTGAGGCGGGCGGCGACATATTCCTGATGCCCAGCCAATATGAACCCTGCGGCCTCAACCAGATCTACAGCCTCAAGTACGGCACCGTCCCGGTGGTGCGCGCCACCGGCGGCCTGGATGATACCATTGATAAAGATACCGGGTTTAAGTTCCGCGACTATTCCGGTGACGCTCTGCTCGAGTCCGTGCGGTTGGCCCTGAAGGCCTTCCAAAACAAGGAGCAATGGGCGCGCAGGATGAAGCGGTGCATGGAGAAGGATTTCTCGTGGAACGCCTCGGCTGGCGAGTACGTGGAGCTGTATCGGCGTCTCGCGCCGGGCTGAATCCTTTGGCCGGTAGCAACATCTATTACACTTAGGGGAGATCGACAAGATTATGGCTGGTGCGAATACTCTGACATTTACCGACGCAACGTGGGATAAGGACGTGCTGAACTCCGAAGCCCCGGTCCTGGTGGACTTTTGGGCCGAGTGGTGCGGGCCGTGCCGGATGATGACGCCGACCGTGGACGCGATCGCCGAAGCTTATGCCGGCCGCGTCAAAGTGGGCAAGCTGAATGTCGACGAAAACGGCGCCACCAGCATGCGCTACAACGTCCGCGGCATCCCCACGCTGCTGCTGTTCAAGGGCGGTAAAGTGGTCGAGCAGAAGGTTGGCGCGGTCGGCAAGACCGACGTCCAGAAAATGCTGGACGCGCACGTCACCGCGTAATTTATTCTGGACCGCGCCTAAAAACTGAGCCGCGCGCGTGAGCAAGCGGTGGTGTAAAATCGGGCATGCTCGTCCGATCCCCGCTTCTCCTTCTGGCTCTCGCCGCAATCGCCTTCGCCGGCGACTACACCTACCAGCAGCCTCCCAAGGAAATCCGCGACGTCTTAAACGCCCCGCCCACACCCGCCATTTCAGTTAGCCCGCAGCACGACTACGCGACCTTAATGCAAGCTGTGCGATACCCGCCCATCGCCCAGGTCGCGCAGCCGTTTCTGCCACTGGCAGGGGTCCGCGTCGATGCCAACACCAACAGCCTGCACATGGCGAACTACTACATTTCGTTCGCGATCAAACGGCTGCCGGGAGGAGAGGACATCGCCATCGCATTGCCGCACGACGGGAAATTCAGCGCGCCCGTCTGGAGTCCCGACGGCACGCAGTTTGCCTTCACCAACACCGTGGCCAATGGCGTCGAACTGTGGATCGGATCGCCATCCACGGGCGAAGCGCGCCGGATCCCAAATATCAGCGTCAATGGAGTACAAGTCGGAAATGGATTCCAGGCTGGCGGCGCAGCCATTCAGTGGCTCGGCGACAATCGCACGCTGATCGTGAGTACGGTTCCCGGCAACCGCGGCCCCGTTCCCGTCGAGCCTGCCATCCCGCTAGGTCCGCACGTGCGCGAGAGCACGGGCCACGCGGGTCCCGCGCCCACTTTCGAGGACCTCCTCGCCACGCCCCACGACGAAGACCTGTTCGATTACTACGCCACCTCGCAGTTGGTTTATCTCGATGCAGCCAGCGGCAAATCGACCCCATTGGGCAAGCCCGCAATCTACACCGTGGTCCACCCGTCTCCCGATCAGACCCATGTGTTAGTCGGCTGGTTGCACAAGCCGTATTCCTACCAATTAACTGCTCGATCGTTTCCGGAAGAAATCGAGATTTGGAATCGCACCGGGAAGCTGGAATACAAGGTCGCGAGTCTTCCTCTGGCGGATCGCGTTCCACTCGCTGGCGTCCGCACCGGTCCCCGCTCGTACCAGTGGTTGCAGGATAAACCGGCAACGCTGGTCTGGGCGCAAGCGCTCGACGGCGGCGATCCCAAGGCCAAGGTCCCGTACCGCGACGCGATCGTGATGCTGGCGGCTCCTTTCAGCGGGCAGCCGAAAGAGATCTTCAAAACCGAGCAGCGCTTCCGCAGCTTGCAGCCGTTGGCCAATGGCAAGGCGCTTGTCGAGGATTACGAGCGAGTCAAGCGCATCGAGCGAATGTTCGAAATCAATCTCGATAGGCCGGAAACAGAAGCTCGTCTCATCTTCAGTCTCAATGAACGCGATGCCTATCACGACCCCGGAACTCCGGTTCTCAAAACCACGCCCGACGGCCGCCACCAGGTGCTCCAATCCGGCGATGAGATTTATCTCGAGGGTGAAGGAGCCTCGCCCACCGGCGACCGTCCGTTCCTCGACCGTTTCAATCTTGCCACCGGCAAAGCCGAGCGGATCTTTCAATCCGACGCCAACGCGTACGAAGCCATCGTTGCCGTGCTCGACGACAACGGCACGCGTTTGCTGACTCGGCGCGAAAGTCCCACCGATCCGCCGAATTATTTCATCCGCAGCGCTTCGGAAACGAAGCCCCTGACCCACTTTCCCAATCCCGCGCCCCAAACGGCCGGGATCACCAAGCAGTTGGTCACCTACAAGCGCGCCGACGGAGTGCCTCTCTCGTTCACGCTGTATCTTCCCGCCGATTATAAACCTGGCACGAAGCTTCCCGCCCTCATCTGGGCGTACCCCTATGAGTTCAGCGACGCCGACACGGCGGGTCAGGTGACCGGGCACGCGGCGCAGGCATTCAGCGAGCTGAATTACCACCAGTTGTTCGTGATGCACGGCTATGCTCTGCTCGACAACGCGGCCATGCCGATCATCGGCGACGCGGAAACCGTCAACAACACCTACGTGGACCAATTGGTCATGGACGCGCAGGCCGCCGTGGATAAGGCCGTCGAGATGGGCATCGCGGACCGCGATCGCGTGGGAGTCTTCGGCCACAGCTACGGCGCATTCATGACCGCGAACCTGCTGGCGCATTCCAAGCTGTTTCGCGCGGCAGTGGCCGAAAGCGGTGCGTACAACCGGACGCTCACGCCCTTTGGCTTCCAGACCGAGGAACGTACGTTCTGGGAGGCGCCCGACGTTTATACCAAAATGTCGCCCTTCTGGTTCGCCGACAAAATCAAAACTCCCATCCTTCTCATTCACGGCGAGGCCGACGACAATACCGGAACTTACCCCATCCAGTCCGAGCGAATGTTTGCAGCCATCCGGGGCAACGGCGGCACAGTGCGTCTGGTGATGCTGCCCGCCGAGGCGCACGGATACCGCGGAAAAGAATCGCTCGAGCATGTGCTGTATGAGGAGCTCACTTGGTTCGACAAATACTTGCAGTAACGCCGCGCATCTTACTGAGCCGCGCGCGTGAGCAAGCGGTCTACGCCGGCGTCGTCAGCGCCCCTTCGGACGCCGATCCCACTAACGCAACGTATTTAGCGAACACGCCCGTGCGGTAACGCGGTTCGGGCGCTTTCCATTTTCCAAGACGCTCGCGCAGCGATTGCTCGGGCACTTCCAGATTGATGGTGCGGTTGGCGATGTCGATATGGATCGTGTCGCCTTCATGAACCGCTGCGATGGGACCGCCCGCCGCGGCTTCCGGCGCGACGTGCCCTACGCAGAATCCTCGGGTCGCCCCGCTGAACCGGCCGTCGGTGAGCAACGCGACGCTGTCGGAAAGTCCCGCGCCGACAATCGCGCTGGTGACGCCCAGCATCTCACGCATTCCCGGACCTCCGCGCGGGCCTTCATAGCGGATTACGACGATATCGCCAGCGTGAATATTTCCGCCCAGCGCCGCCGCCATGGCTGTTTCCTCGGACTCAAACACGCGCGCCGGGCCCCGCTGCTCGCTGCGCTCGATGCCGGTGACCTTGATCACGCAGCCATCCGGCGCGAGTGAACCGCGCAAAATCACCAGGCCGCCACTTTTCTTAATTGGATCGTCAAGACGCCGGATCACCTCTTGGCCGGGCGTTTCTTTCGCTTCGGCTGCTTCTGCGGCTAGCGTTCGCCCGGTCACCGTCATGGCCGTGCCATCAGCATAACCGCCTTGAACCAGGCGCTGCGCTATCACCGCGATGCCACCGGCTTTATCGACGTCCACCGCGACGAATTTGCCCGCAGGTTTCAAGTCCACCAGCAACGGCGTGCGCTCGCTGATGGTCTGGAAATCGTCGATGCCGAGAGGCACGCCCGCTTCACGCGCCATCGCCAGTAGATGCAGCACCGCATTCGTGGAGCCGCCCGTGGTGGCCACCGATGCAATGGCGTTGTCGATGGCTTTGCGCGTGACGATGTCGCGCGGTCGCAAGTTGCTCTTCACCAGATCCAGCACCAGTCGTCCACAGCGCGCTGCGACGGCGTGTTTGCGGGCGTCCACCTGCGGAACCGCGGCTGTGCCTAAAGGCGAAAGCCCGATCAATTCCATCACCGTCGCCATCGTGTTCGCGGTGAATTGTCCGCCGCAGGCGCCCGCGCCAGGGCATGCTGAATTCTCGATTGCCAACAGCTCCTCGTCCGACATCCTTCCCGCCGAATTCGCGCCCACGGCTTCGTAGACATCCTGAATCGTAAGGTCGCGGCCTTGGTAACGGCCCGGAAGGATCGAGCCTCCGTACAGAATCAGACCAGGCGTGTTGAGCCGCAACAGCGCCATGGCCGCGCCCGGAATCGTTTTATCGCAAGCCACCAACGCCACGATGCCGTCAAACATGTGGCCGCGCGCCACCAGCTCAATAGAATCGGCGATCAGGTCGCGGCTCACCAGCGACGCCTTCATCCCCTCCGTCCCCATGGTGATTCCGTCGCTGATCGCGATGGTGTTGTACTCCATGGGCGTGCCGCCGGCTTGCCGGATTCCTTCGGCGACATCCACCGCCAGTTCGCGCAAATTGAAATTGCACGGCATGGTGCCGATCCAGGTGTTGGCGATGCCGATGATCGGCTTCTTCATGTCCGCGTCGGTGAGGCCAATGGCTTTCAGGAACGCGCGTGCCGGGGCGCGGTCCTTGCCCTGTGTGATGGTGTAACTGTTCAGCTTCATGGCAAAGAACCAGTGTATATGATGAAAACGTGACCGCTGCGCAAATCACGAGCCTGGCCCGGGACTGCGGCTTCGAACTCGCCGGAATTGCGCGAGCCGAGCCTCTGCCAAACGACAGCCGGCGCTATCTCGACTGGGTCGACCGCGGGATGGCGGGCGCGATGGGCTATCTCACCGATCGGCGCGCGATCGTGCGAACCGATCCGAAGCTGCTGCTCCCGAGCGCGCGCTCCATCATTTGCGTTGGCAAGCTCTACAACGGTCCCGAACCAAGATCGACAGAGTTGCAGGACGCTGAACTTGGCTGGGTCTCGCGCTATGCCTGGGGAGACGATTATCACCACGTTGTGCGGCGTGGTTTGGAAAAGCTGGCCGGAAAACTCGGGCTCCATCACGAGTGCAAAATCTGCGTGGACACCGCGCCATTGCTCGAACGCTCTTACGCGCGCGAAGCCGGCCTGGGCTGGATCGGCAAGAACACATGTTTGATCAATCAGGAAATCGGCTCGTGGGTGTTTCTGGGCGAGATCCTTACTTCACTTGAGATCGAGGCCGATTCCCCGCCCCCCGACCGCTGCGGAACATGCACGCGCTGCATCGATGCTTGTCCCACGCAGGCCATCGCGCCCCAAGGCTACGAAATCGACGCCCGCCGCTGTATCCCGTATTTCACTATTGAACTGCACGGAGCCGCGCCGGAAGAGTTGCGCGCCGCCATTGGCCAGCACATCTTTGGCTGCGACATTTGCCAGGATGTGTGTCCATGGAACGGGCGCGCGCCGATCGCCGAAGAACCCGCGTTCGAGCCTCGCCATTTTGCGCCGCCTCTGGAAGAATTAGCCGGACTGAGCGAAGACGAATTTCGCGCCAGGTTTCACGCGAGCCCCATCCAGCGCGCCAAATACGCAGGGTTTTTAAGGAATGTCGCAGTCGCGATGGGCAACAGCAAGCTGGAGAAATTCCGCGAGCCCCTCCAGCACCTGGCGACGTTTCCAAACGAGCTAGTAGCCGAGCACGCGCGCTGGGCGATCGAACAGCTGCTCCCGGCTCCTGCCTCGACGAGCTCTTGAGTTCATCTACGGCAGTTGCAGGTCCAATGCGTAGATTTCCTGGGTGCCGTTGTCGCGCAGCAATATCGGCGAGTCGTCCGGCGTCAGACCCATCCAGGGGAAACTGAAAACCGCAGATTCGGCGCGCCGCAAGCCATCGAGGTTCGTCACGCGTTCCAGCTTGTGGTCGCTGATTCGCACGCGAAAGATCGCGGCGTCCCTGGTCGGGTAAGAATCGAAGTAGATATATTGGCCGTCGCGCGACCACGCCGGAGAATTCACAGCGGTCCTGGCCAGTTCCGTCCACTTTTGAGCGGCAACATCGAATAACGTTATCGCTTGCGACTCAGCCGCCAACGCCGCGATGCTACGGCCATCCGGCGAGAAGCTCGGACGCCACAGCCCCTCCGAACCCGGCAGAATGGAAACTTGGCGAGTCTTAAGATTCAAAATCTTAATTCCCAGGGTGCTGGATCTTGCTTCACTTGTCGGCTCCTCGCTAAAGGCGAGAGATTCGCCATCTACCGACCAGCTCGGGTCAACATCGGTGTGGTCTCCGGTGGTCAACTGTTCAGGTGCGCCGCCGTCGACCGAGAGAGAGTAAATGTTTTGGGGCTTACCGGCCATCCTGATCGAGAAAGCGATCCGCTTCCCGTCCGGAGACCAGCGCGGCGCGATGGCTTGCACGGGAGGGAAAGTGAGTTGCAGGCGCTCGCTGCCGTCCAGCTTGCTCCTCCACAGGCTGCCCTCCGGATAAAGAGTATATGTCACCCACTTGCCGTCGGTCGAAAAATCCAGTTGTTCCGCCCCGATGGCGGGAAGAAAGGGTTGAAATTGCTGTGACTTCGCATCGTACCGGACCAGCTCGCCGCGCTGCTGTACGCCGATCGCGTAGAGTTTGTGGCCATTGGGGTCTGGAACAGGCATATGGAAATCGAACGGCCCCGAAGTCAATTGAATTGGCTCACGACTCGATCTTTCAAATGAACCTGCCTTTTCGCGGATGGCCCACAAGTTTGAATTGCCGGTTCCTCCGCGGACCGCTTCGAAAATGTAATACCTGCCGTCCGGGGTCCAAGAACCGGCTAGTTCGTTATGCGGTTTGTTCCAGTCGGGAAGAATAGGGCGAAGCCCCGTTCCATCCGAGCGAACTTCCCAAATCGACCACGAATTGGTCTTTGAATCCAGAACGGTGAGGCGGAGGATGCTCCCGTCAGGTGAGAAGCGGGGGTAAATGACGACGCCGGAGACGGTGGCAAGCTTGCGGGATCCCGTTCCATCGACATTGGCCTGATAAATTTCCGAAGACATAACGTAAACCATGTGCTGGCCATCGGGGGAAAGGGCGCCGTCGTTCGCGCGCAGATCTCCGATGCGGCGGGGTGTTCCTCCCAATATCGGTACGGCCCAGAGTGGCGTCAAGACTTCATTGGAAGTAAAGCTTTGAACCAGAAGCTCGGATCGATTGGGCGCGATGGAGAGAAGTATCGGGGTGGATATGGATGTGGAGAACGGTAGCGTTTCGCCTCCCAGGGCCGAAACTTGGGCGATGCCCCAGCTCCCGTTAGCCTCCTCGTTGAAATAGAGTCTTGAGCCGTCGGTCCAAAGCGACTGAAAATTGAATGCCGAGGTCTTCTGGAGGCCATCGCGGGTGATTTCCGTCGAGCCGAGAACTTTCGGCGATGGGACCGGGCGTGTTAACCAGTAGCCGAGAACCACGCCCACTACGGCGGCGGCGCTGCCTACAATGACGATGGTGGACCACCGGCTCAGCGACCTCGCGTGAACCTTGCCTTCTGGAAGCGACTGGGGCTGTCCAGAATCCTTGCCCGCGAGCGATTCGTCGATTTCGATTCGCGCATCTCCGATGTCACGGAGCCGCTTCCTCGGGTCTTTTTCAAGGCACCGCCGCAAAAGTCTCTGCGCTTGCGCCGGAACATGCGTGAGATCCGGCTCGGTCTTCAGCACCGCCGCCAATGTGTCCGAAATCGTTTCGCCTTCGAACAGTCGTTTGCCCGTCAGCATCTCGTATAGCACCACGCCAAACGCCCAGATATCCGCGCGCTTGTCGACCGTTTTGCCGCGAGCCTGCTCCGGACTCATGTAGGCTGCCGTCCCCAGGATCATCCCCGCGCGTGTTGGTGAGATAGTGAGCGTCGGCGAATTTACAGGATCGGAATAGTCGGAAGATTGCCCCACAGCGGCCAATCCGAAATCGAGCACCTTCACCACTCCCTCCGGCGTGATCATGATGTTTGCCGGCTTCAGGTCGCGATGGATAATGCCCTTTTCGTGAGCCGCTTCCAGCGCATCGGCGATCTGGCGGGCGTAGTTTAGTGCGGTCTCGATGGGCAGCGGCCCTTGGAGCGTTTCGCCTTCCACCAACTCCATCGCCAACGCGCGTTCTTCCACGCCGTAGATCTGGGCGATGTGGGGATGGTTCAGCGATGCCAGAACTTCGGCTTCGCGCTGGAATCGTGCCATGCGTTCCGGGTCGGCGGCGAAGGAATCCGGCAACACTTTCAGCGCGACTTCACGCTTCAGCTTGGTGTCTTTTGCGCGATACACCTCGCCCATGCCGTCCGCGCCGAGCGGCGCAAGGATTTCGTAGGGCCCGAGTTTGTCACCGGCAGAGAGCGGCATAGATATTGGAACAATTCTACATGTCCGCGGAATCGCGTCGTATAGTAGATGGAGATGTAAGCAAGCAGGATGATCGCGCTTGGATAAGTATCTCGTCGTCTTAGCCGGTGCCGGACTCGGCGGCCTCGCCCGTTATGTCGCCAGCACCTGGATCATGGAAAAATACGGGGGGCGCTTTCCGCTCGGGACGTTCGTCATTAACATCACCGGTTCATTCTTGATCGGCGTCCTCATGATGCTCTTCATCGAGCGCTGGCAGCCCCACCACAATTGGCGATTGTTTCTAGTGGTCGGCGTTCTAGGCGGCTACACCACCTTTTCCAGCTTTGAGTACGAGACTTACCAAATCGTCCGCGACGGCGCGCGTTGGATGGGACTGTTCTACGTGTTGAGCAGCGTGATCATCGGCTACTTCGGCGTCTGGATTGGCGCGGCCCTTGCGGCGCGCCGGTAGCCACGCAGCTCGGCCGGCCGTTCTGGTTTATCATAAAGAAAATGTCCGTCGAAGAAGAACTCCAGGAAGCAATCGAAAAGGTTAAAGACCCGTTCGAAAAGCACGTGGCCGCGACCATGGCCATTATTGCCGCATGCCTTGCCGTGGTTGCCGTGGGGGGACACCTCATGACAACCGAGGAATTGCTGGAGCAACAAAAGGCTTCCGACCAGTGGTCGTACTATCAAGCCAAGTCCATTCGCAGGTATCAATCGGAAGTGGCGCGCGATCTGTTCGCCGGCCTGAAGATGCCCCCCCAGAGCGCGCAGTATCAGAAGAACGCGGACAAGTACCGGAAAGATGACGACGACATCCAAAAGGAAGCCCAGGGGCTGGAGCAGGAGAGCCATCTGCGAGGCCGGCAAGCCCTCGGATTCCACTTCGGTGAAGTATTTCTCGAGTTTTCAATCGTCCTGTCATCCTTGGCAATCCTGGCAAAGCGTAAATTGCTGTGGTTCGTGTCCATCGTGAGTGGGGCGATCGGGGTCGTTTTGGCGGTGACAATTTACAACATCCCATCGCTTATGGACAAGTTCCAGCAGTAGTTCAAATGGTCGAAAACATCAGCCCGGGCGTTTCTGCCCGCAACGCCCGTGTGGTGCTCTTTGACTTCGATGGCACCCTTTCGGTGATCCGTTCGGGATGGATGAACGTGATGGTCCCGATGATGGTGGAGATCCTCGCCGATCTGAAGACCGGCGAATCGGAAGAACAATTGCGCGGCATGGTGGAAGAGTTTGTCTGGAGACTCACCGGCAAGGAAACCATCTACCAGATGATCGCTTTCGCCGAAGCCGTAGGAGCGCGGGGCGGCAAGCCGCTGGAGCCCGCGGCGTACAAGAAAATGTATCTCGATCGGCTGTGGCAGAAGATCGAAAGCCGCGTGGACGCGCTGCGAAAAGGCCGAGCCGATCCGGAAGACTATCTGGTGCCCGGCTCGCTGGATTTACTCGATCGCCTAAAAGCCCGGGGGCTGAAGATGTATCTCGCGAGCGGCACCGACGAGATCTTCATGAAAGAAGAAGCGCGGCTGCTGGGTGTCACGAAATATTTTGACGGGGGAGTGTATGGCGCGCTCGACGACTATAAGAGCTTCTCAAAAGCGATCCTGATCCAGCGCATACTGTCCACCGCCGAATTTCAAGGCAACCAGTTCCTCGGCTTTGGCGACGGTTACGTCGAGATCGAAGAAGTGAAAAACGTGGGCGGCGTTGCCGTGGGTGTCGCGAGCGAGGAGCCGGCTTGCAGCCGGGTGGATGAATGGAAACGCTTGCGCCTGATCGGCGTCGGCGCCGACTATATTGTTCCCAATTATCTGTGCGGTGAAGAGCTCTTCTCTTCACTCTTCCCCGCTTGAGCACGCTTGCCATCGACATTGGCGGGACCAAATTCAGCATGGCTGTCTTTGAAGGCGAGCGGATCGTCGATCGCGAATCGCACGCCACCGATCGCGCCGGCGGACGCGAATCGATTCTCGATCGCATCGCGATCATCATTGACAAGTGGAAACCGCGCTACTGTTTCGATCGCTGCGGAATCGGCTTCGGCGGTCCGGTGGACTTCGAGCGCCAGCGCGTGGTCTTATCCACGCACGTTGCCGGCTGGAATGACTTCGACCTGCCGGGGCACCTGACAAAGCTGCTCGGTTTTGTTCCGATCATGGATAACGACGCCAACGCCGGCGCACTGGGCGAAGCGCTATACGGCGCGGGACGCGGTTTTCGGCCGCTGTTTTACATGACGCTGTCCACCGGAATCGGCGGAGGCATCATCATCAGCGGCGACGCCGTCTACCGCGGCGCGGATTCGTACGCCGGTGAGATCGGGCATTTGACCGTGCGGCCGGATGGTCCCGAATGCCTCTGCGGGTCACGTGGTTGCCTGGAGCGGATGTGCTGCGGGTTGTGGCTGGAACGCGATCACGGCCGCCCGGTCAGCGAGCTGCTGCGCGATCCTGCATTCGTGGAACGCTACGTCGTCGATTTGGCGCTAGGGCTGAAGGCCGCCATCATGCTGCTGAACCCGGCTCGCATTGTGATCGGCGGCGGCATCAGCAAGGCGGGCGATCGATTGTTGATCCCATTGCGGGCGGAACTCCGCCGGCAGATCACGGCCTGGTCGCGCGCGCGGATTTACGTGGTTCCCGCGGAGCTCGGCGACGATAGCGTGTTGTATGGCGCCATGGCGTTGGCCAATCGGTGTAGCGCATGAAACTGCCAGCCTTCTATCCGATTATTGGCGACGTTGCAGCGGCTGAGGCGCTGCTCGAAGCAGGCGCACGTATTCTCCAGTTCCGTCATAAAAGCTTCTTTTCGCGACAAGCCTTTGAAGAAGCCAGCCGAATTTCGGAACTATGCCGGCATGCGGGAGCACTGTTCGTCGTGAACGATCGTGCCGACATAGCAAAGTTGCTGGATGCTGGATTGCACTTGGGCCAGGACGATCTTGCCCCGGCGGACGCGCGGCGAATTCTGCCGGCCCCAGGCATCATCGGATTTTCGACGCATAACGAACAGCAATTACTGGCCGGGAATTTGGAACCCGTCGATTATCTAGCGATCGGCCCGATCTTTGCCACCCGTTCAAAGCTGAATCCGGATCCAGTGGTCGGACTGGATCGATTGCGAGCTTTGCGGAGGCTGACGCCAAAACCTCTGGTCGCCATCGGCGGCATCACGCGTGAGTTAGCGCCCCAGGTCTTCGAAGCCGGCGCCGATTCGGTGGCCATCATCGGCGATCTCTTTCCGAGGCCCGAAGAATGGATCGCTATTTGTTCGTGTAAGTGACGTTGACCGAGGTTTCATTCCCTCGGCCGTTGGCCATCACCGTCACGGTATGGTGCTTGGCGCCGTCCTCCGCCGTGATGACCTGGCTGGTGCCGGAATTGACGACGGCCGTAACCGAGAGTCCCGAGGCTTCCAACTGGTCGCGATAAAACTTGGTCACATGATCGGCCGAGTCCTCGGTCTTGAACATGAAGGTTCCGCTTCGCCCCGACTTGCCCTGCGCCGCGAAGGCGGTTTGCGGACTAGATCCGGGATAGTCGGGCACCCAGGTTGGGATCTTTGCGTCGCCGCCGATTTGGATCGTGCCATCCGCGGACTTCAATTCGAAATTGCTCTGTCTGATCTTGTGTGCCACGAACAGACCGCCAGCAAGCACCGCGACGACGATCAGAAAGAAAACTCCTCCGACGCCAATCAAGACCCAGAGAAGAACGTTGCTCTTTTTCGCCGGGGCGGGTGGGACAGGAGGGGTCATAGTTAGTGCTCGTGTTCGTGGTGCTGGGAAGTTACCAGAATCGAACAAGGCGCGTCCGACAAAGCGCACTTGGTGTGCTCGAACTGAATGGTGGAGTGACGGATTTCGAACTTGCAAAGAACATCATTGACGCGCTGCAGGATGGTGTTGCTTTCCGAAGTCGGCATGTCTTCGATCAGCACATGGCAACTGAGCGCGTGCGCGCTGGAACCCAGGCTCCAGATGTGCAGATCGTGAACGTCGATCACGCCGTCGATCGTCCGCATGGCGCCCGTGACTTCGTTTAGCTGCATACCGCGCGGCAGACCCTCTAGCAGAACATTCAGCGATTCCTGAATGATGTCCCACGCGCTCCAGACAATGAGAACGCCGATCAAAACCGACAGCACCGGGTCGATCACAGCGAAGCCGGTAAAGTGGATCGCGATAGCGCCCACGACGATCCCAACCGCACTGACTGCATCCCCCATCATGTGCACGAAGGTCGCGCGAATATTCAGGTCGCGATCTTTGTCTCGGAACAGACCGAGCATGATGCCGCCGTTAAGAGCAACCGACGCTACCGCGACCCACAGCATGGTCCACTCTTCGATGTGCCTGGGATGCAGCAAGCGCTGCCAAGCTTCATAGAAGATGAAGCCCGCGATGACGATCAACGTGAGAGCATTCACGAAAGCCGTGAGCACGCCAGCGCGATGATAGCCGTAGGTCTTGATGCTGTCGGCGGGCTTGGACTGCATGTACACCCCGACGGTGGCCAGCACCAAAGCAAGCGCGTCGGTAAAGTTGTGGCCGGCATCGGAGACCAGCGCCAAGCTGCCGGATCGAAAGCCTGCAACGGCCTCGACAACGACAAAGAGAATCGTGGCAAAGAACGACCATTTAAGGATGTTCGCTGTCCCGTGCTGGTGGCCGTGATGATGCAATAGGTACCTGCATCTCTATTTTACAACCTTGCGGGAATTGTTTCAGAATCTGGTGACTTCAGTGAAGTTGAAGTTGCGAACTTTCATGGCCGGGACCACCATATCGAAAGTCTCTTCGCCGGAGGCGCGGACAGCAGGCGAAAGCGCTTCAACATTGTTCAGCAATTCAATGATGCCTTGATTGAAGCGGAAATTGCGGAGGCCTCGGGTGACGCAGCCATTTTCGATCAGGAACGTGCCGTCGCGCGTCATGCCGGTCATGATCTTGTCATAAGGTTCCACTTCGCGAATGTACCAGAGCCGGGTGACGAGAATGCCGCGATCAGTGGACGCGATCATCTCATCTACAGATGTGGAGCCGCCAGCGATCACGATGTTGAGCGGCGCTTCGCCGACTTCGTTCGGCAATGGGAAGCCGTGGCCGGTGGGTTCGACTCCGTCGCGATGCGCGCTCGATCGCGAATAGGCTAGCTCGCGCGGAACGCCGGCGTCAACTAAAGTGAGTTTGCGGCGCGGCACGCCTTCACCATCGAAAGGCACGCCGGCTTGCAGCGGATGCGCGACATCGTCCGAAATATGGATGTTGTCGCCGAACAGTTTGGCGCCGAGGCGATCGGTGAGGAAGCTGCGGCTGTCGTTGACGGAAGTAGCGCTGAAGTCGCCGAACATCTGTCCGACGAGGTCCAGCACGGCCGCGGGCTCCAGGATCACGGTATAGCGGCCGGGAGCGATTTCCTGGGGATCGTTCGACAGGCGCGCTTTTTCGCTGGCGCTGCGGGCGAGCTCCACGGAATCGATGGCTGTATGCGACACGGCCGAAGCCTTGGCCCAACCGGAGCTGTCGCCGGCCATAGCGGTGATGGAGAACTGCGCCATGGTTTCGGCGTGCCAGGCTGAAACGCCGGCCGAGTTGAAGATCGCCTCGATGCTTTGACCGGTGGAGTAAATACCGGCGGCCGTTTGTCCGGCACTTTCGACGATGCGAATGGCTTCGGCGACGGCTCGTCCGCGATGTGCGGGCGTTGCGCTCGCGGTGGCGGAGTCGAAGCGCTTGGTTTCAGAGATCAACGAGTTCTCGTTGAGCGGCAGCAAGTCAGAATTGGGGGCGGAGGATCGAGCCAGCGCGAAAGCCTGCTCCACTGCGGAGCGAATTGAATCGGGATCGAACCGATTGGTTGTGGCACGCGCGGTTTGTTGATCGACCGCTACGCGAACCGAGATCCAGCGATCCTGCTCGGCCACGTTCTGATGAATTGTGTTGTTGGCGAAGCGCGTAAGAGCGGCGCAATGGGCGCCCAAGGTCGCCTCTACGTCGGAGACGCCCAAAGATGCTGCTGCTTGCTGGACTGCGCCGAACAGCTCGCGGCATTGACTCAAATCAAGCGGCATACGCGGCTCCCACCTTGATGTCGTGGAAGCGCGCGGGGCTTGCGCCGTGGCCGGTGCCGATCACTTGCTCGGGCTGTCCCTTGCCGCAATTGGGAACGCCCCACAGCACCCAATGATCGCGATTGGCGATGGCGGCGCACGCATTCCAAAACTCGGTGGTGATGCCGCTGTAGGTCGGATTCTTGAGCATGCGGACGCGCCGGCCATCCTTGATCTCCCAGGCGATCTCGCAACCGAACTGGAAATTGTAGCGCTTGTCATCGATGGACCAACTGCGATTGGTCTCCATGTAAATTGCATGGCTAACGCCGGCGAACACTTCGTCGAGAGTTTGTTCGCCGGGCAGCAGGCTGACGTTGGTCATACGGATGAGCGGGAGCCGCGCCCAACTGGTGGCGCGCATGGTGCCGTTGGAGCGCTTCTGGCCGATGGCGGCGGCGGTTTCGCGCGAAGTCATATAGCCGACGAATTGGCCGTTGCGAATGATGTCGGCCGATTGCGCGGGAACGCC
>PMUP01000060.1 GCA_003166865.1 Bryobacterales bacterium
ATCGCGGAGCTGCTCGATCGCTTTTTGAAACTGGCGGGAGAGGCGCGAGCCGTGCAGACCAAGCGTGGCCAACTGCGGGATTAGGGTTTGGGGGCTGGGGTCTTGGGAGAGCAGTTCGGCTTCGAGGAATGGGATGCGATTGAGGCGCCAGGCGGTGGTGGCGACTTCGTGGACCAGTTGAGTCTCGGTGGGGGTGGCGGGCTGGTACTCGTCGAGAAATTGCTGGATGTGGCGCTGGTAGGCTTCGGGGTCCTCGGTGGGCAAGACAGCGGTTTGGGCAGTGAGGCCATGGCGCAACGCGTTGAGCGACGAACGCTGCTTGCCCGGTTCGGTGCGAGGGCCGGTGGAGAGCTTCGCATTCGCGCGGTTCGCGCGAGTGCGGGGCTCCGGGATTAGGGATTGGGGGGTTGGGGTTGGCGTCGCGCTCGCGCGGTTGGTGGCGGCGCGCTGGGCTAGCCAGTTTTCGATGGGACCCGTTGTTGTTGGTGTTGCTTGAGCTTGGGCTGCTGTTGCCATTTGTGCACCTCGGTTGCTTTTACAGAACTCGCGCAAAACGGAGTACGGCGGGGATCAGTTCCTGATCCGATTCGTTGTGCGCGCCGCACCCTTTGCGCTTCTGGGATAACACGGGCGGGGATGCGGCTGACAGACAGGCCGGCATTGTTTGTTGAAGGGGAAGCAGAAAGAGCGGGCGGGAGTTCGTGATTGTATGAGCGCCGTCGAGCTATAACTTGCCGAGTCGCGATCCGTAGTCGCCGGTTTGGCGACTATACGTCCGCGTGGATGGTAAACGCTACGCCGTTTGCACGATCTAAACCATGCCAGTGCCCTAGTCGATGGTATCGTAGAGTCCACTTTGCTCGAATTGTGAAACCTGTTCACGCAAGGCTGCACGTCTTACTGGCTCGCGAGTCCCCCGTGGGGCTGGTGATACGACACGGGACCGCCAAGAGCGTGTGCACTCTGCTGTGGAATAGGAAGACAGACAAGTTCACGCTTGGGCAATGGATGCGTGGCCGGATCGATACCGACTCCTGCGATCTCTCACCCAACGGGGACCATTTTCTCTACACAGCGGCCAAGTACGCGCTGTTCAGGCCATCGAGTACGTCGAGGCCGGGCAATCCGTCGCATGGACTGCCGTGTCGCGGTCTCCTTACTTGAAGGCGGTCGCTTACTACCCACAGCGCCGTGCGGGCGGATGGTTCCTGAACCAGAACGAATACTGTGTGCCAGGTGGTAACTCGGGCCCGGACGATCGCGAGAGCCCCGAGGTGAGCCGGGTTGTGGCGGACCTTCCAGTGCCTTCGCTTTATGGCGCGAGGCTCCTCCGCGGCGGTTGGGGGATGGAAGATTTGCGAGCAAAGTTTGCCCGCCGGATTGACTACGTCAAGCCAGCCAGGGCCGGGTGGGAACTACGCCATAGCCCGCAAGAAGGCTACCGTTTAAGTCAAGGCCGGATCGAACCGATACCAGCGGGTGGGAATGGGCCGACATTGACGGGGATCGGCTGGTGTGGGCAACGAAGGGATGCCTATGGGCTGGCCACCTGCGGCGTGACGGCATCCAACGCATCAAACTCGTGCATGACTTCAACGGCATGTCACTCGAGCGCTTAGCCGCTCCGTACGAAGGCGGCCGTCCTGTGACCCAAGAACCAGTGATCAAACCGACGTTGCCTGCCGCCACGGCTCCACCAATCTGGAGACGGCCGCGTGCGCCGCTCCGCCGGAAGCCGAATCGAATAAAGATCCGCCCAGACGCGGAAACCAATGACTGAGCAGACTGAGCAAGCTGCTCAGTGCGGGCTTGTGGGGAGCATGTCCGGTCATTCTCGGAGAGTCGGCTAGCCTTTTACGATGGCGAAGTCACATGGACGGGAAACGGCCGATGCTGATCGGTGCCAAACGAGTCGGTAGGTCACTTCGAACGCCGTGATGTGATTAGGCGGCGGAACGGCGAGGTTGGGGGCGGCTCAACTGACAGGGTTGGCTTCCTTAGGTTAGAAGGGTTCGTCTGGCTGCCGTCGGTTGATGTGGCGCGGGTGGCTTCAACTAGAGCCCTGGCGTGCGCCCGACTGTTTGCTCGAGTTCGGCCCAGGCCAGCAAATATCCCAAGCTCGCCTGGAGATAATCCGCCTGAGCCTTATATGTGTCCGCGGTGGCTTGGCGACGATCGGAAACGAATGTCACGCCTTGGGTCAATTGGTTCTGGGCCAACCGCTCACTCTCCTGCCGCAGTTGAACCACCTGGTTTGCCACTTGGACTAGATTCTTAGTTCGCTCCACTTTGTTATAGCTTCGCTCGATCCCAACGGCGACCTCTTCCTTGAGCCGGCTCAGGTTCTCTTCGGCTTCCGCCAACTGCGCCTCGCGCTCGCGCACCACCGCACGGCGTTTGCCGAAATCGAACACGTCCCAATTTAGGTTGACGCCGAACGTACTGAAGTTTCGCACCACAAAAGGAACACCATCCTGATAACTTTGCCGCGCGTAGGCGGTAATGTCAGGAATATAGGCGGATTTGGCGGCTGTTACACCGGCCTGTGCCTTCTTGACAGCTTCTTCAGCGGCCAGTATTTCAGGGTTCTCCGACCATGCGGTGTGGACGTACTCCTCGCGGGGGCGCTGGTCAAAAGTCGATGGCACCGCTGGATCCAGTTCGAGTTGCGTGTCGAGCGGGAGCCCCAACGCATTGTTTAATTCCGTGGTCAGGTCGGATAGCTGCAGGTCCGCGGTCAGCACCGCTTGTTGACTTTCCAGCAGACCGGCGCGGCCCTGTATCGTCGCTACTCTGAGAGCGCTGCCATTGCGCACGTCATCTTCGCTCTCCCTTAAATTCTCGCCGGCATAGGAGCTCTGCTGTTCGGCTGCTTGTTTCTGAAGACGTGCGATCAGGATGCCAAAGTACAGCGTATGCACCTGGAGAGCAACTTCGTTCTCTGCTTTTTTTACGTCATCTCGGGATACCGCTGCCTCGGCGGCTGCGATCTGGTTGGCGGCATGGATCCGAATCAACTGTGTCAGCGGCTGCGCGATCATTGTGCCGCTGGAGAATATTGTCTTCTGGCCCTGTACAATACCAGCCGTCTGCGCCGGGATGAGGCTCGCTTGCCGTACACGAGTTTGACCGCTCGGTTCCCGGTATTGCCCTTCCGAAGCGGCTGATCATCTTTGGGAACCGCAACTTTGCGTGCGAGAACCGCTCGACTCTTGGTTGAGAGTCCGGTTGTCAGAATCAAGAGGACCGGTATGTTTTCTGGAGGTGTCCTTCACCGATGTGAAGGCTATGGCTCGACCAGTGGGATTTGCGAAGCCACCTGCAAGTCCACAATGAGACCCAGACGCCAATCCATTTGGAAGAACAATGCCGTTGATTTGCCGGACAGCACCTTGCGGAAGATAGGGAAGTATTTCAGCCGCAGTTCCATGATGGACTGTTCGACAGCCGCGCGCCCTTTGACGTACTGCTCAGCTTGCTCGCCGGTCAAAGTGACGTAGTTCTGAGCGTACTCTTTGATCAGCGAGTATTTCGAATCAGTGATAGTAGCCAGTTCTGCGGTGTACTGATCATAGATCGGCCAGAACTGTTGAGCTTCGCTGTCAGTGAGGCTCATGTTGGCGGCAATGATCTGCTTCTTTCCGGATCTAACGTCCTTTCTGAACAACTTAATGTCTTCATCGACTGCCGCCTGCGCGCGCGAGTCCTGGGCGAGCGCCGTGGTGCCCGTCATCATCAAGAGGCCCACTAGCAGGCCGGTCGCGATCAGGGTTTTCTGATTCATCCATCCTCCGTGGCCGCGAAGCAGCGGCTTTCGTAAAATAGGAGCCGAAGAACGACGATTTTGTTGGATGTCCGGGAGGCTCAGTCGAGCGAAGGCGCTGCTTCGCCCTTATTTGACAGATTTGTCAAGGTCTGGCGTCCATCTCGCACGAATTTCTTGCGCTTGGAGCGCAACGAGAGATATTCGCGTGCTTCCTTGGCCAGTCTGCGCCGCTCTGGAGAATTGAGAATCGCTTTGCGGACCACGCGCCAAACCACGCGCGGGCGGAAATAGTATTCGCCGTAGAAGCGTTCCACCGAGTCCACGAGTTCCGCCTCGTCGAGGCCAGGGTAGGTGATGTTCGGCAATTGATGGCCGGCGTCGTCCGCCATGGTCAGATTGATCAGCCCGTTCTGCGCTCCATAGTCGTAGAGTTCCGTGCCGGGAAGAGCATGCGCGATCGACACTTGGATAGTCTCGGTGTCAAGGCGCTTTGCAAAGTCAATCGTTTGTCGGATCGTCTCGCGCGTTTCGCCGGGCAAACCAATGATGAAGTCGCCGTGGATCGTCAGGCCCAGCTTTTTGCAGTTTTCAGTGAATCGCAGCGCCATCTCGATGGTGGCTCCTTTCTTGATGTTCTTCAAGATCTGCGGGGCCCCGGATTCATAACCGACAATCAGCAGCCGGCAACCGGATTCTTTCATCGCCTTGAGTGTTTCGTAATCCGTCGTCACGCGCGAGGTGCACGACCAAGTAAACTTGAGAGGCTTCAACTTCGCGCACAGTTCCAGGGTGCGGGCTTTCCGGTAATTGAAGGTATCGTCATCGAAAAAGATTTCCTTGCTCTCCGGAAAGGCGTCGAGTGCATAGCGAACCTCGGCTGCAACATCGTCGCTGGAACGCAGGCGCCAGCGATGTCCGGAATGCGTTTGGGGCCATAGACAGAAGGTGCACATGGCGGGGCACCCGCGCGATGTATACAAGGAGATATACGGATGATGCAGGAACGGAACGTTATAGCGGGTAATATCGAGATCGCGCTTGTAGGTCTTCGTTACCCAAGGTAACTCGTCAAGATTCTCGATGACCCCGTCCTCTGGATTATGTATGATGCTCCCATTCTTCCGGAAGCTCACTCCAGGTAGTTCTTCAAGTGGTGTGCCAGTAGCAAAGCGGACGATCTGGTAATCGAATTCGCGGCGCACAATCAGATCGACAGCAGGATTCTTGAGCGCCCTCTCAGGTTCAATGGTGACCGGCGGTCCGACGAATGCTACCTTCAGCTTCGGGTTGGTGTCCTTCATCATTTCGGCAATCTTCAGATCGACGCGGAAACCCAAACTCGACGTAAACAGCACAAGCAGCTCAAAATCTCTTGCCATGTCGACGGTCTGCAGAACCGATATCTTGTGCGGTGGAGCGTCCACGACTTTGCTGTCAGATAGCATTCCGGCCGGGTAACAAAGCCAGACTGGATACCAATAGGACTCGATTTCGCGGGTAGCGGGCCAGCGTGAGCTCGCGCCGCCGTCAAAGCCCTCGAACGAGGGTGGATTCAAGAATAGTGTTCGCATCAGATTCGGCCGGGCCTGACTCTGGCATGCTGATTCATTTGATCCGACTCCAGATGATCGGTCGCTTCATGCGACTTGATTAGCAGGTGGGTAGCCAAAGAAGCTGACGCTGAATTGATCAAAAAACACAAGCAATTGAACCCGAGAGGTCCAAAGGCGCTGTGACGAAATGGCAAGCACCGGCATGCATTTGCCGAAAGATCGTCACTACGCAAGACTCCGAGCCGTCTGCGGTCGACGCAAACTCAGCGGCTGGTAGCCGGGAGCGCCGGAACCCGGAATTCTGAAGTAACGGGAAATCCGCGATCGCGCCACGCCTGGAGGCCTCCGGCCAGCGGCCTAACGTGCTCGACACCCTTCTGTCGCAGAGCAAGCGCGACTCGCGCACTCGTAAATTCTCCCGGACAGGCACAATAGAGGACGACTTCCTGAGTGTGGGGTATCTCAATATCCTTGTATTGCTCAAGCCTGCGCGGGTTTATACGAACCGCACCGGGAATCGCCATCGGTTCGGTGGAATCATGCGAGCGGCCCTGCAGATCCACAATCAGAATATCTTCGGCTGCATTCAATTTGTCTCTGAGCTGTTCCGGAGAGATCCGTGCAAGTTTGAACTGACGCACGAAACGTTGCCAGCGGACCAGCCTGTGGACGATGTAATAACCGCATCCTGCTGCGGCAGCGAGCGCGACAAAGGCTCCCATTCGCGCGATATGAGCGGCAGCGGTCTCTAATTGATCGCTGAAGATGTAACCGAGCCCGGCGTATGTTATGCACCAGAACACCGCTCCGAGGGCGTCGAAAACCAGGAATTGCATCAAGCGAGTACCGCTCGCGCCGGCCAGGGGAGCTGCAACGGCATCCAGTCCCACGACAAACTTGGACACCAGAAGGGTCCTGACTCCACGTCTGGCAAAAGCACCGGTCGCCCTGTGGACGCAAGATTCTGGATCCCGGGAAAGACCGCAAAGGAAGTGTAATGTTCTCTCGCCCAACCGGCGACCGGTCTCGTACCATGCCAGATCGGCCAGCAGAAAGGTTATAACTGCCAGGGCGACGGCGCTAAGTAGGCTTAATCTTCCCGAGCGCGCCAGTGCCCCAGCCGCGACCAGCATCAAATTCGCTGGTATTGGCAAACACGCTTGCCGGCCCAGTACCGCGCCCATCAGCACCCAATAGCCATGCCGCGCCAGAAACTGGACCATCTCATTCATGGTCCAGCTCCAGCCAATGAACGTACAGAGTACCTTGCAGCGGCATCCCTATTCATGCGCCTCAAGGTCCCTATTCTTCTCCCTGAGAATCCACTCCCGAACATAGAGAGGGCAGTTCAAGAGCTCGATGCCGTTGGATTCGCAAGAGCCGAGGAACTGCACCGCGGCTCGGTTTACAAGTCTCACTTCTCCGAGGTCTAGCATAATCTTCTGAGTGGAACTCTCGATTTGAACCTGCAATTCTCGCAGGTGCTTCGATTGGATTCGACCGCTGAGCCGGAGAGAGGTAACTTGCCCATCCGAAAACTTATCGATTCTCAGCATTGTTAGTTGTCTCGGTCGCCCCGCTTCCGGGACACGACAGGGGCGAGTCATCATTCGGTTTGGCCTGCCATTGCCAATTTGGCTAGGGTGCCGCCTTCGTCGTTCGACCGTTGCGAGCGATGGCCTCATTAGCCATCGCTTTCATCCCTCATAGAGAAGATGCCAACGATCAGCGCATTGTTTGAGGTACGCGAGCGATGAGAGTGTCTGATGCAAGAAGATATCCATTACCAACAAGAGTATTCCCCCTAGGCTCCTCTTATGTGGAGACTCGTGGATTTCCCCTGGCGAAGAACAAAACCTGTATCGATGAATACAGACGTCGGCATACTATGCAATCAGCACGGTTCTGAGTGCCAAGTCTCGCTCTCAGGCCGAATTACGATTTGAGAACATCCGGGTCGCGACTGAGAACTTGGATCAGTTGACCGACCAGGTCAAACAGCGCCCGTGGGGCCTGGTGCGGATCCGCCAGCCGAAGGATCGGAAAGTGCCGCGAAAGGCGTACGCGGCCGTTTGCATCGCATCAACGTGTCTCTGTGCGTTCAATTGGCGGCGCTGGTTCACCAGAGCTACACAAATGCCTATAGATCCGATCACGAGTGTTCCTACCTGTCCGAGTTGTACCAGAATGTCGCTCACCATTTACCCGACCTAAGCGGTATCGAAACATCTGAGGAAAAGGCTGTTCGTAGAGAAAGGAGCGCTCGCACGACATTCCTGTTGGGATCAACCACATCGAATTAACGCCGGCAGGAGTCGAGACCCAACAAAACGAGTTCGGCGAAGCTCTTAACGAACGAATGCGAACTAAACGATACCTTCTCTTCTTGACAATCGCGACTGCCTTCTCCGCTGCAGCCGCGGACGACACGGTGGCCAGGCTCACAATGGCCGCGGCGGGACTCGATACTATGACGCAATCCGAGCACGGGATTCGGGCGGGACTGCTCACAGGCGCCGATTGCATCGCTGTGATTCCGGGATTCAAGAAGGGCGCCGCGGTGGTTGGTGTGGGCTACGGACGTGGATTCATGTCCTGCCGAAATGGCAGCAACTGGTCGGCGCCAGCCGCGATCACATTGGAAAGCGGTAGCCTGGGCGTTCAACTCGGGGGCGAGAGCATCGACATCGTAGTCTCGTCGCTCGACAAGGAACTGCGCTCGAAGCTACTTTCTGATCGGTTCACGATTGGGTCGGACGCCTCGGCCGCCTGGGGAAATGGCAAGACGGCGCATGAGGATCCGAACGCAAAGATTCTGTTTTTCGGTGATACCAAAGGAGCTTTCGCCGGCTTTGGTCTTGATGGTGCGACTCTGAAACCCGATGAATCCGCTAACAAAGCTCTCTACGGCAAGACGATAAGTACCGGTGAAATCGTGGAAGGAGCAAGCACGCCTTCGGCTGCGCAGCCGTTCATTGCGAAGCTTGCCCGCGACTCCAGCCGATGACGCGCCCCAGTTGGCCGATCCCATTTCTACCCTGGCGGGCGTCACGAAATGCTGAATGAGATCAATCGTGACGAAGTCCGGGCGAATCTCCTTGGTTGGATCTATGGAGTTCTTTCCGGGCTCGTCAGAAGAAATCGTGGGTTGATTCCGGCTCAGGCAACTTGCCAAGTGAGTGATACAGGGCCAGTTCGAGTACTCGGTAGGTGCGAAAGCCGTACGATTTTCTCATAGTGACTTTAGCCTTGTTGTTCAGGCCCTCTACGACTCCACTGGAAATCAGCTTCTGAGCCCGGAAGTAGTTGAGAATCAGCTCCCGATGCTGGCGCAGTGAGCGGGCGAAGTGTACTCCCAGAGTTACTGGAAGGCTTCCTTGAGAAGGTAGGCACGGACGGTCTTCAGGTTGTAGCGGAGGAGATCGCGCAGGCGGAAGCGCTGCTCCTTTCTTCGCGCTTGAGCAGGAGCCAGCGCGACTTCTTCAGTAGCGGTGTCCGGAATTCGCTCGCCATACGGCGCGATTCTCCGGCGCGGACTTCGTCGAGGGCCTTGTTCATTTTCGCGACGATATGGAAACGGTCGAGAATATGCAGGGCCTCAGAACATTTCTCACGGATGACTTTCAAGTAGGGTCCCCACATGTCTGAGCAGATGAACACGATCTTTGATGTGACTTCTTCGCCTATGGTGGTGAAGAACCCCTGAAAGGATTCGATCGTTCTCTCCTTGCCGACCCAAAGCAAACGGGTGACGCCGAGATCGATCTGATAAACGAGTGTCAGGAATTTGTGCCCTTTGGAGTACTGACTTTCATCGACGCCAATGGCGTCGATCTGGCCGAGCGTCCGGTGTTCCAGACCCCAGGTGACAACATGTTCAACCGCGTCGAAAACCTTGTCCCAGGAGGTACGAAAGGCCTCCGCCGTCTCTTTCCATGACAGTCGCCGCGCCCAAGGGGCTAGGAAGGGCATGTAGGCTTTGGTCAGTGTGCGTTTGCCGTCGCCCCAGGGAACTTCCTCGACAACCACAACGCCACAGCGGCGACAGTCGACGCGCCGCTGTGGTGTACAGCAGGAAGACCAGAAACCCCACAGGGGAATGAACTCAAAGCGCCGTTCGACGAGTTGGTCGTAACCGGGCGCCGGCAAATGGCAGCGCGAGCAAACTGCGGCCGAACCCTTGCGCGGCCGCACGGCCACTTCGATGCTCTTCTTGTCGGTGCCGAAGCGGGCGTGCTGGTAGACAAAACCCCGAAAACGATGGCAACGGTTTAGAATCGTGATCATTTGCGTGGCGCTGGAATTGAGTGGCGACGAACCTCTACCATAAACCGGCCGCGGCATAACGAATTGCTGGCTAAATCGTGAGTTTCGCCGTTGTCGTCGGGTTCTCAAATACGCTGTCGCTCCTGGTGTTTGGTGTGAATGAGCAGCGCTGGACGGAGTAGGCAAAGGCAGCAGGGCAATGAGGCACAGATAAAATCCAATAAGGAGACTTTCCAATGAAACACAACACCATGTTGACCGTCGCATCTCTGCTTTCGCTCCTCTTCCTGACGCTTCACATTACGGACGACATCGTTCGTGGGATATCGAAGGCAGAGAGCTCAAACACTGCGCTGCTCGTCCTCGCGGTCCTCCTGTACGGGACACTCGTGCTCCCCGAACGGCGATCGGGGCACGTCATCACCCTGCTCATCGGATTGATGGCAGCAGCCATGCCCGTCATGCACATGAGGGGGGCACATTACGGCGAGATCGCCAAATCCCCCGGCGGCTTTTTCTTCGTCTGGACACTCTGGGCGCTCGGCGGGCTGGGGGGCTTCACCTTGATCCTCTCGGCGCGCGGGCTGTGGGATCTGCGACGGAGGCGGCCCCAGTAGTCCAGGGCAACGGACGGTGGCGATTCTTGCCATTGGGTGTTGCAACAGTAACTATCAAAGGCGTAGCGTTTACGGGCGAGGTCCAACTTGTTCGAAAGGCAACTGGCTACGTAAAGAAGCCGACGCCCCACCATCCGGCAGCGGGTTCGCGGCCACGCGAGCCTAGCTTCCCGGCACCATTTGACCGTATCAGTGACCCACAGATTCCTCTGACGAGGCTCTTTCCGCTTGGTAAGGTGGGTCCAACAAATCCCCCTGGATCGCGTCTCTTCTTAAACGTAGGTCACTCAAGTCAACGACTGACGAGCAACTATGCCCGAGAGCGTCCCTCGTGTCGTGATTGTCGGAGGAGGTTTTGGTGGCTTGGCAGCCGCAAAGGCCCTCAAGAACACTCCTGCGCAAGTGCTGTTGATTGACCGGACGAATCATCACCTGTTTCAGCCGCTGCTCTACCAGGTGGCGACGGCGGTTTTGACGCCTGGGCAGATAGGCTCGCCGATCAGGGGCATTCTCGGGAGACAGCAGAACACAACGGTGGTTCTCGGCGAAGTCAGCGGTGTGGACAAGGACAAAAACCGTGTGCTGGTGAGTTCGGCCGACCGCGCGGCGGTGCCAATTACCTACGATTTCCTGATCTTGGCAACCGGTGCAACCCACAGTTACTTCGGGCACAACGAATTTGCGAGGTTTGCGCCCGGACTGAAAAGCCTTGCCGACGCAGTCGCGATCCGGAACAAAATCTTGCAAGCATTTGAGCAGGCTGAGGCCGAGGAAGACCCGCGCCGCCATCGGGACCTCCTGACCTTTATCTTGGTCGGGGCAGGCCCAACCGGAGTGGAAATGGCGAGCGCAATCGCCACGCTCATTCGCAATACGCTCAAATCCGAATTCCGGCGCGTCAATCCCGAGTCTGCACGAATCGTTTTGCTAGATTTGGCGCCGCGGGTTTTAGGATCTTTTTCGGAAGATCTCTCAGCGGCGGCGAAAAAGCGACTCGATGACTTGGGCGTGGAGATCCGGCTGGGACAGGGCGCCGATCACATCGACGCGGACGGCGCAATTGTTGCGGGTGAGCGCATTGGCAGCAAGACGGTGATCTGGACGGCCGGAGTGGCTCCATCACCGGCCGGCAAGTGGCTGAACGTTGAGACGGATCACGCGGGGCGAGTATGCGTCCAACAGGATCTGTCTGAGCCGGGGCATCCGGAAATCTTTGTGGTCGGCGATACTGCCTCGCTCGTTCAGGGCGGCAGGCCTTTACCCGGCGTCGCGCAGGTGGCTATTCAACAAGGACGTTACGCCGGGAAACTAATTCATCGGCGTATCACCGGGAAATCGGCGCCGAAGCCGTTTCGCTATTTTGACAAAGGCAACATGGCCGTAGTGGGCAAAGGCTTCGCCGTTCTGCAAAGTGGCAAGATCCACATCAGCGGCTTCCTGGCATGGCTCGCATGGGCTGCAGTGCATCTTCAGTTCCTGGCGCAGTCCAACCTTCGCGTGAGTGTCTTTTTGCAATGGGTCTGGACCTATCTTACGGGACAGCGGGGCTCCCGGCTCATTGTGAACCATTATGGTCCCGACCGAGCAGAACAGCCTGTCGAAGAAGTGCCGTCTGACGCCTCAAAATCAGTGAGAGCCTAGCAGGGTAGTCTAAAGGGCAGAACATGCACGAAGCGAAACTGGCCAATCAATTCGATATTCCAAATGCCCTCCGGTTCGAAGATGAACCGGGCGGATTAGTTCGCGCGGTGATCTCGACACCAGCGGCGGAAGCGGATCTCTATCTGCAGGGCGCTCATATAGCTCATTGGACACCGCGCGGGCAGAGGCCGGTCCTTTTTGTAAGCCCTAAAAGTCTGTTTATACCCGGCAAGGCGATTCGCGGCGGCGTGCCCATCATTTTCCCGTGGTTCGGCCCTCGCAGCGATGGCAAGCCCGGCCCGGCCCATGGCTTCGCGCGGACTTCGGAGTGGGCGGTCGAAGGAACAAAGCTGCGCAACGACGGAAATGTGCAGATCACGCTCGCGCTTGCGCCCAATGAAACCACTAGAGGTTTGGGCTATGCTTCCTTCCACCTGCGCTTTCGCGTAACCATCGGCTCCGAGTTGGAAATGGAGCTTGAGACTCGCAATGAAGCCAGCGAGCCGCTCCCTTATGAAGAGGCGCTGCATACTTACTTCGCCATCGCCGATATTCGTCAAGCCTCAGTTTCCGGGCTCGAAGGCACCACCTTCATCGACAAGACCGATGGATTCAAACGCAAGAAGCTTGGCAACGAGCCAATGCAAATCGCCAAGGAAACCGATCAGGTGCANNGAAGTCCGGCTCCGACAGCACCGTGGTCTGGAATCCATGGATCGACAAGACCAAGGGTATGTCCGACATGGCTCCCGACGACTGGCAGGGCATGCTCTGCGTCGAAACGTCCAATGCCGCCGATAACGCTGTCCATCTCCCGCCCGGCGCTTACCACAGACTGACGGCGTCGATCGGCGTAGAGTAGTTCGACCACTTAGATGTCGTCGTAGGAATGAACGTCTGAGTAGAGCCGGACGGCGACCTTGTTGTTTGGCCGGCTCTAAACGCCGAGAACTCATCAATTGACGGAAACCCCACGCGTGGAAAACGCCAACAACTCTCTAACGCCAACAAACAACAGTTCCGGGCCGTGAGCAAGGTTGGATAAGCAGATGCATTATGCAGGCTGCAACCTTGGTGCAGTCGCATGAGCAAGAGTAAACAATTTGTTGTTGGCGTTTTAGCGGTATGGTTCGGTTTCGTTGCGCAGGTTATGGCTGGCACGGAGGAAAAGCCGAAGGCCAACTGGACCAGCGGTGATGAACCGTGCGCCAAATATGACAGCTTGAGAAGGCCTGTTCTCGGAGAGATCGGCGTCAAGATCGACGCAAGCGAGCCTTGGGCGGAGGCATTTCGGAGAGCGCTCAGTTTTTGGAACACCGTGCTTGTGGCGAACTTCCATGAAGAAACCAACCTCAACGCTTGCGCCGTAAGGATCATCAATGGCGGTCCCGGGATTTTGAATAACGCCATCGTCGCTCGGTCGCAGCTCACCGAGTGGGACAATTTTCGCGGGAAGATCGCTGTGAGTCCGGGAGCGGCGACAGCCATGAGTAGCGATGAACTGTACGGCGCCGCCGTACACGAATTAGGTCACATACTGGGTCTCAAACACAACGCCAGCAGCCGATCCGTTATGTACTTCCTCAATGTGAACGGAACGGAAGTTCTCGACAGTAAGGATATTTTGGACCTGAGCTCGCATCACAAACTATGCGCTAATTCCGGGCAAGTGGCGCAGACCTCAGTGCGTGTTCCTCCTCTGCACCAGGCAGAGAGAGATCAGTAACCGTCAACTCGCCGCGGCCCGCCTGAGAGCCCCATCCACGAATCCGTAATCGCGCTGTACCCTTCATCCGACAACCCTTCTGCCGATACAGCTTCGGTTGCGGATAATATGGCAACTAAGTTGCCATCCAGAATTTCTTTATTGGCCGGGACTTCAACCCAGATCAAACATTCATGTGCGTTGGGTGATCCTACTCCATAGGACCATCCTTGGAGGCGATACCCGTCAAGTTCGAAACCCATGTTTAAGATGGCGGTCCCGGAATGGAAACTGATCGTTCGTGCCGTAGTAGTGTATGCGGCGCTGTTGCTCCTTCTTCGGCTCACCGGAAAACGACAGGTTGGCCAACTGGCGCCGTTTGATCTCGTTCTCCTTTTGGTCCTGTCCAACGCGGTACAGAACTCAATGAATGCCGGCGACAACTCGCTGGTCGGAGGACTACTTTCAGCGACAACATTAGTCGGGTTGAACTTCTTGATAGGGCTTGCCACGTTTCGCAACAAGAAGCTGGAGAGTCTCATCGAAGGCCGGCCGCAAATCCTCATCCACAATGGAAAGCTGTTCGAAGACGTCGTCGCGAAAGCTCACCTCACACGTCACGAGCTAAATGCAGCCCTCCGCATGGCGGGGTGTACCAGCATTGAAGACGTTCGTTCAGCGATCCTTGAGAATAGTGGGGAGATCAGCATCGTCCCGAAGTACAACTCAGGCGCGTCTTATGGCTAGAATTGTTGTTCTACGTTCCCGGCTCGATGGAACGGCCTTCGCGTCTGCCGCCTAAGAGTGTGAGACAGGCGATCAACGGCTCGATAGTACCGCGCTTTCGCGGCCGGGACAGAAATGGAAAGCTTCCTGGCCGTGTCGGCGAAATTCAAGCCATCGATCGCCCGGAGATGGATCATCTCTTTGTAAGTAGGATGTAGTGACACAATGGCATTGTGAACCCGTTGGGTTGTCTCGTTTTCTTGATACTGGAGAAAGGGCGTATCGTCGGAAGTGGCGGCGGAAGTAGCGGCCGCCAGACGCTCCAGTTGATCGAAATCGAAGTAGGACACACGCGAGCGGTACTCTCTTCTGCGTTTGGTGCCCACCTCGTTCAGGGCGATGCTGAGGAGCCACGTCTTGAATTTGGACTCGCCGCGGAAGTCGGCAAAATGAATGAATGCCTTTACGACCGTGTCCTGCACAATGTCTTCTGCTTCAAATTGATTGCCGACCATTCCGCAGACAAAGCGGTTTAGCGGGAGCAGGTTGGGCTGAAGCAGTTCGGTGAATTCCTGGTGATTCGGCAAGCGGCTCCTCGGCAAAGCATTCTTGCTAAGAGGGTCGTGGTGACGAGGTTTTTGTTTGTACGGCCCCCCGCGATTGCGGTGAGGTGATGAATGCCCCAAATTGAATTCATTGCCATCCGCCGCCGAGGGCCTTGTAGAGTTGCACCACCGTCAGCAATTCACCGAGCCGGATTTGCGATAAGGACAGCTCGGCCGCGAACAGGTCGCGATCGGCGTCCAGGGCATCGAGCTGCGTGTCCACGCCTCCCCGATAGCGAATATAGGCCAGACGCAACCGATCCTGCAAAGCAAAGACCAGCGCCTCCTGTTTTTCGCGGCTCTCGCGCGTGCGTTGGTGCGCGATCAGGCTGTTCGACACTTCAGAGAATGCGGTTTGAATGGTCTTTTCGTATTGAATCAAGGCTTCCTCGCGCTGGGCCTCTGTCAGCCGCACGTTTGATTTCAAGCGTCCCGCGGTGAAGATCGGCTGCGAAAGTTGCGGCGCCAGAGTCCAGGCGCTGGCAGGCCCGCTAAATAGATTCGCGAGCTGGGTGCTTTGGCCGCCTAAAAATCCGCTTAGGCTCAGTTGCGGGAAGTAAGCGGCTCGCGCGACACCGATCTCGGCGTTGGCGGCGATCAAGTTCTGCTCCGACGCTTGAATGTCTGGGCGGCGTTCGAGTAATGCCGATGGAAGCCCCGCGGGAACTTCGGGAGGGAGCGCCTGCTCAGTGAGGCTTCTTCCACGCGGCACTCCGCCCGGAGGCTCGCCCAGCAAAAGCCGGATTTGATTCTCGGTTTGTTCCATCTGCTGCTGGATCACTGGAATAGTCTGAGCGGCCGTGTCAACCAGCTGCTCGGCTTGACGCCGGTCCAGGAGCGTTGCGACGCCGCCGGTTTGCCGGGACATCACCAGGTCCAGGGATTGTTGCCGCGTTTCGAGCGTACGCCTCGAAATTTCAAGCTCATAATCAAGCTCGCGCAGCGACAGATAAGCGGTGGCCACATCGCTGACGAGCGTGGTGATCACCGTTTTACGGTTTTCCTCGGCGCTCAAAAGATTCGCGCGCGCGGCTTCGGTGGCGCGGCGCAGCTTGCCCCACAGATCCACTTCGAACGAGAGCAGGTTCAATGAAGCACTACCGAAGTTGCGATTCTGCGAGGGCAGAAGGGCGGGGGGGATTGGCGTCGCGCCATCGCGGGAGAGACGGTTAATGTCTACGCCGCCGCTGGCCCCGAATTGCGGAAACTGGTTCGATCGCGTAATTCCCAAGTTGGCGCGCGCCTCTTCCACCCGGGCGGCAGCGTCCCGAAGATCGTAATTTTGCATCAGGGCGGTGCGGACCAGCGCTTGCAGTTGTTCGTCTTGGAAGATCTCAAACCATTTTGAATCCGCGATGGAGGCGGCTTGCTGCACGGGAAGCGGCTCCGGCGCGCGAAACTGCGCGGGTGTCGTTAGCTTGGGGCGCTGATAATTGGGGCCCACCGTGCAGCCGCACAGGAGCCAGAGCGAGATCGCGGAGAGGGCTGTTTTCCAAGGCATGGAATCAATCACCCTGCGCAGGCGTCGGCGGCGGGTCAATTTTTAGATTTCCTGGGGTTAGATTTCCTGCGGCGAGATCCCGAGGAGCGCCGGCGCCGGACAACTTTTCGACAATGTAAAACGCGGCGGGAATAATGAAGATGCCGATAAAGCTTGCGGCCAGCATCCCGCCGATGACGGTGGTTCCCATGATCTGGCGCGACACCGCGCCGGCGCCGGTCGCAATCCACAGTGGCACGCAACCCAGGATGAAGGCGAACGACGTCATGAGAATGGGCCTCAGGCGAAGACGCGCTCCTTCCAGCGCGGCGTCCATTAAGGGCTTGCCCTTCTCGAGTTCGTCCTTTGCGAATTCCACGATCAGGATCGCGTTTTTCGCCGCCAGCCCGATGAGCATCACCAGGCCGATTTGCGAGTACACATCACCCTCGATCTGGACCATGTAGGGCGGGAAAAAGTATCCCAGCAGAGTCCGGCGCAGCCACAAAACTCCGAAGGCTCCAAATACCGCGACCGGCGTACTCAGCAGGACGCTGAATGGCAGGCTCCAGCTTTCATAGAGCGCGGCCAGAATCAGGAAAACAAACAGCAGCGAGAATCCGAAGATCACCGACGAAGACACGCCTTCCTGCGCCTTTTTTTCCTGGAACGACATGCCCGAGTAGTCGTAGCCCATCTCGGGCGGCATGGTTTGGGCGAAAACTTCTTCCAGCGCCTTCATCCCCTGGTTGGTACTGTAACCGGGCGCGGCTGCCCCGTTTAATTGCGCAGATCGATATTCGTTGAAACGCATCGTGAATTCGGGGCCAGTGCCCGACTTGAAGCTGGTCAATGCGGACAGCGGCACCATTTCGCCGGCCGCATTGCGCACATAGAACTGGCCGACGTTCTCGGATTTCGTACGGTACTCACTCTCGGCTTCGACGTAGACTTGCCACTGGCGCCCGAAGCGATTGAAGTAGTTGACGAACAGCCCGCCCATGAAGGCCTGGATGGTCCGGTAAACGTCGTTGATCTGGACTTGCTGCTTGATCACTTTGTCGCGATCTACATTGACGAATTGCTGCGGCACGCTCGGCAGGAAAGTGGTGGTAAGGTTTCCGATCTCCGGGCGCTTGCGCGCAGCAGTCACAAACTTGTTCAGGTTATCGGACAAGAACTGGACGTCCTTTCCGGCCCGGTCTTCCAGGACGAATGTGAACCCGCCCGAGGTTCCGACTCCGGGAATGGCCGGCGGCGAGAAGCTGAAGGCTATTCCTTCCGGAAGTTTGGCGAGCTCTTGATTGAGATGTGCTTTGATGGCCTGGAACTGCTCGGCACGGGTTTTCCGGTCGTCCCAGTCGTTCATGGTTACAAAGAGGAATGCGTTGTAGCTGGTTCGCACCAGGCTGAGCAGACTGAAGCCGAGAATGCTGGTGGAGTACCGGACGCCTGGCGTCTTCGACAGAATATCCTCCACCTTCGCCGTGACCAATTCAGTGCGCTGCAGCGAGGCGGCGTTGGGAAGCTGGATGTTCAGGTAAAAATAACCTTGGTCCTCGTCGGGAACGAAGCTGGTGGGCAGTTTGTTGCTGATGAAATAGCTGGCCACACCACAGCCAATCAGGATAATCACTGCCACCACGCTCTTGCGAATGAGCGCGCCCGAAACCTGCACATAGCGCTCCGTGGCGTGTCCGAACACCCGGTTGAACCAGGCAAAAAATCTCGCCAGCAGACCCTTGCTCTCCACCTTCGGTTTCAAGATGAGAGCCGCCAGCGCGGGACTCAGCGACAGCGCATTGAACGCGGACAAAATTACGGAGATGGCGATGGTGACCGCGAACTGTTGATAGAGCCTGCCGGTGATCCCGGGGATGAAAGCGGTGGGCACGAAAACGGCCGAGAGGACCAGCGCGATACCGATCACGGGGCCCGAAATCTCTTCCATCGCTTTCAGCGCGGCCTCCTTCGGAGCCATGCCATCTTCGATGTGACGCTCCACCGATTCCACCACCACGATGGCGTCGTCCACCACCAGGCCGATCGCCAGAACCAAGCCGAACAAGGACAGCGTGTTGATGCTGAAGCCAAACAACGGGAAGACCAGGAACGTTCCCACCAGCGACACGGGGACAGCGAGCAAGGGAATCAGCGTCGCGCGCCAGCCCTGTAGAAACAGGTAGACGACCGCGATCACGAGCATCAGGGCGATCACCAGCGTCTCGACGATTTCCTTCATGCCCGCGGTCACGGCCAGCGTGGTGTCGACCGGCACTGCGTAATCCACGTCATCCGGAAACCGGCTCTTCGCTTCCGTCATCATCTTCTTGACCGCCGCCGCCGTCTCAACGGCGTTCGATCCCGGCAATTGGTAGACTGCGATCACCGCGCTCGGCTTCCCGTTCAGGTGCCCTTCCACGCTGTAGTCTTGCGAGCCCAATTCCACTCGAGCAACATCCTTGACGCGCACGATCCCAGTGTCAAGCGTTTCCCGAACCACGATGTTCTCGAACTCCTCCGGCGAAGTTAGCCGGCCCTGGGCGCGCACCGAGTAAGTGAACTCCTGCCCCTTAGGAGCCGGTTCGCTGCCCACTTGGCCGGCGGGATTCACGGTGTTTTGCGTCTGGAGCGCCGAGACAATCTCCGGCACCGTGATCTGCAGCTTAGCCAGTTGGTCGGGCCTTACCCAAAGGCGCATCGCGTATTGACCCGCGCCAAAAATTTGGATGGTGCCGACACCTTTCACGCGCGTCATCGGGTCGTTCAAATTGATGTACGCGTAATTGGCCAGGAAGCGAGCATCGTAGGTGCCTTTGGGCGAATATAGGGCCACCAGCATCAACGGCGCGAGCGTTGACTTTTGCACTACCACACCGTAGTTGTTGACATCTACCGGTAGCTGCGGCGCCGCCTGCGTTTCGCGGCTCTGCGCCAGGATCAAATCCGTGTTGGGGTCCGTGGCCACATCAAAATCGACAATCATCCTCATCTGGCCGTTGGCGGTGGCATTCAGTGAGTACATATAGTTCATGTTGTCGACGCCGCTCATCTGCTCTTCAATGGGCGTCGCCACGGATTGCTCGATGGTCTGAGCGTCCGCGCCAACATAGATGGCGGAGATCTGAACCTCAGGCGGTGCGATGGCAGGGAACTGCGCGATGGGCAGGCTCACGATTACGACCGCGCCGACGATTACAGTCAATATGGCGATGACGATCGCGACAATGGGGCGGTTGATGAAAAACTTGGACATGGGGCTTTATTTCGGGGCCTGTCGGCTAGGAGCTGCGTAGGGTTTCGGATTCACTTGCATTCCCTGGCGAACCTTCTGTATGCCTTCGGCCACCACGCGCTCGCCGGGCTTAAGACCGTCGCTGATCAGCCATTCAGTCCCGATCCGATCGCCCACTTTGACGGATCGGATATTCACTTTGTTCCCGGCATCCACGACCGCAATTTGATAGATTCCCTGAAGCTCGTTGACGGCGCGCTGAGGAACCAGAAGAGCACCGGGTTGCACTCGCAGCGCCGTGCGGACCCGACCGTATTGGCCGGGCCGCAAGGTGTTTCCCGGATTCGCGAACAGTCCCGCCACCCGGATGGCGCCGGTCCTAACGTCCACCTGGCGATCCGCAAAGTAGAAGTTCCCATTTTGCGGGTAGACAGTCCCATCCGCCAGAATTAGCTCCAGCCGCAACCCCTTCCTCTCAGCGTCCACGGTGGCCGGTGTCGAGTAGCGCCGGTGAAAGTCGAGATATTCCTGCTCGGCAACCGTGAAATAGACTTTGATTGGATCCAGCGTCGAGACGGTAGTGATGGTCGGGCTGGCTGGACTCACCAACGAACCTACTTGCTGCTGCGCGATGCCTGGAATACCGTCGATGGGCGATGTGAGGTGCGTAAATCCCAGGTTGATCTGGGCCGTATCCGCGGTGGCCTTCGCCGACTGTACCGCGGCGGTGGCGGCGATAATCTGCGCCCGGGCGGTGGCCACTTGCGCCTGCGCGGACTGCACCTGCGCCTTCGCGGCGAGATTGTTCTGAGTCGCGTTGTCGAGATCCTGTTGCGTGATGGCCTGCTGCTGCGCCAACGGCGTATAGCGATCGACATCCAATTGCGTGCGGCGCTGATTCGCTTCCGCCACCGAGACTTGCGCCTCGGCCTGCGCCAACTGAGCTTTCGATTGAGCTAACTGTCCTTCCGACTGGGCTAGCTGTCCCTGTGCCAGGTCCAAAGCTGCTTGAAACGGGCGTGGGTCGATTTGGAAGAGCAGTTGGCCTTTCTTTACGAACGAACCCTCTTGGTAGGCCTGTTCCAGAAGGTAGCCAGAAACCTCAGCCTTGATGTCCGCGTTGACGAACCCGTCCAAGGTCCCAATCCATTCGCTATAGATGGGGACGTCGCGTTGCTCGACTTCGACAACTTCCACGTCCGCGGGCGCGGGAGTCGTTGCACCGCTGCTCCGATTGGAGCAGCCCGTGGTTGTCACCGATGTTGCCATCAGGAAGACCAGCGTCGAGTTAACAATCGCGATTTTATTGTTCAACATGAGTTCTGCCGAGCCTCTTCCGGAACGATGCCCAGTTTATGCATCTTATAGAGTAGCGTGGTGCGAGGCAATCCGAGGCGACCGCGATGGCCTCCTACCACCCAATCCGCTTCCCGGAGCACTTCCAGAATATGAGCGCGCTCTGCGTCCGCCAGCGTGAGGTTCACTGCCGGCGTGTGTGGTTCCGAACGATGCTTGAGATCTCCCAGCGGCGTCTCCGTGATACCCAGGCGAGGTTCCAAATGGTAGGAGCGACTAGCAGGCGCATTTGTTGGCAGCCGACGATGTTGCTCCTCCGCGCTTTTGGGTCAGTGATTGGCCTTCCGTTAGTCCCGAGGAGATCGACATTGTATAGTAGGGGTGTTTTGGTGCGTTGATGAAGCGGCCGCGTGCCGAAGAACTGGAAACGATCCTGGCGCAAGGGCGCCTGGATCGGGCAATCGCGATCCTGCAGCGTCTTGACCCGACGGTTGCAGCAGATGCCTTCCTGAGCATCCCCTACGAAAAACAGCAGGCCCTGTTTCCACGTTTGCCGATCGAGTTTGCCGCGAAGCTTGCGCCGATCTTCCCTTACTACCACACGTTTGTTCTGCTACACACCCTCGCCAGCGACCAAATGAGGGCGGTGGTCGACAAAATGAATCCGATCGAGCGCTCGACGTTTCTCGATGAACTGCCTGAGACAGCCTGGCAGCAGATCACAAACGAACTCTCGCCGAAGCAGCCCGTCGCGAGCCTTGAGGATAAAAGTTGGGTCGCCGAACCGATCCAGCCGATCATCGAGGCGCGGGGAATTGAGAAGGGGTTCCAGCGGCCTGGTGGCGGACAGATTCAGGTTATCGCGCCTATGAGCTTATCCGTGGAGCCGGGTGTGATTGTCGCGCTGCTCGGGCCGTCCGGCTCCGGTAAGTCCACGCTCTTACGGATACTCTCGGGTCTTACCACTCCATCCGCCGGCGAAGTCCTGTGGCATGGCAAATCGCTCGGTGAATCCAGGCCGAACGCCGCCATCGTGTTCCAGAGTTTCGCGCTGTTCCCCTGGCTCACGGTACTGGAAAACGTGGAAGTCCCGTTGGTGGCGCGTCGGATGAAGCCCGTGCCTCGGCATCGCCGGGCGCTCCGGGCTCTGCACGCCGTAGGTTTGCGAGGATTCGAAACCGCATACCCGAAAGAGCTTTCTGGAGGCATGAAGCAGCGCGTGGGATTCGCGCGCGCCCTGGCTGTGCAGCCCGAGGTTCTCTTCATGGATGAACCATTTTCAGCGCTCGATGTTCTTACGGCTGAGAACCTGCGCGGTGAATTGATGGAGCTTTGGCTTGAGAAGAAGATCCCGACCAGGAGCATTTTCCTGGTGACGCACAACATCGAGGAAGCAGTGCTATTGGCGGACCGCATCATTGTTTTGGGGCGCAATCCAGCTAAAGTCCGCTCGGATTTTCGAGTCCCTTTAGCGCAGCCGCGGGAACGCACTTCCACCGAGTTTCTGCTTTACGTGGAGTACATCTACAGGCTCATGACGCAACCCGAACTTGCAGCTGGACCACCCTCCGCCGCGGACCGGGAAGTGAAAAAGCCATATCGGCTGCTGCCTCATGCCCGGCCGGGTTCCATCGCCGGGCTGGTCGAGCTCTTGAATGACCGAGGCGGCAATGATGACCTGTACCGCATTGCAGAGGAACTGCTCATGGATGTGGACGATCTCTTGCCGATCCTCGAGGCTGCGGCACTACTCTCGTTCGTAAAATCGGAACGCGGTGATGTTGAACTCACCCCGAGCGGAAAGACCTTTGCTGAAGCTGATATTTCTACCCGAAAAGAGGTCTTCCGCGAAGCTGCTCTGGCCCACGTTACATTGCTTCAGCAGATGAACAGCGCGCTTGCAAGCAAGTCCGACCATACGATGCCACTGGAATTGTTTCGTGACATTTTGCAAGAGCACTTGTCGGAGGACGATGTTCAGAGGCAAATCGAGACGGCACTCAATTGGGGCCGGTATGGGGAGATTTTCACATACGATTCCGAGAGCGACAGACTCATATTGCACCAACCCGCAAGTCTCGTAGAAGACGGCCGCGCGTCACCCCGCTCTTAATGACTTCTTCATGGTTTCTATATGACTCTTTCAGGCTTTTGAACCGATCCTCGAATTAGCGGTGCTCCCAGTCGCGCACCGTCCTTATGCAAGACGAATACGATTTATCGTTCGCAATCCCTACACACCGTTTGCGCGACGTTGGCGAGACGGTAGAGCAGTACGACGAACATTTCTGGCGTAACGGGCACTCGCCCCGGATCATCGTATTCGACGACTCCACGCCAACCAACCAGGAGAAGTACTTTCCGCTGCTGGAGAAGCGATAGCGGTAATTCCCAAAGAGGACGCCGAGCCAGGCAAGATTCTGCACGAGACCCGCAATGGAGAGATGGCGGCGCTCAAGGAGATGCCTTTCGCCCGTTATTACGGCAGCGTGGACGCCACGCCACTTTTTGTTCATTTGGCAAACGCGTATTACGAACGCACTGGAGACCGCGATCTCGTTGAGGAAATCTGGCCGAATATCGAAGCGGCGCTGCTTTGGATGCATCGATACGGCGATCGTGACGGAGACGGATTCATCGAGTACAGCCGCCAGCCCGACGATGGGTTGGTACATCAGGGATGGAAGGATTCCGATGATGCGATCTTCCACGCCGACGGTTCGCTCGCTCGCGGACCCATCGCTGGGTGTGAAGTGCAGAGCTATGCTTACGCCGCCTGGCGTGCGGGCGCGGCGTTGGCCGCCGCACTTGGCCACACAGAGCAGTCTACGGATTTCTACGGCCGCGCCGAAACGCTGCAGGCTCGTTTCGACAGCGCCTTCTGGTGCGATGACTTGGGCACTTACGCGTTAGCTCTGGATGGTGACAAGCGTCCCTGCCGCGTGCGGACGTCGAATGCAGGGCAATGCCTTGCTTACGGCATCGTCCCTAGCGAGCGAGCAGCACGACTCGCACAGACCCTTTTGGCCCCCGCGTCGTTTTCCGGCTGGGGCATCCGCTCGGTCGCCACTTCCGAGCCGCGCTACAACCCGATGGGCTATCACAACGGGGGAGTTTGGCCGCACGATAATGCGCTGATTGCGTGCGGGCTAGCGCGCTATGGAAGGGTGGAGGAAGCCTCGCGGATCTTCACGGGCTTGTTCGACACCGCCATGTATCTCGGCCTGCATCGGGTTCCTGAATTGTTTTGTGGATTTCCTCGGGATCCAGGTGAGGGGCCGATCTTGTACCCCGTGGCTTGCGCTCCGCAGGCCTGGTCCGCCGCTTCGGTCTTCCTACTTTTCCAGGCCAGTCTCGGTCTAACGATTGACGGGATCGCTTCCAAGATTTCCTTTGTTCGTCCGTGGCTCCCGCCTTTCCTGAATGAGGCAAAGATTCTCAACTTGCAGGTTGCGGACGCCAACGTAGATCTGGCTGTGGTCCGCCATGAGCACGATGTCAGCGTAAAAGTGCTTCGCAGGAGCGGGGAGGTTGAGATTGTGGTCGTAATGTGAAGTTGCGGTACGTATGATGGCGCTAGCTGAAGTTGACGCGAACCCGCGCGTTCCCGCGAAACCGCTGGAGAGGAGTCGATTTGGAATAATGAATCTTTATAGTACCTTTATGGCTTCTCTATGACATCTACAGGCCTTAGATAATATTCTCTAGGGGAGGGGCTCCTTTTCAGTGTGTTCTCGCTTGAACATGACGCTCTCTGAAGACAGTGCGGAACGAAATAAAGCGGAACAGGCGCTGCGGGATGCCGATGAGCTCCAGCGTCGCCTCATCGCCTGTATCCAGGATTGCGTCCAGATACTTGACCTGGAGGGCCGTCTGCTGTGGATGAACGAAGGCGGCATGCAGGCGCTCGAGATCTGCGACCTGGGCACATTTGCGAATAGCTCCTGGATTCGGTTTTGGGAAGGCGAGGACGCGAAGTCCGCGCAGGCTGCCGTGGAGGCGGCCAGGCAGGGCGGCATCAGTCGATTCACTGGGTATTTCGCTACGACGGCTACAAAGCAGCCCAGGTGGTGGGACGTCGTGGTCAGCCCGATTCGGAACCCGGAGGGCAAGCCGGAACGCCTGGTGGCTGTTTCACGCGACGTCACGGAGCATGAGCGAAACGAAAAAGGTCTGCGTGAGGCACACTTGCAGGTCGCGCGGAGCGAAGAGCGTTGGCGGTCGGTTTTTGAGAACTCCGCCATTGGTGTTGCGCTGACCGACCTCAACGGCCGCTTCTTGGCCACCAATCCGGTCTACCAGAAAATGGTGGGCTACAGCGAAGAGGAACTCCGGGCGCTGTCGTTTCTCGATATCACCGATGCGGACTACCGCGACGCCAACGGGGCGCTCATCGCCGAGCTGCTGGAAGGAAACCGGCAACAGTTTCAAATCGAGAAACAATATCGACGCAAGGATGGCAGCTTGTTCTGGGTGCGCAACAACGTTTCTCTGGTTCCGGACGCCGGAAACGGGCCCCCATTAATCATGGCGCTCTGTGAAGACATTATGGAGCGAAAAGGCGCGGAAGAGGCGCTGCAAAAGAACGAGGAGCGAGTCCGGCTCATACTCGATTCCGCCGCGGAGGGGATCTTTGGTTGCGATCCCGAGGGTACTTGCCTTTTCTGTAATCCTTCAGCGCTCCGCCTGCTTGGATATGACGACCCGTCCGAGTTGCTGGGGAAGAACATGCATGCGCTGGACCACCACACGCGGGCAAACGGCCAGCCCTACCCGATCGAGGAGTGCCCCATTTATGTAGGTCTTCAAAACGGTCAGGGCGTTCATCGAGACGACGAGGTTTATTGGAGAAAGGACGGCACCTGTTTCCCGGTGGAGTTTTGGTCCCATCCGACAGTTCGGAAGAGTAGAACCATCGGCGCCGTCGTAACCTTCGTCGATATCACGGAGCGGAAACAGGCGGAAGAGGCGCTACGGAAGAGCGAGCAGCTGAAACGCAGTCTCCTCGATATCAACAACGCCATCATTACGAACCTCACCGAGGAAGCACTCCTCCGTTCCATTTCCGAAGCGGTGCGTCCGTTCATTCACTTCGATCGGTGCGCTATTACGCTCTACACGCCGGAGACAGATACCTTCCGCTTCCTAGCGGTAGAGGGAGCTTTGCACTCGGACTACTTCCAGACTGGTCTGGAGGTGGGCCGTCGCGAGACCAGTGCCGGCTGGGTGTTCGAACATCAACAGCCTCTCCGCCGCAATCTCGAAGAAGAGCAGCAATTCGCCAACGAGAGGCGTCTTTGGGCAGAGGGCCTCCGGTGGCTCTGCGTAGTTCCTTTGATTTTGCGGGGAAAGAGCATCGGCACCCTCAGCGTGGTGAGCCGGGAAAAGGACCCGTATTCCGAAGAGGACGCGCAGTTTCTGCAGGAAGTAGCGATCCAGGTAGCGTTGGCGATCGAAAACATGAAATTCTACGAAGAGATCGCGACTTTGAAAGCGAGGTTGGAGAGGGAGAACATCTACCTCCGGGAGGAAATCCGCACCGAGCACAACTTCGAGGAGATCGTGGGCAATAGTCCGGCGTTGCTCGCCGTACTCCGGGCCGTTGAGCAGGTCGCCCCCACGGATTCGACGGTACTCATTTACGGGGAAACGGGGACCGGGAAGGAACTCATCGCCCGCGCCATCCACAACCGCAGTGCCCGTAAGGATCGTGCCCTGGTGAGCGTGAATTGCAGCGCGATCTCGGCGGGTCTTGTGGAAAGCGAACTCTTTGGCCACCTCAAAGGAGCCTTCACCGGAGCAATCGAGCGACGGATTGGGCGCTTCGAGTTGGCCAACGGCGGCACAATCTTCCTCGATGAAATCGGAGAACTGCCCTTGGAAACTCAGGTGAAACTGCTGCGCGTTCTGCAAGAACAAGAGTTTGAGGCGGTGGGCAGCAGCCGTACTCAGCGCGTGGATGTGCGCGTGATTGCCGCCACCAACCGCAACCTGCGGGAGATGGTGGAGGCCGGCCGCTTCCGCTCCGACCTCTTTTACCGCTTGAACGTTGTTCCCCTGCAACTGCCCCCCTTGCGGGAACGCCGCTCTGACATTCCCCAGCTCGTGGCGCTCTGCGTGTCGCGGTTCGCCAAGCGATTCGGGAAGAAGGTCGAAGGCGTTTCAAAGGAGACTATGGGCAGGCTGATGAGCTATCCATGGTCTGGTAACATCCGTGAGCTGCAGAACGTGATAGAGCGGGCGGTGATATTGTCGGCGGGTCCCACTCTTCGGTTGGACAAGGATCTTGTGCCGATGGTTGTCTCTGGGGATAGCCTGGAGACGGCTGAAATCCCGCCTCAAGAGGCCGAGCCGGCCGGTCCTTCACCTTCCGGACTACCCACGTTGGAAGAAGTGGAGCGAAGCCATATACTGGCCGCCCTTCAGCAGGCAGATGGGGTGGTTGATGGGCCGAAGGGTGCGGCGAGAATCCTGAATCTCCATCCCAACACCCTTCGCCACCGGATGACGAAGCTCGGCATCAAGCGCTCTGCCCACCGCCGGTCGTGATTCTCTCCTCAACACGCGTCTGCGCCCACCAAATGTGGTGAGCGCCGTGTCCCTTTGCCGATCGCTCGCTTAAAGAAACCCTTGGTCTTCAGTACGATCTTCAATTCGCAATCCGATTTCGTAATTGGCATACCGCGTGCTTATTTCAGCGCAGGGTACGGGGTAAGGAATGAAGATAACGGTGGTCGAGTCGTCCAGTAACGGGGTGAGACTCAGGGTGGAAGGTCGATTGATGGGCCGCTGGGTCGAGGAGCTCCGGAGAACCTGCGATCTGCACGCTCTCAGCGACGGGATCCGGTTGACCCTGGATCTGGCGGACGTTTCATTCGCCGACGCCGCGGGAATTGAGCTGCTCAAGGAACTGAGGATTCGCTTGGTTACCCTCCTCGGCCCTTCGTCGTTGGTGGCCGAGCAACTCAAAGCGTGAGGAGAAGTCGCCACGTAGAGCCAATACCCGAAGGAGGGTACTCAATATGCTAGCGGGCTTGGAACAGCGCACGACCAAGATGCTCGATGCGCCTCCGATTCAGATGGACTTCAATGAGAACCGGGCGACCGGGACGATTTCCCTGCCCTTGCGCTCGGAGAGCTGGCAACAGCGCATCTCCAGCATGGGTTGGCTTTCTACTTCGATCGTGCATGACCTCCGGAATCCCCTGGGGACAGTCTTCGCAGGCGCTGAAATGTTGATGCAACTCGATCCTGCGTCGACCCAGGGCAAGCGCCTGGCGGCCAATATCTACCGTGCAGCCGGCCGCATGCGCGAATTGTTGGCTGACCTCGTTGGCGCGAGCTGTGGAAATAAATCGACATGTGAAATTTGCAAAATCCGCGATGTCATCACTGCGGCATCGGAGGCGGCATTACTGGCGGCGGAATCGCAGGGCGTTCAGATCTTGCACGATGTGCCCGATGGTTTAGAGATACCTGTGCAGCGCTCTCGTATAGAACGCGTATTCTTCAACCTGTTTAGCAACGCTCTCGAAGCGATGCCGCACGGCGGGCAGATCCGCATTGGCGCGAGGAAGTCGGAGAATCGCGTGCTAATCGAAGTAGAGGACACGGGGCCCGGAATTCCTCGTGCGATTCGCGACCGGTTGTTCGAGCCGTTCGTTACCGCAGGCAAGGACCACGGCCTGGGACTGGGGTTAGCGCTCTCCCGCCAGACTGTGCTCGATCACGGCGGCGACATATGGAGTGAACCCGCCAAAGGGGCTCGATTTGTAATATGCCTGCCTCTGAGCAGAGTATTGACGGCGGGATTCAACGGAATGCCCTAGCCGAGAGGGAAGAGAGAAAAGAATGACAAAGACTGAGTTGAACAAATACAGAAACGCGCTGGAAGCCAAGCAGGCAGAGCTGGTACAACTGGTACGCAATCGCGACGGCATCGCTATCGAAAAGAGTGCCGATGCTCTCGATGAGGTGCAGTACGCTACCGAGCGCGAGTTGGCGATCCGCAATCTGGACCGTGATTCCAATCTGTTGCGGAACGTCCGGGCAGCGCTCGGTCGCATCGAAGATGGCAGCTTCGGTGTGTGTCGGCATTGCGAAGAGGACATCCGTCCCAAACGGCTGGCGGCGGTGCCTTGGACGAGGTTCTGCATCCAGTGCCAGGAAATCGCTGATCGCAGCCAGGGCGATAGCGCTGACAGCCTCGACGAGTTGCTAGTCAACGCCGCCTAATCTGGATCTGCAATGCAGGGGAATCCGCAGCGTATCAGAAGACAAAGATGCTGCGCAGTTCACTGAGGTAAGCGAGAGATCCCCAACTTCTGCATCTTGTATGCCAGCGACGTCCTCTTGAGGCCCAGGCGCGCTGCCGCGCCGTGAGCACCTCCGACAACCCAATTGCTTTCACGGAGCGCTCGCACAATCTGCTCTCGCTCGGCTTGCTCCAGCGCATTGCCCCCGCTCGCCGCGCTGGGGCCTGAGTCAGTAAGAATTTCACCCAGCGGCACTCGCAACGATGGACCGGTAGATAGCAACGCAGCTCGCTCCATGAGGTTCTGCAACTCCCGGATATTACCTGGCCAGCTATAGCGGGAGAGCGCATCCATTGTCTCTTTGGGAATACTCTCGATTTGTTTTCCCATGCGTCGAGCGTACTTGTTAGCGAAGTAGTGGACGAGAAGCGGAATGTCATCACGACGGTCTCGTAGCGCTGGGACATCGATCGGAAACACGTTCAAGCGATAGTAAAGATCACGGCGGAACTTCTTTTCGGCGACCATTTGGGTGAGGCTGGCATTCGTAGCCGCTAACACGCGAACGTCGACGCGTTGGGTGCGAGTACTGCCCAATCGCTCAAATTCCTGCTCCTGCAGGACTCTCAGGAGCTTGGGTTGCAATTCGAGCGGTATATCGCCGACCTCGTCCAGAAACAGCGTTCCCTTGTGCGCCAGTTCGAATCTTCCAATCCTTTGGGCGATGGCGCCAGTGAACGAACCTTTCTCATGGCCAAACAACTCGCTTTCAAGGAGGCCCAGAGGAATAGCCGCGCAATTCACCTTTACAAACGCCTGACCCTTGCGAGAGCTCAGGTTGTGAATTGCGCGAGCGATCACCTCTTTGCCGGTTCCCGTCTCGCCCTGGATGAGGACTGTAGAGTCCGCCGGCGCAACGATTCGAACGCTCTCGAGCACAGCTTTCAGCCGCTGACTATTACCAATGATTTCTTCGAAATTGTGCTCGAGCCGGATTTCGTCTTCCAAGTAAAACTTTTGCTCTGCGAGCCGCTCCTTGGCCTCCGTTATCTGCCCAAATTCCAAGGCGTTTTCTACCGCGATGGCGATCTGGTTCGCTACCTGGCCAAGAAAATATAAGTCTTCCTCGCTGAAGGTATCGCCTCGCAGCCGTCCGAGATTTAACGTGCCAATCGCGCGATTCCGTCTCATCAACGGTATGAAACACAAAGATTTAAAGCCTTCCTCCATACGACTTTGAACGACGGGATTCTCCACCCACCCGGCGAATGGCCTTTCAATCGCCAAAGGCTTCATGGTTTGAAATGCCGTACCGTACGGCGATCCCTCGATCGAATAGACCCCCTCCTCATGGAAGAATCCTTTGCCTTCCGGGAAATCAAGCACGTTAAGTTGCAGCTGCCTGTTTTCCGCATTCGGCAGCGCCAAGCTGGCGCAATCGCATTGCATCACGCGCCGGACGTTTCCCGAGATGGCACGCATGACGTCGCGGAGCTGCAAATTTGAGACAACCTGATTGGTGACATCGAGAAGCAACTGCAACCGGTCATCTGCTTGTTTGCGCTTGTCAATATCCGTACGCAGGAAATACCAGCGGATGATACGACCCTCCGCGTCCCGCGCGGGGAGGCCACGTGAGTGGAACCAGCGATACACACCATCGGCACACTGGCAACGGTGCTCACTGTCGTAGGGATTCCCGGTTTCGATCGACCTCGCAAAGTCGGCGATCACGCGAGGGAGGTCATCCGGATGTACGGCATCGTTGGTGGCCCAACTCTCCAATTCCTCAGGCGTCTTACCGAAATATTCCAGGGTTTGCTGATTGACGAATTCGACTTTGCCTTCCGCCGTCCTAGTAGTAATGAACCCGGGAATGTTGTCGACGATCAGGCGGAAATTGAGTTCGCTCGCACGTAGCTCTTCATTCACACCCGCTAGCTCTTCGGTCCGCTCGGCGACTCTTTGTTCAAGCTCCTCGGTGGCGCACCTCTGCTGCCTCAGATATCGGGCTTCCTGCAAGCCGATCGCAGCCTGGTTCGCTGCGATTTGTAGCAAGAGCTGCTCAATCGCCGTTGGGAAATCGGCTCGGTGCGAGGCCGCGGCGAACCTTCCGAGTTCATCGCGCAGCCCCAGTCGGAAATGCGCGAGCGACACGACGCCTTGACCAATGGGACTGGGCAGAACGAGAGTCTCGGCGAGTGGTTCATTTTTCAAGAAGTGGTCGAGCACTCGACCGATCTCGGCCGGCTCGATGTGATGACGCCCGGCCGACCGTGCCCACTCCGTCCCCGAGTCCTCAATCGAATCCCTGATCCTGACGTAGGCGAAGTCCAAATGCAGCATATGAACCAGCACATCGAGCAAGGTGCTCGCGATCTGAGAGGAATCGTAGCCCAGCCACATGGCGGGCAGGCCTAAGACGCTGACAAGATCGTTGATACAACGCTGGAGGCGTTTGATCTCCTCGGCGGTATCTTGCGTCTGGAGTTCCATCTCAGCCAGAAGAACTAAGTGATTCGGCCCGTGTCGCTCGTTTTTTGCGGAGTTCTTGGAGGAACTCGTCCGGCTCAATGAAGAATGGATTCCGCTGAAGAATGCCCCCGATGATGACCATCGGATGGGTTCGGATGACATCGATGACGATGTCTCCGCGAAACCGGGCGAGATCGTACGCACAGATGACCACGTCCGTGGACCGGGGCCACACTTGATTGACCTTCGCCTCGAACTCCAAAAGAAGATCGGTACTCGCCCCCTCTTCCAAGGCCCATTCCGCGTGCGCGACGTACCGGCTGATGCGAAACCCTTGCTGTCGACCACTCTTGAGCGCATGTTCAAGAAGCGCCAGCTGTCGATCCGGATTGAAGGAGCCATCACGGAAAAATGTATCGGCCCAGTCATGCAGTTCAAACTGGCCGCTCCCTTCGAAGGAGGCCGTATCGATCCCGGAGGATGCCATACGCTGGAGATGATCGACCCGTCGTGCCGGATCGATGATGTGGAACGCCTTGTCGCCGCATTCGAATCCGTCCTTGATGAACGGAAGCGTCACGTGGTACTCGTCCTCACGGCTGTTGAAGAAGGCGCAGACATGACGTCGATCGCGAAGCACGGAGCTGGCGATCTGAATCGGTCGGTTGGCCTCAGCGGTTGCATCGCTCCGGAGGCGGGATGTAGAGCTAGTGGAATCCATACCCCTCAACGAGGGACCAGCACCGCTTCCGTTCGGTTGCGATGCCCGCGAGCATGATCGCCTGCTAACGTCAGCGGTGATCGGACCAACACAGACTTCCGATTCGGGATCCACCACGGAGACGGAAAAGCCCAATATATCGCACTTGGTCTGTGTTTGCACCGAGGCGTTGACACGATGCGCAATCAAGAAGCAGTCTTACACCCATCCACTGTGGTGATGGACATCTGGCGCGCGCGCCAAATCTCCGTCTCCCGATCGTTCACCTAGCGGATCTTCGGCGGCACAAACCTTGTCCGGAAAGGCTGTTGGAGCAAGCATATAGACCTCATTCAAATGCTCGCTGCCTTTTGGCTCCCCAACTGCCACACCCTTTCGCGCCCGGACGATCGAAATAAGTCGCAACCTTTGATACGGCCAGGCGTTGGCGGTTTCCGGCGAGCGGTAGAGGGAGAGCAGTGCTGAAGATCAATATGACCGATTCGCCCGATGAGCAAAGGTGGTCTTTGCAGGGTCAACTGGTCGGCGAGTGGGCGGCGGAGCTCAAGTCCTCTTGGCACTCGGCGCGCCGCGCAGGGGACAAGCGGAGGTGCATCGTTGATTTGATCGAGGTGACATCCATTGACCGAAATGGCGAAGCCGTGTTGGCGGAAATCATGAGTCAAGGAGTCGAGTTCATCGCCAGCGACGTGTACACAAAACATCTTCTACGGAACCTGCGCAGCGAGTTGAAGGGAAGTCGGATGAAAGGAAAATGAGATGGCGGTGGTAATCATTGATGAAGTCGAGCGCGACGAGGCAGAAGTTACCGGCGGAACGCGAGGCGACGCGGGCCTCTGCGGTGTGGACGTTTCGCGCAGCGATGGGGTGTTCCCCCCATCAATGGTTGACAAGGCTCTCGCAATGCGAATTCGTGCAGGGTAGACCGTTTTTCGCACATAACTGAATTCTTAGTAGGAGGTAGGCAATGCCAGAAGGCGCGGTACCCGCATATATCACCAGCCTAATCCGCCATTTTGAGGATCTTCGGGACGGTACACACGGCGGCTCCGTGAGTCGAAAGGACAAGGAGGCCCATTTCGAGAAGGCCGTGCAACTGCTGGCTCCCATCGCTCGCCAGGTTCTCAACGAAATGAACACGAGCTTGCTGCTCAACACCGGGCATCTCACCGAGACGGGGCTACGACGCATGGCAGATGGAGGGCTGAACGCATCCTGGGCTTTGAGTTGGCCTGAACAGCGGGCAGCCGGGGTCCAGCCTATCGTGCTCCAAGCCTATTTCGGAGGCGGCTTCCACCACCCTCATCTTCGCGGGACGACAGTTCACGACTGGCCGCTGAATGTGTTCAGCGACGAGGATGCCGCAGCCCAGCTATCCATACTCCGGGCCATCGCGTCCAGCGATCTGCACAATTTGGTCTACAGCTCGGACTATCGGATCGTTCCCGCAGTGACAGCAAATCCCGCCGCCCCGCTCGATCATGGAGCCGAAGCAACGCAATAAGCCGTATGAAGCTAGACAATCCAATACCTAGGCAAACGACGCTCTGGCCGGGACTCAAACAAAGCATTCCAATTGGAAGCACGGGGCCGTTGTGAAGCTTCAGGCCAAGCCGATTCGTATCCTCAGCGTGGAGGATCATCCGGTCTTCCGCGAGGGACTGGCTACGATCATCGGATCTCAGCAAGACATGCTTCTCGTTGCCAACGCGACGAATGCCATCGAGGCTGTAGCTGAGTTTCGCCGTCATCGGCCAGACATCACCCTGATGGATCTTCGGCTTCCTGGGACCAACGGCACCGACGCGCTTATCGCAATTCGTGGAGAGTTTCCACAAGCTCATATCATCATACTGACAACCTCAGACAGCGACGGCGAGATCCAGCGGGCAATGCGAGGGGGGGCCTCGGCATACCTCCTGAAGAGCATGCCAAAAGATGATTTGCTCAACGTCATCCGATCGGTCCACGCTGGGCGCCGACACATTCCACCGGAGGTGGCGGCCCGCCTCGCCGAACATCTGGGCGACGAAAACCTTACGGCCCGGGAGTTGGAGGTGCTCAGCCTCATCCAAGATGGCTCTCGCAACAAGCAGATTGCGGATCAACTGTCGATTTCGGAGACCACCGTTAACTTCCACATCAAGAACCTGGTGGATAAACTTCAGGCCAACGATCGGACCCATGCAGTTACCATCGCGGTGCGGCGTGGCCTGCTGCAGATCTGATCGCGCTCCAATGCCTGTAGAAAACTACAGGATATTGGCTGTAGATCTCGATGGTTCGCGGAAGCCGCGACTCCAGTAACCTGAAAGGCGGTCCGCGGTTCACGTATGGTCTTCGGGAGAAGGAGCTCAGGATTGGCCGTGATATGGCTGGGCGGGTCTCCCAGTACGCGTTTCGGGGACGACCGGTTGACCAATACAGTGTCAACGCTGTGGCCACTTCCGAGGTGCACGATCGAGGTTTGGTCGTGAACGCGCACAAATATTACAATTGGCGAGCCAGGTGAAGCGCATGGTTGGCCATGTCGATTCCACGTCCACCCGCGTCAGGTACACATCGAGAACGCGGGACTTCCATGTTCCGCGATCGTTTCTGGTTTGCGTGTTATCGCTGTGGGTCACGTTGAGCGTGGCTTATGCGCTGGACCCGAACAAACGCCTGACCCAATACGCGCATACTGCATGGCGTATACAAGACGGATATTTGCCGAACACTCCGTTTTGGGTTTCACAAACAAAAGACGGATATATCTGGGTAGGCGGCCGTAGTGGCGCGTGGCGTTTTGACGGCGTGCGTTTTACTCCCTGGTCACCTCCGATCGTCAAAGATTTCGCTTCAGGAATTCGGAGATTTCTCGGTGTGCGGGAGGGAGGGTTTTGGATCAGCAATGGACATGAGCTCTTTCACGTGAAGGACGACGTTGTAATCTCCCATTACGATTTACCTGGAATCTACCGGATGTATGAGGGCTCTGACGGATCTGTGTGGGTTCTGCGAGAAACACATGATTCAGACCGAATTCTTTGTCAGGCAACCGATAGGAGAATCCGCTGCTTCGGGAAGACAGACGGGATAACGGTCCAAAACGCCGCCGCAGTGATACCTGATAGGAAGGGAGGATTTTGGATCGGAGGCGATACCTCGTTGCTCGATTGGAAGATAGGTGGCTCTGAGATATACCGTTTTTCGAGCCTTCGATCGATGGCGGGGCAAGCGGGTATCATCAGTCTCGTGCCTAACTCCGACGGTTCTCTATGGGTCGGAATTGCAGCCGCTGGGCCGGGACTTGGGCTTGAACAATTCGTCGGCGGTATTCTGACGCCGTTCGTCAGCCCAAACCTCGACGGAAGTAAGCTCACAATCCTTAGCATGATCGCAGACCGCGATAACAACCTCTGGATAGCAACAGTAGGAAACGGTATCTACCGCATTCACGGCCAAACAGTCGACCATTTTGGACGAGCGGAGGGCTTATCCAGCGACACCGTTTTTAATCTGTACGAAGGCGAGGACGGCATAGTGTGGGCGGCCACGTCCAGTGGAATTGACAATTTTCGGAATCTTCCAATCGTTACGTTTTCGGCCTTGGAGGGGCTTGCAGCAGATGGGGCCGTTTCAGTTATGGCCGCTAGAGACGGGACGGTCTGGGTGTCAAATGTTAACTCTCTCGACTTCATTAGAAACCAGACCGTTTCCTCCGTGCGCGCGCCTGGAGCCCAACCTACTTTATTGCTCGAAGACCACGCAGGTAACGTGTGGGCTGGAGTTGACGATGGACTTTTCATATACCAAGACGGGCGCTTTCAGCGCATCCCCGAACCTGACCATCGGCCACTGGGCTTGGTATTTGGGATCACTGAGGATGTTGATGGCAATATTTGGGCGGAGTGCAGGGGAGCCGGGGGAAGACTCGTCCGCATCCGCGATTTCAAAGTGCGCGAGGAATTCTCCGGTTCTCAGGTTCCGGCTGCGCGTGCCATGGCGGCCGACCCGAAGGGCGGAATTTGGCTCAGCACACTTGCAGGTGATCTGGCGCTCTTCCGGCAAGGTATGGTGCGTACATTTCCCTTGAAGCACAATACAACAACAACGGCATACCAGATCGCCGTTGAGCCAGATGGGTCAGTGGCCGCCGCATTCGTTGACGGACTTTTCGAGCTGCGCGCCGGGAAGGTTCAGCGCTTGAGCAAAGAAAACGGGCTTCCCTGCGAGGGCGTGGCTGGCTTCCTTTGGGACGACGATAAGCACTTGTGGCTAAATACTCCTTGCGGATTTGTGGAGCTTGCCGATTCAGAGGTCCAACGATGGCGGGCTCATCCAGACGCTATCGTTCAGTCGCAACTTTTCGATTCACTGGACGGCGCTCAGCCGGGGCCAGCCGCCTTTAATCCGGCGGCGAAAACTCGCGATGGGCGTTTGTGGTTTGTGAACAATGTGGTTCTTCAGATGATCGACCCGGCGCATCTTTCTGCGCACGCGACCGTTCCGCCGGTGTATGTCGAGGCCGTCGTTGCCGACCGAAAGCAATACAAACCACAAGAAGATCTTCAACTTCCCCCTTTGACTCGCGATCTCCAAATCGACTACACATCGCCGAGTTTTCT
>PMUP01000050.1 GCA_003166865.1 Bryobacterales bacterium
TAGTTTTACTCCGCCCTTGACATTAGCGTCAGGTACTGGCGGAAAATGGTGCTCGCCGGGGTTCCGGCCAGACGCTGCGCTATCTCCTTACGGATTCCTCAGTCTTTCGTCAAACGAAGTCGATCGAGGCCGAAATTGTGACACCGGGGTTGGCATACGGGGATGCGGGCGCCGCACCTAATTTCCTGGAGGGAATGCTCAGTTACCCTGAGCCCAGTTCGCTTACACTTGCCCAGATACCGAGCACCACGTCCTGATACAGGTAGAATCCGGCTTCGAGCGGCGGAAGATCGGTATTCGAAACACCCCCTTCAAGCGTAACGTCGATTGTCTCCTCAACCGGCTCTTCGCCATCCAAAGACCGTTTCACCGCTTTGAGAGCGCCGGCGAGACGTTGCAGCGAACCGGCATCGAGCGTTGTCGGCAGAATTTCCGCCGGAGGTCCATCCAGCATGAAATCCTCGATTTCGAGGAGGTCGAAAAGAAACTGCCCCCCTTTGTAATAAGGCAGTGTCGCGAGAGCATCGAGAATGGCCGCGCCGCGCTCGGGAGAAGCTCGCCGCAAGGCTACTCCCCGCCGCGCAAGCGTGCACAAGACCCCGCGGAGCCACCGATTGCCGTCTTTAAGCGATTCCAGTTGCTGGATGTCCCTTGGTTCGAAAGGCTCTGCTTTCATCGCGTATCTGAGTTTACAACTGCCGTGTAGTTACGTAGTTGGCGATCTGACGTAACACGCCCTTCGATTCGGTTTCGGGGATGAACGCAAGATCTTCCTCAAACCGCCGCACGCCTTCATGCGCAAGATGGTTCGAAAGCGCGATGGCATAGTCGATGGACCCGAACTGCCGCATGGCATCAAGCAGCTCCTCGGCATCTTCCTGGGTCTTATCGGTTCGTGGAAGGCGGCAGATCTCATCGAGGCGGCCACGCGAAATAGGATCGGCATCGCGAAACAGATGGATCAACATCACGGTTCGTTTGCCCTCGAGCAGATCGCCGAGCGGCTCCTTGCCGTAGAGCGCCGCCTCGCCCACAAGGTTCAGCACGTCATCCTGAATCTGAAAGGCGATGCCGATCAGCCGGAAGGCTTCATTGAACCGGTCGAGGATCTCGGGATTGGTTTCTCCCGCGCACACTGCTCCAAGACGGCATGGGCTAATGCATGTGTACCACCCAGTCTTTTTGGTGCTCATGTGAAAGTAATCTTCGTCGCGCCGCGGTACGGTTCCGTTGCGAATCCAGCCGAGTTCGATCGCTTGTCCTTCGACAGTCTCGCGGCACATGTGCATGATTTCGTGAATCAGTCCGAGGGTGCGTCCGAGACCGAGCGTAGGCAGATTGGAAAGAACGGCGTCTACCGCCATAAGGTTCAGCGCATCCCCGGTGTTGACGGCGAGGCCGATGCCGTGCGCGCGATGCAGGGTAGCTTCATTGCGGCGGTGCGTCGATCCATCGGCTATATCGTCATGGACAAGGAATCCGTTGTGAAAAAGCTCGATCGCCGCAGCGGCGCGCACCGCGTCTTCGCCGCGGCCTCCGAGAGCGCAGCAGGTCGCGATCGTAAGCGTTGGGCGCAGGCCTTTTCCTTCCCTTTGGGGATAAACGTGCATCAGATCGTACAGATCGGCTTTGGGCTCTCGCTGCGGGATGATGGCGGCAATCTCATCGCGCACTCGCGCTTTGCATAGGAGCATCGTCTCCATCAGATCGGAGTCGGACGCGGCATCGAACTTCCACCATTGCGCGCTCTTCCGTCCGTCCCACAGCAAGCGCGATTTTGCTATGAGCGTGCCACCGACGAGCGCGGGCAGGCGGTCGGTTTGTTCCGGATGACGATGGTCGAGATAATCGAGTGCGGCCCAACCGGTATCGGAAGGTCGCTGCAGTCCGTTTCTCGTAAGACGCAAACCGTTGGCTGAGGCGCCCGCGGCAGCGCCTGCGGCAGTTTCCGGTTTTCCATCCCAGTATTCAGGGGTACGGTCGCGATACTCGCGCCAGAGAATCTGGATGGAACGAAGTCCCGAAGCGCGCTGCGCGAGCAATTGGAAAGTACGCCATACTGCCAGCACTGTGGACCGCTCGCCGCGCACGTCGAGACTACCCTCGAATAGCTGATCGACGGGACGGCGCTCCAGATCGAAGAGCAGGCGCATCGCGCGGTCGTCGAAGTAGCATTCGACGTGCGGGTTTCCGGAGAGTTCGCCCGACGCGATCAAACAGCTATTTTCGGTGCGTAGTTCGGCGTGAGTACCATCGCCGAAATGCAGGCAGAGCCTGATACCCGCCATCTCGCGCGCGGCCGCGGCGATGATAGCCGGCGCGCGGCGCGACAATTCATAGACTGTCTCGACCAGGAGTCGCGCCGTGCCTTCAGTCGCCACCGGCGCCGCCAGCGAATTCAACTATGCCGTAAGTATCGAACGCGAAAGTTCGGCCGCTGACGCTGCCTGCCACGGAAACTGCACCGATCAGTTCATGCACGCTGTAAGGTTTGATTCCGGTTTCCGACGGAATCACGACGCGGGCTGCGGCATCGCACGAGAAATCCACCATCGTCCAGTCCGGGCCCATATTGGCTGAGATTACCAGTCGTCGAGGAACCGGCGCCATGGCAGGTACCCCGAATAAGTTGGAAAGATCCGGAACATGGCAAACCCGATCTCTATCGAGTGATCCGCGAACCGATACCGTTACACATCGCCGCGGAAAATGCCGGCGCAAACGCCCCGAGCGCCAAAGCATGACCGACCCGGTAGCTGCATCGGCTGGCTCGTCAGGTTGAATCAGTGTAAAAACAATCGCCGTGGGCGGCGCTGACGTTTCCGATGACGGGTCGAGCGCCGGATCGTTCGCGAATCCGAAGACCCACCCGCCCATCTCCGGCCAGCCCCAGAATCCGCGAACGCGCTCGTGATATCCGATAGCCTCAATGTTCGGGTAGAGAACGCCGTCGTGAGTCCAGTCCCCCCGCGCGACAACACCCGTTTCCGATTGCCAGCGCAGATGGTGACGTCCCGCGAACGGCGCGCACTGGCTGGTACAGGGATGACTGGTGCGTTGCAATCTCAGATTGACCGCCGGGTGGCCCCGCGTGGAACGAATCCGTAACTCGCTTTCAGAGTTGAAAGAATGGGGCTGACGGAATGCGGACCACTGCGGCACGCTGGTTTCTGCATTAAACTGGCTGGACTTCCATCCGGCGCCGCGCCGGTAGACCAGAAGTATCGACGTCATGCGCGGACGCGCCGAACTATTCTCCTCGGGAGGGCCGAGTAACGCGACATTAGCGACTAATCCGAACTCACCGTCGCGTGAGAGCAGAGCGTAATGGAGCCAGCGGCGTTCGAGGTCGCGGCTTAATCTGCACTCGGGGAACGGGCCCTGTGGACCGAGCGCAAAGCGTGCCCGAGCAACCGACGTTTCACTTTTGAGATAGGCTGGCATTCGGATCCTCGAATAGTGCCACTTACGCGCCTCTCGCAGCTACGGATGTAATCCAGAATCGGTGAAAAGTTACGGCTCTATTTTTCGTAATCGGGTTTATAATACCATAATCAGCCGTGGCGAACGCTACTGAGTCCGGCAACGGAAAGAGTCAATTTCCTGTGTTGAGGATATCCTCGCACCGCGCTCTTGCCGCGGCGCAGATGGAGATCTCGAATCGCCTGCAGGCGAATCCGGTTATCGCGGCCCTGCTGCTCGTCAATCCTCTTGCCGCCTTCCGGGATGTCGGCGTTGAGGTCTCACCCGAGATCGGGAGTCATATTCTCCATACTCTACAGTACTCACCGGCGACAGCCGCGCGGCGCCAAGTCCTTCTCGATAATCTCCAAAAAGTATCCGGCGGCCTGCCGAAACCGGCGGACAGAGCTTGGGTGGCGCAGTTTCTTTTTCAAACCATCAAGCTCGCGCCACTCGACACCTCCAATGCGACACCGGTTTACAAGCCTACGATGGATCCGGCGCTGGCAGCGAAGCAGTTGGCCTCAATTCCGAAGCTCAACGTTGCTCCGCCGCTGCAGCATCCGGATCACGGCACCGCCTTTGTGTTCGGCTCCATCACGCCCGGTGTTCGCAACCTCGATCTCGACAAGCCCTCGCCACAGCTTCCGCCGGCCACGGAAGCACCTGCGTCGGTAGATCTCACAACCCTTTATTTCTACAAGGACCTGGACCCCCGCGCTCACGATCTGCTCGAGTTAGGAGTGATCGAATCCCAGGCCTTCCAGATCAGCTCGCCCGACGCGTATCGTAAGATCAAATCCGGCGAATTACCCAATCCGTGGGGCGGATGGGTGACTGGCATTACATTTACTCCGCCGTCCCAATGAACCTTACCTCCAATTTCGACATTGCGGTGGAGCTGGGTATCGATTCGGTGAAGCAGATATTTCACCTGGCATTTAAGTCGGAGGATTTATTTCCCCACAATATCGGCCCCATCAGCGCTAATGTTTTCGGACAGGCTGTGCAGGTTTCCCTAACCGTCATCGACGACATGACGAATCCGGCGGACCTGAGTTTTCAGGACTCTACGCACATGCTCTTTTCGATTCCTTTTCAGATGGCCGTTCAGGTGCCTGGATCGCCGGACCCGAGCCTCAGTGAAATCAATCTCGATGCGGTAATCGCCGTTCCAGGGCTGCTGACCAATTGGATGGATTCTTCCAACAACCCGGTACTCGGAATCGATTTTTCCGGAGTAACGTCGAACGATATTCAGGTGCCGGCTCTCTCCAGCGTTCCCACCGTCAACATCAGTAACATTGTGGCGGCTATTCACACCAACTACACGTCGATTCAACACGTGTTTGCCCTGGGTGGCAATACGCTAAATGTTTACGACGACACGGCCGATCCATCGCTCACACCGCCGAATCCCTATGCAGGTTCCGCGAGTGAAATTCAGGGTTCGCTGGTGACGGCTGGCGCCACCCAGTATCTGAACGTTGTGATGCCCATTTGGGTCAACATACCCGAGGGCAGCTATACATCGCCGGGGCACATCAGCTTTTACCGGCCCGTGGTTCAGACTGCGACCTCGATTACAGTGGACTTTTCGATCGAGCCGGCAGCTCCGTATCAGACTACCGTCACGCTCGACAACCCGGGATTTGCGCAGAGTATCGCCGAACAGCAATTACAACCGCTGGCGGTCAATGTCATTTCAACCTTTGGCCCCATTCCACCGCAGCCGGTTCCGAATCAGGCAGGCGCGATAGCGGCGATTCAGCAACAGGCGGCGGCCTATATCAGCCAGCGTAAGTTCGGTGTCTATACTCCGCAGTCCGGGGCAAACCAGATTCAATTGACCACGCCAGTGGGATTCCTGCTGGTAGCTGACGGCGTGCTTGCTATCTTGATGAACCGGCGCGATTCGTCGGTGGCGGATTTCCCTCCCGACAATTTTCTCAACGGCGGCCAGCTCGCTATGGCGGTAGGCCCCGCCAAGGTCCAGGAGCTGATCGACAACGCCGTGAATACCCAGTTCCCCGGACTTGCAAGCGGCGGCGCGCCGCTCAGCACACCGCAAGGTAATGGCACGCTGACGAGTCTGAGCGTAGCCCCGGAAGATTCGGGCGGCCACGGTGCAACCCCGGGGCATCTTTGGGTTACGGGTTCAGCGACCGTTCACATACCATGCTGGTTCGATTCGCACGTAAATTTCTCCGGTCCCATCTTCATCGACACAACGCTTACCCAGACGAGCAGCGCATGCACGCTCACCTTCCAGGCACGGGCCGGAAACTTCAACATCGGCCAGAACTGCTGCACCGTATTCGAGGACTTGATCGTGCCAATCGTGGGTTGGATTATGCTCGCGGTGACTCAGAGCATGATTTCGTCGGTCGGAGGCAGTCTTGCGCAGCAGATCGCGCAGGGACAGACCAGTATTATCCATCCCATTCCTCCGGTGGTGACTGGAATCGCCCAGGTATCGGCATGCCTCACTGGACTGAACATTTTCGCCGCTGGATTCGTTTTTCCCGGCACCATTAGTATTGTCCGGGTCACCACAAGCTTTCAGGATCTGTTGTCGGAACGCCGTCTGCCATGGCCGACGTAAATATTGAGAGGCTAGGAGCGCGATATGGCTGTAAATCAAGGATTCGTTCAAAAGATTGAGGTGAACAGGGGCGGGCGAGTCACCGCCACTCTGATTCTCACCGACGGCACAACCGCCGCCTACACTATTCAGGATCTCGATGCAGATCCGGAACGCTTTAACGAGCGGCTGTCGAAGCTCGGGCTGCTTCGCGACGCGATGAACCGCGCCGAACCGGTCGAGATCGAACACGACACCGTCAACGGTTCGGAAGAAATTGAGCGCATCGTCCGTATCACGCGCGATGATATCGCTCCGCCCACCGCGCTCACTCAAGTTGAGGCGATCGTGATCAGCGTGCAGGTGACCGCGCAGAATCTGATCGCTGCCGGTCTCGACAGTCCGGACATTGCGACCGTGCAGTTGGTGACCTCCGATCTTACTACTCTGACCTGCACGCTTAACCTCCAGACGCCCGAGCGGCTGGTGGCCAAGGCTCAGCTCGAGATCCTTGTGGGCGCTCAGACGAGCGGCGACAGCGTGCAACTGACGGTGCAGTCGAGCGACAACACCATTACGGCCGTCGCGCTGGGGGGCTCGGACACGGCATTCTCCCGCGGGAACACAACGATTGTGGCGGGCTTCGTAGAAACCCTTAGTCTAATAGCGGATCCAGCGTCAAGTTCGGCGTCCGGATTTGCGACAGTCACCTTCACGACCGCGCCCGATTTCACGGGGCCGGGCAATACAGTCGCGCAGAGTCCATTCACTCCAACGCTTCTGACGTTCCTCGTGGCGCGCGGATCCCAGGCTTATGACCTATTTGAGATCGGTCTTCGCGACAACCTGCGCATGCGGGTGCGATGCGGCGCCGTCGTGGTGAGGGGCGATAAGAATCCGCAAACTCCATCCGGTGGCGTGCCATCGGCGCCCCCTGCGGCACCCAAAGACGTCGTCGCAGCCGGGAATCAGCCCAGCACCCCGCAGATCGTGCTCGGCGTCGAGCTCGATGCGCCGCTTTCCTCAGCCAGTCGTCCGGTGTGGATCGTGATTTCGCGCGATTCGCTCGACTGCGGTCCCGAAGATTGCGAATGCACTCCCGGCGTACCCAGCAGCGATCTGAGCGTGAAGACGCTACGAGATCTGCACATTCCTTACACCGCCATCTGGAAGGGACTCGGCTGTTTCAATCGTGGCGTGTACAGGTTCCAGATCAATCAATCTTCCGGAGTGAAGCTGACCGTTTGCGGCGAGAAGCGCTGCATCTATCAATCCGATGACAAAACGGTGAGCTTCGGTTATGCTTGCATTCACGGCGATTGTGAAGTTCTCGTCGAGCTCGAAAACTGGACCTGCGATAAAGATTTCGAGATAGACGTATATCGAGTACGATAGTTTAAGTGCGGCGAAGACAGGTGACCGATTATGCCAGATGACAACACAGTAACGGTAACTTCCAAAGACGGGGGGCTCGCGCTTTACGGCGACGGGCGCAGACCGGCGCTGAAACATCTGCACTCCACGGGCGAACATGCACCACTCGTGCATGTCGTCTGCTGGGATGAAACAAGGCCTTGCAAAGTGGGCGTCTCGGGCAATATCGAGCTCACCGGCAGCGACAAGCATCCAGTGCAGGTCAAAATGGCGCATCATTTCTCCAACACGCACAACCAGCACCTGAAAGTGGACCCGCTGGAGCACGAACTGAAGGTCGCAACCAAACTGGCCGAGCCAATCCATCACGCACTCCAGATGCGCACACCCCTCGAATTGCGCTTCTGTAATCCCTGGCACATTACTTCCAATTACGTTTTCGATTTCACGATGGGCAAAAGCCAGGTGTTGTCCATTCGGCTGACTGGCGCCACTGCGTGCGTGCCGCAACCGTGCAAAGCTGAAGAGCCGTGCGCGCCGCCTGTGGCGCGCCAGAAGATCCTGTGAGGGGATTAGCCCATGCCTGAGGCGAATGAGTCCAACAGCCAGACCCGCAATGTCGAGGCCATCGCGTCCGGTATCACCGAGGTGATTCACGCCGCCTTGGAGGTGGGCGCGGCGGTCTCGAAGACAATTGCTGAAGCCACCGCTGCGGGGCAACCGTTACCGCCGGGTTCTCCGGGTGAGGGACCTGTCGCTGACATGATCCATTACGGGGTGCAGGCCGTGACGAATGTGACTAGGCTGGTGATCCGGGGCATGCCCTCGACCACTTCCGCACCCACCGCTGCGGCCGAGCCGGTGCCATCTCGCTTGCCGCGCGTTCACGCGGGGTCCGCCTTGCGTATTCCGCTCTCCATCGAGAATGCGTCGGACACCGAGATGCCGGAGATGAAATTCGTGTGTGCGGAGACGATTTATCAGGGCAACCAGGCGGGGACGCCCCTGACATCCGCGGCGCTGAAGTTTCAGCCTGAATCGATCGCGATCGCGCCGCACGACTTCGAGAAACTCACTGTGCTGCTCGGTACTGCCGAAGACACGGCCATCGGACCGTATCTGGCCAGGGTCGGGGTCGAGGGCGGAACCTTCGAAACGGCGCTCCGCTTCGAAGTCGTACCCGCGACAACATGAACTTACGCGGCCGGCGTTACCGGTTCTCCGGACGGCGTGCGGCCTGTCAAGTTATCCAGGAAATTGATGGACGCCAGGAAGAACACCGCGCCAACGTCCGCAACGATGTCCACGATCGCGTGAGCATCCCGACGAAAACGCGCGGGAAGCTCCTGCTTGCGAGCGTTTTCGAGGAACTCGGCCGATATGACCTGATCGCGCACGCGCTCGGAAAGACGGATCACCGTCGCGAGTTCCGTCTCCATCACATCGGCGGTGGTTTCCGCAAGCCGGAAAGAAGTGTTCATCAGCGAACCGAGGGAGCGAGTGATATCGTCAGCGCCGGTTCGTAGCGCGGGAATCCGTTTTGGTGTACCGGACATGGTAAAAACCTCCCCTATATATCTTGACACAAATCAAGCGGGTGATCGGCATATACGGAGGAGCACGTGAAGTTAATTCTTGCCGGCCCGCGCGGATTCTGCGCAGGCGTAGAAATGGCAACCAAATGTCTGGAAACCGCCCTGAAGCGTTTACCCGGTCCGATCTATGTGTTTCACGAGCTTGTCCACAACCGTTCTGTTGTGGAACATTTCCGCCGGGCGCCGTGTTCGTCGATGACATCGAGGCGGTGCCCTACGGCGCGACGGTGCTTTTCAGCGCGCACGGAGTATCGCCGGCCGTCGAGCAGACAGCGCGCGCCCGTGAACTGTGCGTCATCGGTGCGACATGTCCGCTGGTGACAAAGGTCCACCGTGAGGCGCGCCGTTTTGCCGCCGAGGGGTATACGATCGCGCTGATTGGACATCGCGGCCATGATGAGGTCGAAGGCGTGATAGATGAAGCGCCGGAGAAAATCACGGTCGTGGAATCGGAGAGTGATCTCGCGGCAATAATAACTCCCAAGAGTGCAGAGCGGCCGACCCGCATCGCGTATCTGACTCAGACCACGCTTTCGGTAGATGACACGCGCCATCTGGTACAACTTCTCCGCGCACAAGCGCCGCAACTTCAGGGCCCACCGACCGCGGACATCTGCTATGCGACTCAGAACCGTCAGGAAGCGCTTCGCGCGATACTGCCGGAAGCGCAACTGGCTCTCGTGATCGGGAGTGCCAACAGCTCGAACACGCAGCGACTGGTCGAAGTGGCAGCCGCTCAGGGCGTGCCCGCGCGCCGCATCGACAGCCCCGAAGAAATCGCTCCCGAATGGCTGGCCGGTGTTGAGACGGCCGCTTTGACTTCGGGCGCCAGCGTTCCGGAAATGCTGGTGTGGAAGACTGTCGATTGGCTGCGTGCGCGCATGCCCATCGAATTCGAACTACGCACGCTGCGCGTCGAGAATCGGCAGTTCCCTCTCCCCGCCTCTCTCCGCGGCATCGTTTAGTGTGGGTGTGCGCTCGCGCCTAGAGAAATACAACAGTTGCTAATCGCTTGCGGAATTGCAATATGAAATTGCGATCGCTCTTCGAAATGGTCTGCAAGTAATTGAATCGGGTTTTAATCCTGAAGGAACTCTCCGGCACGATCTTCCTAACAACAAAGTCTGTCTACCGCTGCAATGCTCGGTTCCGTACCTCCAAGGCACTAAGTTTTCCTTCCTCTGTGGTTGCCTTCAGGAGCTGCTCTCTGACTCGCTGAAAGCTCGGCAGTCTTGTCTCGGTCGCCGACTACTATACGCTTACATCAATCCAAGGAAAAGGGGGGAATACCCGTGTAGAAGTCGCGGAAATCTTCTCGAATTCAGCCCCAACAGGAACGGTGAGTAACGGTTACTCTCGGATGGGAATGTATCGTGGCCGCCAGTTCGTACGTTAGGCTGTGCTTGCTGGAGGCGTTCCGCTCTAAAGCAAGGACGCCGTGTCATCGAGCGTCCCCGTTACGGACGCGCTACCCGCTGACGACCTAGATGTCGGTTACACTGTGCGGGTTGCGGCCTATCAACCGCCCTTACGTGCATTTGCTTGCGTAGTTATTGCCGAAATTTGATTAGGGGTTCTGATGTTCGCGTCTCCACCCGGTGGCGCCATATGTCTCTAGCAAAAGGGCTTATATAGGATTGCCACTTAGTAGCACATGAAACAGACCGGCAGGTTGGTGAATGCTGTCTCTATAGTCCTAACTTCCCTGCCTATTCTCCCGGAATAGGCTCCCATCCCGGATATACCGCCAGACCATCTGCACGTTCCGATGCCTAGTCTGCTTCATGACGAGCGTTCCGAGGCGCCCGCGATGGCGGTTTCACGACGGCGGCACGCGCGGTAGCGCCTTGCGCGATCGCGAATGTGCCGAGTCCGCAGCCGCGGCCGTAAGCCACTCCGCTCGCCCTTTGAACGAATTGAATTGCTTGGATTCGCCGCCCATGTTGTACTTTACCGCGAAGGATCGCGCAGTCTTACAGCCCTGAGTCTCCCCGGCCCGTCCATCAGCAGGACTATAGTTGAAAAGCAGATCTGCTTTGCAAGTTTGAAACACAAGTATTGTCCTGATGGAACCAGTCGCGATATGATTGCAGGACCGGAGGAACCATGGCCGCGAGCGTGCGAGTCCCAAATTTCTTGCCTAGTATGTCTGGCTTTCATTTCCCAAACAGTTTTGGTGGTACTCCGCTTGCAGACGTCATCATTAATGTTCCGGGTTTCGGTCCCCTCGCCTTAGGGGATCCCGGAAATGGCCTTTGCGGCGGCTTTGTCTTCGCTACCCTCGATTTTTTTCTCGCTCAGCCGCAGCTCCTCATGCTCGCGGAACCTTCCTTTCCAAGCGTGCCATCAACTAATCCGGCAGCGCCAGGCTCACCCCTCTTTAACTATCTCTTGCAACGCCTTCTTGACACTTTTGTGCTCGGTGGCGTTGGAGCAAAGACGCTCGAGTGGCTTGCTCTGCCCACCCACGACACCGGCTTCAGTTCGTTTTTGGGCTGGCTGACAGGGCATGGGATCGCGTGGCGAATGGTTAACCAGGAATGGCCGGCGATTCAAGCCGACCTCGATGCTGGCATGCCGTCTCCACTTGGACTTGTAACCAATAACGTCTCCACGTGCCATCAGGTCCTGGCGTATGGCTACGACCTGGACGACTCGCAAAACCTGACACTCTATTGCTATGACTGCAACGAACCGAATGTGGACGAATTCCCGCCGGCGCTGCTCTCCCCCTTCCCACCGCCGCCTTCGTTCCCGACCGTGAATGGCGCAACGCTGACATTGAACATATCTCAGTCTTACAACACAATCCCGATTACGAGCGTAAACATTTCGGCCAACGATGGTAATGACAATCCTGTAATCCGTGGAATATTCCACGCCCAATACAGCCCGTTTAATCTTGCGGGTGTGATACTGAGCCCAATCATCACCGGCCCAACTCCCGCATCGCCACAGGCGCTCCAAACCCTCTTTCCCGGATGGAGCTCCTGGGACTCGCCGTTCGCGAACGTCCTCGCCGGAGCTGGTGGACTGACGTTACAGAATGCGGGGCAATTCGCAGGTCAGCCGATCGGTGGAACCTACCCGCAAGTAGCATCTCCCGTTCCTGTTTGCGCGGCAGCCTCCACGCCGGGCATTTGCTCCTGGGGTTCTGGCCGGCTCGATCTTTTCATTCAGGACCAGCTCGGTTTTGCGGATCACCTTTCGTTTTCCAGCGGCATCGTCCAATGTGATCAACTACAGCTCACAGTGGTGTCTTGTCCCGCCGCGGTGTCGTGGGGCGAGGGTCGTTTCGATGCTTTCGCGATTCTCAACGAGCTGGACTTCAGTCTTGTCCATTTCTGGTTCGACAACGGTCAACTGCAGCAATCTGAATCCTTGGGCCGTTCGCAAGGCAATTGGAAAGGGCAGCCGATCCCGTTAGACGGATCTGTGGGGTCGGCATTTCTACTCGAAAATTCAAAAGGCCGGGCATTCGCGTCAGCCCCCGCAGCGTGCACGTGGGGACCAGATCACCTTGATATTGTTGCCCTCGCACGGCCCTGGCTGGGCGGGTCGGAAGACGCGGTGCTGGCACACCTGGTTTTTGACAGCGGATCGTGGGGCGGCGGATGGGACGTTCACGCGTTGGACGCTGGATTTGCCCCGGGCTCAAAACCTTGTGTCGTCACATGGGGTTCGGGCCAGATCGATGTGTTCTTCGTGACGTCAGACTGGAATGTAGGCCATTGTAGTTACACGACGGCGGGGTGGTCCGATTGGGACTACCTGGGGGTTCCTGGCGCAGGCTGGAACAGTACGAATCTTGCCGCTACCTCTTGGGGCGTTGGCCGGCTTGACGTCTTCGTCGTTGGTTTGGACGGCAGCTTATATCATCAGTGGTATGACCAGCAGGAATTGGCTGCTTGGCAATCGCAGTGGGAGAACCTTGGCGGCCCTCCCTCCGGTCTTTCGTCCGGCAACAGTCCATGCGTAGCCTCGTGGTCGGCGGGCCGGCTCGACATCTTCGCGCAGGGCAATAACGACGGTGTTGACGGCACCCATAACACAGCCCTTTGGCATCTTTGGTTTGACGGAACGTGGCAAGCCTGGGAAAGCCTCGGTGGCGTTATCCAGTCCGATCCTCAGTGTGTTTCCTCCGGGCCCGGCAGCCTCGACGTTGTAGCGGTGGCGAGCGATTTCATGCCGTGGCACGTCTCCTTTCAAAGCTGATTGGCTAGCAGAGCTGCTAGTAATGGGAACTGTTGACTCTCATGGCGCAGAGTGCGTTGTTCTCAAAGCAGGAGGCGCTGGGATAAAACATCGCACCACTTCATTTCGGCGGTAGAAAAACACTCCGTGTGCTCCTTCGAGCACGACGTGCCATTTGTCAACGCAGCCGAACTGGCATGCTTCTTCAGGCGCTGGAAATGGATGCCGACTTAGCTGCTTAATCCAGGCTTGCATGGAGAAGCCGTCGGCATTCCGACCTGGCGGGCTTGAGCGCTTAAACCACATGCGTAAGTCACTTTAGCAAAGAGCTCGCAGATTCCGCAGCGTGAGAATCTCATTGGTCCGTTCTTCGGCAAATTCCGGATCAGAATCACGATTCACGTCGAACGAGTTGTCCGTGTTTATCTGGTGGTTTTAGGCTAGAACGTTTTTCATTATGGCACGCATAAATTCCGCGGTCCTGTTTCTGCTTGCCGGTATGGCGTTTAAACGCTTCGGCCTCCATTACTTCGAAGCCAGTTATTTCAGCTCGCAGCGGCGAACGCTACAAGGCCTCTTCAGCGGTGATCCCAATACGGCCGCAGACGGGAGCAAGCCAATAACCCTTTTGACAGTGTGGGACAAGCAATAGCGCCGCCGATCCGTGCACCCAAGTTGGTTCAAACATTCGGGCCGAGTACACAGCACGTGATTACAATCCTAACTTCCCGGCACTATTCTCCCGAAACAGGCTCCCGTCCCGAATATAACGCCGGACTTTCGATCAGCCCCTCAACAACCCCTTCGGGCTAGTGGGGTCAAGTACGCTAAGATGAGCGCGCTGGGCGGAGCCGTGGGCGGCACGTGCGTGGGAACAACTCCGGCCACTTTGACGGTCGGGCGGATGTGTTGAGAGCGAAGAACTTATTTGGCTCCTCAGGTAGGACTCGAACCTACAACCCTTCGGTTAACAGCCGAATGCTCTACCATTGAGCTACTGAGGAACAGGCAGGCAGGTTACTTCCCATTTATTACAACATCCCGACTCCATGCTGTCAAATTTGGGCTGTCAAATTTGGGCTGTCAAATTTCGGCCGCTTGCTAACCTGGTGGTCTCCTCATGGCCCAAGCTACGAAGTTCCCAAGGGGGCCTGCCATCGCGCGCTGGCCCCCCGAGTTTGTTTGGATCGATTCTCCGCAGACCTGCTAGAGCGAACGCAGAAAGTTGAGCAGGTTCTGTTGATTGGAAACGCTTTGGTTGTTGAAATTGGTGACCACCGCATTTGCCTCGGAGCCGCAGAACGTTGTCGCCGACGCCGGGAAAAAGCCATTAGTGGCGTTGCCGTCGAGCGGGAACGTGACGGTGAAAATCTGAGTCGCGGCAGTGATGACGCAATAATTGGAACTGCTGGAGTGAGCCTGAATCGCCTGCACGAGGTTGGTGGCGCGGCCATCATGCAGGAAAAACAGACGCTGCCCCAGTCCCCACAAGGGCGCCGTACGGAACTGGTCCGGGCCGGCGATGCCTTGCGTCACGCCATCGGCGAGCGTCACGCCCATGTGGTGTAAACCAAAATCCGAGGAAGGCTCGAAAGTTCGGTTGCTCATACCCGCCACATTTGACGGTTGCGTCGTGAAGCTTTGCGTGTGGCATACATTGCAGCCGATGCTGTTAAATACCGTGAGCCCGGCTTGAGCCGATGCGCTCAGGGGATTGCAGAGCGCATTGCCATTTACGTCGACGCCGCCGGCGAAATCGCACTGGCCCGGTGCGCCGTTAATGCGCATGAACACCGCGAAGTTTTCAATGGCGGACGAAACGAAAGAGTCGACATCCTGCGGGTTCAGCCCCGATTGAAATGCGACCTTCGTATCATCTTCCGGCAATGGATTGCCGTTCCGGGTGTTCTCTCGGTCTGAAACAGCTCATTCGTCATGCCCAGCTCAACATTCGAAGCTTCGCCGGATGCTGGTGCCCAAAAATAACTTTGCGGTCGCCGACAAGCAGGGATCGGAGCAAAAGGCGCTCGATATTGCCATTGAGTTCCGGGAGCGGGCGGCTAACGGCGAGGATTTCGACCAACTCCAAAAAGAGGCGTAGACGGCTGCCGGCTTCAATACGCTGCCCCCCGCGACGGAGGTGGGAAACCGGCGAAGAAGTGGTCTCACTTCCGCGGTAAGCGAGGATGTTTTCGCCTTACAACCCGGTGAAGTAAGCAGAGTGGAGAAAGAACCGTACAGTTTTGTTGTTTACAAAGTAGACGCGAAGTGGACGCTGCCCGAGGAACGAGTCAGGGAGGAGATCTCACGCGAGATTGTCAAGCAGAAACTGGAAACTGCGCTCCAGTCCGTTACTGAAGGCATCCGCACCGACCTAAACGAGAACTATTTCGGACCGGCTGCGGAACAATAAAGCTACGACGTACCGCACGGCAACATCCCGCCTCCGCGCAGTCAGATTTCGGCTGCTTGCTAAACTAGTAGTCTCCTCATGGAATTGGAAAAAGCATACGAGCCGCAACGTTTCGAGCCGCATTGGGCGGAGCAGTGGGTGGCTTCGGGCATCTTTCACGCCGACCCGCACGTACCTGGCCCGCGATTTTCGCTCGCCGTTCCGCCGCCCAACGTCACTGGATCGCTGCACATCGGCCACATGCTCGAACACACCATAATCGACGCAGCCACGCGCTGGCATCGTATGCGTGAGTTTGACACGCTGTTCCTTCCGGGTACCGACCACGCGGGAATCGCCACGCAAATGCTGGTGGAACGCAGCCTCGCTGCCGAAGGAATCACCCGGCAGCAGCTTGGACGTGAAGAATTCGTGCGCCGCGTCTGGGAGTGGAAAGAAAAATACGGCAACCGAATTACTTCGCAGATGAAGCGCATTGGCGATAGTTGCGACTGGAGCCGCGAGCAGTTCACACTCAGTCCCGAGCTTTCGCGCGCCGTGCTGGAAGCCTTCGTGCGCCTCTACGAACGCGGTCTCATCTACCGCGGCACGTATATGGTGAACTGGTGCCCGCGCTGCGCCACCGCGCTCTCGGATCTCGAAGTGAAACACGATGACACGCAGGGCAACCTCTGGCACATTCGCTATCCGGTGAACCGTGATCCGGAGAACGAGGCCTCGCGCTATCTGATCGTGGCCACCACCCGGCCGGAGACCATGCTCGGCGATACGGCCGTGGCCGTGAATCCTGCAGATGCACGTTACCAGGATCTCGCGGGACAAGCCGTCACGCTCCCACTGATGAACCGGCCGATCCCGGTCATCTTCGATGAGATCGCCGACCCAGAATTCGGCACCGGCGTTGTCAAAGTGACTCCCGCGCACGATCCGAACGATCTTGAGGCGGGCAAGCGTCACCACCTCGCGCAGATCAAGGTCATCGGCGAAGACGCGCGCATGACAGCCGAGGCTGGTCCTTACGCGGGCCTGGATCGCTTCGAGGCCCGAAAGCGCATAGTCGCCGATCTTGAAAAACAAGGCCTGCTCGAAAAAGTGGAACCCTACGCGCTCGCGCTCAGCAAGTGCGATCGCTGCGGCACGATTGTCGAGCCGTTCATATCCACGCAGTGGTTCGTGAAGACCAAGCCGCTGGCCGACAAAGCCATGGCCGCCGTCAACGACGGCCGCATCCAGTTCGTGCCCGACAATTGGAACAAGACGTTCTTCAATTGGATGGAGAACATTCGCGACTGGTGCATCTCGCGCCAGCTTTGGTGGGGGCATCGCATCCCCGCTTGGCATTGCGCCAATTGCAAGAAGATCACCGTGGCTCGCGAAGCACCGCAGGCCTGTTCGCATTGCCGGTCGACGGCGATTGAGCAAGATCCCGACGTGCTGGATACCTGGTTCAGTTCCAGCCTGTGGCCGTTCTCCACGCTCGGCTGGCCCGCGGAGACGGAAGATCTTCGCGCCTATTATCCGACCAGCCTGATGATCACCGGCTTCGACATCCTGTTCTTCTGGGTGGCTCGCATGATGATGATGGGCCTCGAGCTCACCGGCGATGTTCCGTTTCGTCAGGTGCATTTGCACGGGCTGGTGCGCGATCCCGAGCGGAAGAAGATATCGAAGACCAAGGGCAACGTGGTGGACCCGCTCGACATCAACGACAAATACGGCACCGATGCGTGCCGGTTGTGGCTGCTCATGGCCGCGGCGCCAGGCACCGACATCACCTACAACGAAGACAGACTTAACGCCGCGCGCCAATTCGCCAACAAGTTGTGGAACGCTGCGCGGCTGCTGCTCATGAACATGGAAAGCGCGGGCATTGAGCCTTCCCTTCCCGACCCAGACCAGCTCGAAACGCCACGTGAAACATTAGAAGACCGCTGGATATTCAGCCGGCTGAGCCGCACCGCCGAATCGGTGAACCGCGCGCTTGAACAGCATCGTTATCACGAAGCGGCCGAAGAGTTGTGGCAATTTTTCTGGCACGATTTTTGCGATTGGTATCTCGAGATCAAGAAACTTCGCCTCGCGCCGAACTCAGGCCTTACCAACGACTGGCGTAATTTGCTGAGTGTCTTTAGCGCGTATCTGCGCTTGCAGCATCCCATCCTGCCGTTCATCACGGAGGAACTGTGGCATCGATTTGGGCAGAACACGTCGATCGCGTTGGCCCCTTACCCCCAGGCCGGTGCGACTGACGCGGCCGCCGAGCGCGAGATGGCGCTGCTGCAGGACATGGTCACCGCGGCGCGAAAGCTGAAGGCCGACAATGGGCTCGACGACAAGCTGGAGCTGGCGGGTGTGCTCTACTGCCGCGATGGTTCCAGAGACGTCGAATTTCCCGTGGTCGAATGGCTCGCCAAAGTAAAACTCGAAGTGCGCACCGATGCACCGTCTGCGCTCACTGGCGCCGTTCGCTCTACTCCCCAGTTCGATCTTTTGCTCCAGCTTCCGGAAGTGGATCATGACGTTCAGCGGCAGCGGCTGACAAAAGAGAGCGACAAACTGCAAAGGCTAGTCATCAACATCGATCGCCAGTTAGCGAACGAAGAGTTCCTGAACGGCGCTCCGCCTCACGTAGTGGAATCCTTGCGGGCGAAGCGCAGCGAATACATGGCTCAGATCGAAAAGAACCGCGCTGCGCTCGCTCAGCTTCAATAGGCCATGCCCTTCGATCTTGCGCTGCTGCGGTCGCAATTCCCCGATCGCCACATCGAGTGGCATGCCGCCGTCGGTTCCACCATGACCATCGCGAGTCGATTGGCCGCATCGGGCGCGGCGTCCGGAACAGTTATCGGCGCCGAGGAACAAACCGCCGGCCAAGGCCGCCACGGCCGAACTTGGCACTCTGAACCCGGCTCCGGCCTGTACTTCTCGGTCATCTTACGGCATCAATTCACGCCGTCCACGTTACCCGTGGTCACGCTCGCGCTTGGCCTGGCTGTGATCGGCGCGATCCTCGAAGCCACGGATCTCACGTGCGATCTGCGCTGGCCCAACGACGTGCTGATCCCGTCAAAGAAATCCGAGGGGAAATGCGCCGGCATCCTGACCCAGCTCGAAGGCTCAGCTATCATTGCAGGCATCGGCATTAATGTGAATCATTCCCAGTTCCCGGTTGAACTCTCTGGCATCGCGACTTCGTTACGGCTAGTGAGCGGACGCGCCCATTCGCGCGAGCGGTTGTTGCTGGAGTTGCTCCCGAGTATCGACCACTACTGCGCGCTGCTGGAGCGAGACGGCCCTGAACCTATCCTCAAACTGTATTCCCGCGCTTCCAGCTACGTAACCGGCCGCCGCGTGTGCGTGGACACTACTCTGGTTGGTACGACGGCCGGCCTCAGCGACTCCGGCTTCTTGATTCTTCGCGGTGATGACGGCCACGATAACCTGATCGTCGCGGGAGGAGTGCGGCCATGCTCTTAGCTCTCGACGCAGGCAACAGCAATATCACCATTGGCGCTTTCGAAGAAACCACGCTGATTGGACGTTGGCGCCTGCGCACCATCCATGAGCAAACCGCCGATGAATGGGGCGTGCTGATGCGCAACCTATTCGCACTGGCGTCGCTTGATCTGGCGCGCGTGGATGGGATCATCATCGCCAGTGTCGTGCCCACGCTCGACACCCCGCTGCTCGCGATGTCGCAGCGTTATTTTCAGACCACGCCGCTCTTCGTAACGCCGGAGACCGACATCGGTTTGAAAGTGCTGTACGATAACCCGCGCGAAGTGGGCGCGGATCGCGTGGTCAACGGCGTCGCGGCATTTCATCGCTATGGCGGCCCTTCGGTGGTGGTGGATCTCGGAACCACCATCAATTTCGATGTCGTTTCGGCCGACGCCGAATATCTGGGCGGCATGATCTGCCCCGGCATCGGCATGTCGATCACCGGCCTGTTTGCGAAGACCGCGCGGCTCCCCATGGTGGATCTTCGCGAACCCGAGCGGCTCATCGGCACCAACACGGTGAACAGCATTCAGTCGGGCCTCTACTATGGATTCGCCGGATTAATCGACGGAATCGTCGGCCGGCTGGTGGCCGAGCTCGGCGGAAAGACCAAGGTCATCGCCACCGGAGGACAAGCCCAGTTGATCGCGCGCGCGGCGCGGTCCATTCACCAGATCAACGAAGATCTGACGCTCGAAGGCCTGGAAATCATATGGCGGCGCAATCGGAAAAAGTGACGCCGGAAGAAGTGGCACCGGAAGAAGCAAGCTGGCCGTCCAATTACTTCAACTATTTCACCGAGGTGGAAGAGCGTTTTCAAAAGGCGCGCGGCACTGGGCTGTTCCTCATGTCGCCGCTCGATTGGGCCCTGGTGGAGGCGTGGAAAAACGCGGGTGTGCCGCTCGAAGCCGTACTGCGCGGTGTCGATGCGGCTTTTGAAAAATGGCGCGCGAAAAAGAAGCGCGGACAAAACGTGAATTCCGTGGCGTACTGCTCGCAGGCGGTGATGATCGAAGCACAGGCTATGGCCGGGGTTGCGCCGCCTCCCACCGGCCCCGCGCATGGCAGCAAGCCATCCGCCGCGCCTTTCAGCCTGGAAGCGCTCGAAGGTTTTTTGGCGGCCAACGCGGAGCAGATCCGCCGCCAGGAGGGGCTAGTGGAAGTCGCCGCCGCGGTCCAACAACTCGCATCCGGCGCAGCGGCGCTGTATCACGATCTCGAGAATCTGGAACGCCGCTTGACCGCGCTCGAGGACAAGATGATCGCTCTGGTGCGCTCGCGCCAGACCGATGAGCAACTTTTCCAAGTCCGCCGCGAACTCGATCTTCAGCTTCGCCCCTATCGCGGCAAAATGACCGCGCCGCAGCTCGCCATGCTCGAAAAGCAATATCTTGAGCGCCAATTGCTGGAGTCCGCCGGCTTACCGCGCCTCAGTCTGTTCTATCTGCGATAGCGGCCCCCGGGTATCATGGTTCTTAGGCGCCATGTCCCCTCCTCCACTGCAATCCAAGCGCGCAGCACATGTATTCACGATTGTGACGCTCGTCCTGTCGGTGGCTTGCCTGGCATGGGCCGTGCACGGCGTAAGTTGGACAGAACTGTGGGAAGAAATTCGCGAGCTCGACTGGCGCTGGGTGGCCGTCGGCGCCATCGCCGACCTGTTGGTCTATGTCATTCAAGGCTGGCGCTGGAGTCTCCTGCTGCTCCCGGTCACCACGGTGTCTTCCTGGGCATCGGTGGGCGCCATCTACGTCGGCCTGTTCGCGAATGAAGTGTTGCCGCTGCGCGCCGGCGAACTCATCCGTTGCTTTTTGATGGCCCGCTGGAGCAAGATTCCCATCTCCGTAACCATGGCTTCGGCGCTGATCGAGCGCATTTTCGACGGTGGCTTTCTCATCGCCGGCCTGTTTCTCTCGCTGCGCTATGTCCGGCACTTTCCGCTCAGCCGCGGCCAGGCTCGGGCCATCGAAATCGTCACCACCGGAAGCGTCTTTTTGGCTATCCTCATCCTTCTTTGCGCCGCGCTGCTGGCCGTCGCGATGTATTGGCGAGAGCAGGCTCTCGACGCTCTGCTGGACGCGCGCATGTTCTCGTGGGCGCACGTGTTCATCGAGGATCTACATCGCATCGGCCACTCGCGCTTTCTCTATCTCTCCGCGGCGGTCAGCGTTCCTTACCTGCTGGTGCAGATCGTTCCCGTCTACGCCGTCATGCAGGCCTATGGTTTCGACGGCGTCTCGTGGGCGCAGGCCGGCGCGCTCATGGTGTTGCTGCGTCTCGGTTCGGTAGTGCCGCAAGCGCCCGGCAATGTCGGGCTGTTTCAAGTCTTGTCCACGCTGGGTCTCACGCTGTTCGGCGTGCCAGGCGCGATGGCGCGGCGCTTCACGCTGATTCTCTGGGCCGTGGTTACGGTGCCCCTGCTGGTGGCGGGCTTCGTCGCTCTGGTCGCTTCCGGCGCGAAGATGGGCGACCTCCAACGCGATGCGCAAGCCGAGATGCGTGCCAGCCGGCAAGACGAACTGGCGAAGAGCTGACAGTCGTCGCGGCGCTCAGTGCGTCATGGCGTAAGTCACATAGTTCACGCCAATCCGGATCGCCAGGCCCGAGAACTTTTCCGGATAGGACGGGTCGTCCGCGAACTCCCACGCGTCACCAACGTCCGAGTTGTATGAGATCGCCACCATGATGCGGCCCTTGTCGTCGTAAATCCCGCGCCAGTGCGCGCCCTGTCCGCCTTCGCCGCAGTTCTTGCAACCTTGATAGAGATGCGCCGCGCCCGGAATCTGGAAGCGATCCGTCAAATCGAACACCGTGTGAAAGATCGGATCGCTTTCCGGGATGTCGACAATCGGCCGGTCCGGAAACACAAAGCGGATGCGCTTCAAGAACATCTCCCACTCGTAGTCCCCGTGAAAATCGTCCGCCATGAAGAAGCCGCCGCGCAGGAGATACTCGCGCATGACTTTGGCTTCCTGTTCCGTCAAACCCCACTCGCCCACTTGCACGGCGTACAACCAAGGCCAATTGTAGGCCTCGTCGCCGTCTTCGAGCATGACAGACTGCTCCACCGACCGGACGTGAATGCGCGTCAAACGCCGCACGGCTTGCGAGAAATGACGGTCGGCGCGTGGATAATCCTGCGTCCAGAGCGACAGCCCTTGCCGGAAATCGCCATCGAAGCGGCCGGCGTAGCCGTCGTTGGGTCCGGGAGGGAACATCAGCCGCGCGAACGCCCACTCGCCTTTTTCCTGCCAGTCGGGCGTCAGCTCAAAACTGAAATATTCCACGCCGGGGTACTGCCGGAATGGCCGCTGGAAGGCATAGAGCGCGCCGATGAAAACGAAACCGCATCCCAACCAGCACGATGCTTTTCGCACATTCATCCGTTGCCCTACTTGAGAGAATACCATTCAAGCAGGTGGCGCAAAGCACCGGGCTCCGGGTCCGCGGCTGCTATACTGCGTCCGTGAACAAGTCCGCCCCGGTGACCCAGGGCTCCGATCACGGCGCGGCGCTCACGGCCGGCTTTCTTGGCTGGACGCTGGACGCTTTCGATTTCTTCCTGGTCACATTTTGCCTCACCGCGATCGGCAAAGAGTTCCACNNGCGCTATCCATCACCGCGACACTCGCGTTTCGTCCGGTGGGAGCATTCCTGTTCGGCTTGCTCGCGGACCGCTACGGCCGCCGGCTTCCGCTGATGATCGATCTGGTCTTCTACTCCGTGGCCGAGGTGGCTACCGGACTCGCCCCCAACTATACGACGTTCCTGGTGCTGCGCGCGCTGTTCGGTATCGGCATGGGTGGCGAATGGGGCGTGGGCGCATCGCTCACGATGGAGAAAGTTCCGCCCCGGCTGCGCGGCCTGCTGTCGGGGTTGCTGCAGGAGGGTTATGCCGCTGGCAACTTGCTCGCCGCCATCTGTTATTTCTTTCTGTTTCAGCGCTGGGGCTGGCGGCCGCTGTTTTTCTTGGGCGGACTTCCGGCCTTGCTCGCCTTGTTCGTCCGATTCCGCGTGAAGGAGTCCGAAGTCTGGCGGGAGAGCCGCGAAAAAACCTGGAGCGGATTGGGCAAGGCCATCACGTCGCACTGGAAGCTTTTCATCTATCTAATGCTGTTGATGACCATGATGAACTTCACCTCGCACGGAACGCAGGACATGTACCCCACGTTCCTCGAGCGCCAGTGGCATTTCGGCCCCGCGCAACGCTCCGTGATCACCGGCATTTCGATGATCGGTGCGATCCTCGGCGGCACCCTGTTCGGAATGTGGTCGGACCGCATCGGCCGCCGGCGCGCCATGATCGTCGCGCTCGCGGGCGGGATCTTGCTGGTTCCGCTGTGGGCTTACGCGCCTTCCACGGCGCTGCTGGTGCTGGGCGCGTTCCTGATCCAGTTCATGGTCCAGGGCGCGTGGGGCGTGATCCCGGCGCATTTGTCCGAATTGTCGCCGGACTCAGTGCGTGGATTTATGCCCGGGTTCGCCTATCAGTGCGGCGTGCTGGTGGCCAGCTCCGTGGTTTACATCGAAGCGGTCTTTGCCAAGCGGCTGAGTTACGCGACCGCGATGGCGCTCACGGCCGTCACGGTATTCGCGCTCGCGGCAATCATGACCGGCATCGGCAAGGAGCACAAGGGCACGGTGTTCGGCGCCAGCGTATGAGTTGTTAGGGGGCTGCCGCGGGTTCCGAGGGATAATCCTTACTGACCCAGTCGGTGTGCAAATTCGTTGGCAAGCTCAGCACGCGAACGTGCGTAAAGCCCAGCTCCTTGAGCGTACGATACGCGGGCCGGATGTTGGGGCATTTCAGCATGGGACAACAGCCGCAGTAGATCACAATGTCGGCGTCCTTCGCCAGGCCGGCGACCGCCTTCTTCAGAGCTTCAATCCCCTCCGGCTTCGACGCCGGTCCGGCGTTGATGGCATGCGCGATGTGCCGGCCGCGGTACAGCACCGGAAACGCGACGGACAAGATGATCGGAGCTTTCCCCGATTGCACCGTTTGCGCGAGCGCGGCCGGCTGCAGCAGCTCGCCCGGAGCCCACGCGTCGGAGGTATCCTGGCCCCAGCAGGCCAGCGCCAGAATCGCGAGCGTCGCGGCGCAGCGAAAACCCCGCGGGCTCTTCTTATGGCTCATACGGAAACCTCCTGATCCCCTGGACGCACTCCGCCAGCGCCTGCAATAGCGACGACCCCCAGCCGATGGGCGTGTAAGGCGCCGTCTTTTGATTGGTCTGCTTGTCGGCTTGGGCGAGGAAACGCATGGCGGGATCCGGCGGATCCACGTATTCCCGGACCGTGATCAAAAACTCCACATCGCCCGACGCCTGCTGTTTCGTCACGGCGTAGTGTTCGATCCTACAGAGCCGCTCGGTGGGCTTTTCCTGCGCGTATGTCCACTCAGGCAAGCGCGATCCTCCTTAGGAACTCAGTGAGTGCAGTTCCTAAGTGTATCGCAGGCCGGCCAAAGTCTGAATGATCAGTTTTCGATTTCGGTGGAGTGACTCGGGGTAAGAAAGATGTCGAGGAAAATGCTTACCACGTAGCCGAGAAATGCACCGGCCGCGCCGCCGCTAATGAGCGCTTGTATATGGCCGAGTCCAAACAGGTCCCCGAGAGGGATTCCCGCCGCAAGTCCCGCCGCCGCGAAAACCGCGGCTACCAACAGACGTTTCCTCATCACTCACCGCCTTTAGTGGATACCAAGGCCAGTATGCGGCCAACAGGGGATGCATGCCAAGGGGAGTCGCTCTAAGGGCTGCGAGGGTCTCGCCTGAGACGGCGTAATGTTTTGCCTGAGTACGCCTAAGGGCAATGGTTCCGAAGCGGGTGGCCGGGAACCGCTGGATCAGTCGAAGTCGAATGGCCTCTTAGGTTTCGGCGCATTAGGGTTTTCCTTAGCCTGCTTCAGAAGCTCATCGAACTTCCGCTCCAGTACTTTGTGGTGCCCCTTATGCTGGTCAAATGACTTCTGGAAGGTCTCGCCCCGGCGCGCTTCTTCGCCTTTCAGCTTCAAGACGGCGGCGCCGATGTCTTCAATTGCCCGCGGCTTCTGGTGCTCTTCATAGCTGATGACAGCCTTGAGTTCGGGATCGATTTGTAGCGTCGCCTCACAGCACGGGCAGCGGACTTCAACGAGCTGACGTTTGTCTTTGGCCATATCGCCCGATTCCAGTGTACCTGTTAGTTCTGGTGATCCGGAAAGGGGATCTCGCGCGGACCGTCGTCCAGCCCCTCGATGCGGATCACGCCGGGCCTGATTGGCGCCGATGCGGCTGGCGCCGACGTGATTGGCGCATGACTGACGGCTTGAGCCGGGGCTTCCAACGCTGCCGCCCTCTGCGCCGCCATCACCGCCTGTGCGCTCTTTTCCAGCTCCTGCGGAGTCAAGCGCAGGCTGATCTTGGCGGCCGAGCCGTCGGAGCTGAACCTCAGCTTCCTCGCGATGCCCTCCATTTGTGGCTCCGACTTGTCTTTAGCCGCAATGGCAGTCAGCCGCGTCATTTCCGTGACCACCCGCTTGGCCGCCGCCTCCGACGCAAAGCGCACGGTAACGTCCGCCATCAGGCCCGAGCGCAGATGGACACCTGCTTCGAATGCTTGCGCGTCAGATGCCCACTCGCCCCCACGGAACAGGCCCGCCAGCCGGTCGTTCGACATAATGTCAGGCGAAGTTATGACCAGCCACAACTCGTAATTTGCGTCCATCTCGGCCCCTCGCGCGATGATCGACCCAGGCGCCGGTGCGGGCGCCGCGAACTGGTTCCGGTCGAGCGCGGCGAAAAGCGACGGCGCGTCTCCAAAGAGAATGGTGCCGGCGTCGAACAGAACATAGGCCATGTCCTTGGCGTCCTTGCCCTGCGGTCGATAGACTTGAAACGAATTGTAGGTCTGCGGTTTGGCGCCGCGCCGCGCAAACAGGGCCCGCACCTTGGCCGGATCAAAATGTCCAAACACCGCGATCAGCAACGGCGCCGGGGCGGGTTCGACGTCCGTGCCGGCTTCCGTGTCCTGAATGGCTTCGTTGCCCGGCGATGAGATCACGACGCGATCCACTTGGTCCAACAGCTCGATGCCTGGAATCGCGGCAGCCAGACCCGCGTTGAGCCACCTGTCGCGAATCATCGCGCCCGCCGGCGACTGCCGAATGCGCTGCCAATTGATGCTGATCAGAGCCTTGGCGTTGGGATAGACGAATCGCCACGGAGCGGGATCGGACTGGCCGCTGGCGGACTGGCCTCTAGCAAACTGGCCTCTGACAAACATGGGCGCGAACACAACGGCGAAGGCAAGAGTCGCGCGAAGACGTGGCATATCTACTAGTATCTATCGGCAGAATCGGGCGCCCGATGCAGGGCTCGGCGGAGAGGAATTCAAGGAATACAAGGAATACGAGGAATGTTATATTGGGAGGGCTTCCACGCTGTACTCCGGGCCCGTAGCTCAGTTGGTTAGAGCGCCTGCTTGACACGCAGGAGGTCACAGATTCGAGTTCTGTCGGGCCCACCACGTTACTCAAATACTTACACGCGCCTGACCGCCCGATGCACACAGGCAAGCACTCAGAGCGCCGCAACGAGCACTTGGCGTTTGAGTACCCTGGCTCTGTAAATCGGTAGGTCCTTCTCAGAATCCTCACCAATACTCACAATGCCCTGTCCACGCCCTGGAAGGAGAGCTCGATCCCCTCGTCTTATTTTTTCTGTTGACGACTGAAATCGGTCACTGCTATTCAGGGGCGATGGAACAGGCCCGCTAATGATCTCGCCTTCCACGTCGCAAACCCGCGCAATCCGCGTAAGAACGACGCGGCAGTGGGTCGCATGTGTGCGTCCATTCGCGAATTTGGCTTCAAAATGTTTCGCTGATGTAGAGCTTGCCCTTCGGCGACTGAGTCGTTATAGACAAGCCAGTGAAAGCAGTCGAGATATACTGGCCTACGTCATACAGGAGTGGGACATTGAGAAGTGCTCACGATCGTGGCTTGGATGTAGCGGCAGGGAACTGTACCCAGATGACGCGGCGCACGCTGTTGCAAAGCCCGCTTGCGGTCGGGAGTTTGGCCATAGCTGCTGCTTCTCCTGCCTCGGCCCTCGCGCAGGGGACCCCGCAGGACGACGCACACGAACCAGGTTCCCCGAATCTCGCGCTCGCGCTAGCTCAATTGTTCCACCGAACCAGCTTCGGCGACCTCTCGCCGACGGCCATCAAGCACGCCAAAATGATCATCGCAAGCACACTGGCCAGCGCGGCGCCAGGCTCCCACATCGGCTCGGCCGGCATCGTCCGCGAGCTGGCCAAGGAGCGCGGGGGGCGGCCCGAGGCTACGGTCTGGTTCGACTCGGCGAAGCTTCCGGTGACCGAGGCCGCGAGGGTCGATGCCATGTTGAGCGACGCAGCCGCCTCCGATGACAGCGACCTGCGCAATGTAGCTCACACCGGCACAACCCTGACCGCGACTGGCCTGGCAATCGCCGAGCGTATGGATGCCACCGGCCCGGACCTGCTGTGTGCGATGGTGACCGGCTATGAGGCGGCGGGACGAATCGGCGAGGCGCTCCACAATGGCAGACAGGGGTTGCACGCCTCAATGATTGCCGCCTTTGGCGGAGTCGTCGCAACGGCCAAGCTACTCGGACTTACGACGGAGCAAATGGCACACGCAATCTGCATGACCGCGACAAGCATGGGCGGCCTCTTGATCGGCACTGACAGTTGGGCGCGCGAGTACCAGGCCGGCAACGCGGCCCTCTGCGCGGTGAATGCCGCATTGGCGGCTGGACGTGGTTTTGCCGTCAACGAGGATCTGTTGGAAGCCAAGGGAGGATTTCTGGAGGTCTACGGTAACGGCAAGCCGGATATCCGTAGCGTGACCCGTGAAATCGGCGCGGACTGCGACATCGTCAAGTACCTGGCGATCAAGCTGGTGCCCGGCGCCCATGCGCTGCATCCTTCGGTGGAAGCCGCGGTCAACGCTGCCCGGCAGGCGGAAACGCCGCCGGAAGAGGTAGCTAAGATCCTCTTGTCCGGGCCTCAGAAAGGAAGCATCACCTACAGCAAGCAGCCCCCCAAGGACATGATCGAAGCCATCCACAGCCTGCCGTATTTCGTCGCCTCTGCCGTGGCTGATAAGGACTTCTCCTGGGTGCACATCACTNNTCCACTATGACTGGAACTGGGGCGGCACCGTCACGATCGTCACCAAGTCCGGAGCCCGGTTTACCAGCACCGTCGACGCGCCGCGAGGTTCGGGACCTCGGGGCATCGAGTGGGGCGACGTCGACGCCAAATACCGGGCACTGCTACCGGACTCCAGATTGCCCGCGAACCGTGTCGAGGAACTCTTGAACATGATCCATGACTTCGACCAGGTGAAACATGTATCGCAGTTCACGCGCCTGCTTCACCGAAAAGGCGAAGCGTCCTTCAGGTAATATTTCTGAAGCGGCAATCGCGAAGCTGGGAGCCCTCGCCGACCGAGGGTGTTTGCCGTATCAAAACTCGCGTTCGGATTTGCGAGAACATCCGCGTGACTGCCACCGCGAGCAGCTACCGACAATGGTGGATAACAGTTCACCGGCAAAAGTCCCCGCGAAGACTTTGAGTTCGGCGAGACGGATCTCATCGAGAATGTCTACCGTGGCGCAGGCCGGAAGTTCCTCGACAAAGAGACCATTGCATTCTTCCAGGCAGGCAAAACGGTATCGCAAACATCCCTCCAGGAATCGTGTACTGTCGCGGTGAACGTGATTGCGGCAGTGTCACGGACAACCGAACTCATTCCGACACCCAACGGGATAGGCGGACCGATTGATGTGGTTCTGCCCGGTCTAAGGTCTCGCCCCCAAAGACTTCAATGTCCGTTCGGTAGGGAGAGCAGCCGCGACTCGCTACGCCTCCTCATACCGGAGCCGCTTCTGAACAGCGGTTTCAATGTTGGCGAACAGGTCGGAAACCTTCTCCATAGCCTCCCTGTTGGATGGAATGTGGCTCGCGCCTGGGGCGCCGTGGGCTTCGTGCAAGAGCGTCCAGGCGCGTGGGAGCACTTCAAACTCCCTTTTCATGGATCTTGCTCACACGGCTGAATAGTGAATTGATCTGATGCCGGAGCTGCTCGATCTCCTTCTGCTGATCATGCTTCAGACGTTCCAGCTGTTTATTGAACTGCTGCTCCAGCCAACCCTTCCCGAACCAGCAGAATAAGCCGTAGGCAATCGCGGCGCTGCTTCCTCCAACAGCGACGATACGGCCCATCCACGCGAGAACAGCCTCAAAACAACTGATCGAACGTCATAGAACCTTAAGCTTAAACTCCTATCACCACCGTTTGCGAACCTGGCTCTCCTGGTAAACGAATGCTGTCCGGGAACTGTTTCCGTGAGATCGCCGACCAGTGGGCCAGCCTCGGAGCGCTGTACAGAGATAAAGAATTCCTCCAGCAGGCAGAACGCGTCGTGGAAGCCTCCGCGCGACGAGCGTTGGTTTTGTATCCTTCGGAGCGTTCTGATGCCCTCTGCGGGATTGCCGCCCGCGAAGTCAGGAAGCGGTAAATTTTTTTTGATGTTTGGAAGGAGAGCGCATCCGGATTTCATAAGCCGCAGGCTTTCGGCCGTCCGTGGGTTGCCAACGGCCTATCCCGGATACGTAGCCGCGAAGAAATTTCGCGATCAGCCATCTCGGGCCAAATTGAGCGAAAGGAGCTATCACAACCAAGAAACTAAGTTGGTATTGGCAATTCGGAGCGAACACGAAGCCTGTAAAGTCGTCGCATAAGGAACGCAGACTCTGGTCGGTGGTCCGCGTCACCAGCGGAAACTATCTGGAGATGTACGATTTTCAGGTCTTCGGATACTACGCCGGCGCCATCGCCATAACTTTCTTTCCGAGCGGCAACGAGTTCCTGTCGCTCATGCTCGCCCTTGCAAACTTCGGCGCTGGTTATCTCATGCGGCCATTGGGTGCGATCGTGCTCGGCACCTATATCGACCGTCGTGGCCGACGGGCGGGCCTGCTTCTGACACTCGGATTGATGGCAATCGGAACGCTCGCCATTGCCTGCACGCCTTCGTATGCGTTTATCGGATTGATCGCGCCACTGTTGGTGGTCAGCGGGCGCCTGTTTCAGGGCCTTTCCGCTGGAGCGGAGGTCGGCGGCGTCTCTGTGTATCTCTCCGAGATCGCGACGCCCGGCCACAAGGGGTTCTACGTAAGCTGGCAAGGAGCGAGCCAGCAGGCGGCGGTGATGTTCGCGGCGGTGCTGGGGCTGACGCTCACGATGCGGCTCAAGCCCGACGAGATGACTATGTGGGGATGGAGAATTCCGCTAGTGGTCGGCTGCTCGATTATCCCGCTGCTATTTCTGCTACGGCGGTCGCTCGAAAAGACGCCTGAATTTCTGGATCGCAAGCGCCGACCGGCATCCGGCGAGATTCTTCGCACGCTGGCGAGCAACTGGAAGCTGGTGGGGCTCGGCACGATGCTGAGCGTCATGGGCACGGTCAGCTTTTACATGATCACTGCATACACGCCTACGTTCGGCGTCTAATTTCTTCTGGCTTCCGCTGGGGGGCGCCCTTTCCGACCGGACCGGCCGACGTTCTGTGCTCATTGGCTTGGCGACTCTGACGTTGCTCACTGCTTATCCGACGTTATCGTGGCTGGTGAGCGCGCCGTCGTTTTCGCGGCTGATGGCGGTGGACCTCTGGTTTTCGTTTCTGTTTGGCAGCTACTTCGGACCGATGTGTGCTTTCCTAACGGAAATCATGCCGGTCGAGGTCCGCACCGCCGGATTCTCCCTGGCACATAGCTCCGCAGCGGTAATTTTTGGTGGATTCACGCCTGCGATTTGCACCTACCTCATCCATGCAACGGGGAACCCCGCTGTCCCTGGCTGGTGGCTATCATTCGCCGCCATGTGCGGGTTGGCGGCGGCGGTGTTACTGAGCGAATCGCGAGCGGTGGGCGTTGAATATGCAGTGAGCGCGGCGCGCGGTAATCGAACAAGCGGAGACTCGGCTTTCCCTTAAGTCCTGGGTTGTCCTTAATCCGGCAAGTGAAAATCTTTGGCCAGGCCTGGCGTCAAGCCGACGGCGTGAAGTGTCGACCCCGCGTTTCCGGGCCCAGCCAGATCATCCCGGCAACCAGTACGCCGGAAACGAGGATGCAGCCTGCCATAGCGCCTGGCAGCCTCACCCCTCGATCCTGAAGCGCGCCGACAAATGCCGGCGTCACAGATCCGAGGGCCGCGCCTGCGTGGTAGGCAAACCCGGGCCCCACACTGCGGGTGGCAGTGGGAAACCGTTCGGTCAGATAGGACGGCACGATCCCATAGACTCCCATCCCACACGCGCCCATCAGTAGCGCGCCCAGCAACAACGTCATGGGAGAATGCGGTCCGACGAAGATCGGGATCACCAGCACTCCGATCAGGGCCGCCAGCGTCGCGGCTCCCCTTCGTCCGGCGCGAGTCTCGGACACGCGTCCCCACAGCGCGGCTCCCATGATTCCGCCGAGATTCAGGGCTACCAGGTACTGAATCGTCGGCAGACTGGCTTCGCGGAGAAAGGTCGGATACCAGAAGGTGATCGAATAATACGACATCATGAAAACGCCCATGAGGAGGGAAGTCTGGAGGGTGGTCGCCACCAGATCGCGTCGGAAGACCCTCAGGATCGACAATCCGTCCCGCTGATTGGAGTCTTTTAGTTGGCTGCGGCGCGCCAGCCAGACCGGACTCTCCTTAACGCGCGCCAGGATCCAAAACGCCAGCAATGCCGGAGTCGCGCCCAGCCAGAAAAACGCTCGCCATCCCGGGCCGTTCGGTTCGTTCACCAGCGGATACAACACCTGAAAAACCACCGCCGCCAGCATGTACCCCCAGTAGAATCCGCCTGCCAGGAGTCCTGACGCTACGCCGCGCAGATGGTCGGGCCAGTGTTCGAGCGCGAGCGGCATGCCCGCCGCCCACACGCCGCCCATGCCGATTCCGAACAGCGCGCGGAATCCGAATAGCATGGCGTAGCTGGTCGAAAAGCCGCTGAGAAGGCTGAACAGAGACAACCAGAGGATGGAGAGAACCAAGGGGGACTTGCGGCCGAATCGGTCCGCGGCCGTTCCCGCGCTCAATCCACCCACCAGGCGAAACAGAAGCGTGACGGTTCCGAGCGCGCCCGCCAGGGCCTTGTCCACGGTGAAGCTGTGTTCAATATCGATCAGCAGAAAACTCAGGATGGAGAAATCGAATCCATTCAAGGCCCAGCCGAGAAATGTGGCGAAGAAGGCGTTCCACTGGACCAGGGTAACGTCTCGGAAAGTGGAGCGCGCGCCAGGAGCACGAGCGTCAGAACCGGTTTGAACCGGGATTGCCATTTTGGCTTCTGTCATCTGTGTGAGTATACCCCCAGGCCAAACGGAGCTGCTTAATGCGTTAGCTCGTTATATCTATCGCTAGGAACGGGAGGACCGCGACGCGGGAAGCTTTCCCGGATTCGGAACGAAAAACGCGTTGTGGGAGGCTACCGAAAATGTTGTTGTCGAAGAGTGGCCGAACCTCCGCCTAGAGTTAGAAGCGCAGATCATGAAAGCCGCCTCTCCTGTATACTTGCCGGATAAGGAGAGGGCTATGCAAAGGACGATTTTCGGCGGTGTTTTGATTCTGTGCGGGCTTTCGGCGCAGACGCAAACCAATAGGAATATTGCGCCCGCGATTTATATCGGCGCCGCGGACATTCAAGCGACGCTGAAGAAAGCGCCCGCTGACAGCGTAACCGACCAGGCCATCCGAACGGTGGCCGTGGGTAATCTGAACGTCGGCGTGGGCGTGGTGCATCGATCGGCGAAAGCCGCCCAATCTTCGATTGCACACGACGAATTGACCGAGATTTATCACGTCTTGGCGGGCTCCGGCACGCTAGTAACCGGCGGCACTCTGACCAAGCCCGAACGCTTCCCGGCGGATAGCCAGACGGTAAAGGAGCTTGCCGGGCCCAGCATGCGCGGGACCGGGCTCGAAAATGGCGTGAGCCGCACAGTGCGCGCCGGCGATGTGGTGATCATCCCGGCCGGCACGGGGCACTGGTTCAGCTCGATTGACGGGACCATCGATTACGAAGTGATACGCGTAGATCCCGGCAAGCTGCTGTCGCTCAAATGATCGCCTACGCCCTCTCTTAGCCGCCCTAAGATTCCAAGTCTAGTCGGACACTTTCGTACCGCGCACGGAGTCGCGAACATTACGTGGCGTCAGGAGGTCGGCGGCAGCATTGAGACGTCGCAGATCGCCGGCCACGCCAATACGAGAATCACAGAGGAGTACACCATAGTCCAGTTGCGCCGGCAAGAAGAGCTGACGCGCAGAATTCAGGCCAGGCGCTTAAAGGCCGGAAAGCGGACTACGCGCAAAATCGTCGCGATCAAGAGCAGCGACTCGGCCGCCTAAGTTCTGGCGGGGGAATCCAGAGGTCCAGATAAGGTCCAAGTGAGGTCCAAAAGCCCCGTGCGGCCCATTTGGGGTCCAAATCGCTGTGCTGCAAATCGTGCGTTTTCAATGACCGCGCCTTCCAAGCGATTGATGCGAGTACCTTACAATGTCCGGCTAGCGTGCGATGCGGGACTTGGCTGCATCTTCTGGCTCGCCGCGATAGACTTGTTTGGTCAGCATATCGCTCGGGCGACGGCAGCACTTATGTCAAGCTCGAGGGGAGACATTAGAAACCCATGTCAGCAACTTCTCACAGACCCAGCGTGACTCGGCGATTCCTGCTTGCCGCGCGACCCGTCGGGCTGCCAAAAGAATCCGACTTCAAGCTCGTCGAGGCGCCCCTGCCTGCTCCGGAGGCCGGCCAGGTCCTCGTTAAAACGGTCTACCTCTCCGTCGATCCCTACATGCGTGGCCGCATCACTGGCGTTCGGACCTACGCCGATCCGGTCCACGTTGGCGATCTCATGGTGGGCGGAACCGTGGGCCAGGTAATCGAATCTCGCGATCCAAGCCTCCAGCCGGGGGATTACGTGGCCGGCTACTGGGGCTGGCAGGACCATGCGGTCGCACCCGCGGCGGGGCTGCAAAAACTTAACCCGCAACTCGCACCGGTGTCGACAGCGCTGGGCGTCCTCGGGATGCCAGGGATGACCGCCTATTTTGGTTTCCTCGAAATCTGCCATCCGAAGGCCGGTGAAACAGTCGTAGTCTCGGGAGCGGCCGGCGCGGTCGGATCGCTGGTGGGCCAGATCGCGAAGATCCAGGACTGCCGCGTGATTGGCATCGCGGGAGGCGACGATAAGATCAAGTACATTGTCAGCGACCTGGGCTTCGATGGCGCCTTCAACTACAAGACAACCAGTGACTATGTCGCGAGCCTGAAAGAGCTGTGCCCGAAAGGGATCGATTGTTATTTCGACAACGTCGGGGGCGCCATTAGCGACTCGGTTTTCGCGCTGCTGAATCCATTCGCGCGGGTCTCCGTTTGCGGCCAGATCTCGCAATACAACTTGGAGGCGCCTGAGTTGGGACCGCGCCTGCTCGCCCAGATCCTAGTGCGGCAGCTTAAGGTGGAAGGCTTCATCGTCACCCGTTTTCTGGAACGCTGGCAGCAGGGCGTCGCGCAAATGGCCCAATGGATGAAAGAAGGGCGGATCAAGTATCACGAAGACATCGTCGAAGGCTTCGAGAAAACCCCGCGCGCTTTCATCGACATGCTGGAAGGCAAGAACACCGGGAAGATGCTGGTGAAAGCCTGACGTAGGCAGCCCGAGAATGATCCGCGCCTGATAGGATATTCCGATAGGGAGTTCAAGATGAATCGTCGATTTCCAGCAGCGGCGCTTACCGCAGCGCTCGGATTAGTGATGTTCCAGGCACAGGGGCAGCAAACGCCTGCGCCCGCGCCCGCCCCCACTGCAGACCCCTATGCGAACAACGCGGATGCGGGAAAGACGCAGTTCCCCCTCGCTGCGCCCGCCGGCAAGGACTCCGGCGCAATTACGAATGCGCCTCCCGGCGCCCTCAATCAGGGAATGCTCGATCCGGCCAAATGGAAATACGGACCGGCCTTCGATGCCCCGCCAGATTCCAAGATCTGGAATCCGGTGATGATCAAGATGCTGAAGGGCGAGAAGGTGACGGGCGGCACGGTGTTCAGCACCGACAGTCCGGAAACCTATTGCGCGATGGCAAATTCCGGCTATGACTTCATCTGGACCGAAATGCAGCACGACTCGCGGGACTGGGGCGCGGTGGGCCGCATGTGGAAGGCTTGTCCGCACGCCAAAGCGGTCCCCGGCGTGCGTGTGGCCTACACCGACGAACGCGAAATCCAACACGCTATGGATCTCGGCGCACTGGTGATCGTGATTCCCACGGTCCGCTCAGTGGAAGAGGGGAAAGCCGCACGAGACTGGACGATGTTTCCGCCGGTGGGCAAGCGCAGCCAGGGCGGCGGCCAAGCCTTCGATCCCGAGATGTGGGGCGGTGTTCCGGGCGGGTATCGCGCCACGATCAACAACAACGTGGTGCTGATCGAGATGATCGAGACGCTGGATGGCGCGGTGGCGGCACGCGAGATCGCTGGGATTCCGGGCGTGACCGCGATCTTTGCGGCCAGCGGCGATCTGGGCAATTTCTCGGGCTACAAGCAGGGCACACCCGACTACGAGCGGCTGATCAATGTCGTACACGACGCGGCAATTGGCGCTGGCAAGCGGCTGTGCGGTCCGTTCGCATGGCGCGACCGGCCTGATTTCACCTGCTTCCAGAATGCCAGTGAGACTGCCGCCATTGCCCGCGGCGTGGCCGCCGAACTCGGCCCGCTGAAGGACACGCAAGGCAAGCCCGAAGTGGGACCCTACGCGCCGAAGAAGTAGAGATCGCCAAGGTCACTTTCTCTGATCTTCGTTTGCTTCCGTGATCGGGTTGCGTTGGATAACCACCTGATCAAAGGCAGCGAGCAGTTCCTCGCGGCTGGAATAGGGACCGGGAGTGTAGGCTCGCGATTGAATGCCGGCCTGCGAGAGCTCGACAATGTGCCAGTCTTCGCGGTTCGTAACGTCCCAGAATTCGATGGCGTCGGTGGCGACGAAATCCGGTTTTGACAGTTCGGCTGGGTGGAAATACCATTCGCAGACGATTTCAGTGCGGTCCACTGCGCGCGGCCAAAGGGTGTGCGTCATCATGTAATCCGGGTGCAGGCTCAGCAGCAGATTGGGATAGACGACGTAGTAGGAGACTCTGTTGCGCTGGTTCTCGCTCAGGCCGGGCAAGTAATCCCGCCGCCGCTTACCGTCCATGCTCATAGTTTGGGCGGCCCCGCGGAAGCTCATTGAGCCGCCGATGTAGGTGGGCTGAGGCGCTTCGTTATCTGAACCCAGGTAATCAGCCAGCCGATTCAGGGCTGGGTGCAATACCGGGCAATGCAGGCACTCATTGTAGTTTGCGACGATGAGCTTCCAGTTTGCGTGAACGTCATAAGTGATTCGTTTGTGCAACCGCAGCTCCGCCATGCGCCAGGGAGCGAAGCGTGCGGGCAGATCAGCAAGCTGAACTGTCAGCGGATCGGGATGCGGACGGGCATTGATGAAAACGTGACCGTCCCAAAGATCGGTGTGAAGTTTGTGGAGCGGGTAGTCTGAACGCTGGAAGGTTTCAGGATGATCCATATGGGGCGCGCCCAGCAGGCGGCCGTCCAGCCCGTAGGTCCAGCCGTGGTACGGGCATTGAATCCTGCCCGCGAAACTACCCTCCGCAGCTGAACACAAGCGCGTGCCCCGGTGACGGCAGACGTTATAAAAAGCTTCTACCAAGCCGGAATCGCCGCGAACGACGATAATACTTTCGCCGGCGATCTCGCGCAGGAAGTAATCGCCCGCGTTGGGAATGTTATCCGCGCGTCCTGCGCAGATCCAACCTTGGAAAAAGAAACTCTCGATCTCCTGGCGGAAGAGCGCGGAGTCTGTATAGTAGCGCGCCGGCAGTGTTTTCGAAACGGTGCTCAAAGCTGTCTCCTGCTGCTTGGAATCACGTTGCCTTAAATGTTAAGCCAGCGGGGGGCGAGCGTGCCAGCCGTGATCCGGACCCGCTCCTCGACGCGGGCCACTGGTATTCGGTAAAGCTTGGATGCGTGCCACTGGCATCACCGAAGCCCAAGCGCGCGCGCGAAACATCGCCAAGACCTACGGTGGTGTCTTCGTGCTCAACCTCATCGCGGCCGCCAGTCTGGCCATATTTATTGGGCCGGCCGGTACTTGGCAATTTGGACTCATCGCGGGCTTGCTCACTGGCCTGACCTTCATCAGCGTCGCGCTCGGCGTGACGTGGCGCTGATGGTCCTAGGCTTGCGCGCCATTTGGCGCTACAATAGATGACAGAATGGTCAACGAACTCCAGGCCGTGGTCGATGAGCTGGGCGGCGCGCCTGCTCTCGGCCGCTCCCTTGAAACTGCCACCGATCTCCGGACAGCCATTCGCGAGGGTTTCCCTCAATCCGTCGTGGAGGAAGTGATGCATGCCGCCGGACTCACCCTCAAGGAACTGGCCAGCACTCTCGATCTCTCCGCGCGCAGCTTGCAGCGGCGGCGCCGCGAAGGGCGGTTGGCGCGCTATGAATCGGATCGCCTCTACCGGCTGGCTCGCATTATCGCCCTCGCGAAACACTATTTCGGCGACGGCCCGAAGGCCACCCGCTGGCTCAGACGGCCGAACCGCGCGCTCGGCGGCAGCACTCCGCTCGAGTTGGTGGACACGGAACTCGGCGCGCGAACGGTGGAAAATGTCCTCGGCCGCATTGCCTACGGCGGAGTCAGTTGACGCGGGTCTTCCGCATCGTTCGTAAGCCCTATTCGAAAAAGCCGCTGGATGGAGAAGGCTCGTATCTTTTTGGCGGACGCTGGTCCAGCCCCGGCACTCGCCTGGCGTACACGGCCGAGCATCTCTCGCTGGCCATGATCGAATACTTCATCCATATCGATCCCGACGATCCGCCGAGCGACCTGGCGGTGGTCACAGCGGAGATCCCAGACGGCGTTTCGCGAATTTCGATTTCCCCGAAACGGTTGCCATCCAACTGGCGCCAGAGTCCATCGCCACCTGAACTCGCCAACATCGGCGACCGGTTCGCCAGCAATGCCCGAGGGGCCATTCTCATCGTTCCGTCGGCTCTCGCTCCAACGGAGTCGAACTGGCTCGTCAACCCTCGCCATCCGGATTTTTCAAAGATCCATCTGCGTTCCGTCGAGCCGTTCGACTACGACGCGCGATTTTTCAAATAGCGCGCACAGCGCCAGCTAGAGCTGAATCCTCGAAAACAGAACACTGCCCAGCCCCACCAGCGCCGCGGCGATGATCGAAAGTACCGCCAGGTCGAGCGGCAGTCCGAAGTGCGCCACTCCAATCAGCGCGCTGCGAAGACCATCCACGCCGTACGACAGCGGGTCGATGGTGGCAATTATGTTGAGCACCTTGGGCAAATTGGTCAACGGGAACAAGGCGCCGGAGAGAAAAAAGATCGGCATGACCAAAAAGTTCATGATCAACTGGAAGCCCTGAAAATCTGACAGAACCGAGGCGATTGCGGTCCCTAGGGCCGTAAACATGATCGACACCAGCACCATCACCAGAATTGCTTCCGGGAGCGCGTGAAAATTGGTTACGCGAAAACCGGCGATCAGACAGATGACGATCACGATCAGGCCCTGGATCATGGCCACCGTGGCGCCGCCCAAGGTGCGGCCGATCATTACTAAAATCCTTGGCACGGGCGCCACCAGCGTCTCCTTCAAAAAACCGAACTGCCGATCCCAAATCAGTTCGATGCCCGAGAATACTGCGGTGAACAGAATGGTCATGGCGATCACCCCCGGCGCCAGGAACTGAATGTAGTTTCCCTGGCCGGCGCGCTGGAAAATCGGTCCAAATCCAAAACCTAAAGCGACTAAGAACAAGAGCGGCTGGCCCAGCGACGCAATGATGCGCGGCTTGGAACGCAGATAGCGCTTCAATTGCCGCAGCCAGAGAATGTAGATCGCACTCATGATCGCCCCCTTCGGAACATGCGAGCCATACTTCGCATTTGATCCACTGAACTTGCGTCTTCGTCGCGAATCGTGGAACCGGTCAGCGCCAGGAATGCCTGCTCCAGTGTCTCGCCGCCGGTCTGCTCTTTCAACTGCTGCGCGGTTCCTTGGGCCACGATCTTTCCGTGGTCGATGATCGCGATCCGGTGCGCAACGCGTTCAGCCTCTTCCATGTAATGCGTCGTCATGAACACCGTAACGCGCTCGTCCTCATTCAATTTCTTGACGTGCGTCCAAAGCTGATTGCGGGTCTGCGGATCCAGGCCCAGCGTCGGTTCATCCAGGAACAGGATTTTCGGCGTGTGCAGCAGGCCGCGCGCGATTTCCAGACGCCGCTTCATTCCGCCGGAATATTGCTTGACCGGATCGTTGCGCCGATCCCATAGCTCGAACAGCTTCAGCAGCGATTCAATTCTCTCGCGGCGGATCTTGCGAGGCACCTTGTACAGCACGCCGTGAAAATCCATGTTTTCATAGGCAGTGAGCTCGTCGTCCAGGCTGGGGTCCTGGAACACGATGCCGAACCGTTTACGCGCTTCGTTGTGCTGCACGCTCGGATCCAGGCCGTCCAGCTCCACGGCTCCGCTGGTCGGTTTCAGAAGCGTCGTCAGGATCTTGATCGTGGTAGTTTTGCCAGCGCCATTGGGTCCCAGAAACGCGAAAATCTCCCCTTCGTCCACGTCAAAGGAGATGTCACGCACGGCCTGAAAGTCGCCGTAATTCTTCACTAGATTGCTCACTCGGATCATTCACTCGCTCCTCTCGAAATGCGCAACGCGGAACCAGCCTGAGCTCGTCTGCGGCCCGCGTCCGGCGTCGCCCCCTCGGCGATTTTGGCCATCATGCTCAGGAAAGTCTCGCGCTCGTTCGGACTCAACGGCTCCAGCCAGCTTAGCGCCATGGCTTGGTGTTTCGCCCGCAGCGCCGCGTGCAGCTTCTTGCCGGGCTCGCTCATTTCCACTTGCACGATCCGCCGGTCTTCGTCGGACCGGACGCGCATCACCAGCCCTTTGTGAACCAGCCGGTCGATGGTGTGAGTGGCGGTGCTAAGCGGAATTCCCAAGGATCCCGCAAAATCACTCATAATGCTGCGTCCGCTCGAGCGCAGCAGAATCAGCGCTCGAATCTCTTCGCGCGACAATTCCAAACTTTGCTCCTCGGCGGGCTGGCGCGGAAGCATCAGGCGCCGAACCAACGCGTCCAGGTAGCCCAGCAATTCGCCCGATTGCCGCTCGATGCTGGAAGCCGCCTTCGGCGACCGGCTGGAACCCGCCTTCGGCGGCCGGCTGGAACCCGCCTTCGGCGGCCGGGACTCCCGGCGATTTGTACTTCGTTTCTGCAATAGTTGCATTATCGAAGAATCTTCGATGCGATGTCAACACCCCGGACTGGGCGACAATATGGGAATGCGCGCATGGTTCATGGATGCCTACGATGGCGTGGATCACCTCCGATTGGGCGAGACGCAAGATCCCGCGCCGGGGCCGAATCAAATCTTGCTTGGCCTGCGATTCGCGGCGCTGAATCCGGCGGACGCTTTCCTGGCGCAAGCCATGTATCCGGCCAAACCCAAGTTGCCCCACATTCTGGGACGTGACGGCGCTGGCGAAGTGCTGGCCGTCGGTGCCGGCGTGACGAACCTCCGCCCCGGCGATACGGTGGGCATCCTCCGTTGCGATGTCGGCGTGGAAGTGTGGGGCACGCTGGCGGAAAAAGTCGTGGTGCCGGCCGAGTCCGTCGTTCGCCCGCCGCATGGCTGGTCGATCGAACAGACCGCCGCCGCTCCGCTGGTTTATCTGACGGCCTGGCAGGCTCTCACCCAATGGAGCGATCCGCCGGCGCCCCTTGCCCCAGGCGCGGTGCTGCTCGTCACAGGCGCGTCCGGCGGCGTGGGCACTGCTTCTGTCCAGCTCGGCAAATCCATGGGGTTGAAAGTGGTGGCCCTCTCGCGCAGCGCCGAGAAAGGCGCTCGATTGAAGGAGCTGGGAGCGGATTTCGTTTTCGACCCGGCGGACCCGAACCTGCGCAAGGCCGTGATGGCCGCCATCGCCCCGCAGAAAGTTGACATCGCCGTCGACAACGTCGGCGCGGCATTGTTCAACCAGGTGATCGCCATGCTTGGTCACGGCGGCCGGATCAGCGTGGTGGGAAGAAGCGGCGGCGAGGTGCCCGAGTTCAACACCGCGACGCTCTTCTTCCGGCGGAACCGGATCGGCGGCGTAGCGGTGTCCGACTTCACGGCGGAGACGGCGCAGGCAGCTTGGACGCTGATTACGGCGCGGCTGAACGCGGCCGGACAGAAGCCCGTGATCGACAAAATCTTCCCCTTTGAAGATGTTAAGCCCGCCTTCGCGCGGCTGGCTGAAGGACCGATGGGCAAAGTGCTGGTGCGCGTGGCTGGTTAGCTATCGAAGTGCTCGAATGGTAGCTTTTCCGGCGTGCTACGATGAAAATCAGTCCAATTTGCTCGCGACTTCGCCTCGCGTCACGGCGTACGCCAGCTCGCCTGTAACCGTGAATCACGCTGCCCAGATGCCCGCAGCAAGGAGCGTTCCACATGACCAATATCTACGTCGGAAATCTTTCCTATGAAACATCCCAGGAAGACCTGGAGGCGGCGTTCAAAGAATTCGGAGCCGTGGAAAAAGTCAACATCGTGCGCGATCGCGACACCGGCCAGCCCCGCGGCTTCGCCTTTGTCGAGATGACCAATCGCAATGAAGCATCCAGCGCCATCGCCGCGCTCAACGGCCGCAATCTGCACGGCCGGGACCTCAGCGTTAACGAAGCACGCCCGCGCGAGGAGCGCTCCGGCGGCCGGCCCGGCGGTGGTGGTGGTGGTGGTGGTGGCGGCCGCGGCGGATTCAAGAGTGGCGGCGGTGGTGGACGCGGCAAGGGCCCGCGCTGGTAACTATTCACCCGCTTCCTGCATCCTATTGCTGCGACTATCGAAGGCTTTTAACTTTGGTTCATAAACTCACAACCCGCTTGGGGCCGTATTGGCTCCTTCTGGAAGCGTCGGGCGAGTCCACCTGGCGCCTGCAACTGCTGGGCGATTCGCATCACGAGGCCGAAATCACGGCCGTCGGTGAAGAGGAAGCCAAGGACGCCGCCGTGGAAGCGACGGTCGCGCTGCTGAAGGAAGAGAATCCGGAATTTCGGGAGCCCGCCAAAGTGACTTGGAACCCGGCCTTCGTTTCCGACAACCGCCTGAACCTCTGACCATGATCCTCTGACAGTGATCCGGTATAATCACAGAAAACGCTGGAGGCGCCATGCGAGTCCGCTGGGCTACGGCCACACTGGCCGCGATTTTCGTATTATTCATTCTGCCCGCAACCGCCCACGGGCAGTGGCTGAAGTACCAAGCTCCGGGAATTCCGCGGACCGCCGACGGTAAGCCCGACCTGGCGGCGCCCGCGCCCAAGATGCCGGATGGCAAGCCGGACCTGTCTGGAATCTGGCGGGCCGATCCCGGCGGATACAGTGTAAACGTTGCCTCCGACCTGAAAGCCGGCGACGTCCGGCCCTGGGCCGAGGCGCTCTACCAACAGCGCCAGGAAAACTTGAGCAAGGACTACCCGGGCATTCGATGCTTGCCGGGGATCGGTCCGGAAGTCAGCTTCGGGATGTATAAAATCCTGGAGACCCCCGGCGTCATCGGGTTTTTCAGCGAAACTGGCGACTTCCGCCAGATCCTCACCGATGGCCGGCCGTTGCCTACGGATCCGCAACCTACATGGCAGGGCTACTCGGTCGGACATTGGGAAGGCGACACGCTGGTGGTCGAGAGCGCCGGATTCAACGACCAGACTTGGCTGGACTTTGAAGGCCACCCGCACTCACTGGAGTTGCGCGTCACAGAGCGCTACCGCCGCAAGGACTTCGGACACTTGGAACTGAAGATGACCTTCGACGATCCGAAAGCTTACGCGCGGCCTTGGACGATTTCGTTCAAGGCGGAGTTGGCGCCGGACACCGAGCTGCTCGAATACGTCTGTAACGAGAACGAGCGGGACGTCCAGCACATCGTGGTTACCGAGGCAGATCGGAAGAAAAGTCGGACCAAGGTGACAGTGGCGCCGGAAATATTGGCGAAATACGCCGGTGTTTACGAAATGGTGGATCATGACGGCAGACCTGTCGACCGCCAGGGCAAGGTGGTCGAGCCGGGCGGCAAGTCGATGACGTTCAACGTCAGCTTGGCTGAGGATCATTTGGTGATCGAGCTTTTCGAAGCCGGGAAGATTCCTTTGAAGACCGAGTCGGAGACCACTTTCTCCGCAGCAGGCCAGCCTGTCGAGTTCGTGAAGGACGCCCAGGGAGTGGTCACGCATCTCGTGATACACCAGGTGGAGGGCGATTTCCGAGCGATACGGAAGGGCGAGAAGTAGGAAGAAAGCGTCTATAGCTTTTTTACTCGCAGCCGTTCAGCCCCTTCGTCAAACAAATGGATGACGACGGTGGGGGCGGGATCGGAATGCCCCGGTCGGTCATTAGCTTGGTGAGCAGCGCCGCGGCATCCGGATGCGGAATGGCCGATTGCACGCCGACACGCACCAGGCCGCGCGCCCAATCGATCGGCATCCAGGTCTTTCCAAGCAGCGCGCCGTTGACGCTGTCGCGGCTTCCGCCGTCATGCGCGTTCAGGTCGGCCCCATGATCCACCAGCAGTTGGATCACTTCTAGCCGGCCTTTGTGCGCCGCGCCATGCAGCGCCGTCCGGCCTTCATCATCTGCGGCGCTTGGATCGATGCCCAGCTCCAGGCACATCTTCACCGCTTCCAGATTCTCCTCGGGCGACCACTCGTACGTCACGCCTTCCACCCAGCCAATGCCCGCCGCGACGGCCAGCGGCGTCACGTTGTGCGCGGTGAAGATTTTGGGATTCGCGCCATGATCGAGCAGCAGCTTCATCAGCGTGACATCACCCGATTGCGCCGCGCGCAGGAACGGTGTGGCGCCATCCTCGAACAGCCACTGCATCGTGAAGTTGGTGCGCGTCTCGGTGCTGTCGCCGGTGCACTTGTCGGGCTTCGATTCCACGCCGCAGATGCGCGAGTTCACGTTCGCGCCTTTGGCGATCAGCAGCTTGATGAAATCCAGGTGGTCCATGTCCGGCGCGCGCACCGGATAGTCGCCGCCTTCGATATTGCGATTGTCGGTGGCCAGATAGAGAGGCGACCAGCCGCCGTTGTTCGCAGTGTTTGGATTCGCGCCGTGTTCCAGGAAATATTCCGCCAGCTTGTAATGGCGATTCTGCGTCGCCACCAGCAACGGCGTCCAGCCGTAGAACGTTCGCTGATTCACGTCCGCGCCCGCTTGCACCAGGATACTGGCGCATTCCATGCAGTTTTCGCGCGCCGCGTAAACCAGCGGTGTCAGCCCGCCACCGTCCTTCTTGGCCGGGCGCCGGAAAAAGGACACGACTTCATCCTCGCCGTTCGGTTGAGTCGCTGGAGCCGCCTTTGCTGGCACCACCGCTCCACCCGCGGAAGCAACGATCGGTTCGTGCGTGGGGGCTGAAGTTTTCGGCGCAGCCTCACCCTTCGGCGCAGCCGCACCATCTGGTGGCGGCGGGGTGCCATCGAATCCCGGCCCTCTTTTGCCCAGCGCGCCAAAGCTCGAGCGTAGGCGCTGCGTCACAGTGTTGGCCAGGTTGTTGCGCGAGTTCCGGGTGTCGATATTGGTCGCCACACCCACTGTGGCCCCATGCTCCACAAGCAGCTTCACCGCCTCTGGATGCACCTGCTCGGTGGCCCACATCAGCGCCGTGGTGCCGCGCAGCTTATCTTTCGCGTTGACGTCGGCGTGATGCTCCAGCAGCAGTCGGATTGCATCCAAATTGCCCGTGCGCGCCACCAGCATCAGCGGCGTTTCGCCCTCAGGTCCGAGTTGATTCGGGTCGCCGCCAGCCTTCAACAGCTTCTCGATCATCGGCGCGCTTCCACGCAGCGATGCCAGATACAGCGGCGTGGCGCCTTCGCGATTCGCCAGCTTGGTGTTCGCTCCCGCCGCGATGAGCATATCCGCCATTTCCAGATCGTCGCGGTACACCGCCCATTGGATGGCCGTCGCGCCGTCGGCTTGCAGCGCATTCACATCGGCTTTTTGCTCGATCAGAGTCCGCACCGTTGCCGCGTCACCATTCATGGCCGCGTCGGCGATCGGGCTGTTGCTCGTGGCGAAAGCGCTCAGACACAGCACCAGAGCTCCCGCGCACGTCGTTAGAATCCGCGCCGTGGCCATTGAGTTACACCAAACCCGGCAGCCGGCCGGTGCTGTCGCCGATGGTCTCTTCGTGAACGCCGTACATGTCGAGAATGCTCGCCAGCAGATTCCCGGTTGGAACGGTCTTGGACGGGTACGCCAAGTGGCGATTCCCCTTCAGCTGTCCCGACGCCCCGCCAATCAGCAGATGCGGCACATCGTAATGCAGGTGCTGGTTCGAGTCGCCCATGTTGGTGCCGTACAGGATTAGCGAATGATCCAGCAGCGTGCCGTCGCCATCCGGCGTATTCTTCATCTTCTCGATGAAATACGCCAGGCACTTGATGTGATATTGATTGAGCTTCGCATACCGCGCGATGGTCTCCGGATTCTCGGCATGATGCGAGATCCCGTGGAAGCCGTCGAATACTCCGCTTTCCGGATACGAGCGCGACGTCAGATCGCGCGCAAACAAAACCGTCGACACCCGCGTGATATCGGCCTGGAACGCCAGCCGTTGCAGATCGAAATGCAGCTTCACGTGCTCGTCGAACGATTCGGGAACGCCCGCCGGGATCACCACGCCATCGGTGGATATCGCGCCCGTGGCCTTTTTCGCGATGGCCAGCCGCCGCTCCAACTCGCGGATGTCGGTCTCGTACTCGTCTAACTTTGAGCGGTCGCTCGGGTCCAGGTCCCGCTTGAAGCTCGCGAGCTTGGCCGTGATCGAATCCAGAATGCTGCGATCCTGCTCCCGCCGCGCCGAGCGATCGGCCGTGTTGCCGCCCGCGCCGAACAAGCGCTCGAACGCCACTTGCGGATCCAGTTCCATCGGCAGCGGCTGGGTCGGAGTGGACCAGGAAATTGTGTTCGAATAGCTGCAGCTATAGCCTTCGCCGCAGTTGCTCGAATTCGCGCCCGGATCTTCCAGCGCCAGTTGCAGCGACGGCAGCAGCGATCCCTGCCCGACGTGTTGCGCGATGATCTGATCGATGGTGGTCCCGTCGTAGATATCCGCGCCGGTGGTCTTCTTGGGCTTGTTCGCGCACAGGAACGCCGCCGCCACCCAGTGATCCGCGCCGGTTTGTCCCGGAGGAGGCTCGGCCGATTTCGACCACAGCCCGCTGGTGATAACCACGTGCTCGCGCAACGGCTCCAGCGGCTCGAAGATCATCGGGTATTTGAAATCTTTCGCGCCCAGTTCCCTCTTTGGCTCGCCCGGGCCGCCTGCTTCAGGCACCCACCATCCGGGCGCCGCGCCATGCGGAACGAAGATGCCGGTAAAACGAGTCTTGGGGTTCGCAGCGGTCTTGCTGATTAACGTCTGCGCCGGAATCATCGAATCCAGCAGCGGCAACGCAAGCGCAATACCGGCGCCGCGAAGGATCGTGCGCCTGGACATGTGCTTCTTAGTAATGAACATGATTACGCCACTCTCTTTATTATCCCTCTAGCGCTCCGCCCGCAGTGAATTCGGCCCGTTGGAAGCGTTCTCCTGCTTCTGATTCACCTGGAACGGCTCGCTCTTCACGATGCCTAAGATCAACGATGAAAACCGATAATTCTTCGCTTCGCCATCATGGTCGATGGAGCGGATCAGCGGCATGTCGTAATACTCGGTCCCGCGGCCCAGCGCGTAGATGAACAGCTTCTCCGTCACCACCCGAACGAATTGAGGTGAGTACCGCAGCATCGCCTCCCTCACGCCCTTCACGCCATCCAGCTTCGTTCCGTCCACCAGCACGCCCGATGGATCGATAGGACTGCCGTTGTCGGTCGTCCGCCACGTACCAACCGCGTCGAAATTCTCCATCGCTAATCCGATCGGGTCCATGATCTTGTGGCAGGTCGAGCAAGGCGCGTTTTTGCGATGCATTTCTATCTGTTGCCGCATGGTGGGCTTCGCGCCGCCGTGGACCGCGGCGCCTTGATCCTTCAACGTGGGAATGTTGGGCGGCGGATCGGGCGGGCTCACGCCCAGGAAAATCAGCATGATCGCTTTGCCGCGGACAGTCGGCGTAGTGCGCTGCGGATACGATGAAAGCGTTTGTATGCTGGCTTGGCCGAGCAACCCGCGGCGCACATCAAACTCCGGGGTCAAATCCACGCGCCGGAAATCGCTGCCGTACACTCCCGGAATGCCGTAGTGCTTGGCTAACCGCTCGTTCAAGAAGGTGTACTTCGCGTCCAGCAGATCGATCACGCTGCGATTCTCATGCACGATGCTCGAGATAAATAGCTCGGTCTCCTTGCGCATCGCCAGGCGCAGATTGTCGTCGAAATCGGGGAAGAGCGAAACCGTCGGCGCCCAGGTCTGCAACGCCCGCAGGTTCAGCCACTGCCCGGCGAAATTGGTGACCAACCGGTCGGCGCGCGAATCCGCCAGCATGCGCCGCACCTGCTGCTCTAGAACCGCCGGCTCATGCAGCTTGTTCTTGCTCGCAATGTCGATGAGCTCGTCATCGGGAATGCTGCTCCACAAGAAGAACGACAGCCGAGACGCCAGTTCCAGATCGCTGATGTGGTAGCTTTGGCCAGCCGCGATATTTGCCGGTTCGGCTTCCTTGCGAAACACAAACTCAGGGTCTGCCAGGACGCGCTGCAGCGCCCGCTCGATGCCCGTATCGAAGGTCCCCTCGTTCCGGCCCTGCTGATAAAAGCCCATCAGCGTCTCGTTATCCTGCGCGGTCACCGGCCGCCGGAACGCATGCCGCGCCAGCGTGTCCACAATCTGCTTTGCGCATGTCGTCTCTTGCGACGCGTCCCCATTTGGATGGCACACGAAAATCTTCTGGTGGCTGGCCGACTCATTCGCACCAGTGGGCTTGAACGGACCCAGAATCTCCATCTTGCCAACGTGCGGATAGAACTTGAACCCCGGCAGGCCGCCGGTCTCGATAGTGCTCCTCAAGAAATGCTGATCCAAATCCTGGCTGGGAGCCAACTGCGTCGCCAGGAACGTTACGCCCACCGTGTGCAGCCCCGCCTTCACATGGAAATGAACGTCGGCGGTGCCGCCATGCACCGGTTTACCGCGCGCCACGTCTTTATCCCAGTCGTACTGATGCACCCAGGCGCCATCCAACAGGAGTTCGAGCTTCTCGCCCGTGATCTCGCCGAACGCGGTGTTGTTGTCCATCAGTCCTTTGTTGATGGGGAAAATTTTGAACACGTAGTCGCCATCCGCCGGAAACTCGTGCTGCACCACCAGTCCGCCTCGGGTGCCGAACGGGAGGCCTTCGATGTGATAATCCTGCGTGGTATCGGACGCCACGCGATAAGTTGCGAGCGCAGGCTCACTAACATCTCCCATCGCGATGCGGCTGATTTTGGCCGCCGCCGAGGTGTATCCTTCCAGCAGCGCAGGCGACAGCGCCAATGCACCGGCGATGTTGTCGAATCCCCTGGTCGAGTCGTCCGACGGCAAGTATTTCGCCGGATCGATCTCCAGGGCCAGCAAATCGTGAATCACATTCGCGTACTCGGTGCGATTCATCCGATGCAGGCCCGGCGGCGGGAAGTGCGACGGCGCGGTGTGATCCAGTTCCTTCTCTAGCCACGCCACCATCGATTCGTAGGTCGCCCACTCCGGCCGCGGCATCCCCGAGGGCGGCATCATGCCGGATCGCAGCTTGCGCACCACCAGCTCCCACTTTTCGGCATGATCGGCGACGTGCGCGGTGTCGAGCTTATCGAGCTCCAGGCCCCCTGTTTTCAGCTTTTCATTGTGACAAGTGACGCAGTATTGGTTGAGAATCGCCCGTTCCGCCGGTGCGTCGGTTACTTCGGTGGGTACCCGCGCGGGCGTCGACGGCGCTTGTGGACTGGCCGTCTGAGCAGCCAGCACGACAGTCACGGTCGCGATGCAAACGACAGCCGGTCTTATCTTCATGGATCTCTCGGCGCCACCCAGGCCGCGGCGGGACCCTTTTCTCGAGGATACCGCCTATCCTACTGATATTGCAATTGTTAAGGACGAACCCTAGTTCAACCGATTCCCAGGGCCAATAGGAGAGACGAACTCATTCATTCTATTGTTACTACCGGATTCTACCCATACGCAGCGCAATCGGTCGTAAAGCCGCCTGGGCGCCGCGCCGATTCCCTTCTATGGACGGCTCCGCGCTGTTTCAAACGGTGCTGAACCCCGGCGAACGCCTGCTTTGGACCACTCGGCCACGCCGATCTTCAATGTGGCTTCCCGGGTATGGTTGTGCCCTAATGCTGACTCAATGTTCCTATCTGTTCCGAATGCTGGCTCTGCGAAAGGCTCCGCTGGCAGTCCTAGCGCGGCTGGAAGTGACCGGTGTGGCCGCAGTGGTCGCCGCCTTGAGCATTTCCGTTGGAATTTGGATGTGGCGCACATGGAACACCGCATACGGTCTCACCGACCGGCGATTGCTAATGGCTGTTGGACCAAAGCGCGAGAAGATGCGAACGCTCGCCCTGGGGGAGCTGGATCCAGTGAGAATCGTGCTCCGGACAAGAGCCGGCAAATTATTGTTGTTCGCGAAGGTGTTGCTCTTTTGCCTGAGCGGGACAACCTGTATTCCCAATAGACAACGCCCTCCGATATGGAAGTTCCTGGAAGCGGGAGAACGGACAAGAAGGGAAGCGCCATGTGGTATGTGAGCGACCCGGAGCTGGTACGCCAATTGATCGAAACCGCGCGGACTGCGGCTAGATCGATGGCCGCGTAATCTCTAAGGCGACGTCCAATATTTCGGCAGATTTGGCTTGGTGGCGCGCACGATCTCCAGCACCGCCTGCCGGTCGGCGGGCGAAATACCAGCGAAGGTCTGGCTTTTGTCCTTACCCGTCAAAACATCGTATACCCGCTGATAGACCCGCTCCCGCACGATATCCGGCATCCCATCGAACGCCGAGCTGTAGATCATGTACGACAGCGGATACCGGAACAGCCGCTTTTGCAGATCAAAGTCCCTCAATGACCGGCCCTTGGCATCCCGAGGCCCGCGCGCGGCGAACGTCTTGATAAACGTCGAAACCCCCGCCACCGGCTGCTTCAGCGGCTCCTCATCCACGAAAAGCATGTAGCCGGTCATCTCTTCGATCTCGCTGTTGATCCGGTCACGCGCGGCCGCCTCCAAATTGCCCTTGCCTTCGCGCAGCGCGATTCGCGCGTCCCAGCCGATCCGCGTCATCAGGTTCGTCATCCGCGTCTGATGCTCCAGCGTCATCAGCGCGACAATGTCGCTGGTCGGCGCGAGGTACCGCGAGGTATCGAAGAACCCCGCCAGGCTGGTCACGTTCTGCGTGCCTTCTTTCACTGCCCGGCCCGGAAACAGTGGATCGGCCAGCTCCGGATTGTTCCCCAAATGCACTTGCGATCCGTGCGTTCCGGTGACGTACCACCCGCCCCAGCGTTCATCGAAACTGGTGCGGCCGTCCGTAATAAACGCGCTTCCGTGCGCCTCACGCGCCTCGAGGTCCGTCACCGGATGCACCGAGCTCACCAGGATTCCGGGGATTCCCATGGTGGGCGCGCCTTGGTGGCATCGGAGGCAATCGTCGCGGCGCGCAAACTCGGGCCGATCGGACTTTTCAGTATCCAGGCTGTAGAACACCGCGCCCTGCCTCGGATCAATCGCAGAAAGCTCCAGCACTTCGCCGTTCTGCACGAAGCCCACGGCCGTATCGTCGTTGAAATAAATCGCGCGCGGAGTACGCGGCGAGATTCGCTCGTTCTGAATGCTGGTCCGCGAAAAGACCAGCACTTGCGAATCGATGTTGATATCAAGTTGCTTCAGAATGGCCGGAAGATAGCCCCAACCGTTGGGCGCGTAGTCGAGTTTGGCTTTACGGTTTTCAAGTTGCTTTTCGAGGTGCGCGATCGAGTCTGAGGCCGGCGTCGCGTATTGAATGGCCGGATCATCGAGAGGAACGTAGAAAGTATCTTCCAATCGCTCGGCCAGAAGCACGGCGCTCAGCAGACTGAGGCCACAAACCAGCGCTACACGCATCCGCTACTATTTTAGCGTTGCTTAGGACTTCGGCAGCATCGGTTTGCCTTCGTGCGCAACCAGAAGATCGTGCATGTCGTTGGCGTGCTCCTCTTCGTTGACGAGGATGCCTTCCATCATCACTCGCGTGGTGGGGTCCTTGTCGGCGAAGAATCGAATCAACTCGCGGTAATGCTCGCACGCGATCCGCTCGGCCACCAGGTTTTCCTTGATCATCTCCACCAGGTTCGCGCCCACCGTGTACTCCGAAGCCGATCGCGACAACAGGCCCTCGGGACTGAAGTTCGGCGTTCCACCCAGTTGGTTGATCCGCTCCGCCGCGAGCAGCATGTGCCCTTGCTCTTCCTTGGCGTGCTGTTCGAATTCTTCCTTCACACCATCGCTCGAAATGCCCGTGGCTGCGATCGCGTTCATCGTATAGCGCAGCACGCATACAATTTCAGTAGCCAGGACCGACTGCAGGATGTCGATGGTCTGCTGGACGTTGCCTTGGTAGGCGGGCGTCACCGCGCCCTTATCGAGGTTGGCGCGGGCGCGCTTGCGCAGCTCTTTCACATCGCTAAGGAAGGGCTGACTGGTTGTCGTTTTCATTAGATTCTCCGATCGAATACTAGAATAGCTTTTCGGCAGTGAGACGCGCCAACTCACCAGAATGATGCACGGAATCGAACTTTAGCATACAATCACCTAACGAAAGGAACACTCCATGCGCCTTCCAACCGTGTGTGCCGGGATTCTCGGTATCCTGGGCATTGTGAACGCTCAAGCTCCCACCACTCGCGATCTGCACCTGCGCGGCGGCCGTTTCAAACCGCTGTCCTACGACACCATGACATCCGAGCAGAAGACACTGATCAACAGTATCCTCTCAGGCCCGCGCACTTCGCTCGATGGTCCCTTCAACGTCCTGCTGCGCAGCCCCGAGATGGGCGATCTCGCGCAGAAGTTTGGCGCTCAGATGCGCTACCACTCCTCGCTACCGCCGCGGCTGAATGAGTTCGTTATTCTGATTACCGCGCGTCATTGGACTGCCCAGTTTGAATGGCAGGCGCACCATAAAATCGCGCTCACTGCCGGCCTGAGCCCCGCCGTCATCGACGCACTTGCCGCCGGAAAACGTCCCGCGCCCATGCAGCCCGACGAAGAAGCCGTCTACAATTTCTGTACCGAGGTGCTTTCGACCAAGCAGGCCAGCGACGCCGCCTTCCAGGCCGCACTGGAGAAATTCGGCGAGCGCGGCGTGGTCGACATGCTGGGCGTCATGGGCTACTACCAGTTCGTTTCGATGCTGTTGAATGTCGATCGCTACCCGTTGCCCGAGGGAGTTCCACCCGAACTAAAACCGCTGCGGTGACAGCTTTATGTCATCAGTGCCATAATGAAGTCATGGCGATTCGAACAACGGTAGACATCCCCGAGCCCTTGCATGCTGCCCTGCGCCATCGCGCTGCTCAATCTGGCACATCCATGCGGGCTTTGATCATCGGGGCCCTCGAGGAAAAATACAGCAAGAAGCGCAAAGGAGCCTACGTCACCGGTCCTTTTATTAAGGGCAAAGGCAAGCTGGGGCCGGCCTTCCCGAAAGACGAGAACCCGCATGACCTCGTTTTTTCCTGACGTAAACGTCTGGATTGCGCTGTCAGTTATCGGCCACTCCCACAATTCGGCGGCATGGGGATGGTTAGACCACACGCCGCGAGGAGCTTCACTCATCTTTTCGCGCTACACCCAGGTGGGGCTGCTCCGCTTGCTGACCAATCAGGCGGCGATGGGCGAGGAAACGCTGACAGTGGATCGTGCGTGGGCCGTCTACGAGGGGTGGCTCGACGATCCACGAGTGGAACTACATCCCGAGCCTCGCGACGTCGATACCGCGTTTCGGCAGGCGACGGCTCCGTTCGCCGACCAACGCGCGTCCAAATGGATCGGAGATTGCTATCTGCTCGCCTTCGCCAAGGAGATTGGCGCAACACTCGTAACCTTTGATAAAGCCCTACTGAGCTTGGCTCGGAAGCATCATTACGCTGCGATTATCCCGAGCTGAACCTGATATCGTTTCTTAGATGCGCACCCCTCTCCTCGCCGCCTTGTTCGTCGGTACGCTAGCTCTAGCCCAAACCGATCCCGGCCGCCGCGAATATGAAGCCCGCTGCTCGCGATGCCACGGCGCGGACGCCACCGGCGGAGAATCCGGCCCCAACATCCAAGCGCAAATCGCCTCGCGCAACGCTACTGAGTTAGCCGCGTTCCTTCGAGTCGGACGGCCCGCTGCTGGCATGCCCGCATTCGACCTGCCCGCCGGAGATATGACCAACCTGGTCGCGCATCTCCGCACCCTCGCACCCATGTCGCGCACCGCGCCGTCCGCCGTCGTTCGGAAGAAAATCCAACTCGCCACCGGCGAGACGCTCGAAGGCCAGGTCCTGAACCAGGGTCCGTTCGACCTTCAGCTCCGTACAGACGACAAGCAGATCCACCTGCTCCGCAACACGGGCGATCGTTATCGCCCGGTCACATCGCAAACCGATTGGCCCACCTACAATGGCGATCCCAGCGGCAACCGCTACACGAAGCTCACGCAAATCTACAAGACGAACGTCCGCACCCTCGCCCCGGCCTGGATCTTTCCGATGCCGAACGTCTCGCAGATCGAGAACACTCCAGTGGTGGTGGAAGGCATCATGTACGTGTCCGGCGCCAACGAATGTTTCGCGCTTGACGCGGGCTCGGGGCGCCTGATCTGGCATTACCAGCGCGCGCGCACCAAAGGCATCGCGGGCAACGCGGCGTTCGGATTCAATCGCGGCGTCGCGTGGGGTGGCGATCGCATCTTCATGCTCACTGACCATGCGCACCTCATCGCGCTCAATCGCTTCAACGGCGAACTGCTGTGGGAGACCGAAATGGCTGACTGGCATTTGAACTACAACGGCACGTCCGCGCCGCTGATCGCCGGCAATCTCGTGATCTCGGGTACCGCCGGCGGAGACGAAGGCGCGCGCGGTTTCCTGGCTGCCTACGATCAGTCCACCGGCAAAGAAGCCTGGCGATTCTGGACCGTGCCCCAGCCCGGCGAGCCCGGCTCTGAAACATGGACCGGCAAAGATGTTGAACACCGTTCCGGCGACACCTGGATGACTGGCACGTACGATCCCGAATCCGGCACCCTCTACTGGCCGGTTGGAAATCCCGGCCCCGACTTCGATGGCGGCGAACGCGCGGGTGACAACCTCTACACCGATTCGGTCCTGGCACTCGACGCCAAAACAGGCAAGCTCACATGGTATTTCCAGTTCACGCCGCACGACATTCACGATTGGGATGCCCAGGAGCCGCCCGTCCTGGTTGACACCAACTGGCAAGGCCAGCCGCGCAAACTGCTGCTGCAGGCCAATCGCAACGGCTTCTTCTACGTGCTTGATCGAACGAACGGCCAGCTCCTGCTAGCGAAGCCGTTCTTGAAGAAGCTGAACTGGGCAGAAGGCATCGACAAAGATGGACGTCCGATCTTGAAGACCATTCCAGAAATGGCCGGCGGAGAAACGTACGTCTGCCCCGGATTCCAAGGCGGAACCAATTGGTTTTCGACTTCGTTCAATCCAGGCACCGGCCTGTACTACTTCCAGGCCCTCGAGCGCTGCAATCTCTTTTCGAAGAATCACGGCGAGTGGCAAGCGGGAAAAGGCTACACGGGCGGCATCGCGCGGCCCGCGCCCGGCGAAACGTTCGAGAAAGTTCTGCGCGCCATCGACATTCAAACCGGCGAGATCGCCTGGGAGGTTCCACAATCGAGCGGCCCGGTGACCGCTTCAGCCGGCGTGCTCTCCACCGCGACGGGCTTGGTATTCTTCGGAGAAAACAGCGGCGCGTTCATGGCAGCAGATGCAACCACCGGCGCCATCCTCTGGCAGTTTCCGACCAATCACGTGTGGAAAGCTTCGCCGATGACGTACGAGTTCGACCACAAACAATACGTTGCCGTTGCCGCGGGCATCGGCATCATTGCGTTCGCGCTCCCTCTAACCGTGGGAGACCCGGGCCTACGCCCGTAACTTTCATCCGAATCCGAAACAAATGGGTACAGGCGGTGGTGTAAAGCGTCTTGCCATCGGCGTCACCGAATGCGAGATTTGTCGCAACAATGCGCGGTCTTGGTTCGGTTGCGATTTGCGGCATCTGCAGCGTGCCCAGATGCGTGCCCTCGGGCGAGGTGATCCAAATCTCGCTGCCGCGCACCGTCGAGTACACATTGCCTTTCTGGTCCACCTTGATGCCATCGATCCCTGCATCCAAAAACTTCATCGGATTCGCCACTGTGTCGTCGGGCAGAACGTCATAACGCATCGTTTTCGATAGGCCCGCCGTTACATACAGGTGCTTTTCATCCGGCGAGAGCGCGATGCCATTGGGCCCGTCGCCCGGGCTATCTTTGTCGCCGCCGAGCAGCGTCACCTTGCCGTCCTTGAGCAGAAAGAATCCGCTGTACGGCAGCTCCCGGTCGGGACTCTTCTCTGCGCCGCGCATGCCCCACACCGTGTCCGTGAAATAAAGCGCGCCGTCGGATTTCCCGACAATATCGTTCGGGCCGTTGAACCGCTTCCCTTGATAATGATCCGCCAAGACAGTCCGCGTGCCATCCTTCTCAAGGCGCACCACTGAGCGATCGGTCATGGCCGTGATGATCAGCCGGCCCAGCGCATCGAGTGTCAGCCCGTTCGAGCCGATCAGCAGAATCGCAACTCCGCCGCCGGACACGGTCTGCGCGCCCGCGTTCATGATGTCGCTCCCGGTATAGCCGCTCTTTTGCAAGAACACCGAAAGCGGCGCGTGCGGCGACCATCTATAAATCTCGTTGCCCGCGTTATCGCTGAACAAAAGGTATCCGTCGTCGCCGTGTTGCACCCACACCGGGCCTTCGGTCAAACCGAAATGATCGCCGAGAGTCTCAAGCTTCGCATCGGGTGAAATGATGTCATCGAGAGCCGGATCCAGCTTGATGATCTTGAACGGCCGCTCGCCCGGCGGTTGCGCATGCATCAAACAGCCGCACAGCAGCGCGACAACGTACGTTGAGAGCCGCTTCATGCTACTTCCGATCCGCGCTTTGCAACAGCGGATTGCTCCACTCCTTGGTCCGCACGTGCGTCCGCGATTTGATCCGCCATCCTTTCGCGGTCTTCACGTAAATGTCTTCGTAGCCGCCATCGCGATCGACGCTGCCGGGCCCCCTCTCTCCGAGCATGATCAGATAACATCGCCCGGTTGCCGTGCCTTCAGCGGCCGGCGTAATCACGATATCGCCCATCAAGTGAGTCCAACCGTTCCAAGGCATGCCCTTGCATCCTTTCGATCCGCCCCAGGATGCCGCCGCCAACTCATCGCGCCCTTTCGCCCGCTGGACTCCGCCCTTCTTGAACCCATCATCAGAGTATTTATCGATAAACACTCCATCCGTGGTGTACAAATCCGCGTAGTCGTATCCGTTGTTGGTGCAGGTATCGATGTCCTGACCGTACTTATTCACCAACTGCTGGATCTCGATGTAATCCAGCGCCGTCAAGGTCGTTGCCTTCTTCTCTTGCGCGTACGCCGGCGCAAGAGCCAACGCCAACCATATCCATTTCCGCATTGTGTTCTCCTTCCGCGCTTCAGTATATAATCGATGCCCGGAGACACTCACTTGATCAAACACTGGATCACCGCCGTTTCCATGTTCGCCGCGCTCTCCGGCGTTGCATTTGCCGAGTCGAAACATTGCGATCGCGCGTGCATGATTGCGCTCACCGACCAGTATCTCGTCGCGCTGGTACAGCACGATCCGTCGGGCCTTCCGTTGTCCAAAGGGGCGCGATTCACCGAGAACACCGCGGAAATCCGCATCGGCGATGGCCTGTGGGTTGGCGCTTCCGAAGCTCCCACCACCTTCAAGATCTACGCCGTCGATCCCGCGTCCAACCAAGTCGGCTTCTATGGCGTGATGAAGGAAAATGACCGGCCGCTGATCATCGCATTGCGTCTCAAAGTGGTGGATGGCGAGATCACCGAGATCGAGCACGTGTTAGCGCGCAATCTCCGCGCCGACCGGATGCAGAATTTGATCACTCCGCGAGCCGCGCTCCTGGCTGACGTTCCGGTCTCAGAGCGCACTTCGCGTGAAGACATGATCGACGCGGCCAATCGGTATTTCGAATCCATCGAACACGGCAACGGCGAGATCGCTCCGTTCGCCGAAGACTGCGAGCGGCACGAGAACGGCGGCCAAACCACGCACAACGCGACGCCCGTGCCCTGGCCGGTTCCGATGGGCTCGCCCGAAGCCGATCATGCCATGGCCGTGCTCGGCACTTTAACCTGCACGGCGCAAATCAACAGCCAGATTCTGAGCTTCATCACGCGTCTTTGGCCGCGCAGGCTGGGGCTGGTCGACGAAGAAAAGGGGCTGGTCTATGCGTTCCCGATGTTCCAACATCGGGGCGCCGTGCATACCATCAAGATCCTCGGCGTCCCCGGAGTCGACACCATCCCGATGAACGGCGGCACGTCCAATCTGCAAGCGGGCGAGATCTTCAAGATCCGCGGCGGCAAGATTCACGAGATCGAAGCGATGGGAGCCAGCCTGCCCTACGGAACCAAAAGCGGCTGGGAGTGAGTCCCCACGATCTCCAGGATTTTGTTGGCGAAGAAGTCGGGGGCGTCCAACATCGCGCCATGGCCTTGGCCCTCGAGAACGATCATCTGGCAACCTGGAATGGCATCGCGCACAAAAAACGCAGCGTCGCGGAGAAGACCGGTGGTCACACTGCCCAGCAGCACCGTGGTCGGAGTCTTCCAGTTCGCGAGGCGCTCGACCGACGGGCGATAAGTGTTTACGGCGCGCGCCTCGCGCGGCAAGGTGGGAGAAATCTGAAGTATGATCGGCCAGATCGGCGAGGATTGCATCTTCGTAATGCGATCTGGAGGCACTCGAACCTGATCGCGTAAAAACGTGGTTACAAGCTGTTCGCGATCGCCGGCTTCCAAAGCTCGCACCATGTTTGCGACAATCCCTGGGTCGCCTGGCTTCGATGGGACGGGCGGTTCATAGAGGATCAAATGGCAAACCGTCTTCAGCCGGTCCAAAGCGTCCAGCGACGCGAGCGCTCCATAGGAATGAGCCAAGATAATTACCTGGCCACCGATTGCCTCAACAGCACTCGCAATGTCCTCAGCCTCGTTTACGATCGAATATTCTTTCGCATCGCCGCTTGGCGCGCGTCCGCGCCGATCCATGGCGTAGACCGTGAAGTGCTCCGCGAGTTTCGGCAGCACAGCTCCCCAGGAGAGTGACCCGTTGAGAAGAGAACCGTGAATCAGCAGCAGCGCTGGACCCGACCCGACCTTTTGAACGGATATGGCGACGCCGTCGCGTGATCGTACTTCGAACCGTTCAGTTGCCATCAGAATTCCAGAAGGTCCTTCTTCGATTCTATTTTGACCGCGTCCAGCCCCGGGACCTTTTTCAGATCATCCAACGTTTTGAAGTTGCCCTTGGCCTCGCGATATTGGACAATCGCTTCCGATTCCTTGGCCGTCAACTCAAGACCTGTCTCCAGATCCAACGCCCGAGCTTTGTTCACGTTGATCCTGACAATCGGAAAATTCTTCGCGAGGTAAGCGACAATCGTGTCGACGTCCGACTCCGTAACGTCGGTGTCTTCCTGCAGCATCTCAGTCACCTTCGATTGCCACCATTGCTTGCTGCCCTGCTTACCGATCACGGCATCGGGTGTGTGGCACCGGCTGCACACTGACTGGAATGTTTCTTTGCCGGGACCGTCAGGCAGAGTCTGGGCGCACGCGCCACACGCTATCAGGCACAGAAGGTATCGCGAAAGCTTTACGCCCACAGCTTGTCGATCAACGCTCCCGCGGTGCCGGTGGGCCGCTCGGCGCGACCGTTGTGCATGTACGTCGTGCGCAGGTGATCCAGGCCCAGCAGATAGAGGATGGACGCGTGAATGTCGTGAACGTGATGCGGCTCGTCGACCGCGCGCAGCCCGATCTCATCGGTGGTGCCGATGGCCTGGCCGCCCTTCACGCCGCCGCCCGCCATCCAAATGGTGAAGCCCCACGGATTGTGATCGCGCCCGGCCTTCTCATCATTCGGGCTGCCTTGCACGAACGGTGTGCGCCCGAATTCCCCGCCCCACACCACCAGCGTGTCCTTCAACATCCCGCGAGCTTTCAGATCGGTCAGCAAACCAGCGACCGGCTTGTCAGCCGACTTGCAATTTTCCGTGTGATTCGCTTCCAGACTGCTATGCGCGTCCCAACGCGACCCCGAGCCGCTGTAGCATTCGACAAAGCGAACGCCGCGTTCCACCAGTCTACGCGCCATCAGAAGGTTGGTTCCATACACCGAGGTGGCCGGATCGTCCAGGCCGTACAGCTTCTTGGTGGCCTCGGATTCGGAACTCAGATCCACGGCTTCCGGAGCGGACGACTGCATGCGATACGCGAGTTCATACGACCGCGTACGAGCATCCAGTTCGGTATCGTCTTGTTTGTCGCGGCCAAACCGGTCGTTGATGGCTTGCAGGAATTCCAGCTTGTTGCGCTCTTGCGCGTCGGTCATGCCGGTAGGCGGCCTCAAATTCAAGATCGGCGTGTCGCCCTTGCGGAACAGCGTGCCTTGATAGGTGGCGGGCAGAAAGCCGGAGCTGTAGTTCTGGACGCCGCCCAAAATCTCCTTGTCGTCCTGCATGACGACGAACGTCGGCAGGTTTTGATTCGCGCTACCCAAACCGTAGGTGACCCACGCGCCCATCGACGGACGGCCAGCCAGAATTTCGCCGGTATTCATTTGGCAGACGGCTCCCACGTGGTTGACGCCATCGGCGGTGCACGAACGCAGCACAGCGATCTCGTCCATGTGCTCGGCGATATTCGGCAGCCAATCGGAAACCCAAAGGCCGCTCTCACCGTACTGCTTGAACTTGTGGCGCGTGGGATAGAGCCCGTTATGCGTGGTGCCGAAAGCGCTTTGCAATGTTTCCGGATGGTACGAGGGCGGCACTGGCTGCCCGGAATATTTCTCCAGCGCGGGCTTGGGGTCGAACAAGTCCACGTGGCTCGGCGCGCCTTCCATGAAGCACCAGATGATGGACTTGGCGCGAGGCGTGACGTGCGGTTTCTTGGGAGCCAGCGGGTCGACCGAAGCAGCGTAGCCATCCTGATCGAGCATGGCGGCGAGCGCGATGGCTGCCAGACCGCTACCGGCCTGGGTAAAAAATTCCCTGCGATTGGTGACGTTCCAATGATGCTTGAGCTTGTCTAACATGACCCCTCAATTGATGTACAGGAACTCGTTGGAGTCGAGCAGCATGTGGCACAGGTCGACAAACGCGGCGGCGCGCGCCGGATCGGTTCCCGCCGGCAGATTGGCGGGCAGCGGCGGCTTGCTCTTGTCATCCCCGGCCAACCGTTGGGCCATAATCGGCATCTGCTTGGCGAGAAAATCTTCGGCGATCTTTTGCTCCTCAGCGCTGGCCCCTCGTCCATAAGCCAGGTGGAATGCCCGGTCCACTTGCGCTTCGGGCTTGAGTCCGCTGTCGTTGAAGACGCGGCCGGCGAGAGAGCGCGCCCAATCCAGCACCAGCTCGTTGTTCAACAGGTCGAGCGACTGCGGCGCAGTGACGGTGTTCTTGCGATAATCGCAGCTCTCAAACGTATTGGCGGTGTCGAATTCCTGCAACAGCGGATAGGGCAGGTTGCGGCGGACAAAAATGTAGACGCTACGGCGATCGCTTTGCGCGGGATCTTTCTCCGTTCGCCAGCCTCCGGCCACTGCCGTCGCGGAAAGCTCGGTGATCAGTCCGGGAGGTACCGGAGGATACACGCCGGGCCCGCCTGGCTGCGGATTCAGCAACCCGGCCGTGGCCAGCATGGAATCGCGAACGGCTTCCGCTTCCATGCGGCGGCGAGGGTAGCGCCACAGCAGCTTGTTATCGGGATCAGCTTCGGCGATCTTGGGCTGATAATCGGAGGCCTCCTGATATGCATTCGAAAGCAGAATCAGGCGATGCACCTTCTTGATGCTCCAGCCGTTGTCGACAAAATAGTTCGCGAGATAATCCAGGAGCTCGGGATGCGTGGGCTTCGCTCCCATGCGGCCGAAATCGCCAGGCGTGGCCACGATGCCGCGGCCGAAATGATAGTGCCAGATGCGATTCACCATCACGCGAACAGGCAACGGATTCGATGGATCGGTGAGCCAGGCCGCAAGAGAGCTGCGGCGGCCAGTGGAGTTCACGCCCTGGGGCGGAGTGATTTTCGCGTCGCTCCGGTCCAGAATCGAAAGGAATCCCGGCTGCACTTCATCGCCGGGGGCGAAGCGGCTCCCGCCGCGCAAAATATAGGTTGGCGGCGCAGTGGCGTTCAGGTCCGTCATGAACTGGCCTTCGGGCAGCGGAGCGGGCTTGATATAGTCGAACGTGGCTAACTGGGCCTTGAGCTCGGCATAGCGCTTCGCATTGTCGCCTTTGAGCGCTTTCACCGGATCGCCCAAGCCGCCGAATCGAGTCTCCGCGATGTGATAGACCTGCTGTTCGAGCGGCGTGCGCTGGGCCGCATCCTTGGCGACGACAGCCTGGACTTCGTCCGTCATGACCGTCGCTGAGTGCTTCTTGCGATCCTCCAGAATCGGCGCCATGATCTTTTCCATCTCGGCGCGAATGTCCTTGGTCTTTGCATCCCACGCCGAGTACTGCTCTTCGTATTTGCGCTTGTCTTCGGGATCCGAGAGCGGCAGCGGACCGTCGCCGAAGGCGGTGTTGGCGAAGAACGACTGGAGGCGATAGTAGTCCTTGGTCAGAATCGGATCGAACTTGTGATCGTGGCACTTCGCGCAGCCGAACGTCATGCCCAGGAACGCGACGCCGGTAACCGTGGTCATGTCGTCGAGCGTCTGATGGCGGCGCTCGAACAGATCGGGCGCGTTGGTTTCGTCGATCCAGTGCCGGTTGAATCCCATGGCGGTGAGCGCTTCGGTGTTACCGGGGTACAGCTCGTCGCCCGCGATTTGCTCCTTCACGAACCGGTCATACGGCTTGTCATCGTTGAACGCTTTGATGACGTAGTCGCGATAGCGCCAGACATTGGGACGGGTCTCATCTGCCTTGAAGCCATTGCTATCTGCGTAGCGCGCGACATCCAGCCAATGACGTCCCCAGCGCTCGCCATAAGCGGGCGAGGCGAGCAACCGGTCCACAACTTTCTCCCAGGCGTTGGGTGAGTAGTCGCTCAGGAATTGCTGGATTTCTTCCTGGGTGGGAGGGAGGCCGGTCATGTCGACGGTGACGCGTCGCAGTAGCGTCAGCTTGTCGGCGCGGGAATTGGGCTGGAGCTTGTTCTCTTCGAGCTTGGCGAGGATGAACGCGTCGATCGGGGTCTTGACCCAGGCTTTGTTCCTAACCGCGGGTACCGGCGACTTTTTTACCGGCTGGAAGAACCAGTAGTTCTTCTGAGCGGGCGTGAAGACGTGGGGCGCCTCGGCCGGGAACAGGAAGGGAGGTGACAGGGCCAGGCCCAGGAGCACAGACACGCAGCGCATCCACACCTCCGCTAGTTATATATATCATTTGTAAGAGCGAAAAGGAAGCCGCCGGGGTTACCAGGAAAGGGGTTTGGGACTAGGGATTTGGGATTGGCAGTTTGGGATTTAGGGGCTTCGGCGCAGCCGCTTCCTCGCCCTGTAAGATGAATAACGGGGTTTCGTGATCGAGGAGCGCACTAGCGCGAGCTCCTAAGATTTCGGTGCGCCGCAAGGCAAAGAGGCCTGATGACACACGTCGCGCTGCTTCGGGGAATCAACGTTGGCGGCAACAACGCGCTGCCGATGAAGGATCTCGCCCAGATGTTCTCGGACGCTGGATGCAAGGCCGTGCGCACGTTCATCCAGAGCGGCAACGTGATTTTCGATGCGCCAGCCGGAGCGCCCGGCATCGGCGATGCCGTCAAAGCAAAAATAGAAAAGCGTTACGGCTATCGCATTCCCGTGGTCATCCGGACATCCGAGCAGTTGCTCAAGACCATCCGCGACAATCCATTTCTCAAGGCCGGAGCGGAGGAGAAAATGCTGCACGTTTATTTCCTGGCCGATTCGCCGAAGGCCAGCGCGATTGCGGGCTTGGATCCCGCGCGGTCGGCGCCAGACGCTTTTCACCTGCGCGGCCAGGAGATCTATCTGCATCTTCCCAACGGCATGGCGCGCACCAAATTGACTAACGCTTACTTTGATTCGAAGCTCTCGACCATCTGCACGGCGAGAAACTGGGCAACGGTGCTCAAGCTCGCCGCTATGATGGCAGAGGGATGATCTCGTTTTCCAATATCAATAAGCAGTACGGCAAGCAGCTGATCTTTGTGGACGCTTCGTTTCAATTGAACCCCGGCGAGAAAGTCGGGCTGGTGGGGCCGAACGGCGCGGGCAAGACGACGCTGTTCCGCATGATCGTGGGCGAGGAAGAGGCGGACGATGGCGACGTCACCGTTCCCAAGCGGCTCCACATCGGCTACTTTCGCCAGGACGTGGAGGAGATGCAAGGTCGGTCGGTTTTGGATGAAGCCATCGCGGGAAGCGGGCGCGCGGGCGATCTGCATCACGAACTCGATGAGTTGCAACGCGCCATGGAGGATCCCGAACGCGCGGATGAACTGGACGAGATTTTGGAACGCTTCGGCCATGTTCAGGAAGAGTACGAGCATCTGGATGGCTACGCGTTGGAGGCGCAGGCGCGCGAGGTGCTGCATGGCCTCGGCTTTCAAGACGACCAAATCGACGGCGACGTGGGAGCGCTGTCGGGCGGATGGAAGATGCGGGTGACGCTGGCGCGGGTGCTGCTGGGCCGTCCGGATGTGTTGCTGATGGACGAGCCGACCAACCACCTGGATATCGAATCGATCATTTGGCTGGAGCAGTTCCTCAAGTCTTATCAAGGCGCGCTGCTGATGACCTCGCACGACCGCGAATTCATGAACCGCATCGTATCGAAGATTGCCGAAATCGACTCGGGCGAGATCGTAACGTATTCGGGCGATTACGATTTCTACGAGCGGGAGCGGGCTATTCGTGAAACAAATCAACAGGCAGCCTTCGCGCGTCAGCAGGCGATGCTGGCCAAGGAGCAGCGCTTCATCGATCGTTTCCGGACACACGCGGCCAAGGCGGCGCAGGTGCAGAGCCGCATCAAGGCTCTCGACAAGATCGAAAGAGTTGAACTGCCAAAGAAGCGTCAGGTGGTAAAGTTCGAGTTTCGCGTGCCGGCGCGGTCGGGCGATCAAGTGGCTGTGATCGAGGATCTGCACAAACGATTCGGCCCGCGCGTGATTTACGACGGATTCAATCTCACGGTGCGCCGCGGCGAACGCTGGGCAGTGATGGGCAAGAACGGCGCGGGCAAAACCACGCTGCTCAAAATGATCGCGGGAGCGATTGAACCCGACGCAGGCAGTGTACGTTTAGGAGCCAGCTTGAGCATGGGATATTTCGCGCAACAATCGCTGGACGTGTTGGATCCCGAGCTGACTGTTATCGAGCAGCTCCAGAAGGATTTCCCACAGGACGGTCTGGGATCACTGCGCACGCTGGCCGGAGCGTTTCAATTTTCAGGCGACGACGTGGACAAAAGCATCCGGGCGCTGTCGGGCGGCGAGAAATCGCGATTGGCGATGGCGCGAATGCTCTATAATCCGCCGAATTTTCTGGTGCTGGATGAACCCACCAATCACCTCGACCTGGCGACCAAGGAGATGCTGGTGGAGGCGCTGAAGGAGTTTGAAGGCACCATGATTTTCGTGTCGCACGATCGCACGTTCCTGCGTGGCCTAAGCTCGCGTGTGCTGGAGCTGGGCGGCGAGAGCGGGCGGGATCGCGATCCGCACGTGTATTTGGGATCGTATGTCGAGTATGTGCAGAAGACCGGGCACGAAGCCCCGGGGATTTACGCCTGAAGAGGCCACTACTCCCAGCCGGAGCCCATGCTTGCCGGCATGATTTTCATGAACGCTTCGACGGCGCGCATCTGGTCTCCGTAAATCTTGAACGCTTCCCAAACGACGAGCGCGTTGCCTTGGCCGTACGAATTCGTTTGACCGAAATTCATGCGCAGGAGCACGATGCCAAGCTCTTCGTCGACGGCTACGACGCGGGTGGTGATGAACGGATGCTCCATGATCTTCTGCGTCTTGATGTTTTCGCAGCCTGGACGCGAGCAACCCGGACCAGCCGTAATGACGCCGTTCTCCACGCGGTATGCATCGGGCGCGAAGGGAGCGTCAACGGTGACGAAGCTACCGATTTTGAGTCCCGCCGGGTAGAACTTGGCGATCCGGATGGCGTCATCGCGCGATGCGAGTTGTGATTTCTCCGGAACGAACGCCATCGTCTTATCCGCGGCCTGAAGAGCATCCGGCTTGAAGAGCGCGCCTTCTTTCTGGGTTCTCGTGACCATGGTTTCGATCTCGGTGATTTTCTTGTCGGCGACTTTCAAGCGCAGGACTAGCATGACTGGCGAGCCCGCTTCCTCGACGATCACTTGCGAGGCGGCGATGCCCTGCCGGGCATCCAAAATGTCCTGTCGAAACGCCCGGATGCGCGACGCGTCTTTCCAGAGGCCGTCGCCCAAATGCATCTCCACGCTGTCTTCGGTGAATCGCACTTTAGCGCTGAGCGGCAGAGCGCTTGGATCGTGCGCGACCAGAGCGTCGAGATACTGCGTGATGAATCCACGCAGGCATTCCCGATCGCAAGTAGCGGCGGCCCCCGCGTGAACCGCACCGGCGCCAATCAGAACCAGGACCAGCATGAGATGCTTCATGGCGTTTGATTGTATACCTTACTCGACTTGGATGTTGTTCAGATAGCGGTCCAGATCTTCGATACTCGCCCGCATCCGCGCGCTATCGCTCGCAAGAGCGGACTCTTCGAGCGCGCTGCCAATTTCGGTGATCGGTTCGAAACCGTAGCCGCCGCCGGTGCCGCACATTTGGTGGCCGAGCATGCGGATCGTGTCATAGTCGCTGCAATCCAGTGCAGCTCGCAGTTTCCGAACATCGCCACGCCGTTTCTCGAGATAGCCACCAACCACCGGCTTGAGCCACGCTTCCACCGGGACATGAATTCGGTCGCTCACGGATGCAGCCGGCACAGCCTTGTTAATTGCTTCGAGCAGAGTGGCCTTCTTGATGGGCTTCGTAAGATGGTCCGTGCAGCCGGCTTCGAAGCTCCGGGCTCTGGCTTCCCGCAAAGCATGGGCGGTCAGCAGGAAAATGGGCGTCGCGCCAAGCGCACGGATCTCGCGAGTGGCGGAATAGCCATCCAGAACAGGCATCTCAGCATCCAGGAGAACGATGTCGTAGGCACGTTGTTTGAATTGCTCAACCGCTTCGGCGCCGTTCTCCACTTCGTCGATGATGCAGCCGGAATCTTTCAAATAGCCGCGAATGAGGAAGCGATTCTCCTCCGAATCGTCCGCCAAGAGAATTCGCAAGCCACGATTGCGAATCACGACCGGGGCGCTTCCCTCTGCCACCGGCTTGGGGGCGTCAGCGACGGAGAATCGCGCAGTGAAATGCATCGTGCTACCAGCGCCCGGTTTGCTTTCGGCCCAGATTTTTCCACCCATTAATTCAACGAAACGTTTGGAGATTGCGAGACCCAGGCCGGTGCCGCCATACTTGCGCGTGGTGGAGGCGTCGGCTTGCGAGAAACTGTCGAAGATCGTGGAAAGACGATCGGCGGGAATCCCGATACCGGTATCGGAGACCGCGAAGTGCAGCGCGCCGGGCACTGGCTGGTCCGAATCTGTTTCCACGAGCACCGTGAGTTCGCCGCGGTCGGTGAATTTGGTGGCGTTGCCGAGTAAGTTCAAAAGGATTTGCCGGAGGCGGCCGGGGTCGCCGATCAAGAGCGTGGGCACGTTGGGTTGAATCCGGTTGACGAGAGCAAGGCCCTTGGCACGAGCGCGGACGGCCGCGATTTCGATCGCTTCTTGGATGACCTGAGCCAGATCGAATTCAATGTTCTCGAGATCGATCTGCCCGGCTTCGACTTTCGAGAAATCCAGAATATCGTTGATGACGTTCAACAGATTGTCGCCGGCACGTTGGAACACTTGCAGGTATTTCCGCTGTTCATCGTTGAGCGGCGTTTCCGATAACAACTCGACCATGCCGAGGAGCGCGTTCATGGGAGTCCGGATCTCGTGACTCATGCGCGCGAGAAACTCGGTCTTGGCCTGCGTTAGTTTGGCGATTTGCTCGCGCGCGAGCGAGGCTTCATGCGCGTATTGGACGAAACTCCGCGCTTGCTGGAACCTTTGCTCCGCGCACTCAATGAGGAGGAGCTTACGCTCTCCGGCGACGGCGATAGCACAAAAGTGAAGCTCGTCTCCGGTGGCGCCGCCTTGAGTCCAGAGGTCAGAGTAAAGCGCTGTGCGGGCACCGCGGTCAGCCCAGAATTCTTCGGCGTCGGGAAGAAAGACTTCGAGGAACGGAAAGGCTTCCGTCACGCTTCCGGCCGGTAGCCAATGGGGCGCCGGCCCCAACAATCGGAACGACGCTTCCCCGCTCCGCTCAAACACCGCGAAGCCGAGGGCTGTCAGAAGGTTCATTGGAGCAACTTCCCGGCCAGTGCCAGGAACATTTCCTCGACGCCGCTGCCGGCCTTGGCGCTGGTTTCAAAAGTGGGCCAGCCGTGTTCGGCGACGGCTGTGTCCTGAACTTCCCACCGATCGCGAAGATCCGCCTTGTTCAACACCAGTACGAACGGCAACGGACCGAGCTGCCCGGCAATGCGCCGCTGCAACTCGACAGCCTTGTTGAGCGACGCCGCGCGGCAGCCATCCACAACCAGGATGTATCCGGAAGCGCCGCGAAGATGCGAGACGTTCAGCTGCGCCAGGTCGTCTTCGCCCGCGAGGTCCCACAGCATCAGCGTGACGGATTCGGATCCAACGGTGACATCCTTGCGATCGATCTTGACGCCGATGGTGGTGAGATAGCGTTCGTCGAAAATGCTTTCGACAAAGCGGCGCACCAGACTGGTTTTGCCGACACCGAATTGGCCCACCATGCAGATTTTCTTTTTCAACATCTGCTAGAGAACGCCGGTGACGCGAAACGACGCGCTGCGGCAGAACAGGCGCTCTTCTTCCTTGACGGCGGAGCAGGTTTCCTTCTCGATATCCTCCGGGACGGCGATCAGACGGGCCGCCGGAACGCCCAATGCGATCAGAGCGGCACGAACATTCTCACCGCGGGATCGGGACAGCGCCGCATTGAGCTCTTCGGCGCCGACAGGATCGTGATTGCCGCGCACTTCGATCTGGACGGTCTTACCCAAGGCGGTGGCGGCCTGGATGAGCGAGATCATTTGGGATGCCACGTCTTCCAGCAGGAAGCGCTGTTCGGGTGGGATCTCGGCGCTGCCGGTCGTAAAGCGAAAGGCGCGTTTCTGCAACTGGCCCTTCAGTTCGGCGAGCTGCCGCTGAGCGGCAAAGCGGGGAACGAGCGAATAATATTCCTCCCAGTGAAACTCAACCTGGTTGGAAGACAGGCTTGCCGGTAAAAGCGACGCAGGATCGGCTGCGAGGGGATCGCGCAGTCCGGAGATGTAAAAATTCGAGCCGCGCTTTTCGGCGTGAGTGAGCACGATGCCGGGCTCGCTTTCCAGCCGATGAGCGAAATCGGTCCAGCGGCGCTCAATCACGTTGGCATAAATCCACCAGCCGATGAGAGCCAACACCAATAAGGCCGGCACGCCGAACAGGAGCGCGCGGGCGCCCCAGGAGCCGGACGTGCGCTCTTCGGGGCGGCCCTGTCCAAGCAGGCAGGCTTGGAGCTGCGGCCGGCAGCTATCGAACCGCGAGGTGTCGCCGGAGAACGTGTGAAGAGCTTCGGCTTTTTTTTGTTCGATGACGTCGAGAGTGTCCTGAAAGACCCGGCTCAGTTTTCGAGGCGCAACACCGCGAACGAAACCGGCCAGGATCGCGTCCGGGCCGTAAGCGAGCACTACTTCAATCTCACCCATGCGAACGGTTTCGAGATTTTCGCTTTCGGCGCCACTGACCGAATCGCGAACGAAATCCTGGATCGCGGTGAGCATGCCCGAAACCATTTCCGGGTCCTTTTCCAGGGGTGTTCCAGCGGTCGCTTGGGCCGGCGGGGCGGCGACATGCTGGAGCAGCAAACCGGAATCACGGTGAATCAGGAAGACCTGCTCGACGCGGTATAGCAGGCTGCGCAGCACGACAATTTCGGCGTAAGGTTTGCCGGTGCGAAACGATTCCCAGCGCCATTGCAGGCTGCGCCAGGAGAAGCTTTGCTCCAGCGTCTGGCTAAGCGACTGCAGCATTCCATCGAGCTCGGATGTGATGGCCCTGCGAATGGCCTTCCCGAAAATGGGGAACAGCGCGTCGGCGAGCATGCGCGGATTGGACTGCACCGAAAGTTGAAGCGCTTCTTCGAGCAGCGGCTGTAGGGCGCGACGGAGTTTGATGTCTGGATGTGAACCCGAATGCCCGCGAGAACGCAGTCGAACTGCTTCGGCCAAAACACCGGCGACGTCTTCAGCACGGCGGGTTGGATTGTCCAGGCGCTGGCGCATGGCTTCCCAGGCCGCGCGATCGGGCCCGAGGAGGATTGCGCGCAACTCGGCGAGCGGCTTATCTGCACCGTCGGTGGGCATGGTGTCGGAGAAACGCGAAGTTAGTCCGCGCCCGTTATCTTGAACTGATCGGTGAGCCGGAGGGCGACCTCATTGAACAGGCCGGCCAATGCCGCGCGATCCGTCTTGGCGTGCTGCAGTTCCTGCGCGCGGCGCTCGAGCAGAACGATGAGTTCCTCGCCCTTGGCGCGAATGGCGGCGGTCAGTTCCTTGCTTTGCTGGAGCAGATCGTTGCGGATCTCGCGCTTGGCTTGCGCTTCGTGGCTTTCCATTTCGCCGATCTTTTTGAGAATAGAGGCCGCTATGGCGGAACGTTCGTCGCGCTCGGTGTTCAGACGGACTTCCAGAGCCGCCAGCTCTTTGTGGACGAACGACTCCAGGGCTTCCAAGTGGCGGCGCGTGGTCTCGCGCAGATCCGTCGATTCCTTCTTCAATGCCTCCTCCAGGCGCGCGAAGCGCTGTTCGTAGTCGCGCATGTTGGAGCCGAAGAGAATGTCGCGAATCTTGTCGATGTTACCGGGGCCTGGATCATTACCTGGGCTGGCTTCGGTGGCGGCATCGTGCTGGGCGGGGAGGTTCAGATTATCCTCCGCGCCGGCGTTCGAAAAGACTGCGTTCATGGAATATTCCTCCCTTTGTGCTTTACAGATACTTTATGAGAATCACTTCGTTGCCTTTGGCGCTGTAGATCAGCTCGTCGGCGAAACTTTTGGTCATCAGCAGCCCGAATCCGCCGGGCCGGATGCCCATTTTGCGGCGCAATTCAACGTGCCGGAATGGCTCCTCCGCGGTATTCGCAACGGCCGCATGGGCGAGCGTGTCCATGGAGAAGCCTTCGCCTGGATCACGGATGTAGTAAACGATGGCGCGCGTGGTGCGGATGTAGCTGAGGTCGACGGTTTTCTCCGGGTCCAGGTGGCCGCCGTGCTCGACCGCGTTCAAGAGCAGTTCGCGGAAAGCGGTGGCGATCAGTTCGCGCTGGTCGGGGTCGAGATCGCTGGGCAATTCGCGCACGAATTGAGTGAGACGGTCGGCGGTCGCGATGCGGCAGCGGATCTGGAGTGAAATCCAATGCGGCTTGTCCGAAAGGATCTTGATGTCGTCGTCACCAACCGAAGTGGACAACGCGTTTTGCAGCGTAGTGAGGATCGTGTCGCGCGTGAAGGGCTTGCTGACGTAGGCGGCGGCTTCGCGCCGGAGCGATCCCAGTACGTGGTCCGGAGTGTTTTTGACGGTGGTCATGACGACCGGAATGTCCGGATGACGAGCGCGGAGCTGGCCGAGCAGCGCGAGCCCGTCCATGCCAGGCATGAGAATGTCGGCGAGGACGACGTCGTAGGAGTTGGTTTGGAGGCGCGCGAGCGTTTCTTCGGCGCTGGAGACGCTGTCGGCTTTCCAACTTGTGCCCGCGAGCATGGCCTGGACGAGTTCGTGAATGGATGGGTCGTCATCCACGATCAGGAGCCGGTGCGGCTGCGGGGCTGGCATTTGGAGGCCTTTGATAAGGATACATGAGTGGCCGGTTGTTGGTTGTTGGCGGCTGCTACGAGGAATTATCTCAGAGCTGCGTAGAGCGCCTGCTTCCAACGCGGCGTATCGATGGCCCAATAGACTTTCGCGTTAGGGCCGCGCTGGTCTGAGCCTGAGTGGAGGAGTTCCGCCCAGGTGGCGTGATTGCGCTCGTTGGCCGCGACACCGAGGCGATCCACAACCGTCATGCCGCGCGTGAGCTCGGTGGCGGTCTCAACATCCACATAGTGCCGGCTCGATTCATACCCTATGGAAGGATCCAGCGCGATGGACATTGCCACTGGGTCCGGCAGCGAAATGCCGTCCTCGCCAGTCTGCGTGCGGTACGCTTCTCGCGCAGTGCTGTTACACTCCACGGCGAAATTGGCCAGCTCCGTGCCCAGGTTGCTGATGAACTGGATGTCCGTCGGCGCAAGAACGGCCGCCCCGCGGCAGAGTTGCCAGCCAACCAGCTCGATCGGCAAACCACTGCGGAATACGATGCGGGCGGCTTCGGGATCTACCCACATGTTGTATTCAGCGGCCGGAGTGACGTTGCCCTCGCAACACGGCGCTCCCCCCATGATCACGCAGCGCCCTACATTGCGAACCAAATCCGGCGCCTGAGCCAATGCGAGTGCGATATTCGTGAGAGGTCCGAGAGTGACCAGCAAAAGCCCCGGGTTGCTTCGGACCAAGGAGATGATGGCTTCCACAGCGTGCTGCTTTTCCGCGGCGCGCCGCGGCGGCGGATAGCCGTGATCTCCTAATCCGTCGGCGCCGTGGAACCACTCCGCAGTGACCAGGCTGCGAGCCAACGGCTTCTCGGCTCCCTGGTATACCGGCGTGCCAACGCCGCAGAGTTCAGTGGTGAACAGGGCATTCCGAGTGGCCTGCTGGACGCCGACGTTGCCGGCCACGGTGGTGATTGCGATCACACGCGCGCTCGCGGAACGGAGCGCCATAATCAACGCCACGGCGTCGTCTGATGCAGTATCGGTGTCGATCAGAATCGCCTCGGGCATTGCTCCACAGAATAGCAAGCGGGCGCTGCGCGGCTGGTGTCATACTGATGTTCCAGTCTTGACCCGCTGCCGAGAAAGCTGACATACTAGCTAACCATGCGCAGCATATTCCGCCCCGTATTCGGAACAATCTTAGTCGGCGCGTCGATTCTATCGGCCGCGATCACCGATCCTGTCCCCGTCGATACCGGCCTGGTTTCGGGCGTCTCTGGGACTAGCGACGAAGTCCGCGTGTACAAAGGCATCCCATTCGCCGCGCCGCCGGTGGGCGATTTGCGATGGCGCGCGCCGCAGCCTCCCGCACACTGGGAAGGCGTCCGCAAGGCCGATCAATTTAGCGCGGTGTGCATGCAGCAGGCGCGGGGTCCCGCCGCTGCGGGCGGGCCAGCACCGAGCGAGGACTGTTTATACCTGAACGTGTGGACGGCCGCGAAAGCGCCGGGCGAGCGGCGGCCGGTGATCGTGTGGACTTATGGCGGCGGCTTTACGGGGGGCGCTGGTTCGCTCGCGATGTACAACGGAGAAGCGCTGGCGAAAAAAGGCGCGGTGGTGGTGACGTACAACTACCGGCTGGGCGTGTTTGGTTTTCTCGCCACTCCGGAATTGACCAAGGAATCCGGGCACAACGCATCGGGCAATTACGCGATGATGGACATGGCGACGGTGCTGCGGTGGGTGCAGAAGAATATCGCGAATTTCGGCGGCGATCCCAAGCGGGTGACTATCGACGGCGAGTCGGCCGGCGCGATGCTGGTTTCGGCGATGGTGGGCTCGCCCGAAGGCAAGGGTTTGTTCCAGCGCGCGATCGCGCAGAGTGGCGCATGGATGGGCATTAGTATTGGTCACATGACCACGCTCGCGCAAGCTGAGGAGAACGGACAAAAGCTGGCGCAGGCTGCCAGCGCGGCGTCCATTGCGGAATTGCGAGCTAAGCCCGCGGACGAACTGCTGAAGAACAGCCGTGGACCTTTTGGTGTTGTCGTGGACGGGTGGTATGTTCCGGAAGACTTGTCGCTGACGTATGCGCATCACAAGGAGAACGACGTGGATGTGCTGGTGGGATCGAATCGCGACGAAGGGACGTTTTTCTCGCGGCCGGGAGGGGTGAACGCCGAGCAGTTTTCGGGCACGGCGAAGCGGCGCTTCAGCGATCAGGCGGACGCGTATCTGAAGCTGTATCCGGCGAGCTCGGATGCGGAAGCGGGCACGTCGCAACTGGCGAGTTTCCGCGACGAAATGGGTTGGCACATGCGGACCTGGGCGCAATTGCAGTCGGCGCGCGGGAAAGGCAAAGCGTACCTGTATTTCTTCACGCATGTTCCGCCGTCGGCGCCGGGACAGCCTTCGCGCGGCGCCACGCACACCGCGGATTTGGCTTACATGTTCGACAATCCGCCGCCCAACGTGACGTGGACCGACACGGATAAACAACTCGCCGAGACGATGTCGTCGTATTGGGTGAACTTCGCCGCTACCGGAGATCCGAACGGCAAGGGATTGCCCGAGTGGCCGGCTTACAAGGCGAAGAGCGAGAAGACCATGGTGCTGGGCGACACGGTGATGGCGGGTTCGGGCATTGATGCGGCCATGCTGGCCTTCTATGATTCATTTTATGCGAAGTTGAGTTCAGGTGGCTTGTAGAATGGACGTTATGCGACATTTAATTCCCGCGGCCATGTGGGCCGCATTCTTGATGGCTGGTAGCCCGAGTCCCGGCCAAACATCCGCCGCGCGAATACCGCGCTTGGCGGACGGCAAACCGAATCTGACCGGATTGTGGCAGGCGATGGGGACCGCGGACTGGGATCTTGAAGACCACAGCTCGGCCGCCGGGGCATTCTATCAGCTAGGCGCGATTGGTGCGATTCCTCCCGGCCAAGGCATTGTGGAAGGCGGCGAGATCCCCTATCTGCCGGCAGCGCTCGCCAAAAAGAAAGAGAACGAAGCGAATCGGTGGAAGCAGGACCCGGAACTGAAATGCTACATGCCGGGCGTTCCGCGCGCGGCGTACCTGCCGTATCCGTTCCAGATCATCCAATCGCAGAAGGACATTTTGTTCGCGTATGAATACGCCACCACCAACCGGCTGATCAACATGGGCAAGCCGCAGGAGGCCGCGACCGACACCTGGATGGGTACCTCGAACGGGCATTGGGACAAAGATACGCTGGTGGTGGACGTGACGGGCTTTAATGGGAACGCCTGGTTCGATCGCGCGGGCGATTTCGCCAGCGACATGCTGCACGTGGTGGAGCGCTACACGCTACTGGATGCGAATACGATCAACTACGAGGCGACCATCGAGGATCCGGCGACGTTTACCAAGCCGTGGAAGATCAGCCTGCTTTTGTACCGGCATCGGGAGAAGAACGCGCGATTGTTGGAGTTCAAGTGCGTGGAGTATACCGAGCAGTTGCTGTACGGGGACCTGGTGAGGAAGCCGAGCAACTAAAGCGGGTAACCTCGCGGGGGCTGAAATCGCCCAGTTAAGAAGGAGATTTCCATGAATCAACGAATTTTCCTGTGTTCTGGCGCCATCGCGGCAATGATTGCGGCGGGGCCTCTGGCCGGGCAGACCTCGGTCGTCGTGTCTAAGCCCGACGCAAAAACAGCGGACAAATCCGACGCCAAGGCGGCGCCAACCAAGACTAAGGCCGGCGCGCCATTTGCCGCTCCCAAGACGCCTTGGGGCGATCCCGATATGCAGGGAACCTGGACCAGCGACGACACCTGGGGCGTGCCTTTCGAGCGGCCGAAGAATTTCGGTACGCGCGCCACGCTGACTGAGGACGAATTAAACGCGCGCGCGAAAACCGTGGCAAATTCCGAGCAATTCGTTGAAACTGGGGGCACGAACCATTCGCCGGCCAAGGCGCAGTTGGATGCGGAGGCCAAGGGTGAAGCTGCACCTGCTCCGCCTCCTGGCCGGTTCGGCCGTGGAGTTGACTCTGCTCCTGTTCCGGGACATTGGGGCGAGTTCGCGCGCAGAGCATCGCATCAAACTTCGCAGATTGTCGATCCGCCGGATGGCCGGCTCCCTCCGCTGACGCCCGAAGCACAGGCCAAGCTGGACGCGAAGAACAAGCTGCGGCGCGACCCGGTTCCGGCATCCTACGAAAACTGGAGCTGGTACGACCGCTGCATCAGCCGAGGTGTGGCCGGGTCCATTTTGCCGGTTATTTATGGCAATGGCCTGGAGATCGTGCAGACGCCTGGATACGTGGCGATTCGCTACGAAATGGTCCATGACGTACGGGTCATTCCTACAGACGGACGCGCGCACCTGAGCTCGAATATTCGCTCGTTCATGGGCGACGCGGTGGGCCACTGGGAAGGCAAGACGCTAGTAGTGGAGACGACGAATTTCCTGGGTGACCGGATGGCGGTGGGCGTGAATGGCGATGGCGGCCCGCCGTATAGCGACGACTTGAAGCTCACCGAACGGTTCACACGCGTGAGCCCAAACACGGTGAATTACGAGATGATCGTGGACGATCCCAAGACCTACACGGCTACCTGGAAGGTTGCGTTCCCGATCACGCACGAACCTGGCTATCAGCTTTTCGAGTACGCTTGCCACGAAGGCAACATGGCGATGCACAATATGCTGAACACGGCACGCATGGAAGATGCGAAGAAGGCGGCTCAAGGACCGCAAAAGCAGGGGCCGGAAAACAAGTAATCCGTGCGAGGAGATCAATCATTTATGAGAACCAAGTTATTTGTTCTGGCCGCGGGTCTCGCGCTGATGCTCGCCGCCGTGCCTGCGTGGGCGCATCACGCGTTCGCCGCGGAATTCGACGTGAGCAAGCCTCTGTTGTTGAAGGGCACGGTAACCAAGATGGAGTGGATCAACCCGCACGCCTGGATTCACCTGGATGTGAAGAACGCGGATGGAACGACGACCAGTTGGATGATCGAGGCGGGCGCGCCGAATGGGCTGCTGCGACGCGGCTTTACCAAGAATTCGCTGCCGCCGGGGACTGAAATCGTGGTGGAAGGCTGGCAGGCGAAGGACGGCGCGAACCGCGCCAACGGCAGCAATATCACTTACCCGGACGGAAAGAAGCTGTTTATTGGATCGCAGGGGACCGGCGCTCCGACGGATAAGCCGGATAGCAAGTAAGAGGGGACCGAGGAATACAAGGAATACGAGGAATACTAGGAATACGGCGGGGCGACTTTGCGATCCAGCCAATCGCGCACCACGCCGAAGACTTCGTGATTGTTTTTCTCGAGCAACATCAAGTTGCCGTTGCCCACGATGCCATAATCGCGTAGGCGTACCATCTCTGCCGAGCAACCCGCTTGCTTCAAAAACTCGACATTGGCCACGGGTGATCCGCCGCCGCCGAATTCGGTGGTGAGCCATCCAATCGGAATGCCCCGCAAGTTTTTCCACTTGCGCGCCGGTTCGGCTTGGAGCTTGAAGGGCGACACGACAGGGCGCGGTGAATCGGGCGGCGGGGTGTGGTCGACTAATTGGAACTGCGCGGGGTCGGTGACGGGCGGATCGTAAGCGATCGGGCTCGCCGTCAATCCCCAACGAAGTTGCTGGGCGAATGGATTGCCGTTGATCTCCATGCAGAAGATGCCCTTGACGAGGTTGGGACGGCGGTCGGCCACGCCCCAGCCGAAGAATCCTCCGAAAGCGTGCGTGAGCAAAATGCAGGGACCGATGCGGTCCACCAACTCCACGCCGCCACGCCACGCAAGATCGCTGTGGAAGGCTTCGTCCATCACATTGCCGGATTCGTTGGCCATGAACTGATCGATGAGCGGATCGTTCATGCCACCGGGACCGGGCCACTGCGCGGTGTTGAACACGACGGGCGTCTGCACCAGACCCTCGTAGGGCGGAACGTTCGGCAAATGGCTGGGACCGAGCGCGTCGGGATGATACGGCGAGCGGCCGTAACTCGGGCGATCCAGCCAATACACGCCGTAGCCTGCTTGCACAAAATAGTGAACCCATCCGGGACGTCCGCCGATACCCATCATGTGGCAGCCCTGCCCGCCGCCGCCATGCACCATGACGACCGGATACTGGTAGCGCTTCTCGGCGGGGATCATGTACTGCACGTACATCTGCCCTTGCGCGATGGTTCCGTAGGGCATTGGTTTGCGTTGTACGCCGACCCAGAAGCAGCCTTGATCGGCGAGTTTGAGCGCGGTGGATTCGCGGTTGGGCTTGACCTCGACGGCGGGAGCGGGGACCGGCGGCGTTGCCTCAGAGAGCCTGTCCAGCTCGGCGCGCACCGATTCGGGTGATTGCTCGATCGCAACGATTCCCTTCACCAGGTTCGGGCGTTCTTGCGCGGTCACCCGCGCGAACGCCGCGCCGTCGCCCTGCGTGATCAGGATGGCGGGGCCGATTTCATCGAGAAGCTTTGCTCCGCGCGTGCGCCAAATATTCTGCGTGAGTGGATTGTTGGGGGCCATCGGCTGGCCCATGGAGGCGACAATTTGCGCGACGGCTGGAGCGTTGGTGTCGGCTACGCCCATATTGCGCGCGACGCTTTCGAAGGTGGGAGCTTGAGCATCGAAATAACCGTGCACCCAGGGATGATACGGATTGCGGCCTTGGCCGGGGCGATCGAGCACGTAAACCTTGTAGCCTTGTTCCAACAGGAGCGTGGCCCAGCCGCGGCGGCCGTCCGGCGTGCTGATCCAATCGGAGCCTTGTCCGTAGCCGCCATGGATCAGGACCACGGGATAGGGGTGGCGCACTTCGCGCGGAATCCAGTGCTCGACGTACATCTGCATTCCGTTGCACATGGTTCCTCGGGCAAGCGTGGCGTGCTCGACGCCAAACCAGAAGTAGCTCCAGTCGGCGATATCGAGAATCGGGCCGGGCGCGACGGGCGTCGCAGGCAGGGTTTGCGCGGGCGCAGGGCGAGGAGCGGCAACGGCAGCCGCGGCTGTCATCAGAGCCGCCAGGTCACGGCGGGTAATCCCGGATTTCGGGAGGTCCATCATTACATCGGGCATTATATCGCTGGAGTCGGGGCCGTGCTAATCTCGGCGCATGGAAAAGGTGAACGTCCGCGAGAAGCTGGCGCTGTTCTCCGACCACTGGAATCCGCGGGTGGTGGGAGAGCTGAATGGCCAGCACGTGAAGCTGGTCAAGTTTCAAGGCGAGTTTGTGTGGCACGATCATGCAGCCGAAGACGAGCTATTCCTGGTGGTGCGCGGCAGTTTCCGGATGGACTTTCGAGACCGCAGCGTGACGCTGAAGGAAGGCGAGTTCATCATTGTTCCGCGCGGAGTGGAGCACCGTCCGGTGGCCGAGCAGGAAGTGGAAGTGATGCTGTTCGAGCCGGCCGAGATCAAGCACACCGGCGAGGTGGAGAGCGAGCTCACGGTGCACGAGTTCGAGCGGATTTAGGTGCGAGCCGATCTCGCGATTCAGTTCTTGCTCGTTTGGGAATCTCTCAATTCGAAGGGCGGCTGGGCTGGAACAATCCGCCAGGGAAACGTAGTTTTGTTTCCCAAAGTAGGGTCCCAGCCGAAATGAATCTGCGAAGGCGCCGTAACCAAAAAACGCAGGTGGTGCCGCAGTACGACCTTGCCGTTCCAGCTCACGGTCATGGTGCGGTCCTCCGGAGTAAATTCGAGTCCCACGCGGTTCAATCCGGGAGCGTAGGCGACGTCGACCCATTGCCAATCAGGCGACCGATAGGAAGTTTCGGAAAGCAACCTGATTCGACCGTCGCCCAGGCACCAGGACGATAACAGATAGCGAGTGCCGAATTCGCCCGTCGTTATCAGCGGCTCCTTGCTAGGTGCACAGGGCACAGGGAACTCGAACGAGGCCTGAACGCGAAGAGCTGGGTTCTCTAGCGGTCGAAAGCGCTCAAAGGGACTGAACCATTTTGCAAGCCTCGTGTACGAGGCTGGGCTGGCCTGAACGAATTGATCGTACGGCCCCTGGACTGCAAGAGCCAGATTGGCGCTGATCGTGTAAAGGAGGAGACCAACCAGCGCCACGCCGGCAAGCGCACTGGCCCACTTTCGCAGAGACGCAACGAGCACGCATGCGATCACGCACGCGACGAACACCAGGAAGGGCGCGAAATCCACTTCGTACCGCTGCGACGTTAATCCGGTGGCGGCAAGGAATAGAATGCAGCCGGCGGTGAACGCAAGCATTGCTGAGACGAACGCGAAAACGCCGCGGCTGCCTGCAAATCGCTTCCGGCAGAAGGGTATCAGCAAAGCGATCAATGCGATGGGGCTGAGGGCAAAAACACCGCCGGTAAGTTCCAGGAAGTAGCGTGCCGGCAGTACGTTAATCGCTGCGTCGAAAGGCTGGCGCAAGGCGAGCCGAAAAAACGGAAATTCCGCAACAAGATTCGGCGGGCACAGGAGCAGGTAATAGAGGCCGGGTACGATATTTGCCATCGACAAGCGGATATTTTGATAAGAAGCCGCCCAGAGTTGATAGCGTGTCCCGAACTCCAGGGGATTGCCGAACCTTGCGTAGTTGTAGGCGGCAATCCCGAGGCAGCACGCGATGACCGGGAGGAAAAAGGGGAGAATGTCGCGCCGCAGGCGCTCCGAATTCAGAATTCCGAATTCGACACGTGTGCCGGGGTCTCGAACCAAAAGCATAAGAAAGAACGCACACGCGGCCGCAAGACCCAAGTGCGGACGGCAGCCGATCGCCAAACCGAAAGAAAGTCCGGAAAGCCCGGCCCACAGGGCTCGCGCGCGAGAGACGGTCAGCCAGCGGAAAAGAAAGTAGAAGCCCGCACTCACACAGCAAAATCCGCATGCAATCGCAACTTCATAGAGCTTAGCCCGGTGCAGCAAAAACGGTACCGACTGGCCAATGCCGAGAGCCAGCAAGCAAAGCGTCAATAGCGTAACCGAGACGCGACTGGAAAAACGCGAGAGCATTTGTCTGAACAATACCGATAGGAAGAAATAGCCACCGAGCGCGAATAGAAACGCGGTGAAGTTTTCCGGCAGGTCGTGTGCGGTGAGCAGATACCACGGCGCGAACGATAGCAGCACGGGTACAGCTCCGTGATAAAGGTAGTAGTGCTGCTGGTAGAGCACGGTATCCAGGAGCCGGTACGGTTCGTTGATACCTGCGTCCCATGGATTGTTGAGTGCAAGCAGTTCGGGCTGCGGTTGTACCGGAAGATACAGTTTTCCGTGTACGAATGCGCGTGCCAGCAGGTCGTAATATCCTTCTACCGCGTAACTTCCTTTAGCCACAGTGGGACCCGGCAAGCCGTAGTATTGGTCTAATCCACTATTCCAGGCAAATCGCTCAGGCACGGCGCCGATGCCGATGACCCAGAAATAAAGGGCGCCCACGATGAGCAACGCTGCCATCCAAGCGACCCGATATTTGAGGTGCACGCACGCCTCCCTGGTCTACCTAGTTTATCGGAGAATAGCTGGGGCGCTCTGGCCCACACCCGTGATCAAGTCCTCCATCTCGCGGCAACGTGCCGCGAATCGTCCGTTGCAGAACTGAAAAGGCAACTGGATGAACTTGGCCCCGATGGGCTCTGGCTTGAAGGGGTCCGAACCTACCTGAGAGATCACGGATTCGTTCAGAGTAACGACGAAAGTCTCGCAGAAACCACAGCGGGGCACTGGGGATCACCACTCCGGAACCAGCAGCGTGCATCGCTCAAGGTCGAATTAGGCTCCGTGTTGCTGGACCGGTTCAGGGAGCCAGGCGAGACTACCCATAACACGAATTAACGGGCGTGAGTACCGCCGGGGAAGTTCCGAGAACCAGACGTCCGGCTCGCATCCGGCAGTCTCACTTTCCGTATAACCCGTGATACAGGCCTTGGGACTGTCAGCACATTCCGCATGACTCCCTGACAGGCATTTCGCGGCAGTTGGGCAGAGTAAAATGTTACCCATTGGCCTGCTCTGTAGGTGACCGTCTCGGCCCCTACGAAATACTCGCGCCCATTGGCGCAGGCGGCATGGGCGAAGTGTATCGCGCACGCGACCGTGGTGCTGAATTGGACCGCAGGTTTGAAGAAATAGCGGGCCAACTCCTGTATCATCCCCCATGCGGACAGTGAGAATCCTTGGCCTGGACGGCATTCTCAATGTACGTATCGCGGGTAATTCGGGACTTGAGCGCAAACCGCATCGTTCCGGTGATACAGTGAGTCTCAAATGGCTCGGCTGCTGGGTCACGCTTCGGTCCAAACGACCGAGCGCTATCTTGGCACTAAACAGGATTTGGTGCACGCGCCCAACGACTCGATCAAGCTACGAGTACACGTGTAGAAGCTTACAACTCCTCGCAACGTGCTGCCGCCGAAATTCAAGCACGCTGACAACATGGGTGCGCCGCACAACCAATCTTTAGGCAACCAACGTCTTTTTAGGTAGCCAACGTCGCGCGATCCATTGTTCTAGCACGAACAATAGCGCAAAAGGCGCTCAGCCCTAACAGTTAGCCGAAATGGTTATGACGCTTTTCCGCAATCAAGACTAGATACTCGCCCCACCAGATGGGACGATCAAACCTTTTCAGGACGGGAACCAGCGGAGCGGGAGTGTTGTTTTGGGAGATCATTCCGGTGGTGAGGGACTTAACCACCCGAAGTCCGGAGCTAGCAAGTTCCGCATCCAACCTTGCCATGCACGATTTCAAGACTCCTCGTTCAGCCCGAACGACAAGCGAAAGAGCGAACATCAAGGGATTGTAGCGGTTCGGCTCGAGGAAAACCACGTATCGGCGGCTGGCACGCGCCATTTCCCTAATCACGCGCTCGCGGTCGTCTACATGGTGCAGCAAGTTAGCTTCGAACACGACGTCGAAATGTTCGTCCGGAAAGGGAAGCGAGGTCGCATCTCCACAGACCAGGCGAGAATGCGCGTTTTGGCCTAGCAGGTGACGCGAAAAATCTAGGCCCGTCACGTCCGCGCCAGCATTCGCAAACCTCAAAGTGAAGATTCCGTTTCCGCACCCCACGTCCAATACCCGTCCTCGTAACGGAACGTGTTGCTTTATGAACTGAACCTTGGGGTCCGCGTATGCGCCCACCACAGGATGCAGCGGATCGCGATAAGCGACCTGGTCAAAATACTCCGACTGCAACGCATTGTCACTCATTTCGAATTCTCTCTTGCGATGATTTGCTATCGGCATTAGAGACTGGAAGCGGGCTCTCAGCCGGACCGCCCGGGAGTACCAGCCAGCACGTAATACTGAGCACCCAACGGCACTTTTACAAACAACGGTTCGATAAAGCGAAGAGGCGCCAAAGCTTTTGGCATGTAAAACAGAAAGCGCGTCCCGTATACGTGGAAGCCGGCTGCTTTGACTCGGGTGCGCGCTTCAAGAAATGACAGCGGGATCGCGTCGCGATCGAACGGAATCCGGCGCATCACCATTCGAGCGCCCGGATTCCACGGATTATTCTCAAAGAGGGCTAGGTGCGCACCCGGTGTGAGGAGTTCCCGGATCATCACCAGGGTTGACTGCCGCTCAGATGGAAGAATGTGGTGAAAGACTCCATTGATGTAACAGAGGTCGAACGGCTCCAGCCGCGGCAAATCAGCAATGTTCTCGAACCTGACCCGATTCGAACCAAGAGTCATTTTCGCGTGCCGAAGGGCTTCCTGGGAAAGATCCGCTCCGACGATTTGGGCGGTTGGGAAAGCGTCGGCCAGCTTCGCGCAAGATTTCCCAGTCCCACAGCCGAAGTCCAAGATGCGGCGAGGACTGGGAGGTACTTGCGATCGCATGTCTTGAATCCGCCCCGAAATGAAAAACTCCTGGTTCTCGCCGGACAAGCCAATGCCTCGGTTAAGCATGGCTTCATACTCAGCAGCCCGATCAAACAATTGTTCCGGCATTTTTCTCAGTCTCCAGTTCAGCCGGCGGGGAGATATGGCTGCGCAACAGCAACGCCGTCCCAAACGTTTGCATCTTCAGATACTCCAGGCGGCTGCCGACCAGAGTGAGCACGTAATCGATCGCTCGCGTAACCCACAGGATAATCGCCACCGCGAAGCAAAACGACATCACTACATATCTGGACCAGTGTTCATACGTCATACCCGTGGTCAGGCGGTCGAAAAGACTGGATACCACCAGCAGGCCGCCAACTACAGAGAAGCCAACCGGTACGGTCCAGAACCAGCGCGTTTGAAAGAGCCAGGTGCTCGAGCGGCTTCTTGCGCTACCCGACTCGTCAGCCAGGGCGATGGACGTCATGCGGCCGGTCAAATAACTTGCGCAGAAGCAAAGACAAGCTGTCATCCCAGAAAGGTCGCTGATCAGGAAACGGTAGATCATCCACTCCGCGACCGAGCGATTGCGAAAATAGTAAAGCATGGGAGACCACATGAGCGCGGCCGCGAAGACCGCAAAAACAATTGCCAACAGACCCAGCGGACGCGACGGGCGATAGAGGAACGCGGCTTCCAGGATAACTTTTAGGAAACGCAAACCGTCCTTGGCGACCCTCAGCTTCGATTCTCCGGATCGCTCGTGATACGGCATGTCCACCTCAACGATTCTGGTGCCCTCACTCAGCATCGCGCGCGCGCTCATGGCAGGCGTGAAGTGCAACCCGTCCGGGAGTGGATACAGACGGTCCAGGCTGGACCTTCGTACAACGCGCATGCCGCTGGCAGTGTCGCGAACGGACGAGGAGGAGAAGACGCTCAGGATGGTGGCAAAAATGAAGTTCCCGATTCTACGGATCGGCGGCATCTGGCTGTTCGTATTCAAGCGGCAGCCCAGCACCACGTCCGCGTTTTCAGCCACGGCGGTTTTACACAGCGTCGCGAAGAACTTCGGGTCGCAGGTTCCGTCGGCATCGAGGAACCCCAGCAGATCTGCGTCGGACTGCCGCCAAGCCTCTTTGATTGCAGCGCCGTAGCCTTTATTTTGCGGGAAGACGATGAGATTGATAGAGTCCGTATGCTGGCTGGCTCGCTCCACGGTGCGATCGGTGGACCCGTCACTGACCACCGTGATGGCCACTTCGGTGGCCGGCGAATTCGCGCAGATAAACTCGCGCGCCTCGATCGATCTCCGAATGATGGAGTCGATGCTTTCTTCTTCATTCAGCGCCGGTATGGCAATTAGCAATTTCATGAGCCTCTTACCTGCACTTTAGCTATCGGTATTGCACATCCTTGCCTCCACGGCGGCGCCGTGAAGTGCTGTATGCCAACTCCACGCGGTCTGAACGATGCTGCCGAGATCGGAATAGCGCGGGCGCCATCCTGGGCGCCGTACCGCTTCCTTGGCGTCCGCTAACAACTCGGCGGGATCGCCAGCCCGGCGGGGGTGGTCCTTAAACGGGACTTTTCGCCCGCTGGCGTGCTCGATTGCCGAAATAACTTGTCGCACAGAGTGCCCCGTTCCCGTGCCGAGATTGAATGCCGCCGGCGCTCCGCCCGACTCGAGATACTGCATTGCGGCCACGTGAGCATCGGCTAGATCAGTCACATGAATATAATCGCGCACCGCTGTGCCGTCTATGGTGTCATAATCCGTGCCATAGACTTCCATGGTGGACCGAGAGCCAAGCGCCGCAGCAATGATGCGCGGAATCAGGTGCGGTTCAGGCTCGTGCATCTCACCGAGTTCCCCCTCCGGGTCAGCGCCCGCAGCGTTGAAATAGCGCAAAATCGAGTATCGCAGACCGTACGCGCGGGCATACCAGAACAGCGTCTTTTCCACCATGAGCTTGGATTCGCCATAAGGATTGACAGGCTGCTGGGGATGCTCCTCCGTAATGGGGATCGTCTTGGGGTGGCCGTAAGTCGCGCAGGAGGATGAGAAAACGATGCTGGCGACGCCGTGGTCCAGCATACTCTCAAGCAAACTCAGAGTACCGCCCACATTGTTCTGAAAATACAATTGCGGTGCACCCATGGACTCGCCGACGTAAGCACCGCCTGCAAAGTGGATTACTGCCGCGATCGGATAAGTTTCGAAGACCCTATTCAGCGCAGTCTTGTCCGCCAGATCTGTTTCGATGAACGGTCCCCATCGTACTGCCGATCGGTGGCCGGTCCGCAGATCGTCGACAACAACCGGATAGTAGCCTGCGCGAGCTAGCGCCTTAGCGCTATGACTACCAATGTACCCGGCGCCGCCAGTGATCAGAACATCGATACGGTCTCGCGAATCAACCACCGCCCTGTCCTTTCGTAGGTATTCCCTAGTGGGCAAAAATAGTAGAGCTGAAGGCTCCAGCCTTGATGTTCACGATAACAAAGTAAGGGTTGCGAGTGGTTGCGATGGGATGTCGCACTGCGGGTGGCCAGTTCCAGCACGGAGCTGCCCGTGCTGGTGTGACGGCCATAGGGAGATCGGAACCTCGCGTTGCTGGTGTACCTCCCAGATCATTTCTACGAATCCCGAGGATGAAGGCCGCATTCTACCGACGATCCGAAGATTCAATACGAGGGCGATCAGCCCACTGGAACCCGTTACGAGAACTGTGCGTCCCATGAATTCAGTACCCTCCGTTGGGTCGCAATGCTGCTGCCCAGCAGAGGCAGTTGGTGTGATCGAGAATATAGCTTATGGGCCTTCGACTTCGTATTAGTCGCGTGAAGAGCGTGAAATCGACTGGCATCCGCGTTGGGAACTGGTTGTCGCAGCGCCAGGCCCAAGCACTTCTCAGTGCCGAACATTGCGACGGTTCGCGGTCTCCGCGATCGCGCTATTCTTGCCGTCCCTCTGGGCTGCGGTCTCCTGCGGGGTCGCGGCGCTCACGTTCGCGCATGTCCAACGACGCGACGGCCGTTGGCGCATCGTCGATCTCAGGGGAAAGCACGGCCGCGTCCGCACGACGCCGATGCCGACTTGGGTCAAGGTGGCGATTGATGCTTGGACTTCCGCGGGTGGAGTCGTTGAAGGCTATGTCTTCCGGCCCGTGAGTCGCGCCGATCGAGTTGCGGGCGATCGATTGGGCGAGAAGGTGGTATGGCAAATGCTCCGGGAGTATGCGGCGGGGCTCGGCAAGCCGTAGAGTCTGTCTAAGTCACTGTTCCAGGCAAATCGCCTAGGTTCGGCGCCGATGCCGATGACCCAGAAATAAAGGGCGCCCACAATGAGCAACGCCGCGAGCGGCGATCCGATACTTGGGGTGCACGCACGCCTCCTGGGCTACCTAGTTTATCGGAGACTCCTTGATGGCTCCCTTGATACCGACGGCGATTATGGAGGTTGGACTCCAGGGTAAGGAGTCGTCGATCCGGCGCCACAGCCACACTAACCGGTCGAAGTTCTTAAGCTGCAAGCGGCTGATGGTCCTTCGTTTCAAAATAGTTCCGTTGAGCCACCAGCCTGGCCGGGAAGCCCGGTTAAAGCGTAAGACCTTGTGCACGTCGAAACCGGCATCGGTCATTCTTTGACGTAACTGATCTTCGGAGTACCGCCGAAAGTGCCCTAGTTCCTCATCGAGGGAATTGAAGATGCTCTGTCCCTCGGGGACCAGAATCACCGCACGGCCGCCTGGTTCGAGCATCGAACGAATGTTTCGCAAGGCCTCGAGGTCGTCTTCGATGTGCTCCAGAACATTGAGGCACACCACGGTATCCATCTGGCCGCTGAATGCTGCATGGCCTTGCGGATCAGCCGCGTTCAGTTCCGCGGTTTCGAGACGGGGCCGCTCGGAAAGGCGGCTTCTGAGACGCTCCAGGTGTTCACAATCGATGTCGGTGGCGACGTACCTCTTTCGCCCCGCTAAGAGCAGGCGTGTGAGATTGCCCATGCCGGCCCCGATTTCGATGACCCTTTTCCCGATGTACGGATGGATGGTATCGGCCATCCATCGATTGAAATGCGGCGCACTGGCAAAGGCATCCAGAATATCCTTGTCTTTGGCTACATAAATATCGTTCGAAAGCGAAGTCTTGAGAATCACCCAGAAGGCTTCGAAGGCATCCTTCAAGCCGATCTTCTTGCCCTCCTCATAAGTTCGCCCGCTGTAGCTGATGGGGGTCTCATAGATGCGGGCCTGCCGCTTGGCCAGCTTGATGGTGATCTCGGGTTCGAATCCAAAACGTTGGCTCCGCACTGGAATACTCCGCAGAAGAGACGTGCGAAAAGCTTTATAGCAGGTTTCCATATCCGTGAGATTCAGATCCGCGAACACGTTGCACATTCCCGTCAACAGATGATTGGCGAGTGAATGCCAGAAGTACAGAACACGCCTCTCGCCGCTGGTCAGAAACCGCGAACCGAATACTGCGTCGGCGCGCCCATCCATCAATGGACCCAAGAGCTTCGAGTACTCATTGGGGTTGTATTCGAGATCGGCGTCCTGGATGATGCAGAATTCCCCGTGCGCCTCCCCAATCGCCCGGCGAATGGCTGCTCCCTTGCCTTGATTGCGGGTGGTCTTCAGCAAGCGAATTGCGCCTGGGTATTTCTCCGCGACGGCTTCCACTTCCTGCAGGGAGGCGTCCGTTGAGCCATCATCAACGACGATGATCTCCCGTTCGACACCCTCCGGCAGCGGAGCGGCGATAACTCGCTCCAGCAAGGTCGCTACAAACTCCTCCTCGTTGTACAGCGGTACCAGAATCGAGAATTTCATCCGTTCTTCATCATCGAACACCAGGAGCGGCGCGTGGGAGACCTCTATGCACTATGCGGAGGTTTCGTGATTTTGGACACCAGATTTCGGCCCAGGATCGCGGAGGCAGCGATGGCTCCGCCGAAGAGCGCGCCGGCCACACCGAGCGATGCAACATCTTGACCGGTGAGATATAGATTGCGCACCGTGGTGTGCGGAGTGAGCGAGCGCAAGCGAAAACGCTCGGGCGTGGCAGCGAGTCCGTAAGCTTCGCCTTTGGGATAGTTCATGAAGTGGCGCGTGGTGAGCGGAGTGGACAGCTCGGCGTGATCGATCTTATCTGCGATGGCGGGGACGGCGCGCTCGAGTTCTTGCTGGAGCCGTTGGGCGAGCGTTTGTTTGAAGGCGTCGTATTCAGTGCCGCGCTTTTTCCAGCGCGAGTTTTCGAACGGCGCGAACCACTGATACGGGACGAAGACGATGGCTTCGAGCGTCGCTCGGTCCGGGTACTTGCGTTCGAAATCGGGATCCTTCGCCGAAGGAAACGAGATGTAGACCACCGGAAAAGGAGCCGACGGATCGTTGATGAAGCGCGCGAAGTTGGCGTCGTGATCGGCGGACGGGTATATCCACAGGTTCGTGCCGTTTAGACCAAGGCTGGCGGCGCTTTGCTTGACGCCGACGTACAGGCTCAAGTGGGCGATCGATCCAGGAATGCGGCGGAGGTCCTCGATGATCGGCTGCGGCTGACGGACCAAGCGCTCGAACGTATTGCGCGCGCCGGCGTCGCTGATGACGAGATTCGCGTGGAACTCGCGGCCATCCGCCATTTTGACGCCAGTGGCTTGGCCGTTTTGAACGACGATCTCCTGGACATCGGCGCTGACGACTATTTTCCCGCCGTGGCGCTCGATCAACGGAGCGATGGTTTCGGCGATGCGTGCCGCGCCTCCGATGGGATAGCTGGCGCCGTTGAAATAGTGGCTGGCAATGATGGCGTGAATTCCGAAACTGCTTTGCGCGGGAGGCAAGCCGTAGTCGCCCCACTGGGCGGTGAGAACGGCGATGAGCTCTGGATTGCGCGTGAAGCGGTGCAGGACATCCAGCGTGGAGTGCGAAGCCCAGCGTAGGAATGGAGCACGCATGAAGGGGCCTGCCAGCCAAGCTGCGGCGCGGGGGATGGCTTTTTCGGCGAAGTAGAGGCGGCTCCATTTTTCGGCGGATTGCACGGCAGCCAGGTAGCCGTCGATGGCCGCGCCTTCGGAGGGGAAATAGTCCTTCAATCGAGCGCGAAGACCCTCGATGCCGGTGGGGAAATCAAACGTCCGGCCTCCGATCAGGACTCGGTCGTAAACGTCCGGCATGGGTGCCCACTCGAGCTTCCAGCCGGTGAGGTGGTCAAAAGCGGCGCGCAAAGGCGAGGAGGGATCTTGCAGGTCGCCGACATAATGCACACCGACGTCCCACGAATATCCGGGGCGGCGGAAGCTATGCGTGTAGCCGCCGGCGGTATAGTGGCGCTCGAGCACCAGCACCTTGCGCGATGCGTATTTGGACAGCAGAGCCGCGGTGGTGAGACCGCCGATTCCCGAGCCAATGACAATCGCGTCCCAGCGGTCGTCCAAAGCCTGCTGTTTATAGGAGATCACGGAGTGTGCGCCACAGCCGCGCGACTAGTGGTGGCCGGCAGCGCGGATAACCATTTCGGCCTGAGGCGCATCCAGCTTGGGTTTGCGAGCCATGGCTTTTTCGTTGATGCGGGCGCGGCGCTCGGCTTGTTTGGCACCGCTCGCGAGGTCTCGATCCTTGAACTCGGGCAGCACTTCGTTCGAAAACAACTGGATGGAAGAGCACAGCAGATCGTGCGGGATTTTCCCGGCTTGCGCGATGCACAGGACTTGGTCGATACCGGCTTGCTCGAAATCGCGCAGGCGCTGGCGCAACTGTTCGGGCGTGCCGACGCAATCCTGGATGCGGCCTTCGGGAGGCGCGAATTCCTTGGGATTGTTTTTGTATTCATCCCAAATATCGGTTTTGCAGGGACGATGCTCGCCGAAAAAGCTGTAGTGCCCAAGTCCATAGAGGAAGAAGCCGTAGCTTTCGGCGCCGATTCGTTCCACGCGGGCTTGATCGCGATCGCACAGAAACGGCGCGGCCACCGCGAAATTCGGATTCACGGCGTAACCCAAAGGCTCGCATTCGTTTTCGATGACCTGGTAGTAATCCTTCACCCACTGACGCGCTTCTTCGGGGCTGACAAAGGAAAACGTCAGCGCGCCGAGACCGAGTTTGGCCGCTTGGATAATCGATTCACGGCGCGAGCAGGCCATCCATAGCGGCGGATGCGGTTTCTGATAGGGCTTGGGGATGACATTGCGCGGCGGAATTTTGACGAACTGGCCCTGGTAGCCGGTGAATGGATCTTCCACCAGCATCCGCACGGCGATGCGTATGCCTTCCAACTGCATGTTCTTTTTCTCGGACTGGGGCACGAGAAATCCGCCCAGCTCGGTTTCCGTAGCGCCCGCGCCGGTGCCAAATTCGACGCGGCCATCGCTAATGAGATCGAGCGTCGCGATGCGCTCGGCCACGCGCGCTGGATGATTGATGTAAAGCGGCGTTTGTACGATGCCATGGCCGATGCGGACGTTCCTGGTGCGCTGGCTGACCGCGGCCAGAAAAACTTCCGGGGCGGACGAATGGGCGTATTCTTCCAGGAAGTGATGTTCGGTGGCCCAAACGTAGTCGTATCCGCATTGATCGGAAAGCACAGCCTGCTCGAGCGCATTCTTGAGAAGCGTATGCTCGGAATCGCGGACCCAGGGCCGCGGGAGCTGATGTTCGTAGAAGCCGCCGAATTTCATGCAGGTAAGTACCTTATGACGTTTTAGAAGTTACCATTGTTACGGAGCGTTAACCATGACCCGAAATGGCTAGTTCGCGTCCATTCGGCTCTCGTCCCTTCATAGTAGGGATCGGAGGGACCACGCGCCCGGAGTCCTCTTCAGAGAAAGCCTTGCGCTATGCGCTCGCGCTGGCGGCGGCCGAGGGCGCGGACATTGAGCTATTCGACGGCGCGAGCATCAACCTTCCGATGTATGCGCCGGAATCGGCCGAGAGGTCGGAGGGGGCCGAGCGGATGGTAGCGGCCCTGCGGCGCGCGAATGGGGTGATTCTTTCGACGCCCTGCTATCACGGATCGGTCTCGGGGTTGGTGAAGAACGCGCTGGACTACAGCGAGGACATGTGCAAAGATCCGGAGCCCTATCTGGACGGGCGCGCGGTGGGGCTGATCGTGTGCGGTCACGGATGGCAATCCACTGGCGTGGTGTTGACGGCATTCCGGTCGATCGTACACGCGCTACGCGGCTGGCCAACGCCGATGGGAGTGGCGATCAATACGCTGGTGGAACGCTTCGACGAAAGCGGCGCGGGAACACAAGAGCACACGGCGCGGCAGATGGCGGTCATGGTGGGGCAAGTGATCGAATTCGCGCGGCTGCGGTCCCAGCTTGCGAAACCAAGTCCTCCCGAGGCTGGTCTACATGAGGGAGGCACTATGCCGGAAAAACGGACCATCGAGCGGGCGCGCAAAGACGCGCGAGAAGGCAAAGCGGCGAGCACGCAAGCGGGCGAATTTGTTCGAGAGGAGATGGACCATGTCCAGGAGGGCAAGCACACCGTCAGTTCGCGGGAACAGGCCATCGCGATCGGGCTTTCGAAGGCGCGGCGCGCGGGGGTAAAGCTTGGGCCGCCGAAGAAGGGCAAGGCGCGAGCCAAGCGATCAGGGCGGTAAGCGCTTCCCCGAGCTTCACTTGGTACTCTTTTTTTGCTTGACAGTTACTGCAGCCTCATTTATCCTATGCATAGGATAGCGAGGTATACATGAACTTCAAGGGGACCCTTCCCACGTTGATTCTAGAGGCATTGGAGCAGGAGCCCAGCCACGGCTACCGCATCGCGCAGCGGATTAAAGAGCGCTCGCACGGCGTTTTGGACTTCAAAGAAGGCACCTTGTATCCGGCCCTCCATAAGTTGGACAACGAGGGACTAGTGGAGTCGTTCGAAGGCATCGAAAAAGGCCGGCCGCGGCGCTACTACCGCATCACGGAATCGGGGCACGGAATTTTGGCCAAGGATCGCGCGGAATGGCGGGAACTTTCACGGGCGGTAACGTTGATTTTGGGAGAGGCGTAAATGACGACTGAATTGGAAACTTGGCTGAAACAGGCAACTCGGCAGCTATCGAGGGATTCGGCCGCGCAGGTGCGGACTGAAATCCAGGAACATTACGAATCGGCGCGGGAGGCCGCAATGAGCGGCGGCTCAACCACCGCTCAAGCAGATCGGTCGGCTGTGACCGCCTTGGGCAATGCGAAGACAGCGAACTGTCAATATCGCAGGGTCCTATTGACGTCCGTCGAAGCGAGGATGCTTCGCGAAGGCAACTGGGAAGCTCGGGCCGTTTGCTCCCGCCCGTGGCTGAAGTGGATGCTGCTAGCGATGCCTGTGGCCGCGCTGATGGCGGCCATCGCCTGCTTTCTGGCTGGTGCAATCGGCATGGCGCGGGTGCTGCTGGTTGGTGGGATACCAATTGGTCTTTTGCTCACGGCGCCCTTTCTGCCGCTTTATACCCCATCGCGCGGGCGCGTTTTCCGCGTCGTGAAATGGGTCGTCCTGATTGGCGCACTGGGGTTGGCCTTCGGGCCCGACGCGCTGAAATGGTCCTGGCTGCTGATCTCGTGCCTATGGCTTGTGGCCCGGATCGAATGGACGCGGGTTTCGATTCGGCGAAAACTGCCCGTCGCGGAGTGGCCCAAGCAGTTGTATCTCTGAGAGAGCTTATTGACACCCGCATGTGGGGAATGTACGATCTCCATACATGCGCTTGCCAAATCACCTTCGACTTTCGATCTTCAGCGCCGTCGCCGCGATAGCGATGCTAGCGCCAGCGAACGCTCAAAATCAGGCCTACAAACCGCCGCGAACCGCCGACGGCAAGCCGAATCTCAACGGCATCTGGCAGGCCATGAACACGGCCAATTGGGACGTGGAAGGCCATTCGGCCCAGGCGGGTCAAGTGGTGTCGCTGGGGGCGACTGGCGCTGAGCCGCCCGGAATCGGGGTGGTGGAAGGCGGCGAGATCCCGTATCTGCCCGCGGCGCTCGCGAAGAAAAAAGAGAACTACGCGAACCGCTTGAAGCTGGACCCGGAAGTGAAATGCTACCTGCCCGGCGTGCCGCGCGCTACCTACATGCCGTATCCGTTTCAGATTGTGCAGTCCGGCAAGTTCATTCTGACCTCGTATGAATACGACGGCGCGGTGCGCACGATTTACATGGACAATCCAGGACCGGCGCCGGTGGACAGTTGGATGGGCTGGTCGGCCGGGCATTGGGAAGGCGACACGCTAGTGGTGGATGTGACGGGGCTGAACGACCAGACCTGGTTCGACCGCGCGGGCGACTATCACAGCGACGCTTTGCACGTGGTGGAGCGTTATACATTGGCGTCGGCGAATGTTTTGAATTACGAGGCCACCATCGAAGATCCACAGGTGTTTTCACGGCCGTGGAAAATCAGCATGCCGCTGTACAGGCACGTGGAGAAGAACGCTCAACTGTTAGAATTCAAGTGTGTGGAGTTTGTGGAGGAGCTGATTTATGGGCACCTGCGCAAACAGCCTAGTAAGTAGTAGCTGAGCGGAGGTTACCCATGCGGCTTCGAGCGATGGCGACGCTGGGCGCATTGTTTGTCCCGGTTTATCTCACGGGCCAGGGCTTGCCCGTTGCGGCCAAGGCGGCCACGTCGACATCCAAAAGCTGGACACCGTCTCGCACCGCCGATGGCCAGCCGGATCTGGAAGGCGTGTGGACCAACTCCACGTTGACGCCTTTGGAACGGCCGGCTGAGTTCGCGGGAAAAGAGTTTCTGACCGAGCAGGAATCCGCCGATTACGTGAAGCGGTTGCTGCAGCAAGTAAATACCGATCGCCGCGATGGTGGCGCGCAGGTGGATGTCGGCCGCTCCTACAACGAATTCTGGCGCGATCGCGGGAACAATGTGATTGCGGACCGGCGCACTTCGCTGATCATCGACCCGCCGGATGGCCGGGTTCCGCCGCTGACGCCGGAAGCGCAGAAGCGCGTGGAAGCGGCCAGGGCATATATGCGGGACCATGCCACTGATGGTCCGGAGGGCCGGTCGCTCGCCGAGCGTTGCATCGCGTGGGCAACGGCGGGGCCGCCGATGCTGCCGGGGCCGTACAACAATGACATTCAGATCGTGCAGACTCGCGAGCAGGTGGTGATTTTGAACGAAATGATCCATGACGCGCGCCTGATTCCTCTGGATGGGCGGCCGCACGTGAGCCCGGATATTCGCCAGTTGCTGGGAGACTCACGCGGACATTGGGACGGCAACACGCTGGTGGTGGACACCACGAATTTCAACGGCGAGAACAGTTTTCGTGGATCGGACGCGAATTTGCATCTGACGGAGCGCTTCACGCGAGTCTCGCCGAACCTGATTCAGTATGAATTCACTGCCGACGATCCGACGGCGTTCACTCGAGCCTGGAGCGCACGGATCCCATTGAACAAGACGCCTGACCGTGTGTATGAATATGCGTGTCACGAGGGAAATTACGCGCTGACGGATATCCTGGCCGGAGCTCGTGCCGCTGAAACAAAGAAGTAGCTTTATGATCCGGGCGTGCGTCCTGCTCACGTTTGCGATGGCAGCCATCGCCGGCGGACAACCAGATTTACAAGGCATCTGGAGTAACGCCACCATCACACCTCTGGAACGGCCGAACGATCTGGCGGGCAAGACAACGTTCACCGCGGAGGAAGCCGCAGCCTACGAGAAACAAGTGGTGGAGCGCAATAACGTGGATCATCGCTCGAAGAACGCGGAGGCCGACGTCACGCTCGGCTACAACGATTTTTGGTGGGATCGCGGGACCAAGGTGATTTCCAGCAGACGCACGTCGCTGATCGTGGAACCTTCCGATGGGCGGATACCGGCGTTGACGCCCGAAGGGCAGAAGCGCGTCCAAGACGCCCGTGCTCGGACGGCCGAGCATTCCACCGACGGCCCGGAAGGCCGTTCCCTGCCCGAGCGCTGTATCTTATGGACCACGGCGGGTCCGCCGATGCTGCCGGGACCATACAACAACAATTTCCAGATTTTCGAGACGCGCGACCAGGTGGTGATTCTCAACGAAATGATCCATGACGCGCGCGTGATTCCACTCGACGGGAGCCCGCACCTCGCGAGCAACGTCCGGCTGTGGATGGGCGATTCGCGGGGGCATTGGGAGGGCCATACGTTGGTGGTGGACACCACTAACTTCTCGGGCAAATTTTCCTTCCGCGGCTCCGATGAGAACCTGCATTTGACCGAACGCTTCACGCGTGTTTCGCCGGACACCCTGCTCTACGAATTCACAGTCGACGATCCGACGGCGTTCACCAGGCCCTGGACCGCGCAGATTCCGGTGACGAAGACAAAGGGCCCCATTTTCGAGTACGCTTGTCACGAAGGGAACTACGCGATGACGGACATTCTGGCGGGAGCGCGGGCCGCGGAACACAGGGAGCCGAAATGAACTGCCGGCTGCTATTAATCTTGTGCGCGGCCCAAATTGCCTTCCCTCAGGCGGCGCGCGATCTGGAGGGCATCTGGAGTAACGCCACCATCACTCCCCTAGAACGTCCGGCCGATCTCGCCGGGAAGCAAACGTTCACCGCGGAGGAAGCGGCGGCCTATGAAAAACAGGTGGCGGAGCGCAACAATGTGGATCACCGCACGGGGAACGCCGAAGCGGACGTAGCTACCGCGTATAACCAGTTCTGGTATGACCGCGGAACAAAAGCCGTAGGCACCAGGCGAACATCGCTGATCGTGGATCCCCCGGATGGCAGGCTTCCGCCGCTGACGCCGGAAGCGCAAAAGCGCGTGCAAGCTACGCGGGCAAGGATGGAAGAGCACTCGACCGATGGCCCGGAGGGCCGCACGCTCGGAGAACGCTGCATTCTTTGGGCCACGGCGGGTCCGCCGATGCTACCCGGTCCATACAACAACAATTTCCAGATTTTCGAGACGCGCGACCAGGTGGTGATTCTCAACGAGATGATCCATGACGCGCGCGTGATTCCGCTCGACGGCAGCCCACACCTGGCGAGCAACATAAGGCAATTGATGGGCGACTCGCGCGGGCATTGGGAGGGCAACACGTTGGTGGTTGATACCACCAACTTCTCAGGCCAGTTTTCGGTGCGCGGTTCCGATGACAACCTACATTTGACTGAGCGCTTCACGCGTGTTTCGCCGGACACGCTGCTCTACGAATTCACGGTGGACGATCCGACGGCATTCACCAGGCCCTGGACCGCGCAGATTCCAGTGACGAAGACAAAGGGGCCCATTTTCGAGTATGCTTGTCACGAAGGGAACTACGCCATGGTGGATATTTTGGCTGGCGCAAGGGCGGCGGAGAAGAAAAACCCGAAGTAGAAGGAGAATCTCAATGCGAAAGTTAGCGATTCTGATTGCCGGTGTGAGTTTGCTTGTGAGCGTGGCGCCAGCGTGGGCCCATCATGCGTTTGCGGCGGAGTTCGACTCCACCAAGCCCATCAAGTTGCGCGGAACAGTGACCAAAATGGAGTGGATCAATCCGCACGCTTGGATCCACATCGACGTGAAGAACGCCGATGGCACGGTCACCGGCTGGATGGTGGAGGGTGGAAGTCCGAACACTTTGCTGCGGAATGGTTTTACGAAAGCGTCGCTGCCCGTGGGTACCGAGATCGTGGTGGATGGCTATCAAGCCAAGGACGCCACCAACAAGATGAACGGCCGCGACATCACGCTTCCGGACGGGCGCAAGTTGTTTGTCGGGTCCGCGGGGCAGGGTTCTCCGCCGCCCGATGACAAGCAGGACAAATAGCCGCGCCGACAGTCGCCGCCGCGAACGCCGCGCAAGTCACGCTGCATAAAAATGTGATAGTCTGATGGGCCGGAATGCGCCCAATCATCTAGCGTGTTCATTCAGGAGATCAGATGCGATTCACTTGGTTCAACTTGATGCCGTGGCCCTATTTGCCGGATGATTTTCGCGAGAAGAATCGTTCGGTCTGGGTGGATATTGATTCGCGCTTGTTCGATCCCGCGAAGAGCAACGACGTCTACAACGGCTATCTGGACATGCTCGAATACGCGGGGACACTCGGCTTTGACGGCATCGGAGTGAACGAACATCATCAGAATGCCTACGGGCTGATGCCTTCGCCCAATCTCATTGCCGCCAGCCTGGCGCGCCGAACCGATGATGTGGCTCTGGTGGTGCTGGGGGCGTCGATCGCGTTGTACAATCCGCCGCTGCGCGTGGCCGAGGAGTTCGCGATGCTGGACTGCATCTCGGGCGGGCGCCTGGTGGCGGGCTTCCCGGTCGGCACGTCGATGGACACCAACTACTGTTATGGGACCATCCCGGCCTTGACGCGCGAGAAATACAAAGAAGCGCATGAGCTGATCAAGCGCGCATGGGCGGAGCGGGAGCCCTTCGCCTTCAACGGACGCTATACCAAACTGCGCTACGTGAATCTTTGGCCGCGGCCTATTCAGCAGCCGCATCCGCCGATTCACATTCCGGGCGGCGGGTCGCTGGAGACTTTCGATTTTTGCATCGACAATACCTATTCGTATTCCTACTTGAGCTTTGGCGGCTACATTCGCGGGCAGGCGCTGATGCAGGGCTACTGGGATCGCGTGGCCGAGCGCAACGCTCCGGATACGTCGCCCTATCGCGCTGGCTTCGCTCAAACCATTTGCGTCGCGGACACGGACGCGGAGGCCGAACGGCTGTACGCCAAGCACGTGAGCTACTTCTACAACCGTTGCCTGCACGTGTATCCGGGCTTCGCGGATGCTCCCGGCTACCGCACCATCAAAACCATCCAGAAGGGCATTCTTTCGCAATACGCTGCTAACTCCATGTTCCAGCAGTTGCCTTGGAAGGAGTTGGTGGATAACGGCAGCGTGATCGCCGGAAGCCCGGAAACGGTGCGCCAGCGCATGGAGGATCTGATCAAGAAGCTGCATGTCGGCAACATTTTTTGCCTCATGCAAATCGGCGACATGCCCAAGGACAAGTGCATGCATTCGACGCGACTATTCGCCGAGAAGGTAATGCCGAAGCTACGCAACGTCTTTCCGGAATACGCCGACGACGGGCGCTTCTGGTGCAAGCCGCTCGCCAAGCGGGCAAAACCTGGTGCACTGCCGGTGGAATCTGAGCTGGGATCGCCCGTAGGCGTGGAGTCTTAGACCATGGAACTAAAAACAATTCAAACCGAGCGCGTTCCGGTGCGCTACTACGAAGGCGGCTCCGGGCAGCCGCTAGTCTTCCTGCACGGCGCCGGCGGATTGGATCTGGATCTCGGTTTCCTGGATGCTCTAGCCGAAAGGTTTCACGTGTACGCGCCGCTGGTGCCCGGTTACGGCGATAGCGAAGAATGCGGCGAGCTGCGCGATATGCTCGATTTCACGCTGCACACCTGGGACGTTGTGGAGCGCTTGGGCTTGCGGAATCCGATTCTGGCGGGTTTCTCGATGGGAGGCATGATTGCCAGCGAAATGGCGGCCATCGCGCCGAATGACGTTTCCCGTCTGGCCCTGATTGCGCCGGCGGGCTTGTGGCTGGACGAGCATCCGATTCCGGATATCTTCGCGATGTTGCCGTATGAGCTGCCGGGATATTTGTTCTACGATCCGGAGGCTGGGGCCAAGATCATGAGCGCGGGCGGCGACCTGAGCGATCCGAAGTTTCTGCAAGCTTTCCTGGTTCAAAATGCGCGGCAGCTGGGCGCCGCGGGGAAGATTCTGTTTCCGATTCCCGAGCGGGGCCTTGGGTCGCGGCTGTATCGCATTAAGGCGAAGACGATGCTGATCTGGGGCGCAGGTGACAAGCTGATTCCGCCGGTATATGCGCAGGCATTCCAGCGCGGCATCGCGGGCGCGGAGGTGGTGATGATTCCGCGCGCCGGGCATGTGGCGCCGTTCGAGAAGCCGGCGGAGGTGATTGGAGCATTGGCCCGGCTGCAGTAGGATTGGGGGCTGGGTTACGCCGAGAGCGTTCGCACATCTTTGAGGCGCTCCAACAGATCCAGCAGGTCGCGGTTGTCGAGCGGCTTCCGAAGAAAGCCGGAGCATCCCGCTTGCGCGGCGCCGCGCGTCTGCGTATCCAGATCGTCGGAAGAAAGGACCACGATGGGTGTGCGTGCATTGCCGGTCTGGGTTTCCCAATCGCGGATGGAGCGAATGGCCTTGTAGCCGTCCATCCCAGGCATGTGCACGTCCATGAACACCACGTCAAAACGGCGTTTTTTCACCAAATCGATGGCTTGGTGGCCGTCCCGTGCCCGCCAAACGGACTCTCGCTGGAGCAGGATTCGGGTCAGCGCGAAACTTTCGTCGGCATCCTCGGCTACCAGGATATTCAAGGCCGAGTGATCGTGCTCGGACGGCTCGGCGCCGCTATGGTCGCTCGCATCCGTCCGCCAGGGTAGCGAGATCGTGAGCCCCATGGGCGACCTGGCGTCGCATTGGAACTCAGCGGTGCCACCCAGCGCCCGGATCCGTTTCCCGGCTACCAAGGTCGCGACACCAAACAGCACGTCGTCGGCATCCTTGAAATGCACCTCTTCCGGATTGGCGTTCAGCCAGTCGGCCACGCGCAGCGCGATGTTGGAACTGGGGGGGACGATCTCGAATCGCACGCCGCTACTGGAGGCTAACCCAGTCGAGGTTGACCCAGCCGAGGTTAACCCAGCTGTGGGTAATGCGGCCACAGCCACGCGCGCCTCACCCCTGGGGCTGAGTTTTGAAACGGCGCCCAACACTCGGGTGAGCGTCTGCTCGACGGCGCGACGATCTTGGCGACCCACTACTGGGGTGGTGGGCGGCTGGAGAATCAGGCGGCTGGCGTGATCGCCCGACGCCAGGTTCAGAACCTCGATGGTCTCGCCCAGGCAGAGCGTGACGTCGAACTCCTCGGCCAGATCCGCCGGGGGAGCTTCGGCCGAGAACAACTCGCGAATGTCGTCGATGGAGCCCAGCAGCCGGTCGGCGCTGCTCTTGCTGGCGTCCAGACAGCTTTGCCAATTCGGATCGGCGGCCAGATCCGGACCCAATGCCATAAGACCGAAGGTGGCGTGAACCGAGTTCCTGGCTTCGTTCGACAGGTAATCCAAGAGACTGCGAATGGTTTGGTTGGTCATATCGTTGTCCGAGCTGCTAGGTTGCGTCCCGCGCCGCGCTGATGGAGAAATACTCGACGAAGCGCCGCATCCGGTTGGGCTTCTGGGACGCCGGGCGCCCGGCGGTGAGTTCGGTAGAGATCCGGGCGATGTATTTGCCCAGCCCGGAGGAACTGTCGAGAATCGCGCCCTTCTGGACGGCGCGCGAAATGTCGCCGGTGTTGGCCGGCAGGATATGGCGAACCGGCAATTGAATAATGCGCTGAATGTCGTCCACCGACAGCGTCGAACGCCGATCCACGCAGTTGAGCACCACCGCCACCTTGTCGGTCAATCGAAGATCCTGCAGCCAGCTGGCTTTGCGGCGCGCCACGTGGAGCGCGCCGATATCGGGCGTGCACACCAGGAAAATGCGCTTGGATCGCATCAGGGTCTCGCATTCGTGGTCGTCCATGCTGCCGGGCAGATCGACGCTGACCAGCGAATAACGGCGAAGCGCGAAATCCAATAGGGCAGTGTAGCGGTCCGGGGGGACTTGGCGGGAGAAATCGACCGGCCCCGACCCGAGCAAATGCAGATCGCCGAGCTGCACCACCAGACTGGACCACAAGTCCTGATCCAGCTGATCGGTCTGCAGCAAGGCGTCCACAATGGTGTGGACTCCTTCCGCTTTGAGAAGAAACGACGTCACTCCCAACCGAATGTCAAAGTCCAGCAGCAAAGTCGGCTCAGCGCCCATTTGCGAAGCGATAGCGGTGGCATAGGTGGCGACCGTGGTTGCGCCGCAGCCCGGCTTGGCGGGCATGAAGGCAAACAGGTCGCCCAGAATATCTTGCGCGCAAGCCAGCTTGGCGGAGGCGCGAGCAGCAGCCTGCCGCATCTCGCGCGACGTGAAGTTCGCCAGCACATCCCTTACGCCCACCTGCATCAGCTGCAACAGCTCCTCGCGCGTGCCGCCGCCCTTGACTGCGATGCTCGAAATCTGCGGGCGTCCGTCCACGGAGCGCGCGACGGGCAAGGCCAGGGGCGCATCTGAGAAATCGAGGATGAGGATGCATTTTTCCTCCGTGCCCACGCCACGCAGCCGGGCGGCGTCCTCAAAGCTGAGGTCCCAGGCGGCCTCAAAGCGCAGGTGCCCGTCGAGTGAAGCTCGCACGTCCTTATGAAAATCAGCGTCCGATGAAACCGTGGCTAATAGCACGGATGCCTCCCCACGCAGCTTGTGCACACGGAAGACTTATCGGTTGCGGTCGGAGAGACAAGAGCGGGCGGCGGCTCAAACTTTGTCGTGCGTTGCCGATAAGCAAGGGCATGGCTACCGAGGCCTCCAAAAACCAATTGCAACGGACTGCAACGGCTGAATGCCCGACCGCGAAGGTGTTGGTCCTGGACGACGATGCGAGCTTCCGGGCGTTGGCGCGCGCCATCCTGGAACCGGCCGGCTTTGAGGTGCTCGAATCGGAAAATGTCCCGCATTGCTTTATGCAACTGCGCGAACAGGCTATCGACGCGGTGATTCTCGACATGGTGATGCCGGAACGCGACGGCTTCGAAGCGTTGCGGGAAATGAAGGAGCTGTTCCCCGAGATCCGGGTTGTGGCCGTTTCAGGCGCCGCCGATTCCGCGCTCTATCTGACGGTGTCAGCCCATTTGGGCGCCGATGCTTCGCTCGATAAGTCGAAGATTGGCGCACTGTGCCCGCTATTGCATGTGGTGTTGGATCGTTAGCGATGCGCTGGCCGCGGAAATGGCTGGATCTATCGCTCGGCACCAAGTGCTTGCTTCTGATCGGGGTTCCGGCCGCGGCGACAGTTGCCCTGGCGGGCGCGTCCTACCTGGTGGGAACCGAGACCACAGCCACTGGCAGCCGAGTCAACGCGAGCTTCCGAATCGGCAACGAAATCGAGCGGCTAAGGGCCAGCGAAATTGAGACCAGCGCGCAGGCGCACGCCTACCTCATCACCGCCGATGAGCCATTTGCGAGGAAGACGCGAGAGGCCTTGGCTGCCTTCGACTCCACTTGGCAAATCCTTTCCGATCTCACCCACGACGATATTCTTCAGAGGCAGCGCCTGTCCGAAGTGGAGGCGCTGGAACGCTTCCGCGTGGAGCGCATTTTCGAGGACACAGAAGGCTTCCGGTCCCACACTTTGCGGTGGGACGCCCTGGGCAAGAGTCTGAACGCCGGCGAAGCCGAGCGGATGGGGATGGAGCGCATTCTCAAAACCATGCAAGAGGCGAACACGCGGGCAGTCGACGCATATCTCGACCGCGCCGGCCAGCTGCGCGCCCGGCGCAATACCATCCTGGCGATGGGCCTCTTGCTCGGAGTCGGGGGAAGCGCAGCCATGCTGCTCCTCGCCGCGCGGGGCATAACCAGCCGGATTGGGAAACTTCAGGGAAACATCGCACAAGTGGCCGCCGGAACCCGCATCGGTGCATTGCCGGGGCGGGATGAAATCGGGACTTTGAGTGAAGGACTGGTACAAATCGCGCGCGTGGTGGGCCAGCAGCGCGTCGCACTGGAGAGCGCGCTGGATGGCATCGCGGAGGTGGACGGCCAGGGCCGCTACCGCTGGTTGAACAAAGCCTATGCGGAGATCGCCGGGCTCACCGAGGCGGTCCCTCCCCCCACGCTCCAGGCGACGGTGCATCCTGAGGACCGGCCCAAGATTCAAGAAGCAATTCGGGTCATGCAGCTCGGCGGCAGGGCTGCGGTGGGCGCGCGTCTGGCGCCATCCGGCGGACCGGAAGCCGAAGTGGAAATGACTTTTCTGCAGATTCCCGGGCAGCTTGACGCGGGTTTCTATGTCTTCCTGCGGGAGATCGGGTCCGGCCGGGAAGCCGAAAGCGCGCTGATCCGGGCCAAAGACGCCGCAGTCGCCTCCAATCGCGCCAAGACTGATTTTCTGGCGAAGATCAGCCACGACATTCGAACGCCCCTGAATGCGATCCTGGGCGCGGCAGACCTGTTGTCGCAGACCTCGCTGAGCTTCGATCAGAGCGAATACGTCCACATGTTCCAGCGCAATTGCCGCCGGCTGCTGGCGCTGATCAACGACTTCCTCGATTTCTCGCGAATCGAGGCCGGCGCGGTGCATGTGGAGAAGGCGCCTTTTCAAATTCGGGAGATCGTCAGTGACGCGCTGGCGACGTTCCGCGAACCTGCGGCCGAAAAGGGCATTCTGCTTGGAGTCGATATCGATCCCCTGGCGCCGGAGTGGCAGATGGGAGATTCCTTGCGCATCCAGCAGGTGCTGGTGAATCTGTTAAGCAACGCGCTGAAATTCACCGCGGCGGGACGCGTGGACGTACGAGTCAAGGTGCTGGACGCCACGGACTCGGGCGCGGGGTTGAATCCTCAGCTGCGCTGCGAAGTCCTGGACACTGGCCCAGGGATTGCGCCTGAAAATCAAGACAGGATTTTCATCAAGTTCGTCCAGTTGCCGAATCAAACCGCTAGCCAGCGCGGCACCGGCCTGGGACTAACGATTTGCCGCGATCTGGTGGAGTTGATGGGCGGAGAAATCGGCGTCTCCAGTCAAGAAGGCAGTGGCAGCAATTTTCATTTCAGTCTGCCGCTCGAAGTAGCGCCACCTGGGGCCCTGGCCGTTCCGGACGTGAGCTCTGCCGCGCCGGCCGCCGGCCAACTCCCCGCGTCGAAAGACGCTATCCGGATACTGGTGGCCGAGGACGCGGAAGATAACCGGCTGCTGGTAGACCACTATCTGCGAACTGAACCCGTGGACCTTCGCTTCGCCTTCACCGGCCAGGAGGCATTGGACGCGGTGCAACGTGGCGAAATGTTCGATTTGATTCTTATGGACCTGGATATGCCGGTGCTGGATGGCTATCAAGCGGCTAAGGCGATACGGGCTTGGGAAACTTCGCACAGTATCTCCATCCCCACTCCGATTGTGGCTCTTACGGCCGACGCTATGAGCGAAGCCGTTCACGCCAGCCTGGACGCGGGATGCGTGGCGCACGTGGCCAAGCCGGTGGAACGCGGCACGCTTCTGAAGACGATTCAGCGCTATGCCAACGTCAAGGCCGCGCGTTCCATTCAGGCCCCCATCACGCCGGTACCTGTGTCCGAGCAAGTGCTGGCGCTGGTTCCTCAGTATCTGGCGTCCAAGCCCAAGCAAATCGAAGAGGCGCGCGAGTCCCTGATCTCGCGCGATTTTGGGCCAATTCGCCGCTTCGGCCACAACCTGAAAGGCACCGGACGCGGCTACGGATTCCCGGCCATCGAGGAGCTGGGGCGGGAAATCGAAAACGCGGCGGTTGAGGCGAATGTGGATCGCGTCGCCGAGCAGCTCGACGCGCTGCATCGCTTTGTGATTGAATCCGGTCCGGTGGTCGTGGACCCAGTTGCGTAGAAGCGCGCGCGCTCGGATTAGCGATTCAGTACTCGAAGCGCGGTAGCCACCACGTTCTCCACCGTAAAGCCGAGGTGCTGCATAACCTCCTCGCCGGGCGCGGATGCACCGAAACGCTCGACGCCGATAATGGCCCCTTCATCGCCGGTCCAGCGGTGCCAACCCAACGGCGACGCTGCCTCCACTGCCACGCGCTTCTTGATTTGTTTCGGCAACACGCTGTTCCGATATGGCTCGTCTTGAGCCGCGAACAAGTCCCAGCTCGGCATGCTGACAACGCGCGCTTTTATGCCCTGGCTCTTCAGGCTCTCCTGCGCTTTCACACACAAACCTACTTCCGAGCCGGTCCCGATCAGGATCACATCCGCGGCGCCGCCCTCGGCTTCCGCCAGGATATAAGCGCCTCGCGCAACGCCAGGCTCGGTGGCGCGGCTGCGATCGAGGTGCGGGACCGCTTGCCGCGTAAGCACTAGCGCGGTTGGACCATTGTGTTGCACCGCAAACGCCCAGGCTTCCGCGGTCTCGTTCGGATCGGCGGGCCGGAGAACCGTCAGGTCCGGCATGGCGCGCAGTCCAGCGAGCTGCTCCACCGGCTCATGCGTCGGACCGTCTTCGCCGAGCCCGATGCTGTCATGGGTGAACACGTAGACCACCTTCAAGCGGCTCAGCGCACCCAAGCGGATGGCCGGCTTCATGTAATCCGAGAAATTGAAAAAGGTCGCGCTGAACGGCAGCACCCCGCCATGCGCGGCCATTCCGTTGACGGCGGCGCCCATGGCATGCTCGCGCACGCCGAACGCGATGTTCCGTCCAGCATAGCTCCATTCGCCGCCAACCGCGCCGAGCGTGCCTGCTCCGCCGGATTCCGATGGTTGGAAATCGCCCCAGCCTTTCAAAGCCGTATCGGTGGACGGATTCAAATCCGCCGACCCGCCCAGGATGTTGGGAATACGCTTGGCCAGCGCGTTGAGCGCGGCTCCGCCAGCCGATCGAGTGGCGATGGGCTTATCGGTGGGGTTCCAATGCGGAAGATCGGTGGACCAGTTTTCCGGAAGCGCGCCGCTGGTGATTTGCTCGAACTCGGCGGCTTCTTTCGGAAATTCCTTGCGATACGCGGCAAAGGTCGTGCCCCATTCCTCCTCCAGCTTTTTTCCTTGCGGGACGGCCTGGCGAAAGTAATCGATGGCATCCTGCGGAAGAAAGAACTTGTCCATGGTGGGCCAGCCCAGCGCCTTTTTGGTCGCTGCGAGCTCTTCTTCACCCAAGGGACTGCCGTGCGAGGAAAAGTTATCTTGCTTGTGCGGGCTGCCGTAGCCGATATGAGTGCGGACCAGAATCAACGAAGGCCTGCGGTGCTCGGCTTGCGCTTCTTGAATCGCTCGGGCGATGTCTTCGGTATCGTTTCCGTCCGGCACGGAGCGAGTATGCCAGCCGTCAGCTTCGAATCGCTTGGCGACATCCTCTGTGAAATCGATCTCGGTGGCGCCCGCCAGAGAGATGTGATTCTGATCGTAAAAGTAAATGAGTTTGCCCAACTGGAGATGTCCCGCCAGTGACGCGGCTTCCTGCGAAACGCCTTCCATGAGATCGCCATCGCCACAAATAGAATAGGTGTAGTGATCCACGATCCGGTGGCCAGGGCGGTTATAGCGGGCCGCCAACCAAGCTTCGGCAATCGCCATGCCGACGCCGTTGGCGAAGCCTTGCCCAAGTGGCCCGGTGGTTACTTCGACGCCTGGCGTATCGCCGCGCTCGGGATGTCCCGGCGTATGACTGCCCCATTTGCGGAAGCGCTTGATTTCATCGAGCGGCAGGTCGTAACCGGTCAGATGCAGTAAGCTGTACAACAGCATGGAGCCGTGCCCGGCCGACAGTACGAATCGGTCGCGATCGAACCATTGCGGGTTCCGCGGATTGTGCCGCAGGAATCGCGTCCACAAAACGTAAGCCATGGCGGCGGCGCCCATCGGCATGCCAGGATGGCCGGAATTGGCGTTTTGCACGGCATCGGCGGACAGAATGCGGATGGTGTTGATGGATCGATCTTCAAGTTCTCGTATCGCTTCTTGGTTCACGGGTTCCTTCCACGGCGGGGCAACTGCAACCGCTCAATCCTATTGTGATCGAATCTCGCTTACACGGTGGAAGGTTCCGGCTCAGGCTCCGGCGCCGGGCGAAGACGCGAATAGTAAACGAACAATCCGCTGGCCAAAGCCAGAATGACTCCCAGCGTCAAGACCATTTTCAATTCAAATGATCCAATGGATGAGATTTGGCGGGATGGCACAAATGCCATCGCGAATCCCAGGGTCGCCATCATCAGACCGCTGACCGAGGCCAGTTGCAGCACCGGCCGGCGGTAGTATCGGGGCGAGGACGATTTGGAGAACGCGCGTTTGAGAAGCGAGAGGAAGAGATACATATAGGAAATCATCTGCAGCGCGACCGCCAGATCCAATAGCGTCAGGTACGCTTCTTGTACGGACACGCCGATGAAACTCATGGCGATGATCGAGGATGCCAGAAATCCGAACATGATCAGCGCGACGTGCGGAGAATGATAGCGAGGATGAACTTTGCCGAGCGCCTTGGGCAGATAGCGATCCAGCCCGCAGACAAACAGAATACGCGCCGAGCCGCTGACCCAGGCCGACGTCGATCCCGCGATGGAAGCGGCCATCAGCACCGCTAGTGGAAGCAGAATCCAGCCCAGGCCGAACGAGGCGCTCATGGTGTCTACCGCCTGCAGCAGGCCTTGCACCACCGCCATTTGTGATTGCGGCACCGCCGTCAATAGGGCCAGCGTGCAGCCGACGTACAGCAACGCGGAAAGACTGCCACCCCAGGCGACACTGCGCGGTATAGTCCGGCGCGGGTCGCGAACCTCGTCGCCCATGATGGGTCCCAGTTCCATTCCGACCAGCGCTAGACACAGGACGCCGAACGACGACAGCGGAAGAGCGCCAAGACTGCCCGGCGCGAGATCTTTCCAGTGCAACAGCCCGCGATGTTCGGTGACCACGACGGCGCCCATGATTATTAGCGCGCCTCCGATGGTCAGGGCCCCGATGCCGCCCACATTGTTCACCCACTTGCCCACGCCCAGCCCGCGAACATTGGCGAAGACAGTGATCCATAAAAGCGAAACGGTGAGGAAGAAAAAGAAGAAGCGGCTATCGTTGAGTTTCGCGGCGGTACTTCCGCCCACAATATAAGTGGTCACGCCGGTCACGTAAAACAGCAGCGACGGCACGAAAAACATGTTGGTCATCCAATAGCACCAGCCGCAGATAAAGCCGTGGAAATCGCCGTAGCTTTCCTTGGTCCATAGGTAAAGACCCCCTTCACCGGGCATGTGTTCCGCCAGTTCGATGACGCCGATTCCCTGCGGCACAAAAAAGAGCAGGATGGCGACTGCCCACAACCACATCACTTTGAAGCCGGCCACGGCAACCACGGGCACGACGTTCAGATTGACCACAGCGACCAGGTAGAGCCAGGTCAAGTCGCTCACTCCGAGCGCGCGCACCAGCGAATTGGCTGCAGAAGCGGGGCTGGTGGAGGGCGTTGCCATTGGACGGTTCTATTATGCGCGCCCGCGACTGTGCGGCATGGATGCTGGACAAAACCTTGTCCAACTATCGCAAGCTTACTATGAGGTTCAGAATAACACTTCAGTTCCAGCCGGTGCCGATGTCGGCGGTGCGATTTTGGATCACTGCCTGGATCTCGCGGATTTTGCCTCCGGTTATCTTGAACATTTCCGCGATGAAGCCAACCTTGTCGGCGGTTGGGCGCGCTGTGCCGCCATGGAAGAGCACGATCCCCAGGACGATGCCGCGTTCCACGTCCACCACCGGGCATCGGCGATTCGTCGCCATTATGCCTTTGAACAGCGCCGCTTCGAATTGCTGCTCGGCGGTTCTAGGCGGCCTCCCATTCACGGACGCGTTGGTGGTCTGCACGCCGTTCTCAAATCGATTCATGCCGGGCGCGAAGGGAGCGGGTTTGAACTCGGGAGTGCCTTCCGTTTCTATCGCGTTGAAATAGGCGTCGGCCGCGGCAACCAGTTGTTCACGCGTGTTCCGTTCCTCTGGCGGAACTGTTTTGAGGTACAGGGGAGGAGTCTGGGTCAGCCGCTCCGGTGCGTAAAAACCGGCCGTTCCCTTGTGTACCACTACGGTTTCAATTTCCGTGACCTTCCGCTTCTCCACCTTGAGACGCAGAAGAAAATGGGCCGGCTCGGTGGTGTCATTCACCACCGCTTCCAAGGCTGCTCCGCCGCTTTCCGGATCCAGCGCATATAAACGATACGTGGCCGCCCCGGCGGTCTTCCAAAAGCCGTCGCCCAACTTGAGCGCCATCCCGTTTTCGGTGAATTTCACGGACGGAGCGACGGGCAAAGTTGAAGCATCATGCTTGGCCAGCGCGCCCAGATAGAGATCGATCAGTCCCTGGAGACATTCACGATGGCAGCCGCCGCTTGCAGAGCTACACAACAACACGCCGGTGCAAATGCTCAGGCTCAGCAAGATACGTTTCGTCATGGAGACCGTCATCGGGAATGCCTCCTGGTGGAGTTTTGCTCTCGATAGTCTACTTGATTGATCCGCCGGCGTCACTTGGTATACTAGACATCCTTGTCCAAGGCTCCTTCCAACTCACGCTCCAAAACTGCAGATCGCAAAAAGAAAGTGCCGCGTTCCGTGAGGAAAGTCGGCGAAGCGCTGAAGGTGGGCGCGGTGGCCGAACGCTTGGGAGTGTCGGCCTCCATGGTGCGCTCGTGGGAGAAGCTCGGGCTGGCCAGCCCCGCGCGCAGCCAGAGCAAGTACCGGCTCTACACCAATGACGACCTGCGGGTTCTGCGGCGCGCTATTTACTTGCGGCGAGTACAAGGATTGAACGCACCCGCGATCCTGAATCAACTGAAGCAAGAGGGGCTGCTCAATCATCGCGCCGCGGGCCCGGCGGAAGAACAGTCGTCCATCGGCCCGCGGTTTCGCAAGCTGCGCCTGCAGCGCGGAGAATCGCTCGCCACGGTGGCCAACACGGTGGGCGTGTCCATCGGTTTCCTCAGCAACCTGGAGCGTTCGCAGAGCGGCGCGTCCATCAGCATCATGCGCAAGCTGGCGCAGTATTACGGTCTCAATATTCTCGATCTATTCAATCCCATCGACGGCACTGGACCGTTGGTGAGGCCGCAGGATCGCAAGAGCCTGGAAGGCGGGCCCGGCGTTCAAATGGAGCTGCTGGCATCCGGGAAGATAACGATGGAGCCGCATCTGTTTCGCCTGGCTCCGGGAGCCGGCAGCGGCGAATCCTACTCGCACGAAGGCGAGGAGTTTCTGTATCTGGTGCGTGGCCGGCTGGACATCGAGTTGGCGGGCGAGCAATTCCAGCTGCGGGCGGGCGATAGCTTCTATTTCAGCAGCAAGACTCAGCATCGCTGGTCCAATCCCGGAAAGACCGAGACGCTGATCCTCTGGATTAACACTCCGCCGACTTTTTAGGTGCACCGCTGACAATGAGCGCAGCGCCCGGCAGTCCTACTCGGGCTTTGCCGATTTTTCCATCTCGGCCTGTTCCATCGCCGACATTTCACGAAGGATGGCCTTGTAGATCGCTTCGACGGCTGGGCCCGTCAGCGGCGCGCGGGCTTGCCCGGCTGCACGGCGCAGCACCTGCTCTTCCCGCCCAGGCGCGCTCGCGGGCGAGTGGAACTGCTTCTTGATGAGCCCTACTTCGCGCACCACCTGCGCCCGCTCGTTGAGCAGTTTTACGATTTGGTCGTCAATGGAGTCGATGCGCTGCCGGGACGAGTTCAGCGCTCCGGTTAGGTCCGTGTTCTGAGCGAAAAGCGCAACCGCCGAAAAGCCGACCAACAAGTATCGCATGGACATTTGATAGCATTGTACGCTGAGAGGAGAAATCCCATGCCCGATGAACGAGGTACTGACCGGCAAGCCGGTACTGACCGGTCAGCCGGTATTGACCGGCGAGCGCTGTTTAGCGCCATATCCAACGTTTCCCTCGGCCTGGCCGCGACGGCGGTCATCGCCGAACAGGTGAAGGCGGCCCCATCCGAGGAGACCAAGGTCGAAGAACTGGAGCCCTTCAAGTACGATATCGAGAGCGAGACGGGCTGGGTTGGCCCAGGCGGCTCCGCCAAAGAGGCGACGGTCAAACAGCTACCCGTTTCGCAGACCATCGCCGGCGTATCCATGCGACTCGAGCCGGGCGCCATTCGCGAATTGCACTGGCACGCGCTGGCCGCCGAGTGGGCCTATGTGATCACCGGCCGCTGCCGCACTACCGTCATCACGCCGAATGGCCAGGCCGAAGTGGATGATTTCGAGGTAGGCGACACCTGGTATTTTCCGCGAGGCCACGGGCACGCCATCCAGGCGCTCGGTCCGGGCGAATGCCATTTCCTGCTCGGATTCGACAACGGGCACTTCTCCGAATTCGGGACGTTCAGCATCACCGATTGGATCGCGCGCACGCCCCGCCACGTTTTGGCGCGGAATCTGAATCTTCCCGAAGCCGCATTTGCTCAGCTACCGCAGAAGGAGTTGTATATCGGTCCCGGACAGGTTCCGCCCGCGGTGGAAGACATTCGAAATTCGGAACTGCAACCGAGCCAATCCGCCCACAAGTTCCGTATGGGGAAGATGCCGCCTAAGGTTTTCGAAGGCGGCGAGGAGCGGATCGTCAGCTCGAACGAATTTCCGATCCAGACCACCATTACCGCGAACCGCATGGATCTGAAACCAGGGGCGTTGCGCGAATTGCACTGGCACCCGCACGCCGACGAGTGGCAATTCTATACGAAGGGCCGCGGGCGAGTCACCATCTTCGGCTCGCACGGGCGCGTGAAGACCGAGGAGTTCGGACCCGGGCACGTAGCCTTCATCAAGCAGGGCTACGGACACTATATCGAGCAGGTGGGCGATGAACCCACTCAAATCCTGATTCTGTTCAACAGCGGCCTGTATCAGGAGATCTCGCTGACGAACTGGTTGGGTGGCAATCCGAATTCGCTGCTGACCAGCAATTTCGGAATCGGCAAGGACCAGCTCGATCGCTTGCCGAAGAAGGAAGTCGGGATACTGGGCAAGCGGGGCTAGGAAGCTTCGCCTGCCAGGAGCGTGATCCCGAGTTCCTCGGAGCGCCAGTACTCTGTGGTTTCGGTCACGGACGCCTGTTTCAGTAACGTTGCGGTCGATCGGTTACCTCGCACCATGACTGACGGCACTGAAAAAACAAGCGCAGAATTTCCAGAAGAGCCATCGGTGCGCGCATATCCCCATCTTTAACGGCCATCTGTTCTCTGCCCGCCGCGAAGCCGCCGACCAACGCGCCCTGGAAGCCGATCAGCGGCTCAGGGATGAGGTACAACGGATCAGCCGGGATGTTCGTGTAGCTTGGGCCAGTGCGAACGACGCCTACCAGCGCATCGATGTCACCGCGCAGTTTCTCCGGCAAGGCACGCTGGCTCTGCAACTGGCGCAGGGGCGGTACGATTTGAGCCTGGCTTCGATCGTTGAGCTGACCCAGGCGCAGTTGAACGTTACCGAAGCCGCCATCGAGAATCTCAGCGCCAAGTACGACTATGAGACTCAATACTCGGCGCTTCAGTATACGCTTGACCTTCTCCGCCAGACCGTAACTGCCTGATTCTCCGGATCGGTATCCGTAAGATTACTTGTCTAGTCGAAAGATTTAATCGATCGTACCACGTTTCAAGGACTTCCCGACGACATGCTCATGACATATTTATATCTTTTGGATATCCTAACGGATGAGACTACACCTCCTCCGGATGGCCGGGCCGATGCTTGATTGGTGTACTCCACGATCCTCCCTGTGCCGCGGTGCGTGTGAACCTAAGATGTGGAACCTCGAATACTTGATTACGCGCTGCTGCGTTTGGTCCTTCGTGCTGGCTGGATTGGCGGCCAGCGCTCAGGCGCAGCCGCACAATTTCACTTGGCAGGAGCTACGTGACAAGTTTCAGCAGAACAACCCGACCATGCGGGCCGCGCAAATCGGCATCGACGAGTCCCGCGCCCAGGAGATCACGGCGTACTTGCGGCCCAATCCGGATTTGACCGGAGCGTTTGACCAGATGAACTTTCTTTCGACGCAGCCTCCGCCGAGCGGTGGCCCAAGTGTCTACAGCCCGTTCGCCTACGCGTTCCCCTCGGCATCCATCAGTTATCTGCACGAGCGGCAGCACAAACGTGAACTGCGGCTGGAAAGCGCGCAAAAAGGAACGGCGATTACGATTTCGCAATATGCGGATCAGGAGCGAAACCTGTTATTCAATCTGCGCACCGCATTCGTGCAGACGCTGCAGCAGAAAGCGATTTTGGATCTCACCAAACAGAGTCTGGCTTTTTACAACCGCTTGCTGGACGTGAGCAATGAGCGGCTCAAGGCCGGAGATATCGCGCGGGTGGATTTCCAGCGACTGGTGCTTCAGCGGGTGCAGTTCGAGACGGACGTGCAGACTGCCATCGTAAACTTGCGCACCGCGAAGATCCAGTTGCTGATGCTGCTCAACGATCGCACTCCGGTGGAACAGTTCGACGTAACGGGAACATTCGATTTTTCCACCGAAGCTCGGCCGCTCGAGGAATTCCGCGAGCTGGCGCTCCAAAACCGGCCCGACCTGAAAGCCGCCCTGCAATCGGTGGACAAGGCGCAGACGGATCACAAGCTGGCCGTTGCCAATGGTTCCACCGATCCGACGTTCGGCGCGGACTTTGCGCGCAATCCGCCCATCCCGGTCTACCTCGGAGTCAATGTCAGCATTCCGCTGCGCATCTTCGATCGGAACCAAGGCGAGAAGCTGAAAACGCAAGAGGAGGTCACGCGCAATGAACGGTTGCGCGACGCGGCCACGGCGCAAGTGTTCAGTGACGTTGATTCGGCTTATGCCACCCTCGAAAGCAATCTGATCTTGTTACACCCATACAAGGAAATCTACCTGCAGGACGCTACCGAGGTTCGCGAAACCGTTTCGTTCGCTTACACCCGGGGCGGAGCGTCACTGTTGGACTTCTTGCAGGCGCAACAAGACTACCGCAGCACGCAGCTCAACTACTTGAACCTGGTGGGCGCCTACTTGACCGCTGCTGCGCAGCTGAATCTGTCGGTGGGACAGGAGGTTATTCAATGAATCCGATGAATCGCAACCGATTTGTGCTCATTGCCGGGTGCATGAGCTTAAGTTTTGTCCTCCCCCTGAGCTTTGTACTAACCGGATGCGGATCGAAGGTACAGGCGGATGCCAAAGCGGAAGCGCCCCCGGCCGCGCAAGTGGAGAACGAAACGGACGGCAGCCTTTTCAAAGTGGACCACAGCGAGCAGTTTCCGGTTGTGACTGCCGGCGAGCACGATACCGCTCCGGAGCTTAAAACGACGGGCTCCGTGAGCGCCGACGTTTCACGCAACATTCCCGTGATCTCACTCGCTTCCGGCCGAATCGTCGAGATTGACGCCCGGCTGGGGGACAGCGTGACGAAAGGGCAGTTGCTATTGAAGGTGCAGAGTCAAGACATCGCGCAAGCCTTCTCGGACTACCGGCAAGCGATGGCGGACGAACAGCTGGCCAAGACGCAACTGGAACGGGCCAAGATCCTGTTGGACAAAGGCGCGATTGCCAAGAAAGACGAGGAAGTGGCCGAGGACACCGAATTGAAAGCTAAGGTGACCACCGAGACCACGGTTGACCACCTCCGGGTTTTAGGCGCCGATATGGAACATCCCAGTACCATCATTGAGATCCATGCACCTGTATCGGGTGTGATTACCGATCAACAAGTGACCGCCGCGGCGGGCGTGAAGACGCTGGACAATTCACCGAATCTCTTCACCATCTCGGATCTGTCGCGCGTATGGATTATTTGCGATGTCTACGAAAACGATATGTCGTTCGTTCACGTCGGCGAGTATGCCGACATTCATTTGAACGCTTATCCCAACGTGGTATTAAAGGCGCGCATCGCCAACATCGCGCCCACGCTGGATCCCAATATTCGAACCGCCAAAGTACGGCTGGAAGTGGACAACCCCGGCATTCTGCGCTTCGGGATGTTCGTCACCGCCACCTTCCAGGGGATGCAGAGAGAAATGCATGCCACGGTTCCGGCCACGGCCGTTCTGCACATGCATGATCGCGACTGGGTTTACTCCCCTGCTGGGAAAAATCAGTTTCGCAGAATCGAGGTCATGGGAGGGAACATGCTCCCGGGCGGTCTGCAGGAAATCGCCTCGGGCATCAAGCCCGGACAGCAGGTGATCTCGAACGCCCTGGTTCTTCAGGCCACGGTGGAGCAGTAAGGAGCCGAGCCGCTAATGATTCGCAAGATCGTAGATTTTTCGCTCAACAATCGCTTCATCGTTCTTGCGATCGCTATTTTGCTGCTGGTTTGGGGCGCTATCTCGTTCCACAATCTGCCGGTGGAAGCGTATCCGGACGTGGCGAACAACTACGTCGAGATCATCACGCAGTGGCCGGGCATATCGGCGGAGCAGATCGAGCAGCAGGTGACGATCCCCTTGGAAATTGCCATGAACGGGATTCCCGACGTGGTGAATCTACGCTCGTTCTCGCTATTCGGACTTTCCGATTTGAAGCTGGTCTTTGAAGACGGATCCGAGAACGCCTGGAATCGGGAACGGGTGCTGGAGCGGCTGGCGCAAGTCACACTGCCGCCCAACGTCAATCCGCAGATGGGGACCGACTGGAGCCCCGTCGGACAGATCTATTTCTTCACGCTGCGCAGCACCAATCCAAAATATGACGTGATGGAGTTGAAGTCACTCGAAGATTGGGTGATCGAAAAGAACTTCAAGTCCGTCCCCAACGTGGTGGACGTCGCCAGCTTCGGCGGTCCCACGCGCGAGTATCAAGTGCGCATCGATCCGGAGAAGCTCATCTCCTACGGACTGAGCATCGGTCAGGTGGAGCAGCAACTGACGAATAACAACGCCAATGCGGGCGGCAGCTTCATTGAGGCGGGTTTGCAACAGGTGAACGTGCGGGAAGTCGGCATGGCGAACAATGTGCGTGACATCGCCGACACGGTGATCAAAACGCAGAACGGAACGCCCCTGCACGTCGGCGATATTGCAACCGTGGCGCAAGGTCCTAAGATACGTCTGGGCCAATTTGGCCGGGCGATTCGCCGCGAAAACGGAAAGATCATCAACAACGACGACGTGGTTTCCGGGATCGTTCTCCTGCGGAAAGGCGCGGATTCGGACGACGTGCTCAAGGGAATTCATGCCAAGGTAGATGAGCTCAATAACTTGATTCTCCCGGCCGGAGTGAAGGTGGTTCCGTTTATCGATCGCAGCGAGCTGGTGGAGTTTACGACGCACACCGTGCTGCATAATCTGACCGAGGGCATCATCCTGGTCGTCATCATCTTGTTCTTGTTTCTTGGCAACACACGTGCCGCGCTAATCGTGGCTGTAACTATCCCCTTTTCGCTGCTGTTCGCGTCCATCTGCCTGAGCCTCCGCCATATCCCGGCAAATCTGTTGTCATTGGGCGCCCTCGATTTCGGGATGGTGGTGGACGGCGCGGTAGTGATGATCGAAAACATCGTGCGGCACCTGCACGAGCAGCGCACTGGAGATGGCCAGCGCATGTCGGTCGCTAACCAGATTCGCACCGCGGCTCACGAAGTGCAGCGGCCGGTCTTTTACGCCATCACGATCATCATAACGGCCTATATCCCGATCTTCACGCTGCAGCGGGTAGAGGGCCGGCTCTTCAAACCGATGGCTTGGACGGTGGCGTTCGCGCTCCTCGGCGCGCTTCTGTTCTCGATCATCGTATCGCCGGTTTTGGCATCCTTCCTGTTCCGGCGCGGCGCCAAGGAATGGGAAAACCCGGTGATGGGATTCCTCACAGCGCGCTATCGCAAAGCTGTGCGCTGGTCCATTCGCGAGCGCTGGATCCCAATTTCAGTTGGAGTTCTTGCGATTAGCGCGATGGTATTCCTCGCCACCAGCGGTGTCATCGGCTCCGAGTTTCTTCCTCATCTGGATGAGGGCGCTTTGTGGGTACGCGGCACGTTCGCGCCTAGCACGGGACAGACCGAGGGCGTCCGCGTGGCGAATCTGGCGCGCCTGGCGCTGGCGTCGTTTCCCGAAGCCACCATCGTTACCAGCCAGGTGGGACGCCCGGACGACGGCACCGACACCACCGGTTTCTTCAACACCGAATATTGCGTGGACCTGAAGCCGAAAGAAAAGTGGCGCCCTGTATTTCACCAGGACAAGGAAGAACTCATCGCCGCCATGAATCGGGAACTGGTGAAAATCCCAGGAGCCATTTGGAACTTCTCGCAACCCATCGCCGACAACATGGAAGAGGCCGTTAGCGGCGTCAAGGGACAGCTTGCAACCAAGATTTACGGCGACGACTTGAGAACGCTGGAAGACAAAGCAGACGAGACGGTAAAGGTGATGCGCACCATTCCAGGCGTCGAGGATCTGGGAGTTTTCCGCCTGCTGGGGCAGCCCAACTTGAACGTGACGGTGGACCGTCAGCAAGCCGCGCGGTTTCAGCTGAACGTGGCCGACATCCAGGACGCCGTCCAGACCGCCGTTGGCGGCAATGCGCTGACGCAGGTCCTGCAGGGTGAACAACGCTACGATCTGGTGGCCCGCTATCTGGCGCCTTACCGCGACACGCGCGAGGCCATCCAGAACATTCGGCTGCTATCGCCGTCGGGTGAGCGCGTTTCACTTGCGCAGCTTTCCAAGATAGAAATGCGGGACGGTGGATCGGAAATCTATCGCGAGGGCAATCAGCGCTATGTCGCGGTGAAGTACAGTGTGCGAGGACGCGACCTGGGAAGCACCGTGGAGGAAGCCATCAGCAAGGTCGCGAAGCAAGTCCAGTTGCCGCGTGGTTATCGCATTAAGTGGGAGGGTGAGTACGAAAGCGAGAAGCGCGCCGCCCGGCGACTGTCCATTATCGTGCCTCTGACGGTTCTCATCATATTCGTGATTTTATACGCCATGTTCAAATCGCTCAAATGGGCCTCCCTCATCATCCTTAACGTGATGATGACGCCCCTCGGCGGTTTGCTGGCCTTGCTCGTAACGCACACCCACTTCAGCGTGTCCTCGGGCATCGGATTTCTCGCGCTGTTCGGAGTTTCGGTGCAAACCGGCGTGATCATGCTGGAGTACATCAATCAAAGACGCACACGCGGACATTCCATCGAGGAAGCCGCGGTGGAAGGCGCGGTTCTTCGGCTGCGGCCCATCATGGTGACCAGCCTGGTAGCCACATTGGGATTGCTGCCGGCCGCGTTATCGCACGCCATCGGTTCGGACTCTCAGCGGCCATTTGCCATCGTCATCGTCGGCGGATTGATATCGGGATTGCTGCTGAGCATCTTCCTTCTGCCGACCTTGTACGCCTGGGTGGCGGGAGAAGGTGACGTGCTTCCGGCGCCGGAAGCGCACTTGGACGAAGCTCACTGACGACGCCCGCTGGCACGCCCACGTTCCTAGATAGGAACTATGAATGGGCTGCCAAAAGTTTTCCGATCACGGTTTTCATGCGTTTCTCACGCCCCTGCCCCTATACTTGCTTCGAAGGTTGCGGCGGAATCATTAGTCATGAGACGTACTTTCGGAACGGCTGACGCGCAGTGCAAGCTCGACAATCCTGAGATTAATCGGCTGATTGTCGCGTCCCGCTTCAACTCAGGCGCACAGTTTTCTAGAGCGTGGAGCCGGCGAGTCGTCAGAATGCGCGCACCAGCCTCTCGTCCAAGCCTGCTGGTTAATCGTTTGATTGTAAGGCCACAGGTGAACAGCGGTGCGATAATAAGCATTCCAAATACCATGTGGCGCTTGGAACGAGTGTGGGAAGAACGCAACCGAACCCCAGTCCTGCTGGCGAGCGGCGCAGTCATCTTAATCATCGCCCTCGCCGACTGGTGGACCAAACCGTTTGTGGCGTTTGGCGTTCTCTATTTGTTCCCCATCATGCTGGCCGCAGGGTTCCTCCCTAGATGGGTTATCGCCTTGCTTGGCGCCGGCTGCGCGGTTCTTAGTGAGGTTTTCAGTTCACTCGATCAGTCAACCGTTCGTTTAGGTTTTGAGACCCTGGCCCTGGCCGGCTGCGGACTGTTCGTTGCGGAGCTCGTGCGCAACCGCCGATTGACCTTGGAAGGGCGGGAGAGGTTGAAGGCACTGGTCGAAACCAGTCCGGCCGCAATCGTGACCGTCGATGATCGTGGCTTCATCGAACTCGCCAATCAGGCTGCGGTCGAACTCATGGCGCCACGGGACGGAAAATTGATTGGCAATCCCGTCTCGGCCTTCCTGCCCGAACTCCACCACGCTCTGCGTTGGGAAGAAGCTCCCCAGTTCCGGGCATCCATGCAATGCCGGGGCCACCGCGGAAATGGCGAATCGTTCACCGCCGACGTTTGGTTCTCAACGTATAAGGAGGGAACCACCCCCAAGCTTGCCGCGATTATCGCGGACGTCACGGAGGAGACGGCCGCGGACAGTTCCAATTTGTCCCCCTCCGAACAACAGGAACGAGTCCCCTTGACGGATCGGGAACTGGGCGTGCTTCGCTCCTTGGTCCAGGGTCTCGCGAACAAGGAAATAGCAACCCGCTTGGAAGTCTCGGAAAGTACCATCAAGAACACGCTGCAGCAACTCTTCGCCAAGACCAACGTCCGTACACGCGCTCAACTCGTCCGGGTGGCCCTGGAACAGTATCGAGATCTTTTATGAACCGGAGAAATACAAACGATTGGCTTGTCAGCGAATCGAAAGATTATCCGAATTCTCCGCTACCGGCGCACCTTCCAGCGCGATCCTGACCAGTTGGCTTCTCGTTCGGACACCGGCCTTCTTGAACAAGTGTTGCAATGTCGCCTTGACAGTCGATTCGGACACGCCAATCTGGTCGCCGATCTTTCTATTCGACAGGCCGTCCACCACCCCCTGCAGGACCGTCTGTTCCCTTTCCGTGAGTTTGCCCTGCCAGCGCGCCTCAAAGTGCGGGTAACGCTCGGCAAGAAGTTGCAGCACCTTCTGGTCCACCCAAACCTCCCCGCTCGCCACCAGCCGTATGGCCTGCATCAGCCGGTTTGCGGAATCCGATGCCACGAAAATACCGGAAGCGCCATGTTTTAGAACGATGGCTGAGTCTGTCGCATCCACTTCTCTCGCGATGACCAGGGATTTCCCTGGATACCGAGCCCTTTGAGCGCAAGGAATGAATTCCTTCGCGATGCCGGCATCCACCAAAATCACGTCCACTCCCGTGCCCTTTAAGCTTTTCAACGCTTCGGCCGACGTCGTGCACTCCGCCACCAGCTCAAAATCGTGTTCCGTTGCCAGCAGCCGTGCGAGGCTCTCCCGAAAAAGCAGGTGATCGTCGAGCAGGACCAGCCGTATACGGCCCCGCACCGCTTGCTCAGGCCTGGACTCGATCTTCGATAACTCCATGCACAGCATGGTAGGGCCAATCGGCCACTTTGCCAAGACCTTCAGCCGAAAGATCACAAACCATCTCGTCAAGACAGCAGGATTAATTGTGCGATGAAGCACTGGCTGAATAGTTTTCGATGGCAGACTGAAAGATAATCGAACGACTCTAGGTTTGGAGGCAAGATCACTGGAGTCGTCAGCTCGGCGGGTCTAGAGTGAAGTCAACTGCCCCGTTCAACGCAGTTCAAAACCCATTTATATGAAGAGTGCGCCATCGACAACCGAATCGCGGCACTGGTTTCCACGCCTGGTGCGCCGGTTGTTTCTGCGCATGCTGCTGGCGGGAATACAGATCGCGGTGCTCTCGGCTCAGACCGCGTTCACCTGGCAACAAATTAAGGATAAGTTCGAGGCTGTGAACCCGACCTTGAAGGCGGCGCAGATCAGTATCGATGAATCGCGGGATGAGGAGATCACCGCATCTCTTCGTCCCAACCCCGATTTGACGGTGGGGTTCGATCAGATAAACCCATTCAACACGCAGCCTCCTCCGAGCGGAGGTCCCAATATTTACAGTCCCTTCGCATACGCGGAGCCTAACGGATCCGTCAGCTATCTCCACGAACGGCGGCACAAGCGGGAGTTGAGGCTGGAAGCCGCCAAGAAGACGACTGAAGTTACGGCCTCCGCTTACACGGATCAAGAGCGGAATCTGATTTTCAATCTGCGAAGCGCCTTTGTACAAACGCTGCAAGCCAAGGCGGTACTCGAAAACGCGAAAGAGAACCTGACCTACTGGGATCGGGAGCTGGAGGTGAATCGCACTCGCTTCAGGGCCGGTGACCTGGCGCAAGTGGATTTGGACCGGCTGGAATTGCAGCGCGTGCAGTTCGAGTCGGATTTCGAAACCGCGCTGGTGAATCTTCGGACCTCCAAAATCTCGCTTCTGATGCTTCTTAACGATCGAACACCGATCGAGAAATTCGACGTCAACGGGCCATTCGAGTTCAGCGAAGAGTTGATGCCCATGGAGGAGTTCCGAAGCATCGCTCTAGCCAATCGGCCCGACCTGAAGGAGGCCGTCCAAAACGTGGAGTTGGCCGAGGTGAATCATGAGCTGGCCATTGCCAACGGGTCCACCGATCCCACCTTCAGCGTGGATATTGGCCGCAATCCTCCCATCCCCGCGTTCATGGGCGTGAGCGTATCGATTCCCTTGCGCATCTTTGACCGCAACCAGGGCGAGAAGGCCCGCACCCAGATCGACATCGGACGCAACCAGCGCTTGCGGGATGCCGCGGAAGCGCAAGTATACAACGACGTGGATTCGGCGTACGTGACGCTGGTCAGCAACGTGAATCTGCTTCGTCCCTATAAGGCGAAATATCTGAAGCTGGCGAGCGATACTCGCGACAGGATTTCGTTTTCTTACCAGAATGGCGGAGCATCTTTGCTGGATTACTTGGATGCGGAAAAGGCGAATCGCGACATTCGATTGGCTTACCTGAATCTGATTGGTTCCTATCTAACCGCGGCCGCCCAGATGAACATGGCCGTTGGCCGTGAGGTGTTGCAATGAATCGCTCATTTGTCATTGTTTCGACTTGGTGGGTGGCGACTTTGTGTGTGGCTCTCAGCCTTTTCATCGCTGGATGCGAACGGAAAGCGAGAGCCCAGGACAAAGTGGAAGCCAGCATCGGCCCGGCGCCCACTGTGGTCGAACCCGACCTGGACGCCAACAATTTCAAGGTGGATCACCCCGAGCGGTTTCCGGTAGCAACGGCGGGGCAGCACGTTGCCGCGCCCGAGCTCAATGTAACCGGTGTCGTTAATCCCGATGTGTCGAAGCAGGTACCCGTACCCTCGCTGGCCACCGGGCGAATCGTCGAAATCGACGCGCGATTGGGCGATGAAGTCACCAAGGGCCAGCTTCTGTTCAAAGTGAGAAGCGCGGACATAGCCAACGCTTTTTCCAATTACCGCCAGGCCGTCAAGAACGAAGAATTGACCAAGATCCAGCTCGGCCGCGCCAATATCCTGTTCGAGCATGGGGCGATTCCGAAAAGCGGCCAGGAAATAGCCCAGAATGCCGAGGACGACAACCTGGTCGTTCTCGAGACAGCCAAGGAACAAATTGGGCTGCTGGGCGCCGACCCCGCCCATCCCACGGGTATCGTGCAGGTTTTTGCGCCGGTATCGGGAACAATCACGGACCAGGAAATCACCGATCAATCAGCCGTGCAATCGTATACGGCGCCGAACCCGTTCACCATTTCCGACCTCTCGCACGTGTGGATTATCTGCGATGTGTGGGAGAACAACATGGCACAGGTGCATATCGGAGAATATGCGGACATCCATCTGGTCGCTTATCCGGACCGGGTTCTGAAGGGGCGGATCAGCAACATCCTGCCGATCATAGATCCCAACATTCGCACCGCCAAGGTCCGGCTGCAAGTGGACAATCCCGGTCTCATGCGGCTCGGGATGTTCGTCACCGCTACGTTCCGTGGCGAAACCATGGAAAAGCGCGCGACAGTGCCGGCCAGCGGGATTCTGCATCTGCATGACCGTGAGTGGGTCTACCGGCCATTAGGAAATGGCCGCTTCCGGCGCCAGGAAGTGACCGCGGGGAATATGCTGCCCGGCAACCTGCAGGAGGTCGTTAGCGGAATCAAGCCCGGCGATCAGGTTATATCCAACGCGCTCGTATTCCAAAACACGGTGGAGCAGTAAGGGTGGCCAGTAAGTAAGGGTGACCAGTAAATGATTCGCAAGCTCGTTGATTTCGCACTCGAGAACCGCTTTCTCGTGCTCGCCGCGGCGCTCCTATTGTTCGGGTGGGGCGCGATTTCGTTCCACCAGCTCCCGGTGGAGGCCTATCCCGACGTCGCGGACAATTACGTTGAGATCGTCACGCAGTGGCCGGGAATCTCGGCCGAGCAAATGGAGCAGCAAATCACCATTCCGCTCGAGATCGTGATGAACGGCATGCCGCACGTAACCCATCTGCGGTCGTTCTCCTTGTTCGGCCTCTCCGACATCAAGCTCATTTTTGACGACGAAGAAGAGAATTTCAAAGACCGAGAGCGGGCGCTCGAGCGCCTTACGCAAGTCAATCTTCCGCCTGCCGCGGTGGCCGCCGGCGTGTCGCCGCAAATGCAAACCGACTGGAGCCCGGCCGGCCAGATCTATTTCTTCACGCTGCACAGCACCAACCCGGCGTATGACGTGATGGAGCTGAAGTCGCTCGAAGACTGGGTAGTGGAGAAGAACTTCAAGGCCGTTCCCAACATCGTCGATGTTGCCAGCTTCGGCGGCCCGACGCGCGAATATCAGGTTCGCGTGGATCCCGACAAGCTCATCTCCTATGGGCTCAGCATCGGCCAGGTAGAGCAACAGCTCACCAACAACAACGCCAACGGCGGCGGCAGCTTCGTCGAAGCCGGCCTGCAGCAGATCAACATTCAGGAAGTAGGCCTGGTTCGGAACATACAGGACATCGAAAACACGGTGATCATGGCCAAGAACGGTACTCCGCTCCGCGTGAGGGATATCGCCGTCGTCTCACAGGGTCCCAAGATCCGGCTGGGCCAGTTCGCAAAGGCGATCCGGCACGAGGATGGAAAGCTCATCGATAACGACGATGTGGTTTCAGGGATTGCGCTCCTGCGCAAAGGGGCCGACGCGGACTCGGCGCTGCAGGGAATTCACAAGAAGGTGCAGGAACTCAACGACACCATTCTTCCGAAGGGCGTGAAAGTGGTGCCGCTCATCGATCGCAGCGACCTGGTGCGCTACACCACGCATACCGTGCTGGACAACCTCAGGGACGGCATGATCCTGGTCGTGATTATCCTCTTCCTGTTTCTCGGGAATGTTCGCGGGGCAATCATCGTTGCTCTGACCATCCCGTTTTCGCTCTTGTTCGCCGCGACGTGTTTGAACCTGAAGGGCATTCCGGCAAACTTGCTGTCCTTGGGCGCGCTGGACTTCGGAATGGTGGTGGATGGCGCCGTGGTGATGGTCGAAAACATCGTTCGGCACCTGAGCCGCCGCGACCAGGAAAGCAGAACGGCCAAACAGAAGATCTCCGACGCCGCGCACGAGGTCCAGCGGCCGGTGTTCTATGCGGTCGCCATCATTATCACTGCGTATCTGCCCATTTTCACGTTGCAGCGCGTGGAAGGCCGATTGTTCAAGCCCATGGCCTGGACGGTGGCGTTTGCTCTGCTGGGCGCCATCATCTTTTCGCTGCTGATCGCGCCCGCGCTCGCCAGCATTTTCTTCCCCAAAGGCACGCGCGAGTGGCACAATCCGGTGATGAATTGGCTGACGGCCATGTACCGGAAGGCCCTGAAATTCGCTATTCGTCTGCGTTATGTTACCGTCGCCGTGGGAGTCGCCGGCCTGGTTGTGGCGATGTATCTTTGGCTCGGCGGAGTAATCGGTTCCGAATTCCTGCCACATCTGGACGAGGGCGCCCTGTGGGTGCGCGGCACTCTCGCTCCCAGCACCGGTCCGACGGAAGGCATTCGGCTCATGAATCAGGCGCGGCTCATACTTTGCTCCTGGCCGGAGGTCACCCAGTGCACCAGCCAAACCGGGCGTCCCGATGATGGCACCGACACCACCAGCTTTTTCAATACCGAATATTTTGTCGACCTGAAGCCCAAGGAACAATGGCGGCGGAGCTTTCACAAGAACAAGGAAGAGGTCATTGCGGCCATGAACCACGAGTTGGAGAAGCTACCGGGAGTGGTCTGGGGCTTCTCCCAGCCGATCGCCGACAACATGGAGGAAGCGGTTAGCGGAGTGAAGGGTCAGCTTGCAACCAAGGTCTACGGCGACGATTTACACGTTCTCGAAGACAAGGCGAATCAGGTCGTTAAAATCATGGGGAAGATAAAGGGGATTCAGGACCTGGGAGTGTTTCAGGTTCTCGGTCAGCCCAACGACAACTTCATCGTCGATCGACAGCAAGCCGCGCGCTATCAGATCAACGTCGCCGACGTTCAGGATGCCATCAATACCGCCGCGGGCGGGAACGCTCTCACGCAGGTATTGCAAGGCGAGGCGCGCTACGACTTGGTAATGCGCTATCTCCCGAAGTTCCGCAATACCAAGGAAGCCATCGAGAACATTCGTCTGTTAGCTCCTACCGGCGAACGGGTTTCGCTCGCGCAGCTCTGCAAGGTGGAAGAACGGGACGGAGGTTCCGAGATCTACCGGGAAGGAAACCAGCGCTATGTCGCCATCAAATACAGCGTGCGTGGCCGCGATCTGGGCGGTGCGGTTGAGGAAGCCATCAAGAACGTAACCGCGAAAGTTGAACTGCCGCGTGGATATCACATCGACTGGGAAGGTGAATACGAGAGTGAAAAGCGCGCGGACGCCCGCCTGCACATCGTCGTGCCACTCACCATCTTTCTGATTTTTATCATTCTTTACAGCATGTTTCGCTCGTTCAAATGGGCCACGTTGATTCTGGTGAACGTGATGCTGGCGCGCATCGGCGGTCTGCTCGCGCTGCTGGTCACCCACACCAATTTCAGCGTCTCCTCGGGCGTTGGTTTCCTCGCGCTGTTCGGTGTATCGGTGCAAACCGGAGTGATCATGCTGGAGTACATCAATCAGCTTCGCGTGCGTGGACACACCATCATGGATTCGGCGGTGGAGGGCGCGGTGTTGAGACTTCGTCCCATTATGATGACGATGCTGGTGGCGACCCTGGGCCTTCTGCCGGCCGCAATGTCGCACGGAATCGGCTCGGATTCGCAGCGTCCATTCGCAATCGTGATCGTGGGAGGCCTCATCTCCGACTTGGTCATGAGCATCTTTCTGCTCCCCACTCTGTATGTGTGGATGGCTGGTGAGCATGATGTGCTGCCACAGCCGGAAGGCGAGTTTGATGAGCAGGCGCCCTAGCAGCCTATGGCACAAGTCCGAACGCACCGCTTACTGACGTGCGCGGCTCAGTAGATTCAGCGCGTTTCAGGCAATCTTCACGCCTGCGACCTCATGAAAGCGGAATTCAAGAAACTGGATAAGGACGACAGCGGAGAACTGGATGTCCGGGAACTAAGGCAATCGCGATTCCGCTTGATTAGCTTCATGGCTGTCGGCAAGTAAGTTTCGGGCGCGGCCATTTGGTCCGGCGATGACCGAGATTCCGGAGGCCAGCATCTGGCTCAAGCGCACCGAATCCGAGCGCTCCCCAATTCGAACCCGCAGCGAGGCGTTCCGCGTTCCCGTTTCCACCGTGATTGCCACGCCGGGCTTTAATCCCAGTCGTGTCATCTCACGCAAAGCGGCGGGGTCGCGGTCCGACACGCTACTAATTACGGCGGCGACGCCACACGCCCATTTTGATAACAGCACTTCTTCCCGAGCCGGAAGCGCGCCGCTACGCTCCGGGATCAGGTGCCCGTGCGGATCAGTTTCCGGGTCCCCCAATTTCGCGGCGATGCGATCTTCAAGCTGCTCCGAGATGAAATGCTCCAGCCGTTCTGCCTCATCGTGAACCTCGTCCCACGAGTAATCGAGGAAATCATGGAGGAAACGCTCCAACAAACGATGGTGACGAAGAACCTCCAAAGCGCGCATCTTCCCCGCCGCTGTCAAACGCACGCCGTGGTGCTTCTCGTATTTCACAAAAGGCGGCTTTTGGGCCGCCAGCTTCTGCAGCATTCCAGTCACGGATGCAGCACGGACACCAAGATGCTGCGCGAGCGCGTTGCTGGTCACCCGTTCCTCTGCGAGGCCGCCCAGCTCCAGTATCGCTTTCAAGTAATCGTCTACGGATTCCGTGGTATATGGTCCGTGATTTCTAGGTGGCACTAACTGTCAGCATAGCATCACCTGTAAGCAGTGCTGCTTGACGGCGTCCAGACGTTTAATTTAAGATTTAGTCATGCCTAAACTTATAGGCGTCCTGGTCTCGGTCTTCCTCTTGCGCGCTCTTGCCATGGCCCAGGGCGAGACCACCAGTGCTATCGTCGGATCGGTCGCCGATCCGGCCGACGCGGCGATTCCCGGCGCCACGGTGACCGTCACGAACATCGAGAATGGCCTCAAGCGATCCATACAAACCGACGACTCCGGGCGGTTTAGTTTTCCGCAACTCAAACCCGGCCTGTACTCGGTGAAAGCGGAAGCCGACCGCTTCCAGGCTCAGCAGAACAACTCGGTCTCCGCGGGACTTGGGCAAAGGCAAACGGTCGATTTCAAGCTCATCATCGCATCCGCAAACGAAACCATTCTCGTTCAGGAGCAAGCGCCGTTGATCAACCCGGAGAATCCCAATACCTCGACCACCCTGACTGCCCACTCGCTCGAAGATCTTCCGAATCCGGGTGGTGACTTGACCTATCCGCTACAATTTGCCCCTGGCGCTCTCATCAACACGGCCGGCAACGGGAACGATTTCGTCGGCGGCACCAATGGTTATGGCAACGTGCAGTTCAATGGCTTGCCATCGCTTTCGAACGGCTACATCGTCGATGGCCTGGAAACCAACGATCCACTGACCAATCTGAACAGCGGCCTTGCCACCAATTTGGTCCTTGGATTGAATTCGATCGCGGAGGTAACCGTCAATACCCTCTCCTACTCGGTCGATCAGGGCAGGTACGGCGCATCTCAAGTCAACTATGTCACTAAATCCGGCACCAATCAGTTTCACGGGAATTTGTACGAGTTGTGGAACGGCGCAAAGTTCAACGCCGCCGATTTCTTTACCAACGCGACGGCCGGAAACCATAAGCCGCGCTCCACGGTGAATCACTTCGGAGGTAGTCTCGGAGGCCCGATCATTCATGACAAACTGTTTTTCTTCGTCGATTCCGAATGGGTTCGGATTGCGCTCCCCATCGTCACCGCCGCCACCGTGCCCACACCGGCATTTCAGGATTATGTGTTACAGCAATTGCCGCGCGGTGGTGTAAACGCCGTAACCGGATCCACTTATCAGCCGGCGCCCCAGCTCGTGCCGTTCTACCGGAAGCTCTTTTCGCTTTACGGCAAGACCGCGGGGACTCCGCTCGCGGTTCTTGGCTGTCCATTCGCGAGCGATGGGGACGCCGCGGTCGGCAATCCGGGCACTCCTCCCAATGGAAACGGTTGCGCGAACCGGCAGAGCATTTCGCATTCGAGTGACGATCACGAGCAGGTGCAAACGGCTCGCATCGACTACAACATTGACACGCATAACATGGCCTGGTTCCGGTTTCAGTCCGACACCGGACTGGCTGATGCCTACACCGATCCGATCAATCCGGTGTTCAACGCCATCTCCTCACAACCCCTTTTCTCATCCGCCGCCGGCTACACGCATGTGTTCTCCGGGCATCTGGTGAACTACTTCAACCCGGCGTTCTCATGGTATTCAAGCCTGTTCGGGCCAGCTGACTTCCCCAAGACGCTGGCGGCGTTTCCAATCGTCCTCCAAGGCAGCGGCGCCAATGCGCCGTTCACCCTCGGAGGGCTCGACAATACGTGGGTGCAGGGCCGGCGCGCCACGCGCTTCTTCATCAATGACAATCTCGCCTGGACGGTCGGTTCGCACGAATTACGTTTCGGAACCAACAGCCGGATCCTCCGCCTGAACGATTATGATTTCGGTGAAGGTGTGGTCCCGCTGGTCACCTACACCACCCTGCCGCAATTCATCTACGGTGTCGCATCCACGGCAGCGGAAACCTTCCCGCTGACCGATTCCGAGCCTTACAACTTTCTCAACCTGGATTTCTATGCGCAGGACACCTGGAAGCTCACGCGCAAATTGACTTGGACCTTCGGCATCCGTGATACGTACAATTCAAATCCCGCGAATCCACATGACGCCGTGGGTCGCCTCACTGGGTCTTTTGGCTCAATTTCTCACGATGTGAATCAACCGTTGGACCAAGTCATCCAGACACATCTCGCCAACGTGTTTGCTTCAACGCCGTTGGCCATCCTTCAACCACGGACCGCGATCGCATGGCAGTTCGCGCCGCACACGGTGTTGCGCACCGGATTCGGACTGTTCAGCGACATCTTGCCGGGCAGCGTCGCCGATCTGGTGGGCGCGAATCCTCCCTATTCGAATACATTCCAAGGCGGGTTGCTCGGAACGGTTGGTGGAACAGCCATCGCTCCGGGAGTTCCGAACAGCGCTATCGATGCGGCCGCAGCCGCCAACCAGCAGTTCATCTCCGGCTTCGCGAAGGGCGAGCTTTCCTGCGCTTCCCCCCTGGCGAATCCGAACTCCTGCCTTCCGCCAATTTCGATTACCGCCGTTCCGGATGGCAAGCTCCACGCGCCTTACTTCATCGAGTGGAGCTTTGCCCTGGAGCACCAAATCGGCAATTCCATTCATCTGCGAGCGCAGTACGTCGGAACGCGCGCAGTCAACCAGCCTTACCAAACACAGGCGAACGGTTTTCAAACCGTCTGCGAGGGCTGCTTTGCGCCGTTCCCTTATGAGAAGCCCGTCGATCCCCGCTTCGGCGCGGTAACGCAGTTGAATACCGGTGCGAACAGCCACTACAACGCTCTCCAGTTAACGGCTGAAAAGCGGCTCGGTCACGGATTGCAAGTTCAGGCCAACTACACGTGGAGCCATTGTATGGACACGGTCTCAAACGGCGGATTCCTCCCGTTCGCCTCCGGCGCGATCCTTTCACCGCTGCCGGGTGAACTCGGCCGCCAATACGGCCCGTGCGACTACGACGTGCGTGACAACTTCACGGCGCAGTACGTTTATCAGTTGCCGATCAAGTTCGGGAATCCCATGCTGGCTCGAGCACTGAACGGATGGCAGGTCTCGGGCACGGCGTTTTGGCATAGCGGCTTGCCATTTTCAGTCTTGAGCACGCCGTATTCGGCCAACGGAAACGGCATCGTTCAGGGCGGCGGCCCGCAGTACGCGAGCGTGCTTTCCGGCGTGCCGCTGTACGAACACAATCCAATCCCTGGCGTGACTCAGCCTGGAACTATCCAATGGCTCAACCCGGATGCGTTCGTTTCGGCCGTCGATCCAAGCACCGGCGCATGTGCCGGTGGCGACAGTCCCGCCAACTGCCAATTCGGCAATCTTGGCCGGAATGCTTTGCGCGGCCCTGATTTCGTCTGGAGCGATCTGTATCTGACTAAATGGTTTCAGTTGACGGAACGCGTGAAGCTACGTATCGACGGTCAATTCTTCAACGTCTTCAACCACCCGAACTTCGGACTTCCGAATCTGGTGTACGCGGGGATTCCGGGCAAACCTTCCACCGAGACCGGATTCGGTGCGCTCAGCTATCCCACTTCGCCGCCCACGGGATTGCTGGGCGTTGGGTTGGGCGGCGACAGCTCGCCTCGCATGATCGCTTTCCAAGCCCGATTGGAGTTCTGAGTCTGCCCCGAGCGCTTAGGCGCCTTCCTACTTGCTTTGGGCGTTCTTTCCCGGCTCCACATGCTTGTCGATCCATGCCAGGATCAGGTCGGCAATCTGGAGGTTGTTCCGATCCTGCATGAGCATGTGGCTGTTACCTTTTATGCCGAGCTTAGGCAGGTGCATCATTTCTACGTCGCTCCCGGCAGCTTTCATCTGCTCGACAAACTTCTGGCAGGTGTCGAAAGCCGACCCCCAGACGCCGGGGACGTCCGTCAAATGATCGCCAAAGATTATCAGCGTTGGGATCTTCGCAAGAGTTGAAATCTGCGCGGAGGTCAACGCCGGGCAGGGCATTTCGACGGAAATATTTGCTTTGATCCCGCCTGGGTCGACGAGGGCGGCCTGCTCCGGGAAGAAGCCCGATTCAGAGTGTCCCATCAACACGGCGCCCTTCAATTGGACCGCCAGCGCCGCCATGCCCTTCCACGTGGGATTTGGAGTTGGGAGCGTGGAGTTGAGATCTGGAATCATCTGCTTGTATAGTTCGTCTACCGCGTCTACCGGAAACTGCTCATCCGGGAACGGCTGGTTGAAGCTGGGTCCAAAACGGAAAATGGTCCAGGCGGTTTGATGCGTAGCCGAGAGGATGTTGGGAAGTTCGCTCGCGGGAAGGGTGCCTGCTTTCACCGCGGTAATCTTGCTGGCATCGAATCCCGAACGGGCACGCGACACCTGATCGGCCAGATACACGGAACGATTCTTGCGGACGAAATACTCGTTCCAGCCCATACGTCCATCCGGCGTGGTTTCCCACGTCTTGCTGCTCAGACAGCAACCGTGGACCATCACAACCGGGACGTGTCGCGGACCAGTGGGCGGAATCTGATACTGCACGTACATCTGATTGATGGTGACTTCACCTGGAACCACGGGCGCGCCGGGCCCGCGTCCCGGCGAGTTGATTGTCTTCGACTCGCCGCCCACAAAGAAACTGCCCTGACTAGCCAATACCAACGGCTTCTGGGCCTCGTCATGCCGCTTTTCTTCGGCGGAAATCGAACCGGCAATCGCCGCCGTCACAAAAAGTGCCGCGAACAGTCTCATGAGGAACCTCCTAACGGACTATATCGTATAATCGGCGAGCCGGGATGCGAAAATGGAAATCCTAAGATCAAGCGAGGTGATTCATGAGCACGTTTGTCCTGGTTCACGGAGCGTGGCACGGTAGTTGGTGTTGGAAACGGGTCCGCAGGGCGCTCCAAGCGCTAGGGCATGAAGTCTTCACCCCGACCTTAACTGGCGGCGCGGACCGCATGCACTTGTTGTCTCCGCAGGTGGACCTCGAGACTCACATCACCGATGTGGTGAACCTCATCCGGTGGGAGGAGCTCTCGGATGTAGTGCTGTGCGGCCATTCCTATGGAGGCTGTGTGATTAGCGGCGTGGCGGATCGCATTCCCGATCGAATTGGCGCCCTGGTGTATTTGGATGCCTTCGTACTCGAGAACGGCCAATGTCTTCACGACACTCTCCCGCCCCCGATGAGAGACGCACAGCTCGAACAGGCGCTGCACAGTGGTGAGGGTTGGAAGGTGCCGCCTATTCCCGCCGAAGCCTTCCACGTGAATGCCCAGGATCTCGATTGGGTGAACCGGCAGTGCACGGTGCAGCCCCTGGCCACCTTTCAGCAACGTCTCCATCTGACGGGAGAAATTGCCAGGATCGAGAACGTCACTTTCATCCTGGCCACCGGCTGGGCCCCCTCACCGTTTACACCTTTTTATGATCAGGCAAAAACAAAGGGCTGGAGGACCGTCACCATGGAGTGCGGCCATGACGTGATGCTCGACCTTCCGGAAGAGCTTACGCGGGAGCTCCTGGCGGTCCCGGCGCGGCGCGGAATTTCCTCTGTCAGGACTTCTTCTCGGCGGTGAACGTTCCCGCGCCTAGCTGTCCGTAGGTCACAGTGCCTTTCATTTTGCCCGCACTATCGAGCACGCCTTTATAGGCCACTTTGCCCACCTGTTCGTTGTCGAATGACCACTCGGCTTGGTCACCCTTGACCGTGCCTGTGACCTGTGCCTGACCGAGCGTGCCAGAGTAAGTACCGGAGAGCGCCTCACCGGTCTGCTTGAAGGTAAATGTAGCGGTACCGTTCCCTGCGTCAAGCACCACGGCAGCTGCCCAGGTACCGGTCAGGTCGGCGCCCCGCAGTGTGAGCGCCGCCGAAATCAGAAGAGTCAGAACAATGAGTTTTTTCATCAGAAGTTAAACCGCCCGCCGATCTGGAACGATCGAGGGCCCCCCGAGCCGAATTCATTTGCGGTTCGACCGCTGGGCTGCCCGTAAGGGTTGTACGCTGGAGGCGCATTCGGGCTCGAGGATGTACCTAAAGAGAAGCTCGTATATGTCAGGTTCGCGATGTTAAACGCGTTGAAAACTTCCCCGAATAGCGAAAGTTTGTAGCGCTCCTTAAAAGTGAACGCCTTCGTCAAACGGAAATCCTGGGAAATGGTTGGGGCGCCGAATTGGAAGTTCGACGGCACATAGGCGTACGGGTTGGTGGATCCGTTGGGCGCCGTCTTTCCGGCATAGGTGGAGTTGTACTGGGCCACGGCCGCCGTTAGCGCCCCCTTGCCGCACGAGTACCCGAAGCAGTTGAACTGGAGGTTGGGAACCAAGGTGGAAATCGCCGTGCCGGCTGCATTCGAGTCTCCAGTCCCCAGGATGTCGCCGGCGATGTACGCCGTTTCCGGGCCTCGGGTCAGTATCGAGGAGTTGATGGCCAAGTTGAAGCCCCACGGCAGCGACACGGTGCCCGCGATATTGAGATTCTGACGTCCCAGCCCCGGAACCGGACCGTAGCCCTTCATGAAGTCGAGAGGATCCTGGCTGGCATCTTCGCCCAGGTTCTTCTGCAACGCATAGGAGGCTGTGAAATTGAAATGGTTTGAAAAACGCTTGTTCAACTTAACCAACAAGCCGTCGTACACGGAGCGTCCTTCCGGAGTCCAGACGGTGATCGCGCCGGTGGAGCATTCCTGGCCCGCCACGTAATATTGGGAAGGCTTACATATCGGAATCACTGGCGACTGGACGCCGTTGATGTAGCGCGTGAAGTGGTTCAGGTCCACTTCGCCGAGATTGGTGTTCTCCGCCTGGCGGCGCGCCCAGTCAACCGTCAGCACCATGTCGTGACCAAGATCACGCTGTACGCCGATGGAAGTCTGGTAGCTCCTGAGCAGCGGGAAGTGAGAGGGATAAATCTCGATTCCTTGCTTGGCGAGATCGATGCCCGTGACTGAATATGACCCGCTAGCCGGGGGTAGCGGAGTGAGTTTCTGTTCAATCGCCGGGAGCTCTTGATTGACGATGCTAAGAAATTGGCCCAGGGTCATGGTGGTCAGCGCGCCGAGCGGGAGGGGGGCTCCGACCGCAAGCGGGCAGACAATCGGCGAAGGGGGGGCGCATCCGATTTGGAGGATCCCCGGAATCGTGTTGGTGAACGCACTGGCGGCCAGCGTCGACCTGCCGTCACCCGGAGGTCCGATGGCCGCGCCTTCGCGGAAATGCTGCCAGATGGGTTGGGTATCCCAATAGATGCCGCCACCGCCTCGAATCACAGTCTTTTTGTCCTTACCCAAGGCCCAAGCGAAACCGACCAGGGGCGAGAAATCTCTGGTGTTGGGCTGGGTCGCGCCCAAGCCATACGGCGCCCCGCCAGTCTGACCCTCCAGGATCGGCGCCAGGTATTGCGGCAGATTGAGATTGGAGTAGAACAGGCCAGTCTCAAGGTCGTAAGCCAAGCCGAAGTTAATGGTCAAGTTCGGACGAGCCTTCCAGGAGTCCTGTATATAGGGATGCAGGCGCTGGTTGACGCCTCCCTGGTCGTGGTCGTACAGACCGGGAAAGGTCCCGTTGCCGACACCGGTTCCGCTATAGATGCTCTGGCCTAAATTCAAGACGGGCAAATTGAGAAGGTCCTGGGTAGTGGTCACCTGGGTAGGAAGGTTGGGGAAGAGAAACGCTTGCGCCGGTCCCAGTCCAAGTCCCTCGATTGTCTCGGGGGCAAAGACGTAGTCGCAACCTGGATTGCAGTATTCCCAAGGCGCGACCTTGGTCTTCATGTGCTCGTAGTCCACGCCGAAGCTGATCCGGTGCGTGCCTTTCTGCCAGCTCACACTGTCTTTCAACTCCAGCGCGCGCGCCTGCCGGAATTGGGGAGAATTGACGTTGGTGCCGCCGATGAAAGTTCCCGAGGGAACTGCCGCGAGTATGGAGGGCAGTCCCAAGCCGATGCAGTTTGGGCACTGAGGTTGCGTGACATCCGTCACATTATTTTCCCAGTAATGATATTGGAAGCGGAAATCGTTCACCAGCGTCGGTGTTATGACCGTGGTCAGACCCATAATGCTTTGGTCGGACCAGTTTTGGTTGGTGTTAAATGCCGAGGGAAGCGGTGCGCCGTAGTATGGACCTATGCCTTCGTTGCCGTCATGCGAATAGCGGGCAAACAAGGTGTTGTTTTGGGACAGGTGATAGTCGAACCGCGCGGTAATTAAATTGTAGTGGTAAGGCGTCGGAAACGCCCCGGATAAGGATTGCAGCGAGGGAAGGTCCTGCTGCACCAGGACCACGTTCGTCTGGTTCAGGTGCTCGTAGTTAAAAAAGAAAAACAGCTTGTTCTTCTTGATCGGACCACCCAGCCAAAATCCGGGATTGCGGCGTTCAAAGAACGGATTCGGGAAGAGGGGATTGCGCGCAAGCAGCGGATAGGCCGCCATGTCGTGGTCCCGGAAGAAATAGTAGGCGCTGCCGTGAAAATCGTTGCTACCGGATCGCGTGACGATGTTCAGCGCTCCGGAAGCCCCGATACCAGTCGACAAGTCGAAGGTGTTCTGCTGGAGCTGAAACTCTTGCACCACTTCCTGCGAGAGGTTCAGTGAGGTGCCGCCTTCCATCTCGTCGTTGATAGTGCCACCGTCAACGGTCATCAGGATGCCAACCCCGGAGCCGGCCGTGGCGCCCGCGTTGTCTCCGAACACACTGATATTCACGATGGCATTGAACTGCGACGTGCTGCCGGGCGCTATGGTGACGCCAGGCTCCAGGCTCGCCAACTGCAGTGAACTACGGCCATTCAGCGGAAGATTCTCGATGGTCGCACGATCGATCACTCCCTGGACCGTATTGCTCTCATAGTTGATCTGAGAGGCCGCGCCCTCCACCGTCACCACCTGGGTGGCTTCGCCCAACGACATGGACATGTCGGCTGTGGTGTCGTTGCCGGCTGTCACCAGCGCATCCCGCACTAACGTGCGGAACCCCTTCGTCTCGGCTCGAACCTGGTAGTCTCCCGGCGGCAATGCAGGAGCGCTGTAGATCCCATCCGCGTTGGTGGCCAGGGTCCGGACAACATTGGTGGACCGGTTGGTGATGGTGATCGTTGCGTTCGGAATCACCGCGCCGGACTCGTCCTTCACAGTCCCTAGAATGGTTCCCGTCGGCGCTTGGGCATAGGCGGCGGAGCCTATAGCGAGCGCTAAAGCCAGCAACATCGACACAGATGCTTTTGACATATTCCCCCTTACTTTGCCGTTAGTCAGTTGAACAAAAAAAGTCTCCAAAGCATTTTCTTGAGTCAAACAGAGGTTGGCTTCGCCGGGGCGGAAAACGAACGCATTGCAGCGCGACAACCTCCTGAAGTCTTTGTCGTAATCTTCCCAAACCGATCGACCGGTAGGGAGATCATATAGAAGGCCGATCCGCTTGTCAAGGGGGTAGTGCCGCTCCAAGCCTGCTTTTGCACTAAGTTAAAAGGGCCGGCGATTGCGCGCCAGCCCTGGGTTACTGAACGTTACTGAACTACCTTAGAATGTGAAGCGCGCGCCGACCTGCACCGCACGCGTTCCACCCTGACCGAAAGTTTGGCCAATACGCCCAGTGGCCTGACCGAAAGCGTAGGTCTGCGAAGCGCAACTGGTGAAAGCGCCGTTGGTCAGCGTGCACCCGGGTGCGAGCGTGTCCAATGTAGTGGTTGGATACACCAGATTGGAGACATTGAACGCGTTAAATATCTCGCCGAGGATGTTCAGCTTATATTTTTCTTTGTACGTGAACGTCTTCGTCAAGCGGAAGTCCTGGCTGAAGATCGGGGAGTTGAACCCATAATTAGGCGGTAGGACCAGTGGGCCGGGATTTGGGGCACCGGCACCTTGGGCGCTCGGCTTACCAGCGTAGTTCGCGTTGTAGTTCTGGACTGCTGCAACAAGCTGCGCTTTGCTGCATCCCACCCCAAGGCAGCTATACGGAATTCCAGGAAGCGGCTCGTAGCTGTAAGACGGTGCAGTACCTGGCAGATCCAGGCCGTTTACCAATGCGACAGCCGGAGCCCGGCTGATGATGGAGGAGTTGACGCTGAACAGAAAGCCCCATGGCAGTCGGTAGGTCCCCGAGATGTTCAAGTTCTGGTGGGCAAGATCCTGGCCGAAGCCAGATTTGAAATTAAGGTCATCCGGAGCGCCGGCAGCGTCTCCGTCGGCAAAGAGCGCATCCGTCTTATCCTTTTGATACGCATAAGAGACCAGGAACTGGAGTCGATTGGAAATGCGCTTGTTGAGTTTCACGAGCAATCCATCATAGACCTCCCGGCCCTGGCCGTTCCAAAAGGTGATGGCGCCGGTAGAGCAATTTTGTGCCGGGTTGAAGTCGGGCACGGTCGGGCACAAAGGAATCACCGGAACCGGCGTGGTACTGCCCTGATATCGGGTGAATAGGTTCTGATCGACTTCGCCCATACTGATGTTCTCGCCTTGGCGCCGCGCCCAGTCGGCCGTCAGGACCATGCCCCAACCCAGATCGCGCTGAACACCAATCGATGTCTGGTAACTTCGGGCCATCGGGTAATGGGTGGGATAAATCTCCACGCCCTGGTGCTCATACTGGAGCTCGTCGTACGGGAAGGACCCGCTCCTGGGCGGATTTGGCGGGGCCAGCAGGGCGGTTACAGCGGGCAGTTCGGTGTTCACAAGATTTTCGAAAAGTCCGACGGTCATGTTGGTCAATTGGTTTATGGGCAGCGCTGCGCCGACGGGAACGGGCTGCCCGGTGCTCAAGTTGAAAATGCCGGGGTAAATATTAGTGAATGCGCTGGCGGACAGCGTATTCCTGGCGCTACCAGGGGGTCCGAGCGCTGCCGCTTCGCGCAGCTTGTAATATCCAGGCGTGCTATCCCAATAGATGCCAGCGCCGCCGCGGATCACCCACTTTTGGCTCTTTCCCGGGCTCCAGGCGAAGCCCAGCGCGGGCTGGAATTCATGGAGATTGTTCACGGTCGGCCCGAGATTGTTCGGACCGGTCCCGAGAATAGGCGCCAAAAGCTCCGGCTTGGGGAGGTTCGAATTATAGAAGCCGGTCTGCGCATTCCACGCCAGGCCGTAGTTGACCGTCAAGTTAGGACGAATCTTCCAAACATCCTGAACGTATGCTCGGTATTGGTTATAGTGTGTGTTCTGGCTATAGTCGTAGGACGAAGGCAAAGGAACCTGCCCGACGCCGACGCCGCTGAAAATACTAGCGTTAAGATTCCACACGGGAAGGTTGAGAACTTGAGCGTCAGAGGTGAGCGTGGTGGGAAGGGTTGGGAAGAGAAGACTGACATAGGCTGGCGGAACCACCTCTCTTAGGAAGGTGGGTGAGACGGCGCCGAGGCACATGGGCGTGCAGAATCCCCACAGGCCGTTCGAATAAGTGGGATTGAGGTCTCCACCAAACTTCAGGCGGTGGTTGCCCTTTTGCCAGCTTAGCGAATCAACCAGCTCAAACCGGCGCGTGTTCCGTGATTGGGGAGAATTTAGATTTGGGCCGATGGCTTGCTGATTGGTGCCAACGAAAAAAACCACGTTCGGAAGAACGCCGGCTACGCAAGGCTCCGAGCAGTCCGATGCAACGGCCGGCAGGTTGTGGTTGTTCCAGTAGTTGTACTCAAAGCGTAGATCGTTGACGAGGGTAGGCGTGAGAATCGAAGTGACACCGAGGATGCTTTGATCGGACCAATTGACGTTATGCGGCCAGTTGGATGGATCTCCGAAAGTCAAAGCTGGCCCGAAGCCGTCGTTGCCGTCGTGCGAATAGCGCGCGAACAGGTTGTTCTTCGAGTTCAGGTGGTAATCCAGGCGCAAAGTGATCTTCTTGGCCTCATAAGGGCTTGGGTAAGTGCCTTGGATTCCCTTGAAAGCGGGATCGGTGGTGGTGACACTCTGCGCCTGCACCTGGTTAAGGAATTCGTAGTTAAAAAAGAAGAACAGTTTGTCCTTGATGAGGGGCCCGCCGAGTGACGCGCCCGGATTGCGGCGCACAAAGAACGGGTTTAGATCGCCCGGGAAGCGATCCAGGTTGGGGTAAGCAGCCATGTTATGGTCGCGGTAGAAAAAGTAAGCGCTGCCATGCCAATCGTTAGAGCCCGAGCGCGTCACCATGTTGATGGAGCCGCCGGTCTGAATGGGACTTGACAGATCGATATTCAATTCCGAGAGCTGGAATTCCTGGACCACTTCCTGGGTAAAGTTCATGGACTGGCCGCCGCCAGCCACATCGATATTGTCGGAGACGTTGCCGCCATCCACGGTGACCGCGGTCCGGAATCCGCTGCCCAGAACGCTCACATAGAACAAGGCATTGAATTGGCCGACTGTTCCCGTGGTGATCTGCACGCCGGGTTCGACTGAGGCGAGTTGTATGTAGTCGCGGCCGTTTGACGGAAGGTCCTCGATGACGGAGTGCTCGATGACGCCTCCGATCTCGTTCTTTTCATAGTTCATCTGGTTCGAGGCAGCTTCCACCGTAACCACTTCCGTGTTGCCGCCTAACTCCATGGGCACGTTCACCGTTATGGTGCTGCCCACCAATACCGTGGCATCGCGTTCCGAGATTCTGAAACCAGTGGCTTCGGCTTTCACTTGGTAGTCGCCGGCTGGAAGCGCGGCGGCGGCGAAATATCCCTCGGCGTTCGCGGTAGCAGTACGGGCGTTGCCCGTAGCCTTGTTAGTGATGGTTATCGTTACGTTGGGGATGACGGCGCCCGACGCGTCGGCGACCGTTCCCACGATAGTCCCCGTAGCTTGAGAGAATGCCACCGCGCAAAACAGCAGTGTCATCCCTGTTATCGCTATAAACGCAGCAATAGGTCTCAACATAGAGAGATCTCCTCTTTTCGTTTTGGAGGCGAAGCCTCGCTTGGGCATAGGCGGCAGAGCCCATAGCGAGCGCTAAAGCCAGCAACATCACTTTGCCGTTAGTCAGTTCAACAAAAGGTATCGTAAACTTCCCTAACCGATCGACCGGTAGGGAGATCATATAGAAGGCCGGTGCTCCTGTCAAGGGGGGTAGGGACCCGTGTGTCGTTAGCACGCTAGTTGTCACGCGATCACCCCGGCCTGGCGAAGGCGCTCGATTTCCTGTTGATCCATTCTCAGAAATTCGCTCAGCACCGCGGTCGAATCTTCGCCCAAGCGTCGCGCGGCCGTCGGAACCCCGGCGTGGCTTTGGGACAACTTCACCGGAGCGCCCGTGACACGGATTCGGCCTGCTGTGGGATGCTCCACTTCCGGCAGCATGTCACGCGCCTGGACGTGTTCGTCTTCCACCACCTCTCGGAGATTGCGCACCGGGGAGCAAGGAATCCCCGCGCGCCCCAGCACCTCTACCCAGTGCGCGGCGGTCTGGCCGCGAAACATTTCTTCCAGCAGCGGCTCGAGCTCGCCGCGATGCTCCACGCGGAGACGATTCGACCGGTAGCGCTGGTCGTCAAGAAGGTCGGGCCGGGAGATGGCGTGACAGAAGCTCTCCCACAACTTGTCGCTCGCCACCGCGATGGTGACTTCACGGTCCGAGCACGTGAAATTGCGATACGGAACTATGGTGGCAAACCTGGTGCCCATGGGCGCCGGGATGATTCCGGAGCCAAGGTAATACGCAAAGCTGGGCGCCATGGTGGACATCAGCGTGTCGAGCATGGACACATCCACAAACTGGCCTTCGCCGGTCCGGTGGCGCGCCTCGAGCGCGAGCATCGCTCCAATCAGCGCGAACATCCCCGCAGTGACATCGGCAACCGAGTGGCCGGAGCGCACCGTTTCGCCAGCCAGCGTACCGGTGATGCTCATCAGGCCCGCGGACGCCTGAGTCACCAGATCCATGGAGGCCTCGTTGCTGCGAGGCCCGGTTTGGCCGTAGCCGGAGATCGATACATAGATGAGCCGCCGGTTCAGCGGGGCCACGCTCGCGTAACCAAGTCCGAGCCGGTTCATCGTACCCGGACGGAAGTTTTCAATCAGAATATCGGCGTGCGCGGCCAGCCGGCGGCAGATGTCCAAACCTTCCGGCTGCTTCAAGTCAACCGCCAGGCTTTGTTTGCTGCTGTGAAGCCCGAGGAAGTACGACGCTTCTCCTCCCTGAAACGGAGGCCCCCAGGAGCGGCCCACGTCGCCCTGGCCTGGACTCTCGATCTTGATCACGCGCGCGCCGTAGGCTGCCAGCAGCATCGTGCAGTAGGGACCTGCCAGCGCGTGAGAAAAATCGAGGACCGTGAGTCCCTCAAGAGGTGGATGCATTCGCTGGATAGGCAGGCAATATCATAACAGGCCCTCCCTACCGCGCGACAAGTGTATTATCCTGCCATTTATATGACTGGCGCGGACTGCCTACTCCAAACCCTGGCCCTCAATCAGATCGAAGTCTGCTTCATGAACCCCGGCACCTCGGAGATGCACTTCGTCTCCGCTCTGGATCGTGTGACTGCGGTTCGGGGCGTGTTGTGCCTCTACGAGGGCGTCTGCTCCGGAGCGGCCGACGGTTATGCGCGCATGAAGGGCTTACCGGCTGCGACGCTGCTGCATCTCGGCCCCGGCCTTGGGAACGCCCTTTCGAATTTTCACAACGCGCGGAAAGCGCGGTCCCCCATCGTGAGCATCATCGGCGAACACACCAGAGGACACCAGAAGTATGACGCGCCTCTCAGTTCCGATATCGCTCAATTCGGGCGAGCCGTCTCGGACTCCATCCGGACCGTTGAAAGTCCGGAATGTTTGGGGCTGGCTGTTTCGGAAGCGATTGCCGCGGCCATTCAACCGCCCGGCCGCATTGCGATGTTGATTGTACCGGCCGATATCTCCTGGCTCGAGACCAAGACCATCGGCGCCGTCGTACATAGTCCCCAGCGTCTCATGCCGAGCTCTGAGAGCATCCTCGACGCGGCTCGCCTGCTGCGCTCTTCCAGTAACGCCGGCATCATTCTCGGAGGAGCGTCGATGAGCCGCCGTGCGCTGGAAGCCGCTGGCCGGCTGTCCGCCGCTACTGGAGTCCGTGTATTCGCGGATCGCAGCACTCCACGTCTGGCCTCGGGCCGCGGATGCTTCCGGGTGGAGAAGGTTCCATATTTCCCCGAAGACGCAAGCGCCGCACTCGGCAGCCTGACCCACTTGATCCTGGTCGAAGCGCCGACGCCGGTCTCTTTCTTCGGCTACCCCAACACGCCCAGCTCGCCGGTTCCCGAAACCTGCGCCGTCTCCGTTCTCGCAACCCCGGAACAGGATGGCGCCGCCGCGCTGGAAGCTGTGGTGGAAGAATGCGGAGCGCAAAAGGCCCGGCCGCCAGCAATGGACGACGAACCACTCGCGCTCCCGCTGGATTCGCCGCTCACGGCCGACGCCATCGGACGGACCCTGGCCGTCCTGCTTCCCGAATGGGCCATCATCTCAGACGAGACGATCTCTTCAAGCGCCGCGATTCTTCCTTACTTGATGCGGGCCGCTTCACACGATCAGTTGCCGCTCACAGGAGGCGCCATCGGCCAGGGACTGCCGGTCGCGGTGGGAGCGGCCATCGCCTGTCCAGAGCGCAAAGTGATCGCGCTCGAAGCTGACGGTAGCGCGATGTATTCGTTGCAAGCCCTGTGGACCATGGCGCGTGAGAGTCTGGACATCGTGACGGTCATTCTAGCCAACCGCCGCTATCGCATTCTCGACGTCGAAATGCGCAGAACCGGCGCGTCGAGAATCGGCGCCAGGGCCAATGACATGCTCGACCTCGGCCGGCCCGACCTGGATTTCGTGAGTCTCGCGCGCGGCATGGGCGTGCCTGCAACGCGGGCGGCCACCGCGCAGGAATTCACTCGGCAATTCCGCACGGCGGTTTCCGAACGCGGGCCTCGCCTTATCGAGGCCGTGCTCTAAGGATCGAGGCAGTGCTCTAAGGCGCAGCTTTTGGCGACGCCGCGCCAGTCAAATAGATAGTTGCAAACAACACGCCGATCTGATCGGGCGATAAAGGTCCATTGGGCCGGAACCAGACTAGTACGCGATTCAGGAGGCCGAGGAGGGCCAGGCACAGGTACTTGACGGGCACGTCCTCGCGCAGCGCGCCCGCAGTCTGCGCCGCATCCAAAACAGATCGCACCAGGCTTTCATAGGCGTCCCGAAGGGCGGTCACCTCATCCAGCCGTTCTGTGGACAGGGAGAACATTTCCGTCAAAGCTGCTGAATGCCGGTCTTGATCCCGTAGCATGCTTTGAATGTGGGTGCGTATCAGTATGCCTGTTCGCTCCAGGGGACTTGAAGCGTCCTTGAGAGCGGCTTCAACGTCACTGCGGATTTGTTTCAGTGTCCACTTACAAAGGTCGTAGAGCAGGTCTTCCTTGGTCTCGATGTGATAATACAGCGACGCCTTCCGAATCCCGATCTGTGCCGCGATCTCACGAGTGCTGGTCAGAGCGTAGCCCTTCTTGGCGAACAAAGCGGCGGCGGTGTCCAGCAGCCGTGTCGAAATGGGTCCTTGCGATGCCCTGGAAGGCTTGCGCCGCCGTGCTGCAACCACCCGGGAGCCGCCCTGCTCGAGATCGGGAAGCACGCCAGAGAGCCGTCCCGCGGATGTGGTTGCACCGTCAATGTAGGTGCGTGCGAAGATCTCAGCGAGCTGATCCGCCGACAGCGCTTCGTCGCCGCGATACCACAGCACGGCCCAATTGAGCATATTGAGGAGGGCCAGGCAGAGGTATTTTGCCGGAATGTCCTCTCGGACAAAGCCTTCACTCTGCCCATAGTTCAGGATCGCGAGAACCAGCTTCTCGTAGCGCTTCCGCAGTCCGACCACTTGCCGCCGGTGCGTGCCGGAAAGAGCGCGCAGCTCGGTTAGCATGAGGGCGTGTCTGGTCCGATACTTCAGCAGCGTATTGAGATGAGTACTAACCAGGATCCGAATCCGCCCCTCGGCACAATTCGATTCGTTGACGGCGGACTGCACCGCGCTGAGGAGTTGCTCGAGCGATGTCACGCACAGTTGGTAGAGTAGATTTTCCTTGCTGGCAACATGGTGATAAAGAGACGCCTGCCGAATACCCAAGCTGGCGGCAATCTCACGCGTGGTGGTTGCCGCATAGCCCTTTTTCCAAAACAACTCGGCGGCCCGGTCGAGCACACGTTCTTGCGTAGAGGCGTCAGCTTGAACAGCGCTGTCGGAAGTTGATAACAAAGCGCGGCTCAGGCGCATGGCGTGGATGAACCATTATCGCTCACAGATCTAGCGGGGGTTCACGGCAGACGTGGTTGCCTCCGTCTTGAGGAACTTCAGCAATTCCCGATTGAAGATCTCCGGCACTTCAATATGTGGAACATGGCCCGCGTTGGGGATTAAGACCAGCTCCGCTCCCGGAATTGTGTCGGCGATGTGCTTGGCCCGCTCCGGAAAGTCTGGGCCATCCTTGTCGCCACCGAGAACCAACGCCTTTGAACGAATTTTCGCCCAGTCGTAGACCACTGGATCCAGGTACAAGATCTGTTGATAGATGGAGCGGACCATGGCCAGCCTCGGCCAGTCGCCACTCAGCGTCGGCGCGTAGAGAATTCGCACGTAGTGCTCGTATTCGGGCTTCCAGGCGCCGGGCGTCGGAAAATAGCGCCGGATATTTGCATAAAACGCCTGGTAGATCTGATCGTGAGATTGCGCCATAGTCGCTTTGTACGCATCATCCGCCGAGCGCCAGGCCGTTTGATAACGGGGGTCCGTCAATCCGATCGGATTATAAATAACCAGGCGTTCGGTCATGTCCGGATAGGAGGCTGCAAACCGCGCGGCCAGCATCCCGCCCATCGAATGTCCGACAATCGCCGCCTGCGCGATGCCCAACGACTGAAGAAGCTTGCGGGTGTTCAGCGCCATATCGTTAAAGTTGTACGGAATAATCGGCTTGGATGATCTTCCGAAGCCAATCTGGTCCGGTACCACGACGCGAAAGCCTGCGTTACGGAGCAATTCAATCGGCCCGCTAAAGTAGAAGCCTCCGAAATTCATCCCATGCAGCAGGACCACGGTGCGCCCGTTCGGTTGGTTCGCGGGCGGCACGTCCATGTAAGCCATTCGCACGTCTTGCCCGTACAGCGTCAGCGGCAAATACGCGACGGGATACGGGTAGGGGACTTCATCGTACGTGATGCTGCCAGGTTGGACGTCTGTGGGAGCATTGGGCGCCTGGGCCCAGACCAACATCGCAGTGCACGACGCGACGCAGAACGCGGCGATCATTCTCGTCGCTTTTGTCATATTCCATCAACCTCCGTGTTCATCATACGCGCTTTGGGCTACGTTTCTGCTTGGGGACAAAGGCCAGGAAGCGGCGCGGGTTGTCCACCAGGATGCGGTGCAGCGTTTCTTCACCGGCGCCGGCTTCGCGCAGCTTCGGCACAAATACCGTGACGGTTTTGGCGTATCCTGGGCCGCCATTGCGCTTGAGTTGCGCTGCGTTGGAGAAGTCCGAAGCGAAGAGCAGGTTGTCCGCATATCCAGCTTCGATGAGCGCCATGACCATGGGGATTTGTCTCGCGTCGCCCGGGCCGCCCTGGCGATCAAAACCCACAAAGGCGCCCCGCTTGCAGATTTCCTTATGCACGCGCACCTCGGGGTCGATGAGGCCGCCCACATGGCCGATCGCAACGTGGCGCGGGTTCACGCCGAGAGATTCAAACGTGTCGAGCTGTTCGAGCGCTGCCTTGCCGAAATTCGTATGCGTGAAGATGGGCAGGTTCGTGGCCAGATGCGTCTTGGCGACGGCGCGAAACACTTTGCGCTCGTTGGCGGTGAATTCGTCCCAGGTGCCGATTTCTCCGAGCGCGCCATACGGCGAGGCGCCCACCTCGCGGATCAGACTCTGAGCAATTTGATCTTCACTCAGGGTGGCGATCTCGGGCGGATAGAAAGGCTCGCTGTAATAGCCCGCACCGGAGACGATCGGCATTCCGGAGCGCATCGAGAGGCGTTTCAGAAAATCCAGGCTGCGGCCCATATCGGGATGCCCGCCGTCCACCAGGCACGCCACACCTTCCTTGCTGGCGGCCCGCAGTTCCTCCGTCATGAGATCGAGATCCTGCAGGAAGTATGTCTCGCCGGGCTGCGGCGCAATCGCAGCAGGTTGGGGCCGCGATGTTAGCAGGGACATGAACTTCGGCAGAAAATCCGGACTCAACGACATGTGCTCGTGAAAGAGCGTGGCGCCGCCGGACAGCGACTCCGGAGGCACGTCCCCTAAGACAGTGCGGATAATCGGGCCGGTGGTGTTCTGCGCGAGGGCTACTCCCGAGATTCCCAGAAGACCGATGACTTGGCGCCGCGTGGGGCGCTTAGTTCTGTTTACCATCGCCCGTTTTGGTTGCCTCAAACCGGATCTGCTTCAGCACCTCGGTCCGATGATCGAGTTCGGTTTTGCCTTCCGGAAATTGATTCATGCTGAGCATGAAAGCCAGGATATCGGCGTCCTGCTCGCGCGTGAGCCGGCCTGGATTGTCCGCAGGCATCGACACTCGAATCCTGTCGAACAGGTCACCCACCGTCAGACCGTTCCAGTTGGAGAAAAACTCACCACCCGTGAGCGGCGGGGCCGATTCGCCCCCGTTCAGCGCCGAGCCGTGGCACGACGCGCAATCGGCCGCGTAGCGCGTGGCTCCGCGCTTGGCCTGCTCAGAGGTGTAAACGCCGTCCCACACGGAGCGTGAGGTTTGCGCGCACACGCACGCCGCGAACAGAACAGCAATCACAGTTCTCAACATCACACTCCCGAAGGAACCGGAGCAGGCGCGACCAGGGGGTCGCGCGCTGGCGAGGGCGCCCGCCCTACTCCAAACCCAAGCTAGTTCGCCGATGGCAAGCTGTAGGCGATGTACTCGCCCGAATACGCGCCTCCACTCACAGCCACCACAATGTACTGCTTGCCGTCCACCATGTAGGTCATCGGCGAACCGCTCTGAGGCGCGGGCATGTAAACCGCACCGACCTCCTTGCCCGTGGCCTTGTCATAGGCTCTGAGCATGGCGCCGCGCGGATGCGACGGCGTGGTGGTGTTCTGACTGTCACCCAGGACGACCAGTGTTTTGGTAACGATCAGCCCCACGCTGCCCGGCTGGCCCGTATTGGGAATGTTCATTCCTTTGAGAGCCGGGTGATTGCGAACCGAATCCGGAGTCTCGCCGTAAGGCACCTGCCATTGGAGTTCGCCTCGATCCAGATTGATCGCCGAGATCACGGCATACGGCGGCTTGACGATGGACAAACCTTGAACCGTGAGAGCGCCCACCGCCGCCTGAGGCGCCGCCGGAGTGGCCGCTGGCGGCGGTGGAGCCGGCCTGCGCTGCGGAGCATCGGCGGCAGAACCGAATCCCGGCCCTTCCGCAAGTTGAAATTTCGCATCGTTCCTACCCATAACGTAGCGAATGTCCGAGAATCCTTCCGGTGGCGTGCGCAATGAAAGGGGGAAAAGGGCGGATTGATGAGCCTGCGCATAGACGGTGTGCGTTTCCGGATCGTAGGCCGACCCGGGCCAGTTGGTCCCGCCGCTGGCATTGCCGAGATCCAACGCTCCGAGATAGCCCTTGGCATCGCCGAGCACCGGCGGAAGGAACATGGGTCCCGTTTTGTAGCGTGCCACGGCGTCTTTCGCCTGCGCCCGCATCTCCGGCGTAAAGTCGATCAGATCATCCGGAACGTTGAGGTAATTGCGGGCATACGCGGGCGGCTTGGTGGGAAAAGGCTGCGTGGCCGCCGTCTTTTCTCCAGGCACGTCGGACTGCGGCACGGCACGCTCCTCGATCGGCCAGACGGGTTCGCCCGTGACGCGATCGAAGACATAGAGGAACGCTTCTTTGCTCGGTAAGGCCACGGCTTTGATCGCCTTCCCACCGACGGTGATGTCCGCCAGGATGGGCGCCGAGGACAGATCGTAATCCCAGATCGGGTGATGCACAATCTGGAAATGCCACTTGCGCTTGCCAGTCTTGAGATCCACGCAGACCAGGCTCTCGCCAAAAAGATTGTTGCCCGGCCGCTCTCCTCCGTAGAAATCCGAGGTCGGAGACTCCACAGGCAGATACACCAGACCAAGGTCTTCATCCACGGTCATCTGTGTCCACACGCCGGTGTTGCCGTTGGTGGCCCAGGAACCGTTTTCCCAAGTGTCGTTGCCAAACTCGCCGGGCCTGGGAATAGTATTGAAGGTCCACAGAAGTTTGCCGTTGCGTGCGTCGAAGGCCCGCACCAGTCCCTTGGTGTTGTTGTGGCTGACGACGGTCATTCCCTCTTTGAACGAGGAGCCGACGATGACGGTGTCTTTCACCACCAGCGGCGTTGCGTGCAAGCCAGCCTCGCCGGTTTCCAAATCGATCTGCTGGCCGGTTCCGGTCACCATGCCTTCCTTCAGGTCGATCATGCCACTCTTGCCGAACCCATTGATTGGCTGGCCGGTGTGCGCATTGAGAGCGATGAGCCGATAGCCGGTGGTGACAAAGATGACGCGGTCGTCGCCCTTGCCGTCGGTCCAATAGGACACTCCGCGGCCCGACAACTGCCGCGGCGCAATGGCCGCGCGAGTGCCTTCGCGCAGACTATAGACCCACATCAGTTCACCAGTCTTAGCGTCGAGGGCGACCACGGATCGCCGCGTGCCCGCGGTGGTGTAGATCACGCCCTTCACCATCAGCGGCGTGCCCTCGAGTTTGTATTCGGGCCGAGTGCCCAGGGAATCCGTTTTGAATCGCCAGGCTACTTCGAGTTGGTTGAAATTCGACGCGTTAATCTGATCGAGCGGCGAATACCGCGTGCCCTTGATGTCGCCCGTGTACGCGGGCCATTCGCCGTCCTTGGTGGAAGGCTGCTGTCCCCAAGCCGATACCGCCAGAAACGCCAGACCAGCCAAGACCGCCCATCGCAGCGCGTTGTGTCCGCTCATTTCGCTCTGATGCATATGTCCTCTTTTCTCAAAAACGACCGGGTTTTCTCAAAAAACTACTGAGCCGGTTTGACCGTGACTTTCACCTGCGCGTTCGACCAGCAACACTGAAATCCGCGGCCTCCCTCGCCGGACCAATCGTTGGCTTGCGCGCGCAGCACGTATTCTCCCGGTTCACTAAACGTGGCGGTGGTGGCCGCCTTGCCCTGGAACGCTGTCGCCGGAGGCGCCGGAAAATCCGCATTCTCCACCACCGGCTTGTCGCTAGCAAAGATAACAGAACCTGGCCCGCGGAACTTGCTCCACACAATCGAGACTGCGGGGGTCTTCGGGCGCGTCGCGCCTAGAACAACGCTGGCGTCATCAGCTACCCACAGCGCCAATGTCACCGGATTTGGAAATACCGTTGCCAGCGACGTGCTTTGACCTCGCGGCCCTTGAACGAAGGGCCCGGCGGCGGCAAATCCAACGAAGGGCGGCGTATTCCCGTTTGCGTCGCGGTAGGGCGATAGCTCCCACAGCGGATTCAGAGTGCCGGGAACCGCGGTGGTTACGGCATTGGCCGTTAGCGTCCAAGTGAGCTGGTTTGATCCGAAATCCTTGGGCACGGTTATTGTGAAGACGCCCCACTGCCTGCGGGTCAGAAAGTGAGTCGGCTGGCCCTGATCGGGGCCCCCTGGTTCGATCCGGTTGCCGGCGCCGATGGGGATATCCAGCTCTTGCGTCAGATTTCGATTGTAGTATCCGAAGAGCAGGCTGAAACTCCCGTCCGGGTTATGAAACCAGCCTTCATAAGCGGCCGTTACGCTTTGTCCGGAATCGTGCCGAGGCCCGGTCAGCAATTGCTGCGCAGGCAGCCCCGCATAACCTGCCGCGATGATGGCCGCTAGACAGGCCAGCACAACCCGATGACAGCGCATCTTCTTCTCTTGGCTAGTTGCCGTCGGCTGCGGCTGCGGCGGCGGCGGCGGCTGCGGCTACCGTGGGCGGCGGCGGACCGTGCTTGGATAGCCACTCTTGATAATCCGCTTCGCTGATGTAAGTTACGTTCACCCACGCATGAGCCATCTCGTCCACGGTGCGGTCGCCCCACCCGACCCATTGGTTCGGATCAGGGTTGTTACGATTGGAGGCAGTGTTGTCATGCCAGGCGACTACATGGATGATGGTGCCTTTGGGCAGCACCGGCGCTGCGTCGTCGGCGTAAATGTAGTTGGTCATCCAGTTGAAGTTGAAGTGGTCGACAAAGCTGAGCGTTCGCTTGGTCCCATCCGGAAGGATCGCCTCCAGCAGCATCGCTTTGCCGCGCAGGTGCATGTGAGGTTGGAAATTCTCCAACCGGGCCGGCGAATGCAATACCGTGTAGCCCTCGGTCTGGACGATTTGGTTGGGCGGAATATCGAGCTGGCCGAATCCGGCGTTGCCGGGAGTCGCGGGGAACGGCATCAGGAAAGTGCGGTACTTCGGCACCTCGTCCTTGGGATAGAGATAGACGGCCAACTCGACATGATCGCGGATTTCCTCGCCCACGGCGTGCAGATGCATCTCCCAAAAAATGCGCCCACCTGGCACCAACAGCTTGCCTGTGTTCGGGCGATAAATGTCGTAGTTCTTGTTCATGGCCCATTCCATCAACAGACCTTGCATTGCGAGTCCCGAGTTTGATCCGGGTTCTTCCTGTTCAAGATAAGCGAGAGCGTGATGGGTAATCCTGCGCCCTGCCAAACTGGCCGGCCGCATTTCGACGGCCCGCACCCAGCGAGCCTCGGTCACCGGAATTGGCGTCAGCGGCCTCCACCAGACGTCCTGGCCCTTGGCCGGCATCGTGTACGGTTCCGATTTGAGGATGAAGTCCGGTTTCCCGAACTGTTTCTCGAGCTGCCAGCCGTCGTCATTCGGCCATTGCTTGGGAGGCGGCATATCCTTGGGATCGCCCAGCGGCGCGCCGCCGTCAACCCATCGCGCGATGAGGGCGATCTGGTCGTCGGCCAGCGACATGTCGTTCTGGAAGTGCTGAATGCCGACCGTCTTGTCCAGATGCCAGGGCGGCATATTGCGGGTCACAACCCGCTCTTTGATCGATTTCGCCCACGGCCGGGTCTCTTCGTAAGTAACCAGCGACATGGGCGCCATGGATCCGTTGCGATGACAATTCTGGCACTTTTCCTGAAAAATCGGTGCAATGTCTCTGGCGAACGTCGGCGGGTTGCTGTTGGTAAGCTCCGCGCCCACCACACACCCCGAAAAGGCCAAGCAAGCTGCCAGCGCCAATGTGCGCATGCCACCCTCCATGATCATCTGATTCCAAACCTGTCGATCGGTAGAATTATATCGCACCAACGACATCGCAGTCAAAGCCCCGGCGCCCTACTTAGCTTTCGGCCAGACCACGCCTTGGTCCTTCTTCGTGACCGCGGCCAAGCCTTTGTACACGAACTTCTGCACGCGCTGGCCGCGATAAGTCTCCGTGGTATAAATGTTGCCCTTCGAATCGGAGGCAATGCTGTGCACGGCGTAAAACTGGCCAGGCTGCCGGCCGCCGTCCCCAAAGCTGGTCAGAATCTCGAGCGTGTCACGCAGCATCACGTAGATTTTTTCGTTCGCGCCGTCCGCCAGAAACATGTACTTCTGCTGCGGATCTTTGGAGAAAACGATGTCCCAAACCGAGCCATCGCCGCGCGTATTTTTCGCGATGACTACTTCCTTGACGAATGTGCCATCCGGTTTGAACACCTGGATGCGGTCGTTCGGCCGATCGCAGACATACAACAGGCCGTCGTTGGAGAGCTCGGCGCAGTGCACCGGATTTCGGAACTGTTGCGCGGGAGGATCGTCGGGCTTGTACGGCCCGAGGTTGGTGTCGTCGGGCTTGTTCCCATAGGCGCCCCAGTGCCGCTTGTACTTGCCAGTCTCCGCGTCGAATACGATCACGCGGTGATTGCCATAGCCGTCGGCGACGTACAACTCATCGGTCTTGCGGTCGATAAACAATTTCGCTGGCCCCTTCAGGTTCTCGACGTCGTTGCTGCCCTTGCTCTTGCCGGCGTGGCCGATCTGCATCAGGAACTTCCCGCTCTGCGTGAACTTGAGGACCATGTTGTCGTTGTAAGGGGCTGGGCCACGAGGGGCGCCCTCGGCCGGAGCTGCACCGGGAGGCGTTGCGCCGCGACCGTTGCCTCCGATCCAAACATTCCCTTTGTAATCGACCGTGATGCCATGATTCGAGTCGGGCCACTCGTAGCCTGGGCCAGGGCCGCCCCAGCTCTCGACTAGATTGCCAGCCTGATCGAACGCCAACACCGGCGGCGCCGGAGTGCAGCATTCCGCCGCGGGTGGATTCGCGGTCGAGTAGACTTCTTTGGCTTCGAGTGAACCTGCCCGGTGGATGATCCAGACATGGTCCTGCGCATCGACGGAAACGCCGATCGTATTGCCGATCACCCAATGGTTGGGTAGCGGCTTGGGCCACATCGGATCCACTTCAAACCTCGGCGCCTGAACCGTTGAGGCCTGGACCGAAGCTCGTTTGCTGAGCACAACAGAACTGATTCCGAGGATCACGAGGGTGGCGCAAAAGGCCGCGCCAACGCGGAAATTGATCTTCATGGACATAGCCTCCTTCGCGAGCAAATTTTCTTACGGCCATTCGCTCACGAAACCTGTCGATCGGTTGATATTCTATTACACGCGTCGGGACGTTTGTCAATGCTCCCCTGCCAGCCATGCGCCATCTGGGGTAAGATTGCATGCACGTGCGGCTACCTTTTGCGATTCGCCTGGCAGCAGTAACACTCGCGTCTGGTGTGCTGCTTCCTCATCTCGCGCTGGCGCATAACATCCCCAACGACGTCACCGTTCAAGCGTTCTTCCGGCCCGAGAGCAACCATCTGCGCCTGCTGGTTCGCGTGCCTCTCAAGGCCATGCGCGACGTTGAGTTTCCGCAACGCGGCCCTGGCTATCTGGATCTCGAACGCGTCGATTCCACCCTCCCCGACGCCGTGAATCTGTGGATCTCCGGGGCCCTGGATGTTTACGAAGATGATATTCGGCTGCCGAAGCCCGTCGTGCTCGCGAGCCGCGTGTCGCTTGAGTCCGACCAGTCCTTTGCAACATATGATGCCGCGCTGGCACATGTTCTCGGCCCGAGACTCACCAATGCCACCAACGTGGTCTGGGACCAAGTGTTGCTCGATGCCGTCTTGGAATATCCGATCCAATCCGATCGCTCCCGCTTTTCGATCCACTCCGAGTTGGCTCGCCTGGGGCTGAGAACGGTCACCGTACTGCGCTTCCTTCCGCCCGGCGGCGCCATACGGGCCTTCGAATTCACTGGCGATCCCGGCGTGGTCGAGCTCGACCCGCGCTGGCATCAGGCGGCCTGGCGGTTCGTAAAGCTGGGATTCATGCACATTCTGGACGGAACCGATCACCTGCTGTTTCTGTTTTGCCTGGTGATACCGTTCCGGCGCTTCCGCGCGCTGATCCCGATCGTGACCGCGTTCACGGTAGCGCATTCCATCACCCTGTTCGCGTCCGCCTACAACTTCGCACCCAGCGCGTTATGGTTTCCGCCGCTGATTGAAACACTGATCGCGTGCTCCATTGTGTATATGGCGCTCGAAAACATCGTGGGCGGAGCCACCGTGCATCGCCGCTGGATGATCGCGTTCGGGTTCGGTCTCGTGCACGGCTTCGGCTTCTCGTTTGCCCTGAAGCAGACGCTGCAGTTTGCCGGCTCGCATCTGCTGACGTCGCTGCTAGGGTTCAATATCGGTGTGGAACTGGGACAATTGCTGGTGCTCGCGTTGATGGTGCCGGCGCTGGAGCTCTTGTTCCGTTATGTCGTCGCGGAACGGATGGGGACCATAATCTTGTCGGCGCTAGTAGCACACACCGCCTGGCATTGGATGATGGACCGCGCGGATCAATTGCGACAGTTCCGGTTCGAGTGGCCTGGGTTCCATGAAGTGTTCGGCGCGGCCACGCTGGCAACCGCCCTGCGCGTTCTCATGGTCATCGTGCTGCTAGCCGGGCTTGTGTGGGCCGCGCGCGCGGTGCTCCGCGACCATGCCGAGCGTAAGCGGACTCAAAGACCCGGCGGCCAGCCGTCGGGCGGCGAGCAGCCCACTACTTGACGTATTTCTTCAACGTCATTTTATATATTTCTTCAAATCGCGCGGGCCCACTTCCGCGCCGTATACATTACCCTGGCGATCCACCGTGACGCCTTCCGCCATGCTGGAGCCACCCTTGGGATCTGGGTCTGGGATGAACGCTGTTACCTTGCCGTCGCGCGCGCTTCCAATTCGGATGCCTCTGTGGCAGCCGAGATTGTAGCCGTACGCTCCCTCTTTGTCATTCGATTCCGAGTCCGCGACGTAGAGCACATCGTCTTTGTCGATCGCCAGTCCACTCGGGCGGCCGAACTGTTTCCACTCCGTGATGAACTTACCGTCCTGGTCAAAGATCTGGATGCGGTTGTTGGTGCGATCCGCGACGAACAGCCGTCCTCGAGAATCCATCGCGAGGGAGTGGGGCCCAACGAACTGCCCAGGGCCGGCCCCCGCTGTTCCCCATTGCTTGATGAAATTGCCGTCGCTCGAAAACTTCACGATCCGCGCATCGCCGTATCCAGGCGAATGGCCGGAGGAGACGAAGATGTCGCCGTTGGGGGCCACCAGGACGTTCGTTGGCTGATTGAAAGTGTCCGGACCGCTCCCGGCAACTCCCGCCTTGCCCAGCACCAGCAATACTTTCCCCTCGCGGCTGAATTTATAAACCTGATGCCCTTTGTTTCCCTGTCCCTGGGCGTCGGTCACCCAGACGTTGCTGTCTTTGTCGACGAAGAGACCGTGTGGTTGCACGAACAATCCCGCACCGAAATGACGCAGGTTCTTTCCCGATGAATCAAATTCGAGGATGGGGTCGAGGTTTGATTCGGCGCAATTGTTCGCGCCACACCGGTCATAGGCCCAGATGTGCCCGTCGGGACCAATTTGGACGCCGGCCGTCGAGCCCCATTTTCTTTCGTCGGGCAACTGCGCCCAGTCCCGAACGGTCTTGTAGGGATTCGGTAGATCATTGGGAGGCGGGTAACTGGGTTGGCCGTACACGGTAACAGCGCCCAAAAGCGCGAGTCCAAGTCGACTGAGATTTGGCATGATGAACTCCTCTTTCGCAAAACAGTGTACATCATACTTGCCAGCCCACCGGCCGACCGGGGGCGTGCGGCCTTATTCTATTTCAGCCGGGCACGGCGCCCTGGCCGCACGCGTCAAGCTTGCAGGGAAGGATACGGAAAGCGGGATCGCGGCCATCCGAGGGGAACGCGTACCAGCGTTACAGCCGGGCGAGAATTTCTTGGGGGGTGGCGCGAGCCCAGGTTTCGTTGACTTGAACAGTGAAACGGTCGTTGCGCGCGGCCGAAAGGATAAAGCCGGCGTCCGCGGCCCTCCGCTGAAAGGCTTGGGCGTCGATATCTTTGACGCGCAGGAAAAAAATATTGGTGCCGTTGGGGACGCGGGTCACTTCGAAGCGAGAGTCGGACTGAAGGGCGCTGATGACTTTCTCGGATGTGGCGACGGCCTGGGCGTAGCGCTCCGGGAAGCCCTCGAAGAAATGCAGCGCGACGGCAGCGAAGGGCCACACCTGGCTGAGTCCGTTGCCGAACATGCGGCGCGGCTGAAACAAATTTTCGAGAAGGCTCCTGGGGCCGGCCAGGATCGCTCCGCTGGCGGCGTTGAAGTACTTGTACATGGAGACGTAAACGGTGTCGAACAGAGCGGCGTATTCGCGCACTGGAACCCCACTATAGGCGGCGGCGAGATAGAGCCTGGCGCCATCCAGGTGCAGACCGATCTTGCGGTCACGGGCCCATTGCGAAACGCGCTTCATTTCAGCGAGGTCGAAGCTCTCGCCTGTTTTGCGGCGGACCGGGGTTTCGATCTGGATGGCGCCGATGGGGACCGCGACGCGGCCAGAAGCGCTACGGTCGGCTTCGCGCTCCAGGTCGTCGACGGTGAAGGTGGCTTGGGTGGGCGCTAGCGGGACAAGATGGAGGCCGCTGAGGGTTTGGCAGCAATCACCGCAGTCGTTGAACAGGTGGCACTCGTGCTGAACCAGCACGCGGCGCCTTTCACCGGCGAGCAGGCGGACGGCGAGGTGGTTGGCAAGCGTGCCGGTGGAGATCCACACGGCGGTCTCCTTGCCGAGCGCGGCGGCCACGGACTGTTCCAGCCTGGCGACCACTCCTCCGCGCGAATAATCGTCGGGCTCGATAGTGGGGGAAAGGTTCTGCAGGAGCGCGGCGTATTCCGCGGGCGTGTGGTGTATTCCATCGCCGTTGGCTTGGACCGTGGGAGTCTGGGTGGCGGCGGAGGCGGTTGCAGCGGCGAAAATCGGGGCGGCGAGGAATGTTCGGCGGTGCATATGAGAACGAGGGTATGATAACGCATATACTTGATATGGACAGGGAGGCGGAGATGCATTTTCGAAATCTCACTTTCGTTCGAAGTCTCACTTTCATGGGCGCGATAGCAGTTGTTCTATCGTTGGTCCCAGGACAAGCCATAGCTCAGTCGGTCAATGCGAAACCCGCTAAGACCGCGACCGAGAACTGGACGGCGCCCCGAACGGTGGACGGCCAGCCGGATCTTCAGGGAGTCTGGTCTAACAACAACGCAACGCCGCTCGAGCGGCCAAAGGAATTGGCCGGGCGTGCGCTTCTGACCGAGCAGGAGGTGGCGGCGCTCAAAAAGAAGGCGGCTGAGCTCTTCGACAACGGCAATTCAGACGCCGCGTTCGGCGACTCCGTTTTCGAGAGCGTGCTAGCGAATGTCAAAGGAACGAAATCGGGTTTCAAGAGCATCGACGGCGAGACCGGCGACTACAGCTCGGTTTGGACGGTCGCCAGGGATTGGGATAATCGGACCTCGCTGATTACCGACCCGCCCGATGGGCGGCTGCCGCCGATGACGCCACACGCCGCAGAGAAACAGCACGCCGCGTTTGCGGCGAGGAACAACCGGCCGTCTGGCCCCGAGGATCGATCCCTGCAGGAACGCTGTATTACGTACGGCTCGCCGCAGTTGGTTGCGGGATACCAGAGCTATTATCAGATTGTGCAGGGGTCCAACTCGGTGGTCATCATGACGGAGATGATTCACGATGCCCGCATCATTCCCCTGGATGGGCATCCGCATCTGCCACCGAATATCCAGAACTGGCTCGGTGACGCGCGTGGGCATTGGGAAGGCGATACGCTGGTCGTGGATACCACCAACTTTAAGCCCGGCGTGTTCAGGAACGTTTCCACCGAGAAGCTGCATGTCGTCGAGAGGTTCACGCGCACTGGCCCTGATACCCTGCAGTGGCAACTTACGATCGATGATCCCGGAGCGTGGACCAAACCATGGACCGCGATGATCCCTCTGAAACCCTCGAAGAAGGCCGTCTACGAGTACGCCTGCCATGAGGGGAACTACGGCTTGGAGAGCATTCTCGCGGGCGCCCGCCGCGAAGACAAGGCGGCCGAAGCGGCCGAAAAGACCAGCCAACCGAAATAAATCGACACGCTGACGGAGAGCGCTTTTCCTTGCTCCAGGCGTTCCTCAGCCCAGTGGGCCGCCTGCCGCCGGCATTTGTTCCCAAAACTTTCTGATCTCGCCCCGTGGATCATTCTCGACGCGCGTGTCGTTGTCGAAAATCATGGTCGAGCGCTTGGCCGTCTCATACGCCGGCCAGTTCGGTATCTTCGGATGGTCGGGCTTACCAGTCTTAGCGAATGCCACCCAGGCCGCCGCGAAATTGCTCCACAGAGCCCTCTGTTGTGGTGAGCCGGTGCCCCCGATACCGTCGCGGTAGTTATTGAACGAAGCCGAAACATCGGTGCCATGCACCGCGCCGAACTTCCCGCCGAAGCTCGGGCTTTCGTAGGCCCATAGATACATGTAGGCCGGCGCCTTACCCAGCGCGGCTTTGCGTTCCGCCTGTGTGATGGCGCTGCGCCGGAATCCGCTGTCGGTCATGACTTGGGCCTGGATCAGGAAGGGCGACTTCTTCGCAGTCCAACTCGACTTGTGATACAGGGCATAGATTTCGTCGCCGTGGGCCTTGAAGCGCTGGTTCAGCAAAGCTTTCAATCCAGCGTCATCCAGATCGAAGTTTGTCAGAGCCAGAGCGGCGTCTTCCAATGCCGTGGAAATGATCACCGGCACATCGGCCGATTCCGGAGGTGCAACCGGATCGAAAGGATGATGGGGAAGTACATGGCCTTCCACCACCGGTGCAAATCCGCCCAGCCCAAAGCCCAGCGAACTCTGCGCCTCCAGGATCTGTTGCCAGGAGAGCTTCTGAAGGTCGGCGATATTGCTCTTGGATATGTTCAGTTTCGCCAGCAGCGCCGCGGCCAGCTTGGCGCCCTCCTCGCGAGTGGTGAGGCGCAGCGATGAGCCGCTCTGCACCGCCGCGCGATGAAAGAGACCTTTGCCCGACGGCATCGCGAGAACGGTGGAAGTCTTCGCGCCGCCGCCCGACTGGCCAAAGATCATGACGGTGCCTGGATCGCCGCCGAACCTTTCGATATTGTCACGCACCCATTCCAGCGACGCGACCAGATCCATCACGCCCGTGACACCGGCCTGGTCAAACTCGGACGGCGCGCCCAGGTCAGCCAGGTGCAGATAGCCGAAACTGGCCAGCCGATGATTTACGGTCACCACCACCACGTCGCCGAACCTCGCCAACTGAGCGCCGTCAAACCCGGGAGCGTTGCCGGAGCCGGTGGCAAAACCTCCGCCATGGAAGGACACCAGCACAGCGCGCTTCTGGCCGTCGTTGACGGACGGCGTCCAGACATTCAGCGTGAGGCAATCCTCGCCCATGCCGCCCGGTTGCAGGTCCCACTGGATCATCATGCCGTAGTCGCTGCGCAAATCAGCGATGGTCTGCGGGCAGATCTGTCCGTGGGCCATGCACTCGCGCACGCCAGTCCAGGCTGCCGGTTTCCGAGGAGGCATGAAGCGATTCTTGCCACCCGTGGGTGCGCCGTAGGGGATGCCTTTGAACTCCTTGATGCCAGTATTGGCGATGCCCTGGACCTTCCCGCTGGTAGTCTCCACTTCCCAGAAAAGTTGCCGGTCGCTGCTACCGCCCACTACGGCGGGCGGGCGAGGCGGAGCTTGTGCCTGTGCCGCGGCCTTCGCGGCGATCGCCGAACCCGCGGCTACCGCGGCCACGGCCAGCGATGAATTTGTCAGAAATGTGCGCCGGTTGGTCCCTCCGGCGGCTGGATCCTTCATTCGCGCGGCATATTCAGTGCTCATGTGGTTCTCCTGTGACGCTCTGTCTCGATTCGAGGCTATTATATGCCAAGCGCCTGCCATGCTTGCCTTCACTGGTTGGATGTGAAAAGATGGCGCGCACAGGTAATTAAGGAGAGACCATGCGAAAAGCGATGCTCATATGTGTTTCCGTGCTGGTGATGGCAGAAGCTCAAACTCAGCACCTGCCTCGGGGCACGGCTGTCGATATCAGTAACGCGCAGGTGCAGGCGACGGTGCAGAAAACCGCTTCCGCGCCCGTGAGCGACCAGCAGATCCGGGTTGTTAGTATCAATGGGGAATACAACGTGGGTGTGGGCGTGGTCCATCGCGCGAAGACTGTCGGTACGGGCGGCCCAGGGCGCGGCGGAGGGGTGGAGCACAGCCAGATCACGGAGGTATATCACGTGATTTCTGGGAATGCGACGCTGGTAACCGGAGGCACCATCGAGAACCCTCGGGAATCGGCGCCCGATAGCCCGGTAGTCACGACACTCAACGGGCCCAGTACGCAGGGCAGCGCCGTCTCCAACGGGCTCAGCCGCCAAGTCGGGCCGGGCGACGTCGTGATCATCCCGCCGAACACCCCGCATTACTTCAGCGAAATCACCTCGGACCAGATTGTGTACCTGGTGGTGCGAGTAGATCCCCACAAAGTGTTACCGACCGGATACGGTGCGAAGTGAACACCGAGTGCCGATTCTGAGCCGCGACCATAAGGAAGCGGTGTTCGGAAGATTGGTACACCCGGTAAGATTCGAACTTACGACCTTTTGCTCTGGAGGCAAACGACCCACTTCGCCTTTTCAAATACTTGCATGCGGTTTTTGGACGCTACGTGGACAGAAACTCGCATTCTCACCTCGCGACCGCCGTTTTCATGCGAACGACTTTCTTCCTCTCTGACCTTAGGTGCGCCCCTTCGACAATCTTCTCTGATAGCCGTTCCAGCACCTCCGACACCTGCTCGCTGGGTACATGCGTGTAGTGGGGTGTCATCTCAGCGCGTCCGTGGCCCATCAGTTGTTTCCTCTCCCCGATGGAAATCTTCTCGAGGTCCGCGAGCGTCGCGAAGGTGCGCCGCAGGTCATGCCAGCTCGCGGACAGTACCCGCGAGGCGGACCACGCAGTCCGCTGGAATCTTGCCCTGCCTGAACCATCCACGGAAACCCTGAATCTCTCGGCAATTTCGCCCACCTTGGCAAATCTAGGCATCGTCGACACAACCTCGTGCTTTTATCAAAACCCCGCTGCACGGTAAGGAACCAAGCGCAACGAGCGTATGCGAGACTTGCAGGGATTTTGTTCGTCGGGGCGATCATCGTTGCTATCGGTGGCGGCGCCATCCNNTATATCGAGTGGCGCTCTCGAGCGTGGTGATCGTGACTTTGAGTAGCGCTCTGCTTGCCTTCGCACTCTATGTAACGCTGAAGCCAGTCAACAGTCTCCTGGCTCAACTCGGAATGATCTTCAGTTTGGGAGACTCATTCCTGGCCTTCGTGGTGCGGATGTGCAGCTTCGTGAGGTTGCATCTCTATATTTCTTCGCGAGGCGCCGGAGCCGGATCGATCACCGGGAGCCTTTGTCGGACCTGATACGCACTATTGCGGGTACCACTGAGAACATCGGAGGTATTTCTTTCGGCATAGGCTCGTGCTTTTTCTTTTATCTATGCTTCAAATCGAGGTATATCCCGAGGGTCATCTCGGTGCTCGGCTCGGTTGCCTCTGTAATCTGGACGGGCCTGTATTTTGCCAGTTTAGTTTTCCCGGGACATCATACGTTGTTCCAGTACATCTGTTTTCCTCCAATGGCCCTTGCTGAGATCGTGACCGGCTTCTACCTGATGCTGTTGCGGTGGGCACAGAACCCAAAACGCAGGCGGGTCCAGCTTCATCTTTAAGTGCTTAGGTGCGTTCCGATGTACTCAATTGAGGAAAAGCAAACTCCTCTACGAGATCGTGGCCGGAAGGAGCAACGTCATCACAAAACTGTCCGCTAGCCCGGACCCAAGCTTCTCCGAAGCCTCATTTTGTCGGGTAAATAAAAAAAGGAACTAGGCCCGCCAATTAGCCTGATCCCTTGCACTTTACGCCCTCCTGCAATCGCGAGTGGTCGCCTCGTGTTTATCCATCCTTTTGTCGTCGGTCGTCCAGAAACCGGGTTGAGGAAAATCCGCCCGATAAGCAACATTGTCGGTTGCGAAGCGTCGGCGTATGCCCGCGCCTCCATTCCTCAACGGCCTGACCCGGAGCCAGTTCCATCACCAGCGCGCGGATTCCGCTCCCAGCTACTTCGCCGGAAGCTTCGGAGCGGCAGTCAGTGCAAGCACATTCCCGATGGCCTCGAATAGTTCTTTTCGATGGACGGGCTTTGAGATGTAACCATCCATGCCGCTTTCGAGAAAGCGCTGTCGGTCCCCGGTCATCGCGTGCGCCGTCATCGCGAGGATCGGCATATGATCGCCGGTTGCTTTCTCCCTCTTCCGAATCGCTGCCGTGACCTCGATGCCGTCCATTCGAGGCATCTGTACATCCATCAGAACCACGTCAAAGCGACCTTGTTCCAGCGCTCGGAGCGCCATGACGCCGTCGCTCGCCACAACCACCGTATGCCCCTGCTTTTCGAGCATCCGCATAGCTAGCCGCTGATTGACTACATTGTCTTCGGCAAGTAATACGCGCAATGGGCGTTTTTCTTTCCACGGGGGATCGTTGGCTACAAGCCCAGCAGGCTCGGTTGCGTCGGGACGTGATCCAAGCACCCGCAGCAGCGTCTCCAGTAATTCTGACTGAAGGATTGGCTTTACCAGATAAGCGGCCATACCCAGCTGCTTACATCGCTGCGCGTCGCCGCGCTGGCCCCCGGAGCTCAACATGACGGTTATCAGTCCCATCCACTCGGGTGACTTCCGAAGTACCTCGACAAGCATAAACCCGTCCATTTCGGGCATGTGACAGTCAACGATCAGGAGCGCGAATGGCGTGCCCGTTAGTCTGGCTTGACGGAGAAGCGCGAGAGCGTCCGCCGCGTTAGCGGCAACGGCAGTTCTCATCCCCCAGTATTCCAAGCTCTTCTGAAGAATCTGCCGATTAGTTTCATTATCGTCAACGACCAAAACTCGCAGGTGCTCCAGAATTGCCGGATTGACCCTAATGCCAACAGAGACTCCAGCCGCAGCCTTCCCAAAATGCGCAGTGAAGTGGAACGTACTCCCCTTGCCCACCTCACTTTCCACCCAAATTCGTCCTCCCATCATCTCAATCAGGCGCGCCGTGATGGCGAGCCCCAGTCCGGTACCTCCGTATTGGCGAGTGGTTGACGTGTCCGCCTGAGTAAAAGGATCAAAGATGACCTTTTGTTTTTCGGATGGAATGCCAATGCCGGTATCGGTGATGGCGAAATGCAGCATCATCCCGTCGACATCGACCGTCTCCGGTTGAACGCGTAAGACGACCTCACCGCTCTCTGTGAACTTGATCGCGTTCCCCACCAGGTTTAGAATGACCTGATGTAGCCGGACTGGATCGCCGACGATAACATCCACGAGCTCGGGCGGAACCGAGCAGGCCAATTCGAGGTCTTTCTCGTAGGCTCGAACAGATAGTGTTTTCATCGCGTGGCCGACGCAGTCGCGCAGGCTGAATTCCACAGGATCTAAGCGCAGTTTTCCTGCCTCAATCTTTGAGAAGTCCAAGATGTCGTTGATCACGCTCATGAGCGCGTCCGCGGAATACTTCACCGCATTGAGATACTCGCGCTGCGTGGAATCCAGCTCGGTGTCCAGTGTAAGTTCCGTCATCCCGATGATGCCGTTCATCGGCGTGCGAATTTCATGACTCATGTTTGCCAGAAAGTCGCTCTTTGCCTGATTGGCAACATCGGCAGCCTCGCGGGCGTGAATTAGCTCCGTTTCGTAGCGTTTTTGCTCGGTTATCTCCTCGGCAATCCCAACCACTCGAATCACCTTGCCGGACTGGTCTCGAACGGGAAAAGCGCGGTCGCGAATCCATTTCTCCACCCCTTCCGGCGTTCGTATGCGATATTCCCTAAGGACTGGTTCACCCTGCACTTGCCTGGTAAGCAACAAACGTGCCCGTTCGCGGTCATCGGGATGTATCGACTCGACCCAGGAGAACGGGTTCTTGTAGAGGCTCTCTCGGCTCCTGCCCCAAACCTGCTCAAAAGCAGGGCTAACATAGGGGATTTCGTCTTCCTCCGGGGGCATGATCCAAAAGACTTCACGAATGTTTTCGGCGAGCTGGCGGAACATTTCCTCGCTACTCCGCAAGGCTTGTTCAGCTTGTTTGCGGTCGGTGATGTCCGGGCTGAGTCCGACATGTCCGAGAAACTCTCCATCTGGCGAAAAACGCGGCTCCGCATAGGTTGCCACCCACCGCCACTCGCCATTCGCGCTTCGTAGACGTGTTTCGCTCCTCAAAGGAGCATGTTCCCGCACCGAGCGGTCGCAGTCCGCTAAATATCCCGGCGCATCATCGGGGTGAAGCAGGGCCTGCCAGTTCAGTTCGTCCACTTCTTCCAACGTGGTGCCGACAAGTTCCTGGTATGCGCGGTTGATGAACTCGATTCTCCCCTGCGCGTTCGTCACCCACATCAGAGCCGGGCATCCGTCTGCCATGATGCGGAAAAGAGATTCTTTCTCCTGAATCTTTTCCTCCGCCCGCTTAGGCTCGCAATTATCGCGCAGGATGACTGCGACGGCGTCAACTTCACCGAGGGAGTTTTTGATGGGGTATGCGGAAGCGGACACGTTAATCGAATGTCCGTCTCTGTGCACGCATATTCCTTCGCGCTGCAAGACGGCATAGCCTTGCAGTACCTGTTCTGTCAGACGTGCCAGCCTTGAACGCCACTCTGGAGCTACCACCATCGATACGTGCGTTCCGATCGCGTCTCCAGCGGAATAACCAAAGATGACCTCGGCAGCGCGATTCCAAGTGAGAATGATCCCTTCTGGCGTGTGGGCGATGATGGCATCCTCGGAACTTTCGGCGATCGCGGCCAGCAATCGTTGCGCATCCTGGGCCTCCCGCCGCTTGGTCACGTCCCTCTTGATAGCTATGAAGTTGACAATTTCGCCACTGGAGCCTTTTACTGGGGTGATGCGCATGTCCTCGCAATAAAGGGTTCCATCCTTGCGACGGTTGATCAGCTCACCATGCCAGACCCCGCCCGACTGGATCGTATTCCACAGCTGCTCGTAGGTTGCAGGAGGCTGTCGTCCTGATTTGAGCACGCGCGGGTTCTGTCCCACAACCTCGTCGCTTTTGAATCCAGTCAAGGTGGTAAAAGCTGGATTCACGTATCGGATTCTCCCACTAGTGTCGGTAATGACGATAGCATCAGCCGCCTGCTCAACCGCGGCGACCAGGGCGGCTTGTTCGATATTGTCACCATCGTTTTGCATAGCTCGCCTTATCGGGCGAAGGCCGTTACAAATTACAGTAACTTTTGTTACCGTGAAGGCAACCAAACGGCCATCACATCTCTATTGTTAATCGACGGTTTCAGAGAGAATCTGTTGGGTGATCGAATCCTTGGGTGATTTAACCCATTGGGGCGCATAGTCCGTACGGGGTAACAGTCCGGCCAGGAACGTCGGCCGGCACTGCGGGACCCAACCGGAACAATACGGCGGACGCGTATGGCTTGAAAAATCTGAGCCCGGCAGGGGATCGACCTTCTGCTTTTCTGCTCCAAGCGGGTCCAGTGTGGGCAGAGCCGATTCAAAGCTTGGTGCAAGCGACTAGGTCTGAGCCCCAATCCAGGGCGTTGAGCGTTCCTCTTGCGAAATGCTTCAGCGGGCGCTGGCAATATGCTTGATGGTCGGCGGGTACACACATTAAGGCGCATTATCGGCGGCGTTACTTGCACAGACTGCAATAAAATCGAACCACTTCCCCGAGTTGGCCGTTAGAACTAACCCGCTGGCGCGGGGGACGCTGCGCGTGCCGGTTGGTTAGCTGAGGTGCAAAGCGCGAACGCTCTTGCGGATCTGAACGATCCGGGTTAGGATCACCAGCAGGGATGTTAATTGCCAGGACAGTGCCATCGACTCAGTGCTCATCACGGTACTGTGGGTACCAAAGTGGCATTCAAATCCCATAGCTGACCGCGTCCTCCGCAAACGCCAGCGGCTTCCTTCAAACGCCCTTATCGAAAGTGTCCCGGCTTCGCCTTTTACCCGCTCCGTCAAGACTGGGCGCCGGAACACTTCCGATAAGAATCTAACGTTTCTCGTCAACTTGACCGCCGCTGCCCAACTGCCGAATGGCGCGTCATCCGACCACAACGCGGATTAACCTACGGTATCAGCGGCGGCGCAATTCCAAGACGGCAACTCAGTGGTCATCGATGCGGCCGAGGGAGAGGCCGAATTCCGAAGACAATGAAATCTAGGACCTGCTTTAAGTGGTGGACTCTGATTTTGGATCTCTTGATACTTCGGCCTCGCCTTGTGGCCGATCCCGAAGCCGGTGCAGTAACTGTTCCGGGTCGGCAAGGAGGGCATTCCTGGTCTCCAGGAACACGCTCACGCGCCTTGGCCTCGCCCAGTACGCCTCAGCCAAGCGCTGAATGGCAGTAATGCGATTGACGCGCCGCCAGAACTTTGACGGTACGACTGCACTGCCTAATGCCCGACCCATACTCAGCAGGCGCATTACGGCGCGGGCATTGTAGGAAGACAGGCCTTCCCTAAGGCGACGGTCTTGGACCGTGCCGCCTAGATGGAAGATCAGGTTTTCGTACACGGCACCGGTAACGTAGTATTCTCTGTCGCGCTCTCTGTCGCGGTCCACACGCAGCAGAGGGAACCAGGAAAGCCCCTTCGCCCAAACTTTGAATCCATAGCCCACGCCTGAGTCCCTATAATAATGAGGGCAACTCACCAGATACCTTTGGTATTCGAAGGACGCCATTTCGCTCTCGGTGAGCATGAAAGTCGGGCGATGCTCGACATAGAACTCACGGGTGAACATCATAAACTCCGTTGAGGGTTTTCTGTCTTTCCGTTCGTCCCGTGCGACCCCGGCCAACACGCAATCCTCTCGTAGCTCGGCCGTGACCTTCTCCGCCCAGCCCGAGCATACCGGAAACGAATCTACGTGAAAAGTGCAGATACAACTCGCGCCATCGGCCACTGCTATTTCAACCAGTCGATCGAGGTAATACGCGTGTTCGGAGGAGCCCCGCAACGGTGTCGTGGGAACCTGGCAGATGGATACGCAGGGCAGACTCTCGATCTTCTCGCGGAATCGCGGCAACAGCCGGTTGGCGGCTGCATAGATGCGGAAGGGCACGCTGGTGGTCTTTTCAATCTGGGAGAGATGGATCTCGAGCAGGCGCTCATCCTCTTCGGCTACCAAATACACCACCACGATTCCGAGTTTCATTGCACCGCGACCGGCGCGCTCAGTGCACACCGGTAGAGATCGAAATCAGACCGGGACACCGGCAATTCCGCGTCGCTCAATAATATCGGCGAATCCCGTTCGATATCGCGCCGCAGCACGATATCCTCGGCGAGGCAAATCGGCAGACCGGGGTGGCCGCCATCGCAGTTATCGATCAGCCCATAACAGGCATAACCGCCGATGCCGTCCAGCTTTTCACCTGCCTTGAGATAGCGCTTCGCGTACGCGAAGACGTTGGTCCGAAAGCCGTAAACCGGCTCCAGTAGCGAGCATCCATCCATCACCCCTTGAACGATACAATCCATCGCCTCTACATGACACAGATGATAGGGCCGGTAGAAGAGGTAGAAGGGGCCGGGACCCATCTTGTAGTATTCCATCATGCTGCGCTGATAAGCGTGTTCGCAGTAGCCGACCGCATATACTCCGCCTCCCGGCTTGGCTCCCAGGATGTAATCCACGCAAGCGTTGCTCTCGGCCCGGATGGAGGCGAAGTCGAACAATTGGAGCACCTCCCCGACATCTCCAGCCTGAGGTCCGGTCATCCCCGGAGTGCGTGTCCGCAGGTTCAAGGCATTCGCCACCAGAGCCATCTCGATGTTGAGCTTGGTTCCGTCGGTGTACGCGGTGGCCATCTTATAGTCGAGGTTGCGCTTGTCGGCTTCGGGAATAATCTTGGTGGGGTCAGAATACCGGTCCAGAAAGCCTTTGATGTTGCCCGCCATGATGAGATCAAACCCCCAAAGCTCGAGGTCATTCACCAGGTGGCGGATCACTCCGTGCTGGTCGCCGTCGCAACTGGTGTACACGAGCCCTTGGCGATGAGCTAGGTTCATCAGGTAGGGTCCGAAGATCAGATCCGCTTCTGCATTCATCATCACCGCGTGTTTCCCTGTTTGAAGGGCCATCGCAGCATACCTTCCGGCAAGGCCGACCGCGCTGGAGGCTTCTACGAGGACCACAGCTTGTGCACAACTGGCCACCAGTTCGCCCTCTTCGCAAATCGCCGTGAAGCCACCGCGGATGGCGTCCTCCACTTCCGCCGCCGTGCTCGCCACCTTATAGGGAAGCCCCTCCATCTCGGCGCACGTTATCGCCCGCTCCGGTATGAGATCCGCCATGGCGACGCATTCCAGGCCGGGAGTCACGCGGCATTGGTGCAGAAGCCCCCTGCCCATCGCGCCCATGCCCACCAGCCCGATTCGGATAGGCTCGGGCCGCGAGGACAACTTGCGCAGTGTGGGTGTCGAGGCGGCAAGTCTTCTTGCCATACCCATAAAGTGTAGCTCAGGGGAATCAGGTTCCACGCGGGACAATACTGCGTCATCGATCACCTTGAGCGTGTGGTGCGCCGGAATCGGAAACCGTATCGCAGTACGATTTTTCCGAAGAGCTAGCCGCCCCCGGTCGGGCCGCTCCAGGCGCCAGGCGTCTGTTCGCGGTAAAGCACGGCTCGCGCGGTGAAGGGGGCGATTGCACTACATAGGCGACAGACAACGATAAACGCTTAGGGTAGACCCGAGGTCCACCTTGGCCATCTCCCGGATTGTCGCCATCCCGAAGCAATCCAACATGAGCGAGAAGTGGCTACGCGCGGAAGTGCCACCAGCGCCACATTTGGCGTTCAGTTAGAGAGGCCCGTTAATTCGTATATCGGTAGTCTCGCCTGGCTCCCTGAACGAGTCCAGCAACACGGAGCCTATTCGACCTTGAGCGATGCACGCTACCAGGTCTTGACTGCCGATCCCCAGCGCCCGTGCAATCGTTTCGGCGAGACTCTCGTCATTAGTCTGGACAAATCCGTGACCCTTCAGGTAGCTTCGGACCCCTTCAAGCCACAGCCCATGGGGGCCAAGCTCATCCAGTTGCCTTTTCAGTTCTGCAACGAACGATTCGCTCCACGTTGCTGCTGCGAGACGGAGGATTTCATCGCGGGTGTGGGCCATACCGCCCCAGCCGACATCCGTAACCGGGGAAGCCAGCACCCTCTCAAGCTTCAGAAGCCGCTTGCTGATGATCTTCATCGCTCCCAGCGTCAGTCATCATCGCCTTTCGCATCGCCTCATTCCTCGCCTCGGTGTCCGAGCCAAAGGCTAGCTGCATAAGCTCTTCGGCAACGCACTCCAAGTCCCGATCGCTGAGCGAAACGATCAGAGACTGAAAGGAGTCGTCAAAACTTGCACCCGTGAGCCGGGCACGCTCCTGAACACGGGCCAGGAAAATTTCGGCCGTGATCGGGAGCTGAATGGAACGCTCCAGGACGGACATTCTCCGCTTAGTGCTGCTTAACATAAGGATCTTCCATGCGCTGAGTTTCCTCCTAGGTTTTGTGCATCTGCTTGGATGCGTCGCTGGCCCGCTCCAGCTCCGACAGACGCGCCTCAATTGTCGTCCAACTCGATGGCCTTCGCGGTATGGCTCAACACGCTATCGGCGGCTCGCACCTTCGTTGACGCCGGTGTGTTCGAGTCCACCATGACCTTCAGCAGCGTCGTCACAGCGGCGCTCGATGCTTGTTGGAGCCGGGCGATAGATTGTCCGAATGCGGCTCGTTTCGCCTCTCGATAGCCGCATCGAACTCGGTTCTTTCATCCAGCGAAGCAGGGTCTTAGGATCGACGCCGATCGAGCGCGGCTTCCTCGATCGAGCGGTGCGTTAGTAGCGCGACGATCGCTTCTTCTTTCTGGCGCCCGAATTTGCTCCATGTCCGGTCATCTGAGGGCATCTGGACACTTTTCAGCGCCATCGCCTCATCATCGCCGTGGCCATTTGCCGAAGGAATTCACTTGCTTTCCTGGTTGACTGGAGTGATCCATGTCATGACGGTAATCACCGCCAAAGGAGACATCATGACATCGACCCCAGAAACCGGAACGGCTCCAGCCCCCGCGGCTGAGGAGCCGAAAGCCGCCAAGAAGGCCACCCGTGCGCCACGGGGCGTCCACGTCGCGAACAAGCGAACCAAGTCGGCCAAGAAGGCCACCCCAGCGAAGAAGGCGCCCAAAGGCGCGAGAAAGCGAGGTCCGCCCGCGACGGCAGCAAGACCGCCAAGATCCTCGACCTGCTCAAGCGGCCAGGCGGCGTCACCAGCAAGGAACTGATGAAAGCCACGGGCTGGCAGGCGCATTCCGTGCGCGGGTTCCTGTCCGGTACGATCGGCAAAAAAATGGGCCTGACGGTCACCTCCACCAAGGGCGAGGACGGCGAGCGCAGCTACGCCGTCAAAGCCTGACGCTTCGGAGAACGTATCGGCCGCCGGGAGTCCCCCCGGCGGCTCTTCTCGTTTGGATCTACTTTCCCCAGTTCGATTCATTGTCGGTCGAGGAGCGCGGCTTGGGCTGATTCTCCCCAGTATCTTGTTTGCCGGCTGGGCTTGTTCAGAGCGTACATCACCAGATGGCTTTCACGGATTATCTCCCCGGTTGCCGCGGCGATGGTGGTTATCGTGAGGATGTGCGGCTCAGCTGGGATGAGCGCGGCATCCAGCCGTTTTAGCCGCTGAGTGAGCGCTCGATTCATTCCGACCCTCCGCGGCGGTCCTGCGCGATGTCATCGAACGTCCGTTCGTCCACGTCGAGCTTTGCTTGTTTACCGGTCAACTGTTGCCAGCGTTGGATCACGACGTCTACGTAGTTTGGATCAAGCTCTATGCCGTAGCAAGCTCGTTCCGTCAATTCCGCGGCCGCGAGCGTGGTGCCGCTGCCAAGGAATGGATCGTACACAAGCTCGCCACGACGCAGATGGTTTAAGATCGGGCGCATCAGTTCAACGGGCTTCTGCGTCGGATGATCGAACTTGTCCTCGTCGGACCCGCCCATGATGAACTTGGGCGACGGTGAATCCCAGATCGTCGAGTTCTCACGGGCCTTGCCGAACCATGGCGCGTTTTTCTTGCGGACATACCAAGCCGGTTCATGGGCGAACTAGTTAGTGAGTCCGAGTCAGGACAGTTCGGCCCTTGTTCCAGATGATCTTCTGGTGGTGGAGAAACCCGATGCGTAACAATCCATCGAGCACTTCGCGGGTGAACTTCGAAGCGTGCCAGACGTACGCCACCTCCAGGCTGGGCACCAAAGCGAACTCCTCCGACCAGTCGGCGCGTGTGTCGCCGGAAATCGTTGTCTCCGTATGCCCCTTCGTACGCTTTTTCAAAATAGCGCGGCGCGGCCGGCCCGCAGCCGTTCAGCCCGGCTCGATCTCGCCACTCTGAGTCGAGTTCGATTCCGTACGGCGGATCAGTGACCAGCAGACGCGGTTTGCGCTCGCCGAGCAGCCGAGTGACAGCTTCCGAACTGGTAGCGTCCCCACAGAGCACCCGGTGCGGCCCAAGAAGCCAGAGATCGCCCAGCCGGGACACTGGCGTTTCGGGTAGCGGCGGAGTCGCGTTGGCTTTTTCCTCATCATCCAGCGCCAGCAGACTATCGATTTCGCCCGGGTCGAATCCAGTGAGACTGAGGTCGAAGTCCGATTCTTGGATGTCCTGCAACTCCAGAGCCAGCAGTTACTCGTCCCAGTCGGCCCACATCACCGAGCGGTTCCGGTGCGTGTCAATAAAAATGA
>PMUP01000052.1:0-2715 GCA_003166865.1 Bryobacterales bacterium
CACGATGCTCACCACTCGCTCCGTTCCTGCGGCATTGGCATAGCGGACGGTCGCTCCGAAGAATGCCCGCGTCGCCGCCTGCCCCGCTCGCGGGCTTTCCGGGTCCACCACTTCCGCGGCATCGATTCGCTTCGTAAGAAAGCGAATCCGCCCATCGATCTGGCGCAGCCGCCGCTTGCCGTACTGATAGTCGGCGTTTTCACTGCGATCGCCGTTGCTCGCAGCCCATGCCACCACCTTCGTCACCGCCGGGCGTTCCCTGGTGAGCAGAAACCGGTGCTCATCTTTGATGCGCTGCAGGCCGCTCGGCGTTATGTAGTTCTTGCCTGGCGTCGTGGGCTCGTCTTCTTGCGGTTTTCTCGTAAACCCTTTTCGCATATGGTAGTCCTTCAAGCGCGAATCCAGTAGTGCCACGAGGCTCTCACGAAATGGATAGTGCCATGCCTGTTCATACGTTGTCGCCTCGATTCTGCTCTGAAATTGGCGCGACGCCCCCAAAAGAGCTTGCCGACCACGCGCAAATTTCCTGTGAATGATCTCCGTATCCTCGCGACTGGATCTTCGCACGCAGTCTCTTCTTGATCCTATCCATCATCTCGGACAAGTGCCGACGAAAGCACGGTGAGCGCGGAATTACTCGCGCAGAGTCGCCTAGCGTAGAGTTATCCGTCTCGGCACTTGGCCGAGAAGCGGCCTAACCACCGATGTGGCACCGGAACCAATGTGTAGTATTGAGGGTTAGGTGCAAGCGAATCACGTGCCATCTCTCTGCCAGGTCATGAGAGACCGAGGGATCATTCGGATGGGTAACTCCGAGAAGGACCGATTAGCGACGCGGTGGCAGTTCATTGGGGCGCTTTTCAGGCCGCGCTTACTGGGCCGACACGGAAGTATCCGAGTCAAAAATTCCTTTCGTTCGCTGCGGCCGCTCAACGCTATTTCGATTTTACCCGCCACGATCAACTAATACATAGAGATATCGCCAAGTTCATGAACGATTTGACGGAGAACCTCCGGCTGGAGAGAAGACGAGTGCCCAACCGAATCCTCTACGAGGCAGACCGACTGGAGTGCTTGTTCTTCCTCCGCACTTCGAGGGCGACGAACCTCCCGGTCTATAGTCCGGGGATCGATACCTGTTTTTGCTGAATCACGCGTGGCGCCAGGTGCTCTCAGCGAGATGGCTGCCATAGATATCAACTCAAGTGCGGTTCCGCCGTAGCAATCCGGGGGTCTCACCCGCAAAAACGGCTAGCTATCTCTAGTACGCAAAGCCCGACAAGGGCACCTGCTGCGGGCTGCCGCCGCCGTTGTCACTGACGGAGACATCGCCGCTGAAGTCCCCAATCCCTAATGGCCTGAGGGTCACGGTGATGGTGCAGGACCCTCCCGCCGCAACGCTGGTGCCGCAGGTGTTCGTCTGGGAAAAAGCAGTAGAACCGGTGATCGTGATGCTGCTGATGCTGAGAGTCGTGCTGCCCGTGTTGCTCAGCGTCGTCGTCAGCGTTTTGGAGCCGGCTCTTTTCGCGCTGCCGAAGCCCAGGCTGGCCGGATTGAATTCCACCACCGTGCCTGTGCCCGTCAGACTCACCGTTTGCGGGCTGCCCGCCGCGTTATCGGTAATCGACAACGTCCCCATTCGGGTTCCCCTTTGCGCGGGTTTGAAGGTCACGTTGATGGTGCAGCTCGTGTCTGCCGCCAGGCTCGAACCGCAAGTATTCGTCTGGCTGAAGTCCCCGCTCGCGTCGATACTGGTGATACTGAGCGCCATCTTGCCGTAGTTGGTCAGCGTGACCGGCTGCGCTGAGCTGGAAGTGCCCACAAGCTGCGTGGCGAAAGTCAGGCTGGTGGCGGACAAGGTAGCGTTCGGTCCTGAAACGAGTCCGGTGCCACTCAAGCTGATCGTCTGGGGACTTCCCCCGGCGTTGTCCGTGATGGTGACGGAAGCAGTCCGCAGCCCAGTCTGGGTCGGCTTGAAGGTTACGGTGAAGGTGCAGCTCGCGCCAATCGCCAGGCCCGTGCCGCAGGTATTGGTTTGGCTAAAATCGGCCGCGTTAGTTCCTGTGACCACTAGGCTGCTAATGGTCAAAGCGAGACCGCTGGGATTGGAGAGCGTCACGGTGTTCGCCGCACTTGTGGTCCCGACCAGCTGATTGCCAAAATTCAGGCTTGTGCTCGAAAGCGAAGCAAGGGGGGTCTGCAGCTGGAGGCTGGCAGGGAAGGCAAGATCAAGCCTGCCGTCGCCATTAAAATCTCCCACAGCCACCGACGTGTCTGCCCCGGTGCCGTAGTTCACGGCGGCCTGGAAAGTGCCGTCGCCGTTGCCCAAGAGCAGGGCGACGACGCTGACGTTGTCGCTGTTGACACCCCCGACCACCACCAGGTCCAGCTTGCCGTCGCCGTTAAAATCTCCCACCGCTACCGAGCCGGGGGTCCCGGTGCCGTAGTTCACGGCAGCCTGGAAGGTGCCGTTGCCCTTGCCCAAGAGTATGCTGACGCTATTGCCCTCATCGTTCGCTACGGCCAGGTCCAGCTTGCCGTCGCCATTGAAATCCGCCACCGCCACCGCGATCGGCTCGAGCCCGGCAACGTACTGCACGGCGGTTTTGAACGTCCCATCGCCGTTGCCCAGGAGCACGCTGACGTAATCGCTGACCGCGTCCGCGACCGCCAGGTCCAGCTTACCGTCCCCGTTAAAATCTCCCACCGCCACCG
>PMUP01000052.1:2769-70047 GCA_003166865.1 Bryobacterales bacterium
GCCCAAGAGTATGCTGACGTTATTGCTCCCATCGTTCGCCACCACCAGGTCCAGCTTGCCGTCGCCCCTAAAGTCCCCCACCGCCACCGAGCTGGGATTTGACCCGGCGCCGTAGTCCACGGCAGCCTGGAAGGTGCCATTGCCGTTGCCCAGGAGTATGCTGACGTTACCGCTGCCCTCGTTCGCTACGGCCAGGTCCAGCTTACCGTCCCCGTTAAAATCTCCCACCGCCAGCGCGCTGGGATTTGTCCCGGCGCCGAAGGCTGACGGGGCACTCAGAGCGATCGAGGAACTAGAGGGAGTAACCTCGAAGAACATCACATTCGACGTGCCCCCGCCTGGACTCGAGTTCACCACGGTCACCGAAGCTGTGCCTGCCGCGGCGATGTCCGAAGCCGGTACGCTGGCCGTTAACCGTGAGTCGCTGACGAAAGTGGTCGCGAGCGAACTGTGGTTCCAGTTCACCACCGCGCCCGAGACAAAGCCCGTGCCATTCACCGTCAGGGTGAATCCCTCCCCGCCCGGCGCAATGACGTCGGGCACCAGGGGCTGGTTGATCAGGGGTACGGGGTGTTCAGCGGCAAAGGCCGTCGAGCTCAAGATCTCCAAGGGGCCGAAGGCGGCCAACGCCACCCCCAAGAGAAGTCTATGAGTCAATCCCTGCTTTTTACGCGTCGACATGACATCCTCCTGATGTTCAAGAAAATTGTCCCCGGGGTTTCGTCAAGTGATCTCACTTTAAGCAGATGCACCTGTTGCTTGTGTCATGGAGATGTAAAAGCCTTGTAATTAATTGCGCATCAGCAGCCTTACCGCCGAGGACTGCGGCGCATTTCCAGGCAATCCCAACCGCTACTGGTTGACAGTGTGTCGGGAGTATCGTCCATTTGGAAGTGAATACCGTCGGGAGAGCGCCTAACGGGCTTTGGCGGTTCGTCGCACAAGGACCGTTCACGCAACGGCCCTTCCTCCACATTGACGAATAACGGCCAATTCGTGGATGTGGGTCAGTTGGGCGTCGTCCGTATCGTCGGCAACACCTATCGAGGTCGGAGTCCCAGGCGCCGCCGACGATCGTACGAGTGGCGCGTGATACGACCGGCGCCATGCCGATCAACTTCCCAGAACCAGACTTCGCGAGTTTGGTGCAGGTGAACTCCGGCGCGGACGATAGGATAAGTCTAGTCAATCGTGGTGACCAGCCCCAACCCAACGTCTGATCGCATTTCAATCGCCGGTCAGGACCCGGCAGGGACCTCCACGCCGGCAAGAGAAGCGAGGGTGCCTGCGATTTCATCGGTGGTCGCAATGGCACTGGCGTAGTTTGGGAGATTGACTTCGAGAGCGGCGTGCATGTGCTCATCGGAGTAGCTCGCGGTCGCGTCTTTCACCACCGTGACCTCATAGCCAAGCTCAGCGGCATAGCGAACGGTGGCCTCCACACAGGTATGCGCGATCAGCCCCATGACGATCAGTTTGTGAATCCCGTGTTTCTTGAGGTGCAAGTCCAAATCCGTGTTGGCGAAACCGCTGGAACACCAATGCTCCGCGGCCACGACATCGCCCGCGTGAGGCGCGAACTCGGCGCGGATCTCGCCGCCCCAGGTGCCATATTCAAACGACTTCCGCGACCATGCTGCCTTCTGAATCGGCGCAATGTACTTCCAAGTCTCGTAGTCGCCAGGACGATATCGCCGATGCATCGCATAGAAAACCCGGATACCGGTCTTTCTCGCCACTTCGAGAAGCTGCTTCATATGAGGAACACACTGGTTCCTTTCGGCGACGCCCTTTATTCGATCCCATATTTTGCCGCCGTCGGAAATGAAGTCGTTATACGGATCGATCACGACAAGCCCGGTGATCTCCTTCTCATAGGTGAGCATGTTCTCCTCGGGTCAATCTCAACCTTCTCGTAGTGCATGACGTTCGATGCTTTTTGCGAACATCGGCGTCTCCTATCGGTTGTGGGATTTTTGGCCATAAACTTATCTCCTTACTGATTTCTAACGCCCGGTATCAGAGGCTGGGCCATCGCCGGTTAGCGCAGGGATCTGAAGCCGGCGCGAACTTCCTCTGAAAAGAGCTTTGGCTGTTCCCAAGCCGCATAATGTCCGCCTCTGTCTACTTGGTTGTAGTAGATGAGTTTGTGATACGCCCGCTCCGTCCAACTTCGCGGGGCCTGATAGTTCTCGCCGGGAAAGACGCTCACCGCGGCTGGGACGGAGACATTGGCCGCGTTATAAAGATTGAGGTGAAGTTCCCAATAGAAACGAGCCGCAGAAATCGCCGTGTTCGTCAACCAGTAGAGCGTGAAGTCGTCGAGTACATCGTCTCGTGTCAGGTCACCTGCGGAGTATCCATTAACCGTGCGCCCGAGCACTGCCGAGGTGATCGGCGCCGCCGGCTGGCCATAACCGTCACCGTGGTCAAAGAGCCAGGTTGCCAGGCCGACCGGCGAATCCGCCAATCCGTACAGCGTTCGCGGGCGAGTCGCCATCATCTGTGCGTAGGCGCGTCGCTTCGCAAACAATACCGTGAGTTGCTGGTAAGCGCGGCTTTCGTCGGCGGAGAGACCGGATGGTGGTGGGTCGCCGGCCTGAAGAGACTTCGCGATGCCGGATGGAATTGTTCCCGGAAAGTTGGTGTGAATGGCCAGCAACTCCGGAGGCGCCTGTTTGGCCATCACAGTGCAGATGCCCGCGCCCAAATCGCCGCCTTGTGCCACGAATCGCTTGTAACCGAGGCGCAGCATCAGCACGACCCAGGCGCGCGCGGTGCGCTCGGCACCCCAGCCTGCAGTCGTCGGCCTTGCTGAAAACCCGAACCCCGGTAGCGACGGAATCACCAGATGGAAGGCGTCCGATGCGCTCCCGCCATGTGCCGTAGGATTGGTAAGTGGATCGATAATCTTTAGCTGCTCGATGACTGAGCCGGGCCAGCCGTGCGTGACGATCAGCGGCAACGCATTTTCATGTTTCGAACGAACGTGAATGAAATGAATGTCCAGCCCATCGATCTCGGTGATGAACTGCGGCAGGGCGTTCAGTTTCGCCTCGCACTTGCGCCAATCGTAGCCTGTCGCCCAATAGCGGGCAAGTTCCTGAATGGTCGCAAGCGGCACGCCTTGCGATTCATCCGTGACCGTTTCCCGATCAGGCCACCTTGTCGAGTTGATGCGCCTGCGCAATTCGGTGAGTTCCGCTGCTGGAACATTCACCTGAAACGGACGAACAGTCGTCTTGTCGGCTGCCTGTGTAGCACTGGTTTGGGCCATGGTGTTCTCCTTTTGAGCAGTATTGGATTGCGAATCTGCAAATGCCTCGCCGATCGTTGCTGGTCTGAGCGCGACTGCCAGGCCCAACATCGAGCTCGCCTTGAGCAAGCTACGGCGCGATCTGTCGTCCGGTTCTTTCATCGGGTGCTCCTTTCGAGCAGTTCTGGGTTTGTTCATGGTGCTTCTTCTAGTGGTGGTGTGTTTCTCCCGCAGGATTCTGGGGCGGTTCCCCGTCCTTCACCAATTCGCTGGATTCGCCTGCCTCTTCGGATTCAGCGCCTTCATCTCATTGAGTTCCTCTGCCGTGATCTGAGGCAAGTGCCGGATGAACAAAACCAGGCGCCAGGTTTGCGCGGCAGTGTGCACTTCGCTGAAGGCTGGCATGGCGCTCAAACGAACTCCATTTTGAATTGTGTAGTAGAGCTCGCCATCGCTCTTGTTCTGCGTCCCGGCTGCACGCAAGTCGGGCGGTTTCGGATAGAGGCCCTTGCCGAATAGCGTCTGGCCCCCTCCGTCATTCGAATGGCACGTGGCGCAATGATCGGAGAAATGCTCCATGCCTGCCCGAATGTTCTCCGTTGAAGGCATGATGGGATTGCGAAGTTGGCGATAGGCGGATGGCACGGCTATTTTGCGTGCCGTTGTGGCCGCGAACTCCTCAATCGCTGATGGTGTCGCAAGTGCGCTGAAGCCTCGTCGCACGAGAGTCAGCCCGTATCCCGCGGCTGCAACCGCAAGAGCAAACAGAATCAGCAAAACGGCTTTCCAGGGTTTCATGTCTACCTCTGCTGTCCCGAACCGGCGGGACTTACCACGACTTGGAATTCTTGCTCAATAATGAGCGACTCGCTGCAACTCAAAAAGCCTAATGGGGAACTGGCTGACGTCGAACGTCAGTGCCGAGTTCAGAAATGCAGGGCGACGATCAGCCAGGCTGCGTATCCGTGCCATCGCCGTCCGTCCGCCCAAACGAAGGCAGGTACCGGCCGAAGTTCATTTCGAAGTCGCTCGGAACGCCGTAACCGATACCGCGCAGCTTGGGACGGCGGGCCTGCGCATCTGGCAAGGCCAGCATAGGGAAGATCATCTCGTTACTCGACTGGAGCTCGGCAGCCGTCGGCATCCCGAACCGATTGACCTGGGCCTTCGCCGCGCCTAGCGTTTCACGCTCGAACGAAGCGAGACGCCGGACCAGCGTATCGACAAACGCGTCGAGGTCGCCATCGTCCAGCGTGCGGTTCACCCAGCCATAGCGCTCGGCGATGTCAGCGTCGAAATCGTCGGCGCTGAGCACGAACTCAAGTGCGCGCGATCGGCCCACCAAGCGCGGTAGCCATTCCAGCGCTCCGCCGCCCGGAATCAGTCCCACGCCGACCTCGGGGTTGCCGAACAGCGCATTTTGCCGGCTAGCGAAGCGCATGTCGCAGGCCAGCACGAACTCGTTCCCGATCCCGCGCGTGCGGCCGCGAACCTTGGCGATGCTCACCACTGGCGCGGACGCGAGGCGCAGGACAAACTCGCGCCAAAGGCCCAGCACCTCTGGCCGTTCCGCCGCCTTGGCGACGTCGAGATGAGCGACGAAAAAATCGGGATTCGCCGACTGGAACACCACGACCTTCAGGGACGGGTCCGCCTCGATCTCGGTCATTAGCGCTCCCAATTCGACGATCGTTGTGGGAACAAAAATGTTGATCGGCGGGTTGCTGAAGGTGATCGTCCAGCGGCCCGGAGAGCTGCTGTCGATGTTGAACTGCGAATGGTCAGTCATGGCGCATCTCCTCGTGAAGATCTACCGCAGCGATCTGAAGCCCGCGCGATCCTCTTCTGAAAAGAGCTTCGGCTGTTCCCAGGCCGCAAAGTGCCCGCCCTTGGGGAGCTTGTTGAAGTGAATGAGCTTGGGATAGGCCTGCTCCGTCCAGCTCCGCGGAGCAGGATAGAGTTCGTCGGGGAAGACGCTTACGGCGGTCGGGACCACGACGCCTTGTTTATGCTAAGTGTGAAAGAAACACTATCGTAGTAGACTGTGCAGTTCGGATGAGAATTGAGAATTGGTCAGATTTGGGTTTCTAATCCGATCAATTCTGACTTCCCGATTCTCAAGTCCGATCCGCAAGGAGACGCGCAAATGAAACGACTGCTTCCATTACTGATCAGCACGGTACTTCTCGGCGCGCAGGCGCCGCCGGATAGCACCGCCTATTCTGTCGCCTACGTCGATATCCTACCGGCATCCAGAACCGCAGCGATCACTGCTATCAAGCAGTACAGGGATGCAAGTGGAAAAGACGACGGATTCCAGCGGATCGAGTTCTTCGAGCAGGCCGGACGGCCCGCACACTTCTGCATCATCGAAACGTGGGCCAACAGCCGAGACCTTGATACGCATGCCGCATCGCCGCATGCCAAGGACTTCCGAAATAAGATCGACTCGATGAGGCTGAGCGATTACGACCAGCGGCCTTACAAGACTCTGTCGTTGGGCACCGCTCACAATGACAGAAGCAGCCGCAGCATATTCGTAATCACACACGTCGATATCGGCGCCCAGGGCACAAACGCCACGGACCTCCTTCGCAAGCTGGCCGAAGCCAGCCGGAAAGAAGAAGGCAATCTCCGGTTCGATGTCTTACAGCACGCGATGCGGGCGAATCATTTCACGGTTATCGAAGAATGGCAGACCGCGAAAACAATCGCGACGCATGCGGCTGCGACTCACACGAAGGAATACCGGAACAGCCTTGGCCCGATCGCCGGCAGCCCTCTGGACGAACGTCTGTATAAAGTCGTGGAGTAAATCCATGCAGTACGGCGCCTTATTTCGACAGATCGAAATTAGGGAAAGATCAAGGACGAAACGACTGAGTGCCGGTACCGTCACGGACCTAGGGGTGCTGCTTTGAGGGCAAGCTGGTGGATCCTACCTGACGCGTTGTTTAACGATCGCCGAGATATAGTCATCCGACGTTGGGTGTCGAATCGAGCCACTACCGGGCGGACGATCGAACGGGAACTAGCGTTCCAGCATTGGTGTCAAATTACCAAGATGGCTGCCCGCTTTGACGCGTGGAAGATGTCAGCATTTGCGCTCGCACTGCTGCCCTGTTTGTACTCTTGCGTGACTCCCCGCAGGGGCCGGGCGTTCCGCGTCGTCGCGGCGAATCCGTACTATCTGATCCGCTCGCCAGACGCCACGGAAACGCCTCTTCCGGAAGTGCTCAGCCGATATAGCGATGTTGGGCCGCCACAAGGGCTGCTGCATGCCTACACGGAACTGCGCGTGGAGAATGCCTATTATCGCGAAGGGGCTCCCAAGCACGGAATCGCCGGCTTTCTAGGGACCGAGACCGACGTCTATCGAGTTCGCGGCGGAGGGTTACAGTTGCTATCGGTGCGGTCTGAAGTAGCGCGGCGCCCCGCGGATCAACTGCCGGTTCAAGATTTGATCGGGCCGGTGCGGCAGCACTATCGCTATTACCGGTATTTCTTCCAGATCGTGTTCCGGCAAAAGTCCGATACCCGCGGCGCGGTTCTGCTGGGCGCGGACTCTTTGGACGAACTGAATCGTTTGGCCGCCGGGCTCCTGGACGATCCGGATGCGGTTTGTGGCGGGCCGTCGAGGCACTGCGCCGCATTTCCCGAGGCATGTACAGTCCCGCTTCAGATAGAGGTCTCGGTCAATGGTATGCGCCGTGTGGTGGGGTGGGGCAGCGCACTCGGGAGCGTCGCGGTGCATCCGCGCACGCTGAAATTGTCGCGCATCGATAATGGCACGTTAGCGCCCGTTGAGGTCGACGCGGCCGATCCGAATACGTTGCGTTTGCCGTTGTTGCCGGGCGATCGGATCGAATGGGAGTAGGCCCCGCCGAGCCCGCATGCTAGCATGAGAGGTTGTCAGGCTCCGGGCTTCGTGCAACGGACGGCTGTGAACCCCGCCAGGTCCGGAAGGAAGCAACGGTAACGGTTTAATTCGTGTGCCGCGGATCACCCGGGGTCTGGCAAACCCTTTGGGGTTTGGCATACATCCGCTCATTTTTCCATGTACCAGGTCATCGCCAGGAAATACAGGCCGCAAGCGTTTGCGGAGCTGATCGGCCAGGAGCACGTTCGCACCACGATCGAGAACGCCATCGCGCAGCGGCGCATCGCGCACGGCTACATTTTTTCGGGCCAGCGCGGGACGGGCAAGACCACGGTGGCGCGCATTTTGGCGCGTTGCCTGAACTGCATTGAAGGTCCGACGGCGACGCCCTGCGGGGTGTGTGCCAGTTGCCTGGAGATCGCGGGTGGAAATTCGCCGGACGTGATCGAGATCGACGCGGCGTCCAATCGCGGCATCAACGAAATGCGCGAGCTGCGCGAGAACGTTCGCTACCGGCCGGCGCGCGATCGCTACAAGGTTTTCATCGTCGACGAAGCGCATCAGATCACGAGCGAAGCCTTCAATGCGCTGCTCAAGACGCTGGAGGAGCCGCCCGAATGGGCGGTTTTCATCCTGTGCACCACCGAAGCTCACAAGATCCCGACCACCATTGCGTCGCGCTGCCAGCAGTTCAGCTTCCGGTCGGTCGATTTCGCTGAGGTAGTCAAGCGCATGGAGGAGATCTGCGGGAAGGAAGGCATTGAGGCGGATCCCGAGGTTTTGAGCGTGCTGGCGCAGGCCGGCGAAGGCAGCGTTCGCGATTCATTGTCGGCGCTGGATCAGGCCATTGCGTGCTGCGGCGTGAAGCTGGATGTGGCCGAAGTACGAGGGATGCTCGGGCTGTTCTCGCTGGATTCGCTGGGCGCAGTGACCGACGCGCTGGTGGCCGAGGATTCCCGGCGGATGCTCGATCTGGTGATGGAGCTCGAGCGCAATGGACGCAGCCTGCAACATTTCTGCCGCGAGCTGGCGCGCTATTTCCGGAATCTGCTGGTATCGAAGGTCGCAGGCACTAATACCAGATTGATAGCCGCGTCGTCTCGCGAGCAAGAGCGGCTGGCGGAGGTGGCGCGCGGTTTTTCCGAGGACGATCTTACGCGGTATTTGCAACTGACGCTGGATCTGTTCAAGGATTTGCAGTTTTCCTTGCAGCCGCGCCTGCATCTGGAGATTGGTTTATTGCGATTGATCCAGGCCGGGAAGCTCCAGCCGATCGAAGAGGCTCTTGCCGATCTCGGCGGAAGCGGCGGCCCGAGGCCGGCTCCTCCGCGAAAGACCCCGCCTCCGTCGACGCCACCAGTCACGGCCAGTCCCCAATCCCCAACCCCCAATCCCCAATCCGGTCCCTGGCGCGACCAGCTGCACACCGCGCTGCTCGAGGCGGGCATGCAGTTCACCGCCGACGCGGTGGAGCATTCGCAAGTGACGGAATCCAACGGCGAACTGCGGTTCGTAACGCCCGAGGAGTTTGGCCTGGCGATGAACGAAAAGGATATTCTGAAAGTCGTGCAGAAGATTGCCGGCCGCCCCATGCGAATCAAGATCGATCTCGGAAAGCCGGAGACCGCGGCTGCTCCTCTGGCCAAGCCGAAGGACGATGTATCGGAGCGCGCGCTCGCGCATCCGGAAGTCCGGCGATTTCAGGAGCTGTTCCCGGACGCGCAGGTTCGTGTCGTGCGTAATCTAAAGGAATAAGGCAGGGCCTATGAAACTTCCCGGAAACATGCAGGCCATGATGAAGCAGGCCGAGCAGATGCAGAAGAAGATGCAGGAGGAGATCGCGCTGATTCGCGTGGACGCCTCCGCCGGCGGTGGCATGGTGACGGTGCACATGGACGGCAAGAAGAATGTGACGGCCGTCAAGATCGATCCGGAGGTGGCCGGGGACGTCGAGATGCTGCAGGACATGGTGATGGCCGCGTTCAACGAGGCTTCCAAGAAAGTGGACGACGCGACGCAAGAGAAAATGGGCGGACTGCTGGGTGGCCTGGGTTTGCCGCCGGGGATGTTCTAGCCGCCGTCTTCTCGAGACACCACCCGATGCCAGATTTCGCCGAACCACTCGCGCGTCTGATTCAGGAGTTCAAGCGACTGCCTGGCATCGGACAAAAATCGGCGCAGCGGCTAGCCTTTCATGTGTTGCGCAACCCGCGCGAAGAGGCCGAGCGGCTGGCGCAAGCGCTGGTGGACGTGAAAGACAAGCTGGGGATTTGCGTCGTCTGCAACAACATCAGCGATGGCGAGGTGTGCAATTATTGCCGCGATCCGCATCGCGACCATTCCGTGATTTGCGTGGTGGAGGAGCCGCACAATGTGCTGCCCATCGAGACCACGCGCCAGTTCGCGGGCGTCTATCACGTGCTGCACGGCGCGATTTCGCCGCTGCGGGGCATTGGGCCGGAACAGTTGCGGATCGCGAATTTGGTCGAGCGGATGCAGTCGGAGGAGGTCAAGGAGTTGATCGTCGCGACCAATCCGACGGTGGAAGGCGAAGCGACGGCGGCCTATCTGTCGCGTCTGGTGAAGCCGCTGGGCGTGAAGGTGACGCGGATCGCGATGGGGATCCCGGTGGGAAGCGACTTAGAATTCGCGGATGAAGTGACGATGGGGAAATCGCTGGAGAACCGGCGGGAGATGTAGGGGTGGTGGGTTGTGGGTGGTGCGGTGTGGGACAGAGCGGCGTCTATAGCACGGTCAGTGCGTTGTGCTCGCGCAGGCCGCCGCTGGTGACGGAGCCGATCTTCACGTCAACGAGCTGATTCGTAGCGCGCGGCGTGGCCAGCTCCACCTTCAGAAAATTGTCCGAGAGGGCGCCTTCGGTGAGCGTCACAACCGAGAGAGTCCGGCCCAGCATACGGCGGCGGAATTCGAGATTCTTCTTCGCGGCTAGCTCGCGCAGGATCCGGTTGCGTTCGCGGCGCACCTCCATGGGTACTTGATCGGCGCACGCCGCCGGTGTTCCCGGCCTTTCCGAATAGGTGAACACGTGCAGGTAGGTGAACGGCAGGCTCGCAATGAACGCACGGCTCTCTTCGAATTCGCTGTCGGTCTCTCCGGGAAAACCGGTCATCACATCAGCTCCGATAGCTGCGTCCGGCATCCAGGTACGGGCCTTCGAGATGCGATCTTCATAATGCCGCGGCCGATATTTGCGATGCATGCGCCGCAGCACGCGATCCGATCCCGATTGCAAGGGCGCGTGCACGTGTTTGGCGATACGCGGTGACGAAGCGACAAGATCTAGCAAATCGTCGCTCCAATCCATCGGCTCGATGGAACTGAGGCGCAGGCGCTGGATTGGGGTCTCATCCAAAAGTCGCCGGATGAGATCGGCCAGCCGGGTTATACTGCCAGGCTGGCTGCCCGGCTCGCGGCCCCAGCGGCCGAGATTGATCCCGCTTAGCACCACTTCGCGATAGCGCGCGGCGAGATTGCGCACTTGTCCGACAACCTGATCGGTGGGCGCGCTGCGGCTGCGTCCACGCACGAATGGAATGATGCAGAACGAGCAGCGGTTGTTGCAGCCATCCTGGATTTTGAGGTTGGGACGCGTGCGATCGCCCGCGGCGTCTTCCACCGGCGCCGAGAGAAAATCGTGCTGGGCGAAAATGTCGCCGACGTGGATTTGGCCGTGATAGGGGGCATCACATTCGGCAGCGGCTCCGGTGACAATTTCTGGAATTTGAACCTTGTGCGAATTTCCCACCACCCAGTGCACGCCTGGCAACACCGCCAACTCTTCGGGTGCGCGTTGAGCGTAGCAACCAGTCACGAGAATGCGCGCGGCGGGATTTTCGCGATGCACACGATGGATAGCCTTGCGCACGTCGTCATCAGCCGCGGCAGTGACGGTGCAAGTGTTCAGCACCACGAGTTGGGCATCGGACGTATTCGCGGCGGCGGTCAGCCCTTGAGCCAACAGCGCCGATTGGAGTGCCGCGCCATCGGCTTGCGACGCCCTGCATCCGAAATTGTGGACGTGGAAGCTCGACACCACCTAATTTTAGCAGCCGGGCCGCGGCGCTGATTCTACCAGCCAACCTAGAATTGGAAGTACACGAACGGCACGGCGACTTCGGTGTAACCGATGAGTTCCACCGAGAGCAACAGGATCGCGCAGACAGCACCATACGCCCAGGCCGGGCCGAGCGCGATTTTCTCGAACCACTCCTTCTTCTCCTCGAATAGCGCCAGCAGCAGCGTGATCAGAACCAGGCCCTTCTGCCATCTGAGTATCGTTTGGTGTCCGTGCGGCACAAAGAACATCTGGCGCAGGACATAGAGGCTGTCATGGAACGTGGCGGCGCGGAAGAATACCCAGCCGATCATAACCAAGCCGAAGGTGATCACGGCTTGCAGTGGATAAAAGATTGTCCAGCCACTTCCTTCGGGCGCATTCTTGCGCCGGAACATACGCTCGATACTCAGAAGCGCGCCATGATAGCCGCCCCACACGATAAAGTTCCAACTCGCTCCGTGCCACATGCCGCCCAGCAGCATGGTGAGCATCAGATTGCGGTAGGTCTGGAGCCGGCCGTGGCGATTCCCGCCCAGCGGGATGTAAAGGTAATCGCGCAGCCAGCGTGACAGCGAGATGTGCCAGCGATGCCAGAAATCGGTGATGCTGGAGGCGAGATACGGCCGCCGGAAATTCACCGGGAAGTGAAAGCCCAGCAGTTTCGCCATGCCGATGGCCATATCGGTGTAGCCGGAAAAATCAAAGTAGATTTGGATGCCGAACGCGATCGTGGCGGACCAGGCGGGCACCATGCCCGGATGTTTGGAGACGTCCTGGAAGTAGCCGTTGGCGATTTGGGCGAACTGATCGGCCATCACCATCTTCTTGGCCAGGCCGAGCAGCAACAGCAGCAGACCGCGCAAGATGTCGTCGGAAGACGGGCGCTTCCAATGATAGAGGTCGCCAAAGAATTCGCGCGCGCGGACGATCGGGCCGGCCACCAGCTGCGGGAAGAACGAAATATACAGCGCGTAGTCGATTGGATTGGTGATCGGCTCCTGCTCATTGCGATAGACGTCGATCACGTAGGACATGCTCTGGAACGTGTGGAAGCTGATGCCGAGCGGAAGAATGATGCTCAGCGCGAACGCGTCCGAAGGCTTGTGAAGCAAATGCGCGATGTTGGCGGCGAAGAAATTGTAGTACTTGAAGAAACCGAGCAGCCCGAGATTGGCGGCGAGACTGATCACCAGCGCGGCCTTGCGTGAGTGCGGCGAGCGTGTTCGGGCGATCCAGCGCGCCGCAGTGTAGTCGATGGCGGTGAGCGACAGCAGCAGCAGGATGAACTTCGGAATGAAGCTCATATAGAAGAAATAGCTGGCCGCGAGAAGAATGTATTTCCTCAATGCGCGCGGCGCTGTGTAGAACAGGATCAGAACGATGGCGAGGAAGGCGAAGAACTGCGGCGTGTTGAACAGCATGAGTTACGACTTCGGTGGACCCAGCACGCGGCGCACTTCGGTGGCGAGAAGGCGCGAGAAAGCATTCAACCCCGAGCGGTTCAAGTGCCACGCATCCCAGAAGAGGTCGGGATGCTCGAGTTGATCGAATAAATGTTCGTCCAACACAATCACGTCCGGTTCGGAAGCGATCTGGCGGATGGCGCTGTTCAGCTTGGGCGCGGGATCGGGCGGGGAAGTTGGGGCGCGCGGCACCCGCATAAAAATGAGCTTGGTGCCCGAGCCGCGGTAATACGCGATGATTTTGCCGTACCAATACCGCAGATAGGCGGTCTCGCGGCCCTCATCGGGTGGCAGGGTTGGAAACAGCATGTCCTCGATCTGCGCTCGCTTGCCTTCGGGAACGCGGTCCGGGAACTGCATCGTCCTACCCCGCCAGTCGATCCGTAGTCCCTCAAGATTCTCGTCGACGCCACCGTAGCCGTAATACCAGCCGGCGGAATCGCTATCGACGTAGCGCGCCTTGGCGATCCGCGCCAGCGGGTGATCGAGAAACCCAAGAAAATCGCGCTTATACACGAAACCCTTGAGGACAATTCCACGAAACGTCACCCATTGAAGCTTCCGGCTTTGATAGCTCCAAGGAAAATCCGACAGATCCCGCAACGCCAGCCGCACCAGGAGGTAGTGCAGATCGGCTTCGCGCTCCGTGTGATAGTCGTATGTGTCGGGCTCGTTGAAATCGTCGGTTGGAATCACGATCGCGGCGTAGGTGCGGGCGGTGGGATCAACAGCGCGCAACGCGTAATACCAAATGCGCGGCGTGGTTCCGCCCAAACCGATGCTGGCGAAGGTGTAGCCGATTCCGGGCATGTCTTGATTCACTATCCGGGGCAGAAGCGCCATGCGGGAATGGCCCACCGCGAGCACCTGATTGCGGTTGTGCTTCGGCCGGCGAATCTCGTTGCGCAACTGCACCTCCATCTCGCCGGTGGTTGACTCGGGCTCGATGATGGAGGAATACAGTCCCGTGTGAAAGAGAATGCCTTCCAGCGCAGCGAAGCAGAGAATCGCTGCGAGCACGCGAGGCCAAATCCTGCGAGTTGGGACGGTCGGGACCGGCGGCTGCTCAGTGTTTGAGGCGAGTTCTGTCGGAGTATTTTCCGCCAAACCATCTAGTATAGCGATCTGCCAGTATAGCGAGCCAATGCTGTGCCGGTAATGTTGGTGCGTCGTGTCGGTTGGACACACTTCCTTTTGCCGAATTGGGGAAAAGTCTGCGCAGCAGTGTGGCAACTGCCGTGCTTGGTCGATGGCATGCATCCCGGGCGTCGATTCAGTTGGAATGTTGTTATATGGATTGCCCTGGCTGGATGCGCGGGTGCTCAAACGTCCAGCTCGACACAGCCGTGGGCAGCCACTGGCCAATGGTCCAATCCGGTCACGCAGGGTACGCTGACGGGACCGCTGGCGGTCGACTCGATCGGCGATCTGGTGGTCGCCAATAGTCTGGTGGGTTTCAGCGCCCCCAGCAAAGTCTTTGGAAGCACTTCCTCGGGCTTTAACTATGTGTCCAGGATGAACGCATCCGGCGACTCTGTGTTCGGAGTCCAGATTGCGGGGATTTATCTTACCGATGCCATCGCCCTCGATAGCTTTGGAAACGTCCTGATCGCGGGCTACGGGCCTGGGGGACTGCCTGTGACGCCGAATGCCTACAGATCATCTCCATCTGGCCCGATTCCCACATTCGCATGCAAGCTGAATGGCGCCGATGGTACGCCCGCATTCTGTACGTACTTGAATTCGGATCAGATCAGTATCGCCGGTATTGGAGCCGACGCCAACGGAAACGTTTACATTTTGGCGATTGACCTAATGCAATCGATTGTGACCACGCCCGGAGCGCTTTCACTTGGCAGCCGTGACGTGGTTTTGTTGAAGCTGGATCCCACCGGACAGACGCTGCTGTATGCGGCCGCGTTCGGTGGGAACGGAGTGGAAGGCGTCCTCAACTTGTCAGTGGATGGGGATGGAAACGCTTATATCATGGGCGGCACCAGCTCCACGAATTTCCCTGGCGCCGCCAATGGCGCCATCCCCACGCCCAGTGGATCGTTCATTGCGAAGGTGGACCCGACCGGGTCGAAGATCCTCTACGCGTCCTACGGGCGTGCGGGGGAGAATCCCTGGGCCCTCAATGTGGATCAGTCGGGTGCGGCTTATGTCTCCGGAGCAACGAGCTCGGGCGATCTTTATGCGCGGAAATACACTCCAGCCGGTACGGCCGTGTCGTATGAAACCGTGCTGGCGGGATCGGAGGGCAACGTCCAGGGAGCGGCTGTCGATAGCACTGGCGTTCTAACCATGGTCGGGAATGCGTTGTCATTTGCGTTCCCACAGCATCTTTCGGTCGAGCCCTGCCCGGCGTTGAACGAACCGTATCCGGCGAACGTTCCGGGCAACTACATGGTCCGGCTAGCAGCGGACGGCAGCGTTCTTCAGTCCACTTTCTTTCCCGCTCAATTGGTCTATACGCCGCCCACGGGGAGTTCCATTCTCTCGACACAGCCCAACAGCGGAGTGCTGGCCGTCCTCACAGGCCCTCCCACTGGCATCGGAGTGCTTCAACTGGGCCCCGATTTGGCTCTGCTGCCCTCCGCGGGCCTCGGTTGCATATTTAACGGCGCTTCATTCATTCCCGGCAGCATCGCGCCAGGTGAGATCGTCAGCATCTTTGGAAATGGCCTGGGGCCGGTCACTGCGCAGTCCTGGACGTTGGGACCGAGTGACCGCGTCGGGACCATGCTGGCCGGAGTCCAGGTGACTTTCGACGGCACGCCTGCGCCGCTCCTCTATGTTCAGGATACGCAGATCAATGCGATCACGCCCTGGGAGTTGGCGGGCAAATCGACTACGGAGATGTGCGTGCTTTATAACGGAAGCAAGCAGTGCGAGATGCCATCTGTTGGCGGGGCTGCGCCCGGAGTATTCATTACGGGCCAAGATAGCGCGATTGCGGTGAATCAGGACGGAACGTTGAACTCGAGTACAAACCCCGCGCAGGTCGGCTCCATCGTTACTTTATACGTGACCGGCTTGGGCGCCATTTCGCCCGCTCCCGCCGACGGCGCGATGGTGCAGTTCCCGCTCCCGGCTCTAGCAAATCCGGTTCAGGTGGCTTTTGCGAATGCCGGCGTTCATGCTCCGGCCATACCGCCGGCCGAGTTGTTGTACGCAGGGCCCGCACCGCTGGAGGTGGGCGGCATGTTCCAAATCAATGTGCGGATTCCGGAAGGCACCACTGGCGAATTTGCGATTCTTAGCCAGTATCCGGATGGCCGTACTTATTACTGCACAGCCGTGCTCGCCGTCACGCCACAGCCTGCTAGCGCTTCAAAGTAGGGGCAAGAGACTCGTCCACCGATGCGGCCCGGCGGCCGGACGGATCGGGTCCCGTGATCAGGCGCGCGCCGCGGTTGAACGTCAAGTAGAGAAAGCCCCACTGGATGAACACCAGCACGCGATTGGAGAATTCCACCAGATACATCAAATGGACGAACAGCCACGTGAGCCAGGCCAGCAAGCCGGACATGTGCAGCGATCCAATCTGGGCCACTGCCGAGGCGCGGCCGATCACCGCGAGGCTGCCTTTGTCGCGATGACGGAAGGGCGGAAGCGTCCCGCCGCGCAATCGTTCGCGGATCAGTTTCGCGACGTACTCTCCCTGCTGCATGGCGACCGGCGCGACGCCTGGCAGTGGTTTTCCATCTTGCTCAATATACGCCAGGTCCCCAATCACGAAGATCTCCGGATGCGCCGGCAAGCTGCAATCGCCGTTGACGACCACTTGTCCCCTTTTGTCGCGCGGCGCCCCAGCGCGACGCTCCAACACGTCCGCGAAGGGTGATGGCCGGACGCCGGCCGCCCAGATCACCGTCCGCGCGGCGATTCGCTCGTTGCCGCCGGGAGTTTTGACGGCCACGCCGCCGTCATCGATATCGGTGACGAACACGCCGGTTTGCGGGGTCACGCGGAGCTTGATCAGCGATGCTTTGGCCTTGGCCGACAAATCCTCGGGATACGAGGGCAGAATGCGCGGTGTGCCCTCCAACAGGAAGATGCGCGCGTCTTGCGGATGGATGGATCGGAAGTCGTGCCGGAGCGTGTCGTGTGCGATCTCGGCCAGCGCGCCCGCCAGCTCCACGCCCGTGGGACCCGCGCCCACGATCACAAACGTCAGCCATTCGCGCTGTTTCTGGGGATCGTGTTCTCTTTCAGCCGCCTCGAACGCGTACAAGATTTTGTGCCGGATCTCGGTGGCTTCTTCAATGCTCTTCAAGCCGGGTGCGTTGCGCCGCCAATCGTCGTGGCCGAAATAGGAATCAGCGGAGCCGGTGGCGACAATCAGCGAATCGTATTCGACAGTTTGGCCGTCATCCAGAACCAGGCGATGGTGCTCGGCATCCAGATCGGTGGCTTCGCCCAACAGCACTTGCGTGTTCTTCTGCCGCCGGAGCACGGAGCGAAGCGGCGAGGCGATTTCACCAGGTGAGAGTGCGCCGGTCGCCACCTGATAGAGCAGCGGCTGGAACAGGTGGAAGTTGCGGCGGTCCAGCAACGTTACTTGCACGGGTGCGTTCTTCAATGCTTGCGCGGCGTACAAGCCGCCGAATCCGCCGCCCAAGATGAGCACGCGATGCGTAGTGTCCATTGGCGTCCTCCCTTAAATCCATTAGACGCAAATCTGGCCCTATCGGTGCACACTTGCGATACGCTGAAGTTGATGCTGGCGTTGCTGCCGCTGCTCCTGCTTGCCGTCGTTACCGCCGCCTGCGCCGAAACGCCTTGCGAGGGAACGCCCGCCTATTCGCCCTGTGAAATGCCTTTCGAACTGTCGGCGGCCGATCTCGCCACGCATTCCAATCCTTACGCCAGTGTCGAGCTACGCGTGGAATTCCGCTCGCCCCGCTTCAGGACTTACGCGATGCCGGCCTTTTGGGACGGCGGCCGAAAGATGATCGTCCGTTTCACTCCCACCGAATCCGGGCAGTGGATCTATAAGGCCACCAGCAATGTCCCGTCTTTCCACGGCCGGGAAGGCATGTTCAGCGCCGCTGCTTCCGATGCGCCAGGCTACGTCATCGTCGCGAACGTGCATCACTTTGCCACCGACAATCAACAGGTGGTCATCGGCAACAAGCAGGCGCACTTGTGGATGGGTTATATCGCGGACCGCTTCGCGTTCGGAAGTTATGCCGAGTTTCAGCAGGAGCTGAGCGCAGCGGCACAAAACAAATTCAATCATTTTCGTGGATCGATCCTGGGTGGGGTGAGTGATCGTTCGCTGGTCTATCTAGGTCCGGACCGGCCCAATCCGGCCTATTTTGACGAACTCGATCGGCGCGTCGCGGAAATTCACAAGCGCGGAATCACGGCCGATTTGATGCTGGCGTCGGATCCCGAAACCATCGCTGCGCAATTTCGGGATTGGCAGGCGCGCGAGCGATTCATTCGCTACGTGGTGGCGCGCTACGCCGCGTTCAATATCACCTGGCAGGGGCTGGAGGAGTTTGAGGATTACGGCGACGGGCGCGCGCTGCTGAAGGAGCTGGGGCTGGATCTGAAGAAGCTGGATCCTTATCAGCACCCGCGGTCGTCGAACGCCAAGGTGACGTCGTCGCCGCTGCTCGCCGATGGATGGATGGATTTCATCATTGAAGGTTCCCAGGACGATGCGGCCGGGTCGATTGAACATCAGTTTTACCAGGTGCCGTTCGTCGGTGTGACGGACGCGAAGCACTTGTGGAACGTGACGATGGACGGCGAGTACCCGGAATTTCGCGGCGGCGATGCGAACGTGGCGAAGTACTGGTTCGAGTTCATGGCGGATACACGGCACTGGGAATTGGAACCTTACTTCGATGTGGACGGCACTCGCGCGGTCGCGCTCGAAGACGTCGAGTATGTGAATTACATCGAGCATCCCGGTGCGCCGGTCGAAGTGACAGTGGAGAACCACGGCTACGACGTCGAGTGGCTCAATCCCGCCACGGGTGAATCGCTCGGACAGAAGAAGTACAAGGGCCAGCACTTCACCGGCGAGGCGCCCGACCCGAGCCACCCCTGGGTGCTGTATATCGCGCGCGAAGGGCACAGGGATTCGATGGGGAGGTCGTATAAATTCGAGTCGCGGCCGGTGCCGGTGCAGGAGATCGAGACCGACTTGAAGAAAGTCCCATTCGAAATTATCGCGCCGCCCGGCAACACGCTCGAGGCAGGCAAGCCAGCGCAATTCTCCGTGAAGCTGACGCGTGAAACTCGCGCCACGCGCGCCATGCAGTATCTCTGGACAGCAGAAGTGGTGGCTGACGGCCATGGCTTTCGCGTGTTGGGCACGGGGTCGCCCGGCACATTTGTGGTTCCGGCATCTATTGCGGAAATTTTCCCGGCGGTGCTCAGCGTCCACTTGACGGCTTTGAATGCGAATGGCAAGGCCTACCAGGCGGACCGCGTGTATCAGCTAAACAAGTGATCCTTTCACCGTGATTCTTTCGATCGATACCACTTCCGAATTCGGCAGCATCGCCCTCACCGAAGCCAATGTAGTTATCGAGGAAGTCGCGCTGCAGGCGCCGGAAGGCTTCGGCCATGTGCTGTTCGGGCACATTCAGCACTTGCTCGAAAAGCGCGGAACCACGGTGTACCAGATGGAGTGCTTCGCCGCGGCTTCGGGGCCAGGCTCGTTCACGGGCGTGCGGGTGGGGCTGGCGGCTGCGAAGGGACTGGCCGAGGCTACGGGCAAGCGCATGGTCGCGGTGTCGAATTTGCGGGCGCTAGCATCGTTTGGATCGGCGCCGCTGCGCGCCACGGTGATCGACGCGCGCCGGGGCGAAGTTTATGGTGCGGTTTATGATAGCCAGCTCGAACTCGTAATGCCAGAAGCGGTGCTGAAGTTGGAAGCCTGGCTCCCGACGTTGCCTGAGGGCTGCGAGTTGATCTCCACCATTGGGGCGCCGCGAGCGCTCGCAGCCGCTATCGGACATATCGCATGGGACGAATTCACACTCGGCCGCTCCAGCGACCCGGCTGACATCGACGCCAACTACGTGCGACGCTCGGACGCCGAGCTGTTTTGGAAAGAGTAGAGCAAGATGCTAAAGGATCTCGTCATCGCGTGTTTCCTAGCGGGCTTGCTGGCTGGCTGCGGTTATTCCGAGTCGCTATACTTTCTCGCTGCCACCAAGACGGATTACGGGCTGGCGGTCTATCCGTCGTCCCTCTATAGGCTCGGCCCTGACAAACGTCTGAGCCTTGTCAGGGTGGTGTCGCCTGGCTCGTATTACGTGCAGGAGTGTGAGGGAGAAATCATCTCTGTTTTATACCCCAATATCACTCCTACACAGATCTCGATCGTTCACATGGCTGATCCCACGCGCGCCGACGACGTCGTCATTCATTCAGAATCGCTCATTGTTCTGGATTGGTTTGATTCCCTTGGATTAGTGACTAACGGCGGGCCGGTGGACCAATTTCTGGGTCTCACCAAAGGGCCGGAGCTCGATTCCAAAATTGACCTCGAAAAGGTCGCGCTCAGTCTCACTTCGCTTCCGTCGCGGGTCTCCCCGGGCAGTCCGCAGGATTTCACTCACCTCTATACGATGGGAATGGCTGGCGGCCCGTCAAACGACTTTATGCTCTTCGGTTATCGGGAAGGCAACAACCTGCTATTCCGAACTGGCCGTGCGGGAAGTAAGGGCGTCCCCATCGACACGCTGCCCGAAAGCTTCCGCATCCCAGAGAACAAAGAAGACATCGGCATCCTTGCGGCCAATCCAAGCTATTTGATTCTTGGCAACTACTACATTCAACAAGATTCGAAATCGAAGGATGACGTCACCCATCTCTTTATTCTCGATCGAACGAAAGGCGCGTGGAAGGAACTCCAGATCCCGGGTGGCACCTCGCGAATGCGGCTGTTTGGTTCCTGGCTGGCGGTGATCCAGCAATGGCCCCGGCATGCACCAGGAATGCCAGGTCCACCTTGGGAGCCGCTTCACCTGTATCCCGATCCGGGGCGTGCCAAAGAGCGCGGCATTGGATCCGCGAATCTGCCGGATGTTCGGCTGGCATACTCTTCCGGTGCAGCGCGGGACTCGAAAATACCAGGCATTCTCGAGTTAGACAATATCCAGGATGGGCGGCGCATCACGATCAAGACGAACCAAGAGGACAGCGAAATTTTGCTCGCGACCGCAGCCGGAGTTGTACTTTACCGGGTAAACGATACAATCTTTGAGGCGCATATTCAGGGCAGCGCCTTGGTGAATAGAACAACCATAGCGAAGGACACCGATGTCCCGGAGGTTCACTGGGCGTTCACAGGCCCGTCGCCGCCAGCCGATGCTGCGAACGAGCCCTAGCGCGGACCGGCGGCCACTCGGTACAATCTCTACTTGGCACGAGGAGATTGAAACCGCGCTCATGAACATCTCCGTCAAGGGCGAGTACGCCTTGCACGCGATCTTCGATCTGGCTCTACAGAAGGCCGGCGCGCCAATCAAAATCGCCGACATCGCCAGGCGGCAAAAGATCCCGCAGAAGTTTTTGGAGCTGATCCTGGCCGGGCTGAAACAGGGCGGTTTTGTGGAATCGCGCCGTGGCGCCGAAGGCGGTTATCTGCTGTCCCGAACGCCCGAGGCGATTACCGTCGGACAGGTGATGCGTTACGTGGAAGGCTCCAAGAGCAGCAAGCCCGCGCGCAAGCAGAATGCCGCCGATCCGTTCGGCGAAACCTGGAAGCGCGTCGATCAAGCCGTCTCCGACGTCATCGACCAGACCACCTTCGCCGAGCTGGCTCGCAACTGGCGCGACCGGCAGTCTCACTACGTACCGAACTGGGAGATTTGATGTTCTATCAGGACAATTCGCTAAGCATCGGACGGACGCCGCTCATCAAGCTCAATCGCGTCGGCGATGGCGCCCCGGCTACTATTTTGGCCAAGATTGAAGGACGGAATCCGGCCTATTCGGTGAAGGACCGCATCGGGGCCGCCCTGATCTGGGATGCGGAGAAGCGCGGCTTGCTCGGGCAAGGCAAAGAACTGATTGAGCCCACCAGCGGCAATACCGGGATCGCGCTGGCCTTCGTCGCGGCCGCCCGTGGCTACCCCATCACGCTCATCATGCCGGAGACCATGTCGGTGGAGCGTCAAAAAGTCTTGCGCGCATTCGGCGCGAATTTGATCCTGACCGAGGGCGCGGCAGGCATGCAGGCTTCCATCGCGAAAGCGGAGGAGATGGTCGCCTCCGATCCAAATCATTATGTGTTGTTGCAGCAGTTCCAGAATCCCGCGAACCCTGAAATCCATTTCAAGACCACTGGTCCCGAGATCTGGGAAGACAGCCAAGGCGCAGTGGATGTGTTGGTAAGCGGCGTCGGAACCGGTGGAACTATCACCGGCGTATCGCGCTTTCTGAGGACTGTTCAGAAGAACAAGCAGGTCATCTCGGTGGCCGTGGAGCCGGCCGGAAGCCCGGTCATCACGCAAACTCTGCGAGGGCAAACGCTGCAGCCGGGACCACACAAGATTCAAGGAATCGGCGCTGGGTTCATCCCGGGGAACTTGGACTTGAGCGTGGTGGATCGCGTGGAGCTGGTAACGAACGAAGAATCCATGGAGATGGCCCGGCGATTGGCTCGCGAAGAGGGAATTCTCTCGGGCATGTCCAGCGGCGCAGCCGTGGCCGCGGCCGTGCGCATCGCGCGCGAACCGGAAATGAAGGGAAAGACCTTTGTGGTTGTGTTGCCGGACTCGGGCGAGCGCTATCTCAGCACGCCGCTCTTCGAGGGAATCTCCGGGGAATGATTCTTTAGAAAGGCGGACGCTTTTGGGGTGATAGGGTGAAGCGTCCGCCGTCGTAACGGGGATTTGACCTAATAACGCTCGCCGGTTCCTCGAAGTTACCCGCCGCATCAAGATTTCTTGCGCAGAAGTGCCTTTCGAGCCTAGCTCTTTCGAGCTACTCCGGCTGGCTGCCAAGAGTCGCCAGGACGCTCTTGACTTTCGCCTTTTATTCTCGTATCCTAGATAGCGAAGAAAAGGAGAATGAAAGAGTGCCCTATGTCCCTCCCCCGAACACTCTATTGCGGCCCTTCCGGATGGTCGTATTCACACTGGAACGGCATCGTTTATCCCAAACTGAAGCCTCGCGGCTTTCATGCGTTGGAAGATCTGTCGAAATACTTTGACGCGGTCGAGATCAACACCAGCTTCTATCAACCCCTTCGTCCGGAGCTTGCGACCATTTGGGCCAGGAAGGTGGCGCGCAACCCGAAGTTTCTCTTCACGGTGAAGTTAGGCCGCCGATACACTCATGAACGGTCGCTCAGCCCCGCCGAGGTCGCGGAGTTCAAAGAGGGGCTGTGGCCATTCCAGCGCGCGCGTAAGCTGGGTTGTGTACTCATGCAGTTTCCCTGGACCTTCCGCTACACCGAAGAGAATCGCCACTTCGTGATCGCGCTACGCCGAGCATTTCATGAGTTTCCGTTGGTCGCCGAGATGCGGCACTCCAGCTGGCAGCACGAGGAAGCGCTCGGGACGTTGATCGATTATCACGTCGGATTCGTGAATATCGACCAAGCGCCATACACCAAAGCCATGCCGCCATCCGCGGTCCTCACCTCGCGCGTAGGATATGTGCGGCTGCACGGGCGCAATCCGCAACATTGGGAGCGCGAATTCGGCCGTCCGGCCAGGGCGACGGCGGCGCACGACTATCTCTACTCACCCAAGGAGCTGCTCGAATGGAAGACACGCATCGATCAAATCCAACAGCACGCCGCTACCACGTTCGTGTTCGCGAACAATGATGCCGGCGGGAAATCGGTGGTCAACGCGCTCGAGCTCAGCCAAATGCTTGGTGACGATCGCCGTCTCGCGCCCGCACAACTCATTGAGCAGTTCCCTGAAGAGTTAGCCGAATTCCGCTCTGAAATTCCAGTCCAAGACGCGCTGTTCGCCAACTACGAGCGGCGCGCCGTAGCTTGATTCTGCTTGTTAAGGCGATGGCGTAAGAGGCCCAGGCCCAGAAGAGCCGCGGCCAGCAGGAGCGCCAACTCCGGCTCAGGAACCACCGCCCCCGCGGAAGCAAAGTGGCTATTCTCAAACTCAGGGACGTTGGCGCCATTGAACGCGATATCGTTCTGGATGTACATCGAGCTTTCGGGTCCTCCAATCAGGAACTCTGCGTTACTAGCCTCGGTACAGAGAGAGCTCACACAGATCGAGGTAGCGCTAAAATCGGCGTACGTTGTCCCCGAGCATGCACTGCTGACGAACGCAATGCTGCACGCGACTTCCGTAATGGTGGCCGAACCGTTGCCCGTTAGCGGCGTGGCTTTGAAATTCATGTCAAGGCCAACAATCGTACCCGTTGCCTCGTAGTTCAAGAAGGTATCGTCCAAACCACTACCTCCACTGCTGAGCTGAAAAACGAGATTGGTATCGGCGCCAACCACGCCGGTCCCATCATTCGGACTGGCGATGCCGATCTGCGGGGTGGGGATGGAAGTGGAACTGACCCCAAAATTGCTGAAAATTAAACTGGACCCGAGCACCGAGCACGTGTCGGGCGCCAGAGCGGTCACATCTGGCACGGTAACCTGGTTGGCACCGGGTCCCGCACAATCGATGCTGACAGGACCCGCCGATGCCAAGGATCCCATCGCGACCAAACCTGAGAGCAACAGGAGATCGCCAAAAATGATTTTCACGGCCATGCTACCCGAGTGCTTCGGCGAGACTATTCTTCTCAAACTATCCCGCCAAAATGGCACTCGTATTGACGGCTTTGTCAGCAAGCTAACTATAGATTTGGGGCCGTCAAGCTCAGCTCGGTAGCCAGGACCGCCGCTCGAACCGTCCGCGGAGCGTCTCCGTGGAACACCACGTGCCGTACGCCAGCCTTCCAAACCCTGGCAAGATCGCCGCTCGTTTTCGATGCCATGACGACCAGGCGCTCCCGCCCGCCAGCCAGCGCGCCGGCTCTCATCAGGTAGTCCACGTCCACTACGATGACACCCGCGATCGCCAAATTCGGGCGGTCTACCAAGTGAACCTGATGCACGCCGTCCCCTAGGAGGAGATCGCGCAGCAAATACGCGTGCTCGAAATCGCGTATTGCCAATTGGACAGTTTTCATGGCGTTGGCTACTTCCTAGCAATCCGAGCGCCAGTAAGCCTCTGTCACAAAACCATCAGATGTCAGTCAACTGGAGCCATTTCGGATCGCATTTGGCTGACAATGTGGGAAAACCTGCGCGCCAGTTCCACAATCCAAGCGGGCTCCTTGGCCTGGATGGCTCGTGGCGGGATCAGGTTTGCCCCTATGCCTACCGCGGCAACACCCGCCTGGATGTAGTCGCCCACATTTTGTTGGTTTACTCCTCCCGCGGCTATGAAGGATACATTGGGAAACGGTGCTCTCAGCGCGCGAATATAAGCCGGGCCCCCCAGTTGCGTGCAAGGGAAAATCTTGACGAAATCGGCGCCCGCCTTTACCGCCGCCATCACTTCGCTCGGAGTTAGCGCGCCTGGCAGTACCGCGACACCTTGCTTCACCACGAACTCCACAGTGGCCAGGTCCAGTCCTGGGCTGGTGATGAATCTCGCTCCGGCTTCCAGGCACGCGCGCGCTGTTTCGACATCCAACACCGTGCCCGCGCCCACCACCATGTGCGGATGCTTCTCCAACAGATGCGTAATCAGCTCCGCGGCCTTGGGAACCGTCATGGTTAGTTCCACGATCGGTATGCCGCCGCGCGACACCGCTTCGGCCGCGAGCCAGGCGTCTTCCGGCGTCGACACACGAACCGCTGGAATCAGGCCGACACTCTGGATCTTCGCGCGAACGTCTTCCTTGGTCATGATCGATCAAATTTAGCATCAGCGGCGACTCCCGCGCTGAGTCGGACTCTTCGGGTCGTTACTTTCTCGGGTTTTCTCCTTAGTGCGCAGTTAAGAAACGCACTTAAGTAGGATACGGTTGTAACTTTCACTACTAATATGAGTCCTTAAGCCAGAAAGTCAGTTTCCGATGTCAAACCAATTCAACCAACCGGTAGCGGCCCTCGCCCGGGAAATTGAGGCTCACAACGCCGAGCGGCGCGCCGAAACCCGCTACCCGACCCAAGACCCCGCCGAAATCGAAATCCTCCCGGGGCCCGGCGAGCCGTTATATGGCACCATCCTGGACGTCTCCCGCTCCGGCTTGTGTGTCGCCCTCCGCCAGCGGATCGGCCGCGGCCAGCACGTAATGATCAGGCTCCATCGCAACGTCATCTTCGGCGAAGTGCGCTACTGCCGCTCGGTCCCCGACGGATTCCAGGCCGGCGTCGAGATACAGGACCTGGTACGCCCGCCCAGCCGGCAAAATGACCACATCGCCGAGGACCAACTCTCACTCTACGCGGTCGGCAAGGGCCTCTCAGTCGCCGAGGTCATTGAAGTACGCGAGCATCTCCCGCGCTGCGAAGCCTGCCGCGCACACTTGGCCCAGCAAGAGGACATGTTGAATGCTGGCGCGAAACATCTGCGGCTCTCTTTCCACCCGGACGATTAAGCCGCAGTTCGTCTAAACTTCCCAAGCATCCGGACCACCCACTGCCGGAATCGATTCGGCACCGGCGCGCCGGCCAGATGCTCGAGCCCCGGATACGGTTTCATCCGCTCGCCAGGAACTTCGTACAGACGTAGCGACGCCTCCTGGTGCAAGAGCCTGCTGCCTTCCAGAACAATCGGCGCACCGGCGGGCGCGACCACATAACTCACCCCGAACCCATCGATCAGATCGCTCCGCAGAGGTTGTCCTTGATAGAAGTGGCTGGCCAAGTCTCGCTGCGCCTGGTACGTCACGCTGAATAGATCGTGACTGCCGACACTGGGCATCGGAATGGCCGCCACCCAGGGCGCCATGGCTTCCGGCGCGAGCACCAGCCGGTCGCGCGGCAAGTTGGCCTTCATCCACGCGAGCATGGCGACTTCTTCGTTCGGCGCTACGGCCGAGAGAAACTCCGGATTCGCGGATTTTCCGTCCTTCCAGAGCTGCCCGTACGCGCTCCCGAGCACTAGCGCTGAAACCGCTCCCCAGCCCGCCAGCGCCAATCGCATCGCGCTCCGATGCTCCGAAAAAAGCCGTGAAATGAGCTTGTCGGCTTGCGCCTTCCTCACCAGCAGGAAGCCGACCGCGTACACATATCCGTCGAACGTGTGGAGCCCGCTCGTCATTCCGGGAATCATCGGCAACACCGCCGCGCACAGAAACCAGCTCTGCAGAATTTCGTCCTCTGGTCTTTCCACCCGGAAACGGATCAGCATCAGCCAGCAGATCAGCATCGCCGGTATGCCATAGACCAGCAGAATCCAGGTGGGCGAACCCATTTTCCAGGGCGACACTATCTGCGAGACGTCTCGCATCCATGGGGATCGCAGGGTCTGGATCACATAAGGCAGCACCCCCGCGCCCGCCGCTGCGAAAAGCCAAAAGCATTCCGTCTTTCGCGCCGCCTTCCAGAGTGGCCACACCGCCGCCGTGGTGATCACGAAGATTTCGAACGGATGGAACAAACCATCCAGAAACACGCATAGCAGCAGCCAATAATAATAGCGGCGTAGGCCCTCGGTGATGAACCTCGCGAGGTTGGTGAACGCAAACAGCATCATGGCCGTTCCGAATGTCAGCAGCATGGAGTTCGACAACCCGCCGCGTACCAGCCCATCGGCGGTGTCGTAGCCATATTCCACTAGTCCGTAACCCAAAACCACTTGCACCGCGGCCGGCAGTCCAAGCGCCTTCGCAGCCGCCCAACCCAGCAGCCACAATGGCAGCGCCCCCAGCACTACCAATGCCGCATACATCATCGCCCGCCGTGTCTTCATGAACGTTTGTGCGGCCAGAATTAGCGCGTATGCAGCCACCCAGTACAGCAGCAACTGCAAGCCGTAGTAGGAAACCATCGTGGCGAGGCCGGTGTGCGCCGCGATCGTGTACATTGGCTGAAACAGCGCTGGCTCCGTCAGCCAGGGCGCATGCTCGTTTGGCAGCAGCCAGTGCGTTCTGGCGAGTTCGATCCAGGCTAGATATTGCGGGACGTCCAGGTTGCGCAGGTAATACGCGGGCTGATAACCGGGTGGCGGGTCCACCATCCCCGCAATCACCCCGATATGGTTCAACAGGCCCAGGAATGTGCCCAGCAGAACGGCTAAGATCAGGCGCACGCGCACATCTATATGATCGGCAGCGGATTGCGGAAACTTTGTGCGGGGCGGACCTAGCGGCGATCGCAGGCCAGGGCCGCGAATAGATGTTCGAACTCGCCCGCGATCGCGTCCCAGGAACAAGCGGGATTCTGGGCGGCTCGCCAGGCTGCCCCCGCCAACTCCCGGCGGCGTGCGGGATTCCGATATAGATTCTCCAAAGCTTGCGCCACGCCTTGCGCGGAAACCTCACCCATCTCGAGAACCGAGAATTCCGGGACGTAATTCCTGGCCGGGGGAATCAGCTCGGCGCGGCCGTTCCAGAGTTCGGAGCAAGCGCTGTGATCGGGCACGATTTGAGCGGCGCCGGAAGCCCCGTGTTCGAAGCTGACTAATCCCCAGCCTTCGCCCATGGAAGTGTTGATACCAACGTCGCACGCATTGTAAAGCAGGTTCAGCTCACGATCATCACAGGCCCCGTCGCCCAGCGGGTTCACGAACACTCGATGTTCAAGCCCCCAGCGTCCAATCAGAGATTGGATTTGATCGCGCTCGCGCTCCTCTACAGAACCTCAGGCAAACGTCCGAATAGTTGTGTGGAAAGGCCTGAGGCAAGGGGAGGACTGCGGGTGGCGATCGGCATTTTGGGCGGCGGCCTGGCGGGCCTCACCATCGCGGCGCATTTAGATCACGATTGCGAGGTGCTCGAAAAGGAAAGCCGTGGCGGCGGCCACTGCCAGACAGTCCAGGAGCAAGGCTTCACTTACGACGCCGGCGGACCCCACATCATCTTTTCGCGCAATCAGGAGATGGTGGACTACATGGTCGCGCTGCTGGGCGATAACGTCCATCGCGCGCGCCGCAACAACAAGATCTTCTACAAAGGCCGCTACGTCAAGTATCCATTCGAGAATGGCCTCTTCGATCTCGATCCGCAGGATCGCTTCGAGTGCCTCTATCACTACATCAAGAACGACTACCCGCCACCCCAGACCAATTTCAAGGAATGGATCTACCATCACTTCGGCAAAGGACTCGCTGAAAAATATCTGATCCCCTACAACGAAAAAATCTGGAATGTCCCGGCCGAAGAGCTCGGCCTGGAGTGGGTGGAAGGCCGCGTTCCCAAGCCGCCCATCGAAGACGTGATCAAGGCCGCGGTGGGCGTCGAGACCGAAGGCTACACGCACCAGCTCTATTTCCATTACCCCGCGCACGGCGGCATCGAATCGCTCCCGCGCGCCATGCGCGAGTGCGTACACAACCTCGTCCCGGACTTCCCCGTCGAACGAATCTGGAAAGAAGGTAGCCGCTGGTGCGTTAGCAACAGCCAGTCAGCCCAGGGCCAATCATCCCAGGGCCAGTCCACCCGGCGCTATGACGCGTTAGTCTCGACCATTCCGATTCAAGAGCTGGCCGCTTCGCTCGACGGCACGCCGCCCGAGATTCTCACCGCCGTCAATGCGCTGCGCTACAACTCGCTGGTCACCGTGACCATCGGTCTCAACACCGCGCGTCTGCCCGATTACACCGCCATCTACGTTCCCGACCCGGAGGTCCGCTTCCATCGCCTGTCTTTCCCAGCCTCTTTCAGCCCTCACAACGCGCCGCCCGGCCAAACCATCATCCAGGCCGAAATCACCACCAATCCGGGCGACGGCACGCACGAGCTGACGGATGAAGAGCTGCTGGCCGATGTGATCCACGACCTTCAGGATATGGATCTGGTCCGCCGCTCCGAAGTCTGCTACTCCCGCGTGCTCCGGACCAAGTACGGCTACGTCGTCCAGAACGACGATTGCCGCCGCCACTTGCATCGCGCCAAGGCGTACTTTGAACAGATCGGTATTCCGCTGTGCGGCCGTGTGGCCGAATTCGAATACATCAATATGGATGTTTGCATCGAGCGCGCCCGCAAAATCGCGGATCGGTTGAACCGCGAGGCGTTGGTCCCGCGCGATCCGGTCGAAGCCGCGGTGTAGCTAAGCTAGGCAGCGCATGCCTCGCCCGTAATCCATATCCGCCTGAGATCTTCCCGGTTGGACAAGCACGATTAAGCGCGTGACCGAGCCAACCCACTCACCCACGGCTGACCGGCGGAACAGCGGGCAGTTGAAGATTCCCCCCTTGACCGGATTGCGCGCGGTCGCGGCCCTTTGGGTTTTGGTTCTGCACTTCGGCGAGGGTGTTTCGGCTACCTGGCCCGGCGCCGTCCGCAGCGTGTTTTCCACCGGTTTCATCGGCGTCGATCTGTTCTTCGTCTTATCCGGCTTCATATTGGGCTGGAATTATCTCCGAGAGGATGGAACGTTGTCGGTGAGCCGGTCTGAATTTTGGCGCGCCCGTGCCGCACGGATTTTGCCGGCTTATTACATCTCCCTGGGCCTCTCGCTTCCCATGTTTCTACTGATGCAATTCCACAGCGGCGTGACAGCTGCGACGGTCCGAGGGGCCATCGTCACCGGCCTGACGTCGCTCACGCTCACACAATCCTGGATCTCACCGTTTTCCTACCTGTGGAACAATCCTGGCTGGTCGCTTTCGGTTGAGCTATTTTTCTATCTAGCTTTTCCATGGCTCGCTGCCTGGATCGCCCGCTGGCCGCTGGCAAAACTGGTGCGCTGGATCGCCGTCCTTTACTTCGTCACGATCGCTTCCGCCTATCTGTTTGTAGCGTTCCATTCTCACCCACCCACTTGGAAGTGGGAACCCGCTGTCGACTACTGCATTTGGATTTCTTGGTTGGGCTGCAACCCGCTCGTTCACGCTCACGAATTTCTAATGGGTATTGCCACCTGCCTATGGCTTCGCGAGGAACAAAGGCGAAGCCGTCCAGAATGGATGCGAGGTCCCGCCGCAGCCGGTGTTGCAGTGTTCGCTCTCGCGGTCCTTGCGGCGTTTCGCGGCCCTATTCCCTTCATGCCCGCACTGGTCGGCATCCACAGCCCATTGTTCGCACTTCTAATCTATGGGCTAGCCAAACAGCGTGGGATCTTCGCCCGGATCTTGAGTACGCGGGTGTTCGTTTTCCTCGGAGAGATCAGCTACTCGCTGTACTTAACGCATTTGACCGTCTGGTTGAACATGGAAGGCTTCAATCGGGAACACTCTTTTCTGCGGCAAGCCTCCATGCTAAATTTTTGCGTCTGTCTCGTATTGTCGCTCGGTCTCGCCGCAGCTATCTATAAAGGAATCGAAGAGCCATACCGGCGCGTCCTGCGGACCCGTTTCCGAAGCCAAGTTGCGACGCTTTCGTCAGAGGTTCGCCAACAGCCCGCGTGAGGTTGCCGAAGCCCGCGTACACGCTGTGGGAGGCGCTCGCCTGCCGGCCGCATCAGCCGCATCCGCTAAAGCTTTCCTCTCAAACGTCCGATTCCCGTTCATGTGGAGAGCGATCAAGAACGGTTTGCTGCGCGGGTTCACGCCGCTCGCTCATTGTTTGCCATCCAGTCGGTGACCCTGGCGAAGCCTACATCGCCCGAGCCGAGCCCCGCTGTCCACGCCTTGACCGGTGCTCGTGGGAATTAGATAGAGCATGTTCATCGCTAGCTTCGGTCTCAAAACCTCGATTCAAAAGTGGCTGTTCACCCTGCAGGACTTTTGGGATTTCCCGCGCTTCCACCCGGCTCGCGAAATGAAGCGGCTGGCGCTTGAGGAAAGCGTGCAGTACGCACGCAAGTACATGCGCACCGCCGTCGGTATGGAGAGTTCTCGCGAGGTTTTGGAATCGGCTCTCGGGCAGGTTAAAATCCCGGGACACTATCTGGAATTCGGAGTTTATAAAGGCGGCACTATTCGCTTCATCGCCCAACACGCCGGCGCGACGCAACCGGTGCACGGCTTCGACAGTTTTCGCGGCTTGCAGGAGGCCTGGAGCGGGGATCGTTTTGCTTTCGACGCCCACGGAAGCCTTCCCAAAGTGCCCCGCAACGTCGTTCTTCACCAAGGCTTCTTTGCCGATACGCTGCCCGGCTGGCTCAAACAGCACCCCGGACCCGCGGCCTTCATTCACATCGACTCCGACCTTTACGAATCCGCCCGCTGCGTCTTTGAGCTCCTTGAAGAACGCATCGTCGCTGGCACCGTCATCGTGTTCGACGAGTATTTCAACTACCCGAACTGGCAAGAGCACGAGTTTCGCGCCTTCCAGGAACTGGTGGCACGCTGCCACATTGAATATGAGTACTTGGGATATGCGCGCTTTCAAGTGTCCGTTAAGATCAACGCGATTTCCAAAGCCCCGCCAGCCGCACGCGAGCACAGCGATCTCACCGCTCTCGAAAATCTTTCCGCCCAGTGAATTGTATGAGCCACTTGATCTCAGTCGCGATGATTACAATGAACGAGGAAAGGGCCGTCGCGCGGGTCATCGAGGACATTCGCGGCGCGCTCGGCTCCCGCCCGCACGAAATTGTCATCGTCGATAGCAGTCGCGACGCCACCCCCACCATTGCCGCCAGCTTCGGTGCACGGGTTATACGCCAATTCCCGCCTCAGGGATACGGCCGCGCCATGGCCCGCGTGCTCACCGAATCCGTCGGCGACGTCATCGTCACGCTCGATTGCGACGGCACATATCCAGCCCCGGAAATTCCCGTTCTGGCTGAAATGGTCCTTTCCGGTCAATATGATGTGGTCAATGCCTCGCGCCTGGAACATCGGCCGGCAAGCATGCCGTTGGCCAACTATCTCGCCAATTGGCTGTTCGCCTTCTCCGCCTGGCTGCTGGTCGGCGTGAAGTCAACCGACCTCCACTCCGGCATGCGCGCCTACAGCCACCGCGTGATCCGGCAGGTGGAAGTGGATCCGAACGGCCCCGCGCTACCCGTCGACTTGCTGCTCAAACCAGCCCTCCAGGGCTTCCGCATCCACGAAGTCTTCATTCCTTATGGCGAGCGCATCGGCGAAACCACCCTCCAGCGCTGGTCTTCCACGCTCTGGACTTTCCGCCGGATATTCCGTTTAGCCATCTCCCGCTTCTCGCCCCTATCGAAGAGCCCCGTTTCAGCCGATTGATATAGCAGGAGTTGGTCCGCTTTGACCAGTCTTACGGGGCTTCAGGAAGCTCTCAAACAACCCGTTGCTCCCGTTCCGGCTGAGGACACCGGCTTCGCCGCGGCATTCATCGCCGAGTCCATCGCAATCTTGGAGCAAGTCGACGTCGCCGCCATCGAGCGGATGGCCCTGGGGCTCGCGCGCGTCCGCGAACTTGGCGGGCGCCTCTTCATCCTGGGAGTGGGTGGTTCGGCCGGCCACGCCGGACACGCGGTCAACGACTTTCGCAAGCTGTGCGATTTTGAAGCCTACGCGCCCACGGACAATGTTTCGGAGCTTACCGCCAGAGCGAATGACGAAGGCTGGGACACTTGCTTCGCCGGCTGGCTCCAGGGCTCGCGCATCTCGCCGCGCGACGGCGTGCTGGTCTTTTCTGTCGGTGGCGGCAGCCGCGAGAAAAACGTGTCGGTCAACATCGTTCGCGCGCTAGAAACCGCGTCGGCCGCGGGCGCTCACATCTTCGGCATCGTGGGAGCGAACGGCGGCTTCACGCGCCAGGTATCTGAGGAGTGCATCGCAATTCCAGCGCTCGCCCCCGATCGCATCACGCCGCATACCGAAGGGCTCTGCGCCGTGCTTTGGCACTTGTTGGTCAGCCATCCGGTGCTGCAGCGAGCGGCCTCGAAATGGGAATCCATCCGATGACGGAGCCGACGACTGGGCCGATGACCGCGCCGCTGACTGCCGGCCGGTTCTTCATCGCCGGTGGCGCCGGTTTCATCGGTAGCCACTTCACCGACCGCCTGCTGTGCGACAAAGCCACCGAAGCCGTCACCATTTACGACAACTTCTCGAGCGGCCGCGAGTGGCACTACGCGCATCACGAGCAAGACCGGCGGCTGCGCGTCATTCACGGCGACCTCAAGGATCTCGCCGCGCTTGAACGCTGCATGGACGGCCACGACACCGTCATCCACCTGGCTTCCAATCCCGACATCGCGCGCGCCGCGGTGGAACCGGACATTGATTTTCGCGAAGGCACTTTCCTCACGCAGCAAATCGTCGAGGCCATGCGCCGCAGTCAAACTCCGAATCTTCTGTATGCGTCTGGCAGCGGCGTCTACGGCGATCTCAAGGACCACGAAGTCCAAGAAGATTTTGGGCCGCTGGTGCCTGTCTCCACCTACGGCGCCAGCAAGCTGGCCGGTGAAGCGCTGATCGCCTCCTACTGCGCCATGTTCGATCTGCGCGCCTGCGCGTTCCGGTTCGGTAACGTGGTCGGCGCGCGGCAAACTCACGGCGTCGGCTTCGACTTCATTCGCCGCTTGCGCACCCAGCCCGATCGATTGCGCATCCTGGGAGACGGCCAGCAAAGCAAGTCCTACATTCACGTAGATGACGTGATCGACGCCGTGCTGCTCGCGCACCGCGCGTCGTCCAAGAATTTCGAAGTCTATAACGTCTGCACCGGCGACTACATCACCGTCACCGAAATCGCCGAACTGGCCATTGAAATCGCGGGTCTCGCCGCCGATCAAGTCCGGCTCGAATACACCGGCGGCGATCGCGGCTGGAAAGGCGACGTGCCGGTGGTTCGTCTGAACACCGATCGAATTCGCGCTCTGGGCTGGACCTCGAAGCGTAACACGCGCGAAGCCTTGTGCGTCTCGCTGCACGCCCTGGCCGCCGACTCTCGTCTGGGCAGGATATAAAGGATGCGGCGGGCCGTGTTCCTGGATCGCGATGGCGTCGTGAATCGCGCCATCCTGCGCCAGGGTAAACCGTATCCGCCCGCGACGCTGTCGGACCTGCGGCTCCTGCCCGGCGTTCGCGAAGCCTGCAACCAGCTGCGCGAGGCTGGATTCGCCCTGATCCTGATCACCAATCAGCCCGATATCGCGCGCGGCCTGATTACAACCGAGCAGGTCTCCGAAATCAACCGCCACTTGCAGCGTTACCTGCAACTCACGGGCGTCGGCCTCTGCCCGCACGATGACTCCGCGCGCTGCTCGTGCCGCAAACCGCAGCCCGGCCTGCTGCTTGAAGCCGCCCGCGTTTGGGACATCGATCTTGAATCGAGCTACATCGTGGGCGACCGCTGGCGCGACATCGAAGCCGGCCATCGCGCCGGATGCCGCACCATCTTCGTCGACTACGGCTACTCTGAACAGCGTCCGGACGGGCCTTTCGTCCAAGTCCGCTCGCTGCGTGAAGCCGCGCAATGGATTCTACGGACCGCGTATATGGGCGCTCCTACGCGGACGGTTCGCTATGCCTGATGTCGCTTCATTCCGCGTCAAGATCTTCGGCGATGGCGCCGACCGGGCGTCTATCTTGGAACTCGCCGGCAATCCCTGGATCCGGGGATTCACCACCAATCCAACGCTGATGCGCAAGGCGGGTATTACCGACTACGAGTCATTCGGAAAATCGCTCGCGGCCGCGATTCCGGACCGTCCGTTTTCTTTCGAGGTCCTCTCGGACGACTTCGACGAAATGGAACAGCAAGCTCTGCGCATCGCCTCTTGGGGCGAGAACGTTTACGTGAAGATCCCCATCACCGATACGCGCGGCCGCTCGACGGCGGCGCTAGTGAAGCGCCTCTCTGAACAGGGCGTCAAGGTGAACGTTACCGCGCTGATGACGCTCGAACAAGTTGACGCTGTCGTTCCGGCCCTGCGCCACGGACCTGGGAGCTGCATCTCGATCTTCGCCGGCCGCATCGCCGACACCGGTTGCGATCCGCTGCCCATCCTTTGTGCCGCGCTCGCGCGCATCCGCGCCTATCCCGAAATTGAGCTGATCTGGGCCAGCCCGCGCGAGTTGTTCAACATCGTCCAGGCCGACGCCATCGGCTGCCACATCATCACGGTCACGCACGATTTGCTGCGGAAGCTCCCACTCCTCGGCCGCGATCTCAGAGAGTATTCACTCGACACGGTGAAAATGTTCGTGGATGACGCCCGGGCTGCGAATTTCACTTTGGAAGCCCCGGTCACCCTAACGAGGCTAGCCACCCTTTGACACCGTGTCATCGGATGGATAGACTGTGGCAAGGATGGATGCCAGATATGATGGATGCTAAATTCCGAATGCTCCAGGTTGTTGCCATAAGCACGCTGGGTTTGGGTGCTTTGCTAATGCTGCCTGACCCTTCGATCGCCGCGGAGGCGTCCGGCAAAACCGCTTCGGAACCGGCCGCCGCGACCGTGACGTTTGCCAGAGACGTTGCCCCGATCTTACAGGCACGTTGCCAGGAATGCCATCATGTGGGCTCGATGGCGCCCATGTCGCTGGTCAGCTACGAAGAGACGCGCCCCTGGGCCAAGTCCATCCGGCAGCGCGTCATCCTGCGGCAGATGCCGCCCTGGCACATCGACCCGTCGGTTGGAGTGCAGAAGTTCAAGAACGACATGTCGCTCACCGCCGAGCAGATCTCGACCATAGTGCGGTGGGTGGATTCTGGCGCGCCGCTGGGCGATCCCAAGGACATGCCCGCTCCCAAACAGTGGCCGGCCCCGAACGAGTGGAAAGCGGCGAAAGAACTTGGCCAACCGGACTTAGTGATCAAGGCCGACCCATACACCATGGCTGCGCACCACCAGGACGTTTGGTGGCGTCCGGTTTCGAGCATCCCCATCACCGAGCCGCGCTGGGTGCGCGCGGTTGAAATGCGGCCCGCGACCGCCGCCGGACGCAGAATCACGCATCACGCCGTCGCCTACCTGGTGCAGGACGACAATCCAGATAGTTTGGCGCCTACCGCCAGCTCGGACGTAGGTGGACGGGGCATGCTGATGGAATGGGCTATCGGCAAGGGCTATGACCTTTATCGTCCCGACACCGGCAAACTGCTGCTCCCTGGAGCGCAGATTTCCTGGGACGTCCATATTCACGCCGTGGGCGAAGAGATTCGCGACGACGTCGAACTGGGCATCTGGCTTTACCCCAAGGGCCAGGAACCGAAGTACCGGACCTATTTGACGGGCTTCCAGGCGATACGCGGATTCGAGTCCTCGACCGGATCTCAAACCAGAGTCGGCAGGAATGTCGACATCCCGCCCAACTCAATCATCGCGTCGGACAACTACACCGTGCTGAAGCACGCTGCCATCCTCGAGAATTTCCAGCCGCACATGCACTTGCGAGGCAAGGCCATGGAGGTGGAGGCGATCCTGCCGGATGGAACGGTACAGGTGGTGAGCTACGTCGGCAGTTTCAACTTCAATTGGATGGTCAACTACATCTACGCCGACGATGTCGCGCCGGCGTTTCCCAAGGGCACCACGATTCATGTCACGGCCTGGTATGACAACACCCACGCTAACCCCAACAACCCCGATCCGGACCAGTGGGTCGGTTTTGGCGACCGGACCGTGGACGAAATGGGGCACGCCTGGATGAACGTGACCTACATCAGCGACGAGGACTATAACGCCTGGGCAGCGAAACACCGTCCGAAACTCGAAGCCGACGCGTCGTCTCGTCCCTGAACATGCGGCCCCGTTCGCTGTTGGCGGCGAGTGCCGCGCTGTGGGTGGCCAGTGCCACGTTAGTCCTCGGACAGGCGACGGTCCCCGAGCCCGCACGCGATTCGGGCTCGAGCGTCACGGGCGCTTTTGAAGGCTGGTTCAAGAATCCCGACGGAAGCTTCAGTCTCTTGCTGGGCTACTACAACCGAAACCGAAAACAGGAAGTGGACATTCCAGTGGGGCCAAACAACGCGCTGGAACCGGGAGGACCGGACCTCGGCCAGCCCACCCACTTCATGCCCGGCCGGGGTTGGGGGTTGTTCACCGTGAAAGTGCCGGCCGACTTCGGCGACAACAAGATCACTTGGACCATCGTCGCCAATGGCAAGACCACGGCCATTCCAGCCAGCCTCAAGCCGGAATGGGAGGTCTCGCCTTTCATGGAAGCGGCTGTGGGAAATACCCCGCCCGTGCTCAGCTTCGACGAGCACGGCCCGTCGGTGCAAGGTCCGCGGGGGCTCATCGCCCAGCGCACCGCGAAGGTGGGGGAACCGCTCACGTTGACCGTGTGGGTTTCCGACGACGCCAAGTTCACTTCCTCGTCCAGCGCGAAGCCCAAGAACCTCGGCGTGCCAGTTACCCTGAAGTGGATCGCGTATCGCGCGCCGGGGCGCGTAGCGTTCAGCGCCGAACGGCCGGAGGTTCAGAAGATAGAACGGCCGGACGTCCCGGCCCCGTTCAATGGAACCGCCACCGCCACGGTGACATTCAGCGAACCTGGCGAGTATGTGGTGCTGGTAACGGCCAACGATTATTCCGGCGAAGGCGGCTCAGGGTTCCAATGTTGCTGGACCACCGGCCAGGTGAAGGTGCTGGTCCAGCGCTGAAAAAAATCAGGCCACTTCTTTTTCGAGCGCCAGTTCGCGCTCGCGCTGCCATTGGAGCTTGCATTGGTACTCCTGATACAGCGTCGTGAAGCCGGCCCACCAGTAACCCACGACAAACAGCAGCAGGAACGGAACAGCCAGGAAATTCCAAGTCTCGATGGCGTACGCAACCATGTAAGCGAAGTAGCCGCCCACGGCCAACTCGGCATAGGGCATCCAGCCGCTGCGCCGCCGGTAGCTCGCGTTCTGGATTTTCACCTTGCGGTCGCCCACCGCATATTTGGGCGTGCGCGCAAATGCCGACTTGATCCCGAGCAGCGCCTCGATGACCGCTTTGGTGTTGATCAGTGTCAGCGCGATGCCCGCGGCCATCAGGGCCGGCATCAGTACAATCGCGCGCTTCCAATTCCGCGGATACAGCTCGCGCTGAGCCATCAAGTAAAACGCCCAAATGGAGCAGAACGACGCGACGATCAGCGGCAGATCGACGGTAAGCATCTGGAACACGCCCATATAAAACCGCACGATCATCACGGGCAGCATCAGCGCCGACATAATCAGCATCAACGGATAGGAAATGTTCGGCGTCAGGTGGCAGAAGGCTTCCAACTTCACGCGCCACGGCTCTTTCGACCGCAGAATCCTGGGCAGCAGCTTGATGGCCACCTGCGTCAGCCCCTTGGCCCAACGCGATTGCTGCACTTGGAATCCGTAGGTGTCCACCGGCAGCTCGGAGGGGCAATCCACGGTTGGAACATACACGAACCGCCAGCCCTTGAGCTGCGCGCGATAACTCAAGTCCGAATCTTCGGTGAGTGTGTCATGTTGCCAGCCGCCCGCGTCCTGAATCATCTTCGCGCGCAGGACGCCGGCCGTTCCATTGAAGTTGAAGAACAGGCCGCTGCCGAAGCGCGCGCCATGCTCGATCACGAAATGGCCGTCCAGCAGCATGGCTTCCACTTCCGTCAGCAGGTTGAAGTGCCGGTTGAGATAGCTCCACCGGGTCTGCACCACGCCAACGCCGGGATCGGTGAAGTAGTGGACGGTGCGCGCGAGGAAATCGCGCGGCGGAATAAAATCGGCGTCGAAAATCGCGATCAGCTCGCCGGTCGCGGTCCGCATTGCCGCCTGGAGCGCGCCAGCTTTGAATCCGGCGCGATTGTCGCGGTGCAGATATTCGATGGGCAACCCGGCTGCTTGGTATTCCCGCACCAGTGCTTCGGTGAACGGATGCGTATCGTCGGTGGAATCGTCCAGCACCTGGATCTGCAGCAGCTCGCGCGGGTACTCCATCTTGCTGACTTCCTCGATCAGCCGCTCCACCACGTAACGCTCGTTATACAGCGGAAGCTGGATGGTCACGCGCGGAAGCTGGGTCCAGCGCGCGGCCGGCTCCGTCGCCTGAGTGCTGCGGTGCTTGAGGTATTTCCGGATCATCTCGAAGCGGTGACAGCCGTAAAACGACAGGATGACCAGGACCGTGAAATACGGGATCAACAGCGCCCAATCGAAAAATTCCAGATGATGAATGCCCGCAAAGGTGTCGTCAAAGAGCGAACGCACCAATTGATTGGCCGCGGATGTTGCCAGAAGCAGAGCTAGTGGAACTGTCGCTATAACCATTAGGGTCGCGCAACGAACATAGTTGGACGCCGTGGACCGGGCGGCGTTACATCTTAATAGTTTAGCGCATGCCCGCTACAATAGGAATGCCGCGAGGAATACCGTGCGACTGCTGGCCTTGATTTCTCCGATCTTTTGCGTCCTGTGCGCCCCGCTCGCGCCGCTCGCCCAAGGTGCCGCGCCGCAGTTTGTTTGGCAGGGCCAGGTGGACGGTATCGCCATCCTGCATTTGCAGAGCAAGCAGTTGGCGGTGCAGATCCAGCAAGGAGAGCCGGTGGAACGCCAGCAGTTCCACTTCTCCGATGCGCTACCCGACACCGGGCAGAAGGTGCGCGTGGAGGTGCTGGAGGGGCGGGGATATGTGCACGTCATCGATCAGCCCAGCATCGAAAACCACTACACCTTGGCGGTCGGGATCGAGGATCGGCAGCCGGGCAGCGCGTTTTATTCCATCGCGCTGTATTGGGACACTTCGAACAACGCGTACGATCGCGGGGCGGGGAAGACCGACAAAGTGGCGTGGAGCGGCCGCGTGGAGCATGCCGCAGTTGTGAGTTGCCAGGCGAAGAGCTGCGTGTCGAATGCGGAGCACGGCCCTCCGGTGGCGAACGAACATTTCAAGTTTTCCAAGCCCCTCCCGGATCGCGCTACCGAAGTCCGACTGGAAGCCTTCGACGGCCGCGGCGAGGTCCGGTTGATCGAGCAGCCGCGCGAGAGCAACCACTACACCGCGCGGGTTTCGATTCGCGATCCCGGAGCCGGCGCCGCGGACTACGCGTTCACTCTGGTGTGGAATCGTGCCAGCGGCAAGGACGCCGGACCGATTCCCGAGCCGACTGGACGCGCACTTCTCTGGACAGGGAAGGTGGACGGCCGCGTGCGAGTGACAATACAAGGCGGCGCGAGTTTTTCCGAGGTTGTGGAGGGCGCGCGCATTATCGGAGAGCATGCCGAGATGTTCCGGCCGCTGCCGGCTCGGTCCGATGTCACACCGGCCATCCGGAAGCTGCAGGGCCGCGGGCAAGTGGCGATCGTCGAGCCACCATCCGAGAAAAACAATTACCGGCTGATTTTTGAGATCAATGACCCGGAGCCTGGCGCGGACGACTACGAGGTCGAGCTGGACTGGTAATTCTTAGTGGCTGCGGCACTCATCGCGATTGAAGGTCATGCGGGTTCGCGGCCCTCCGTTACTCGCGTCTCCAGACTTGCTAATGACGACGTGTTCGTACTGCGCGAAACTGACGGTCGAATGTGCGCCTGTCATTTGGGCGCCTGATCCTACTTGCTTGCCGCGCATCGATACCGGCACCAGTTCCAGGAGAACATCGTCCGCTTGCTTCCAATCGGCCGGAAGCTCCAAGTGGCAGGCTTGCCGGTCGGGACCGTAGTCGACGATCATTTGAAAGTCCGGCGCGATGGCGAACGTTTCCCGGTCCAGCGGCGNNGAACGTTTCCCGGTCCAGCGGCGGACCGTATTTTGCGCGGAGTTGATAGGAATCGATCTGGTCGAACAGAGATGTGGCGGAGCTCTTGAACACAACACTGACGCCAGTTCGCCGCCCGGGAGCCTCTGGATCTTGAGGCTCGCTGATGATGACATGCTCGTACTCCGTACTTTTTATGGACTGCACGCCGAAGGATTGGAACATTGATCTGATTTCCTTGCCGCGCATCGACATCGGCACCAGTTCCAGGAGGATATCATCCACTTGCTTCCGCGAACCGCCGGGTCGATCGAGCGGAAGCTCCAATCGGCAGACTTGTTGGTCGGGTCCATAGTCGACGATTATTTGAAAGCCCGGCGATATGGTGAACGTTTCCCGGTCCAGCGGCGGACCGTATTTTGCGCGCAGTTTGTATGAATCGATTTGGCCGAATAGAGCCGACGCGAAGGCCAAACAGCACGCGCAGGAGAAAAGCAGAGTCACCCTTGACGTCATGAGATCAGCATACACCCACGGAAATGCGGTGATGAGGGATGGATAATAGCAGCTTGACTGCTCGTGAACAAGAAAGCACAGGCAAGCTCGCCTTCCTGGTGGCTGCGGGCATTTTGCTCAGCCGCATCATCGGGCTGGTACGGCTGCGGGTGTTCTCGCACTATTTCGGGCTGAGGTCCGATTCCGCGGACGCATTTAATGCCGCGTTCCGTATTCCGAACTTTCTGCAAAATCTTTTTGGTGAAGGCGTATTGTCGGCGTCGTTCATCCCGGTATATGCGCGCTTGCTGGCCGAGGGAGATGAAGAAGAAGCGGGCAAAGTAGCGGGCGCCGTGGGCGCGACGCTGGCGCTGGCCGTCGCGGTATTGTGTTTCGCCGGAGTGCTAGCGACGCCCTGGCTAATCGATATCATCGCGCCGGGATTTTCGGGAGCGAAACGAGAGCTGACGGTTTCGCTCGTCCGGGTCCTTTTTCCAGGCGCGGGTCTGCTGGTGTTTTCGGCGTGGTGCCTGGGAATTCTCAATAGCCATCGGAAGCTGTTTCTTTCGTACGCTGCGCCAGTGATGTGGAGCGCGGCGATGATCGCGACGCTGCTGATCTTTGGCGGCCGCAACACGCTGCCTCGGCTGGCGATGGATCTGGCATGGGGATCGGTGCTGGGCAGCGCGCTTCAGTTCGGCATCCAATTGCCGGTGGTGCTGCGGCTCGCGCGGCACTTGCGATTGCGGCTGGATCTAAATTCGGGACACGTGCGCACGGTGCTCCAGAACTTCGTGCCGGTGTTCATCAGCCGTGGCGTGGTGCAGATCAGCGCGTACATCGACGCGTTGCTCGCCAGCCTGCTGCCAACGGGCGCGGTGACGGGATTGATCAACGCGCAACTCATTTATGTGTTGCCGGTCAGTCTCTTTGGCATGTCGGTTTCGGCTGCCGAGCTGCCCGTGATGTCGAGCGCGATCGGGAGCAAGGAGGAGATTCACTCGGCGCTGCGGGGGCGCCTCGATTCCGGCTTGCGGCATATCGCGCTCTTCATTGTTCCGTCGGCTGCGGCGTTTCTCGCGTTCGGCGATCTGATCGCGGGCGCATTATTGCAGACCGGCCGCTTCACACACACCGACGCCCAGTATGTTTGGGGCATTTTGGCCGGATCTTCGGTTGGATTGCTTGCGTCTACGATGGGGCGATTGTATTCGTCGGCCTACTACGCATTGCGCGACACTCGCACGCCATTGCGTTTCGCCGTTTTGCGCGTCGCGCTCACCACTGTTCTTGGGTACATTTGCGCGAAGCCGCTGCCGCTGTGGATCGGGATCGATCCGCGCTGGGGCGTGGCGGGATTGACGGCGTCGGCGGGGGTCGCCGGATGGGTGGAGTTTGCGCTATTGCGGCGGGGGCTGCATCGGAGACTGGGATCGGGACCGTCGATTTCCGGCTTCGTTGCAAAGCTCTGGCTCGCGGCGGTGGTGGCTGTGATCGTTGGCAGCGCGGGACGATTGCTGCCGTTTGCCTCGCATCCCATTTACGGCGCGATCGCGACATTGGGGCCGTTTGGTGTTGTCTATCTAGGCATTGGTGCCACTCTCGCGCCGGAGGGGCGGCGGCTAGTCATGCGCTTACTTCGTCATTGAAATTTCGAAGCCTATGCCGGCTTCGTGGATGTCGACGGTCCGAAACTTCGCTTGCGCCAGCATTTGCTGAAACTGCTGCTTGGTATAGGCAGTCTTGAGCAGGAACGTCCGAAATACCAGCTTTGTGATCACTTTGTTGACCGCGTTGAGTCCCATGCCGTCCACTTCGTGATTGATCGACTCCAGGGAAGCGTCTTTCCTGAGATCGACGATCAAGCCGCGGCCTCCGGGCTTGAGCACTCGGCACATTTCCTCTAAGGCGCGAACCGGCTGGCCGAAGTTCTTGAAGGCCGCGCGGCACAGGAGAAAATCGAAGGTATCGCTGGCGAAGGGCATGTTGGAGACGTTGCCCTGCTGGAAGTCCACGCGGACGCCCGCGGCGGCGGCTTTCTTGCTCGCGATTTCGACGAAAGTGTGGCTGATGTCGAGGCCCGTGATGGAGTACGGCCCGAGCTTGGCGAGTTCGATGCAAAAATAACCCGGGCCCGGAGCGACCTCGAGCACGGAGCTGCCGCGCGGGAGCTGATCGGCAATTCGGCGCGCCAGCTTTGTGAATTCATCCAGCGTCTTGCCGGTGTTGGTGGTGTACCATTTCGCGACCATGCCTTCCATGCCGCGATCTTTATGAGCTTTGGGTAATGCTGGGGCCATGCAAGGAAGTACGCAGGCCAGGGGGCCGGAGTTCGGCGAAATGTCAGGCGACGATTTGCGGGATCAACTCGCCGCCGACGTCGGTGAGGCGCATATCACGGCCGTTGAAGCGGTAAGTCAGCTTGGTGTGATCCATGCCGAGCAAGTGCAGCAGGGTCGCGTGCAGATCGTGAATCGAAGTGGGCTGTTCGGCGGCTTTGTAGCCGAAGTCGTCAGTGGATCCGATGACCTGGCCGCCCTTGATACCGGCGCCGGCCATCCAAACGGTCTGCGCGCCGGGGTTGTGATCGCGTCCGACGCCGCGCTGCGAGATGGGCATGCGTCCGAACTCGCCGTGCCAGATGACCAGCGTGTCGTTGAGCAGGCCGCGGGCTTTGAGATCCGTTAGCAGGCCGGCTATGGGAACGTCGCAGGCGTTGGCGTGCAGCTCATGATTGGCCTTGAGGTTGTTGTGAGCATCCCAAGTGTTCATGAACTGATTGCCGTTGGTGCCGCCTTCATAAAGCTGGACGAAGCGGACGCCGCGCTCCACTAACCTGCGGCCCAGGAGACACTGGCGGCCGAATGCCTCGGTGTTCTTATTGTCGAGACCGTACAGTTTTTTGGTGGCCTCGGATTCGTTGTCGATGTTGACCACTTCGGGAGCGCAGCCTTGCATGCGGTAAGCCAGTTCGTAAGCCGAAATGCGCGCCGACAATTCGGAGTTGCCCGGGTTCTTGTCGACGTCCATCTGGTTCAACTTGGCGAGGGTATCGAGCATGCCGCGCTGCTGTTCGGGGCTGACGTCAGCAGGTGGCCGAAGGTCGATGATGGGATCGCCTGAGGGACGGAACATGGTGCCTTGATAGGCGGCCGGCATGAAGCCCGCGCTCCAGCAATTGGGACCGCCGAACGGCCCGCCCCGCGCATCGTGGACGACGATGAATCCCGGCAGGCTGGTGGCTTCGGAGCCGAGACCATAGGTGACCCAGGACCCGACGCTCGGATATCCCATGTTGATCTGGCCCGAGTGCATGTCGTAATGGGCCTGCACGTGATCGTTGGAGCGCGCGTAGACCGAGCGAACGAAAGCGATCTCATCCACTTTTTGCGCGACGTTGGGGAAAAGTTCGGAAACATCGATCCCGCTCTGCCCGTACTTTTTGAACGAGAACGGGCTGGGCATGATGGGTCCTGGAAAACCCTGGCGCACCTTTAAATCGCTGGCGAGCTTGCTATCGAGCGGCTGGCCGGCGTAGGTAACTAAGGCTTGCTTTGGATCGAAGGTGTCCACATGGCTGGGCGCGCCGCTCATGAACAGCGAGATCACCGCTTTGGCGCGCGGCTTGAAGTGGGGCTGCTTGGGCGCGTAGGGATTGTTGCCAATGGGTGCAGCCTCGCAGCCTGTCGCGCCGGCGCTGGTGGGCGCCGCGAGCAATCCTTCCTGATTCAGCATGTAGGCGAGCGCCAGGCCGCTGATGCCGCCGCCGGATTGAAATAGAAAATCGCGTCTGTTCCAGAAGTTCTTCATGGACGTTACCTCAGGTATAGAAACTCGTTCAGGTTCAGCATGACCTGGACGAAGTCTTCCAGACCCTGCTTCTTGACCAGATCCATCCCGATTTGCAATTCCTTGTCGTCGGGCGGACGAGAGAGTGCAATGCGGTAAGCCAGGTCGATCTGCTTGGCGACATCGTTGGGAGCGCCTTCTTCAACGCGGCCGGCGAATAGCTTGGCTTGGTGGCGGACAAACTCGTCGTTCAACAGTGTGAGCGACTGCGTGGGAACAGTAGAGATGGCGCGCGGCCCGGCGGTAATGTTGGGATCGGGCATGTCGAAGACTTCGAGCATCGGTACGTTGAGGTTGCGCTTGCGATACACGTAGATACTGCGACGCCAGGTTTCGGGGCCATCGGCCTGCGTGACCCAGACGTTGTGAATGGTCGCGTCGAGCAGCTCTTTGGGCATCGGCGGAAAGACCGGCTTTCCACCCATGGCGAGGTTGAGGGCGCCGCTGACTGCCATGATGCTGTCGCGGACGGCGTCGGAATCCAGCCGCTTCATCCGGTAGCGCCACAGATTGTAGTCTTCTGGATCTTTCGAGATGTTCTCTTGGTTGTCGTAGGAAGACGCCATCTGATAAGCCTGGGAGGACATGATGAGGCGGTGCATCTCTTTGGTGCTCCAGCCTCGGTTCATGAATTCGACGGCCAGCCAATCCAGCAATTCCGGATTGGTGGGCGCGTCGCCCATTTTGCCGAAGTTATCGACCGAGCCGACGATGCCACGGCCAAAATGATTGGCCCAGATGCGATTGACTTCCACCCGAGCGGTCAGCGGATTCTGCGGCGACACCAGCCATTCAGCCAATGCACGACGCCTTCCAGATGTATGCCCGTCAGGAGACGGAATTTCGGTGGGAGGATCGCCGTAGGTGGCGACGGTAACGAAGCCGGGCTTCATGAGAACGCCCTTGGTGTCGGGGTCGCCCCGCAGCAAGAGGTAGGAAGGCGGCATGTGGTACTTGGTATCGCCTTTGCTCACGAACGGTCCGGCGGTGGGATCGGGGACGCGGCACTGGGGACATCCGATGGTCTCATCGCCGCGGCCGTCGGGCGTGGAGCGATAGTCGCCGTCAGTCGCGATCTCAGCCATCGGGATGGGCTTGGGCCGCTGTTTTTCGAGCTCGGCGATCTTGTCGCGCAGAACTTTCTTGCGCGCCGCTTCTTCGGGCGTCATGTTCTTGTCGACGGGCAGTGGATCGAAGAAGAAGGCGTCGGGGATCTGGGCGACTAGCAGCCGTTCGCCTTCCGTCCGGTCTTTCTCGGGCTTCTCGAAAGCCTCACGAACATTGGATGGAAACTTTGTTTTGACGGCTTCGGCCATCAGGCGCTGGAAGATGGGCGCTTCGATGGCTTTGATTTCGGCCTTCATCGATTTCTCCGCGGCGTCGATCTCAGCCATCTTCTTTTGGTAGGCTTCCGCTTCCGGCCGCGGCACCAGCGGATAGGTGGTTTCGACGTAGCCAAACAGCGAAGCTTCCATGGCGTAGTAGTCGCGCTGCAGGATGGGATCGAACTTGTGATCGTGACAACGCGCGCATTGCACTGTGAGGCCCAGGACGCCGCGGCCGACCGTCGCGATCAGATCGTCCAGATAGTCGTAGCGGCGCTCGGGGTTGTCTTTCTCGCGGAAGGCCACTCGGGCGCCGGCGCGCAGGAAGCCAGTGGCGATCATGCTGTCGTCGGTTTTCCAGTCCAGCTCGTCGCCGGCGATTTGTTCTTTGATAAATACGTTGTAAGGCTTGTCCTGATTGTAGGAGCGCACTACGTAGTCGCGATAGCGCCAAGCTTCCGGACGGTCATAATCATACTCGAAGCCGCTGGAATCGGCATAGCGCGCGACGTCCAGCCAGTGGCGGCCCCAGCGCTCTCCGTAGCGGGGCGAATCCAGCAGTTTATCGATCAGGCGACTCCAAGCGTCCGGAGCCTTATCATTCACAAACTCGCTGACTTCGGCGGGAGTGGGCGGCAGGCCGAGCAGATCGAGATAGGCGCGGCGGACCAGTGTCAAGCGCTCGGCTCGCGGAGCGGCTTTCAGGCCTTTTTCGCGGCGGTCTCTTTCGAGGAAGCGATCTACAGGATTGGTCAGGTCCTCGCCAAAGTAAGGTACCGTAGCCTGAACGGGCAGTTTGAATGCCCAATAGTTGCGCGCACCCGGAGGAAGTTGATGTGTTTCGGGGCCGCCCTGATTGGCAGCAGCAGCGCTGGTTACGGAGGCGGGCGGTTCGGCGGCATCCCAGCGCGCGCCTTGGTCGATCCAATTCTTGATGGCCGCGATTTGCTGGGCAGTGAGTGGGCTGCCAGTCAGCGGCATTTGTGGCTGCTCGAGACCGGCGACCAAGCGGTACAAGCGGCTTTGCGCGGCCTTGCCAGGGATGATCACGGCACCGTGATCCCCGCCCTTCATCGCCCCGTCGCGCGTGTAGAGGCTCAGATCCGACATTTGCTGCGTGGGGCCATGGCAGTTCCAGCAGCTCTCGTGGAGAATCGGCTGTATGTCTTTACTGAACGAGACAGGGTCAGCGCCGGATACCGTGAGAACAGAACCGGTGACTGCCAATGCCAAAGCGATTGACACCGTTCGCATGGTCGGGTTCGCTCCTTGTACAGACGTAGGAATTTTATCACACGTGAATGCGGGGGTCAACGGTACGATCGGCCGGAAACGATTCTAAACAATAGCTTTGCTTGTTGACGGCTAGCACGCGAGTGCGATATACCTGACAAAGGGGGAGTAGGTGGATAAACCCAGTGGTTTTCCCGCGCGGCTAGTGGTCGGCGGCATGGTTCTGACCGCATCCTGCGCATGGGCACAGCAGACTTCTCCACAGCGCGCACTGATGAATCAGTATTGCGTTACCTGCCACAACGAGCGAGCCAAGACCGCGGGTTTGATGCTCGACAAGCTGGACATCGACCATGCCGGCGAGCACGCCGATGCGTGGGAGAAGGTGGTTCGCAAGCTGCGTGGTGGCATGATGCCGCCGCAGGGGATGCCTCGGCCGGATCAGACGTCGATCGACGGGTTGATCACGTGGTTGCAGACTTCGCTCGATCAGGCACAGGCGGCGCATCCGGAGCCAGGGCGCGCGCCGTTGCATCGGCTGAATCGAACCGAGTATGCGAATGCGATCCGCGACTTGCTGGGGCTGAAGGTGGATGTATCCGCGCTCCTGCCGGCCGACGACGAAAGCAACGGCTTCGATAATATAGCTGAAGTTTTGCGGGTGTCGCCATCGCTGCTGGAAGCGTATTTAGCGGCGTCGCGCGAGGTGAGCGCCCTGGCGGTTGGCGATCCGAAGAACGGGCCGGTCAGCGACAGCTTTCGTGTTCCGCCGGACATGTCGCAGGACGAGCACATCGAAGGGCTGCCGTTGGGCACGCGCGGCGGAATCCTGATCCATCACAATTTTCCGCTGGATGCCGACTACGATTTCAACGTTTTTCTGCTGCGGAACATTGTCGGATATTTGACGGGCCTTGAGTTTCCGCATCAGCTCGAGGTCAGCATCGATGGCGAGCGCGTATTCATCGCGCCGGTAGGCGGGGAAGAAGACCTGAAGCTTGTGGATACCAACCTGGCGCTGGCGGGCGACACTTTGGATGCCCGGTTGCGGACCAAGGTGCATGTGAAGGCCGGTCCACACGATGTGGCGGTGGCGTTCTTGCGGCGCGATTCGGCGGAATCGGATGAGCCGCTGCAGCCCTTCACGCGGGAGCTGGATCTGCAGAACATGAACGGCATCCCATTGATCGATCACGTGCAGGTGACGGGACCGTTCGATGCCACGGGATCTGGGGACACGCCGAGCAGGCGGCGGATATTTGTTTGCACGCCGGCGAATTCCAAGGACGAGGTGGCGTGCGCGAGACAGATTTTGTCAACGCTGGCGCGCCGGGCTTATCGGCGTCCGGTGACCGATGGCGATATGGAGACGCTGCTCAGCTTCTACCAGGCTGGACGGAATCAGGGTGGCAACTTTGAAGCCGGGATTGAAAATTCGCTGCGGCTGATGTTGGCGAGTCCGAAGTTTTTGTTCCGATCGGAGCCCGATCCGGCGCGCGTGGCGGCGGGGAGCGTCTACCATGTGAGCGATTTGGAGCTGGCGTCGCGCCTGTCGTTTTTCCTGTGGAGCAGCATTCCCGACGATGAGTTGTTGAACGTCGCCGCGCAGGGCAAGTTGAAGGAACCGCCGGTGCTGGATCGCGAAGTGCGGCGCATGCTGGCCGACCCCAAGGCCGAAGCGCTGGTGAACAATTTCGCCGAGCAGTGGCTGTTCCTGCGCAACGTCCAGAGCGTCTCGCCGGACGAAGCCACGTTCCCGAATTTCGATGACAACCTGAGGCAGGGCTTCAGGCGCGAGACGGAGCTGTTTTTTGAGAGCATTCTGCGCGAGGATCGCGACGTGATGGATCTTCTGACGGCGAACTACACGTTCGTCAACCAGCGGCTAGCGAAGCACTATGGGATACCGAATGTTTATGGGAGCCAGTTTCGGCGGGTGACGCTAACCAACGATGCTCGCCGTGGATTACTGGGGCAGGGCAGCATTTTGAGCGTGACGTCGGTTCCTACGCGGACCTCGCCGGTAATACGCGGCAAGTGGATCCTGGAGAACATCATGGGGACACCGCCGCCCCCGCCGCCGCCGAACGTTCCGCCGCTGAAGGATCAGGCGCAAGGCGGCAAGATTCTTTCGGTCCGTCAATTATTGGAGGAGCATCGCAAGAATGCGCCCTGCTCGACGTGCCACGCGGTGATGGATCCGCTAGGATTCGCGCTGGAGGATTTCAATGCCATCGGTGAGTATCGGACCAAGGACGCTTCCGGACCGATCGATGCATCCGGGCAACTGGCGGACGGGACTAAGATCGCTGGCGTTGTGGGGCTGCGGGCCGCGCTGCTGAAGCATCCCGAATATTTCGTCGGGACGCTGACCGAGAAGATGCTGACGTACGCGCTGGGGCGTCCGCTAGAGTACTATGATGTGCCGGTGGTGCGCGGGATCGTCCAGGGCGCGGCGCGTAATGATTACCGGTTTTCCTCGATAATCACCGGGATCGTCAGGAGCGAGCCCTTTGAAATGAAGAGGGCGCTGGAAGGCGAGGGGCCGGGAGTAACCACGGCGGTCGTTCGGCGGTCTGTTATAGAGGGCAAGTAAAATGTTTATCTCGAAGAAGCATCTGCCGCGGCGGACCTTTTTGCAGGGCATGGGCGTGACGCTGGCGCTTCCTTTATTGGACGCGATGCTTCCCGCGCAGACCTTGCTCAAGAAGACGGCGGCGGCTGGTTCTCCGCGCATCGGATTTGTGTACGTCCCGCACGGCGCGATCATGGATCAGTGGACGCCGGCAGCGGAGGGCGCGGGCTTCGAATTTTCCCGAATACTCAAGCCGCTGGAGCCGTTTCGTGATCGCATCAATATCGTGAGCGGCCTTGGGAATCGGGCGGCCGACAGCACGGCGGTGCATTCGCTGAGTCCGACGACCTGGCTGAGCGGGGTGCGGCCGAAGCCTACGCAGGGAGTAGACGCGTACGCTGGAATCACCGCGGATCAAATTGCGGCGCAGCATATCGGACAGGACACGCCGCTGCCATCGATTGAGCTGTCGACGGAAGATCACTCGGCGCTGTTGGGCGCGTGCGATCGCGACTACGGCTGCATTTACATGAACACGCTCTCATGGCGCACGCACACCACGCCTATGCCGATGGAGATCAATCCGCGCAAGGCGTTTGAGCGGATGTTCGGGCAAGGCGGCTCGGCGGCGGATCGCGCGTTGCGGAGCCAGCAGGATCGCAGCATCCTGGACGAGATCACCGCTGAGGCAGGCGCGTTGAAGTTGAAACTCGGCCCGCGAGACCAGGCGACTGTCAGCGATTATCTGGAGAGTGTGCGCGAGATCGAGCGCCGCATTCAGCGCGCAAATATCACGAGCGAGTCAACGCTGGAACTTCCAAACGAGCCGGTGGGCATTCCGTACAGCTTTGAAGAGCACGTCAACATCATGTACGACCTGCTGGTGCTGGCGTATCAGGCCAACATCACGCGAGTGTTCACCTACATGGTGGCGCGCGAGGAAAGCAACAAGACTTATCCTCAGGTGGGCGTGCATGACGGCCATCACGCGACCTCGCACCATCAGAATCTGCCCGAGAAGATCGAGAAGCTGGTGAAGATTCAGAGCTATCACGCGACGCTTTTCGCGCGGTTCCTTGGGAAGCTGAAGAGCACGCCGGATGGCGACGGCAATCTACTGGACAATTCGATCATTCTGTTAGGCAGCAACATGAGCAATAGCAACCTGCACAATCATTTCCCGCTGCCGAATCTGGTGGCCGGCGGAGCGTGCGGAAAATTGCAAGGCGGCCGTCACCTGCGGTACGACGATCACACGCCCATCGCGAATCTGCTGCTCACGCTGCTCGAAAAGGGCGGCATGCCGATGGAGAGCATCGGCGACAGCACGGGCGAGCTGATCAATATCTAACCATGCGTTTTGGCCTTCTATTGGCAATGGGGTGTGTGTCGGTGTGGGCCGGCACTGTCGCCGACGCAGTCCGAGACGGCGACCGCGCGGGCGCCATCGCGCTTTTGAAGCAACGCGCCGACGTTAATGCCGCGGAACCTGACGGCACCACGGCTCTCGATTGGGCGGTGCGGCAAGACGATCGCGAACTGGTGGATCTTCTGATAAAAGCCGGTGCGAACGTGAAGGCCGCGAATCGCTATGGCGTGACGCCCTTGTATCTGGCGTGCGTCAACGGCAGTGCTCCGGTGATCGCGAAGCTATTGGACGCGGGCGCGGATGCGAACGCCGCAACCACGGAAGGCGAAACTCCTCTGATGACCGTGGCGCGCACGGGGAGTGTGGAAGCGGCGAAGGTTTTGCTTGCCGCTGGCGCGGATGTCAATTCAAAGGAGCAATGGCGGCAGCAAACACCGCTGATGTGGGCGGTGGCGGAATCGCATCCCGAGATGGCGCAGGAGTTGATCGCGCATGGCGCGGACGTGAATGCCCGGCAGGTAACTTGGAATTGGGAGCGGCAGATGACCAAGGAGCCTCGCGAAAAATGGATGCCGCTGGGTGGGCTGACGCCGCTACTGTTCGCTGCACGGCAAGGTTGCCTCGACTGCGCGCGGATTTTGCTGAAGGCGGGGGCCCAGATCGACGCGACCGATCCGAACGACACCAGTCCGGCGCTGATGGCGGTGATCAACGGACATTATGATTTCGCGGCCTTCTTGCTCGATCAGGGCGCGGACCCGAATGTAGCTGACGAGACCGGGCGAACGGCGCTGTACGCTGCGGTGGACATGCACACCATGCCGGGGTCAAATCGTCCCGCCCCAAGCGAAATCGAGAACAAGCTCACGAGCATGGATTTGATTCAGGCGCTGCTCGCGCACGGCGCGAACGCAAATGCGCAATTGAAGAAGATACAACCGTATCGGACCAAGCTGGATCGCGGCGACGATACGATGCTGGGTACGGGCACTACTCCTCTGTTGCGTGCAGCCAAGGCGGGCGATACGCAAGTAATCGAAACCCTGTTAGCCAAAGGTGCCGATGCGAAGACCCCGACCAAGTTCGGCATTACGCCGGTGATGGCGGCGGCGGGACTCGGCACCAAGGAAGAAGACACCACCGGCCGCAAGAAAACGGAGGCGGAAGCCATTGCGTCCCTCAAGCTGTGTTTGGACGCGGGCGCGGACCTGAACGCGGCCGACAATCAAGGCCAGACGGCGCTGCATGGCGCGGCGCAAAAAGGCTGGGATCAAGTAGTGCAGTTCCTGGCGGATCATGGCGCGAAACTGGACGTCAAAGACAAGCGCGGGCGCACGCCGCTGGATGCAGCCATGGGCCTGCTGGGCAACGGCGGATTCGATGGCAGCCGTCGCGATGTTCATGAGAGCACCGCGGCGCTGCTACGCAAATTGATGGCGGTTCCCGAAGCGAAGACCGACCAACCGGCGGCAATACAGTAACCCCTTCGATACAATCAGCCAAGACACCCAAGTCGCCGGTTTCCACTCGACTGGAAGGGGCACCGCCCATTTCTCATGGGTATTACTAGTACAATTCCGACGATGCGCTGCAAAAAAACTGGTCGCGGTCGAGGCGATTGCCGTATACTGTTCGATACTTGGAGGCCAAAACGGAAATCCCGGCCATTACTGTTTACTGCGAAGCCAGACGGAATTTTGTAAAATCGCCTTGCTGGGTTCAGCCCTATCTCCGTTACGAAAGAGGATCGACATGTCTTCTATTACCCAGTTAGGTGCGTCACGAATGTCCCGCGTCCTCTTCGTGGTGCTGTTGCTGACGCTGGCCTGCTCGGGCCCGGCGCACGCGAATACCTGGAGCGCCGGCCAGGTGATCACATATTTACAACCAGAGTGGGCTGGCGAGGTTTGGGACCCACGGGGACCCCGGCGGCCACACTGCTCACCAACGACTTCAACACGGTGTACGCCGGCACTTTCGATGAACTCACAGTGGGTAGCACATACACAATGTCCTTTGATAGCGCGAGCGCTGTGGAGGCCTACCTACCGGCATCCGGCACGCCCGGACCATTGGTTGCGAATTTGCTCGACCAGACCACTAGCAGTTCCGGCAGTTTCGGCGGAGATGTAGTGGCACTTACATTGGACGTGAACTTTTCCAGCGCAGGGTTCCTAACCGGCAGTTCGGGCTATTCTTTTGGCAGTCTTGTCATCACGGGCTTCCCGGCACTGACCGGCATCGAGGGTATCACCGTTGGACAATTCCTTGGCCAGCTTGATACTCTTTTGGGTGGCGGCTCCCCCTCGGACGGCTACACCATCGACGAACTTGACCCAATAGCTATTGAGCTTGAAAATTCGTTCACTGATGGCATCCCCTCCACCTTCGCGCAGGACAATCTGCTGCCGCCGCCAACGACGGTTGTGCCGACGCCGGAGCCGTCGGGCGTGCTGCTGCTCGGAGTGGCGATGCTGGGCCTGATGGGAAAAGCATTGAGCCGGAAGTAGCGCGCCATAGCCCCCGCTATATCTCGAACGACACACATATCGCCGCGAACGCGCTGGCATTCCACTGGACCTGAACGCGGCGGCTGATCTAGCCTGGCGGCGCCGTAGTACGCGGCTTCGACTTCGACGCAACCATCCAAGTGCACGGCCTCGATTAGTCGATCTTGTACGGCTACCGGCTATGGAGCGCCGCGTCAGCGAAGTATTGAAGGCGTTGGAAGCGTTCGAAGACGAGTTCGAGAAACTTATCCGGCTCGATCGACTCAGCGAGCAGTAGAACAGTCGAAAATGGGTGCGTGCGCCACAACCCCGGCTGTGCTATGATCGATTGTGCCAAGGAGAATTCTGGGCGTGATACCCGCCCGGTTTGCCTCTTCTCGTTTCCCTGGTAAATCCCTCGCCACTCTTGCCGGAAAGCCCATGCTCCAGCACGTTTATGAGCGGGCGAGCCAGGCGCGCTATCTTTCCAAGCTGATTGTCGCCACTGACGACGAGCGCATTTACAAAGCTGCGCGGTCCTTTGGGGCGGCGGTGGTGATGACGCGCGCGGACCATCTGTCCGGCACCGATCGAGTGGCCGAAGCCGCGTCGGGTGACAATGCGTCGGTGATCGTCAACATCCAGGGTGACGAGCCGCTGATTGATCCCACGGCGATCGATGCCGCCACGTTGGCGCTGCTCGATGACCCCGATGTCCCCATGGCCACGCTCAAGAAGGCCATTGAAGACCGCCGAGAGATCGACGATCCGAACGTTGTCAAGGTGGTGACCAATCTCGCCGGCGACGCGATCTATTTTTCCCGCTGCGCCATTCCTTATGAGCGCCAGGGTCCTTATGAACGCGAGGAACCGTTTGCGCGCGATGACGGCCGCGCAGTTCACTATAAGCATTTGGGGTTGTATGTTTACCGGCGCGAATTCCTGCTCGCCTACTCGGGTCTTCCAGTGGGTCCCCTCGAGCGCATGGAACGGCTGGAGCAATTGCGGGCGCTGGAGAATGGGCATCGCGTCCGCGTGGTGGAAACCGACTACGAGTCTCTGGGGGTCGACACGCCCGAAGATTTGGAGAGGGTGTCGGCGCTTTTTGAGCCGTCACTGAAAATGCACTGAGGGGAATGTCCATGGCCAAATACATCTTCGTGACCGGCGGCGTGGTTTCATCGCTCGGAAAAGGAATTGCGGCGGCGTCCATTGGCTGTTTGCTCGAAAGCCGCGGGTTGCGTGTGTCGCTGCAGAAGTTCGATCCGTACCTCAACGTCGATCCGGGTACGATGAGCCCGTTTCAGCACGGCGAGGTTTTTGTGACCGACGATGGCGCCGAGACCGATCTCGATTTGGGCCACTATGAGCGATTCACGCACGCCAAGCTGACACAGAGCAACAATCTCACCTCCGGCAGGATCTACGAGCAGATCATCCATCGCGAGCGGCGTGGCGACTATCTCGGGAAAACCGTGCAGGTTATTCCGCACGTCACCAACGAGATCAAGGCGGCAGCGCGGAAAGTGGCGGCGGACGTGGACGTGGTGATCGTCGAGATCGGCGGCACGGTAGGCGACATCGAATCGCTGCCGTTTCTGGAAGCGATCCGTCAATTGCGGCATGAGATGGGCCGCGACAATACGGCCTTCGTGCATGTGACGCTGGTTCCCTGGATCGCGGCGGCGCAGGAGTTGAAGACCAAGCCCACGCAACACAGCGTGAAGGAGCTGCGGGCGCTCGGTATCCAGCCGGACGTGCTGTTGTGCCGGTCTGAGCGCGATCTGCCGCACGACATGAAGGAAAAGATCGCGCTGTTCTGCGACGTGGACGTGGAAGCCGTGATCACGGCCAGCGACGTGCGCTCGGTGTATGAAGTTCCGCTGGTGTTCGCCGAGCAGGGCGTGGACGAAATCCTTCTGCGGCTGCTGCGAATGGACGCCAAGCCACGCGATCTCAGCCGCTGGACCGGAATGCTGGAGCGCATGCAAAATCCCGAGGATCAGGTGGACATCGCGCTCATCGGCAAGTACGTCGAGTATGAGGATTCCTACAAGAGCCTGAAGGAAGCTTTGCTGCACGGCGCGCTGGCGCACCGGCTGAAGGTGAACATCCACTGGATGGAATCCGACAACATGCGCTGGCCCGATTGCGCGCGCGAATTGGAGCAATTCGATGGAATCCTGGTGCCGGGCGGATTCGGGAAGCGTGGCGTGGAGGGTATGATCGCGGCCATCCGCTATGCGCGCGAAAGCAAAGTGCCGTATTTTGGAATCTGTCTGGGAATGCAAACCATGGTGATCGAGTTCGCGCGCAATGTCTGCGGGCTGGAGCACGCCAATTCGACGGAGTTCGATCCCGCGGCGCCGGACCGCGTGATTTACAAGTTGCGCGAGTTGAAAGGCGTGGATGAGCTGGGCGGTACCATGCGTTTGGGCGCGTATCCGTGCCTGCTGGCGGAAGGCAGCTTCGCGCGCCAGGCCTACGGCGAGCCCGAGATCAGCGAGCGCCATCGCCACCGTTACGAATTCAATCGCGAGTACGAGCAGATTCTGACGTCCGGCGGGCTCCGCATCGCCGGGCAGACGCCGGATTCGGTGTATGTCGAGATTTGCGAAATCCCCGATCATCCCTGGTTTCTTGGGTGCCAGTTCCATCCCGAGTTCAAGTCGAAGCCGCTGGAGCCGCACCCATTGTTCTCCGCCTTTATCGGCGCCGCGCACAAACTTCGCAAGAGCCGCCCGAAGTCCGCCCAGCGCGCCCGGTCCGAGCAATACACACACGCCGATTGAGCACACTGCCTCTTATTGGCCTTGGTCAGCCGCTGGTGTTGATCGCCGGTCCCTGTGTGATCGAAAGCGAGGAACACGTTCGCTTTCTCGCGGACGAGATTCGCAAAATCGCGGGCCCGTACATCTTCAAAGCTTCTTTCGATAAGGCCAATCGGAGCAGCGGGAGTTCGTATCGCGGTCCGGGATTGAAAGAAGGTTTGCGAATCCTCGCGGATCTCAGGCGCGATATCAAGAGCAATGGATGTGCCGTCCTTACCGATATTCATCAGCCTTCGCAAGCCGAAATGGCGGCTGAAGCGGTTGACATCCTCCAGATCCCGGCGTTCCTGTGCCGTCAAACCGATCTGCTGGTGGCCGCCGGACGCACAGGCCGGGCGGTGAATATTAAGAAAGGCCAGTTTGTTTCGCCCTACGATATTCGCCACGCCGCGGATAAAGTCGCGTCCACCGGGAACAACAATATTCTGCTCACCGAGCGCGGCTCGTCATTCGGCTATAACAACCTGGTGGTGGACATGCGAGGCCTCGAAATCATGCGCGACTTTGGATGGCCGGTGGTCTTCGACGCCACGCATAGCGTCCAGATTCCCGGCGGTCTGGGCCACGCTTCCGGTGGTCAGCCGCAGTTCATTCCAACGCTCGCCCGCGCGGCTGTCGCGGCAGGAGTGGATGGCATCTTCGTGGAGGTCCACGAAGATCCAGAGCGAGCCTTGTCGGATGGCCCAAACGCTTTGCGGCTCGACAGGTTGGCCGAGCTCTGGGCGAAGCTGCGGGCGATCCACAACCTAGTCGCGTAGGTTCCCAACTTATGTGTTATGTTTGGAAGTTTTAGAGGGAGCAAATCGCGACCCTGATCGCGAAACCATACAACCTTGAATATCATACCCGGCTTAAGTCCATCGGCGCATTCATATTTCATTCGGCTCAGTGTGCTTGCTCTTATCGTCACCGGCTGCGCGCTCGCGCAAGTGAGCGTGCTTAACGTCAACTACGACCAGCAGCAGACCGGCGCTAATTTGCAAGAGACGGCTCTCCAGCCGAGCCTCAATTGGAACAACTTCGGCAAAGTCGGCACTTTCCCCGTTGACGGGCAGGTTTATGCTCAGCCGCTGTATGTGCCGGGCGTCACGATCGCCGGTAAACAGTACAACGTTGTGTATGTGGTCACTCAACATAACAGCGTCTATGCGTTCAATGCCGACGCGCCGCAAGCGCCCACGCCCCTCTGGCAAGTAAATCTTGGCCCGATTGTGCCATCCGGCATCTATTACTTCTACGATATTATTCCGGAAATCGGCATCCTGGGGACGCCGGTGATCGACGCTGTGAACCAAGTGCTCTACGTTGTCTCGGACACGCTCTCACCGGGTGCAAACAGCGCGCCCATATTTAAATTGCACGCGTTATCTTTGGTGGACGGCCATGAAGTGATCAAGGCAAGCGGCCGCGAACTGTTCGCAGCGCCCATAATCATCTCCGGCACCGTGCCCGGCAATGGCGCGGGCAGCAGCGGCGGATCAGTCCCGTTCGATGCTTTCCAGCAATTGCAACGGCCAGGCCTGATGCTTTCTAACGGCACGTTGTACATCAGCTTTGGTTCGCACGCGGATTCGGGGAACTATCACGGATGGCTGATGGCTTACGACACCTCCTCGCTTCGATTGAAGTCGATTTTCAACACCTCGCCCAATGGGCGGCAGTCGGCGATTTGGCAATCCGGGCGGGGTCCGGCCTTCGATAGCAATGGCGATGTCTATGTCTCGACGGGGAACGGCGCTTTCGATGGCCAAGTCGATTTCGGTGAATCGATATTGCATCTTTCTGGCTCCGATCTTTCGCTGCAGGATTGGTACACGCCTGAAGAATGGAGCGATCTGAACGACAACGATCTGGACCTGGGATCATCCGGCGCAATTTTCATACCCAACACGAACCTTTTGCTGGCAGGCGGTAAAGCCGGAATATTGTACCTGGCGCAGGCGCACTCGCTTGGACATCTTGGACCCGACACCACCAGCACTGTCCAAGGCGTGCAGGTGAATGAGTGGGGCGTGTTCACCATGGTGCTGTGGTCTCAAACCAATCCCATCGTGTATGAGTTCGATCCCGCTGGCATGTTGAAGGCGTTTCAGATCGTCAACAATCAGATCAATTCCACCATCCTGTCGCAATTCACTCCCACCATTTCGTCGTCGTACTGCGGTCTGGCGCTCTCCGCGAATGGCAGTCAGAACGGCATCATTTGGCTGACCACGGGAAATCCGGATGCAGAGGGCGTGCCTGGCACATTGCACGCCTTGGATGCCACGAATTTGTCCAACGAATTGTGGAACAGCGATCTTGCCGGGGACCGCGACACCTTAGGCCGGCTGGCGAAATTTGCAGTGCCCACGGTAGCCAATGGCCGTGTTTATGTACCGACGTTTTCAAACACCGTGGAAGTTTACAGCGTGCTCGGGAACAGCACGCCGTCCAGTACGGGGATCATCAGCTCGGTAACCAATAGCGCCAGTCTTCTTGAAGGTCCGGTATCTCCTGGAGAATTGGTGACCATCTTTGGCGCCAACATCGGACCCGTCGCGGAGGCCAGCGCGGAAGTCAACGGAAGGCGCGTATCCACGACTACCGGGGACAGCAGCGTTTTGTTCGATGGCACCGCCGCGCCATTGCTCTCTGCTTCTTCCGATCAGATCATCGCCGTGGTTCCGTTCGGCGTGGCAGGCCGTACCACCAAGATTGAAGCGATCTATCAAGGAAAGGCGGTGGCATCCACCACAGTCCCCGTTCAAGCAGCGTCGCCCGCGATATTCACGCAAAATGGGAGCGGGGCCTCGCAAGGTTCTATCCTGAACCAGGACGGGAGCCTCAACTCCAAAACGAACGCTGCCGCGCGCGGATCGCGAGTAGCTCTGTTTGCCACCGGCGCTGGAGTAACCACTCCCGCGAGCCAGGACGGCCTCATTGCGGCGCCGCCGTATCCAGCGATCGAACTTCCGGTATCCGTGACGATTGGCGGCCTGCCCGCGACCATCGTGTATGCGGGACCGGCGCCAGGCCAGGTTGCCGGTATGCTGCAGATCGATATCATTGTGCCCGCGGCCGCGGCGGTTTCGGCCTTCGACCTGGTAGAGCTGACGGTTGGAAACTACTCCAGCCCGAGCGGCGTGACGATTGCGGTGCAGTAGTTCCTGGCGGCCGCAATCCTTCGACCTTGCCGCCGTACCATTTCGCATTCAATCAACTGATATCATTGTGAACCAATGAAGGAACAACAACCTTTTCGCCCATTCGTCCCGCCCAACATGCAGATGCGCGAGTTCACGCTGCGTGCGCTGTTGCTGGGACTGGTGATGACAGTAATTCTGGGCGCAGCCAATGCGTACCTGGGCTTGCGCGCGGGCATCACTATTGCGGCCACCTATCCGGCGGCGGTGATCGGGATGGCGGTGCTGCGCACGGTAAATGGGTCGATTTTAGAAGAGAACATCGCGCGCACCGCGGGATCTATCGGTGAATCGGTGGCGGCTGGCGCGATTTTTACGCTGCCTGCGTTCTTGATCTCTGGCGCATGGGCTTCCTTCAATCCGAAGGATGCCTATTGGAAATCGACGGCGCTGATGGTGGTGGGAAGCATCATCGGTGTGTTGTTTGTTTCGTTGGTGCGGCGCGTGATGGTGGAAGATCCCGACCTGCCGTTTCCCGAATCGGTGGCGGCATCTGAAATTCACAAGGCGGGACGCCGCGGCGCCGAGGCTGCCAAATTTTTGTTCTACAACCTGGGCTTGGGAGCGGTCATTCAATTCCTGGCTGAGATTCAGCTCTTTGCCAACGACAAGGACTTTATCATTCGCGTCGGTCAGTTGGGAAAGAGCGTGGTGAAATTGGGATCGCCGCGCCAGGCCTTGACTGCCGGTGGCGTCACGCTGGCGTCGGGACCCACCGTGAGTCCCGCCTACATTGGCGTCGGCTACATCATCGGACCGGAACTGGCGTCTTTGAATTTCGCGGGCGGCGTGCTGGCGTGGGGGTTTCTGGTGCCGCTCCTGATATTTTTCCTGGGACCGCAACTGCAATTGTTCCTGCCGGCCGGTTCCACGGATGGATCATGGATAGGCTTGATCAACGCTGTGTGGCGCTACATCGTGCGTCCCATCGCGGTTGGCGGCATGATGACGGGCGCCGCGTACACTCTGTTCCGCATGCGTAACGGGCTCTTCGACGGCTTGCGGCGCGCGGTGTCGGATCTCAGCGCACCCAAGGAACCGCAAGAGACCAGCCGCACCGAGCAGTACATGAGCTCCAAAGTGGTCTTTGGTTTGATCGCGGTGATGTTCGGGTTCATGATCGCACTCTATATTTACTTGTCGCATCAAGTGCTGGGCGGCGTGGTGGCCGCGATCGTGATGCTGATCATCGCATTCTTCTTCGCCGCGGTATCCGGCTATCTGGTGGGCACCATCGGATCCACCAACAATCCGATTTCCGGATTGACGCTGACGACGCTGATTATCGCCGCTCTGCTCATGGTGTCGCTGGGTGTGTCGGGACCGGGCGGCGTGGCGGTTGTGTTAGGCGTCGCGGCAGTGGGTTGCGTCTCCTCGGCCGTGGCCGGAGAACTGCTGCAGGATTTCAAAGTGGGCTACATTTTGGGCGGGACGCCGCGCAGAATTCAAATGGCCGAGCTGATCGCGGTGGTGGTCGCGAGCGCCGCCATGTATTGGCCGCTGTACATACTTCAGGCGGCAAACATCAAGGGTGGCGGCATCGGATTTGGCGATCCCAAGCTCTCTGCGCCGCAGGCCGGACTTATGGCGACTCTGGCGCAGGGAATCGTCGGGGGCGACATGCCGTGGCCGTTGGTTGTTGTGGGAGTGCTGTTCGGCGTGGTGATGATCATGGGACGGGTAAAGAGCCCCATGCTGGTTGCGGTGGGCATGTATCTTCCGATTAACACCACTTTCGCGATTTTCCTCGGCGGAGTGTTTCGATGGATTACCGACACTAGGCGGAAGCGCGCCGGATTTAACGAGGGGCAGCAGGCGCGCGTTGAGAACGTTGGTATCCTCATCGCGTCCGGATTGATTGCCGGCGAGGCGCTCATGGGCCTGGTGATCGCCACCTTCCGTTTTATGGAATGGCCTCTGCCCAAAATCTTCGCCGAACCGTCGTATCTGATTGGCTGCCTCGTAATCTTGGGGTTGGCAGTGCTGCTGGTGCGTTTGCCGCTCTCCAAGGCCGGAAGTCCGGATGAGCCCGCGCCGCCCGTAGCCATGATGTAAAAACCATGATGTAAGAACGATGCCGTAGGGCCGAACCCACCGCAACCGCGCCGCCGCGCTCTCCGTCAGAAGCTGTAGGGAAGAAGGATCGGCCACCGGTGTAACGCGTTGATGCACGCTTCCGGTGGCCGTTACCTGCGACATACGCGCGCGATCCCGTAACATTAAAGTATTGCCTCGTATTAGTTCATCCGCTGAATCCGTCAAAACGAAGTGGCCGCAGCTCTATTTGGGCGTCGCGTTTACCACGCTTGCGACGTTGATTCTGGAGCTGTCGCTCACGCGGATTTTCTCGGTGGTTTTCTTCTACCACTTCGCGTTTCTCGCCATCTCGATCGCCTTGTTCGGATTGGGCGCGGGCGGCCTGTTTTCCTATGTTGTGGCCGATCGCGGCGGAAACATATTCTACAAACTCGGCATTCTGGCGGTGGTGAACAGCCTGACGGTGGTGGCGTCGCTGGTCTACATTCTGACGGGCAGCGGAGAGTATGGCTACCTCGCGCTGGCGGGAGTTTATTTTGCGAGCGCGCTTCCCTTCTTTCTCTCGGGCGCGGTGGTTTCCATCGCCGTGGGCGAAGCCATCCGGCGCGTGGACCGCGTGTATTTCTTCGATCTGCTGGGCGCGGCGGGCGGCTGCCTGGTGCTGGTTCCGTTCTTGAATTACTTTGGCGGGCCGAACACGGTGATTGCGGTTTCGGTTCTGTTCGCCGTGTCGGCGGCGATTTGGTACAACCTGGCGGGCTCGCTGCGTGGGCGCGCGGCTGCGGTTATGCTGGCGCTGGTGTTCGTGGCGCTGATGGCCTTCAACGGCAAGAGCCACTTGATCGATGTCCGATACGCCAAAGTTCATCGCATTGGACAGGAAGCGTTCGTGCGCTGGAACCCGATCTCCCGCGTCGCGCTGCTGAATCCGAAGGGCACGCATGATCCGGAAATCGTGATTGACGCTGATGCCTCCACTGGAATTCCCAGATTCGATCTGGACCATTTGACCGCCACCGAGCGCGCCAACCTGCTGCATGAAGGCCCGGGATTTCCCTACATGCTGCGGCCAGGCGCGAAGACCCTGGTGATTGGTCCAGGCGGAGGTTGGGACGTGGCGCGAGCGATCACCGGCGGAAGCAAGGACGTCACCGCGGTTGAGATCAACCCCATCATCGCGCGCACCATCATGCAGCAGCGCTTTCCGGAGTTGAGCAGAGGCCTCTATTTTCGGCCCGAAGTGCACCTGTTCGTCGAAGATGGCCGCAGCTTTGTCCGGCGCAGTCCCCAGAAGTATCAAGTGCTGCAGGCGACGTTGGTGGACACGTGGGCCTCGACGGCCGCCGGCGCGTTCGCGCTTTCAGAGAACAATCTCTACACGACGGACGCCTTCCGCGACTATCTGAATCATCTGACCGATGACGGACTGATGGTCTTCACGCGCTGGGGTTTCGAGCCGCCGCGGGAGTCTTTGCGGTTGCTTTCGCTGGCTATCGCGGCACTTGGAGAACTTGGCGATCACGAAGCCTGGAAGCACGTGGTGGTGCTGCGCGATCGCGCGCGGGATGTCGGTGCTTTCGGAGCGCTGGACACCGTGCTCATCTTCCGCAAGCCGCTCACGGATGCGGAGGTCGCCCGCGTGAAAACGGCGTTCAGCCAGACTAAACTGCAATTGCTCTATTTGCCGAACGACGTAGCATCGAAAGAACACCCGCCAAACCAGTTCGGCGAACTCCTGAAGAGCCCGGACCCAGCCGTATTTTGGCGGAGCTATCGCTACAACGTCGCGCCCGTGGATGATGACCGGCCGTTTTTCTTTTACACCGTTCAGCCCCGCGATATATTGCAATTCTTGAAGCAGGGTGGACAATCGGCCGACTACAAAATCAATCGCGCCGTGCCGTTATTGTTTGAGGTGCTCGGAATCAGCGTGCTGGCAATTGCGGTGGTGCTTGCGTTCCCACCTTTGTTGCTGGGCGCCCGGCTTCCGGTGGAGCCAGGCGTACGAGTATTTCTCCTGTACTTCGTCTGCATCGGTGCGGGCTACATTTTGATCCAAGTGGCGCTGATCCAAAAATTCATTCTATTTCTGGGCCACCCCACGTATGCGCTCACGGTGATTATTTTCTCGATGCTGATTTCGAGCGGCCTGGGCAGTTATTATAGCCGCCGGCTCATGGGCGAGTCGGACACCACTAAACGGCTCGGCGCGGTACTGATCGGAGTGGCCGCGGCTGTATCGGCGCTGGCATTTGTTGCGGCTCCAGTGAGCGAATTTGGCGCTGGATGGCCGCTTCCCTGGAAAGCCGCGGTAACGGTTGGCCTGATTGCGCCGGCCGGTTTTCTGATGGGCATTCCATTCCCCACGGGTCTCACGCGCCTGGAGCGGCGGTTCCCGCAGGCGGTTCGATGGGCTTGGGCCTTGAATGCGGCGGCGAGCGTCTTAGGCTCGGTCTCCGCCGTCTGTCTCGCGATCTACATCGGTCTGCGAGCGACGGTGCTGATGGGCGCGCTGCTGTACGTGGCCGCGCTGGCAGTCGTCTCACTGCGAGACAGAGCGGTTCCCGTCATCGCGGAGGTTGCAGCTGAAGTTCGTTCGTGAGCTCAGTCAGAAAACGTTGTCATGAAAATTCCGGTGTTACCCGCAATTCTGTTTCTCAGTTGGCCGGTTCTGGCGGCTCCCTCCCTGGAACCGCCTAAGCTGCGTCTCGACGGCTCGGTTCAGCCCCTGCGCTACGCGGTTGATTTGACCATCGTTCCGGACCACGACACCTTCCATGGCAGCGTCGAGATTGACGTGGATGTTCGGACGCCTTCAAACATCATCTGGTTGAATGCAATTGGTCTCGCGATTGAAGAAGCAAGCTTCCGTCCCGAAGCGGGCCCGGCATTATCCGCGAAATCCGTACCCGGCGGCGATCAGTTCATAGGCTTCTCTTTCGATCGCGAGATTTCAGGCCTTGGCAGGCTTCGTATCGTGTACCAGGGAAAAATCAGCCGCAGCAGCAGCGCTGGAATTTTTCAGTTGAAGGAAGACCGCGACTGGTACGTCTACAGCCAGTTCGAGCCGACCGACGCGCGCCGCGCCTTTCCCTGTTTCGATGAGCCTGGTTTCAAGGTGCCCTGGCAAATGACTCTGCACGTGCCGAAGGACGACATGGCGCTGTCGAATACGCCGGTGCAATCGGAATCGAGCGAGCCAAATGGAATGAAGGTGGTGCGATTCAAAGCCTCGCCTCCACTGCCGAGCTATCTGGTTGCACTGGCGGTCGGACGCTTCGATGCCGTGGATGCGGGACACGCCGGCGCGACGCCCGTGCGGGTGATCGTTCCCCGCGGCAAGAGCGCGGAAGCTGCCTACGCCGTCACTGCGATTCCTCAATTGCTGAAATTGCTGGAGGACTACTTCGGCATTCCGTTTCCATACGAGAAGCTGGATTCGGTGGTCATGCCCATTAGCGATTTCGCCATGGAGAACGCGGGAATGATCACCTACGCGGAAAGCTCGCTGCTTGCGGACCCAGCCAGTGAAACGATCAATCATAAGCGCGAATTGGCCGGTATTTGCGCACACGAGATGGCGCACCAATGGTTTGGCGATCTGGTCACCACGGCGTGGTGGAACGACACGTGGTTGAACGAAGCCTTCGCCACTTGGATGGAACGCAAGATACCCGGCGAGTGGCGGCCGGATTGGCATTTGGATGTGGGGGCGGTGAATGCACGTGTCGGTGCGATGCGCCAGGACGAACTGGCTTCGGCGCGCGCAATCCGGCAACCGATCGAGAGCAACGATGACATCGCGAACGCGTTCGACGATATCACCTATGAAAAGGGCGCCGCGGTGATCGAGATGTTCGAGCGCTGGATCGGTCCCCAGAAATTTCGTTCCGGAGTCCAGCTCTATCTCAAGCAGCATGCCTGGGGGAATGCGACGGCTGGCGATTTCGAAGCGGCCATCAGCAGCGTGGCCGGCAAAGACGTTGCTCCGGTGTTCAGCAGCTTCCTGGATCAACCAGGCGTGCCGGAACTTTCGGTTGCGCTGAAATGTGGGGCGAAGCCGGCCTTGGAGCTGACGCAAAAACGTTCGCTACCTATCGGGTCGCAGGCCAAACCACAGACCTGGGAGATTCCGGTATGCGTGGCGTATGAAGCGGGCGGCGCGGTGCATCATCAGTGCTCGGTCTTGGCGGACGCAATGGGCAACATGGAGCTGGCTGACGCGCAAACCTGTCCGGCGTGGCTTCTGCCTAACGACGGGGAAGCGGGCTACTATCAGGTCGAATATCAGGGCGATCTACTCAAGCAAGCGCTGGCTGACGGCGCCACCCACTTGAGCGCGGCCGAACGTGTTGGCGTGCTGGGTGACGTGGATTTGCTGGTAGGCGCCGGCGAAACCCCGGCGGGAGACGCGCTGGCGCTGGTGCCGGAGTTCAGCAAAGATCCCGCGCCACAAGTGGTGCAAGCCGCGGCAAATATCGCCAGCCTGCTGAAGACTGAAAGCGTGCCCGGCGATCTGCGTGACAAGGGAACGCGTTTCATTCGCCAGCAGTTTGGCGAGCGGGCCATGGCGCTCGGCTGGCTGGCAAAGCCCGGCGATAGCGACGACACGCGC